>NZ_CP015453.1:2585498-3878247 GCF_003096095.1 Dietzia psychralcaliphila
GAGGACCCCGAGGCCGAGCCGACCGACGTGGCAGCCTCGCGCAACACCTTGCCCGAGTCGCCCGCCGCCCCGGCCTTCTTGCGGCGCTCGAGGTACTCATCGATGCCCCGCGGCAGGTTGGTGAGCCCGCCGTCACCGAACAGCGCCCACACCGAGTCGCAGATGCGCTCGACGAGGTAGCGGTCGTGGGAGATCACGACCATCGTGCCGGGCCAGCCGTCGAGCAGGTCCTCGAGCTGGCGGAGGGTGTCGATGTCCAAGTCGTTGGTGGGCTCGTCGAGGAGCAGCACGTTGGGCTCGGCCATGAGCACCCGCGTGAGCTGCAGGCGCCGCCGCTCGCCGCCGGAGAGGTCGCCGACCGGGGTGCGTTGCCGGGCCGGTGTGAAGCCCAGCCGCTCGGCCAGCTGCGAGGCGCTGAGCTCGATGTCGCCGAACGCCACGCGCGCGGCCACGTCCTCGATCGCCTCGAGCACCCGCTGGTTCAGCGGCAGGTCGTCGAGCTCCTGCCGCAGCCAGCCGATCTTCACCGTCTTGCCCTCCTTGCGGCGGCCCGACCCGAGCGGGGCCTCACCGGCCAGCGCACGCAGCAGGGTGGTCTTGCCGGAGCCGTTGACGCCCACCAGACCCAACCGCTCGCCGGGGGCGAGACGCCAGGTGAGATCCTCCACCAGGGTGCGGCCGTCGGGGGCGTCTAAACGCGCGTCCTCGAGCTCGATCACGACCTTGCCCAGACGCCGGGCCGCGAAGCTCGACAGGCGTAGCGAGTCGCGGGGCGGCGGCACGTCCTTGATCAGCGACTCCGCGGCCTCGATACGGTATCTCGGCTTGGACGTCCGAGCCGGTGCGCCGCGACGCAGCCAGGCCAGCTCCTTGCGCATGAGGTTCTGCCGGCGCGACTCGCTGGCGGCGCTCTGCCGGTCCCGCTCGGCGCGCGCGAACACCCAGTCGTTGTACCCGCCCTCGAACTGCTCGACGCGGCCGTCGACCACCTCCCAGGTGTGGGTGGCGACGGTGTCGAGGAACCACCGGTCGTGGGTGACGACGATGAGCGCAGACGACCGGGAGCGGAGGTGATCCGCGAGCCACTGGACCCCCTCGACGTCGAGGTGGTTGGTCGGCTCGTCGAGGACCAGCAGGTCTAAGTCCTGGACCAGGGCCGCGGCCAGGGAGACCCGCCGCCGCTCGCCGCCGGACAGATCGTCCACCGGGGTGTCCAAGCCCAGGTCGTGGATGCCGATGCCGTCGAGCACCGCGCGGATCCGCGAATCGCCCGCCCATTCGTGGGTGGCCACGCCGAGGCCGCCCAGCACGGACTCGCCCACGGTGTCGGCGGCCAGCTCGGTGCGCTGGGTGACCACGGCCAGTCGTAGGCCGCTCACCCGCGAGACGCGTCCGGTGTCCGGCTCGGCCACCCCGGTGAGGATCTCGAGCAGCGTGGTCTTGCCACCCCCGTTGAGGCCGACCACGCCGATGCGGTCGCCGGCGTTGACGCCCAGGGAGACGTCGTCGAGCACCTGTCGGATCCCGAAGGACACCGACCCCTGCTCGAGGTTGATGAGGTTGGTGGGGGCCATTACTGCTCCGGTGTCTGTTGCGGTGTCTATTACAGGGTGTGTTGCGGGGTCTTCTACGGCGTCTTTTGCGGGGTCTGCTGCGGGTTGTCGATGACGTGGGCTCCGCCGACCGGGCCGTGCGTGAGTCGGACCTCGCGCGCGACGCCGGTCTCGCTCACCTCCGCGGCCACCGCGATCGCCTGCTCGCGGTCGGCGCAGAAGAACAGGCAGGTGGGACCGGAGCCGGAGACCATGCCGTGCAGCGCACCGGCCTCGGCGCCGGCCCGCAGGGTCTTGCGGAGAGCGGGCATCAGCGAGAGCGCGGCGGGCTCCAGGTCGTTGGCGAGCAGCCCGGCCACGCGCGCCGGGTCCTGGCCGGCCAGCGCCTCGACCAGTGCCTCCACGCCGCCGCTGCGGGGCAGGTCGCGGCCGGTCTCGGAACGTTCGGCGCGTAGGCGGTCGAGTTCGGCGAAGACCACCGGGGTGGACAGCCCGCCGTCGGCGATGGCCACCACCACGTGCTGCTCGGCGCGGGCGTGCAGCAGCGGTGCGAGAGTCTCACCCCGACCGGTGCCGAGGGCCGTGCCACCGCGGATGCAGAACGGCACGTCGCTGCCCAGTCGCGCGGCCCGCTCCTCGAGCGCCGCCCGGCCCAGGCCGAGGCCCAGCAGTCGATCGGTGGCCACCAGCGCGGCGGCGGCGTCCGCGCTCCCGCCCGCCATCCCACCGGCCACGGGGACCCCCTTGACGATCCGGATCGCCAGGCGGGCCCCGGACCCGGCCTCGCCGCGGAGCAGATCGACCGCCTTCGCCGCGAGATTGGTCCGGTCCGTGGGCACCTGAGCGGCCCCCGGCCCGGAGACGACCACCACGTCGGGATCGTCGTCGTCGACCAGCGCAACGGTGACCTGTTCCCACAGGTCCACGGCCCGGTACACGGTGAGCAGGTCGTGGAAACCGTCCGCGCGCAGATCGCCGACTCCCAGGTGGAGGTTGATCTTGGCGGGGGCGACGGCCGTCACGGCGCGCGCGCCGGCGGGGGTGGAGACGTCACGGGGCACGCCGACCAGCCTACGGCTCGCGGTGCGCCGGCCCTATCCCGAGCCGCCGCGCCGCCTCCGCGATGCGCACGTAGTCGGCGGTGGTGAGCTGCTCCCCACGCGTCTTGGGGTCCACACCCGCCTCGACGAGCGCGAACTCTGCCTCCGCGGCGGATCCCGCCCACCCGGACAGCGCCGCGCGCAGGGTCTTGCGCCGTTGGGCGAAGGCGGCGTCGGCCACCGCGAACACCCGCTTGCGGTGCGCCTCGCCCAGGTCCCACGGCGGGGTCTCGTACGCGTCGATCCGCACCAGACCCGACTCGACGTTGGGCACCGGCCAGAAGACGTTGCGCCCCACGGTCCCGGTGCGCCTGACGGTGCCGAAGAACCCGGCCTTGACGCTCGGCACGCCGTAGACACGGGATCCCGGGGGTGCGGCCAAGCGGTCGGCCACCTCGAGTTGCACCATCACCAGCGCCGTCCGCAGCGTGGGCACCTCGGCGAGCAGGTGCAGCAGGACCGGGACGGAGACGTTGTAGGGCAGGTTGGCCACGAGTGCGGTCGGCCCGGTCTCGCCGAGGTCGGCGCGGTGAGGATCGGCACCGTGAGGATCGGCGCCCTGAGGATCGGCACCCTGCAGGTCAGCCCCGCGCACGTCGAGCGCGTCGGCGGTCACCACGGTGAGGTTCCCCGCGAGCTCGGGCGCGCGCTCGGCGACGGTCCGGGGCAGCCGCCCGGCCAGGACGGGATCGATCTCGATCGCCACCACCCGACCCGCGGCGTCGAGCAGCGGCAGGGTCAGGGAGCCCAGCCCCGGGCCCACCTCCACGACGGTGTCGCCGGGCCCCACCCCGGAGACGGTGACGATCCGGCGGACCGTGTTGGCGTCGTGGACGAAGTTCTGCCCCTTGGATTTGGTGGGCTTGAGGTCCAGTTCTTCGGCGAGCGCGCGCACCTCCTGGGGGCCGAGGAGATCGGCCTGCCCGCGGAAGGTCGCGTCCGGACCGGTCAGCGTAGGCCCAGCTTCGAGGTGCAGGCGGGCCAGGCGCCCCAGCCCTGCGAGGCCCGGACCTTCTCGGCGATCGCGATCTGCTGCTCACGCGAGGCCAGGTGGGCGCTGGGTGCGTACTGGCCGCCACCGTGTCCGGTCCACGTGCTGGGGGCGAACTGCAGTCCGCCGGAGTATCCGTTGCCGGTGTTGATGCTCCAGTTGCCGTTGGACTCGCACTGGGCGATCGAGTCCCAGACGCCGCCGTTGGAGACCGCGGGGGCGGAGGGGCGGGGTTTGGTACCCACGCGGACGACCGCGGGGCGGGGCTCGGTGAGCACCTTCTCCTCGCCGCGCGTGCGCTCGGTCTCCACGCCGTTGACCAGGGTCACGGTGTACCGGACCTCGCGCTCGCCGGGGGCGCCGGGCTCGACCACGGTGCGCTCCCCCTCGGTCGCCTCGGGGTCCTCGGTGGCCTGCTCGGGAGCGGTGAACGGCTCGACCACGGTCTGCTCGGACGTGGCCACGCGGGTGATGGTCACCTCGGTGCCGGGGGTCGCGGGCGCGTCGGCCGCGGGCTCGACCGTGTCGAGGGGGCCGAGGGCGATGCCGGCGCGCTCGAGGTAGTCGCCCACGGTGTCTCCGGGCGAGGCCAGCGGGGCGGCAGGGGCGCCGTTGTCGGACAGCAGCAGCTCGCGGGGCGTCACCACCGAGATGGTCGCGCCGTCGAGGGGGACCTCGGCGTCGATGCGGGGGGTGATGTAGCTGCGGGGCGGGACGTCGCCACGCTCGGAGATCAGGTCGGCGACGGTGGCGGCGGTGGTCCACACCTGCTCGGAACGCCCGTCCACCTCCAGGGTCACGGGCCGGGCGCGGAGCAGGGTCACGGTGTCGCCGTCGTCGATCCGGCCGCCGGGGGCCACCACCACATCGCGCTCGTCCACGCTGTAACCGGCCTCCTCGAGCGCCGTGCGCACGTCGGAGGTGAAGGTGACCAGTTCGACCGACGAACCGTCGACCTCGAGGGTGTATTCGGTGCGCTGGTCCAGCGCGGCGACCCCGCCCACGACCAGGGTGGCGAGCATCCCGGCCACGGACACCCGCAGCATGGTCGAGCGGGACCTGTGGATGCGGTGGATCGGGGCGAGTACGCCCTTGGCGCCCGTGGGGGTGTCGGTCCGTGAAGCTTCAACCACTGGTCAGTTCTCTCCTCGCATCGCCCGCGCTCGCCCATACGGGCGTCCGCGATTCATCACAAGAGCGTAACGACTCACCCGCCCCGGGGCAATGTGACACCCCTGACGTGCGACGACGACGAGTTGGACAGATCACGTTTTGTTACATAAATCCCGGCAGGCGCATGAGTCACACGCGCCACACGGCGGGATGCAGCGGTGGGCAGCGGGGCCGGGCAGCGGAGGCGGACTCGCTCCCGGCCGTGATCTCAGACGGTCAGGCCGAAGACACCGCGGGCCGTGTCGGCGGCCTCGGCGACGAACTCTGCCGGCGACTGACCGCGGACCTCGGCCACGACCCGGGCGGTGTAGCCCACCAGTCCCGGCTCGTTGCGGGCTCCACGGAACGGTTCGGGCGCCATGTAGGGGGCGTCGGTCTCCACGAGCAGCTGACCCGCGGGGGCCAGGCGGGCGGCCTCGCGCAGGTGGTCGTTGGCCTTGAAGGTCACGTTCCCGGTGAACGACAGCACGTAACCGCGGTCCAGCGCCTCCCGGGCCACCTCGAGCGGCGAGGAGAAGCAGTGCAGCATGACGGACGGGATGCCCGAGTCCGGGCCGGCCACCTCGCCGAGGACCCGCATCAGGTCGTCGTCGGCCTCCCGGTTGTGGATCATCAGACACTTGCCCACCTCGGCGGCGAGCCCGGCGTGCCAGCGCAGTGACTCCTCCTGCTCGGCCGGGTCGGCGCAGCCGTCCATCTTCCCCACCCAGTAGTGGTCGAGGCCGGTCTCCCCCACCGCTACCACCCGGGGGTGCGCGGCGAGCTCGCGCAGCCGTTCCCGGACGGCGGGGCCACTGTCCGGGTCGGTGAGCTCCCGTGCCCGCGTGGGGTGCACCGCGACGGCGGCGTACACCCGCTCGTCGGCCTCCGCGGCGGCCACCACGGCTTCCGACTCGGCCAGGTCGTCGCCCACGGTCACCATCGCCGCCACCCCGGCCAGGGCGGCCCGGTCGGCGGCGGCGCGAACCTCGTCCGCCGTGCGGTGGCCGCAGGAGTACAGGTGGGTGTGGGCATCCACCAGCCCGGGGAGCAGCTCGGGGAGGACGGGGGTCGGACGGGGCTTGCGCTTGGCCATCGGGAGATCAGTCCTCGCGCCGGATCGGCGCCCATTCGGGCCCGGTCTCGGCGAGTTCGGGGTCGACCTTGGCGAACAGCGGGCTGGGTTTGGCCAGCGGGGTCCCGGGAGTGAGCTCGGTGCGCGCCCACGTGGCCTGCTCGGAGGCGTAGTCGCCCATGATCACCGGGTAGCTGCGTCCCGCCTCGGGTAGGCCCGTCCCGACCAGGTCAACCGGCATGTCGTCGGTCACCTCGTGCACCTGGGGCGACGCGGCCCACACGCCCTGCCCGCCGATCGCGCCGTGGATCTGCTGCGCGGCCGACGGCATGTACGGGGTGAGCAGGGTGTTGGCGTCGGAGACCACCTGCAGCGCGGTGTGCAACACGGTGCCCAAGCGCTCGCGCTGGTCCGGTTCCTTGGCCAGCTTCCACGGCTCGGTGGCCGCGATGTAGCGGTTGGCGGCGCCCACGACCCGCATGGCCTCGGTCACGCCCGCCTTGAACCGGGAGCGCTCGAGATGCCCGCCGATGGTGGCGAAGGCCGATTCGGCATCGCGCAGCAGCTCGGCGTCCAGGTCGGTGAGGGTGCCGGGTCGCGGGATCTCACCGAAGTTCTTGTGTGCCATGGACACCGTGCGGTTGACCAGGTTCCCCCAGCCGCCCACCAGCTCGGCGTTGGTGCGGCGCACGTACTCGTCCCAGGTGAAGTCGGTGTCCTGGTTCTCCGGCCCGGCCACCGAGATGAAGTACCGCAGTGCGTCCGGGCCGAACTCGGCCAGGAAGTCGCGGACGTAGATCACCACGCCCCGCGAGGACGAGAACTTGGACCCGGACATCGTGAGGAATTCGGACGAGACCACCTCGGTCGGCAGGTTGAGCGCGCCCAGTGCGCCCGGCTCGCCGCCGTGGGCTCCCCGGCCGTCGTACCCGATGAGCTCCGCAGGCCAGATCTGCGAGTGGAAGGTGATGTTGTCCTTGCCCATGAAGTAGTGGGAGACCGCGTCCGGGTCCGTCCACCAGCGCCGCCACGCCTCGGGCTCGCCGGAACGCCACGCCCACTCGATCGAGGCGGACAGGTAGCCCACCACCGCGTCGAACCACACGTAGAGCTTCTTGTCGCCCCGGTCCTGCCATCCCTCTACCGGGATCGGGATGCCCCAGTCGATGTCGCGGCTCATCGCGCGCGGGCGCAGGTCCTCGAGCAGGTTGAGCGAGAACTTCAGGACGTTGGGCCGCCAGTCCTCGCGGCCCTTGAGCCAGTCCCCCAGCGAGTCCGCGAGCGCGGGCAGGTCGAGGAACCAGTGCTCGGTCTCGATGAACTTCGGGGTCTCCCCGTTGATCTTGGAGACCGGGTTCTTCAGGTCGGCCGGGTCGAGCTGGTTGCCACAGTTGTCGCACTGGTCGCCCCGGGCGCCGTCGTCACCGCAGATCGGGCAGGTGCCCTCGATGTACCGGTCCGGCAGCGTGCGGCCCGTCGAGGGACTCACCGCCCCGGTGGTGGTCTTGGCCACCATGTACCCGTTGCGGTGCAGTCCCTTGAAGAGCTCCTGGACCACCGAGTAGTGGTTCCGGGTGGTGGTGCGGGTGAACAGGTCGTAGCTCAGCCCCAGACCGGCGAGGTCGTCGACGATCACCCGGTTGTACCGGTCGGCGAGGGACTGGACCGACACCCCCTCCTTCTCGGCCTGCACGAGAAGCGGGGTGCCGTGCTCGTCGGTACCCGAGACCATCAGCACGTCATTGCCGGCCATCCGCTGGTACCGGGAGAAGACGTCCGACGGCACCCCGAACCCCGAGACGTGTCCGATGTGCCGGGGGCCGTTCGCGTACGGCCATGCGACCGCGGTCAGGACTGTCTTCGCCATGGGCCCCAGAGTAGTGGTCGCGTCCACGGCAGCCGTGCCGGGAGTCCCCCGGCCCGCGTCAGGCGTTCTCGGCCGCCGGATCGTGCGAGAGCGACTTGTGGATCGACACGCACAGGGCTATCAGCACCAGGACGAACGGCGACGCCGCGATGATGGTCATGTTCTGCAGACTCGACAGCGCGTCACCGCCACCGTCGCCGGCCACGAGCATGATGATCGCGACCGCGGCCGTGAAGGTACCCATCAGCATGACGATCCACCGGGACGGCTCCTCGACGCCGTGCTGGGCCATTCCGCCCATGACGATCGACGCCGAGTCGGCCGAGGTGATGAAGAAGACGGCGATGAGCACCATGGCGACCACCATCAGCACCGGCGCGAGGGGCAGTTCGCGGAGCAGGTTGAACAGCTGGGGTTCGAGAGCGCCGTCACCGAAGACGCTCCGCCCGGCGTCCTCGAGGTACAGGGCGAACCCGCCGAAGATCGAGAACCACAGCACCGACAGGGTGCTGGGGATCAGGACCACACCGATGATGAACTCGCGGACCGTGCGGCCCCGGCTGATCCGGGCGAGGAACATGCCCACGAAGGGCGACCAGGAGATCCACCAGGCCCAGTAGAAGACCGTCCAGCCGGACAGCCACTCGGCCGCCTCGCCGTTCTCGCTCACCGCGGTGCGGGAGGCCATGTCGAAGAAGTCGGAGAAGTACGCACCGACCGTGGTGGGGACCAGGTCGAGCATGAAGAACAGCGCACCGGAGAAGATCGCGACGAACAGGGCGAGCGAGATCGCCAACACCAGGTTGATGTTGGACAGGATCCGGATGCCGTTGCCGATGCCGGAGGCAGCCGAGGCGAGGAACACCAGGCCCAACACCACGATGACGCCCACGACGAGCGCGATGCCGCCGCCGCTGACCGCGCCGGTCTCGTTGAGACCGGCCCGGATCTGGAGCGCGCCGAGGCCCAGGGAGGCGGCGGTGCCGAAGATGGTGGCCACGACCGTGGCGATGTCCAGGACCTTGCCAATCCATCCGTTGGCCCGCTTCTCGCCGATGAGCGGGACGAACGCCTGCGAGATCAGGTGGCCGCGCTTGAAACGGTAGGCGGCCAGCGCGAGCGCCAGCCCCACCACGGCGTACATGGACCACGGGTGGAGGGTCCAGTGGAAGGCGGTGGTGGCCATGGCCACGTCGTACTGCTGCTCCTGGCCCGGGGGCGGGGTCTGGAAGTGGGTGAGCGGTTCGGACACGCCGTAGAACATGAGCCCGATGCCCATGCCGGCGGCGAACATCATGGCGATCCAGGACCGGGTGCTGTACTGCGGCTTCTCGTCATCGCCGCCCAGGCGGATGCCGCCGAAGCGGGAGAACGCGAGGTAGATGGTGTAGGCCACGACGGTGGTGGCCACGACGATGAACAGCCAGCCCACCGTGTGGACCACCACGTCGAAGGCCCTGCCCGCGGCGCTCTCGAACGAGACCGTGTAGAACAAGCCCCACACCACCACGATCAGGGCGATCACGGCGGCGGGGATGATTACCGCGAAGTCGGCGCGTGGCCGTGTTGTCGGCGTGGTCCCGGGGTCACTTTTCTGTTCGTTGGCACTGGACATTCATGAAACCTTGTCAACAACTCCGGCGGAGTGCAAGATAATAAGTTCTTCACCGGCACAGGTGCGTGTAAGCATGAACGGGTGCCCGACCGTCTGATAGCCGTCCCGGAACTGCTGCGCGCGTTGCGCGACCGGGCGCGGTCACTGGGACTCGCGCCCCCGGCCGCCTTCCTCGGCGACTGGCGGGACCGTCGTGCCGTGGTGGTCCCGTCGGTCGACCTCCGGCCCGTGGCGCAGGAGGCGGCGTTCGCGGAGAGCGACCACCTCGTCGTCGTCTACCGGTCCTTCCCCGACACCGTGCCCGGCGCCGCTCCCCCGCTCCCGGCCGCGGTGCGCGGCGAGGCCTCCGGGTGGCTCACACTCGAGGCCGACGGCCGGTGGTCACGCCACGGCGACGCCCCCGACCCGGAGCAGGTGGTGCGCGACCACGGTCGCGGCCGCCGACACGACCGCGCCGCCGCCGGACACAACAACGACGACCACGACGGCAACGACGGCAACGACAACACCGACAGGGAGGCCGGCCGTCTCCCGGACTGGGCTGCCCCGGACCGCGCCGCGCACCGCGCGGCCGTCTCGGATTGTCTCGAGGCGATCCGCGCCGGCGAGGTCTACCAGGCCTGTCTGAGCACGAGGCTGCACGGCACGCTCCGCGCGGACCCGCTCGAGACTTTCCTCGCGATCACCGGCCACGCCCCCGCCGCCCGCTCCGCCTACCTCGAGGGCCCGTGGGGGGCCGTGCTCGGCTTCTCGCCGGAGGAGTACCTGGTGCGCCGCGGCCAGGTGGTCCGGTCCAGCCCCATCAAGGGCACACTCTCGGCGGACCGGGACCCGGCTCTGCTGTTGCAGTCCGCCAAGGACATCGCGGAGAACATCATGATCGTCGACCTGGTCCGCAACGACCTCGGACGCGTGGCCGACGTCGGGTCGGTGACCGTGACGGACCTGCTCGCCATCCGCCCGGCACCGGGCGTGCACCACCTGGTCTCCACCGTCACCGCCCGCACGACCGCGGACAACACCGCACTGGTGGAGGCCACCTTCCCGCCCGCCTCGGTGACCGGGACCCCCAAGTCCCGGGCCCGGGAGCTCATCGCCGGGTGGGTACCGGTCTCGCGGGGTCTGCACTGCGGGGCGTACGGCTTCGCCCTGGGACGGGACCTCGAGCTCGCCGTGGCCATCCGCACCCTGGAGGCCACCCACGACGGCCGGGTGGAGCTGGGCGTGGGCGGCGGCATCACCATCGACTCCGACCCCGACGCCGAGTGGGACGAGTGCGTGCACAAGGCCGCCTTCACCTGGGGTGGCGGACCGGCGCCGTGGGGGCCGGGCTGACGGGACTACTCGTCAGCGGTGTCCTCAGCCGTCTCGTCGGCCGTCTCGTCGGCCGTCTCGTCGGCCGTGCGCGCGTCGATCACCGCCTGGTAGAGGTCCCGCTTGGTCATCGACGACCCCTCGGCGACCGCCGCGCACGCGTCCTTGAGCCGCTCGCCGGCCTCGACCCGTTCCTCGACGATCTCGACCAGGTCCTCCGTAGTGGCGGAGGAGTCGGCGGAGTCCGCCCCCTCGATCACCACCACGATCTCCCCGAGCACCCCGCCGGCCGTCCGTTCCGCCAGCTCGCCGAGGGTGCCCCGCAGGACCTCCTCGTAGGTCTTGGTGAGCTCGCGACACACGGCCGCGCGTCGGTCGGCACCCAACACCGCGGCGGCGTCGGAGAGCGTGTCGGCGAGCCGGTGCGGCGACTCGAAGAACACGCACGTGCGCTCCTCGGCGGCCAGGCGCGCCAGCCAGGTCCGGCGGCGGCCCGCGCGGCGCGGCGGGAAACCGTCGAAGCAGAACCGGTCCACCGGCAACCCGCTCAGAACCAACGCCGTGGTCACCGCCGACGGGCCGGGTAGACAGGTCACCGCGAGTCCGGCCTCGATGCACGCGATCACCAGCGAGTACCCCGGATCCGACACCGCGGGCATCCCGGCGTCGGTCACCACGGCCACCACGTCACCGGCGCGGACCAGGTCCAGGAGCTGCGGCACGCGGCCGGCCTCGTTGTGCTCGTAGAAGCTCATGACCCGGCCCGGGATCGTGATCCCGAGCGCGGTCGCGAGCCCACGCAGGCGCCGGGTGTCCTCCGCGGCCACCACGTCGGCGGTGGCCAGAAGATCCCGGAGTCGGGTGGAGGCGTCGCCCGGGTTCCCGATGGGGGTGGCGGCCAACACGACACGTCCGGACGTCATGCGCTCCACCCTATCCCCGGTCGCCGTGGTCTCACCTCGCCCGTGCCCTCGCCCGCCCGTGTCCCCGCGTGCCCGGATCCCCGACGCCCGTGTCCCCGGCGCCCGGCAGGCCCCCATTATGCTCGCGGTGTGACCTCGACCCCAAGCGTGCGCTCCCCGGGCCGCCCGCTTCCGGAACCGGACACCGGGCCGGTCGACACCACCCGGGACTGGATCGTCACCGGCGTCATCCTGGTCCTGGCCTTCGTCTCACGCTTCTGGGGTCTGACCTCTGCCACGGACAAGGGCACACCGGTCTTCGACGAGAAGCACTACGCCCCCCAGTCGTTCAGCATCGCCCAGCTGGGAATCGAGGAGAACCCGGCCTACGGTCTGGTGGTCCACCCGCCCGTCGCCAAACAGATCGAGTCGCTCGGCGGGCTTCTCTTCGGCTACACGCCACTGGGCTGGCGGTTCACCGCGGCGATCTGTGGCGTGCTCGTGGTGCTCATGGTCATGCGGATCACCAGGCGGCTGACCCGGTCCACCCAGCTCGGTCTGATCGCGGGCCTCCTGCTGTGCCTGGACGGGGTCACCTTCGTGACCTCACGCATCGGCATGCTGGACATCTACCAGGTCCTGTTCGTCACCGCCGCCGCCGGCGCCCTGCTCGTCGACCGCGACCAGATGCGCGGCCGAATGCACCGCGCCGCGCTCGCCGGCCGGCTCCACCTGTCGGATTTCGGGCCGCGCCTCGGCTTCCGCTGGTGGCGGTTCACCGCCGGCGTCATGCTCGGGCTGGCCCTGGGTGTCAAGTGGTCCGGCCTGTACTTCATCGCCTTCTTCGGCCTCATGACCGTGGCCTGGGACTGGGCGTTGCGCAGTCGCTACGGGGTGCGGCGGCCCCTGGCGGGCGCGTTGATCCGGGATTCCGTCCCGGCCTTCATCACGCTGGTCATCTGGCCCGCGCTGATCCACATGTTCACCTGGCTGCCGTGGTTCGCCGGCGAGAACTCGGTGTACCGGCACGCGGTGGGTTCCAAGGTCGACGACAACTGGCTTCCCGATTCTCTCCAGTCGTGGCTCTACTACCAGTCGTCCGTGCTGGACTTCCACTCCTCGCTCACCACCTCGGCGGGCAACCGACACCCGTGGGAGTCCAAACCGTGGACCTGGCCGATGAGTCTGCGGCCGATGCTCTACTACGTCGAGCAGGGCGAGGACGTGACCGGCTGCGGCCAGGACTCGTGCGTCCGCGCCATCATGCTCCTGGGGACTCCCGCGATCTGGTGGCTCGCGGTCCCGGTGCTCGGCTGGGCGTTCTGGCGCGCGGTGATCTGCCGCGACGGCCGGTACGCGTTCCCGCTCGTCGGCTACATGGCGGGCTACCTGCCGTGGTTCTTCCAGCACGACCGCCAGATGTATTTCTTCTACGCCTCGGTGATGGTGCCGTTCTTCGTGATGATGGTGGCGCTGGTCCTGGGCGAGATCGCCGGCAAGTCCACCGACTCCCCACAGCGACGAACCACCGGCCTGGGGATCGTGTGTCTCTACCTGGCACTGGTGGTGGCCAACTTCATCTACATGCTGCCCATCCTGTCGGGGATGCCGATCACCCCGACGGAGTGGAACGAGCAACTCTGGCTGCCGTCCTGGCGCTGAGCCTCCCCGCCGTCGACCCTCCCGGGCACAGCGGCACCCCCTGACGTGGAGTCACTCCGTCAGCCGCATGGCACGATCGACCTGCGGAAACATTGCAGGCAGTGACTCCACCAGAGAGGCGGATCCGGTGGGCCCTGGCGCGATCACCCTCCCAGCGCCCTGTCGATGCTGAACCGGCCCGCCCCGACCGCGGCGACGAGTAACACGCCCACCCCCAGCGCCACCACGAGCTCCCAACCGTTCTGGGTGACGAAGGGACCGTTGGTGGCGTGGACGAAATACAGAGCGCCCGCCATGTCCACGGCCAGCAGGATCCCGGCCAAGGGCGTGAGGATGCCCGCGATGAGCGCGATCCCGGCGATCAGCTCGACCCCCGCGACGATCGCGGCGGTGACCTCGGGCTGCGGGATGCCGTAGCCGGCGAACTGCTCCCCCACCCGGCCCAGTCCCAGCGTGAAGAACTTCTGCCACCCGTGGGCCACGAACACCGCCCCGAGCCCGATCCGGGCCAGCAGGATGGCGGCGTCGTTGAGGGTGTCCATCCCCCTCACGGGAGGATTCCCTCGCCGGCCTTGTTGATGCGACGGCTCAGGAACTTCATCGCGAGCATGTAGAGGGGCGGGGCGAATTTCTGGGCGGCGAAGCCCAGTCGGATGTCCGGCGAGGTGTAGACGATGTAGCGGCCCTTACGCACGCCCTCGAGCGTCTTCTCGGCCGCGACCTCCGGGGTGACGGCGTGGCGCCGGAACTGGTCCACGGTCTTGGCCACCTCGGGGTCCGAGCGGTCCACGCCCGCGATCTCGACGGTCTCCACCAACGGGGTGTCCACGCCTCCCGGGCAGACCAGGTGCACACCGATCCCGTACGGCGCCAGATCGAACCGCAGCACCTCGGCGATGCCACGTATGCCGAACTTGGCGGCGCTGTAGGCGGCGTGCCACGGCAGACCCAGCAGACCGGCGGCGGACGAGACCATGACCAACGCCGCGGGCCGCCTGGCGGCCATCATCGCCGGGATGAACGCCTCGATCACGTGGATGGTGCCCATGAGGTTGACCTCGACCATGGACCGCCACACGCGGTGTTCGAGCAGGTCAGGCCGGCCCCAGGCCGAGTTGCCCGCGACGTGGAAGACCGCGTGCGGGGCACCGTGCGTGGCACTCACGCTCTCGCCGAACTCCCGCACCGCCTCGTACTCGGTGATGTTCAGGACCTCGGAGACCAGCACCGCGGCGCCCTCGTCCCGGCAGGCCTGCGCAGCGGTCTCCAACCCGGCGGCATCGCGGTCCGTCAGCACCAGCCGGGCACCCTCGCCCGCCAACCGGATCGCCACGGCGCGGCCGATCCCGCTGGCCGCGCCGGTGACCACACAGGTCTTTCCGCGATAGTCGGTGATCCGTCGCCTCGACATGTGGTTCCCTTCCGGCCCGGGTCGTCAGGAGCGGGCCTCTCGGAGTCCCACCGTAGCGGCCCGCCGGCGTCAGGCAGGCGGTCTGACGCCGGTCCGCGTCACCCGCGCGCCGGGATGGGCGGCACGTAGTCGCGCAGGACGCAGCGGCTCCCGCTGTAGATCGTGGCCATGCAGCGGTTGCAGTGCACGCACAGGGAACGGCGACGGTCGTCGGCCATCAGCTTGTTGGGCAGGTCCGGCTCGCGCAGCAGGCCCCGGCCCATGGCCACGAACTCGAAGCCGGCGCTCATCGCCTTGTCGATCGACGGACGGTCGACTATCCCGCCGAGCAGCATCATCGGCAGGCTGACGGCCTCGCGGATCTGACGGGCGTCGTCGAGCATGTAGGCGTCCGTGTAGGGGTACTCCTTGAACATCCTGGGGCCGACGACCTTCATACCCAGCTTGATGACCGGCGGCTGGGTGGCGGCGAACTCGTGCAGCGGCGCGTCGCCCTTGAAGAGGTAGATCGGGTTGAGCAGTGAGCTGCCCACGGTCATCACCAGAGCATCCGCCGAGCCGTCCTCCTCGATCCACCTGGCCACCTGCACGGCCTCGTCGATCCAGAAGCCGCCGGGCACGCCGTCGTCCATGTTGAGCTTGATGGTCACCGCGATCCGGTCGCCCATCGCGTCGCGGACGGCGCGGCCGATGCGTCGGGCGAACCGCGCGCGGTTCTCGAGGGACCCGCCGTAGGCGTCTTTGCGCTTGTTGAGCTTGGGGCTGAGGAACTCGCTCACCAGGTAGTTGTGCCCGAAGTGCACCTCGATGGCGTCGAACCCGGCCTCCGCCGCACCGCGGGCTGCGCGGACGTGGTCCTCCACGATCCGGTCGATGTCCGCCTCGGTGCAGGCCTTGGTCAACGACATGCCCGTGGGGGCCGGGATCCGGGACGGCCCCATCGCCGGCATCTTGTTGGAGGTGGAGTTGGCCACGGCGCCCGCGTGGCCGACCTGCGCGGAGACGGCCGCTCCCTCGGCGTGCACGGTGTCGGTGAGCTTGCGCAGCATGCCTCCGTCGTCCATGCCCCAGTGGTACTGGTGCCGGTCGGTGCGGCCCTCCGGCGAGGTGGCCAGGTAGGCGACGGTCGTCATGCCGACGCCGCCGCGGGCGTATTCGGCGTGGAACTCGATGAGCTCGTCGGTGACCCGACCCTCGGGGCAGCGGCCCTCGAACGTCGCCGCCTTGACGATGCGGTTGCGCAGCGTCACGTTTCCGATCTTCGCCGGACTGAAGACGTCGGGGACAGGGCTACCGGGTGCGAGGGTCATGCGCGAACTATAACGCGTTCCATTCGGCTGTTCACGCACTTTGGCCAGCACTTTTGCACTCAGTGCACGCAGCTCCGGCCACTGCCCGGCCACTGCCCGGCCGCCTCCCGCCGCGGGTCGGCCTCCCCGGCCCGCTCGGCCTGCTCAGCCCTGGGGGTTGAGCGATGTGGAGTCGATACCCGAAAGCGCCTGATCCGCCAGGTCTGCCGCCGAGTCCGTGGGGACCACCCTCTCCAGTACGCTCCCCACGCCCGGAACGCCACCGACGAGGGCGGAGACCGAACCGTTGGTGTCCCCGGCGAGCAGGTGGTCGATCGACTCGCCGAGTGCCGGAGCGATCACGCAGACCACGCTCGTCGGGAGGCCCGCGCCGGCGAGGTTGGCCACGCTACCGGCGTTGCAGGCCGCGGTGGCGGCCGAGCCGACCGGACCGCTGGTGGATCCCGGCAGCGAGCCGGTGACTGAGCCGAGCTGCGCGGACGCCGTTCCGGCGCCCGCGAGGAGGGTTACGGCGGCGACGCCGCACACGATGAGAAGCCTTCCGGACATGTCGCTCTCCCTGGAGTCGTTCGGGGGCGGCAGTCGCCGCCTGCAGACCAGCACATCAGAGTTCGCTTACCTGAAGATGAACAATGCGCGGAATCCGGACGCGCCCACGGCCAACTGGCCCTATCCGGATCCCGGGCGCCGATCCGTGTGGGCGGATCCGTGCTGATCGTCGGCGGGCGCGACCCGGTCGGCGTGGCCGAGTGACTTCCCCGGTGCCACGAGGTCTCGTACGGCTCGCTTCAGCTCGGTGATCTCGGGGAATCCGCCGTCCCTCTTGCGATTCCAGACCTGCTCGTCGTCGACGTCGATGCGGAACGTGCCGCCGGTCGCCGGCACCAGGGCGACCTCTCCGATCTCACCCTCGAAGGTCTGGAGCAGCTCGCCCGCGTACCACTGGGCCCGAAGCATCCACCGGCACTGCGTGCAGAAGGTGATGGCGATCCGAGGGGATGGCATATCGCCCACAGTGCCACAGCCGAGTTCGTCAGTTCCGCGCGGCGAGCTCGGGTGGCCCCGGGTGCTCGTCGCCGAACATCGAGTCGATGTCCTCGACGCTCTTGCCGGTGGTCTCGATCCGGAACGTCCAGGTGATGACGGCGCCGAGCAGTGAGGTACCCACGAGAATCGCCAGCACCGTGCTGGTGCCCCACGAGACGAGGAGAATCGGGAACAGGAACGAGGTGAGCACCGCGCCGACCTTCGCGAAGGAGGCCGCCATGCCGGCCCCCATGCCGCGGAGAGAGGTGGGGAACACCTCCCCGGCCACGACGTAGGTCATCGAGTTGGGGCCGAGGTTGGTCATGAACTGGAACAGGATGAATCCGCCGAAGATGAGCACGGTCTGCACCGTCCCGGTGGCGTACGTCGACGCCGCCGCGATCGCCAGTCCGACTGCGCACCCGACGAACCCGATGATCTGCAAGCGCATGCGGCCCAGTCGGTTGACGAGCAGGATGGCCACCACGATGCCGACCAGGAGGAAGGTGTCGATGAAGGCGGCCCCCTCGGCGCCGAGCAGGTCGTTGTGGATGATCGCCGACGACGACGAGGCGTTGTGGTCGACATCCCCGAGAGTGGTCGCGATGATCGTCGGCGTGAAGATGCCGATTCCGTAGGTGCCGAGATCCTGCAGGAACCACGGAACGGACGCCAGGATCGTCGATCTGCGCCACGGTCTGCGGAACAGCGATCCAAGCTTCTGCCCCTCGGCCGCTTCCGTGCTGCGTTCCGTTGCCAGCGAGACCACCGAGGGGTACCGGGGGGTGCGGTCGAGCAGCTTCTTGAGTTCGACCTGGGCCTCGTCGACCCGGCCGACGTTCGCGAGCCAGTGCGGGCTCTGCACGATGAACAGTCGGCCGACGGCCACGAGTGCCGCCGGCACCACCACGACGCCGAACATCAGTCGCCAGGAATCGAGCGAGTCGGTGTTGGTGAGGATCGCGACGCCGACAAGCGTGCCCGCCACGGCGCCCACCGCCTGGAACGCGAACGCCGACAGGACCTTTTGCCCCCGGGACGCCGTCGACTGTGTCTCGGAGATCATCGTGTGCGCGGTGGGGTAGTCGCAACCGAGAGCGATGCCCATTCCGAGTAGACAGATCAGGAAGACGACGAATCCCGGCGCCACCGTCGCGCCCAGGACGAACAGGGTGAACAGCACCATCTCGATGAGAAACATCTGCCGTCGACCGAACCGGTCCGACAGCCCGCCGAGCGCGGTCGCGCCGACCATGATGCCCGCGAGGGGTGCCGCGGTGAGGAGGCCGGTCTCGACCGTCGAGAGGGACCAGTAGGCGGTGATGAGCGGCAGGGCGACACCGATGAGGAACACGATCAGGCCCTCGAAGAACTTGCCCGCGGAGGCGAGCCACCAGATCCTGCTCTGCATGCTCGTCATGCCGCCCGCACCCGCCGGGGTGCCGTCGCGCCACTGCGGGGTCTCGTCGATATATCGCTGCACCGTCGACGGGACCTCGGGAACGCCGTCGCCCTCACTCGCGCGTGTCGCCATGGTGCAGAACGGTACTCATGCACGACCCGGGTCACCGCACTGCTGGTGAACCTCGTGTAAATGATCGGGGGCGTCGCCCTCAGGCGCCCGCGCCCAGTTCCACGAGCAGGACCCCGCCGGCGATCAGCACGATCCCGGCCCCCATCAACGGCGTGAGGGGTTCGCGGAAGAGCAGCCTGCTCAGGACCGCGGCCAGGGCCACGCCGGCGGCAGTCCAGATACCGTAGGCGACCCCAAGTGGCATCCCCTCGGCCAGGGCCAGAGAGAGGAAGACGAAGGCCACCAGGTAGCCGGGGACGACGGCGGCGTACCACCGCGCGTTGTCGACGGCCATGCGGAGCGAGAGCGTCGCGGCGAGTTCACAGCAGATCGCGACGGCGAGGTAGGCCCAGGCCATCAGCCGGTCCCCTCAGCGCGTGCCCGGGCGCGCTGGGATCCCAGTTCGACGCACAACACCCCGGCGATGATCACCGCGATGCCGGCGACCATCAGCGGGGTCAGCGGCTCGTGGTAGATCAGGGACGACAGGCCCGCGGTCAGCGCGACGCCGGATGCCCCCCAGATGCCGTACGCCACCCCGAGCGGGACGCCCGCCCGAAGGGTCAGAGCGAGGAAGGCGAACGCGCCCACGTACCCGACGGCCACCATCGCGTACAGCGCGGGCGTCGTGAGCGCTCCCTTCAGCGAGAGCGAGCCCGCCACCTCGAGTGCGATCGCTGCGGCGAGGAACAGCCACTTGCCGCCCACATCGGTCTTCATCTGTCGCGGTTCCTCCAGCAAATGACGGATGTCCCGGGCCATCTGCGGAGATGGTCCGGGACATCACATTGTGGAGCTAAGGGGAATCGAACCCCTGACCTTCTCGATGCGAACGAGACGCGCTACCAACTGCGCTATAGCCCCCCGGCACCCTCGCGGGCGACGGTGCCGCCCTTTCGGGAAGCGGTGCCACCCTCTCGAGCAGCGAGGGATACCTTACCAGCACGTCCGGGCGAGCGACCAAACCGGGAGCTCCGGTGGCCTCACGAGCTCGCCGTGTGCGTGTGCATCCGCACCCCGTCGTCGTTGAAGATGCTGATCACCTGCGCGGGCCGCGCACCGGCTGCAGACAGGCTGTGGGGGACCCTGGTGTCGAACTCGGCCGCCTCGCCGCGGGTCAGGATCAGCTCCTGGTCGCCCAGGACCAGCCGCAGCTTCCCGGAGAGCACGTAGAGCCATTCGTAGCCGTCGTGGACCCGGGGCTCGGGCGCCGTGCTCGCGGGCGGGTAGGTGATCTTGTAGGTCCCGATCGACGACCCCTCGGGAGCCAGCGGCGCGATCACCATGCCGTCCCGGTGGATCACCGGACGCCTCACCCTGGGGTCGACCGTCGCCGGGGCCACCAGGTCGTCGAGGTTGATCCCCAGTTGGCGCGTGAGCGGCAGGAGCAGCTCGAGGCTGGCCTGACGTTTGCCCGACTCGAGCCGGGACAGCGTGCTGGCCGACATCCCCGCCCGCTCTGCCAGCTCGTCCAGCGTCCACCCCTTGCTGTGCCGGTACGCGCGCAACCGCATCCCGACCTGCTTCAGTTCCCCGGACATCGCCCAACCCCTTGCCAATAGTGCAAACCTGCTTGCAGTTTACGCACACGAGGCGTGAACTACTGCCATGAACACGAAACGGGAGTCAGACGAACACTGGGACGCCATCGTGGTCGGCGGAGGGGCCGCCGGCCTGTCGGCGGCGCTGATGCTGGGCCGGGCACGCCGCCGCGTGCTGGTGGTGGACGCGGGCGAGCCGCGCAACCGCTTCGCCGCGCACATGCACGGCGTCCTCGGCCACGAGGGGATGGACCCGCTCGACCTGCTCCGCCGGGGTCGCGAGGAGCTGCGGGAGTACGACGTGACGGTGCGGACGGGGTCCGTGACCGTGGTCCGTGACAGCGGGGTCGACGACACGGGGAACGACGAGGCCGGGGCCGGCCTGACCGTGGAGTTCGCCGATGCGGCGCCCGCGACCGCACGCGCCCTGGTCGTCGCGTCCGGACAGACCGACGAGTTGCCGGACGTCCCCGGCCTGCGGGAGTTCTGGGGCACGAGCGTGCTCCACTGCCCCTACTGCCATGGGTGGGAGGTGCGCGGCCGCAGGATCGCGGTGCTGGGCACCTGCGCGATGTCGGCCCACCAGGCGCAGCTCGTGCGGCAGTGGTCCGATGACCTGGTGTTCTTCACCGCCGGCATGCGCGAAACCGGTACCGAGCTCGACGCCGAGGTCGCCGCCCGCCTCGGCGCCCGCGACGTCACGATCGAGGAGACCCCCGTCGTGCGGGTCCTGTCCGAGCACGGCCGCCTGAGCGGCGTCCGTCTCGAGGACGGCCGGGAGATCGCGCTCGATGCGATCTTCGCCGCCCCCACCGCGCGGCCCCACGATCAGTTCCTCGACGGCCTCCACCTGGAGCGGTCCACCACCCCGATGGGCACGGCTCTGGCAGTGGATCAGTTCGGCGCGACCGGCCACCCCCGCATCTGGGCGGTGGGCAACGTGGCCAACCCGGGCGCGACCGTTCCCCTCTCCATGGCCGCGGGGTCGATGGCCGGGGGGATGGTCAACATGATGCTGGTGAACGAGGACTTCGACCGTGCGGTCGCTGCACCACCCTCGTCCGGCTCATCGGTCTCGAGCGGTGCGCCCGACTCGACCGGCACACCCGCCGAGTACTGGGAGGGGGCCTACTCGGACAACGGGCACCAGTGGTCGGGAGCCGTCAACGCCACCACGGCCTCGGTGGTCGCGAACCTCCCCGTGGGTGCCGCCCTCGACCTGGGTTGTGGTGAGGGTGGGGATGCGCTCTGGTTGGCCGAGCAGGGGTGGGACGTCACCGCGGTGGATCTGTCCCCCACCGCGGTCTCCCGGGGAGCGGAGGCGGCGGCCGCCCGAGGTGTGGCCGACCGAATCGACTGGGTGGCCCACGACCTCACCACGTGGTCCACCGAGCGGCGCTTCGACCTGGTCGCGGCCAGCTTCTTCCACTCCCCCGTCGACCTGCCCCGGACAGAGGTCCTGCGCGGTGCGGCCGAGTGGATCCGGCCGGGCGGCCACCTGTTGCTGGTATCCCACGTGTTCGAGAGCGAGGCGGACGTCCCGCCGTGGGCGCACCGCCCGGACCCCGAGGATCAACAGGTGCACGACGATAATCCAGAGCACGGCGAGCGCCCGGGCCACCTCGACCTGCCGACGCCCACCGAGGAGGCCGCCGAACTCGCCCTGGACCCGTCGGTGTGGGAACTCGTCCTCGCGGAGATCCGCCCACGGGAGGCGGTCGGGCCGGACGGGCGTCAGACGGCCACGCTCAAGGACGGAGTCGTCCTGTACCGGCGACGGTCCTGATCACCGGGTGACGGGTCAGCCGACCGCGCGCCTCAGCGGCTCGCGGTGGGCTGTGCGCCGGCCGGCACCGTGCTGGTGTCGACCGGGGTCGGAGTCCTGCTCGCGGTCGAAGCTGTCCAGCATGTCGAAGGCCGGGTCCTCGTCGTCGACCTCCAGCACCACCGCGCCGGGTCGGCGTAGCCGGGGCGGCACCACGGAAAGCTCGTCGTCCTCGCGAGACTCCACGCCGAGCCGGGCGCGACGCATCCGCTCGACGCGGCGGCGACGCAGGCTCTCCTCGAGTCGCACCTGGCGGCGCAGGTAGGTCAGGTAGGAGGAGAGCAGCAGTACCGCCCCTCCGGCGAACCACCAGACCGCGGGAACGGTCAGCAACGCGGCGACGACCGCCACCACGGCCAGCGCCACCAGGATGAGCGCGGTCCGCTGACGCGCGTGGGCGCGCTGCTCGGCGGCCTGACGGTCGGCCATGGGGTCGTACGCCCCGCGGCCACGCCTGCGCTCGGCGAAGTCCAGGTCCGCATCGGTGAGCTCCACCTCGGGCTCGGCGGGGCGCCGACGGCCGCGGTGGACGAGCACGGCCTCGGCGTCGATCCCCGCCGCGTCCTCGGCGTGGCCGGCTCGAGCGGAGGTCCGGTCCCCCTCGGGGGTCTCGACCAGCTCGCCGTCGACGACGTTCGGCCGTCGGCTCTCCTCCACCGATCCGACGCCCGCGGCGACGGCCGACGAGTCGGTCCCGGTGGCGGCCCCGACCGACGTGGCCGCAACGGCGTCGGCGGCCACGACGACCGCCGGGATCTCGGTGGTGACCTCCTCGGCAGCGGCGTCGTCTCCGGACCCGGCGTGGCCGAACTCCGAGTGCTGACGCTCCTCCATGACCCGGCGCACGGCGTCCCCGCGCCTTCCGGCGGCCTCCCGGCGCAGGGTCTGCTCCAGCAGGTGCTCCCACGTGTCGGTGTCCAACAGTTCGGCGTCGGTGGCTCCCGCGCCGGAGGGCAGCCCGAAGAGCGACTCATCGGACTCGACCCGGACCGGGTCGCCGGACGCGCGCCCTCGACTGGGCACGAGGCGACCGGATCCCCCGGAGTACAGGGTGCGGGTCTGGGCCAGTGCGTCACCGGTCCGGCGGATGGGGTTGCGCGAGCGGATGAGCATCGGCGCGAGGACGAACAGCCAGACCACCACCAGCAGGATGATCAGCAGCGAGCTGGACATCGATCAGGCCTCCTCGAGCGTCTACCCCGACACTCGGCGTCGTGGTGAGGTCCCAACCGTAACGGCGGCCGGGCCCCGCCCCGTGGCGGCGCGCCGCTGGTCACGATGCTCAGGACATCCTCAGACGCGTCGGGCGAAACCCGAGGCCACCAGAGCCGCTGCGGCTCCCCTGCCATGCTCATCACGGGTACGTGCGACCAGCAGGTGATCGCGCCACGCCCCGTCCACGTGGAGGTAGCGCTGCAGCAGCCCCTCCTCGCGGAAACCGCACCGCTCGAGCACCACCCGGCTGGCCGTGTTCTCCGGCCGGACGGTCGCGTCGATCCGGTGCAGGGCCCCCGGCCCCAGGGCATGATCCAGCCCCAGTGCGAGTGCCGCGGTGGCCACCCCGCCCCCACCGAAGGGGCGGCCCACCCAGTAGCCGATCCACCCCGAGTGCAGGGCGCCGCGCACTATCCCACCGACGGTCAGCTGCCCGCAGAACCGGCCGTCCACCTCGATGGCGGCCGGGAGCGACGCCCCGGCGCGGGCGTAGCGCCTGAGCTGGGAGTGGATCGGAGGCCAGGCGCGTGCGGTGTTGTTGTCCCGCCACTGCCCGTCGACGGTCGGCTCCCACGGTTCGAGGTGGTCGCGCTCGCCGAGTCTCAGTGCGGACCAGTCACGGCCGTCGCGCCGCTGCACCGGTCGGAGGGTCACCACGCCGGCGCGCACGCGGAGCGGGCCCGCCTCGATCGGCCACCCCGGGTTGGCCACGGCATCGGTCCCGAGGACGTTCCACATCGGCTCAGCCGCGCTGGGCTAGGAACATCACGTCGACCTCGTCGCCCGCCCGGACGGCGGAGACGTCGGGGTCGATCACCACGAGGCAGTTCGCCTCCGCGAGCGAGGCGAGCAGATGCGTGGAGGAGCCCTGCGCGCCGCCGAGGGCCCGCACCAGGTATTCACCGGTGTCGGTGTCCCGCATGAGCTGCCCGCGCAGGTAGCCGCGCCTGCCCTCCACGGAGGAGATGGGGGCCACGGTGCGGGCGCGGACCGTCCGGCGCATGGGCTGGCGTTTGCCCAGCGCGATGCGGATCAGTGGCCGGACCATGATCTCGAAGACCACGAGCGCGCTCACCGGATTGGACGGAAGCAGAAAGGTGGGGACCTCGTCGCGACCCAGCCGCCCGAAACCCTGCACCGATCCGGGGTGCATGGCCACGCGGTTGACCTCGATCTGTCCGAGCTCCTCCATGACCTGGCGGATCCGCGTGGTGGCCTCACCGCCGGCGGCGCCGGAGACCACCACGAGTTCGCTCCGGACCAGCTGCCCCTCGAGTACCTCGCGGAGCCTCGACGGCTCGGTGCTGGCGATGCCCACCCGGTGCACGTCCGCGCCGGCGTCGCGGCCGGCCGCCGTGAGCGCGTAGGAGTTGACGTCGTAGACCTGGCCGGTACCGGGATTGCCGTCGACGTCGAGGAGTTCGTCGCCCACCGAGATCACGGACATCCGCGGCTTGGGGTGCACCAGGACCTTGGCTCGCCCCACCGAGGCGAGTAGACCCACCTGGGCCGGGCCGATGATGCTCCCGGCGCGCACCGCGACGTCGCCCGGTTGTACGTCGTCGCCCACGCGGCGGACGTAGTCGCCGCTGCTCACGGTGCGGGTCGGGGTGATGCGCTGGCCCTCGGCGACGGCCCAGCCGACCGGGAGGACCGCGTCGGCCAGGGTCGGCAGGGGTGCTCCCGTGTCCACGCGGACGACCTGGCCTGGTTGGAGTCGGGTCGGCTGACGGGATCCCGCGGTGATCCGCCCCACGACGGGCAGTCCGGCAGGCCCTCCGGGCGCGTCCGCGGAGTCATCTGCCGGGCCACCGACCCGGATGTCGACGCTGCGTACCGCGTAACCGTCGATGGCGGACTGGTCGAACGAGGGCAGCGGGCGCTCGGCCACCACCTCCTCGGCGCACAACAGGCCCTGCGCCTCGGAGATCGACACGCGTACCGGTCGCGGGGCGACCGCGGCCGCCGTCACCAGTGCGAGCTGTTCCTCGACGGAGCGCACCAGGTGTCCCCTTCCCGTACGAATGTCGCTGACCGTGCGGCGGTCCCCCGCCACAGCGGGCGGGCCGACCACCGGGTCCCTGTGGGAGAGGGTAGCGGCCGGGAGGTGTCATTCCGCGGCGGCGCCGCCGTCAGGAGCCGAGCCGGCCTTCCAGCCACTCCCGGAGCTCGTCGGCGTACGCCGGGTTGTCCAGGGCGAAGTCCACGCAGGCCTTGATGTACCCGCCGGGATTGCCCAGATCGTGCCGGGTGCCGTCGTGCACCACCACGTGCACCGGGTGTCCCTCGCGGATCAGCAGGTCGATCGCGTCGGTGAGCTGCAGTTCTCCGCCGGCGCCCGGCTCGATGCGCCGGAGGGCGTCGAAGACGGCGCGGTCGAGCACGTAGCGTCCGGCCGCCGCGAGGTTCGACGGCGCGTCCTCGGCGGCGGGCTTCTCGACCATGCCGAGCACCTTCTTCACGGCCGGGTCGTCGGTGTCGGAGACCTCGAACACCCCGTAGGAGGAGACCTCCTCCGGGCTCACCTCGAACGCGCACAGGACACTTCCGCCCCGCGCAGCGCGGACCGCTGACATCCGACCCAGGATCCCGAACGGCAGCACCAGATCGTCCGGCAGGAGGACGGCCACGGCCTGCTCGTCCGCTCCCAGTACCGACTCGACCTGCGCCACGGCGTGCCCCAGACCCAGCGGCTCCTCCTGGCGCACGTTGACCACCTCGATGAGGCCGGGGGCGCGCCTGACCTTGTGCAACAGGACATCCTTGCCGCGATCCTCCAGCGTGTCCTCGAGAACCTGGTCGTCGGAGAAGTGCGCCATCACGCCGACCTTGCGCTCGGACGTCACGATCGCCAACCGACCCGCACCCGCCTCGGTCGCCTCCTCCGCGATGAGCTCGATCCCCGGGGTGTCCACCACGGGGAGCAGCTCCTTGGGGACGGTCTTGGTGGCGGGCAGGAACCGGGTCCCGAGGCCGGCGGCCGGGACGACCGCGGTCCGGAACTGCGGATCGGGCGAGGCGTGGGACGTCATGCCGTACACCATAGACGGCGGACCGGGCCGCGACCTCCGCACCACTGACGGCACACTGGGGTGATGGATCAGGACAAGTCCGCGGTACGCCGCGCGGTGCGGCTGCGTCGCGCCGCGGTCCCCGCGACGGTGCGCGCCGGGCGGGATCAGGCGATACGCGAGCGCCTCGCCGCCCTGGTGACGGAGGGGATGGTGGTCTGCGCGTTCGTTCCCGACGACGACGAGGCCGGCGGACCGGAACTGCCCGAGGCGCTCACCCTGGCGGGGGCCCGGGTGCTCCTGCCGGTCTCCCCCGCCGTCGGCCCGCTCGGCTGGGCGGAGTACGCCGGGCCGGCGGACCTGCGGCCGGGCCGGTTCGGCATCCCCGTACCGTCTGCGCCCCCGGCGGGACCGGACCGGATCTCCGACGCCGATCTCGTGCTGGTGCCCTCGGTGGCCGTCGACCGCTCCGGCACCAGGCTCGGCCGCGGGGGCGGGTACTACGACAGGTCGCTCGCTCTGGCCCGGCCGCACACCCGGTTGCTGGCGGTCCTGGACCCGGAGGACGTGTTCGACCACCTTCCCGCCGAGCCGCACGACCGGCCCGTGAACGGGGTCGTCACCCCTCATGGAGTGCTCGACTTTTAATACCTGGCACTCGGGAAGGTAGAGTGCCAGTCGATATCCGACTCTGCCCCGGAGGCCAGATGCCCACCTATTCGTACCGGTGCCGCGACTGCGACGTCGCCTTCGACATCCAGCAGTCCTTCACCGAGGACTCGCTCACGGTCTGCCCGCAGTGCGACGGTGGTCTGCGCAAGCTGTTCAACACGGTCGGTGTGGTCTTCAAGGGCTCCGGCTTCTACCGCACCGACAGCCGCGCCGCCGGCTCGGGTTCGACCACCGGGGGCGGCGGCGGTAAGTCGGGTTCCGGCACGTCCGACTCCGGCTCCTCCAGCTCCAGCTCCAGCTCCTCCAGCTCGGGATCCTCCGGCTCGGGTTCAGGTTCAGGTTCGTCGGGTTCAGGTTCAAGCTCGTCGGGTTCGGGCTCGGGCTCGGGCTCGGGCTCGTCGAAGAGTTCATCCGGCTCGGGCTCGTAGACGGGTTCATAGTCCAGCTCGTCGTTGTACCGGTTCTCCGGCCCCTTCCCCTTCCACAGGGTTCCGCGCCTCCACAGGCGCCCTCCCCGCCCCCCTCGCGCGGCGCGGCCCACGCCCGGCGCGCCGATACGGTCTCACCGACACCACGCTCACCGGCAGCGTGCCGACCGACGGGGGACCCCTATGCGCCGACTCCTCACGTCTCCGACGGCCCCGCGACGATGGCGACGCCGACGCACCGCACGGATCGCCGTAGCCGCCGCGTTGGTATTGGCAGCGCCTATCGTCGGCCGCCCGGACCACGATGAGATGCCAGTGCCACCGCCCGCCGACGCGCGTCACTTACCCGACCTCAGGCCCGACCACGGGAACGTGCGGGTCGTCCCGGTCCCGCTGGCGGACCCGGCCGTCGCCGATCTCCTGAAACCCGGCGATCTCGTGGATCTGGTCGGCACGGCGGAACCGGATTCGCCCGCCGGGCCCGCGGTGGTGGCCCGCGCGGCGCGCGTCAGGGACACCCCGACCGGACGGTCCGGGAGTCGGTCGATCCTCGTGGAGGTCCCCGAATCGGACGCCGCCCGGTTGGCCTCGACCGCGGCCGGGACACCGCTGGCGGTGCTGGTGCACGGGTGATGGGGGTTGAGAGGCAGAGCGGCGGGTCGAATCGTGCTGGTAACGTCCCTGCTGTTCAGTCCGGAACGTACGGACACGCACGTGGTGGACCACGCCGCGTCTCCAGGGAGGGGTGCAGGATGCTCAAGGGCTTCAAGGACTTCATCATGCAGGGCAACGTGATCGATCTCGCGGTCGCCGTGGTGATCGGCACGGCGTTCGCGTCGATCGTCGACGCCTTCACCAGCGCGATCATCAACCCCCTCATCGCCCTGCTCGGCGGGAACAGCGAAATCGGGTTCGCCGTCCAACTCCTGGACAACAACCCCGAGACCAGGATGGACTTCGGGCTCCTGATCACCGCGATCATCAACTTCCTGCTGATCGCCGCGGTCATCTACTTCATCCTGGTGGGGCCGATGAACAAGATGAAGGAGGCCGCCGCCAAGCGCAAGGGCATCGACGCACCCGCCTCGGACAACGACCTCCTGGTGGAGATCCGCGATCTTCTCGCGGGACGTCCGCTCACCCATCCGTCGGACCCGCAGAGCCCGTCCGGCGAGTCCTGACTCACCGCGCCGACGCACCCGGCGCTCCGGAGTCCCGAGACCCCGCATCCTCCGGAGGATGCGGGGTCTCACCCGTGGTGGGGAGGGCGTTGCTCCATCCACCAGTCGTCGCCGAGCCGGACGTCCCGATCACGGGCCTCGTCGGACGTGGTCTCCGGCAGGGTCTCGCCGAACACCTCGTCTATCCGGGCCCTGTCAATCCGGGCCCTGTCGGTGCGGGCCCTGTCGGTCACAGCTCGTCGACCGCCGACAGCTGCGCCACCACGTACGAGACCAGCGGACACAACGTCGCCATCCCATCCCGGATTGCGGCGCGACTCGGCGCGAGGTTGGCGACCACCGTGCTGCCGGACACCCCGACGAGCCCGCGGGAGACGATCGAGTCGACAGCGCCGGCCGTGAGGCCCGACGACCGGATGGCCTCAGCGATGCCGGGCAGCCGCTGGTCGAGGATCTCCTCGGTGACCTCAGGGGTGATGTCCCGTGGACCCACCCCGGTGCCACCCACGGTCACGACGAAGTCGAACCCGCCGACCACCGCCGTCTCCAGGGCCTTGCGCACCTCGGACTCGTCGGACGCCACACCGACGACGCCGCCCACCAGGAAGCCCTCCTCCTCGAGCAGTTCGGTGACCAACGGACCTATCGAGTCCTCACGCTCGTCCAGCCGGTCGGTGACCACCACGACCATCGCCCGACCGGCGATGGGGGTGTCCGCCGGAACGGCGGCCGCGGGGTCGAAATCCACGTCTGTCTGGATCTTGCGACCACCGGGCAGAGACCTCGGGTCAAATCTGGTGCTCATCTCGCCTCTCCCAGTACCACGTCGACAGTCGTCGGCTGTTCGCCCACACGAGCAGCATAGGTGACGGAGATCGTCTCCCCCGGAGCCCTCGAACGGATCGCGGCGACCAGCGCGTCTCCGCCCTCGATAACCCGCTCCCCGACCTTGGTGATCACCGCGCCCTCCTCGATGCCCGCCTGCTCGGCCGGTCCCCCCACCTCGGTGGTGCGTACCAGCGCACCGTCGGTGTCGGGCTGGTCGCTCACCGAGACGCCGAGAACGGCACGGGTGGCGAAGCCCTGCTTGATCAGCTGGTCAGCGATCCGCCGGGCCTGGTCGACGGGGATGGCGAAGCCCAGACCGATCGATCCCGAGTTCCCCGAGCCCAGCGAGGCGATGGCCGAGTTGATGCCGACCAGCTCGCCGTTCATGTTGACCAGCGCACCACCGGAGTTACCCGGGTTTACAGCCGCATCGGTCTGGATGGCGTCGATCACCGTGTTCTGGTCGGATTGTGCACCTCCCGCCCGAACCGGCCTGTCGAGCGCGGAGACGATGCCCGTCGTCACGGTCCCGGACAGTCCGAGCGGGGAACCCACCGCCGCGACGGCCTGTCCCTCGTCGAGAGTCGAGGAGGACCCCAGGGCGATCGGGGTGAGCGATCGGTCGGTGTCCGCCCTGATCACGGCGATGTCCGTGGCCGGGTCGGTGCCGACGACGGTCGCCGGGGCAGTGGACCCGTCGTCGAAGCGCACCTGGATCTGGCCGCCGGTCGCCGCCATACCGATGACGTGGTTGTTGGTGATGATCAGGCCGTCCTGGGTCAGCACCACCCCGGAACCCTCACCACGCCCGGCCTGCCCGCGGACATCGATCGAGACCACGCTCGGCAGGACCTTGTCGGCGACCGCCTCGACGGTGCCGTCCGGGGCCTGACCCTCTGGCTGCTCGGATGCGATCGGTGAGGTCAGCCTCGGGCCGTCGCCACCGCCGGCCACCGTGGCGCCTATCCACCCACCCAGGCCACCCGAGATGAGCATCGCGGCCACCAGCCCGGCGACCACCAGGCCCCGTCCCGACTTGCGGGATGTGGTCGTATCCGGGTCTCCGCCGCTGTATGGGGAGTGCGGGGGCATAGCCGTTGTCGGTTGTCCCGGACCGCCCCAGCCCTGGTTGGGCTGTGCTGAACCGGCCTGCACGTGCCCGTACTGACCAGGCTGTGCGGGACCGTACTGACCGGGACCGGGACCGGGACCGGCCTGTGCCGGACCGTGACCGGGCGGGTCGTCGTTCGCGGGGCCCGGTTGCCGGCCCGCATCGTGGGCACCGTACGGGTTCTCCCCGGCGGGCCGCTGTCCGTATCCACCCGGCCCGTATCCACCCTGTCCGTATCCACCCGGTCCGGCGCCCGGACCTGATGCCCACTCGTCGCCGGGCCGGGGAGCACCCGTACCCCGATCGTTCTCGTTCTCCATACCCGACATGGTTCCTCACCGCGCTGTGCGCCCGCTGAGACAACGGGGATCCCCGGTTCAGTTCGGGGGGAGTTCGCAACCGGGGATCGTCATCCGCACCTCGGTACCACCGCCGTCGGCGTCGTGGATCTCCACCGTCCCACCGTGCCGGGTCACCACCTGACGGACGATCGCCAATCCGAGCCCCGAGCCCGGCATCGCCCGCGCCTCCCGCGAGCGGTGGAATCGTTCGAAGACCAGTTGCCGGTCCGCTTCCGGGATTCCCGGCCCCTGGTCGGCGACGGTCAACTCCACGACCGATTCCGAGACCGGATTCATCCGGACCGTGACCGTGCCCCCGGTGGGGCTCCACTTGGCGGCGTTGTCGCAGATGTTCAGCACCGCACGCTCGATCCCCGCGTTGTCGCCGAACGAGTACCAGGGCGCCAGGTCGACGTCGAACTGCACGTCGTGGCGCCGCCGACGAACCCGCTCGAGGGCCCGCTCCACCGCCTCGGACACCGCGACCGGCTCGAGCTCGACATCCCCGGAATCTTCGCGCGCGAGCTCGACGAGGTCCCCGACCAGCTGGCTGAGCTCGGAGATCTGACCGATCACATCGACCTCGAGGGCCCCCCTGTCGGCAGCCGGGATGGTGGGAGCGCCCGGGCGGCTCGCGGCGATCAGCAGTTCCACGTTGGTCCGCAGACTGGTCAGGGGTGTCTTGAGCTCGTGTCCGGCGTCGGCCACGAGCCTCGATTGTCGCTCCCTGCTCTCCCCCAGCGCGACGAGCATCTGGTTGAAGCTCGCGGTGAGTCGGGCGATCTCGTCGTCCCCCGTCACCGGGATGGGTCGAAGGTCGTCGGTCCGGGCGATCCGCTCCACCGCCCTCGTCAGCCGGGCGACCGGGGCAAGTCCCGTGCGCCCCACCGCCGTACCGGCCACCGCCGCGAGCGCGATTCCCGCGGCACCCACCAGTGTCAGGACGATCGCGAGGCGATTAAGGGCCGCCCTGGTGGGGCTCAGGTCCTGCGCCAGGATGAGTGTGGACCCGTCGCGGACCCCCACCGCGTAGATCTGCTTGCCGCCGGCCGTCCGCAGACTCGACTCGGCCTCGCCCCGCACCACCGCGATCTCGGGGCTGCCGATCTGGAACGGTTCACCGGTGGCGGTCCGGACGCCGGAGGGTGCGACGATCTGCGCGTCCAGATTGGGGTTGAAGGCCCGCAGAGCGATCAGCGTGCTGCGGGACTGGAGAGCGAACTCCGAGGCGAGCTGACTGTTGACCAGTTGATCGGCCTGTTGCTGGAGTCGGTTGTTGACGTCGCTGTACATCGACCCGGACACGACGAAGTACGCCGCGACGGCCATCAAGGCCACCGCTACGCCCACCGAACTGGCCGCCAACAGGGTCACCCGCTGGTGCAGGGAGATCGGTGTGGAGCCCCACCCCACCGTGCGGGCTGGCACTACGGCGTCTCGCGCAACACGTATCCCACGCCACGAACGGTGTGGATCAGACGACTCTCGCCGTCGCCTTCGGTCTTACGGCGGAGGTAGCCGATGTACACCTCGAGAGCGTTCCCCGAGGTGGGGAAGTCATAGCCCCACACCTCCTCCAGGATGTGACTCCGGGTGAGGACACGGCGGGGATGGTGCAGGAGCAACTCGAGCAGGGAGAACTCGGTGCGGGTCAGCTGGATCCGGCGCTCACCACGGGTGACCTCGCGGGTCGCCAGGTCCATCCGCAGGTCCTCGAACTCCAACACCTCGTCGACGTCCTCCGCCTCAGGTCCCCGACGGCGCAGCAACGCCCGCAGCCGGGCAAGCAGCTCCTCCAGGGCGAAGGGCTTGGGCAGGTAGTCGTCGGCACCCGCGTCCAGGCCCGCCACCCGCTCCGACACCGCGTCCCGGGCGGTCAGCATGAGCACAGGGAGGTCATCCCCCCGGCTACGCAGGATCCGGCACACCTCGAGGCCGTCGCGGCGGGGCATCATCACGTCGAGGATCACCGCGTCCGGACGGTTCGCGTCCAGTCGCTCGACAGCCTCGATTCCGTCCCCCGCGAGCTCCACGGAGTAACCGTTGAACGTGAGGGAGCGGCGCAGGGATTCACGGACGGCCTGGTCGTCGTCCACAACGAGGATCTTCATAGGGGGAAGTCTCTCGCACACGCCTGAACCACGGCTGAGGAATTCCCCGACGGATCACCGACGCCGCCCCTCGCAGACCGACGCCGACGAGCCCGGTGGGTCCGTGGGGACCCACCGGGCTCGTGACCGGGCGTGTGCGTGCGACGCTCAGGCGTCGCCGGGCTCAGTTGTCTCGGCGCTCGGCTCTCAGCTGCGCAGAGTCAGCGGTCGAGGTCGACGAGGCCGAGCTTCGCGGCCTTGACCAGTCGACGCGGCAGCACCACGGCGCGGCCGTCGATCTTGGTCTCCTGGAGGGCCGGGTTGTCGGCCTTCCACTGCGAGCGGCGGGAATGGGTGTTGGCGCGCGAGAGGCGACGCTTCGGAACTGCCATGACTATTACGTCCTCAGGGTCTCGGGTGTGGGTGTGGGCCGGTGGCGAACCGCCGGCCCGCGGCTCACTTGGTGCGGCGGGTGCGGTTGCCGTAACGGCGCTGGAACTTCTCGACACGGCCGGCCGTGTCCATGACGCGCTGCGCGCCGGTCCAGAACGGGTGCGACTCGCTGGTCACGTCCACGACGATGAGCGGGTAGGAGTTGCCGTCCTCCCACTCGACGGTGCGCTGGCTGGTCGCGGTGGAACGGGTGAGGAACTTGGTGCCCGTGCCCGCGTCCTGGAAGACCACCGGGTGGTAGTCGGGGTGGATGTCGTTCTTCATACTTGGATCCCTCTAGCTCGGTAGAAGTCTTGGGTCTGGCGCCCGCCCCGTCAGGAGCGTGCAAATGCCAGTGGCCGAACCGGGGATCCCGGTATCAGCACACGCATCGGTAGATCGTACCCGTACGATGACCGGGTACTCAATTCGTGGTCTCGGGGTGCGCTCCGTGCGCGCTCCTTACCGGCGCTGACGTGCTGATTACCGTTTCCCGCGGTCGGGCCGTAAACTAGACCATCGCTGTTGTCTGCACGTTTGCTATCGCCTCTCACGGTGCCCGCGACGTGATGATCCGCTGCTGCTCGGCCTAGGCCGACCGGGAGCTCCGACCATCACGCGCCACCGTACGAGGAGGCGGAAGGAGAACCACGCCATGTCGGCGCATTGCCAGGTAACGGGACGGAAGCCGGGTTTCGGCAAGTCCGTCTCGCACTCACACCGCAGGACCAACCGTCGCTGGAACCCGAACATCCAGCGCCGTAGCTACTTCGTGCCCTCCGAGGGTCGTCGCGTCACGCTGACGGTCTCGACCAAGGGCATCAAGACCATCGACCGCGATGGCATCGAGGCCGTCGTGGCCCGTATCCGCGCCCGTGGGGAGAAGATCTGAGATGGCACGTAACGACGTTCGACCCATCATCAAGCTCAAGTCCACGGCCGGGACCGGGTTCACCTACGTGACCCGCAAGAACCGCCGTAACAACCCGGACCGCATCGTCCTCAAGAAGTTCGACCCGGTCGTCCGCAAGCACGTCGAATTCCGAGAGGAGCGCTGACCCGTGGCCAAGAAGTCAAAGATCGCGCGTAACGAGCAGCGCAAGGCCAAGGTGGCCCGATTCGCCGAGCGGCGCGCCGAGCTCAAGGCTGTCATCAAGAACCCCGAGAGCACGGACGAGGCGCGTATGGACGCCCAGACCGCGCTCAACAAGATGCCGCGTGACGCCTCGCCCGTGCGGGTGCGTAACCGCGACGTCGCCGACGGCCGCCCGCGCGGCTACCTCCGTAAGTTCGGTCTCTCCCGCGTCCGGATGCGCGAGATGGCCCACCGTGGCGAGCTGCCCGGTGTCACGAAGTCGAGTTGGTGAGTAGGTAATCATGGCTAAAGCGCGTAGCACTCCGTCCAAGAAGGTCCGGGCCCAGGAAGGCCGTCGTCCCAAGAAGAACCCGTTGAAGGTCGCGGGTATCGAGACGGTCGACTACAAGGACGTCAACACCCTCCGCACGTTCATCTCCGATCGTGGCAAGATCCGTTCACGCCGCGTCACCGGCCTCACGCCGCAGCAGCAGCGTCAGGTCGCCGTCGCGGTCAAGAACGCCCGCGAGATGGCTTTGCTGCCGTTCACCAGTCGCTGAGCCACTGCTCGGCGCGGTCGAACCGCACCGCCCGTCCCGCCCGCGGTAGCTAGCCGCCGACCGGACAACAGCAACCCGATCGGGGTCGCGCCTCCTGCCCGCAGGAGTGCTCGGCCCCGATCGGCGTTACCGCTCCCCCTCCCCCGAATCCGAGGAGTCCGCAGTGGTCGGCGTCCTTAACGGCTTCGCCGTGATCGTCGCTCTCGTCGCACTGGGTTGGCTGCTCGCCCGCTCCCGGGTCCTCGGCACCGACGCGCGCCTAGTGCTCAACCGGCTCGTGTTCTTCGTCGCCACCCCGGCCCTGCTGTTCGACGCCCTCGCCCGCACCACGCTCGACCAGGTCTTCACCGGCGTCTTCGTGGTCTCCGCCGGTACGGCGCTCGTGATGGCGCTGGCCTACGTTCTCATCGCGAAAGTGTGGCTCCGACGACCGGCCGCCGACCTCGCCGTCGGCGCCCTGGCCGCCAGCTACGTCAACTCCGCCAACCTGGGTATCCCCATCGCCGTGTACGTCCTGGGGGACTTCGGGTTCGTCATGCCCCTCCTGCTGTTCCAGGTGGCGGTGCTGCAGCCGGTCGCCATTGCCGTCCTCGAGCGCGCCGCCCGGACGGAGGGCACGACGGACGGCCGTGGAGGTGCATTCGCCTCGGCGCTCCAGGCAGCCCGGACCCCCCTCGTCCTGGCCGCTCTCGCCGGGGTGGTGGTGGCCGCCCTGCCCTGGACACCGCCCGACCCTCTCCTCGAGCCCGTTCACCTGGTGGGTCAGATCTCGGTCCCCGGCGCGCTCCTGGTGTTCGGCATGTCCCTCTACGGCGTCAAGGTGCTCGAGGCCGGCGCCTCGCCGCGCCGGGAGATCTGGCTGGCCAGCGTGCTCAAACTGGTGGCGCACCCTCTGCTCGCCTACGCCATCGGCAGCGGCCTCATGGGCATGCGGGGTCACGAGCTGCTCACCGTGGTGGTGGCCGCCGCCCTGCCCACCGCGCAGAACGTCCTCGTGGTGGCCACCCGCTACGGACACGGGACGCTGCTCGCCCGCGACTCGGCGGTCCTCACCACCCTCGGTGCCCTCCCCGTTCTGCTGCTGGTGTCGGCACTGCTGGCCTGATCCCCCCGCTCGTTGTGGTGGAGTAGATCGTATGGCGCCGAAGAGCAGGACCACGTTGCGCGACGTCGCGCAGGCTGCCGGCGTCTCCGTCCCGCAGGCCAGCCTGGCGCTCAACGGACAGGGTCGTGTCGCAGCCGGCACGGTGCGCCGTGTGCGTGACGCCGCCGACAGGCTGGGGTACCGCCCCAACCCGGCCGCGCGCGCCCTGCGGCTGGGTCGTGTGGACGCCGTGGGACTCATCACCAGAAACCTCTCCAACTCCTATTTCCTCGATGTGCTCCGAGGGATGGAGGCCGTCACCTCCTCGCGGGGTTCGCACGTGGTCGTCATGGACTCCGGTTACGATTCCGCGACCGAACTGGCGGCGGTACGCCGCATGGCCGACGGACAGGTGAGCGCCCTGGCGATCGCCCCGGTCGGCGGGACGGAGGCGGTCGACTGGTGGCGGGCCAACCGCCCCGAACTGCCGATCGTCCAGATCAACACATCGCCCTCCCCCGTGGTCACCACGGTGGGCCCGGACAACACCAGGGCCGTGACCCTGGCGGTCGACCATCTCGCGGGCCTGGGCCACCAACGGATCGGCTTCGTCTGCGCGCCGGCGGCGGACGCCGCCGATCCGGACCGCACCCAGGCCTACCTCGTTCGTGCGGGAGAACTGGGACTGAGCCCGGAGATCCTGCCCTGCCGACTGCGTTTCGACGACGTGCGGGATCTCGTCGCCGACCAGCTCGCCGACCCGGGAGGCATGCGCACCTTCCTCATGAACTCCGACTACACCGCCTCCGCGGTGTACCGGGCCGCTCGGGACGCGGGGGTCGAGGTGGGGCGCGACGTGAGCGTGCTCGGACACGACGACCTGCCCACGTCGGGGCTGCTCGCGCCGGCCATGACAACGGTTGCCTTCGACCGCCGGCTCGTCGGGCAGATCGCCGCGACCGAACTCCTCGAGCCCGGGCCGGCGCCCCGCACCGCGATGGTCCCCGTCCACCTGATGGTCCGCGACTCCGTCGCCGACCTCCGCCGCTGACCCACTCGACCGGGCGGATCGGTAGCCCGAGAACATCCAGGACGCGGGTGAACGGTCGGCGAACAGTGCCCGAAGTGGCCGCCCCACCCATTGCCAAACCGATTTGGCACGCGTTTGCTGATACCCGGCTCGGCGCCCGCCGCGGCCAACGGCGCTGACAGGTTCGGGCCGACAACGACCACGGATCAGACGACCAAGGATCAGACGATGACTCTCTCACGCACCCTGCGCACGCTCGCTGCGACCGCCGCAGCCGGACTCGCCCTGACCGCCTGCGGCAACGCCGACACCGCTGGCGAGGAAGCCCCGTCGACCGCGGCCGGGGACTCCGGCACGGTCATCACCTACAACAGCCCCTCGGAGTGGGGGAACTTCGGCGAGGTGCTGGCGGCCTTCTCGGACGAGACGGGGATCTCCGCCCCGAACGACCCCAAGAACTCGGGACAGACGCTCGCCGCTCTCCAGGCCGAGGCCGCCTCCCCCGTCGCCGACTCCGCCTACGTCGGCATCGCGTTCGCCGACCAGCTGGTGCAGGCGGATCTGCTCAGCGCCTACACCCCCGAGGGAGTGGAGTCGATCGACGAGGACCTCCGCGATCCCGACGGCCGGTGGCACACCCTGCACACCGGCGCGGTGGCGTTCATCGTCAACAAGGATCATCTCGGGGACGCCGAGGTGCCGCGGACGTGGGAGGACCTGACCAAGCCCGAGTACCGCGGCAAGGTGGGATACCTCGACCCGACCCAGGCCGCGGTCGGCTACTCGGTCGCCACCGCCGCCAACGAGGCGATGGGCGGGGACCTGGACAACTGGGAGCCCGGTCTGGAGTACCTCAGCCGACTCAAGGACAACGGCGCCGTGACGCCGGCCCAGACCGCGACCGCGCTGGTGGGCCAGGGCGAGATCCCGATCCTCATCGACACGGATTTCAACGGCTACAAGCTGCAGGAGGAGGGGATCGACGTCGAGGTCGTGATCCCCGAGGAGGGCAGCCTCCTCATCCCCTACGTCGTGGGGATCGTCAACGGCGCGCCCAATCGGGACAACGCGGAGGAGCTCCTCAACTTCTACTTCTCCGAGCAGGGTCAGCAGCTCTTCGCCCGCGGGTTCATGCGTCCGGTGATCGGGTCGATCCCGGACGATATGGCCGCCAAGATGCTCCCGGACGCCGACTACGAGCGGGCCCGCACCGTCGACTACGTCAAGCAGGGTGCGGTCCAGGAGGACTTCATCGCCGCCTTCACCGCCGAGGTCGGTCGTTGACCGTCCGCACCCGGGTGTCCCCCACCGCGGCGGGTGGTCCCCGCTGGGGATGGCTCGCCGCGGTCCCGGGGGTCGTCTTCCTCCTGGCGTTCGCTCTGTACCCACTGGTCTCTCTGATGCAGAACGCCGTCGGGCTCGGACGTACCGGGCTGCGGGAGGAGTCGGGGCTCACCGCCGACTACCTCGTCGCCGCCCTCAGTTCGGAGGCGATCCAGCGCGCGGTGGTCAACTCGCTCGCGGTGTGTGTCTCGGCGGTGGGGATCGCCATCGCCCTGTCGATCCCGCTGGTCCTGCACCTGGCGGCCCGCTCGCACGCCGGACGCAACACCTCACCGGTGGATTCAGCCTTCACGCTTCCCGTCGCCCTCCCCGGGACGATCATCGGGTTCTTCGCCGTGGTCCTGCTGGGCAACACTGGTCTGCTCGGCCTGTGGTTCCCGCAGCTGGCGGGCACCGCCTACATCATCCCCGGACTCGTGGTGGCCTACACCTACTTCTCCCTACCGAGAATCATCGGACCGCTCCGAGGTGCCGCGGAGAACCTGGATCCGGCGATGCCCGAGACCGCGCGTTCACTGGGCGCCGGACGCGCCCGGGTCTTCGTCACCGTCACCCTTCCCCTGCTGCTGCCGGCGATCATCGAGGCGTCGGGGACCGCGCTGGCGGTCGCGCTCGGGGGATACGGCACGATCGCCGTCCTCGCCCGCGGCGACCGACTGCTCCCGCTCGAGGTGGTGGACGGTCTCAGCTCCGCCGGGTTCAACATCGCCACCGCGTCCGCCAACGCCCTGATCCTGGCGGTCCTGGCCGCCGCGTTCCTGCTCGCCGGCCGGGCGGTCGCCCGGATCACCGAGAGGATGGTCGCCCGATGACCGCGTCCCGCGTCTGGCTGTGGCTCATGCTCGGCGTCGTCCTGGTCCCCATGATCGCGACATTGGTCGTCGCGACCAGCGTGAGCTTCATCGCGGGCCCGTACACCGGCGGGTTCACACTGGACTGGATGGGCCTCGGGTTCCGGCTGCTCTCCCCCACCCTCCTGCACAGCGCCACCGTCGGGGTGGCCGTCGCAGTGATCAACCTCGTCGTGGGCGGCCCGCTCGCGTGGTGGTCGTCCCGCTCCTCCTCCTTCACGGCCCGCGCGGTCGGCTACCTCGCCACGGTCCCGCTGGCCGTCCCGGGTATCGCCATCTCGGTCGCGTTGATCGGCACGTACGCCGAGCTGCGGCCGAGCGGGCTGCTGCTGCTCATCGGCCACGTCGTGTTCACGCTGCCCTTCACCCTGGCCGCGCTGGTCCCCGTCCTCGCCTCCGATCGGTTGGACGAGTGCGAGCAGGTCGCGCTGAGCCTCGGTGCCTCCCGGGTGCGGCAGGTCCTCACCATCACCATCCCGTGGTGCCTGGTCGCGATAGTCCAGGCCGCGGCGATGTCGTACGCCCTGAGCTACGGCGAGTTCAACATCAGCTTCTTCGTCAACGCCCCGGCTAATCCCACGGCGCCGTTCGCCCTGTTCGACGCCTATCAGACGCGGCGGCTCGAACTGGCGTCGGCGATGTCCGTGTGGTTCATCGTCTCCCTGCTCCCGGTGTTCGCGGTTCTCGTCGCGCTGCGCGCCCGCATGCACGAAAGGTCCCTGTCATGAACACCTCGGCCATGAGCACCTCCGTCGCGAGTACCTCCCCCGGTCTGGCCCTCGACGACGTCTCCGTCCGGTACGGCGACACCCTCGCCGTCGACGGAGTCACGATCGACGTCCGCGAGGGTGAGATCCTCGCCCTGGTCGGCCCCAGCGGGTGCGGAAAGACCTCCGTCCTCCGGTCGATCGCCGGCATGGTCCGTCCGTCCACCGGACGGATCCGCATCGGGGGCACCGACGTCACCTCCACGCCACCCGCTCGCCGCAACATCGGACTGGTCCCCCAGTCGTACGCGATGTTCCCGCACATGTCGGTGCGCGGGAACGTCGAGTACGGGTTGCGGGCGCGCGGGGTGAACCGGGCCGAACGGACCCGTCGCACCGACGAACTCCTCGAACTGGTCCACTTGTCGGAGTACGCGGGACGGCGGCCCGGTGCACTCTCCGGTGGCCAGCGCCAACGGGTGGCCCTGGCCCGGGCACTGGCGATCGACCCCACGGTTCTCCTCCTGGACGAGCCCCTCTCCGCGCTCGACCCACAACTACGGGCAGGTCTGCGCCGGAGCCTGTCCGCGAACCTCGCCCAGGTCGGGTGCACCACGGTGATCGTCACCCACGACCAGCAGGAGGCGCTGGCGCTCGCCCACTCGATCGCGATAGTCCGGGACGGCCGTGTGATCCAGCACGGGACGCCTGATGACCTCTGGAACCACCCGGTCGACGAGTTCGTGGCAGATTTCCTGGGTTCGGGCCGAATCCTCGAGACCTTGCGCACCCCGGACGCGGTCGAGGTGCTGGGCGGCCGGTGGCGGATCCCGGAATCCGGCATCGACGTCACCCGCGTGGAGCGTGATTCCCCGGGTTCCGGTGGCCGGGTACTCGTCCGCCGCGACTCCCTGCGGATCGCTGACGCGGACACTCCGGGATCCACCACCGCCCGCGTACTCCACGCCGAGTTCGCCGGCACCGTCACCCGGCTGCGCATCGATGTGCACGGCACGGAACTCGACATGGACCACGTCGGGCCCGCCGACCTCGGTCCGATCGTCACCGTGGCCGCCAGAGACGAAGGGATCGTGTTGCTGTGACCACCGTCGAGGTTCTCGGCTGCAACGCCACCGCCCCCGGCCGGACCGGAGCCGCGTCGAGCTACCTGGTCCGGGAGGAGGCGACCGCCGTGCTCGTGGACGCCGGACCCGGATCCCTGCTCAGCTTCGCGCGCACCCACGACCTGTCCGAGCTGAGCGGCATCGTGGTGACCCACCTACACGCGGACCACAGCCTCGACCTCATGGCCTGGGCGTACCGCTGGACGTTCCCCGACGTACTCCCGCGGATCCCGCTCTACGTACCGGCGGAGGAGATGGGCCGTCTCGAGCGATTCGACGAGCTCTTCGGGATACCCACCCTGCCGACCATGGTCTCCCCCATCCGGTCCGCCTTCGACGTGCGCGGACTGGAGCTCGACTCAAGGACTCCCGTCGGGATCGGCAGCTGGACGATCACCCCTCATCGCGCGCTGCACTCGGTGCCGTCCGCCGCACTGCGGTTCGCGGGCGCGGACGGGGTGGTCTGCTTCTCCTCGGACACCGGCCCGTGCCGCGGAGTCGTCGACGCAGCCACCGGGGCGGACGTGTTCGTGTGCGAATCCACCGTCCTGGCCGCCGACGACGACGTGATCCACGGCCACGGGCACCTCACGCCGGAACTCGCCGCCGGGATCGCCTCCGAGGCCGGGGCACGTCATCTCGTCCTCACCCACTTCGCGCGGCCGGAGGAGGCGCAGGAGATGGGACGGATCGCGTCACGCCACTTCGACGGCCCGGTGACGGTGGCGCGAGAGGGCGCGACCGTGTCTGTGGACGCGCGGTAGCCCAGCAGCCGGGGCACCGCGGCAGGACAGCAGCCGCTCAGGCCGCCCCCGCCGCGACGATCCCGGCGAACACCACCGCGTTGTTGACCCCGTGCAGCACGATCCCGGGCACGATCGACCGGTACCACTGCGCCATCACACAGAGGGAGATCCCCACCACCAGCAGGTACGGCAGCGCGGGCGGGATCAGGTGTACGGCCGCGAAGACCGCTCCCGCGAGGGCGATCCCCGGGACTGCCCGGAACCTCGCACGCAGCGCGGGCAGGACGATCCCCCGGAAGACCACCTCCTCGGCCACGGGCACGAGCGCCGCCACGGCGAGCAGCCCCAGGAGGACGAACGCCGGCCCACCGGTGGCGAGGTCCTCGAGCCCGTCGTCGGAGCCCTCCGGCCCGGTGCCCAGTGGTATGAGCACGATCATGGAGGCCACGACCCCCGCGATCATCACCGCCGGGATCTGCCACAGCAGGTGCATCGGCGAGCGCGCCGGCGGGCGCAGCCCCACGTCGGCCCAACCCAACCCGCGTCGGCGCAACAGATGGACCCGCACGGCGACCAACGCGGCCACCGCCGTGCCGCCGAGCACCACGAGGGCGAGCAGGGCGGTGTCGGGGCGGGCGGTGTCCAGGGTGCTCGCGGCGAGGAGGCCGAGGAGTACGACGACGACGAAGCCGACCACGTACCCCACGACCCATGCCAACGCCGAGAGCGCCGCCCGACCCCGGACCGGTGTGGTCCAGAGTCCGGCGGCGCCGGTGCCTGGTGCCGTGATTACCGCAGGTCCTCGGCCACGCGGTACGGGGCTCCCGTGGCGGCGGCGATCTGCTCGAGGGTCACCCCGTCGACCAGCTCGATCAGGGTCAGCCCGTCGGAGTCGCGGTCGAATACTCCCAGTTCGGTGATGATCCGGTCCACGCAGCCCAGGCCGGTGAGCGGGAGCGAGATCTCGGAGACGATCTTGGACGAGCCGTCCTTGGCCACCTGGTCCATCACCACGACGATGCGGCGGGCGCCCACGACGAGGTCCATCGCGCCGCCCATGCCCTTGACCATGGCTCCGGGCACCATCCAGTTGGCGATGTCGCCGGCCGGGTTGACCTCCATCGCACCGAGGATGGCCACGTCGATCTTGCCCGAACGGATCATCCCGAAGCTCATCGCGGAGTCGAAGATCGACGAACCGGGGAGCGTGGTGACGGTCTCCTTGCCGGCGTTGATCAGGTCCGGGTCGACGTCGTCCAGGTGCGGGTAGGGGCCGATCCCCAGCAGCCCGTTCTCCGACTGCAAGGTGACGTTGACGTCCTCGGGGACGTAGTTGGGGACCATCGTCGGGAGCCCGATCCCGAGGTTGACGTACTGGCCGTCCGAGAGTTCGAGGGCCGCGCGGGCGGCCATCGCCTTGCGGTCGCGTCCGATCCTGCTCATCAGCGCTGTCCTTCCGAGGGCGGGTTGGTGGTGGTCTTCTCGATCCACTTGGTCTGCTCCACCTGCTGCGGCGTGAGTTCGACCAGGCGGTGCACGAAGATGCCGGGCAGGTGGATGTCGTCGGGGGCCAGCTCGCCGACCTCGACGATCTTCTCCGCCTCGACGATGCACACGCGGCCGGCCATGGCGGCCAGCGGCGAGAAGTTGCGGGCGGTGAGGTTGAACCGCAGATTGCCGCTGCGGTCGGCGACCGCGGCACGCACCAGCGAGAAGTCGGCCTCGATGGCCTGCTCGAGCACGTAGGTCTCGCCGCGGATCTCCCGGGTCTCCTTGGGGGGTGAGGCCAGTGCGACGCCACCGTCGGAGTCGTACTTCCACGGCATCCCGCCGTCGGCGACGTAGGTACCGACACCGGTGCGCGTGTAGAACGCCCCGATCCCGGAGCCGCCGGCGCGCATCCGCTCGGCGAGGGTGCCCTGCGGCGTGAGCTCCACCTCGAGCTCACCGGACAAGTACTGGCGCGCGAACTCCTTGTTCTCGCCCACGTACGACGAGACGATGCGCCGGAGCTTTCCGGACTCGAGGAGCATGCCGAGGCCCTTGCCGTCGACACCGGCGTTGTTGGAGAACACCTCGAAGTCCCCGACGTCGCGGGCCGCGAGGGCCTCGATGACGACCTGCGGGATCCCGCACAGTCCGAACCCGCCGGCGGCGATCGACGCCCCGTCCGGGATATCCGCGACGGCCTCCGCCGCGGTCATGATCTTGCTGGACATACACATACTCCTTGTCAGGTCTGGGGAGGTCGTCAGGCGATGCCGAGGATCTCGATGGCCGTCTTGCGCATGTCGACCTTGCGGACCTTGCCGGTGACGGTCATCGGGAACTCGTCCACCACGTGGACGTACTTCGGGATCTTGTGACGTGCCAGCTTGCCGGTGGCGAAGTCGCGGACCTCGTCGGCCGTGAGGTCGTCGCGCCCCGGCTTGAGGCGGACCCACGCCATGAGCTCCTCGCCGTACTTCGGATCCGGGACCCCGATCACCTGGGCGTCGAGGATGTCGGGGTGCGTGTAGAGGAACTCCTCCACCTCACGCGGGTAGATGTTCTCGCCTCCGCGGATCACCATGTCCTTGATGCGGCCGGTGATCTTGACGTAGCCGTCGGCGTCCATCTCCCCGATGTCACCGGTGTGCATCCACCCGTCGGCGTCGAGCGCCTCGGCGGTCTTCTCCGGCTCGTTCCAGTACCCGACCATCACGCTGTAGCCCTTGGTGCAGAACTCCCCCGCCTCACCGCGCGGCAGGGTCTGGCCCGTCTCGGGATCGACGATCTTGATCTCCAGGTGCTGACCGACCCGCCCGACGGTGGCGACGCGGCGGTCGAGTGAGTCGTCGGCGCGGGTCTGGGTGGACACCGGGGAGGTCTCGGTCATGCCGTAACAGATCGACACCTCCTCCATGTTCATCTGGTCGATCACCTGACGCATGGTCGCCTCCGGGCACGGCGAACCCGCCATGATCCCGGTCCGGAGGGACGACAGGTCGTAGGAGTCGAAGTCCTCGAGCGCGAGCTCGGCGATGAACATGGTCGGCACGCCGTAGAGGCTCGTGCACTTCTCCTGCGCCACCGCCCGCAGCGACGCCGCGGGGTCGAATGCCGGCGCGGGGATCACCATGCACGACCCGTGGGTGGTGCAGGCGAGGTTGCCCATCACCATGCCGAAGCAGTGGTAGAAGGGCACCGGGATGCAGACCCGGTCGACTTCCGAGTAGTTGATCGTCTCGCCCACGAAGTATCCGTTGTTGAGGATGTTGGTGTGCGAGAGGGTGGCGCCCTTGGGGAATCCCGTCGTGCCCGAGGTGTACTGGATGTTGATGGGGTCCCCGGCGCCGAGTCCGGCGCGGATCCCGGCCAGCTCCTCGGCATCGGTGGGCCCCGACATCATCGACTCCCACTCCTCGTCGCCGAAGAGCACGACCACATCGAGGTCCGGGCAGCTCGGCTGGACCTGCGAGAGCATGCCGGTGTAGTCGGAGTCCTTGAACTGGGGCGCCGCGACCACTGCTTTGATCCCGGCCTGCTTGAGGACGTACTCAAGCTCGTGGACGCGGTAGGAGGGGTTGATGTTGACCAGCACCGCACCGATCTCGGCGGTGGCGTACTGGATCATCACCCACTCCCACCGGTTGGGAGACCAGATGCCCACGCGGTCGCCGGTCCGGATCCCGAGGCGCAGCAGGCCCGAGGCCAGCCGGCGGACGTCGGCGTGGAACTCCGTGTAGGTCCAGCGGCGTCCGGCCTGCACGTCGACGAGGGCGTCGCGGTCGCCGAAGCGCTCGACCGTGGCGGCCAGGTTGTCGGCGATCGTCTGCGTGAGCAGCGGGACGTCGGCGTCCCCACGGGTGTGGGACAGGGCGGGGTCCAGTGGGGTGGAATCGAGATCGGTGGTGGTCATCCCGGTGCTCCTTGAGGGTGGGGTCGGACGGCCCACGAAGTGGGGGTTGCAGTGTCAGGTGGCGGCGTATCAGGTGGTTGCGGCCGCGGCGCGACGCATCGTCGCCTCGGCCTGACGGAAGACGGGGCCGTCGACCATGCGGCCGTCCAGCCGGAAGACGCCCTGGTTGCTCTCGGCGGCGTCGAGGACCTTCCGGGCCCAGGCCACCTCGTCGTCGTCGGGCGCGAAGGCCTGCCGGACCACCGCCACCTGGGACGGGTGGATACAGGCGGTGGCCACGAACCCCAGGGCGACGGCGTCGAGCGCCTCGGCGCGCTGACCAGCCTCGTCGGCGATGTCGAGGTGGACCGAGTCCACCGCCCACCGACCGAACGCGGCCGCCGCGAGCGCGACCTGCGCACGGGCGTGACGCGGGACGTCGCGGTACTCCCCCGCGACCCGGGGGCCGCCGGCCTCGACGCCCGAGAAACGGCTGGTCGAGCCGCCCATCGCGGCGAGCAGGTCCTCGGCGCCCCACATCATCCCGGCGCATCCGGGTGCGGCGGCGATCTCCGCCGCGCGGATCACGCCGAGGGGCGTCTCCACCAGCGCCAGGACCGCCGCGCCGGTGGCGGCGTGGACGTCCGCGACCTGTGCGGCCGACTCGGTCTTGGCCAGCATGACGCACCGGTAGTCGGTGTCGGCGAGAGCCTCGAGGTCGGCGGCGTGGTCGTCGGTGCCCATCGGGTTGACGCGGACGATCGTGCGCTCCGGGTCCAGGTCGGAGGCCCGCAGCGCCTCCCGGGCTGCTGGTCGGGCGTCCGGCGCGACCGCGTCCTCCAGGTCCACGATCACCACGTCCGCCCGCTCGGCCGCCTTGGTGTAGCGCTCCGGGCGGTCGGCCGGGCAGAACAGCAGTGCCGGGCCGGGCGGGATCCAGGCCGGGGTCATGCCGATCCCTGTCCCGTGGACTCGGCGGGGCGCTTACGGACCAGGGTCTTGCGGACGGCCTTGGCCACGATGTCGCCGTGCTGGTTGCGTCCGATGTGCTCGAGGGTCACGATCCCCTCGCCCGGACGCGACTTCGATTCCCGCTTCTCGGTGCACACGGTCTCGGCGTAGAGGGTGTCCCCGTGCAGCATCGGCTTGGGGAAGCTGACCTCGGAGAAGCCCAGGTTGGCCACGATGGTGCCCTGCGTGAGCTGGGCGACCGACAGTCCGACGAGGGTCGAGAGCGTGTGCATGGAGTTCATGAGCCGCTCCCCACCGAAGCCCGACTGCTCGGCCGACCACGCCGCGTCCAGATGCAACGCCTGGGTGTTCATGGTCAACGTGGTGAACAGGACGTTGTCCGTCTCGGTCATCGTGCGGCCGGGGCGATGGAGGTAGGCGGTACCGACCTCGTACTCCTCGAACCACAGACCACGCTGGAGAACCTCTTTGCGCGTCTCGGTTCCGTGCTGCTCAGACATCTCTACAGCCCCAGACCGCGCGCGATCAGCATGAGCTGCACCTCGGTGGTGCCCTCGCCGATCTCGAGGATCTTGGAGTCCCGGTAGTGCCGGGCCACCAGGTACTCGTTCATGAACCCGTAGCCGCCATGGATCTGGGTGGCGTCCCGGGCGTTGTCCATGGCCGCCTCCGAGGAGACCATCTTGGCGATGGCCGCCTCCTTCTTGAAGGGCTTGCCGGCCAGCATGAGACGCGCGGCCTCGTAGTAGGCGCAGCGCGCGGTGTGGGCGCGGGCCTCCATGCGGGCGATCTTGAAGGAGATCGCCTGGAACGAGCCGATCTTCTGGCCCATGGACTCGCGTTCACGCGCATACCTGACCGACTCGTCGACGCAACCCTGGGCGGCGCCGGTGGCCACCGCGGCGATCGCGATGCGGCCCTCGTCGAGGATCGACAGGAAGTTCGCGTAGCCGCGCCCCTCCTCGCCGAGGATGTTCTCCGCCGGGACCCGCACGTCCGCGAAGGTCAGCGGGTGCGTGTCGGAGGAGTTCCAGCCGACCTTGTCGTAGGCCGGTTCGACCGTGAAGCCGGGGGTGCCCGACGGGACGATGATGGTGGAGATGGCCTTCTTGCCGTTATCCCGGATCCCGGTCACCGCGGTGACGTTGACCAGCGAGGTGATGTCGGTCCCCGAGTTGGTGATGAACTGCTTGTTGCCGTTGACCACCCATTCGTCACCGTCACGCTTGGCGGTGGTCTTGGTTGCTCCGGCGTCCGAACCCGCACCGGGCTCGGTGAGGCCGAAGCCGGCGAGCTTCTTGCCCGCGGCGAGATCGGGGAGCCACGTGTTCTTCTGCTCGTCGGTGCCGAAGTGGTAGATCGGCATCGCGCCCAGGCCCACGCCGGCCTCGAGCGTCATGGCGGTCGACTGGTCGACACGGCCCAGTTCCTCGAGCGCCAGGGAGAGGGCGAAGTAGTCGCCGCCCATGCCACCGAACTCCTCGGGGAAGGGCAGGCCGAACAGGCCCATCTCGCCCATCTTGGCGACGATCTCGTACGGGAACGTGTGGTTGCGGTCGTGCTCGGCCGAGGCGGGGGCGACAACCTTGTCGGCGAACTCGGCGACCGTGACCTTGAGGTCCTGGTAGTGCTCTTCCAACTCAGGCATCGGTTTCTCCTTGTGCTTCCTCGGTGGAGGGGTGGGGCTCGACGGTCGCGAGCAGGTGGTCGGCGGGCACCTGCTCGCCGGTGGAGACGTTGAGGCGGACCACGCCGTCGATCGGCGCGGTGAGCGCGTGCTCCATCTTCATGGCCTCGACGGCCAGGACGTTCTGTCCGGCCGTCACCTCGTCGCCGTCGGCGACGAAGCAGGCGATCACGGAACCGGGCATGGGGCTGAGGATCTGACCGTCAGACATCCCGGCGTCGTGGATCCGGGAGTCGATGAGCGGCAGCAGCCGCAGGTCCCAGGTGCCCCCGTCGCCGGCCACCCAGTAGGTGTCCGCCGCCCTGTGGTCATGGGAACGGACGACGGTCCAGCGCTGCTGGGTGCCGTCGACGGTCAGTCGGAGCGACGCGCCGTCCCGGGCCACGCGGGCGTGGTGGCGCGCGGAGACGGTCGCCTCGGCGGTGGAGCCGATCGTCGCGTCGGTGATGGTCACCTCGGCGTCGTCGGGGGTGCCCCTGAGGCCGACGGTGACGGCGTCCGAACCCGGACCGGAGTCCAACCGGGTCCACACCTCGGCGCGCCCACCGACCCGCCAGCCGTTGGGCACATCCCACGGGCCCCGCCGGTTGGCCGGCACGCGGGCCCAGCGCTCCTCGGTGCGGTGCATGGCCACCGCCACCAGTGCACCCCCGGGCGCCGGGGTGGCGGTGTAGTTGTCGACGGTGCGGTCGAGCAGACCCGTGTCGAGGTCTCCGGCCACGACCTCCGGCTGCGAGAGCAGGAAGCGACAGAAGTCGATGTTGGTCCGCAGGCCCAGCACGTGGGTACCGGCCAGCGCCGCGTCGAGACGGGCCAGCGCCTCACCGCGGTCGGCACCGTGGGCGATGACCTTGCCGAGCATCGGGTCGTAGTCGCTGCCCACGACCGTGCCGACGCGCAGGCCGGAGTCGACCCGGATGCCGTCACCGGACGGTTCCTCGAGCCCGAGCACGGTGCCGCCGGTCGGCAGGAAGCCCTTTGCCGGGTCCTCCGCGTAGACGCGCGCCTCGATCGCGTGGCCGGTGAGGGTGATGTCCTCCTGGCGCAGCGTCAGCTCCTCACCCGCGGCGATGCGGACCTGCCAGTCCACCAGGTCCACGCCGGTGACCATCTCGGTGACCGGGTGCTCGACCTGCAGTCGGGTGTTCATCTCCATGAAGAAGAACTCGTCCGGGGCTTTGGCCGAGACGATGAACTCGACGGTGCCGGCGCCCACGTAGCCCACCGAGCGGGCGGCGTCGCACGCGGCGGTGCCGATGCGCTGCCGGGTGATCTCGTCGAGCAGCGCGCTGGGCGCCTCCTCGATGACCTTCTGGTGGCGGCGCTGCAACGAACACTCACGCTCGCCCAGGTGGATGACGTTGCCGTGGGTGTCGGCGAGGACCTGCACCTCGATGTGGCGCGGGGTGTCGACGAACCGCTCGAGGAACAGCGTGTCGTCGCCGAAGGCTCCCGCCGACTCACGGCGGGAGGAGTCGAGCGCGGCGCGCAGGTCCTCCGCCCGCTCCACGCGGCGCATGCCCTTGCCGCCCCCGCCCGCGGACGGCTTGACGAGGACCGGGTACCCGACCTCCTCGGCACCGGCGACCAGGTCGTCGTCGGTCAGTCCCGGCCGGGAGATCCCGGGCACGGTGGGTACGTCCCGGGCCGAGACCGCGGCCTTGGCCGTGATCTTGTCGCCCATGGTCTCGATCGCGGTGGCCGGCGGCCCCACGAAGATCAGGCCCGCCTCCTCGAGTGCCCGCGCGAAACGCGAGTTCTCGGACAGGAATCCGTAGCCGGGGTGGACGGCCTGCGCGCCGGTCTGGCGGCACGCGTCGATCACCTTCTCGAAGTCGAGGTAGGACTGCGAGGCCTGGGCCGGGCCCAGGCGGACGGCGGCGTCGGCCATGCGCACGTGCAGGGCGTCCGCGTCGGCGTCGGAGTAGACGGCGACCGAGCGGATACCCGCTGCCCGCAGCGAGCGGATCACGCGGCACGCGATCTCACCGCGGTTGGCCACCAGAACGGTGTGGAGTTTCTGGGACAGTTCTTCTGACATGGGGCTTCTCACATCCTGAAGACGCCGTTGTTGACCGGCTGGAGGGGGGCGTTGGCCGCGGCCGCGAGGGCCAGACCGAGGACGGTGCGGGTGTCGGCGGGATCGATGATCCCGTCGTCCCAGAGGCGGGCCGTGGAGTAGTACGCGGTGGACTGCTCCTCGAACTGCTCTCGGATGGGCGCGGTGAACTCCGCCTGCTGCTCGTCGGTCCACTCCCCGCCCGACTTGGTCACCTGTGCGGCACGGACCGATGCGAGGGTGTCGGCCGCCTGCGGTCCGCCCATCACGGCGATCCGGGCGTTGGGCCACATCCACAGGAAGCGCGGCGAGTACGCACGGCCACACATCGAGTAGTTGCCGGCGCCGAAGGAGCCGCCCACGACCACCGTGAACTTGGGGACGCGCGCGCACGCCACGGCGGCGACCATCTTGGCACCGTTCTTGGCGATGCCGCCCGCCTCGTACTGGCGGCCGACCATGAATCCGGTGATGTTCTGCAGGAAGATCAACGGGATCTTGCGACGGTCGCACAGCTCGATGAAGTGGGCGCCCTTGAGGGCGGACTCGGAGAAGATGACGCCGTTGTTGCCGATGATCCCCACCGGATGGCCGTGGATCCGCGCGAACGCGGTGACCATCGACGTGCCGTAGTCCTTCTTGAACTCGGTGAACTCGCCGCCGTCGACGACGGTGCCGATGATGTCGCGCACGTCGTACGGTTGCCGTGAGTCGACGGGCACCAGGTCGTAGAGGTCGGTCTGCGGGCGAACGGGCTCGCGGGGCTCGAGCACCTCCCAGTCCGGCTCGGGCGCCGGCGGGCAGGTCGCGATGATCTCGCGGACCTTCATCAGGGCGTCGTAGTCGTCGTCGGCCAGGTGGTCCACCACGCCCGAGGTCTTGGCGTGCAGATCGCCACCACCGAGCTCCTCGGCGGTGACCTCTTCACCGGTGGCAGCCTTCACCAGCGGCGGACCGGCGAGGAAGATCGTGCCCTGGTTGCGGACGATGATGGCCTCGTCGCTCATGGCCGGGACGTAGGCACCGCCGGCCGTGCACGAACCCATGACGGCGGCGATCTGCGGGATCCCCTGGGCGGACATGGTGGCCTGGTTGTAGAAGATGCGACCGAAGTGATCCCTGTCCGGGAAGACGTCGTCCTGTTGGAGCAGCATCGCGCCGCCCGAGTCCACCAGGTAGATGCACGGCAGGTTGTTGGCCAGAGCCACCTCCTGGCCGCGGAGGTGCTTCTTGACGGTCATCGGGTAGTAGGTGCCGCCGGACACGGTCGCGTCGTTGGCGATCACCAGGCATTCGCGCCCGGAGACGCGCCCGATCCCGGCGACGACGCCGGCGCCCGGTGCCTTGCCCCCGTACATCTCCTCAGCGGCCAGCGGGGAGAGCTCGAGGAACGGGCTACCAGGGTCTAGTAGGACGTCCACGCGCTGGCGGGCGAGTAATTTGCCCCGCTCGAGGTGACGGGCACGGGCCTTCTCCCCGCCGCCCAGCGCGGCCCGCTCGAGGCGGTCGCGGAGGTCGACGAGGAGTTCCTCGTGCGCCTGACGGTTGGTGGTCGAACGATCGGTGGTCGCGGAAGTCATCAGCGCCGCTCCCTTTCAGTTAAGTCGGATTAACTGAGTTCGACCATAGTGCCATGGCTCACAGAAGTCCAGAGGGGATCGCGGACAGCCCCCGCCCCCCGGTGACGAACGGACGCCGCGGCACACCGGGCCCCGGAAGGGGCATTACGGAGAAAATGCAGGTCAAGTGCTTAGGCTAACCTGACGTAGCAGAGCCTTTCCTTGCTTGCAAGTCGAGGCGATCGGGGGTTGACTCGGTGACACCCGAACGGACCGACACAACCGGTCCACCACCAGCTGGATCACGACAACCGATACGAGGAGCAACCGCCATGGCCACTCTCACCGGAATCAGCAACTGCACCGTCACCACGTGCTCGTTCAACGCCGACGCGGACTGCACGGCCCCGGCCATCACGGTCGCGGGATCGCCCGATCACGCCGAGTGCGGGACGTTCATCTCACTGGACGTCCGCGGCGGCCTGCCCACCGCGAGCGCGCACGTCGGCGCGTGCCAGCGTGTCGAGTGCACGCACAACAAGGACCTGCTCTGCTCCGCGGAGTCCGTGGAGATCGGCTCCGGCGCCGACACAGCCGATTGCCTGACCTACTCCGCGGCGTAGGTCACCGCAGGCGGAGGGGACGGGTTCAACTCGCGCGGGCCACGTACTGGCCCATCTCGCGGACCACGTCCCCGACACACTCCGCCCGGGTCATGAACGGCAGGTGCACGACATCGGCGTCGCGCCCCAGAGCGGTCAGCAGATGGAGACCGTCCGGGTCGACGCCCAGCACGAACGGCGGCCGAGTCGGGTCTCCCGACCCGGCCAGAATCGCCAGGTCCTCCCCGAAGCGTGCCCGGATCTCGTCCGCGAGACCGGGCGCCTCGGCGGCCAGGGGATCCGGGGGCACCGAATCCAGGTCGCGGGCGAGGACGGTTCCCTCGTGCCCGAGTCGACGCACCTGCAGCTCGCCGAGTTCGATCTCGACCTCGACGACCCACCCCTCGCCCTGACGCGCGGCACGAGCCACACCGAAGCCGTAGAGGCTGGCGACGTGCACCTTCGCCTCGACGATCGGGGCGAACTCGTCGATCATCACGACCACCTCGACGGAGGAGCCCGGCTCGACGATCAGGCCTGACCACGGTGCGGGGGCCCCGGTGACGACGACGGAACCGCCGCCGATCCAACGGTGCTGCGCGGAGACCATGACATCCGAGCGGTCCCGGGTCCCGCGGACGGCGATCGTGGCGATGCCCGCCCCGTCGAGTAACCGTCGAGCGCCCGTGACGACAGGATCCGACACGATCGGGTGCACTGCCATCGTTTGCCCTCCACGGGTCGCCCGCTACACAGCGGTGAAGCTGCAGCGAGGATAAGGTGACGCTCGCCTAACTAAGGTACACCTAACATGCAGGAGAACCCCGGCCGTTGTCAAGGGGGGAGCCCTACAGTGGGGGCGTGACCGACACCACAGCCGACGCCGCCGCCGACATGACGCCCGCCGCGAGCCCGCGCCGCGTCCACGCCTTCCGGGACGATGCGCTCGGGTACGACGACGCCACCGCCCTCGCCGAACGCATCCGCACGGGGGAGGTCTCGCCCACCGAACTGGTCGAGGCGGCGATCGACCGTTGCGCCGCGGCGGACCCTGTCCTGGGCGCCCTGGTACATACCGACTTCGACCGCGCGCGACGCCGCGCGTCCTGGGTCGAGGACTCCCGGCTCTCCGGTCCGCTCTCCGGTGTGCCGTCGGCGTTCAAGGACGCGGTCCGGGTGGAGGGACTGCCCATGACGCTCGGCTCGTCAGCGATTCCCGCGCGACCCGCCCTCCACGACGGCCCCTACGCACCGCTCTTCCGCGCCACCGGCCTCATTCCGGTGGGGACCACCGCGATGCCACCGTTCGGCTGGACCGCCGCCACCGAGCGGCAGGGCGGCCTGGTCACCCGCAACCCGTGGGACACCGACCGCACCAGCGGCGGGTCGTCGGGTGGATCCGCGGCGTTGGTGGCCGCCGGCGCGCTGCCGATCGCCCACGCCAACGACGGCGGTGGGTCGATCCGGATCCCCGCGGCGGTGACAGGTCTCGTGGGGTTCAAGCCGAGTCGCGGCAGGCACCCCGACGAGAAGTTCGCGGCGAACATGCCGATCCCGATCATCTCCCAGTCCGTGGTCACCCGGTCAGTTCGCGACACCGTGGCGTTCCTGACCGCCTTCGAATCCGGATACCGCCCGGTCGGGGTCCCGCCACTGAGTTCGGTCGCCCCGGCCCCGGAGCGGCGGCTGCGGATCGGCCTCGTCGAGCACAGTCCTGCGGGCGAACCGACCGATCCGGCGACCCTGGCGGTGTTGCGAGAGACCGCCGAGCGGCTGGCCGCGCTGGGTCACGAGATCGTCCCGACCCACGCGCCGGTCCCGGCCTCGTTCCGGGAGGACTTCATCGCGTACTGGGGCCTGCTCGCCCTGGCCACGTCCTCCGTTGGCCGGAGCACCTTCAGTCCGGAGTTCGACGCGGGGCGGCTCGACCCGTTCACGATCGGCCTCGCCGGGATGGCCAGGCGAGGCCTCCCCACGCTCCCGCTACATCTGTACCGCCTGTATCGGACCAGGCGTCGGTTCGACTCCGCGTTCGGGGACCTCGACGTGTACCTCAACCCGGTGGTCAACCACGAGACCCCGGAGGTCGGGTACCTGGACGCCGACCTGCCCTACGAGACCCACCTCGAGCGGGTGTCCGACTGGGTCACCTTCACCCCGCTCCAGAACATCGCCGGCTCACCCGCCGTCTCGCTGCCCACCGGCCGGGCGCCGGACGGTCTGCCCATCGGGGTGCACCTGTCGGCGAGGATCGGCCACGACCGTCTGCTGCTCGAACTCGCCTCCGAGTACGAGGCGGCGTACCCCTTCGCCCGCATCTGGGAGTAACCCTCACTCATCCAGCAACTGGGCGACACGCGGGCCGACCCGCCGTCGCAGCACCACCTCTGTACGGGTCCGCAGGACTCCGGGTGTGGCGATGATGGAACTGAAGACCTCCTCGAGATGCGAGTGGTCCCGGGCCACCACGCGGCAGACGATGTCGAACTCCCCCGCCACGCTCATCACCTCGAGGACCTCGCGCACGTCCGCCAGGCCGGTACAGGTCGCCTCCAGCTTCGCCTGCGCCACCTGGATGTGGACCAGCGCGGAGAGCGGATACCCGAGCGCCGCCGGATCAAGGGCGGGCGCCCACGAGGCGATCACGCCACGGGCCTCGAGTTTGTCGAGCCTGGCCTGCGCGGTCCCGCGGGCCACCCCGAGGCGGCGGGAGAACTCACGCACCCCGACTCGTGGACCCGCCAGGACGATCTTCAGGAGCCGACGGTCGGTGGCATCCAGGCCGGGGCTTATTTCCATGTGTACATAGTATGTCGAGTCTGACTGGACAACTGGCCCATTCCTCTGGGACTTTGCCGCGTCGTTCTGTACACGATGCGCTGCGCAGCGCTGACCACGTGACGCACATCACCTACGCGCCTAGCCTGGAGATACAGTTCTCGTCTTTCGAAGGCCAGGTGCGACCGATGACCTCTCTTCTCGGCCCCCCGAGCGGCACCCACGACGATCTACCGCGTACCGCACAGGCGGACGCCGCATCGTTCTCGCTCTCCGACCGCTACACCCGCGAGAGTGGCACGGTCTTCCTCACCGGGATCCAGGCCCTGGTGCGCACGGTCCGCGACCGCGCGCGACTGGACCGCAGGCAGAACCTGCTCACCGCCAGTCTCGTCAGCGGCTACGAGGGCTCTCCCCTCGCCGGCTACGACCTGGAACTCGCGAGGCGAGCGGCGTTCCTCGACCCGTTCGACGTGGTCCACCGCCCCGCCCTCAACGAAGAGGCCGCAGCGACGGCGGTCATGGGTTCGCAGCTCGCCCGACGCACGGGCACCCTGCGCGCGACGGCCCACACCGGTACCGCACCGCTGCAGGGTGTCGTCGGGTACTGGTACGGGAAGGCTCCCGGCCTGGACCGTGCGACGGACGCGATCCGTCACGCCAACCTCATCGGCACCGACCCCTGCGGCGGTGCGGTGGCGTTGGTCGGCGACGATCCCGGCGCCAAGTCCTCGACGGTGCCGTGCTCGTCCGAGCTCGCGCTCGCGGACCTCTACCTCCCGACGCTCTACCCTGCCGATTCCCAGGACGTCCTGGACTTCGGCGTCCACGCGGCGATCCTCTCGCGCGTCTCGGGCCTGTGGTCGGCCATGAAGATCTCCTCGCACGTCGCGGACGCCTCGTCGACCGCGCTGGTGGACCCGGACCGGATCCTGCCCGTCTACGGCGATCTGGGCACGAGCCCGCATGTGCCCTCGGGCCAGCTGCTCGGGTCCAGCCTGATGGAACTGGAACAGAACCAGCTCACCATCCGGATACCGCGCGCGCTGGAGTACGCCCGGCTCAACAAGCTCAACCGGATCGTGCAGTCGACTGCCGACGACCGAATCGGGATCGTCGCCGCCGGCAAGAGCTACCTCGACGTCCGCGAATCGCTGCGGAGGTTGGGCCTGGACGACGCCGAGCTCTCCCGACGCGGCATCCGGATCCTCAAGCTCGGCATGGTGTACCCCATCGAGCGCACTGTCCTGGACGAGTTCATGACCGGACTCGACGAGGTGATCGTGGTGGAGGAGAAGCGCGACTTCATCGAGACGATGATCCGCGAGATCCACTTCCGTCGCCCGGACGTCGCGAATGTCGTGGGCAAGACCCACGAGGACGGCTCCACCCTGTTCAGCCGTTTCGGTGAACTCGACGTCGACGCCGTGACCCGCGGCCTGGCGCAGCGGCTCGGCCGCGTCCACGGCATCGAGTCGGCCCTGGCCTGGATCGACGGACCGGGCCGCGGCCGCTCGCGCATCTCCCTGCCACTGGCCACCACCCGGACGCCGTACTTCTGCTCGGGCTGCCCGCACAACAGCTCCACCAAGGTGGCCGACGGGACGCTCGTGGGCGGCGGCATCGGATGCCACGCGATGGTCCTGCTCATGGACGCCGAGCAGGTCGGCACCGTCACGGGCGTCACCCAGATGGGCGGCGAGGGCCTGCAGTGGACCGGTATGGCGCCGTTCCTGACCGAGCGCCACATGGTGCAGAACATCGGCGACGGCACGTTCATGCACTCCGGTTCGCTCGCGCTCCGCGCCGCCGTCGCCTCGGGCGACAACATCACCTACAAGCTGCTCTACAACGGCACCGTCGCCATGACGGGCGGCCAGGACCCGGTCGGCGAGATGTCACTGCCGGAGATCCTGCGACTGTTGCGCGCGGAGAGGGTGGCCAAGATCGTCGTCACCACGGACGACGTCAAGGCCACGAGGTCCCAGGGCCTGCCCCGCGGCATCGAGGTCCGGGACCGCCGGGACACGCTCGAGGTCCAGAAGGAGCTCGCCGCGACCCCCGGGGTGACTGTGTTGGTCCACGACCAGTTCTGCGCGGCCGAGAAGCGCCGCCACCGCAAGCGCGGCACCTACCCCACCCCGACCGAGCGGGTGGTGATCAACGAGCGGATCTGTGAGGGTTGCGGCGACTGCGGCAGGAAGTCCAACTGCCTGTCCGTCCATCCGGTGCAGACCGAGTTCGGACGCAAGACGCAGATCGACCAGTCGACCTGCAATTTCGACTTCTCGTGCCTGGAGGGCGACTGCCCTGCCTTCGTCAGCGTCGTGCCGGGTACCAGGACAGAACGGGTGGCCACGGCGCCGGAGCTCGACGCGGCGGCCCTCCCGGAGCCGACCCGGGCCGGGGTCGACGCCGACCGCGGCTTCTCGCTGCGACTGACCGGTATCGGCGGGACGGGGATCGTCACCGTGTCGGCTGTGCTGGCCACCGCCGCGGTGCTCGACGGCAACTCCGCGCGCACCCTCGACATGACGGGTCTGGCGCAGAAGGGCGGTGCGGTGGTCTCCGACGTCCGGGTGGCCCGGACACCGCTCGAGCAGCCCCCGAAGATCGGCGGCGGAGACTGCGATCTTTACCTGTGTTGTGACGGCCTCGTGGGTGCGGACGACGCCAACCTCAAGGTGGCCCACCCGGACCGCACCACCGCGGTCGTCTCCACCACCCAGATCCCCACGGGCACGATGGTCATCGACACCGCCGTGGACTATCCGTCCACCTCGGACATCCAGGCGGTCATCGATCGCGCGTCGAGGCGAGGGGTCTACCTGAACCCCGGTGAGATCACGGAGAACCTCTTCGGCTCCACGCAGTCCTCCAACATGCTCATGGTGGGCGCGGCCTACCAGAGCGGCGCCCTGCCGATCTCCGCCGAGGCCATCGAGCAGGCGATCGAGCTCAACGGTGTGGCGGTCACGGCGAATCTTCAGGCGTTCCGCAGGGGCCGCCAGGCCGTCGCCGATCCGGAGACGCTGGCCGCGCTGGTCGCCGACCTACACAAGCCGGTGTCCACGGCGACGTCGGCCCTTCACGTGCCGACCCCCGCCGCGCAGCGCCTGCTCGCCGGTCTGGGCGCGGACGCCTCCGATGAACTCCGTGCCGTGGTCGCGCTGCGCGTCGACGAGTTGATCGACTTCCAGAATGCGGCCTACGCGGCCGACTACCTGTGCAGCGTCGAGGATCTGCGCGCCGCCGAGGCCCTCCGGGAGCCCGCCGAGGGCGGAGCCGATCCCGAACAGCTCACGCTGGCCGTGGCCACGAACCTGTACAAGCTCATGGCATACAAGGACGAGTACGAGGTCGCCCGCCTGGCCGTCGATCCGGCGTTCGCCGCGCAGCTCACCGAGGAGTGGGGCGAGGGGGCAGTGCCCAACCTCAGGCTTCATCCGCCGGCGCTGCGCGCGCTGGGGATGAAGAGGAAGATCTCGATCGGGCCCAGGGCCATGCCTGCGATGAGGGCACTGGCGAGGATGAAGCGGCTACGCGGTACCCCGCTCGACGTGTTCGGATACGCCCACGTCCGCAGGGTGGAACGCGAGCTGTTGGCCGGGTACCGGGATCTGGTCCACCGGCTCACCGTCGAGCTGCGGCGCTCGGGCCCGGTCGGGCGGAGCGCCGAGTGGTACGACGCCGCGATCGCTCTGGCCGAGTTGCCCGACATGGTGCGCGGGTACGAGTACGTCAAGCTGGAGAGCGCGGCCCGCTACCGGGAAGAGCTGGCCCGCCTGCGTGGCGAGCTGGGCTGGCGCTGACCCCCGACGGCGCCCCGGTGGTTCCAGGCGATCTCGCGCGCGATCGTCACGGCCGTCACGAGGAACACCAGGCCCATCGTCAGCCAGAAGAGCAGGGCGACGTCGGGCGCCCACAGCGCAGCGACCCCGAACGGCACCCCGACCACCGCGGGGACGCCGAGCAACCCGCCCGCCAGAAGGGCGGCGCCGACGAGTGTCACCAGCAGGACGCGCGTGAGGGTCCCCCGTGTGGTCCTGCGGGGCGGGGACCGCCGTACCAGTCCGATCACCACCCATCCGAGCAGGGCGACGAGCAGCAGCACCAGCACGATCCCGCCGACGATCACCCCGGTGTAGAACCCGGAGCCGGGATGCGCGCCGGGAGGCAACCCCATGATCCGGTCGGCGAACGCCTCGGCCGCGCCAGCCGACTCCCCCGATCGGAGCTCGCCATAGGAGTTGGCCACCAGCACCACGCCCACATCCCGCTCCGGGGACAGGGCGAGATAGGTGAAGTACCCGGGGACCGCCCCGGAGTGCCGGACGACGGTCACCTCGTCGTCGCCGTCCGTCCTGCCCTCGATGATCAATCCACCGCCGTACCGGGCACCGGTCCCCGTCTCCACCGCTCCCTCCCGCCGCTCGACCGATTCCGGTGATGTGGACCGGAGGTCGCCGAGCTGCCACGCCGCGTACCGCGCGAGGGAGTCCGTCGGGCCGGACAGGTAACCATAGGCGAGTCCCGCGGGGTCGAACCCCACGTCCACGGGCCTCTCGCCGAAGAAGTAGGGCGCGTGGCCCGGAGGGACGTCCTCGGCGAACCGGCCGGGGTCGGTGACGACGTCGGTCACCCCGGAGGTCGACGCGAGGACCTCGTGGAGGACGTCGCCGTAGGGCCGCTGCGTCGCGGTCTCGACGACAGCCTGGAGCAGGAGGTAGTTCAGGCTCGAGTATCGGTAGGTGCCCCGCGGTCCGACGCCCGCCACGTCCGCGATCTCGGGAACGACCTCCGAGGCAGGGCCGGTGCGCCCCCACACGTCGGTGAGTTCCACCTGGTGCGGCAGACCGGAGACGTGGTGGACGAGGTCGGCGATGGTGACGCCCGTGGTGTCGAGCTCGCCGCCGCGCAGGGCCGGCAGGACCGAGGCCACCGCGTCCGAGGCGGACAGCGTCCCCGACGCGTCGAGGACGGACACGACGAGGGCTGCAAAGGACTTGGACACCGAACCCCACACGAACGCGGTCCCCTCGCCGACCGGAGCACCGTCGCCGTCGACACCGTGGTGGGCGCGACCCACGACGCCCGTGGAGTCGACCACCGCCACCGATATACCCGGGGCCCCGAGTTCGTCGGCGAGGCGGGTGGCCTCCGCGTCGAGGCTCAGCCCGTCTACGACCGACCCCTCACCGACCGACCGGGCGGTGGCCGGGGCCACGGTCGCCGGAACCACTAACGCCGCGAGTAGCGCGAGGACGACCGCCATCGCGACGCCGACGCCGCGCGGGCTCCGCGGTATCGCCGCGGTGCAGGCCGGGCTGGGGTCACTTCCGGTGCGGATCACGTCCGGGAGTGTATGCACGAGAACCGGTGCCTGAGGACCTCTCCCCGTTCCACCGACGTGGGACCCCGGGTCAGGACCGCAGGGCCGCCGACGCCATCGCGGTGAGCACCCGCCGCAGTTCGGCCTCGGCCATCGACGGCAGCCGCGGACTGGAGTTGAGCAGGCCGAACACCGCGTGGATGTGGGCGCGCGCATCGACGGCGGCCAGTTCCGGCCGCAGCCGCACCAGGGCGTCGACCCACATCTCGGCGTACTCGCGCTGCAGACTGCGCACCTCGTGCCGCGGACCGGCCGGCAGGGCGCCCAGGTCACGGAACTGCACGCTGATCAGGTCCGGTTCGGTCGCCACGAAGTCGACGTGGACCCCCAGCAGCGAGTCCAGGACCTCGGCGGGTTCCCCGCCCCGCTCCACCGCCTCACGTCCGCCGTCTCGGAGTCGGCGGGAGATGTCGAGCAGCATCTCGGCGAGCACGTCCTCCTTCGACGAGAAGTACCGGTACATGCCCGGGCCCGAGATGCCCACCTCGGCGCCGATGTCGTCCAGGCGCACCGCGTGGAAGCCCCGCCGTGCCATCAGCCGGGCCGCCGCCACCAGGATCTCGTCCCGGCGCCGAGCCTTGGCCTGGGCACGCGGGGTCAGCGCCACCGCGTCCTGCTGGTCCATCTACGCCCTCTGAATCTACGAACTCTGAATCTACGAACTCAGTGAAAGAAGTGTCGGGCGCCGGTGAAGTACATGGTGATCCCGGCCTTCTCGGCGGCCTCGATCACCTCTGCGTCGCGAACGGACCCCCCGGGCTGGACCACGGCGCGCACGCCGGCCTCGGCGAGCACCTCGAGTCCGTCGGCGAACGGGAAGAACGCGTCCGACGCCGCCACGGCCCCGGCCACCCGCTCCCCCGCGCGCTGCACCGCGAGGCGGGCCGAGTCGACACGGTTGACCTGACCCATTCCCACGCCGACCGTGGCGCCGGACTGGACCAGCAGGATGGCGTTGGACTTGACCGCCCGGCAAGCGCGCCAGGCGAAGAGCAGGTCGCGCAGGGTCTGCTCGTCGGCGTCGTCGCCGCAGGCCTTGGTCCAGCCCCCGGTCACGTCGCCGTGGGCGTCCAGGGAGTCGCGCTGCTGGACGAGCACGCCGCCGGAGATCTGCTTGCGCTCGAGTTCCGACTGCGCGGGCGCATCCGCCACGAGGATCCGGATGTTCTTCTTCCGCTGCAGGATCTCCACGGCTCCGTCCGCGTAGGAGGGCGCGATGATCACCTCGGTGAAGATCTCGGCCACCTGCTCGGCCATCTCCAGGCTGACCTGGCGGTTGGCGGCGATCACTCCACCGAACGCGCTGACGGGGTCGCACTCGTGGGCGGCGCGGTGGGCGACGGCGATGTCCGCGTCGATCGCGATGCCGCACGGGTTGGCGTGCTTGATGATCGCCACGCACGGCTCGGCGTGGTCGAACGCGGACCGCCAGGCGGCGTCACCGTCGACGTAGTTGTTGTAGCTCATCTCCTTGCCGTGCAGCTGCTGCGCCTGCGCGAGGCCGGGCGCGGCGGCGGAGTCCGTGTAGAGGGCGGCGCCCTGGTGCGGGTTCTCGCCGTAGCGCAGGGTGGCGGCCAGGTCGAGGCTCTGCCCCTGCCACACCGGGAAGACCTGGTCCCCGTCCTGGGCGGGGGTCGCGGTCTGCTCGGTCATCCAGGTGGCCACCGCGACGTCGTAGGCGCCGGTGTGGCGGAAAGCCGCGGCAGCGAGCCGGCGGCGCTGCTCGAGTGGGAACCCACCGGCGGCCACCGCGTCCAGCGCATCGCCGTATCCGGCCGGGTCGACCAGGACTGCGACAGACGGGTGGTTCTTGGCGGCGGCGCGGACCATCGACGGACCACCGATGTCGATCTGCTCCACGCACGCGTCGTAGTCCGCGCCGGAGACGACGGTGTCGGTGAAGGGATAGAGATTGACGACGACGAGCTCGAACGGCTGCACACCGAGTTCCGCGACCTGCTCGAGGTGCTCGGGCTTGCGCGTGTCGGCCAGGATGCCCGCGTGGACCCGCGGGTGCAGGGTCTTGACCCGGCCCTCGAGGCATTCCGGAAACCCGGTCAGCTCCTCGACGGGTGTCACCGGCACCCCCGCGTCCGCGATGCGCTGAGCGGTGGAGCCGGTCGACACGATCTCGACACCGGCGCCCGCCAGACCCCGCGCCAGGTCCTCCAGTCCGGTCTTGTCGTAGACGCTGATGAGCGCTCGGCGGACCGGCCGACGGGAGTCGGGGTTGTCCGACTGGCGTTCGTCCGGCTGGGGACTGTCCGACTGGGAGGTCACGATCGGTGCACCTTTCGACCTTCGATGTGGAGGCGGCCACGGGCGGCCGCCGCGAGGACGTCGACGAGCATCTCGCGCTCGACGACCTTGATTCGTTCGTGGAGGGAGGCCTCGGTGTCCTCGGGGAGGACGTCGACGGCACACTGGGAGATCACCGGGCCCGTGTCCACCCCGGCGTCGACCAGGTGCACGGTGCATCCCGTGACGGTCACGCCGTAGGCGAGCGCGTCCCGCACCCCATGGGCGCCGGCGAAGGACGGCAGCAGCGCCGGGTGGGTGTTGATCACGCGCCCGGCGTACTCACCGAGGAACGCCTCACCGAGGATGCGCATGAAGCCGGCGGAGACGACCCAGACCGGACCGAACGCACGCACCGCGTCGGTCAGCGCACGGTCCCAGGACGGGCGGTCGGGGTGATCGGCGGGCCGTACCACCGCGGTGCGCAGGCCGGCACGCTCGGCGCGGGCCACAGCCTCGCAGTCGCGATCGGAGACAAGACCGACGATGTCGTACGGGCAGTCCGGTCCACCGGCCGAGTCCACCACGCTCTGCGCGAGGGTGCCGGCACCCGAGGCCAGGAGCACGACCGGACAGGGAGCTCCGGACTCGGCACTGACCACGTCCCCGCTCCTGACCGTCGATCCACCTGCCCGCCTGATACCCGGGCTCGGGTGGCAGTCTAGTCGGAGGCCTTCGGGCCCTCGTCAGGGCCTTCTTGCTGTCCCTGCCCTTCGGCAGCAGCGGAACCCTCGACATCATCTGTCGCTGCGTCTGTCGCTGTCTCTGTCGCTGCGTCTGTCGCTGTCTCTGTTGCTGCGTCCTCGCTCTCGGAGTCAGGGGAATCGGGGAGAGTCGCGGGGAGCTCGTCGTCGTCGACCTCGTCACTCTCGGGCACCTCACCCTCAGGCACCTCACCCTCGGGCACGACGGCAGGTCCCACCGGCGCCGACTCGGGCTCGGGCTCGGGCTCGGGCTCGGGCTCGGGCGCAGGCTCAGCCCCCGTCTCCGCCTCCATCTCCTCCTCTCCGGGCACGGTCCCCGCACGACGGCGTCGTCGCTCGAGTTCGCTCTCCGCGCGCTCGCGGCGCCTGGTGAGGCCCGCGAGGGACAGGGCGATGGTGGCCGAGCCGATCACGCCGAAGAGCGCCAGTGCGGTCCCCGCGGCGATCATCGATCCCGTTCCCACGGTCCCGAGCACGCCGAGTTCGCCGCCCGCCACGACCGGGCTGACAGCCACGACGAGTGCGACGATCGCGGCGGCGAGCCACGCGGCCTTGACCGCATCGGCGGTGGTGCGGAACCAGTGCGCGACCGCGCGGGCGAGCCCGGCGGCGACGAGGACCGTGACCAGGAGCAGCGCCTGCATCACCCAGTGGGGATCCGTGGTGGGGAGCGCCGCCGCGAGCGGGACCTCGGGCATCGGGCCCCGGGACACGGCGAACACACTGTACGAGGCCTCACCGAGGTGAGCTTCCCCACCGACAGCGAGAGTCGCGGCGGCCATCACGACGTTGGGCAGGTAGGCGATGGAGATCGCCGTGAGCGCCGCGGTCCCCGTGAAGCCCTTGCCGATCTCCAGGACCGAGCCGACGGGCCCCCACGCCACCAGCAGACCGATCATCAGGAGGATCGCGCCCATGGCCCAGAGGGCCGCCACGAACGCCGACCCGAGGTGGATCCCCCCGCGCACCCACAGCGGCAGGACCTCACGGAGATCACGTCGGAAGTACAGCCACACCCCAAGCCCGGAACCGAACAGCGCCACGGCGACCGACCACAGCAACGCCGTCGGCAGGGAGACCTCTCGCACCGCGAAGTCCGAGGCCGCAGACCCGACGAGCAGGGACGCCAAGACGGTCAGCAGCATCCCGGCCAGCGTCACGCCCGCCACGGCGGCGCCGGCCTCGCGCGGTCCGGGTTGTTCGACATCGGCCAGGACCGCGCGGGTCTGTCGGGCCAGCACCGCCACGTAGATCAGGGGCGGCAGCAGCGGGAGGAAGCCCAGGGATACCGCGTCCACGGTGAGAGGCACCCTGTTGACCACCATCCACTCCACGGCGACCACCGCGAAGAGCGAGTCGAATCCGCGGGCGGAGAACACCAGGAACGCGAGCGTGACCGCGACCAGAACCAGAACGGTGACGATGACGGGGAGTGCAGCGGCCGCCGCAGTCCACAACAACGACCCCGCGCCCGCGGGCGTCCGTCTCGCGGCGGGTCGGATCACACGGGGAGGGCTCACCCTGCCACCGTAGATACCCGTCCGCGCCGGGCACCCCCGGCACGCCGCGACCCCCGCCATCCGAGGATGACGGGGGTCGGGCGACACGCACTCGTGACCGGGTGGATCACATGGCGTCGAGGATCTCCTTGGCGAGGGCCGCGGTCGCGGACGGCGTCTTGCCGACCTTGACGCCGGCGGCCTCGAGGGCATCCTGCTTGGCCTGCGCGGTGCCCGCGGAGCCCGACACGATGGCGCCGGCGTGGCCCATGGTCTTGCCCTCGGGAGCCGTGAAGCCGGCCACGTAGCCGACGACCGGCTTGGTGACGTGGGCCTTGATGTAGTCGGCCGCGCGCTCCTCGGCGTCGCCGCCGATCTCGCCGATCATCACGATGACCTTGGTCTCCGGGTCGTTCTCGAAGGCCTCGATGCAGTCGATGTGCGTGGTGCCGATGATCGGGTCGCCGCCGATGCCGATGGCGGTCGAGAAACCGTAGTCGGCGAGCTCGTACATCATCTGGTAGGTCAGGGTGCCGGACTTGGACACGAGTCCGATCGGGCCCTTCCCGGCGATGTTTGCCGGGGTGATGCCGACGAGCGACTCGCCCGGCGTGATGATGCCCGGGCAGTTGGGGCCGATGATGCGGGTCTTGTTGCCCTTGGACACGTTGTAGTTCCACGCGTCGGCGGTGTCCAGGACCGGGGCACCCTCGGTGATGACCACGGCGAGCGGGATCTCCGCGTCCACGGCCTCGACGATGGCGTCCTTGGTGAACGGCGGCGGGACGAAGAGGATCGTCACGTCGGCTCCGGTGGCCTCCATGGCCTCCTTCACCGAACCGAACACGGGGAGCTCGACGTCGTTGCCGTCGGCGTCCTTGTGGGCCACGGTGGTGCCGGCCTTACGGGCGTTGACGCCACCGACGACCTGGGTACCGGCCGCGAGCATGCGGGCGGTGTGCTTGGTGCCCTCGCCGCCGGTGATGCCCTGGACGATGACCTTGCTGTCCTTGTTGAGGAAGATCGACATATCTGGTTGTTCCTACTCTTCCTACTTGGAGGCCAGCTCGGCGGCCTTGTCGGCGCCGGAGTCCATGTTGTCGGCCAGGGTCACGAGCGGGTGGTTGGCGTCGGCGAGGATGCGACGACCCTCCTCGACGTTGTTGCCGTCGAGACGGACCACGAGCGGCTTGTTGGCCTCGTCGCCCAGCATCTCCAGGGCCTTGACGATGCCGTTGGCCACCGCGTCACATGCGGTGATGCCGCCGAACACGTTGACGAAGACGCTCTTGACCTGCTCGTCACCAAGGATGACGTCCAGGCCTGCGGCCATGACCTCGGCCGAGGCGCCGCCGCCGATGTCGAGGAAGTTGGCGGGCTTGACGCCGCCGTGGTTCTCGCCGGCGTAGGCGACGACGTCGAGGGTCGACATGACCAGTCCGGCGCCGTTGCCGATGATTCCGACCTGACCGTCGAGCTTGACGTAGTTGAGGTCGTTCTCCGCGGCCTTCTGCTCGAGGGGATCAGTGGTGCCGGCGTCGGAGAAGTCCGCGAACATCTCCTTGTGACGGAACTCGGCGTTCTCGTCCAGGGTGACCTTGCCGTCCAGCGCGAGGATCTCGTCGTTCGGGGTACGAACGAGCGGGTTCACCTCGACGAGGGTGGCGTCCTCGTTGATGAACACCTCGTACAGCTTGGCGATGGTCACGGCGGCCGCGTCCAGCACCTCCTCGGGGAGGTGGCCGGCGGCCGCGATCTCGCGCGCCTTGGCCACGTCGACACCGACGGTGGGGTCGATGTTGATGCGTGCGAGGCGATCCGGGGACTCCTCGGCGACCTGCTCGATCTCCACGCCGCCCTCTACCGAGCACATGGCCAGGTAGTTGCGGTTGGAGCGATCGAGGACGAAGGAGATGTAGTACTCCTCCGCGATGTCGCTGGCCTCGGCCACGAGGAGCTTCTTGACGATGTGGCCCTTGATGTCCAGGCCAAGGATGTCCTCGGCCCGCGCACGCGCTTCGGTGGCGTCCTCCGCCAGCTTCACGCCGCCGGCCTTGCCGCGGCCTCCGACCTTGACCTGCGCCTTGACGACGACAGGCTTGCCGATCTCGGCCGCAACCTTCTCGGCTTCTTCCGCAGTATCCGCGACGCGCCCCGGGGTGGTGGGGACGTCATGCTTCGCGAAAAGAGCCTTTGCCTGGTATTCAAAGAGATCCATCAGCTCACCATCTTGACGTGGGTAGATTCGCCCGGCCCTGTTGAAAGCCGAGTCAACCCTCATCCTAAGCGCGCAGTGTGTCGCCCGTCGCACCCTGGGGGTAGACGTGTGTGTCGGGTCACAGATAGGCAGAGGTGCGCAGCCCCATTGGCCGCCACTAGAGGCCCGGGAATTAACTTCAAGCGCGTCGGCCACTGGAGTCACACCAGTGTGATCCACCCCTCCCTCCCCGATGGCCCGTTACCTTGCGGCACCGTTGCCGATCCGTTACCTTGGGGGACGTCTTGGTCACGGAAAGATCACAGCACGACCTCAGAGGGGAAACGCCACCGGTGAAGAACGAGTCGCAGCACGTACCACCAGCGACTCCTGTCGTCGTACCCGCCTCCGGAGCACACGGCGGAGGACGTCACCGTATCCCCGCTCCCCCGCACGCTCTGCGCGGTCGCGCGGCCGTCCTGGCCGTCGCCGCCGGCGCCGCGGTCTCGGCCGCCTCCGCGAGTTCCGTGATGGACTTCGCGGGCACCCACTCAGCCGAGGCCGGCGACATCGCGCTCCTCGCCAACGGTGAGGCGGCACCGGCGACCGGTGCGCCCGACGCGCCCTCGACCTCCACCCCCGCCACTCCCTCGATGCCCGAGCCCGTGATCGTGTCGGTCGTCGACGCGGAGTCGGAGAACGCACAGTCGGCCATGCTCTACGCCGGCACCGAGATCAACACCCAGCGGGAGATCGCCGAGGAGCAGGCCCGGCGCCCGAAGGTCTCCCTCCCCGCCGTGGGCACCTTCACCTCGGGTTTCGGGATGCGCTGGGGCGCGATGCACGCCGGTATCGACATCGCCAACGCCAACGGCACCCCGATCCTCGCGGCCACCGACGGCGTCGTGATCGACTCGGGCCCCGCCCAGGGCTACGGGAACTGGATCCGGATCATGTCCGACGACGGCACCATGACCGTCTACGGCCACATGGAGACGCTCGACGTCCGCGAAGGCGAGCGCGTCTACGCGGGCCAGAAGATCGCCGGCATGGGCAACATGGGCTTCTCGACGGGATCCCACCTGCACTTCGAGGTCCTGCTCAACGGCGGCACGCAGCACATCGACCCGGTGATCTGGTTGGCCCAGCAGGGCATCCACCTCGCGGGCGCCGGAAGCAGCGAGAGCTCGGGCTTCAACCCCTTCGGCAGCTGACCTCGACCCGGGCGGTCAGCCCCGGCCGAGTCGATCGTTCAGCGGAGCACGGCACGTAGCCGCTCCTCGAGGGCGACCCTGCACGTCTGCCACTCGTCCACCGTGATCGAGTAGACGGCGGTATCCCGCCAGGTGCCGTCCTCCCTGAGCACATCCCGTCTGGTCACGCCCTCGAAGCGAGCACCGAGTCGGGTGATCGCGGCGCGTGAACGCTCGTTCCTGACGTCGGCCTGGAGCTTCACACGACCGAACCCCAGGTCCTCGAATGCGTGCGACAGCAGCAGCAACTTGGTCTCCACGTTGACCCCACTCGCCCAGTAGCGACGTCCATAGAACGTCCACCCCAGTTGCAGCTTCTCGTTCCGGGTGTCGATCTCGGTGAACGAGCTGGTCCCGGCAACCGTCGCGACCTCGTCCCGGCCCGGAGAGTCCACGCGCACCGTGTAGGGCCACGCCCCGGGCGCCATCCGGTCTCCGACGAACTCCCGGGTCCGCGCCAGATCCGCGTGCGCGGTCTCGAACGGGTACCCCGAGCCGAACGCCGCCGGATCCGACATGATCGGGAACAGACCTTCCGCGTCTCCGGGGACCATGGGATCCAGCCGTACCAACCGCCCGACCAGTGGGGTGCCGACCGGCACTCGTGCGGGCATCCGCGCCCCTAGAGCTTCTGCATCGGGACGCCCCCGATGAGCATCAGACGCACCTTGCCCGACGCGCCGAAGTCGATCGTCGCGGTGGCCCGCGGCCCGCTTCCGTCGCAGGTCAACACCTTCCCGAGTCCGTACTTGTCGTGGGTGACCCGGTCACCGGGCACCAACTCGAGGGCGGGTGCGGAGGACCGCGCCCGGGGGATTCCGGACGATCTGCCGCCTCCGGAGCCGAACCCGCCTCCGGAGCCGAACCCGCCGGCGCTCCCGCCAGTGCCACCGCCACCGCCGAAGCGACGCCGCGGAGCGTACGAGTCGTCGTCACCGAACCCGCCACCGCCGGCCGGTTCCTCGCGCTGCCATTCGATCGCCTCCGAGGGGATCTCCTCGAGGAATCGGGACCCGGGGTTGGTCATGGGTTGGCCCCACGACGAGCGCATCATGGCGCGGGTCAGGTAGAGCCGCTTGCGCGCACGGGTGATGCCGACGTAGGCCAACCGCCGCTCCTCGGACAGCTCTGCCGGGTCCCCCAGCGCGCGCATGTGCGGGAACAGACCGTCCTCCATGCCGATGAGGAACACCACCGGGAACTCGAGTCCCTTGGCGGTGTGGAGGGTCATGAGGGTGACCTGACCCTGGTCCTCGGCGGGGATCTGGTCGGCGTCGGCCACCAGGGACACCCGCTCCAGGAAGGCCGCCAGAGAACCGGGCTCGGCGATGCCCTCGTCGAGCTCGGCGTCCGCCTGGTCGGCGACCGCACCCGCGGCATCACCCGCGGCATCACCCGCGGCGTTACCCGCGGCCTCATCCCCGAAGCCCTGTTCGCGCGCCGAACGCTGCAATGCGGCCTCGGAGGAGAACTCCCGTCCCACGCCCACCAGCTCGTTGAGGTTGTCCAGGCGCGCCGCGTCCTGCGGGTCGTTGGAGGCCTCCAACTCGGCCCGGTATCCGGTCCGGTCGAGCACGGCCTCCACCAGGGCACCGACGTCGGGGGCCGAGTCCTCACCGCCGGCGTGGTCGGAACCGTTCAACCGCCCCCGGAGCTCGTCGAGCAGCGAGACGAAACCGGAGATCGCCTTGACCGAGCGGGTGGGCAGCAGCGAGACCTTCCCCTCGGCCGCGTCCCGCAGGGCCTCACCGAAGCCGATGGCCCGTTGCTCGGCGTGGACCACCACGCACGCTTCCGCGCGGTCTCCGATACCCCGACGCGGGGTGTTGAGGATGCGGCGCAGCGCCACCGTGTCGTCCGGGTTGGAGAGCACCTTGAGGTAGGCGACGACGTCGCGCACCTCCTTGCGCTCGTAGAACCGGGTCCCGCCGACGACCTTGTAGGGCAGGCCCAGGCGGACGAACACGTCCTCGATCACGCGGGAGGAGTTGTTGGTCCGGTAGAACACGGCCACATCGGAGTACCCGGCGTCTCCGGAGTCCACCAGGCGGTCGATCTCGCCGGCGATGAACCGCGCCTCGTCGTGCTCGTTGTCCGCCACGTACCCCACGAGCAGCTCGCCGGTTCCCTCATCGGTCCAGAGGTTTTTCTCGCGACGGCCCGGGTTCCGGGAGATCACCGCGTTGGCGGCGGAGAGGATCGTCTGCGTGGAGCGGTAGTTCTGCTCGAGCAGGATCGACCGGGCATCCGGGTAGTCGTGCTCGAAGTCCTCGATGTTGCGGATCGTGGCGCCCCGGAACGCATAGATGGACTGGTCGGCGTCGCCCACCACACAGAGCTCCGCCGGGGCCACCCCGGCCGCGGCGTCGTCCCCGGGCCCGGTCGCCCCGCCGACGAGGGTCCGGACCAGTATGTACTGGGCATGGTTGGTGTCCTGGTACTCGTCCACCATGACGTGCCGGAACCGGCGCCGGTAGTACGCCGCCACCTCCGGGTGCGACCGCAGCAACCCCACGGTCTCCCCGATCAGGTCGTCGAAATCGAAGGCGTTGGCCGCCTGCAGCCGCGCCTGGTACTCGGTGAACACCGCCGCCACCGTCTGCCCGGTACGGTCCGAGTCCTCCAGCGCACGGTCCATGGCCTCGGACGGCTCGCGGAGCTCGTTCTTGTGGTTCGAGATCGCCGACGCCAACATCCGCGGCGTGAACTTCTTGACCTCCAGGTGCTGCTCCTTGGCGATCATGCCGAGCAGCCGACGGGAGTCGTCCGAGTCGTAGATCGTGAAGTTGGAGTTGCGGGTGCCCAGCAGGGCGGACTGGGCACGCAGGATCCGCACACAGATCGAGTGGAACGTGGCCACCCACATCCGCTCGGCGTGTGGCCCGACCAGGGTCGACACCCGTTCCCGCATCTCGGCCGCGGCCTTGTTGGTGAACGTGATGGCGAGGATCTGCCCGGGGTGTGCGCCACCCTCGGCCAGCAGATACGCGATCCGCCTGGTCAGCACACTGGTCTTTCCCGAACCCGCGCCGGCCACGATCAACAGCGGACCGCCGCGGTGCGTGACCGCGGCGGCCTGCTGTGGGTTGAGCCCGTCGAGCAGAGGCGAGGGGGGCGAGGTGCGGCTGACTGGGGCGGCGGCGGAGTGGGTCATCGTGGTGTCCAATCTACCCACCCGGTCCGACACCCCGGCTTCAGCGTTGGCGGTCCCCCATGAACTCCTCGACCTGCGCCGCCGTCGCCGTCAGAGTCGGATCGTTGTCCAGGTAGTACCGCGTCTCGCGGACGATGAGGCCGGAGAGGACCAGGAGGCCGATGAGGTTGGGGATGGCCATCAGACCGTTCATCACGTCCGCGAAGTTCCACACCACCTCGAGCTCGGTGACCGCACCCACGAACACCACGCACGTGAAGATCATCCGGTAGGGGATGACGCCTCCGGCACCCACGAGTCGCTCGACACAACGCTCGCCGTAGTACGACCAGCCGAGGATCGTCGAGAAGGCGAAGAACGCGATCGCCACCGCCACCAGCTTGTCGCCGTACGGCATCGCCTCGGCGAACGCATCGGCGGTCATGGTCCCCGCCGAGTCACTGCCCCGCTGCCACACGCCGGAGGTCACGATCACCAGTCCGGTGAAGGTGACGACGATGATGGTGTCGATGAACGTCTGGGTCATGGACACCAGGCCCTGACGGGTCGGGTGGGTGGTCTTGGCCGCTGCGGCCGCGATGGCCGCCGAGCCCATACCGGACTCGTTGGAGAAGATGCCCCGCGCGACACCCATCTGGATGGCGTACAGGATCGCGGCGCCGGCGAAGCCGCCGACCGCGGATGTCCCGGTGAAGGCCTCGGAGAAGATCTGGCCGAAGGCACTGGGGATCGCGTCGGCGTTGAGCACCAGGACGACCATTCCGCCGAGCAGGTACAGCACGATCATCAGCGGCACGAACCCCGCCGTGACCCGGCCGATCGCCTTGATTCCACCGAGCAGGACCGCGCCGGTCAGGACGAACATCAGGATGCCGGTGACCACGTGCGGGACCCCGAACGAGTTGTCCAGCTGTGCCGCCACCGCGTTGCCCTGCGTCATGTTGCCGATGCCGAAGCTCGCCAGGACGGCGAACACCGCAAAGACGAGCGACAGGACCAGTCCCACCCGACCGCCGGTCTTCCCGAACAGCTCGGCGAACCCCCGGTGGAGGTAGTACTGCGGACCACCGGACTGCTCGCCACGCGCGTCGGTGACGCGGTAGCGCACACCCAGGAAGGCCTCCGAGTACTTGGAGGCCATCCCCACGAGCGCGGTGACCCACATCCAGAAGAGCGCGCCCGGACCGCCCAGCGAGATCGCCGTCGCCACACCGACGATGTTGCCCACGCCGACCGTCGCGGCGAGCGCGGTGGTCAGCGCCTGGTACTGGGTGATGTCACCCGTCCCGCCGTCGTCCTTCCGCCGCACCAGCCCGAGGTTGAGCGCGGGGCCCAGCTTGCGGAACTGCAGCGCGCGCAGCCGGATGGTGAGGAATAGGCCGGTGCCGAGGAGCAGCGGGATGAGGACGAACGGTCCCCAGATCACGGATCCGATGTCCGCGAGAAGCGTGTTCAAGTTCTCCACGGGCGGAAACACTAGACGGTACTGCGGCCTCCGTGGAAGGGAGTGGGATAATCCCGGTATGAACACCGACCCCGCCGGCACAGACGATCCGCTGTCCGAGGCCCAGATCCAGGAACTGCGTCTGGAGATCGACCGGTTGGACGCCGAGATCCTGGACGCGATCGTCCGCCGCAGCGAGATCTCGAAGCGCATCGGACGCACGCGCATGCAGTCCGGCGGCACCAAGCTCGTCCACACCCGCGAGCTCAAGGTCTACGAGCGCTTCTCCTCACTCGGCCAGGAGGGACAGACCCTCGCGGGCATGCTCCTACGCCTCGGCCGTGGCCGCCTGGGCTGAGTCCCGACAGACGCGGCCGGCCGCGGAGGCGAACCCGAGCCACGTGTGGTGGTTGTTCGCCCAGCACCAACCCAGCTTCGGTGCGCCCCTGTTCTCCCGGCCGTCGCGGCCCGTCCCGCCACTGATCCACAGCGCGGGAGTCCGGGAATCCAGCCCACCGTCGGTCTTCCGCTTGCGCGAACCGATGCACATGAAGCACTTCCCGGGCTCAAGCATCTCGGGCTCCTGGAGTAACCAGCTCACCCCCTCGGAGATCGTGAGGGGGGTCCGGCCCCGTCGGGCGAGCTCGGCGTGGGCGTCGGTCGGCGTCCAGCCCAGCATGTCGTCGTCGCGTGTCACGTCCCCCACCAGATAGAGCGGGGCGTCCGGCAGGCGGACGTCGTCGGTGGGTGTGAACTCGTCCAGGTCGGACATGTCGACGACGACGAAGCCGGCTCTCCCCCCGCGGCTCAGCAGGGGCGTGAGTCGGGCGGTGGACACAAAAGACGGATGGACGGCGAGCACCGGCCGGCCCGCGCCCGGATCAGCCGGGAGCGCAGCTCCTCGGAGTGCGGCCGCGTGCTCTCGGAGTTGCCCGGCGGTGATCCCGCCGAGCTCCGGCACTCCCAGCTCGACCAGCCGTTCGGCCTGGGCTGACACGGACGGTTCCGGATGAATCATGGGGGTCACGTGTCTGAAACGGGCGGCGGGGCCCCCGTATTCCCGACTAACCTCGCAGACAGACGGCGGGCGATCCCCGGGCGGCAACTCTGGGCAGGAGCAGTGATGACGGACATCAGCACCACACGGCAGTGGACGGCGATCGAGAACCTCGTACCGGCGATCGGTGAGGTGACCCTCCGCGAACTGTTCGCCGCCGACCCGGAGCGGGGTCGGCGGATGTCCGTCACCGCAGGCGATCTGCACGTCGATCTGTCCAAGCACCTGGTCACCGATGACGTCATGACCGCCCTGACCGACCTGGCCCACGCCGCGAAGTTGCCGGCGCAGCGGGCCGCGATGTTCCGGGGCGACCGCATCAACACCACCGAGGACCGATCCGTCCTCCACACCGCGCTCCGTCTCCCGGCGGAGGCCGAGCTCGTCGTCGACGGGCGCGACGTGGTGGCCGACGTCCACGCGGTACTCACCCGCATGGCCGACTTCGCCGACTGCGTCCGTTCCGGTGAGTGGACGGGGCACACGGGGGCGCGGATCGACACGGTGGTCAACATCGGCATCGGTGGCTCCGACCTGGGGCCCGTGATGGTCGACAGGGCACTGCACCATCTGCAGACCGCCGGTATCACCGCGCGCTACGTCTCCAACGTGGACCCCGCAGACCTCTCGACCGTGCTCGCGGAGATCGACCCCGCGACCACCCTGGTGGTCGTCGCCTCCAAGACCTTCACCACGCAGGAGACCATGGCCAACGCCCACGCGGCGCGGCGGCACTTCGTCGAGACCCTGGGGTCGGAGGAGGCGATCGCCTCCCACTTCGTGGCGGTGTCCACCGCCACCGAGAAGGTGGCCGACTTCGGGATCGCGGCGGACAACATGTTCGAGTTCTGGGACTGGGTCGGGGGCCGGTACTCGGTGTCGTCGGCGATCGGCCTGTCGGTGATGATCACGGTGGGCCCGCCGGCGTTCGTGGAGCTGCTCGAGGGTTTCCACACCATGGACCTGCACTTCGCCACCGAGGCCCCCGAGCACAACGCGCCGGTTCTCATGGCCCTGCTCGGCATCTGGTACACCTGCTTCCTCGGGGCTCAGTCCAAGGCCGTGATCCCGTACGCCCAGGGCCTCCTACGATTCCCCGCCTACCTGCAGCAACTCACCATGGAGTCCCTCGGCAAGTCGGTGCGACTCGACGGCTCCGACGTCTCCTACCCCACCGGCGAGGTCTACTGGGGCGAACCCGGCACCAACGGCCAGCACGCCTTCTTCCAGCTCCTGCACCAGGGCACCCAGCTCGTCCCGGTGGACTTCATCGGCGTCGCCCGTCCGGTCGCGGATCTGCCCACTGCCGACGGCGGCGGATCGATGCACGACATGCTCGTGGCCAACCTGTTCGCGCAGTCCCGTGTGCTGGCGTTCGGCAAGACGGAGGACGAGGTGCTCGCGGAGGGCGTCGACCCCGCGATCGCGCCGCACAAGGTGATGCCCGGGAACCGGCCGTCCACCACGATCCTCGCGCCGTCGCTCTCGCCCGGAGTGCTCGGGCAGCTCATCGCGCTCTACGAGCACGTGGTGTTCGTCCAGGCCGCCGTGCTGGGCATCAACGCTTTCGACCAGTGGGGGGTCGAGCTGGGCAAGGCGCAGGCCGGTGAGCTACTGAGGGCCCTGACCGCGGAGAAGCACCCCGGGGACGGCTTCGATTCCTCGACGGATTCACTCGTCGAGATCTACCGCGAGGCACGCGGCCGCCGCTGACCCGCTCCCCCTTCTCGCACCAGGCCCGTCACCCCTCGCGCGGGGTCACGGTGTCGTGCGATTCTTGACCATGGCCACGATCTTCTGCACCGCCACCAGCCTGGACGGGTACATCGCCGACGACGAGGAGAGCCTCTCCTGGCTGTTCGCGACCTCCGGTGACGCCGATCCCGCGGGCTACACGCCGACCGAGCCGGATCCCTCCCTACCCGATCTCCATTTCGACCGCTTCTACGCCGGCGTCGGATCGATCGTCTGCGGCATCAACACCTTCGAATGGGTCCGCCGCGACCTGACCAAGGACGGCACACCGTTCGTCTGGCCGTACACGGAGCCGAGCTGGATCGTCACCCACCGCGATCCCGCCCCTGTCGAGGGCGTCGAGTTCTTCTCCGGTGACGTGACCGACCTGCACCCACTCCTCGTAGACGCCGCCGACGGCAAGGACGTCTGGATAGTCGGGGGCGGTGACCTCGCCGGCCAGTTCGCCGACCACGGCCTACTGGACCAGGTGTGGGTCCACCAGTGCCCGGTCGTCCTCGGTTCCGGGCGCCCCCTGCTGCCCCGCCGACTCCGTCTCCACCGTCAGAAGATCGAGACCCACGGCCAGTTCACGGCGATGCTCTTCGACGTGGTGGGCCCCGAACCCCGCGTCTCGACCTAGCCGGGCATCACACGGGCCGCTCCTGGCGTCACACCTGGCCGCTCCCGGCGTCACACCTGGCCGCTCGTCCGCCGGCAGTGGCGGACACGCGGTCACGCGGTCACGCGGCTGCGCGGCTGCGCGGTCACGCGGCTGCGCGGTCACCAACTAGCTATTGCGTGTTCGAATGTGTGTGCGTATCATAGAACACAAGTTCGACTTGTTGTCAGTGGTACCAGCGCGCGGAGGTGGGGCATGAACGAGAGCGGCGGTGACTCTGTTGACGGCACCTCTGCTGACGGCACCTCTGCAGTCGATCCGTTGACCGGCCTGACCGCAGCGGCTCGTGCCGGATGGGCGGCGGAGAATCGTGCCTCCGCTCAACGACTGTCGGCCTGCTACGAACTACTGCGAGAGTGCGTGCGCCGCGACGAAGCCGGCGCCGGCCATGAATCGCGGCCCGGCCATTCGGTGGTCGACCCGTTCGACGTGGCCACCGGGTATGTGGTGGCGGCGATGGCCGTCTCCACGCTGCGCGCAGAATCCATGGTCTCCTTCGCCGCAGACCTGCACCAGCGCTACCCCGCGATCCTCGCAGCCCTGGCCGCGGGGCGGATGGACCAGCGGGCCGCGGAACTGCTGGCCCGCCAGATGGCCACCGTCGACCCCGAAGTCCTTCCGCTGGTGCAACAGGGAGTGGTCGACGACTACCTGGCCGCGTCGGAAGCCGGCGAACGCCTCGGAGCACAGGCGATACGCGATGCGGTGGACTCGATCATCGCTCGCTACGACGCCGACGGCATCCGCCGCCGCAAAGAGGACGCCAGTCGCGCTCGCGGCGTGCGCATCAACAAGGGTGCCGACGGCATGTCAACGCTGTCGGCCACCCTGGCCACCGAAGAAGCCGCCGTCCTGGCCGAAGCGATCGACCAACGCGCTGCCGAACACGCCGCCGCCGACGCCGACGCGGCCGCCGCACACGCCGCCGCAGCTGAGGCCGCCGGCGAGACGCCCCCGGACCTGGGCTGCCACTACTCCAAGGCCGAACGCCGCGCCGATGCCCTGTTGTCCCTGGTGTGCGGCGACAGCCTCCACCCCGGAAGCCCGGGCCAGCCGCCGGCGCCACTGCGGCCCAAGGTCACCGTCATCGCACCCGGCAACAGCGGTGACGGCGCCGGCGACGGCACCGGTGATGACTGTGGGGCGCAGGTGGAGTTCACCCGTACCGGCCAGGCCGCGCTGCAGGCACTGCTGGACATGCTGGTCACCAGCGACGGGGCCAGCTTCGAGAAGGTCGACCCCCGTGTCGGCGCGGCCGACGACGCCCGCCGCGCCCTGAAGTACCGGCCGAGCGCCGAGTTGGCCCGCCGCATCAGGCTGCGCGACGGCACCTGTCGCCATCCCGGCTGCGCCGTACCGGCCGATGACTGCGACATCGATCACGTCCGGCCCTTCGACCACGCCGACCCCGCACGGGGCGGGCCCACCGAAGAGTGCAACCTGATGTGTCTGTGTCGACGACATCACCGGTTCAAGACGTTCTCCGACTGGATCTACGACCTGCAACCCGATGGCAGCCTCACCGTCATCACGCCTGACGGGGCCACCATGATGACCCGACCATCCGGGCCGCTCGGGGCCTACCGCCGCGAACACGCCCGCAACGAATCCCGCGCCTGGGACAGACAACAACAGCGCAACCCGGACCCGACCACCACGAGCGGTGACACCCGCTCGGAGCCCACCTACTGGACCCGCCGTGCCAGCCGCCTGAACACCGAACGCGCCCGCACCACCGGCACCGCCACAGGCCCGGCCACCGGACCGGACGACACCCGACCCGCCGCTCACAGCCGCTGGTGGCAGCGCAACGCACCCGTCACCAGCAAAGTGGAGCTGGACGTCCGGGCCCTGCTCGACGACATCCTCGATCCGCCGCCCTTCTGACCCACTCTCCCGATCCACCCTCCCGTCCAGGGCGGGCCGGGAGCCCCGGTCAGACGAACCTGCGGCTGACCTTCTCTGGCAGCAGCGTCAGCAACGGGCCGATCGCCTTCCAGGGCTTGGCCGGGACGAGCGCACGGGTGGGCTCGGCGTCGATCGTCTTGACCAGGGCGTCGACCCCCTCGTCGAACTCGGTCATCAGCGACGTCTTGACCGACCGGTTGATGTCGGTGCGGATGTACCCGGGAAGGATGTCGGTGACCTTGATGCGGCTGCCGGAGCTGTCGAGCTCGGCGTGCAGACCCTGCGCCAGCGAGGAGACGAACGCCTTGGTGGCGCCGTAGGTGTTCTGGGCCTTGGGCATGCCACGCAGCGAGCTCACCGACGAGATGAATACCAGGTGTCCCTCACCCCGGGAGTGCATCAGCTCCATCGCGGCCTCGGCCTGGTTCAGCGTGCCCACCACGTTGACCATCGCGGTCTCCCGGTTGGCGTGCGCCTTGCCCGTACCGATGGACGCCCCCTTGCCCAGGCCGGCGTTGAGGACAAAGCGGTCGATCCCGCCGAGTTCCGCGTCGAGCTCACCGAAGACCCGCTCCACCGCGTCGCCGTCGGCCACGTCGAGCTCGCGGACCGCCACCGTGATCGACGGGTTGGCCGCCAGGAGCTCGGCGCGGAGTTCCTGGAGTCGCTCCAGACGACGGGCGCAGAGCGCCAGATCCTTGCCCTGCGCAGCCCAGCGACGGGCCATACCCTCGCCGAGACCCGCGCTGGCGCCGGTGATCAGGATCGTGTTGCGGTCGGTCACAGGTTCTCCTCCGTTGGCGATGGCCCCAGTGTGGCACGCGCCGGCTGGCACGACGGGCAGCGGTAGGCGATGCGATCGAGCGAATCGCTCGGCTCGTCCGGGTCGGCGAGACCACCCAGCCGGAACGTCTCCACCTCGGTCCCGCACCTGCGGCACGGCTTGCCGTCCCTCCCGTAGACCCACAACTCTCGCCCCCGTCGGGTATCACCGGTGGTCACGCGGACCGTGCGTTCGGCGTTGGCGACCAGCAGCCGACGGGCCAGCACGACCACGGCGCGCAGATCCGGCACCGCCCCGACCGGCTCGCGCGGGTCGAGGCCCCGCAGAAAGCACAGTTCGGCGCGGTACACGGTGCCGATGCCCGCGAGATTGCGTTGGTCCAACAAGGCCTCCCCGATCGTCCGGGACGGCCGCTCCCCGATCCGCCGCACCACCTCCGCGACGCTGGCGTCCGCGTCCCAGTCCTGACCCAACAGGTCGGGACCGAGGTGGTCGACCGCCCGGTCGGCCTCGGTCGGCCCCAGCGCGCGCAGCAGCCCCAGCTCGGTGCCCACCACCTCCACGTCGCCGGCGCGCAGGACCATCCGGACGGTGTGCGCGGGGAACCGCCACCGCTCCCCCGCGCGGTGGACGTGGATGCGGCCCTCCATCTTCAGGTGGATGTGCAGGGTGACGGGGTCTCGCCCCTCCGCGTCAGGGCCGACTACGACGAAGAGGTGCTTTCCCCGAGACCGGGCAGCCACCACTGTCCTGCCGCGCAGATCGACGGCCGCGAACCTGGGGACCCGGAGTTCGGTCCTGTCCAGGGTCCGCCCGCCCAGCGCCTGGTGGACCCGTGCGGCCGCCCTGTGGACGGAATCGCCTTCCGGCACCGTTGACTCCTCTGCGCTGACTATTCTGTCTGTGCTGACTACTCCGTCTGTGCTGACTACTCCGTCCGCCAGCCGAGTATGGGCACCATGGTGCCCTGAGTCGAACAGGGCTGTCGGGTCCACCCGGCAATCCAGTCCCACCCGGCCAACCTCACCAACCGAGTTCGTGGCAACCCGCGTGGTCGGCGGTCTCGATCTGCACGGTCGCGTGCTCGATGCCGTGGCCCTCGCGCAGGACACGTCGGGCCTCGTCGAGGATGTCGGAATGGGTCGCCCCGGGGCCGACCACGAGGTGGACGGTGCCCACGTCCATCCCTGAGGTCAGGGTCCACAGGTGCAGGTCGTGCACCTCCTCGACGCCGGTCAACGATGCGAGTTTGGACTCCACCTCTGCGGGGTCGACCCCGGCGGGCGCGTGCTGGGCGAGCACCGTGACGACCTGCCTGCCGAGCATCACCGCGCGGACGACGATGAACACGGCGATCGCCACTGCCACCACGAGGTCCCACACAGTCGAGTCAGTGGCCCGGATGAGCAGCGCGGCCGCGATCACCCCGACCGAACCGGCCGCGTCGGCGACGACCTCGAGGTACGCCCCCCGGACTGCGAGACTCTCAGAGGACCCGCTGCGCAGCAGGAGCAGTGAGATGACGTTGACGACCAGACCGAGCGCGCCGACGAGCAGCATGGTGCCGGTGGCGACGGGGGCATCTGACCCGAACCGGCTGATCGCCTCGACCAGGACGTACACGCCCATGCCGAGCATGATGAGCACCGCCAGGCCGGAGGCGAAGATCTCGACGCGGTAGTGGCCGAACGTGCGTCGGCCGGAGTGGTCCGGTCGCGACGCGACCATCGTCGCCAGCAGCGCCGCACCCAGCGCCACCACGTCGGCCGCCATGTGGCCCGCGTCGGAGAGCAGTGCGAGTGAACCGGAGATGAGGCCCGCGATCAGCTCGACCACGAAGAACATCGCGGTCAGGACAAACGCGCACGCCAGCCTGACCCGGTAACGCGCTCCGGCGTGACCGGCCGGTCGGGCGTGGGCGGGGCCGTGCGTGTGACCCCCGTGAGCGTGTCCTGCACCCATTCCAACCCCCCTTATATATGCATTGATGCGCATACTTTAACTCATGGGGAGGCGTGCCTCAACGCCGGATGCGCAACCCCTTGGGAGTGGCCCCGAATCCGGCGGTCTCGAAGGCAGCGGCGACGGGCGAGGTGTGGACGGGTTCGCCGGCAATGGTGGTGACGGTGAGCGGGCCGACGCCCCCGGATCGCACGACCGCGGCCAGCGCGGACGCCGCGAGCGGCACGGCCTCCGGGCGGTCGTCGAGCACGAGGACGGTCCGACCACCGCGTTCGACGAACAGAACGCACAACCCGTCGACGAGCACCACGAGCGCACCGGCCTTCCTGCCCGGACGGTGCCCGGTTCCGGCCTCTGCGGCTGGTGGCCAGGGCAGCGCTGCGCCGTACGGATTGGCCGGGTCGGTGGCGGCGAGGACCCGGACGACGGGCTCGTCGGTGCCGGAGGGCCAGTGGGCGTCGTCAGCGGTGTCGTCGTAGGCGCGGAGCCGGTCGATGGTGTTGCCGGCGGCGAACTGGGCGGCGCCGAGACCGTCGACGAAGTAGCCGCGGCGGCAACGCCCGGAGTCCTCCATCTGCGCCAGGACCTTGTAGACGGCGGCGAACCCGCCCGGGATCTCCTCCGACTCGACCGCGCCCCGGGTCACCACGCCGTGCCGCAGCAGCAGTGTCTCGGCCCAGGCGTGGGCCCGCAGGGTCGCGTCGGTGACCGGTTCCGGCACCAGCGACCAGCGCCCGGCCAGCACGGGCGGCGTCCGCGTGCCGGCGGCCATCGCCCCGTTCAACTGGGCCATGGAGGACCGGCCGAGGCGGGCCCGACGCGGGCGGGCCGACGATCGCGGTGAGCGGTGGGCGGTGCCCGAGCCCGATGATCCGCCGCCGGCCAGGACCGCGCGCAACGGGGCGAGCGTGTCGTTGGTGACCACGCCGTCCCACACCAGGTCCCAGAGGGCGTCGCGGACGGCGGCCTCGGTGACTACTACCTCAGCGACCACCGCCTCGGTGCCGGCGGGGGTCTCGCCTCCGGCCGCCTCCTTCACCCGCGCGACCACGTCGCGGAAGAACAGCGCCCCGCCGCGCAGCGAGTCGACCACGGCGAGGTGGACAGGCCCCTCCGGTTGCGGGCGATCGAGCGGGAGGGTCGCGCCGGCGGTCTCGGCCGGGTGCAGCGAGATCCAGCCGTCGCGGGACCCCGCCCGGCCGCGCCCGCTCCAGATCACCTCTCCCCCGGCGAGCAACTCGTCGAGCATCGCCGGGGAGTAGTCACGCACTCGGGGTGCCAGGACGAGTGGTTCGAGTGCGGAGGCCGGCAACGCCAGGCCGTCGAGCTGTTCGATCACGGCGAGGACGCCGTCCACTCCCGACTCGGCGCCGGATCCGGAGCCGGAGCCCAGGTTCTGCCAGGCGGGCAGGAACCGGGCCAGGGCGGTGTGCGAGACCGGTTCGATCTGGCTGCGCAGCGCCGCGAGGGAACGCCGGCGGATGTGGCGCAACACCTCGGCATCGCACCACTCGGGGCCCGAGGCGCCCGGGCGGAACTCGCCGGCCAGCAGCGTCCCGGCCGAGGTCAGACGAGCGAGCACCCCCCGGGCCACGGCCACGCCCAGACCGAAGCGTCCCGCGAGGGCATCCACTGTGAACGGCCCGTGGGTGCGGGCGTAGCGCCGGATCAGCTCGCCGAGTGGGTCGTCGACGTCGCCGAGGAAGGCCGAGGAGACTCCGGGCGGCGGCGGCACCCCCAGCCCGTCCCGGAGCCTGGGCACGTCCTCGACCCCGGCCCACCAGGTCCGGCCGGCGTGCTCGACGGTGACCACCCGGAACGACTGCGCCAGTGTCGCCAACCAGTCCGGTACTGCCTCCGGCTCCGTCGAGCGCTCGGCGACCTCCTCGACCGTCAGCGGGCCGAGCAGGCGCAGCAGGTCGGCCACGGCCTCGGCGTCACGGGCCGCGCGCTCGGGTTCGAGGTGCTGGAGCCGACGTTCGATCGAGTCCAACACCTCGACGTCGAGGAGTTCTCGCAGCTCCACGCGACCCAGGAGTTGACCGAGCAGGGAGGGGTCGATCGCCAGCGCGGCGGCGCGCTTCTCGGCAAGCGGCGAGTCGCCCTCGTAGAGGAAGGCACCGACGTAGTCGAAGAGCAGGGACTGGGCGAACGGCGACGCACGCGGTGTGTCCACTTCCACGATCCGGACCGTCCGCGACTCGATCTCGCCCAGCAGCCGTTCGAGCGCCGGGACGTCGTACACGTCCTGCAGGCACTCCCGCACCGCCTCGAGGATCATGGGGAAATCCGGGTAGCGGCGAGCCACGTCGAGCAACTGCGCCGACTTCTGCCGCTGCTGCCACAGTGGGGCCCGCCGTCCCGGGTCCAGCCGTGGGAAGAGCAGAGCCCGCGCCGAGCACTCCCGGAATCTGGAGGCGAACAGCGCGGATCCGCCCACGTGTGTGGTGACCAGGTCCACGGCCTCCTCGGCGCTGAGGGCGAACGTCTCGGCTCCCGGGCGGGCGCCCACCTCGCCGTCGTCGATCGTGTCCGGGACCCGCAGGATGATGCCGTCGTCGGACACCACCGGGACCGCGTCGAACCCGTGCGCGGCGGCGAGCCGCGCGCGGACCGCCTCCGCCCACGGCCAGTGCACGCGGGCGCCGAACGGCGAGTGGAGGACGACGCGCCAGTCCCCCACCTCGTCGCGGAACCGCTCCACCACCAGGGTCGTGTCGCTGGGGAGGTGCCCCGTGGCCTCCCGCTGCTCGGCCAGGTAGCGACGCAGGTTGACCACCGCGTTGACGTCGAGTCCGGCGGCGGCGAGGCGGGGGCCCACCTCGTCGTCGGACCCGTGTCCCACCTCGCGCAGGAACCCGCCCAGGGCGCGACCCAGTTCGGCGGGTCGTCCCTGGTCGTCACCGAGCCAGAACGGTAGCCGTCCCGTCCCGCCGGGCGCGGGCGTGACCAGCACCCGGTCGTGGGTGATCTCCTCGACCCGCCAACTCGACGCACCGAGGGCGAACACGTCGCCGACCCTGGACTCGTAGACCATCTCCTCGTCGAGCTCGCCCACCCGGGTCGCCTTCTCCCCCACCATGAACACGCCGAACAGGCCGCGGTCGGGGATGGTGCCGCCCGAGGTGACGGCGAGGCGTTGCGCGCCCGGGCGGCCCGTCAGGGTCCCGGCGTCGCGGTCCCACACGAGCCGCGGCCTGAGTTCGGCGAAGTCCGCCGACGGGTACTTGCCCGCCAACATGTCGAGCGTCGCCTCGAACGCCGACCGCGGCAGACCGACGAACGGGGCGGTCCGGCGTACGGCGGCGAACCAGTCCTCCACGTCGATCGGCTCGAGGGCGCACGCGGCCACCGTCTGCTGCGCGAGGACGTCCAACGGGTTGGTGATGACCGCCATCGACTCGATCGCGCCGTCGATCATCCGCTCCACGGTCACCGCGCTGTGGAGGAGGTCGGCGCGGTGCTTGGGGAACACCGCCGCGCGGGAGACCTCGCCGACCTGGTGTCCGGCACGGCCGACACGCTGGAGCCCCGAGGCCACCGACGGGGGCGACTCGACCTGCACCACCAGGTCCACCGCGCCCATGTCGATCCCCAGTTCGAGCGACGAGGTGGCCACCACCGCGCGCAGGCGTCCCGACTTGAGGGCGTCCTCGATGAGCGCCCGTCGCTCCTTGGACACAGACCCGTGGTGGGCCATCGCCAGCTCCGCCGGGGCGCCGCGCGAGACCTCGGACGGCACCATGATCTGCGCGGGTGGGCGGGCCGGCGCGGGAGGCAGAGACCCCGGATCGGTGTCCTCCGCGTAGATCTCGTTGAGCCGCGCGGTCAGCCGCTCGGCCAGGCGCCGGGAGTTGACGAAGACGATCGTGGAGCGGTGCGCCGTGATCAGGTCCACCACCTGCCGCTCGACGTGCGGCCAGATGGACCCCTCACCCGGAGTGCCGGGCGGCGCCGTGACGTCCGAGCCGGCCGAGGACAGGTCCGCCATGTCCTCCACGGGAACCCGGACCGTGAGCTCGAAGCGTTTGTCGGATCCGGGCGCCACCACGGTGACCGGTCGCTCGCCGGCGAGGAAGCGGGCCACCTCCGAATGCGGCCGGACGGTGGCGGACAGACCCACCCGCTGGGCGGGGGTGTCCAGCAGGTCGTCCAGACGCTCGAGGCTCAGGGCGAGATGAGCGCCGCGCTTGCTGGCGGCCACCGCGTGGATCTCGTCGATGATCACCGTGTCGACCGTGGCCAGTGACTCTCGCGCGGCGGAGGTGAGCAGCAGGAAGAGCGACTCGGGCGTGGTGACCAGCACGTGTGGTGGCCTGGAGCGCTGGCGGCGGCGCTCGTCCGTCGGGGTGTCGCCGGTGCGGATCCCCACGGTCACGTCCGCGGTCCCCACCCCGAGGGCCGCGGCCTCCCGCGCGATCCCGGCGAGCGGCGCCCGGAGGTTGCGCTCGACGTCCACGGCCAGCGCCTTGAGGGGTGAGATGTAGAGGACGCGGGTGCCGGGCGAGGGCTCGCCCGCGCCGTCGCCACCGCCACCGCCACCGCCACCGCCGCCCAGCATCAGCCGGTCGATCGAGGCGAGGAACGCCGACAGGGTCTTTCCCGAACCGGTGGGGGCGACGACCAGGGTGTGGGCGCCGCTCGCGAGGGACCCCCACGCCCCCTCCTGCGCGGGGGTGGGCCGGTCGAATGCCCCACGGAACCACGAGGCTGTGGCCGGGTGGAACCGCTCCAGTGCGTCGGACATGAACTCATGATGTCGCACACCTCCGACATGGTTCCGAACCACGCCCCGCCTCCGTAGAGTGTCGGCATGCGCAAGACTGTGAGCATGCACAGCGACAGCATGCGCGACCTCGACGACGACGACCTGGCCTACTACCTCGCCACCGGGATCGGCGACATCGTCAAGGGCACGCGCGCCGGGGGGCTGCTCCGCGGACGCTCGCTCGCCCGTGTGGCCAACGAGGTCGCGCAGAACTGGACCGACGAGGTGCTGGCCGTGCACCGTCCGGACGACGGCACCCTCTCCGAGGGGGTCTCCGACGATCTCAGTCGGCTCGAGAAGTCCCGCGTGTGGATCATCGACGTCATCGACGGCACCAAGGAGTTCTCCACGGGCCGCTCGGACTGGTCGGTCCACGTGGCGCTCGTCGTCGACGGCCACCCCACCGTCGCCTCCGTCGGGCTCCCCGACTCGGGACGCGTCTTCCGTTCGGACCAGGTCGACCACGTGGACGGCCCCCATTCGGGGACCATGGTCATCAGCCGCAACAACCCGCCGCCCGGGTCGCGACAGGTGGCGGACGCCGTGGGTCTGGAGGTACGGCCCATGGGCTCTGCCGGCGCCAAGATGCTCTCGGTCCTGCTCGGCGACGCGGACGTCTACCTCCACGCCGGGGGGCAGGACGAGTGGGACCAGGCCGCGCCGGTGGGCGTCGCCCTGGCCGCGGGGTTGCACGCCTCCCGCCTCGACGGCTCACCGATCGTGTTCAACAAGCCCGACACCCACTCCCCGGACGTCCTGATCTGCCGCCCCGAGTTCACCGAGAAGATCCTGGCCGCGCAGGCCGCACAGGCGACTCGAACGTAGACTGCCGGGCATGACCGTCCCCACCCCGTACGAGGACCTCCTCCGACTCGTCCTGGAACAGGGCACCCCCAAGTCCGACCGCACGGGAACGGGCACGCAGAGCCTGTTCGGCCACCAGCTGCGCTATGACCTGGCGGCGGGATTCCCGCTGATCACCACCAAGCGCGTCCACTTCAAGTCGGTGGCCTACGAACTGCTGTGGTTCCTGCGCGGCGACTCCAACGTGGGCTGGTTGCGCGAGAACGGCGTGAGCATCTGGGACGAGTGGGCTGACGAGCGCGGCGAGCTCGGACCCGTCTACGGCGTGCAGTGGCGGTCCTGGCCCACCCCCGACGGCCGGCACGTGGACCAGATCGCGAACGCCGTGGACCTGCTGCGCACCGACCCCGATTCGCGGCGCAACATCGTCTCGGCGTGGAACGTGGGCGAGTTGACGGACATGGCCCTGCCGCCCTGCCACCTGCTGTTCCAGTTCTACGTGGCCGACGGCAAGCTGAGCTGCCAGCTCTACCAGCGCAGCGCCGACCTCTTCCTGGGGGTGCCGTTCAACATCGCCTCCTACTCGCTGCTCACCCACATGGTGGCGCAGCAGGTCGGGCTGGAGGTGGGTGAGTTCGTCTGGACCGGCGGCGACTGCCATATCTACGACAACCACGTCGAGCAGGTCCGGACGCAGCTCTCCCGCGAGGCCTATCCCTACCCCGAGCTGCGCCTGCGCCGCGCGGACTCGGTCTTCGACTACCGCTTCGAGGACTTCGACGTGGTCGGATACGAGCATCACCCGGGCATCAAGGCCCCGGTCGCGGTCTGAGCCGGGAGACGACGACCGTGCCGGTCCGGATGGTGTGGGCGCAGGCCCGCGGCGGGGTGATCGGCGACGGTCGTGACATGCCCTGGCACATCCCCGAGGACCTGGCGTACTTCAAGCAGGCCACCACCGGGCGCCCCGTCGTGATGGGCCGGGCCACCTGGGACTCGATCCCCGCCCGCTTCCGGCCCCTGCCCGGTCGCCGCAACATCGTGTGCACCCGGGACGCAGGGTGGTCGGCCGAGGGCGCCGAGCGTGCGGCGTCGGTGGAGGGCGCGCTGGAGTCGGCCGGTCCGGACGCCGCGGTGATGGGCGGCGGGCAGATCTACGCCGCCGCGCTCGGCGCCGCGGACGAGTGTCTGGTCACCGAGATCGATGCGGACGCCCCCGGGACCGTCCTGGCGCCGGGGTTGGACGAGGCGTGGGAGCGGGTCGAGGTGGGCGAGTGGATCACCGATCCACGGAGCCGCGTCGACGGGTACGACGACGAGGTGCGGCACCGGCACACCGTGTGGCGACGCCGGCGAACCTCCTAGAACCACTTCCAGGTCTTGGGGATCTTCTCCCCCGCGGCCAGGATCTTGATCTTGACGCCGGCCATGAACCCGTTGATCTCGATGTCCAGGTGCGGGCCGCCGCGGACGTCGTAGCGTCCCTCGTCGATCTTGAGCTCGGACCACGTCCGGTTGCCGGTCACCGCCACGGAGACCCCCGGCGGGAGCAGGATCTTGGCGTTGGCGCCCCAGAGGTCCAGCTGGAGGTGGGTGCGCGGGCGATCGACCACGGCCTCGCGGGCATCCAGGTAGATCTCGCCCATCCAGGACGTCAGCCGGTAGTCGTCCGGCAGGGACCAGCGACCCTCCCGCTTGAGCGTGTCGAAGACCGAGGTCTTCTTCTGGCTCTCGTCGACGGTGATCGCCCCGGTCGACCGGATGGCCGGCGGCTGTGCCGAGGTCGGGCGAGGCGCCGAGGCGAGCCCGATCGGCAACCCGCTCAGGGCCACCTCGAGTTCTGCGGGGCAGGTCGCGGACCAGATCTTCGCGGCCCGGTCCGAGAACTCGGCGAGGGACAGCTCGCCCCGTCCGACCATCGCCTCCAGTCTCTGCTGGGCGAGGGCCCGCGGGTCGGTGTTCGGCTCCTGGGTCATGTCCCCAGGTTACTCAGCGGGTGAGATCCTTCATCATCGACCGCATCTGTGCGGACAACTCGTCGGCCATGTCCTGGAGACCGCCCGATATGACCTGCGCCAGCAGCGCGGGGTTCTGCGCCTCGATGACGCAGCCCCCGGACGACTCGCGGACCACCACGTTGCAGGGCAGCAGCAGCGCGACCTCCTTGCTCACGTCGAACGCATCACCGGCGAACCCGGGATTGCAGGCCCCCAGGATCAGGACGCGCTCGATGTCCTTGTCGATCTTCGTCTTGAGCGTCGCGGTGAGATCGATCTCGTGGAGGATCCCGAAACCCCGGTCGGCGAGCGCCTGGCGGGTCGCCTCCACTGCTTCATCGAATTCCATCGCCGTATACGTACCGATTCCGACGTCCATGTCGTCGTCCTCCGTGTCTCGTCAGGTGTTGACTGGGCCCAGCATCCCACGCCCGCGGCCGGTGGTCAGGCGAGCGAGAGGAAGAGCTTCTCCAACTCCGCGACAGTGATGCCGTCCTCGCCGGTCTCGCCGTCACTGGCCAGGCACTCCTGGATGTTGGTGCTGATGATCTTGAAGCCGGCCCGGTCCAGTGCCTTGGAGACCGCCGCCAACTGCGTGACGACCTCCTTGCACGGGCGCTCCTGCTCGACCATGTCGATCACCGCGTTGAGTTGTCCTCGCGCACGGCGCAGTCGGTTGAGAACCTGCGTCCTCGCCTCGTCGTCAGCCATCTCGGGCCCTCCTGCTCTCCGCCTGTGCGGGTGTCGATCCAGAACTTCAGTGTACCCGTGGGGGTATCTGTGTCCAGTCGGGAAATGACGTGGGCCCCGGTCCACCCCTCTCGAGGAGGACCGGGGCCCAAGGTTGTTGCGGTCGTGGCAGCTGCGGTCGACTCAGCAGAGCCGGTCGACTCAGTCGTCGTGGACGATGATCCCGCGGACCATCCCCTCGCCGCCGGCCTCCATGATCTCGTAGCCCTCGTTGACCTGGTCGAGCGTGAATCGGTGCGTGATCAGCTCGTCGAGCTTCAGCTGCTTCTCGTCCCACAGCCGCAGGATGTTGGGGATGTCGTGGAACGCGTTGGCCGAACCGAACAACGACCCCTTGATGACCTTCTCGTACTGCGAGACGAACAGTCCGGTGAGGGTGATGGACTGGTTGTCGAGCCCGCCCATGGACGTGAGGACCACGACCCCGCGCTTGCCCACCATGTCGGTGGCGTCGGCGGTGACCTTGGCATCGGCCACGCCGATCGTGATGATGGCCTTCTCCGCCATGTTGCCCCAGGTCAGGCCCGGCAGCTCGGCCTTGGCCTGCTCGACGTCCGAGTAGACGTGCGTGGCGCCGAACTCCTTGGCCTTGGCCAGCTTCGACTCGTCCGTGTCGATGGCCAGGATGAATCGTGCTCCGGCGTGCTTGGCTCCCTGGACCGCGTTGATCCCGATACCGCCGATGCCGAACACCACCACGGTGTCACCGGCCCGGACGTCGGCGGAATAGACGGCCGAGCCCCAGCCGGTGGTGACGCCGCAGCCCACGAGTGCCGCGACCTCGAACGGGATCCAGTCCTGGATCTTGACCACCGAGTTCATGTTGGCGACCGTGTACTGCGAGAAGGTGCCGAGGGTGCACATGGCACCGGCGGTCTCTCCGTTGGCCAGGGCGAACGGGTAGCGGCCGTCGGCCATCTCGCCGATCGTGCCGTTGAGCCCGCCGTCGCAGAGGTTGGTCATGCCGCGCGCGCACGCGGAGCACTTGCCACAGGCCGGGATGAACGAGCCCACCACGTGGTCGCCGGGCTGGACGTGGGTGACTCCCACGCCGACGGCCTCGACCACGCCCGCGCCCTCGTGCCCGCCGACGATCGGAAGACGTCCGGGCAGGTCACCGCTGGTGATGTGCAGGTCGGAGTGGCACAGGCCGGCGACCTTCCACTTGACGAGCACCTCGCCGAAGTTGGGGCCGTCGAGCTCGGCCTCGACGATCTCGAACGGCTTGCCCAACTCTCGGGCGATGGCGGCCTTGGTCTTCATGCGACTCCCTCCGGGCGCGACGGGCGGAGCCCCGTCACTAGAACGTGTTCTCGTCACGTTATCCGGATTGTTGCACGGGGTGTCGCAATTCCGGGAAGCTACTCGGTTCGCCGAGCGTCGTTCCCGTGCGGGTCCCGGATCAGGACTGGGCGTCGCCCTGCTGGGCCTGCGCCTCTTCGACGGCCTTGCGGACCTCGTCCATGTCGAGCCCCTTGATCTGCTCGACCAGGTCGTCGAGCGCCTGCTCCGGGATCGCACCGGAGTGGCGGAACACGGCGATGCCCTCACGGAACGCCATGAGTGTGGGGATCGACTGGATCTGCAGCATCGCACCGAGCTGCTGCTCGGCATCGGTGTCGACCTTGGCGAAGGTCAGCTCGGGGTTCTTGCCGGAGACCTTCTCGAAGACCGGCCCGAACGCCTTGCAGGGTCCGCACCACTCGGCCCAGAAGTCCACCAGGACGATGTTGTTCTCCGTGACGGTCTTCTCGAAATCGGCGGTCGTGATGTCGACGGTGGTCATACGAATGCCCTCCTTGCGCAACGGGGCGACTCTCGTCCCGTCCTCTGTCGTCGCCAGCCTACGGACAGCCCGCGCCGGCGACGACCTTCTGCGACACACGATACCCATGCGGGTATGTGAGTCCGTGCAGACAGGGACAACGCCGCCCGAACGGGGTTATTCCCGCCCCTCCCCCGTGCGGGGCGGGGAACCCATGATCTCCGCCAGGAACCACTCGAGTTGGTCCAGGAACACCGCGTTGTCGTCACCCGCCACCATGTGGCCCGCGTCGGCGACCTCGTAGGTGTACGCGTGCGGGAGGTGTTCGAGCAGGTGGGCCACCGAGTCGTCACTGACGATGTCGGATCGCGAGCCCCGGATGAGCATGGTCGGCTCGGTCACGTGGGGCACGATCCCCTCGAAGTAGTCGTTCCCGATCTCGGCGTTGTCCCCTGTGGCGCCGGCGACGAAGCGAGGGTCCCAGTGCCAGTACCACCGGCCGTCGTTCTTCTGCCGGAGATTCTTGCGCAGCCCGTCGAGGTTCGCCGGGCGCTGACGATCCGGCTGATAGGCGGCGATCGCGTCCGCGGCCTCCCCGAGGTCAGCGAACCCGTCGAGCCCCGACCGCATGAACTCCCCGATCCGCTGGACGCCCTTCGACTCGATCTTCGGCGTCACGTCCACCAGCACCAACGCCCGGGCGACGGGCTTGGCCGTCCCCAACGCCAACAGCCCGGTCAACCCGCCGAGCGAGGCCCCCACGAGCACCGGTAGCCGACCGACGAAGCGGGAGGCGACGATCAGCTCGAGATCGTCGACCATGCGGTGGATGTCGTAGTCCCCGTCGTGCGCCCAGTCGCTGTCCCCGTGGCCGCGGGCGTCCATCGTGGTGACCCGGTATCCCTCCATCGCGAGGCGCTGGGCGGCGCGGTTCCACGAGTTCCGGGTCTGCGCCCCGCCGTGCAGCATGAGGATCTCGTCGACCGGATCCGCCCCGCCGTACGGCTCCCACACATCGCCCGCGAGCATCCCGGACGCACCCGCGAGCGTGAACGGCCGGGGCTCGACCGGGCGGGTTTCGGCACTGTTGGGTTCGGCACTGTTGGTTTCGGCACTGTGGGTCTCGGTCTCGCTGCTCGTCATGGTGACCCTTCCGCCCGCACTCCCACCGCTGCGGTGGAACGTGTTCTCGTTCGGTTCTACCACGACCTCCCGGAGATCACCCGCGCTGCGAGGTCCTCGGCCACCGCGAGGACCGAGTAATAGGGTCCGCACCGCGGCAGTGCAGGGAACACCGAGGCGTCCGCCACCCGCAGCCCCTCGCACCCCAGGACCCGGCCGGAGTCGTCGACCACCTCGCCGATCCGCGCCGAGCCCGACAGGTGCTGGGAGGTCGAGGGGACGGGCACCGGCCGCAGCCCACCGGCTCCCCCGGAGATCCCCAGGCGGTCCGCGACCAACCCGGCAGCCCTGTCGAGTGCGGCGGTGTCGCGGGGGTCGTCGGCCAGCACCACCCGGGGACCGCCGTCCCGGAGATTCCCGCCACCCACCTCCCCACGGCCCACCTCGCCGCGGCCCACCGGGTTCATCAGGGCCACCCCGATCCGGTGCGGCTGGGGGGCGAGACCGGGGATCACCCGGTGCATCGGGACCGAGTAGGGACGCACCTCGATCTCCACGACACCCGTCGGCCCCGGCAGCGCGAGCCGGACGACGTGGGAGAGCAGGGGCGGCGCCGCACTGTGGGAAGCAGAGGCAGTGTTGGGATCGGAGGCAGGGCGTGCCCAGTCGGGCGGGAGGTCCAGCAGGACCTCGGGATGCTCCTGCGTGCTCCGCCCGACCGGGTGGCCGGAATCCGGTCCGATCCCCGAGTTCAGCAGGACGGCGGCCGTCCCGATCGACCCCGCGCACAGGATCGTCTCCCGGGCGCTGATCTCCTCGTCGTCGTCGAGCACCACGCCGTCACATCTCCGGCTGGTGCGTCCGCCGGCCCACCGGAGTTCACGGACCGTCGCGCCCGTCACCACCCGCACTCCCGCGCCGGCGGGGTCCCAGGCGTCGAAGGCGGTGACGCGTCGCCCGTCCCGCCGCGCCTGGGCGATGGCGGACACCCGGCCGGGGAACGCCTCGGCCACGCGCGCGGCGACCGGGCCGGCGGGGACGAGTCGTGGCCGCAGTCGTTCCGCAGCCCTGGCGAGCCCCACCGCGTACCGGCGGGGCCAGTCCGGGCCCCACTCGACGAGGTCGGAGGGCCGGGCCGGGGTGCAGTACCCGCCGTTGACCGCGCCCGACCCGCCGAGGGTCCGGCCCCGTGGCAGCTCCACCTCGGTGCGCCCGATCGTGGCACTTCCGAGTACCGCGCGGTGCCGGGTGATCACCTGCGACCCGGGTCCTATGTCGAGCACGCCGGCGCGGGTGGGCGCCCGCTCGGAGCCCGCCTCGAGCAAGATCACGTCCAGCCCCGACTCGGCCAGGCGGCGGGACATCACGCATCCGGCGGGCCCCGCGCCGATCACCACCACGTCTGCGGCGTGCACCCCTGGAGGCCTCACCGCGTGAGTTCCGGCCGCAGGGCCCCCACCGAACGGGCGGCCCACGCCGAGCGCCACACGCCCACGCCGTAGGCCACGTCGTCCAGGCGGTGCAGGACCACGTGCCCGAGCGGCTCGTCGACCGGCCACCTGCCCGGCTCGCGGGCGGACCACCAGTGCCACAGGCCCTCGGCCACCGCCGCCACCGCGACCCGCCGGCGCAGGCCCCGCACCAGGGGCGAGTGCGAGCGCGCCGTGGCGATCAGGGCCACGGCGGTCAGCGGCCAGTAGGGGCGCAGCAGGGCCTCGGGAAGCTGCCGGATCGAGGCCACGGATCCCCGGATGACCAGCTCGGCCGCGGCCCGGTCGTGGCCGGTCAGCGCCCGGGTCCGGTGCCACGCACGCGCTGTCGCACCGGCCGCCACGAGCAGTCCGCCGGGTGTTCCGCTCCAGAACCCCAGGGCCACCGCGAGCGACCACGGCGCGGCCACCGCCGGTGCGACCGCGGCGCCGTGCCGGTGAGCCAGCGGGGCCGCTCCGGTGCCGTAGAACGCACGCCGACCCAACAGGGGCGCCACGGTGGTGCGGTGCCGGTGGGCCACCAGGGCGGCGGGTTCGTAGCGGATCACGGCGCCCGCCCGGTCGGTGCGCCAACACAGGTCCACGTCCTCGGCCACGCGCAACTGCTCGTCGAACGGGCCCTGCCCGGCGCCGTCGGGAACCGGGGGCAGCCGGTCGGGTCGCACCGCCAGGGCCGCGCTGGGGACGTACGCCACGCGTGTCCGCGGCCGCACCCGCGCCGGTTCGGGCCCCATGTCCAGGGCGGAGCGGGCCGTCTCGTAGCCGCGGACCCAGAGCCTGCCCGGATCGGCGGCCACGATCCGGGGCGCGACCGCCGCCACGCGCGGATCGTCGAGGTGTCCCAGCAGGGGGCCGAGCCAGCCGGGGCGCGGGATCACGTCGGCGTCCAGGTACACCACCACCTCGGCGCCCCCGGACAGCGCGGCGGCCGTGCCGGTGTTGCGCGCCGCGGCCGGGCCGCGCGAGTGCTCGTGCCGCACGACGCGGATCGCGCCGGCGGGTGGGGACTGGGCGGGTGGGGGCTGGGTGGGTGGGGGCTGGGTGGGCAGAGACGGTGCTGCCAGGGGAACCGTCGAACCGTCGTCGACGACGACGACCCGCAGTCCCCTCGCGAGCTCGGATCCCAGGGCGTCCACGACCGCGGCGACTCCGGCCGCGTCGTCGTGGACGGGGATCACCACGGCCACGGCCTCCAACACGCGCGCGTCGGGTCCGCTGACGTCCGGGTGGGCCATCCCGCGGTCGGTGAGCGCGCGCCCCAACGCGGCACCGGCGGGGGTCTCGGTGGAGACCGCCTCGCCGTCGAGCAGCGGCGCCACCGCCGGCGACGGCGTCACCAGGGTGACCGGGTCCCCACCCAGGACCCGGACCACTCCCCCGCGGCGCAGCACCCGGGTGCGCCGGTCCAGGACGACGCGAGTAGCGCCGTGCGGGGCGGTCACCTGAGCATCCCGTCGGCTTTGCCCGGAGCCCAGCGGGCGAGTCGGCCGCGGGCGTCGGCCACGAGTTCCTCCCACAGTCGGAGGCCCTCGGCCGTGGTGGCGGTGGTGGGGTCACCGAGCACCCCGGAGGGGCTCACCGCGGCCACGCCGCCGTCGCGCAGGGCGGGCAGGATCTCCGGCAACGGTCGGGTGCACCCGGGCACCGCGCGGTCCATGCGGACCAGGTCGGGATGCAGATGGAGCATGAGCGAGGTCTCGGCGTGTCCTGCGTGGGTGTCGGCCGGATCCACGGACGTCCGGCACGGCAGCCAGGCGGCGTCACGGCCCTCGTAGCGCAGCAGCGGGATCGCCTGACGCAGCGCGTCGACGTTGCCGCCGTGGCCGTTGACCACCACGAACCGGGTGGCCCAGGTGGACACCGACCTGCCGAGCTCGATCAGCGTCTGCACCAGCACTTCGGTGCCCATGGACACCGTGCCGGGGAACGACTGGTGCTCCCCGCTCGCGCCGTACGCGAGAGCGGGGAGCACGTGGACGTCGGCGGCCGTGAGGACGTCCGCGGTGGCGGTGGCCAGCAGCGTGTCCGTCTGGGTGGGCAGGTGCGCGCCGTGTTGCTCGGTGGCGCCGAGCGGCAGCACCGCCAGGACGGGCTCGATGGTCAGACCTTGATCGCGCCCATGTCGACGGTGAAGGTCGACGCGGTGATGGTGCGGGAGGCGTCCGAGGCCAGGAACAGGACGGAGTCGGAGATGTCGTCCGTCGTGGCCATGCCCATGCCCAGGATCGGCGTGAAGTGCGGGAGGAACTGGGGCATGTTGGTGAAGACGTCGTGGGCCGCCGGGTCGTCGGCCCCCATGGGGGTCAGCACACCGTAGGGGTGGATCGTGTTGACGCGGATCCGGTGCTCACCGAGCTCCTTGGCCGCGGTCTGCGCGAGGCCCACCACGCCGTACTTCGACGCCGAGTAGGGCGACTGGACCGGCATGGCCTTGAGCCCCGCGACGGAGCTCACCAGGACGATCGACCCGCCGTTGTCCGCCGCGAGCATGTGCGGGATGGTGGCCTTGAGGGTCTTCCAGTAGCCCGTGAGGTTGATATCGATCGTGTCCTGCCACTGCTGCTCGTCGATCTCCCAGACCTTGCCCCAGTTGCAGATGCCGGCGTTGGCGATCACCACGTCCAGACGGCCGCCGAACTGCTCGACCCCGCGGGCGACCAGGTCCTCCTGGAACGCCAGATCGCGTACGTCACCGATCTCCGCGAGAATCTCCCCGCCCTCGGCACGGACCTTCTCGACCGTCTGCGCGAGATCGTCCTCGGTGGACGGCTTGTATCCCACGTACTCCGACGGCGGGGCGCACAGGTCCATGCCGATGACCTTGGCACCCTCGCGGGCGAAGCGGATCGCGTGCTTGCGGCCCTGGCCGCGGGCGACGCCGGTGATGTAGACGACCTTGCCGTCGAAGTCTCCCATGGACTGTGGTTCCTTTTCCTCTACGGATGTAAACGGGGCGGCCCGGACGGACCGCCCCGGGGAGTCACTCTCCCAGGCGACGCATGAATCCGTCGGGGATCACGTAGTCGTCCCGGTTGAGCTCGGAGATCGAGGACTTGCTCAGGCCGATCAGGCTGGAGTCCAGACCCGAGCGCAGGATGTCCAGCACGTTCTCCACGCCGGCCTGGCCGTTGGCGCCCAGGCCCCAGAGGTAGGCGCGGCCGATCATCACCGCGCGCGCCCCGAGTGCGAGTGCCTTGGCGACGTCGGAGCCGCGGCGGACGCCGCCGTCCATCAGCACCTCGACCTGCCCGTCGACGGCGTCGACGATCGGTCCGAGGCAGCGGATCGACGCGGGCGTGCCGTCGAGGTTGTTGCCACCGTGGTTGGAGACCGAGATCGCGGCCACGCCGGCGTCGACCGCCCGCTTGGCGTCGTCGATGCGGGTGATCCCCTTGAGCATCACCGGTCCGTCGAAGTTGTCGACGACCCAGGCGATGTCCTCCCAGGTGGCCGGCGCGGTGTTCATCCACTCTCCGTAGGCGCCGAAGAAGGTGGGGCCCATCTCGCCCGGAGGGACCAGGTTGGGCGTCGTGAGGTCAGGAAAGCGCTTGTTGACGACGACGTCCCGGGCCCACTCCGCGGCCCAACGCGGGCGGACCGCGATCTCCGGCGCCAGGGTGAGCATGGCATTGACGTCGAGCTTTTCCGGGATGGACGGACTGCCCCAGTCACGTCCCATCGAGAACGACCAGTCGGTGGTGAGGATGACACCGGCGGCACCGGCGGCTTTGGCCCGGTCGAGGCGCTCCAGGACCTTCTCCTTGCCGCCCAGCCAGTACACCTGGAAGAAGGTCTGCGGGTTTGCCGCGATCACCTCTTCGATGGGCTTGGAGGCGAACGAGGACAGCCCCATCGCGGTGCCGCGCGCGGCGGCGGCGCGGGCCACGTCGACCTCCCCGTCCGGGGTCACGGCCTGGACACCGGTCGGCGAGATCATGACAGGCAAGCTGATCGGCTGACCCATCACCGTGGTGGCCATGTCGCGCTCGGCCTTGGCGCCGATCACGTGCGGCTTGGGACCCAGCTCGGCGAACGCGGCCGTGTTGTCGTCGATCGTCACGCCCTCTTCACTGCCGGCCACCAGCGCCATGTAGACGCTCCGGGGCAGCTTCTTCTTGGCGCGGCGCTGGGCCTCGGCGACCGACTCGAACCAGGGGTTGCGGCGCCAGGGGTTGGCCTCGGCGATCTTGGACAGACGGGACACGTCAGGTGCCTCCTTGTAGGGGATGCGGGGCTGGGGAGTTCGGGGCTCAGGGGGGTTCGGCCGGTCGCCTCAGACCGGGGACTCGTCGCACAGGCTGGTGGGCCTGCGCGGCGGGGTGGTGACGAGGGTCAGCGGGACCGGGCCGGTGGGCTGCTTGCGCGCCGCCAGACCCTTGACCCGGGAGTGGTCCTGTGACGGCGAGGGGATGCTGCGCTCGGCTGCGAGCAGTCCCTCGCCGTACCCCTGGACGCACTCCGGGTCCGGCCCGTCCATGGGCAGGCCGGTGAAGAACTTGGCCGCCATGCACCCACCGCGGCAGCTGTCGTAGAAGTTGCAGGACGCGCACGCCCCGGCCGACTGGGGCTCTCGCAGCTCGCGGAAGAGCTCCGAGGTCTGCCAGACGCTCTCGAAGCCGCCGTCGGAGACGATGTTGCCGGCGAGGAACTCCTCGTGGATCGCGAACGGGCAGGCGTAGACGTCGCCGATAGGGTCGATGAGGCACACCACGCGGCCCGCTCCGCAGAGGTTGAGGCCGGGCAGCGATCCCTGGCCGTCGCCGAAGGCAGACAGGTGGAAGAAGCTGTCACCGGTCAGGACGTTCGAGCCGTGCTCGACCAGCCAGTCGTAGAGGTCCTTCTGCTGCTCGGGGAGCGGGTGGAGGTCGTCCCACACGTCCGCGCCGCGGCCCGAGGGCCGCAGTCGGGTGATGCGCAGGGTCGCGTCGTACTTGTCTGCCAGGGCCTTGAACTCGTCCAGCTGGGTGACGTTCTCGCGCGTGACCACCACGGAGATCTTGGCGTCGGTGAAGCCGGCGTTCTTGAGGTTCTCCAGTGCACGGACCGCCATGTCGAACGAGCCCGGGCCGCGGACCGCGTCGTTGACCTCGGCCGTGGCACCGTCGATGGAGATCTGCACGTCCACGTAGTCGCTGGCGGCCAGGCGCTGCGCCACCTTCTCGTCGATGCGCACGCCGTTGGTGGAGAACTTGACGCCCACCTGGTGGCTGGTCGCGTAGTCGACGAGCTCCCAGAAGTCGGGGCGGACGGTGGGCTCGCCGCCGCCGATGTTGACGTAGAAGACCTGCATCTTCTGCAGCTCGTCGATGATCGCCTTGCACTGCTCGGTGCTGAGCTCCCGGGGGTCGCGCTTGCCCGACGAGCTCAGGCAGTGCACGCAGGCCAGGTTGCAGGCGTAGGTGAGCTCCCAGGTCAGGCAGATGGGGGCGTCGAGTCCGCGCTCGAACTGGTCCACGAGCCGGCCGACGGGGGCGGGGGCGGTACTGGTCGACGCTGTAGTGGTCGACGCTGTGTCCGGGCGGCTGAGCGTGCTGGTCATGAGGTCTCCTCGATCATGCGCGAGGCGGCGAGCTGGCCGAGCGCGTGCAGGTACAGGCGGGCGGTCCCGGGGTCGTCGATCGGCACACCCGCTACGGCGCACGCGGCGCGGGCGGTGGGGTGGTCAGCAAGGATGCGGACCACCTCGACGATGGTCGGCGACTTGAGAAAGCTGAGCTTGCGGGTGTGGAAGTGGTAGAGCAGGGCCCCGAACGGCTCGGGGCGCAGTGCAACTCCGGGGTGCAGGCGCCAGCCGGCGTCGAGATCGAAGGCCGCGGTCGCGGTGTCGTGCCCGGCGCCGGCCGGCGCTGCTGCGGAGGTCATCTCAGTAGACCCCGCACATACCGTCGATCGAGACCTCCTCGATGAGGGCCTCCTCCAGCACTACGTCGGTGTTCTGGGTGTTCTCCACGGCAGTTCCTCTCTTCAGACCTGATGGACGTCTCACCTCTCGGGGTGAGACCTGCATCATATTGGCACCTAGTGCCAATTGCAATGGTCTATGCACAGTTCATGTCCGGGGTGGCTCTAGGCTTGTCGATCATGGGAATGACGGAGTCGGACGACAGTCGCGTCCCGGGGCGACGACCGTCCACGACGCGCGCCTCGATCGTGGCGGTGGCGTTGAGGCTGTTCGCGCGCCAGGGATACGACGCGACCAGCGTCGACGAGATCGCCGAGGCCGCGCACATCTCCCGGCGGACCCTCTTCCGATACTTCCCGGGGAAGGCGGCGATCGCGTGGGGCGAGTTCGACGTGCAGATGGACGGGATGCGGCGACAGCTGGCCGAGATCCCCGGCGCGACCCCGCTCCGGGACGCGCTGGCGGACTCGCTCGTCGCGTTCAACACCTTCCCGGACTCCGAGACGCAGGTGCACCGCCTGCGGATGGGCCTCCTGCTCGGAGTGGACGAACTCCAGGCCCATTCGACACTGATGTACGCGGACTGGCGGCGGGCCGTCGCCGAGTTCGTGGCCGCCCGTCGCGGGGAGACCGTGCACGACCTGATCCCGGCCGCCACGGCTCACGCCGCGCTCGGGATCGCCCTCTCGGCGTACCGGCGGTGGGTCGACGAGCCCGACGCGGACCAGGCCCGGCTCCACGAACTCCTCAGACAGGGGACGTGCATCCTGGCCTGAGGCGGACGGCCGGACGGCGGCCACCGCGGTGAATCCGGTGGCGCATCTGGCGGTGAACGACACCCGGAACCTACCGGGGAGTAATATCTGCTGGATGACCGACACCACGCCCGTCCAGCCCGCCCCCACCCAGACGTTCCTCCTCTGGCAGAAGGCGACCCGGCTGCCCTTCGGCTCGCGCCTGTTCAGTGCGGCCGTGAGCCTCAAGGCCCCCTACTTCCGCACCGTCCTCCCGCACGTGGTGGACGTGCGGCCCGGACGGTGCGAGGTGCGCGGCCCGGCCTGGTGGGGCAACCGCAACCACATCGGCACCTTCCACGTGATCGCCGCCTTGAACCTGGCCGAGATGGCGATGGGCGTGCTCGCCGAGGCCACCGTGCCGGCCACCCACCGCTGGATCCCCGTGGGCATGAACGTGCGCTACCCGGCCATGTCGACCGGCGGATTGACCGTCACCGCCGAGTGGACCGAGCTCCCCGACTTCGCCAATTTCACCAGCGCACACGACGTCGAGGTCCCCCTGCGCTTCGTCGACGACGCCGGCGTCGAACCGGTGGTCGGGTCCATCACCATCCGGGTCTCCCCCAAGAAGAAGCGCTGACGGTCGCGGCCGCGTCAGTCGCGGGTCCGGGCGTCGAAGGCCTTGACCGCGATCGGGGCGATCACCAGGGTCAGCCCCACGATCCACAGCACTGACGCGAGCACCGGGTGCTGCAGCGGCAGTGCGGCGTCCGGGCCCACGGCGGGGGCGTTGCCCCAGAGCTCACGCATCGCCTGGACGACCGAGGCCAGCGGGTTCCACTCGGCGACCGGCCGCAGCCACGACGGCATCGACTCCGGGGGCGCGAAGGTGTTGGCGAGGAACGTGATGGGGAAGATCGTGGTGAACATGACACCGTTGACCGCCTCGATCGTCTTGAGCCGGGAGCCCACGACGATCCCGATCCAGATCATGACGAACCCGAAGCCCAGCAGGATCAGGTAGCCCAGCACGGCGTCGACGATCCCGCTCCGGATCCGCCACCCCACGACGAGGCCCGTCAGCGACATGACCACCACGCCGATGGAGGAGTGGATGAGGCTGGACGCGCTGCGCGCGATGAGGATCGACGCACGCTGGATGGGCAGGGTCCGGAAGCGGTCGATGATCCCCTTGTTGAGGTCGTTGCACAGTCCCGCGGCCACGACGAACGAGGAGAACGCCATGGTCTGGGCCATGATCCCCGGGAGCAGCCACTCGCGGTAGTTCACGCCGCCGGCCACCGCGATCGCGCCGCCGAAGACGAAGGCGAACAGCAGGACGAACATCACCGGCTGGATGGTGACGTCCGCGAGGTTCTCCGGCTGGCGGCGGATGTGGAAGAGGTTGCGGCGCACCAGCGCGGAGATCTGTCGGCTCAGCGGCGGACCCTCGTGACGGACCGGCATCGCGAACCGCTCGTGGGTGGCCGAGGTGTGGGTGGGGTCGGCGACGGTGCTCATACCCGGTTCTCCTGTTCGATGGTGTCGGCGTCCACGGTGTCCACTGTCTCCTCGGCTCTGCGTCCGGTGAGGGACAGGAAGACGTCGTCCAGGCTGGGGCGCTGCAGGCCGATGTCGTCGAGTTCGATGCCGGCGTCGGTGAACGCGGTGGCGATCCCCGCCAGCGCGGAGACCCCCTCCGACGGCGCGGTGAGCCGGCGCGCGTCGCGGTCGACGTGCAGTTCCCCGATCCGGCCGTCCAGGACGCGGACGGCCTCGTCGACGTCGTCCGGTCGGGAGACGGTGATGACCAGGCTGGCCGCACCGGATCGGTCCTTGAGCTGCAACGGGGTTCCCTCGGCGATGACGCTGCCGTGATCGATCACGATCACCCGGTCGGCCAGCTGATCGGCCTCGTCGAGGTACTGGGTGGTGAGCAGCAATGTGGTGCCGTCGCGGACGAGGTCGCGCAGGACATCCCAGAGCTCGTTGCGCGAGCGGGGGTCCAGACCTGTGGTGGGCTCGTCGAGGAACAGCACGGGCGGGGCCGCGACCAGGCTCGCCGCCAGATCGAGCCGGCGCCGCATACCCCCGGAGTAGCTCTTGGCGACCTTGGTCGCGGCGTCGGCGAGGGAGAACTTCTCCAGTAGCTCGTCGGCGCGAGTCTTGACCATCTTCTTGGGCAGGCCGTAGAGGTCCCCGATGAGGCGGAGGTTCTCGCGCCCGGTGAGCAGCTCGTCGACCGTGGCCGCCTGCGCGGTCAACCCCATGGCCTTGCGCACCTCGGCCGGTGCACCCATCACGTCGTGTCCGGCGACGCGCGCGGTGCCGGAGGTGGGCGGGCTCAGGGTCGTCATCATGCGGATGGTGGTGGTCTTGCCGGACCCGTTGGGTCCGAGCAGACCGAGAACCGATCCGGTGGGGACGGAGAAGGAGATGTCATCGACGGCGGTGAAGTCGCCGAACTTTTTGACGAGGTGTTCCGCCTCGATCGCCGGGGCGTCGGACGCCAGTCTGGTACTCACTCGGAAAGAGTGCCGCGCCGGGAAACGGTAGTCAATACGCAGGTCCGCCAATGAGGACCGATCGCGTCCTATGGCTTGCTGGTCACCGTGTGGAACGCCACGACCGGGGCAACGTATCGTGGGGAGGTTGCCGCGCGACGTCTCGCGTCCCGCGGCGAACCGTCTCTCGAACAAAGGATGACCGGTAACCATGAACCCCATGTCGACCATCCCGCCGACGATCGCCCGTTCGTGGCTGCTCCTGCCTGCCGACAAGTCCGAGCGCTTCGACGCGGCCGTGGCCTCCGAGATGGACGTCGTGGTCCTGGACGTCGAGGACGGGTGCCGCCAGTCGGAGAAGGAACGCGCTCGTCGTGAGGTCCGCCAGTGGCTCGAGGCCGGAAACCACGCGTGGATCCGCATCAACGACGTCCGCTCCCCCGAGTGGGAGAAGGACCTCATGGCCCTGGGGCACTGCCCCGGCCTCGACGGCGTGATGCTGGCCAAGACGGAGAACCCGGAGCACGTCTCGCTGACGGCCGCCCGGTTGGCCGAGGACACCCCGATCGTCGCACTGGTGGAGTCCGCCGACGGTCTGGCCGCCGCCACGGAGATCGCCAAGACCGACCAGGTGGTGCGCCTGGCGTTCGGCATCGGTGACTACCGCCGCGACACCGGCATCGGCTCCTCGCAGATCGCCATGGCCTACACCCGATCGCAGTTCGTGGTGTCCAGCCGGGTCGCGCGCGTGGCCCCGCCGATCGACGGGCCCACCATCTCCAACGACACCCAGGTCCTCATGGACGCCGCCGAGCACGCGGTCGAGATGGGCATGACCGGCAAGCTGTGCCTGCGGGTGGACCAGGCCCCGTACATCAACGAGGTCCTCTCCCCTTCCGCCGCCGACGTCTCGTGGGCCGAGTCCGTGATCGACGAGCTGGGCCCCGGCGGCGAGCGCTGCCGCGACGGCGCGGACCTGCCGCGGTTGGCCCGCGCGCAGAAGATCGCGCACCTCGCGCAGGCCTACGCCGTCGCGCGCTGACCACGCTCCCCCGACAACGCGGGCCCCGGTCGTCGACTGTTCGACGGCCGGGGCCCGTGTCGTGGGTCTGGCCCAGTGAGGTGCGCTAGCGGGGTGAGTCGCCGGTGACCAGCGGGAGCTCGGGCCTACCGGCCCAGGCGGTCATGGAGCCGTCGTACACCGCGACGTCCTCGCGGCCGACGAGCGCCAGGGCGTGCGCGACCCCGGTCGCGGCGATGCCGCCGCCGCAGTAGGTCACGACGGTCCGGTCATCGTCGAGCAGTCCCGCGGCCTCGAACTCGCGGCGCAGCTCCTCGGTCGGCCGGAGGGTGCCGGTGTCGGGGTCGCGGAGCGAGAAGACCGGCAGGTTGATGCTGCCGGGGATGTGACCACGGCGGGCATAGGTGTCCACCTCGCCGCGGTAGGTGGGTTCGTCCAGCACGTTCACGAGAATGGTGTTCTCGTTGTCCAGGCTGGCCGCGATCTCTTCGGTGGAGCGGAACAGCTCGGGGCGGCGGGTGCCGGTGAAGGTGCGCGGGGTGGGTACGGGGACGACGTCGGTGACCTGGTGGCCGGCGGCCTTCCAGGCCGGGAGGCCGCCGTCGAGCACCGTGACGTTCTCGAAGCCCTCGTAGCGCAGATGCCACCAGAAGCGGGTGGCCCAGAAGCCGTCGTGCTGGTCGTAGACGACCACCGTCGCGCCGTCGCCGATGCCGAGGGCGCCGGCGGCCGCGGCGAACCGCTCGTGGTCCGGCGCGGTCCAGGGCTCGGGGCTGTCCGGGTCGGCAAAGGCCACGAGGAGGTCCGCGAAGAGCGCGCCGGGGATGTGTTCCGGCCGGTAGGTCTCTGCGCCCGACTCCGGGACGTAGGGGCCGTCGGTGGGGACGGGGAGGTGGTTGGTGGCGTCGACGACGACGAGGTCGGCGTCGTCGAGGTGCTGGTGCAGCCACTCGACGTCGACCTGCGAAGGCAGAGGGGGTGCCATGAGGGCCCTTTCAAGGTTGGTGATGAGTCACCTTCCAAGTGTAGCGACGCGCACTGACGGGGCAACGGATCGCATCTGGGTGATCCGAAGGGTGGCGCTGCCCCGGCCCTCTCGTGTACCGGGGCCGGGGCGCAATTCCGGTCAGTGCACTCGCTGGAGTCGCACGTTCGAGAACTCGCCGAGGCCCCAGCGGCCCAGCTCACGGCCGTAGCCCGAGCGCTTGACGCCGCCGAAGGGCAAGCCGGCCATGGTCGTCCCGTGCTCGTTGACGTAGGCCATCCCCACCTCGAGCCGCTCGGCCACCTCGGAGGCCTTGTCGGTGTCGGTCCCCCACACCGAGCCGGACAGGCCGAAGGGGGTGTCGTTGGCGATCCGCACGGCCTCGTCGACGGAGTCGTAGCCGTACACCATCGCCACGGGGCCGAAGATCTCCTCGGTGTAGGCGTCCATCTCCGGGGTGATGCCGGTGAGGACGGTGGGCTCCATGAACGCTCCCGGCCGGTCGATCGCGCGGCCGCCGGTCACCAGGATCGCGCCCTGCTCGACGGCGCGCTCGATCTGCTCGACCACCCCGTCGCGGGCCCCCTCGGAGGACAGCGGTCCGAGTTCGGTGCCCTCGTCGGCAGCCGGGCCGACCTGCAGCCCCTCGTACAGGTCCCGCAGCTTGCCCACGAACTCGTCCTTCTGGTCCGCCGGGACGAACATCCGCTTCGGTGAGTTGCAGGCCTGGCCGCAGTTGGACAGTCGCGCCTTGCCGACGGTCTCCACCAACTCGTCGAGGTCGTCGGTGTCCAGGACGATGAGCGGGTCCGAGCCGCCCAGTTCGAGCACGCTGGCGGTGAGGTTCTCCCCCGCCACCTTGGCCACGGCGGCGCCGGCGCCCTCGCTCCCGGTGAGCGAGACGCCCATGATCCTGGGGTCGGCGATCATCTCGGCGACCGTGTCGCTGGAGGCGTAGACGTTGACGTAGGCGTCCTCCGGCAGCCCGGCCGCTCGCTGCACCTTCTCTATGGCCGCGGAGGAGCGCGCGCAGATGCTGGCGTGCTTGAGCACGATGGTGTTGCCCAGCAGCAGGTTAGGGGCCGCGAAGCGGGCCACCTGGTAGTAGGGGTAGTTCCACGGCATCACGCCGACCAGAGGTCCGACCGGTTCGGTGGTCACTCGGTTCAGGCGGGCACCCGGGACGTCCAGCGTCTCGGGCTCCAGCAGCGCGGGGCCGTGCTCTCCGTACCAGCGGTAGATCGATGCCGCGAGCTTCACCTCGCCCTCGGCCTGCGCCGAGAGCTTGCCCATCTCGGTGGTGATGGCCTTGGCCAATTCCTCCGTGTGCTCATCGAAGGCGTCTGCGATCGCCAACAGAATCCGTGCCCGCTCGGCGACGTCGGTGGCGCGCCACGAGGCGAATCCCTCGGTGACTGTCTTCAGAATCCCGTCGACGTCGTCGGTCTGGTCGTACTCGCTGTCGGTCGTTCCGGTCGACGGATCGTGGGTGACGTACATGTGGGTCCTCCCGTGGCTCGCGTCCGCCGGGTGATCGACCCGGCTCTTCGTCCGACGGTAGGACAGCCTTCCCTCGCCTGCATCCGGTCGGGCCCCGTGACCGCGCGGGGCCCGGTCAGCGCGCTGACGGCGACCGGGCCCCAGCGCCGCTGTGTGGTCGGTCAGCACGGGGTGTTCATCGACCCGACGATGGAGGGTCAGCCCCACCCCTGAGCAGCGCGACGGTCGGCGTCCGCCATGCCCTGGTTGCCCTGACTCGCAGCGCGCGAGATCTCCGCGAGCATCGCCTGCAGAGCGGCGGCGGCCTGGTCCCAGTCGTTCTGGTGGGCCTGATAGGCGACGGCGGCATCGCCCTCCCATTCGGCGACCAGCGGCGCGAGGTAGGCCCTGAGGTCGTCGAGGGTGGTTCGAAGCGCGGTGGACGCCGAACCGACCTGGCCGACGAGCGACTCGATCGGACCGTGGTTGTAGGTGATCTGCCCTGAGGTCATGAGAATTCTCCCGGTGTGAGGTGGGTGGTCAGATGTTCAGTGGACCGGAGGCACCGACCCTGCTGATCGCCTGTGCGGAATCCTGGTCGGCCGCGTCGAAGGAAGTGCTGTTGGTCCGCATGGTCTCCGATATCCCTGCCAGGGCGGTGTTGAGCTTCGCGCTCTGCTGCTGCCACTCCGCCATGATCGTGGCGAATCGTGTCTGGGCCGCGCCCCGCCACACCGAGCCCCCGAGTTGCGACACCGAATCCCGAACGTTCCCGAGCAGTCGATCGATCTCCGTGTTCACGTCGTCGACCCGCCTGGCTGCGGTGTCCATGGTCCCGATGTGGGTGTTGAAGCCGGCCATCTCGTCCTCCCCTAGTCGTCCTGCGGATCCTTCTTGGGTCCGTCACAGTGTTCGACGTACCCGGGGCCGAGTTCGGTTCCACCCGCTACGGGGAACTCGTGCGGTCGAGTCGGACCCCCTCGTGTAGGCGCAGGGCGACTTCTACCGGTGCGAGATCCGGTACGACGAACGAGAGCAATCGCGCCTGGTCGCAGGCGTCCACCACGCGCTCGGCGTTGCGTCCACGGGCCAGGACCTCGGTGGACCCGGTGCCCGCCTCCCGCCGCCCGCGCCGTAGAGCGGTCACGGACTCGAGCACGCGGGACACCTCGTCGTCGCGCATCGAATCCCGGCACGGGTCCCACCGGTGCACGATCGTCCGGTCGATCAGGGTCAACTCCCCACGGGTCCGTTCCACAAGACTCACCGCGGTGCGGGTGGCGCAGGCCTCCACGCATACGGCCCAGCGGGCCGAGGACGAGGGCAGCGCCTCAGCCGTCACCAGGGCGGCGCGCACGATACGTGGCGAAGCACCCAGACCCTGTGCCGCGGAGACCATTCGAGCGGTGCGGGTCGCGCCCCAGTCACTGGGGACGATGAGCACCACGCCGTCCCCTTCGCCGGCCCCGGACCACCGGAGCGCTCTGGAAATCGGTGCGGCCAGGAGTTCCGCCACGGGTACGGAGAGCCCCGCCACGTCGGTGCGATCCCGGTGAGCGCGGGCCATCGGATCGGGCAGACACCGGTCCGGGTAGCGGGTCGCGATCGTGTCGACCCGATCGGAACACTCGATCCGGTCGCCCCCCGGGGGCAGCGCGGAGCCGTCGGCCCCGGCGAGAACAGAGGTTGGCGCGACCACCGGGGAGAGCACAGCCGACGCCGACGCCGACGCCACCGACAGCCCGGAGCAGGAGAGGTCGACCGCGACGGTCGTTCCGGCGTCGGTCACGGTTCCGCCAGCGCGGTCTGGACCAGCCTCACGCCACCACTTCGGGTGACCAAACGGCCACGGCCTGCGGGCAGGGGTGCAGGACGCACACCTCCCAGTAGCGGCCCCTCCTCCCGGCTCCCGGACATGATGAGGCCGGCGCCGCCCAGATCCCGGATCCTCCCCACGAAGGAGTCATACAGCGCCCGCGAGGATCCCGCACTTCTTCGCGCGAGTACCACCGAGAGCCCTATGTCGCGGGCGTGCGGGAGGAACCGGGTCAACGGGGCCAGCGGGTTACCCGCACCGGTGACGACCAGGTCGAGGTCGTCGACGACGAGGTGGATCCGTGGACCGCTCCACCACGAGCGGGCGCGCAGTTCGTCCGGTGTGACATCGGCGCCGGGCATCCGGTCCTCGAGTATCCGGACCAGGTGCTCGACCATCGGCACCAACGCTGTCTCGGTGGCGGCGTAGCCCGCGAGGTGGTCCCCCTCGACCTCGCCGAGCATGGTGCGCCGGTAGTCCACCACGATGATCTTGGCCGCCTGCGCCGTGTTCCCGGCGACCAGGCCGCGGGTGACAGCTCGCAGCACCGAGGACTTGCCGCATTCGGAGTCGCCGAGCACAAGCATCAGCGGGTCGGTCTCGAGGTCCGCGTAGACAACCTTGAGGTCGGATTCATCCACGCCGAGGGGAACCCGGGTGCGAGTGCCGTCCGGGCCAGGCCGGGCCAGACTCGCGAGCTGGGAGTACGGCAGAACCTCCGGGAGCAAACGGACCGGCGCCGCACTGATCGCGCCCACCAGTGCCCGCCACCGCTGCGCCAGATGTTGGGAGGCCGAGGCGGTGGCGTCGGCTATGCCCTCCGGGTCGACGCGTCCGTCGAGTCGGGGCTGGTAGACGAGCATGTGGTGACGTTCACGGGTCAACCCCCGGCCGGGCGCGGCGGGGACGGTCATCGCCGCTCGGCGGTCGATCATCGAGTCCGTGGGATCACCCAGCCGGAGTTCGACGCGGGTGCCGAGTGCGTCCCGCAGCGCTGGCCGCAGGTCGGCCCAGCGGGCTGCCGACAGGACAACGTGGACACCGTAGGACAGTCCGTCCGCGGCCAGCCCCAGCACGAGTTGCTCCAGGTCCTCGAACTCCGTCCGGAACGCCTGCCAGCCGTCGATCACCAACAGGATGTCGGGGTACTCCGCGACCGGACGGCCGTCGCGCCCGGTCAGCCTGCGTCGGGCCTGGTCGACGGAGGTCACGCCCTGGTCGCGGAATGCCGATTCCCGGCGCTTGAGTTCGACGACCACCTCCGCGACCGTGCGTCGGATCCTCTCCTCCTCGCCGCGCCGTGCGACGCCCCCGACGTGCGGGAGAACGGACACGGACTGCAGCAGCCCGCCGCCGAGGTCCACGACGTACACCGAGAGCCGGTCGGGCCCGGTGGTCGCCGCAGCGGACAACACCAGGGTGCACAGAGTGGTCGACTTGCCCGATCTCGTCCCACCGACAACCGCTACGTTGCCGTCCGCCCCGGACAGGTCGACGACCCAGGCGGCCCGCCGCTGTTCGAATGGCAGGTCCACCTCGGCGATCGGGAACCGCCAGGTCGGCGGCCGGCCACCATCGGAGACCGACGGTTCGCTACCGACTGCCACGTCCAGCGGCGCTCCGATCCCCAGAGGTGGGAGCCAGACCTCGTGCGCGGGTCTGCCGTGTCCGGCGAGACGGCCCACGAGGACGTCGAGAAGGCTGGCACTCTCGTCCTGGACCTCCGGGGCGGCGTGGGCCTGGTCGCGTCGGTCGGCGAGATCGTCCATGACCTCGGTGGCGGGCGCGGCTACCGGCATGTACCAGGAGGAGAAGGGTCGCACTGTGGCCCGGGCGGCCGGGGCGACGACAGAGGAGCCGTCCACTCGACGATCTTCCAGGTGTGGGCCCGAGACGTAGGCGGCGTCGAAGCGCACGGGCTCGCCTGAGTCGACCTTCAGGAAGCCGGCGCCCGGCGTGGCGGGCAGGTGGTACGCATCGGTCACTCCGAGGACGGTGCGCGACTCCGTGGCGGAGAAGGTCTTGAGTGCGATCCGGTAGGACAGGTGACTGTCGAGACCACGAAGCCGCCCTTCCTCCAATCGCTGCGACGCCAGCAGGAGGTGGATGTGCAGACTCCGCCCGAGGCGGCCGATCGTGAGGAAGAGCTCGGCGAACTCGGGTTTGGAGGACAGTAGTTCGGAGAACTCGTCGACCACGATCACCAGCGCGGGCAACGGGTCGAGGCGAGCCCCCTTGGCCCGCGCCGCCTCGTAGTCGCCGACGCCAGCGAAGTTCCCCGCGGCGCGCAGCACCTCCTGACGCCGGTTGAGTTCGCCCTCGAGCGCGTCCCGCATGCGGTCGACCATGGTGATCTCGGCCTGGAGGTTGGTGATGACGGCCGATACGTGGGACAGCGACTCGAGTCCCAGGAAGGTGGCTCCGCCCTTGAAGTCCACCAGGACCAGGTTGAGCGCATCCGGGTCGTGCGTGGCGACCAGGCCCAGGACGAGGGTGCGCAGGAACTCGGACTTGCCGGAGCCGGTCGCCCCGATACACAGGCCATGCGGGCCCATACCACCGTGGGCGGATTCCTTGAGGTCCAGCGCCACGGGGGCGCCATCCGGGCTCACCCCCACAGGCACGCGTAGGCGGTCGCGTTCACCGCGACGTCGCCACGCCACCGCCGGGTCGACGCGGGTGGCCATCCCGATCCCCAGCAGGTCGGGCAGACCCGGGGCACGCCGGGTGGAAGTGGAACCGTCGGGGTTGGTCACCGTGTCTGCGGGGCGGTAGCGCGAGAGCGCCATGGCGAGCCGCTCCGCCTCCGGCGGGCTCATGGAATCGGCCCGCGCGATCTCCTCATCGCCGGACTCGGTCAGTACCGAAGCCCTGCCGTCGTCGTCGATCCGGACGCACAATCCGAGCCTCGACGCGAGGTCGCGCAGCTGCCCTGCGCGACTGCCGGATACCTCGAGGACTGTCACTCCATCCAGTCCGTCTTCCGCGACCAGACGCTCGGCGCCGGTGACCCCCACGCCGTCCACGATGACGACGAGGTGAGGTACTCCCGGGCGGATCGGCGCGCTCGGGTGGAAAACGGGCCGCTCCGCGATGTCCTCGGCGAGCATCGACTCCACCCCGGCGAGCGAGAACTCGGTGAGTCTCACCCGTCCGCCACCGTCCGTGTACGTCGGGTGCTCGTGGTGCGGGAGCCACTTGAGCCATTCCCACGCCCGACGCGCGTGCCCCTCGCTCGCGGCGACTGCGACGCGGACCCGGTCGGGCCCGTGGGAGACGACGAGTCCCGCGATCACGGCTCTGACCGCTGAACGCACCACGTCCACATCACCGTCCAGGGAGATCGCGGCGAACGCCCGCAACTCGAGCGCGACCGGCAGGTCCTCGACGACCGAGTGCACCCGCACGAAACGCCTCATGCTCACCACCGAGACCGGCTCCAGGTCGTCGACCGGGCCGGTATCGGGCGCGGACAGCCTGGTCGACAGTGACTGCCGTCCGGGTCCCAGGCGAACGGTGAGGTGCTCCGCGTCGCCCTCGTCCCGCTCCCACATCCGCGGTGTTCCGACCAGTGCGGGCAGCTCCACCGGATCCGGGTGCCGCCACAGGGCTGCCGCCCGCTGCGCGGCCGCGGTCTCACGGACGATATCGCGGGTCTGACCCAGATATCGGAGGTAGTCCTTCCGCAGTTCGTCGGTCTCACCGGTCTTGTTCCCACCGGACAGGGTGCCCGCGAGCATCCCGACCGCGGAGACTGCCATCATCACGGGGAAGAGCATGAACATCGGATTGCGCATCATGCCGGTGCGCATCATCACCACGATCATCCCGACCACGGCGACGACCAGGACGATCGGGAGCACGATCTGGATGAGTGGACGGGGAGTCGGTCGGGGCAATCCGGGAGGGGCTTGCAGGGTCAACTCACCGTTCGACACCGCAGGGGCCTCGAGTCGCTCGGTGCGGGTGAACACCACGTCCCCCATTCGCTCACGCCTCCTCTTGTCCGATTCCCACCGTCCGATTCCCACCGACCCGTACCTCGCCCGATGCCCGAGGAGGGGCCCCCACCAGCGCGCCCCGCCGTCGACAATGGTCGCCGTGTCGAAGCGCGATGTTAGGGCAGTGCACGTCCTGACGGGGACGCCAACCGGTGGGGCTGCAGCGCCCGCGACTGATCAGCAGAGTCGGACGAATGGAAGGACCGGGCGTGACGGAACAGAACGAGATCCGGGGTGTCGCCTCCGGCGTGGAGCCACTCGACCAACGTCGGGTGTCGATCGTCTGTCGCACGACCCGGGTGGATCTGAGCCTGCCGGCCCATCTCGAACTCGTCGCGGTGATCCCCGAGATCGTGGACCTGGTCCGCGACCAGATCCGGGTGGCCGCCGGGCCCGCCTCGGGCGTGGACGTGGACGCCCGGATGGGCGGTGAGGCGGGCGGCTCATGGCAGTTGTCACGGTTGGCGGGCGGACCGCTGGCCGTGTCCGAGACCCTCGCCCAACAGCGCGTCCACGACGGGGAGATCCTCGTCCTGGACCACCGGCCCGTGCCCACTCCCGCGCCGTTGTTCGACGATGTGTTGCAGGGTCTCACCGAACCGGACGTGGCACGTTCCCCTGACTGGAGTCGCCGCGACGCGGTCGGCACCGCCATAGCGACGACCGCGGTGGCAGCGGTGGCAGCGGCCACAGCACTTGTGGGGCAGTGGTGGGCCGGTGGCGGGATCCTGCCCCCTGTCGTCGCGGCCCTGCTCGCCGTTCTCGGACTCGCGGCGGTCCTCGCTCTTCGCGGAACCTCCGCCCCCGGCGCCGCACACGCCGTGGCGGGGGCGTCCATGGTCGGGTTCACCGTGCTCGCAGCGGGAACGATCGGTTCCGACCCCATCGGAGCGGGCAACCTCGTCGGTGGCCTCACCGCAGGCGCCGTCCTCGCCGGCGTGCTGCGGTGCACTGTGTTCCGGCCGGGCCCCCCTCGGTCGTACGGTCCCGCAGCAGGTTATCTGGCCCTGACCCTGGTACTGGCGGTGGGCGCGATCGCCGCGGTGGTGGTCGCTTCCACCGCCACCCCGGTGCACGCCGCCGGGGCCGGAGCCCTCCTCGCTGGGCTGCTTTTGCTCACCGCAGCGCCCGGCATCGCGGTCTCGGCGGCCCGCATCCCGATCCCTCCGGTGCCGGCGCCGGGTGAGGACGTCGAGGCCGGAGATCTCGACGACGTCGATCACGACGTTCGCGCGCGGGATCCCGAATCCCCTCGATCACACGGACCGCTGCCCACTCCGGCGGTACTCCGGCACCGCTTCCTCACCTCGCGCTCGTGGCTCACCGGGTTACTCTCCGCCAGTGGCACGATCTGCACGGCCGGGTCACTGCTGTCGCTGAGCGGTGGCCCCGGCCCCGCCAGGTGGGCCGCCCCCCTGGCGTTGGTACTGATCGTGGTGTTGGTCCTGCGCGGACTCGGGTACGCCGATCGGGTCCACACCACGGTGCTGCTCGTGTCGGCACTGACGTTGACGGCTGGTGTGCTGATCGGTGCGGCCGTCACCCAACCCTCGCCGGTCGGGATCGTGGTCCCTGCCGCCGCGGCCGTTGCCGCGGCCGTCGTCCTGGCGGCGACGGCGCTGCCCCACGTCGAGCTCTCCCCCGCCGCGCTGCGCGCTGTGGGGACGATCGAGGTGGTCGGGATCTGTGTGATCATCCCGCTCGCGGTGGGCGCCATGGACGTCTACTCGCTCGTCCGTCAGCGATGAGGTCAAAGCGATGAGGTCAGCCCGACTGGTCTCCCTCGTCACCACCGGGATGATCCTGGCCGCGCAGACCGTCGGCGGTCCATCGGCTGTCGCGCTCGAGAGGCCCTCCATCGACGGCCCCGTCCCGGACGCCGGTCCGATCGATCCCCGATCGGCCGAACCCGGCGGGCTTCGACTCGACGGCCCCTGTCGCACCACCGCCGCGATACTCGATCCGTCCGCCCCACCCGTCTACACCACGGCCGCCGATCTGAGCGCGGCGTGGATTCACGGACGGGGTGAGGGCCAGGTGGTGGCCGTCATCGATACCGGGGTCAACCCCGGCCCCCGCCTGCCTCGTGTCCGTGGAGTCGGCGACGTGGTCCCAGGCAGGGACGGCACCGAGGACTGCGACGCACACGGCACGCTGGTGGCCGGGGTGCTCGCGGCGAGCGAGGACGAGACGGGCCACTCCGGGATCGCCCCGGGAGTCGAGATCATCTCCATCCGCCAGTCGAGCAGCGTCCTGAGGTCCACCGACGTTCGGCCCGACGACCCCCTGGGGGGATCGGGCGTCGGCACCCTGTCCTCCCTGGCGAGGGCGATCCGTACAGCGGTCGATGCGGGTGCCGGGGTGATCAACATCTCGGAGGTCGCCTGCGTACCCGCCGGCACTCTGCTGGCAGATGACACGCTCGGCGGTGCGATCCGGTACGCCGCGGTCGACCACGACGTCGTGCTGGTGGCGGCCGCGGGCAACGTCGGTCAGACGTGCGGGGACCAGAACCCCGGAATCCCCGACCCCGCCGCCCCGGGAGGAGACGGGTGGGACGACGTCCTCACCGTGGCGGTGCCCGCCTGGTACGAGGATCACGTCCTGGCCGTGGGCGGCGTCGGTCCGGACGGTTCTCCCGCGGACTTCTCACTCCGCGGCCCGTGGGTGGACGTCGCCGCCCCTGCCGTGGGTCTGCGCTCGGTCGGTGCCGACGGCGCGGGGGTGTCGGACCTGGTGGTGGACGGTGACGGTTCGCGTACCGCCATCAGCGGGACGAGCTTCGCCGCACCTTTCGTCGCCGGCACCGCCGCGCTGGTCCGGCAGGCGTACCCGGGACTCACGGCCCGACAGGTGATCGCGCGCATCGAGAACACCGCGATCCCTGCGGCCGGCGGGCACGACTTCGCGGTGGGACACGGAGTGGTGGACCCGGTCGCCGCGGTCACCGGGGTCCGCCGTTCCGGTCGCCCCGGGCCCGCGACCACGACCATTGCCGCGCCCACCCCGGACCCGGGCCCGGCCGGCGCGGGTACAGGCGCGGTAGTCGCGGCCGGTTCACTCACGGTGGGGGTGCTCGTCCTCGTCGTCGCCGCCCTTGTTCGCCCCCGCGCCCACCGTCACTGACGAGGTCCGCCCGCGGGCCGTCGCCCGGATTCGTCACCGCGGCGTCACGACATTTCTGCGGTCATCCCACCGGGGCCCTGTCCCCGTCGGCAACGGGCTGGAGGTCGGAACCGTCCCGGCTGACGAGAGCGGAGTCGCGGTCCAACCGGGGTCCGGCGGGCAGCCGGTCGATGATCGCTCCGTCGACCGGGACGGGGGTCCCACCGACTCCCAGGACAGCGGCGGTCTCCGGGTCGGGAACGTCGAACCGCACCCCGGTGTCCGTGACGATCGTCGTGACCGCACCGCGGGTGGACGTGCCACGCCCGACCGCCGCAACCAGCAGTCCACCACCCGGTATGCCGACGGCGTCGACCGCCGGCCCGCCCCCGTCCGCGCCGGCCAGCGGTCGCGCCTCCGCAGCCGGCGGGGCCGGGGCACCGGCGACCACGGTCACACGCCGGGCCATGGTGCCCTCCCTCGCCGAGTCGCGGACGCACAGCACCGGGGAGTCACCGGTCGAGAGCACGGACGGGCGGTCGGCGGGGAAGGCGTCGACATCCAGCGCCATCGACCGCGGTACACCCATCCGGTCCGGATCGACGGACACGACCGCACCCACGGTGGAGGTGGAACGGATGACATCGGCCACGACCGGGCCGACCTCCTGGACGCCGTCTGCCAGCGCGACGTAGGTCCCCGTACCCGATGCGGTGTCGACGGTGAAGATCTGCCCGATCCGGAGTGAGTCGAGACCGTAGTCGACCGGCCGCCCCGCCATCTCGATCTCCGGCCGCACCACCGGATCGACCTCCGGCAGCGGGTCGATCAACGCCGCCGTGACCGGCCGCGGTGCGACACCACCCAGTCCGAGGATCGCCAGCAGGTCCCCGTCTGACAGATCGATCCTCGAGCGGGTGCCGTCCCTCAGCAACCACCCCCTACCGTCCTGGTCGGCTAGGACGACCTCGTCACCAGCGGTGTCGCGCCCCGGCCCCGCCGCCCCCTCCCGGGCGACCACACTGGTCGAGATGATCCGAGGGCGACCACGATCAGCGTCGGCCACCTCGTCGCACACCGTCCACGACACGGCCGCGGCTCCGCCTGCGTCACGGTGCGCCGGCAATGCGGATGGCGCACCGGGGATCCCGAGCAGACCACCGCGGCGGGTCCCGGCGATATCCGAGTCCCGCACGGTGGTCGGTTCGGCGGGCTGACCGGTCACCAGACGAGCGGAAGCGAGATTGAACACCGGATGGACGGTGTCCCCGGCGCGGACGTACATCTGACCGGAGTCGCGGCCCACCATGAGCACGGCGCGATCGACGTCCGGCGTCGGATCGAGCAGGGCCAGGACCGCGGCCCCGGCACAACCGAGGACCGCGGCGACCGCGCCCACCATGAGCCCCGTCGACTGGCGTCTGAGGGGGTCGTGGAGCATCCGGACGTCACGGGCGACCACCGCGTGCCGGGCCCGGCGGGACAGGAAGCGGTGCCCGTCGACCTGTGCCTTCGTCGTCGGCTTCAGCGGCACGGAAGGGCCCCTTCCCACGGATGTGACGCCCCGCGGCGGGGAGTTCCGGGGGTAGGGTACGCCACGATCCCGGCCCGGTGGCCGGTCTTCCCCGGGCGTCCTCGCACGCTCTCGACCAGGCCAGGAGGACGGGTGATGACGGTCCCTCACACCCTCCTCGCATACTCGGCCGTACTCGTCTCCTCGGTGGTACTCGCGGTGATCTGCCCGCAGCACTGGCAGCCGTGGGTGCAGTTCACCGCCGCCTCTCTCGTCGCCTGCGCGGTCACCGTGCGTCACCGGGGCCGGCCGCTGCTGTCACGCGGCCCACATCCGCGCCGGACGGAGGTGGACGTCGTGGACCTCGTCTCACCCGAACTCTCGCTGGTCGGCTGCGTCGAGGGCCACCGGGTGGTGACCACCGGGGTCGAGCTCTCCGCCGGCGCCCTCATCACCACCGAGGTCGGCCGAGACGACCCGGCGGACTTCCGTGGCGTACGGCTCCCGCTGAGCGCGGTGGCTCGGCAGCTCGACCAGGGCGGGGTGCTACTCGAGGGGATCGACGTGGTGGTGCACGGTCGACGCGCGGCGCCGGGCCCCGACGGCGAGGTGTACGGCTCGCTCGTGGGTCCGCTCGCCCTGATCTCACACCGGCGCGTCCACCTGCTCCTCCGGTTCGACCTGGCCGACCTCGCGCTGACCTCGACGGACGGCACCGGTGTGGGTGGCGCTGTTGAGGGAGGCGCTACTGAGGGCGGCGCTGAGGCTGGCTCGCTACAGCAGGTCATCGCGGTGGCCACCGAGCGGCTCCGTCGCTCCCTCGTCCATCACGGGGTGCCGTGCCGGGTCCTTGACGCCGCCGAGCTCGCCGAGCGCTACCTCGAGGCCGAGGCGGACCCGAGGGCCGGAGTGGGGTTGGTGGTCCGCCCCGGGTCGGACCCTCGGGAGCTCGTGGACGGCCTCACCGCGGTCCGAAGCTCGGACATCACCGAGGTGGTCCGCCTGCGCCGGGTCAAAGGTCGCCGCGACGTGGTCGACGCGGTCTCGACCGTGGGGCTCGCGGGGGTCTCCGTGGAATCGCTCCCCTCGTCCGCCTCCTCGTGTCATCCGTTGCCGTCAGCACGTGTCCTGCCCGTGCCCGGTGAATCCCTCCCCGTCGCGGTCGCCGGCTCCGTGGTCCGCCGCCGTCTCGATCAGCTCGACGCCCTCGCCCCTCCCGCCCACGGATGCGGTCAGATCCTCGGGGCGACCCGAACGGGGAACGCGGCCGCGGTCCAGTTGGCCGGCCCCCACCTGCGGTCCGTGCTCCTCGCCGCCGGCCCGGCCGTCTGCCGCCAGGTGGCCTTCCGCGCGGTCGCCGCCGGGTACCGGGTGGCAGTGGTTACCGACGTTCCGGACCGCTGGCGCGCACTGCGGGCAATCGCTGACGAGAGCCGGTACCGGATAGTCGACCCCGACGCCTCGGATGCCGGAGCCCCGGTCGACGCCGTGTTCTGGGATGTCGACGGCCCCCTCAGCGAGGGCCGCATCGACGCGTTCGCCGGGCCCGGCGGCCCGGACGTCACACCGCCGACCGTGATCCGGGTGGACGCCGACTGGGATGTCCCCAGGCCCGGGCGCGCGACGGCAGAGAATCCGCACGACCTCGTCCTGGACGGAAGGATCGCGGGCTGGATCTCGGTCGAACCGCGCACGGGACCCACCCGACGGGTGACCGTGGTGACAGGTCCCGGCGAGGACGCGTTCGTGGGCCGGATCCCGGACCCGGCCGACCTCACACCCGCAGGTGTTGCACCTTCCGCCAGCCCGGATCGTCGGTGACCGTCAGGGTCACCTCGCCCTGCTCCCAGCCGGATGCCGCCACGCGCAGTTGCTCGTGCGCGGGGGTCGCGGAGTCCACGTAGAAGTGCAGGAGCCGGCGGCCGTTGCAGCTCTCGGCGCCCACGCACTCCCCCGTGCCCTCCAGGCGGTCGACCAGGTGATCCTCAAAATCCCGCAGGCCGGGCAGGGAGGCGGACCCCGGCAGACCGCCGTCCTCAACATCCGTATAGGGGACGTGCACGGCGACGTGACGGTCGAACTCCGGGGCCGACAGGGCGACAAGCGGAACGCGCACGACGGCCACCATCGGGCCCCGGGAGGTGTCGCCGTGCAGGATCTGCCAGGCCGGCTCCCCGGCCTCGTCCGTGTTGTCCCGTTCGATCTCCCGCAGGATCCCGGGCAGCGCGTCGAGTGACACCGCGTCGTCCCCCGGGGCCGTGGCGTTGGAGCGGATCATGCCCACCCACGTCTCCACCGCGGCCTCCCCGCACATGGCGTCGAGCAACAGGCAGGCGGCGATCCCCGCATCGGATCCCTTGAGTCCGGCGAACCCGGGGTGGTGCACGGTCACGTCGGCCCGGGAGAGGCCGCAGTCCACCACCACCTCCGCCTCGTCGAATCCCAGACGTCGGTCGCGGAAGTGCATGGCGCACCCGGAGACCGGGTCACGCAGGTCCGCGTACGACCAGTCGGCGTCGGCGGGCGGGGCCTGGGCGAGCCACCGGCGGGCCGCACCGCGGAGCTCGGGCACCCCGGCCGCGGTGACGGTCAGGCGGTGCGGTGCGCCCTCCGGCCCGGGGACGAACTCCCACGACAACCCGGGGTCGATCGCCTCGATGAGCGAGGTGATCTCCGGGACCACGCGGCGGGCGTCACCCGACTCGAGCGCGGCGGTCGTCCGGCGGCACCCGCCCTCGGTCCACCACCGCCAGAAGGTGGTGACGGCGCGGTCCGAGCGCAGCCTGGCGGTCTCGATGCGGACACCGGACAGGTCCATCGATCTGGAGAGTTGCCGGGGTCGCGCCGCGCCGATCGCCATCTGTTCTCCCTCCGCCCGTCACGGTCCGTCTGGCATGTCTGACTCCAGTATCCGGATAAGCCGCCTCTCGTGCCCGGAACCGCTCACCCCGACCGGGCCCCCGGGCCGGTCCTCTCCCCCGGCAACGGGTGCGCATCGGCGTCCACACTGGAAGAGTCTCGGGCATGACCAACCCCCACGGTTCCCCCGACGCCCCGACCGGCCCGCGCGTCCTCGTCATCGGCGCCACCGGGTACGTCGGCGCCCGTCTCGTCCCCCGACTGCTCGCCGACGGCGCCGACGTCTCGGTCCTGGCGCGCACTCCCGCGCGGCTCGACGACGTGCCGTGGCGGGACCAGGTCACCGTCCACGAGGGCGGGCTGGGCGACGAGGCCGCGCTGGCGGCCGCGCTCGCCGGCGTCGACGTGGCCTGCCACCTCGTCCACTCGATGGGCCACTCCACGGACTTCGAGAAGGAGGAGCGCGAGACCACCGAGGCGTTCGTCCGCGCCGTCGAGGCCGCCGGGGTGGGCCGCATCGTGCACCTGTCCGGGCTGCATCCTAAGGACGAGACCGACCTGTCGACCCACCTGCGCTCGCGCGTGGAGGTGGGGCGGATCATGCTGGCCTCCTCCGTGCCCGCGCTGGTGATCCAGGCCGGGGTGGTGATCGGTTCCGGTTCCGCCTCCTTCGAGATGATCCGGCACCTGACCACTCGGCTCCCGGGGATGGTCACCCCGAAGTGGGTCAGCAACCGGATCCAGCCGATCGCCGTACGGGACGTGGTCCACTACCTCGCGGCCGCCACCACGGTTCCGCTCGACGGTGAACTGGCGAACGGTCGCATCATCGATGTGGGCGCGCCGGACGTGTTGACCTACGGGCAGATGATGCAGATCTACGCCGAGGAGGCCGGGCTGCACCGCCGGCTCATGGTCCCGGTCCCCGTGCTCACGCCCAAGCTGTCCTCGCTGTGGATGGGACTGGTCACCCCGCTCGAACCCGCCCTGGCCCGGCCGCTGGTGGAATCGCTGCGCTGCGAGGCGATCGTCCTGGTCGACGACGCCGACGAGGTGCTCGGCCCCCCGCCCGGAGGTCGCACGAGCTACCGGGAGGCCCTCCGCGAGGCCCTGCGCGTGCCGCACGGCCCCTCCCGTCCCGCCCTGTGGGCCGCCGCCGACCCGCTCGGCGACCCGGCGCGGCTCCTACCCAGCGACGCCGACTGGGCCGGGGCCCGTCCGCCCGCCGTGTGGCACGCCCGCACTAGGTGATGAACGTGAGCTGCGATGAACGCGGGCAGAATCGATCCCATGCCTGAGCCTGCGCCCGGCACTCTGTTCGGCCGATACCGGCACGCCTTCCGCACCGGCGAGATGGAGACCGCGCCGGTGCCTCCGACGCGCCGGCGCCTCGTCGTCGTCGTCATCACCCTGATCCTGGGAACGACGGTCAGCGCCTGGGCGCTGCGCATCCCGGCCGGCGACTCGATGTTCTATCCGGCCACGGCCCTGCTCGCGGCAATCTGGTTGGTGGGGGCGTTCGCCTCCGGCCCGATCCGGGTGGGGTGCGAGCCGTACCGACCGGGCCGGCCGATCCTGTCCTCGATCCTCGCCGCCTCGGCACTGGCCGTGGTGTTCTGCGTGGGCGCGGTCGTGGTGGCGCGGATCGAACCGCTCCGCGAGCCGGTGTCCGCCCTGCTCGCCCACGCCACGGTGGGCAACCTGGCGCTGGTGGCCCTGCTCACCGCCGTCAACGGCGCCGCCGAGGAGTGCTTCCACCGCGGGGCGGTCTACTCGGCCACCTCGCGGATCCACCCGATCCTGGTGACCACCGTGATCTACGGCGTGGTCACCGCCGCTGCCGGGATCCCCCTGCTGGTGGTCGCGGCCGTCGTGCTGGGACTGGTCACGGCGGTACAGCGGCGGTGCACCGGCGGGGTTCTGGGCCCGATCATCACCCACGTCGTGTGGTCGATGGTCATGCTGTTCGCACTCTCCCCGATCTTCGACGCCGCGAGCGGCTAGCCCCCGCAGCAGCCCTCCCCGGCGGTCCCCGCCCGCTCGGTCCCCGGGCCCGGCCGCACCTCACGGGTGGTGAGGTTCCGGGCCGCCAGGTCCTCCTCCGCCGGGTAGTCCACCCCGACCAGCGAGAGGCCGCACGCCGGGGCCACGGGGACCGACGACGACCGCTGCGTCTCGAGCAGCAGCCCGTCGATCCACTCCTGCCCGCGCCGGCCCTCACCCACGGCCATCACCGCGCCCACGAGGCTGCGCACCATGGACCAGCAGAACGCGTCGGCGCTCACCGACGCCGTCCACACCTCGGCCGCCCCGGGCGCGTCCGGACCGCGCGGATCCGGCTCGGCGCGCCAGTCGAAGCGCTGGAGCTCGCGGATCGTGGTGGCCCCCTCCCGACGACGACAGAACGCCGCGAAATCGTGCAGGCCCAGCAGCCGCGAGGAGGCCTCCCGCACCGCGTCCAGGTCCGCCCGGCGCGTCCAGGACGCGGTGTCGCGGGCGCGGGTCGGCTCGGGCCCCCACGGCGCGGTGGTGAGCCGGTACTCGTAGTGGCGCCGCAGCGCGGAGAAGCGGGCGTCGAACTCCCCGGGCACCCACCGGGCGTCCATCACGGCGATGTCGGCGGGCAGGAGCCTGGCGAGCCGGCGCACGAGCGCCTCGGGACGCCCGTCGAACGACCGCTGGTCCAGCCACGCCGGGTCCACGTCGAGGTGGCAGACCTGGGCCCGGGCGTGGACCCCGGCGTCGGTGCGCCCGGCCACGGTCAGGGCCACAGGGTTCCGGAAGACCGTGCCGAGCTGCTCCTCCAGGACGCCGCACACCGTACGCAGGCCGGGCTGGCGGGCCCATCCGGAGAAATCGGTTCCGTCATAGGCCACGTCGAGGCGGATCCGGCGGGTGGGTGTGTCGGCCGCGTGCTCCGACGGGGTGATCATGACCGTCGACGCTAGCCCACCCGCCCCGGCCGTGGCAGGCTCGGGTCATGCCCCGCCCCACGAGCAGGTCCGAACTCCTCGAGGCCGCCGCCAGCGAGTACGAGCGGCTGCACCTCGCCCTCGGCCGGTTCGAGCCCACCGTGCTGGCCGACCTCGCATGGGAGGCGGACATCGAGGACACCTCCCGGCACCCGCGCGACGTCCTCACGCACATCCACGCCTGGCAGCTCCTCGCCCTGGGGTGGGCGGAGGCCGGTGAGGCCGGCGGCACCCCCCAGGTCCCCGGTGAGGGCCGCACCTGGCGCGAGACCCCGGAGATCAACGCCGAGATCCGCGAGCGCTACCTGGACACGCCCTACGCCGAGGCCGTCGACCTCCTCGCGGGGAGCCACGCCCGGTGCCTCGACACGATCGAGGCGCACACGGACGACCAACTCTTCACCCGCGGCCGCTACGCCTGGACCAAGAGCACCACCCTCGGCGCCTACTTCGTCTCGGCCACCTCGAGCCACTACGTGTGGGGGCAGAACACCCTCCGCCGGATCCAGCGCGCGCTCCCCTCGCCGTGACCACCCACCCCGACGTCCTGGGGTGGTTGCGGGCGGTCGACCCGTCGACGGCCTACCTCGTGGCGCGGGACCTCGAGAACCGTGACGACCCGGTCCTCCGGGCCGGGATCGCCGACTCCGGCGTGGGGGCGGCGCTACTCGCGGCGCGCCGCCCGGACGGGCACTGGGGATCCGGCTTCTATGGGCCGAACTGGACCAGCACTCATTACACGCTCCTCGAACTCGCGTGGTTGGGCCTGGACCCTCGGGAACCCCGTGCGGCCTCGTCCGTACGGGTGGTCCTGGACTCCCCGCGTTGTGACGACGGCGGGCTGGGTGCCGGAGGACCGGCCTCCAGGAGCGACGTGTGCATCAACGGCATGGCGCTCACCTACGGCAGCCACTTCGGCGCGGAGACCTCCGTGCTGGTCGGCGTGCTCGACATGGTGTTGACCGAACGGATGGCGGACGGCGGTGTCAACTGCCGGAGCACACGCTCGGGCGCCACCCACTCGTCGGTGCACACCACCACGAGCGTGATCGAGGGGTTCACCGCCTACCTCGCGGCCGGCCACGAGCATCGCGCCGCCGAGGTGGCCGAGGCGCGCTCGGCGGCCGTCGAGTTCCTCCTGGTGCACCGACTGTTCCGCAGCCACCGCACCGGCGAGGTGATCCGCCCGGAGTTCACCCGGCTCCACCATCCGGCGCGATGGCGTTTCGACGTCCTGCGCGGCCTCGACGCCGTCACCCACGCCGGGGTCGTAGAAGACGACAGACTCTCCGACGGACTCGACGTGCTCAGACGGCGACGCCGGGCGGACGGTCGCTGGTGCGGCGCCCGCGGCTACCCCGGGCAGACCCATGTCGGCTACCCGGGCCCGCGCGAGCCGAACCCGTGGATCACCCTCGCCGCCCTGAGGATCCTGCGGCGAACCGGGGTGGACTGACACACGTCGGCCGGGGCTCGTCCAGGATGGGTACATGAGCACCCGTCGCCTCGCCGTCCTCGTCACCGCACTCGCCGCCACGGTCGCGGGGTGCTCCCAGGGCGGCGAGGACGCTCCGACGCCCGGGCAGCAGCCCGGGACCGCGCAGTCCGACACCGCTCCGGCTGACATCGTGCCATCCGACACCGCCCCGTCCTACGCGCGCTACGTGGCCCTCGGCGACTCCTTCGCCGCCCTCGGCCCGACGACCGCCCCCACGAGCGGGCCGGCCCAGTGCCTCCGATCCACTCGCAACTACGCGGCGGTGCTCGCCGAAGGGGGCGATGTGGGCGAGTTGGTCGACGTCACCTGTGGCGGAGCCCGGACGGTCGACATGATCTCGCCACAGATCGCCGGAACCCCGCCCCAGTTCGACGCCCTGACCGGTGACACCGACCTGGTGACGCTCTCCATCGGCGGCAACGACATCGGTTTCGGCGCCATGGTGGGCTGCATCTTCCAGACCCCGCGGGCGTCGGAGGGCGCACCGTGCCGCGATCGCCTGGAGAGATCGGTGACCGACGGGCTCAACGGGCTCCCCGATCGACTGGACGACGTCTATGCCGGGATCCGTGACCGCTCCCCCGACGCGCGGATCGTGACCACCGCGTACCTGCCGCTCGTCCCCGATCACGGGGGATGCGAGTTCGTCTCCGGGATGAGTCCGGGCGACGTCACCTGGACACGACACGTGACCGAGCGGATCAACATGATCGTCTCGGATGCCGCCGAACGCGCGGGCGCGGACGTCGTCCAGCCCGCGGACGCCGCCGAACGCCACGCCTGCGCTCCGGCCGCCGAGCGCTACACCGACTTCACCGGCGTGGACACGGGCTCGCACCCGATGCACCCGACGGCGGCGGGGCACCGGGCGATGGCGGAGGCCGTGGGCGCGGTTCTCTGACGGGCGGATCCCCGGGAATCGTCACCGCGCGCGCCCGCCACTCTCCCAGCCTGCCCGCCGGCTGGGACGACGAAAGGGCCCCACCTACCGCGTGATGCGGTAGATGGGGCCCTTCACACCGGATCCGTGACGGATCGGGCCTGAAGTGACTCAGGCCTTGTCGGTGTCCTCGCTCGTCGCGTGGGTGGTGTCCTCGGACACCGCGTCGGCGGTCTCCTCGGCGGTGTCCACGTCGGCGTCGTCGGCGGCCTCGACCTGATCGGCGATCGGGCTGTTGGCCTCGGCCTCGGCGGTCACCTCATCAGTGGTCACCTCATCAGTGGACTCCGCGGCCGACGTCTCGGCCGACTTCCTGGAGGCGGCGGCGCGGGTGGCCCGCGAAGCCTCGGCGGACGCCAGCGGCTCCGTGACGAGCGCGATCATAGCCATGGGCGCGTTGTCGCCCTTGCGGTTCTCGAGCTTGACGATCCGGGTGTAACCACCGTCGCGGTCGGCGACCCGGGGGCCGATCTCCGCGAACAGCTTGTGCAGCACGTCCTTGTTGCGGACGAGCTTGGCGGCCTCACGACGGTCGGCCAGCGTGCCGCGGCGCGCCTTGGTGATGAGCTTCTCCGCGTACGGACGAAGCAGCTTCGCCTTGGTCTCCGTGGTACGGATCGCATCATGCTCGAACAGCTGGGTGGCCAGGTTCGACAGGATGAGCCGCTGGTGGGCCGGGGATCCGCCGAGGCGGGCGCCCTTCTTGGGCTTGGGCATCAGATTCTCCTAGGAATGGTGTGCTGAGAGCTCGTCAGAGCTGCTCGGTCTCGGCGTAATCCTCGCCGCCCTCGTCCGTCCACGTCCCGGTCTCGGCGTCGTAGCCGGCGACCGAGGCGGGATCGAACCCGGGGGGCGCATCCTTGAGCGACAGGCCCAGCTCCACGAGCTTGACCTTGACCTCGTCGATCGACTTCTGACCGAAGTTGCGGATGTCGAGCAGGTCCGACTCGCTGCGCGCCACGAGCTCGCCCACGGTGTGGACGCCCTCGCGCTTGAGGCAGTTGTAGGACCGGACGGACAGGTCCAGGTCGTCGATCGGCATGCCGTATGCGGCGATGTGATCGGCCTCGGCCGGGCTGGGCCCGATCTCGATGCCCTCGGCCTCGTCGTTGAGCTCCCGCGCCAGCCCGAAGAGCTCGACCAGCGTCTTACCCGCGGACGCCAGGGCGTCACGGGCGGTCATCGAGTTCTTGGTCTCGACGTCCAGGACCAGGCGGTCGAAGTCCGTGCGCTGGTGCACACGGGTGGCCTCGACCTTGTAGGTCACCTTGAGGACGGGCGAGTAGATCGAGTCGACCGGGATACGGCCGATCTCGTGACCCGCGTCCTTGTTGAGCCCTGCGGGAACGTAGCCACGACCGCGCTCGACGACCAGCTCGATCTCCAGACGGCCCTTCTCGTTGAGAGTGGCGATGTGCAGGTCCGGATTGTGCACCTCGACGCCGGACGGCGGGACGATGTCACCTGCGGTGACGGCACCCGGGCCCTGCTTCTTGAGGTACATGGTGACCGGCTCGTCCTCGACGGACGAGACGACCAGGCCCTTGAGGTTGAGGATGATGTCGGTGACATCCTCCTTGACGCCCGGCACGGTGGTGAACTCGTGCAGGACACCCTCGATGCGGATGCTGGTCACGGCCGCGCCCGGGATGGACGACAGCAGCGTGCGCCGCAGGGAGTTGCCGATGGTGTAGCCGAAACCGGGCTCGAGGGGCTCGAGCACGAACCGCGAGCGGTTCTCGGAGACGACCTCCTCGGTGAGGGTGGGCCGCTGGGAGATGAGCATGTGCTACCTCTTTCGATTCTCGGCGTCCGCTATTTGACGCCGTAGTAACCCACCGTCGCCGGGCGGGCCGCGATGTGCGGCCCGCCCGGCGACGAGGGAGGACGGATCACTTCGAGTAGAACTCGACGATCAACTGCTCCTGCAGCGGCACATCGATCTGCGCGCGCTCGGGAAGCTGGTGCACGAGGATGCGGAGCGTCGTGGGGACGACCTGCAGCCACGCGGGGACGGGACGCTCGCCGAGCATCTCGGTGGCGATCTCGTACCAGTCCATCTTGGTGGACTTGGGGCGGACGTCGATGATGTCGTACTGCGACACCCGGTAGCTCGGGATGGTCACCTTCTGGTCATTGACCCGGAAGTGACCGTGGTTCACGAGCTGACGTGCCTGACGACGCGTCTGCGCGAGACCCGCGCGGTACACGACGTTGTCCAGACGCGACTCCAAGAGCTGGAGGAGGTTTTCGCCGGTCTTACCCGGGCGGCGGTGAGCCTCCGCGTAGTAGCGACGGAACTGCTTCTCCATCACGCCGTAGGTGAAGCGGGCCTTCTGCTTCTCCTGCAGCTGGGTGCGGTACTCGGACTCCTTGATCCGCGCGCGGCCATGATGACCGGGCGGGAAGGGCCGACGTTCGAATGCGGTGTCCCCACCTACGAGGTCCACGCCCAGACGGCGGGACTTGCGGGTGACGGGGCCGGTGTAACGTGCCATGGTTCTCTACGTTCCTTCCGGCTCAGACTCGACGCCGCTTGGGCGGACGACAGCCGTTGTGGGGCTGGGGGGTGACATCGGAGATCGTGCCCACCTCGAGGCCGGCGGCCTGAAGCGAACGGATCGCGGTCTCACGGCCCGAGCCGGGGCCCTTGACGAACACGTCGACCTTCTTCACTCCGTGCTCCTGCGCCTTGCGGGCCGCGTTCTCGGCGGCGAGCTGGGCGGCGAAGGGCGTCGACTTGCGCGAGCCCTTGAAGCCGACGTGACCGGAGGACGCCCAGGCGAGGACGCCACCGGAGGGATCGGTGATCGAGACGATGGTGTTGTTGAACGTGCTCTTGATGTGGGCGTGGCCCAGAGGAACGTTCTTCTTTTCCTTGCGACGACCCGTCTTCTTGGGGCCCGCAGCGCGTGACTTGGGGGGCATTACTTCTTCTTTCCGGCGACGGTCTTCTTCGGACCCTTACGGGACCGGGCGTTGGTCTTGGTGCGCTGACCACGAACGGGCAGTCCGCGACGGTGGCGGATGCCCTGGTAGCTGCCGATCTCGATCTTCCGGCGGATATCGCCCTGGACCTCGCGGCGAAGGTCACCCTCGACCTTGTAGTTGCCCTCGATGTCGTCACGAAGGACGGTCAGCTGCTCGTCCGTGAGATCCTTGGTGCGCAGATCCGGGCTGATGCCCGTGCGCTCCAGGATGTCGACGGCCCGCGTGCGACCGATGCCGAAAATGTAGGTGAGCGCGATCTCCATACGCTTGTCGCGTGGGAGATCAACGCCGGCAAGACGTGCCATGTGGCGTTTCTCTTTCGTCATGCGGTAGGTCTGCTCCCCGACCGTCCCCGCTGACGGATGGTCATCTCACGATGAGCATTCGTACGAGGCCCTGGCCTCCGCATCCAGGGGTATGGAACCCGCCTCACCTGACTGCGGTGAGGCGGCTGGTACGGGGAGTTGAGCGCTTTACTTGTAGCGGTAGACGATCCGACCACGCGTGAGGTCGTACGGCGACAGCTCGACGACCACTCGGTCCTCGGGCAGGATGCGGATGTAGTGCTGGCGCATCTTCCCACTGATGTGTGCGAGGACCTTGTGTCCGTTCTCGAGTTCGACGCGGAACATTGCGTTCGGCAGCGGCTCGACAACTCGGCCCTCGACCTCGATGGCTCCGTCTTTCTTTGCCATACTTGTTACGGTCCTCCACGATTCCCCGGATGTCGTCTACCGGATTCTGGTGCACTGGTGGGCACACCGACGTATAAGCCTACGTCAGTGCTCGTGCTAGTGCCAATCGAGCACTCAGACGTAGCAGGCCCGTCCCGCCGGGACGCCGTCGAATCGCTGCTGCAGCCAGTTCATCGCGGTCGGTAGCTTCTCCACCGCGCCGATGAGGTGCTCCGGGGCCACTCCCGGTTCCCACGTGAGCGGAGTCCCCTCGCGGCAGTACCGCTTGGCGGTCTCCTCCGCGTCCCAGAAGGGCACCAGCGGGTCCGTGCGCGAATGCCACATGAAGACCGGGACCCGCGGGACATCCGGCGACAGCCGGACGCTGTTCTCCCCGAACGCCCGCATCAGCCCCTCCTCCGCCATGAGGTCTCCGCCCTCGAGGACCATCGGCACCGACCGGAACGCGCCGAACACCAGCAGAGAGGCCGTGCACCTTCCCTTCATCCGATCGAACAGGGCCCAGCCCTCGGGAGTGAGCTTCTCTTCCAGCCGGATGTCCTCCGGGTATTCCCGCGCCATTCCCACAGCGGCGGCGAAGGCCAACCCGAACGCGGGGTGCGGCCAGTTGCCGATCATCCGCGCCATCGTGGTCATGTCCGTCGGGATACCGCCCTGCGCGACCCCCACCAGGTTGACGTCCGGGGCGTAGTCGTCGTGCATGAGAGAGACCCAGGCGCTGGCGATCCCGCCGCCCGAGTACCCCAGGGCGCCGAACCGGCTGTCCCGGGAGTCGAACCGGGGGTCGTCGCGCACGGCTCTCATCCCGTCCAGCACGATGCGCGCGGACAGCTGACCGCCGGGGTAGGCGACCTTGGGCCCCAGGTGATCGGGGATGATCACCGTCCACCCCTGGTCCAGGCGGACCCGGAGGAACGCCATCGCGTTGTCCTGCGCGGTCTCGAGAGTCGGGTTGACCAGGGTCTCGGTGGGAGCGCAGCTCTGGCCGAGGGCGTTGAGATAGTGCTGGTAGCTCAGGACCGGCCCGTCCGGCCGGGCGTGGGGCGGCCGCACGACGGTCGCCGTCGCCAGGATCGGACGATCACGGGTGTCGGTGGAGCGGTACGCGATCTCCGTCACCTCGTACCCGACGAACGCGGGCATGGTGACGACCCGGGTGTTGATCACGTCGCCCAGTTCCGCACCGGCGAGCACCGCGGGGTCCGCGTGATAGAACGGCGCCGGCTGCGGGTCCTCCATGAGGGACCCCTGCCCGCCCTCCATCAGCGACTGTGCTCCCGCCGACGGGGTCGGCCCCGCCATCTGGGCCAGGATCACTACGAGAACGAGGGCTGCCGCCAGCGCCGTGCGCGTCGGTGTCGTGATGGTACGGCGCACGTGGGGGTGAGCGAGCATGCCCTGACCTTTCGGGCCGGTGGTCAACAGTGGGAACACCCTAACCCGGCCTGTGAAGGCACCGGAACACGTACCCCTCGACGGCGCTCAGTCCAGTGGACGTGGCGTGAGCACACGCGGGCCGTCGGAGGTGACGGCCACGGTGTGCTCCCAGTGGGACGACGGTGACCCGTCGACCGTGACGACCGTCCAGTCGTCGGCAAGTGTGCGGGTGTCGGTCTCGCCACCGAGCACGAGCATCGGTTCCACCGCGAGGACCGACCCCTCCTGGAGCCGCGGCCCCTTCCCCGCCTTGCCCTCGTTGGCGAGGAAGGGCCACTCGTGCATCTCACGCCCGATGCCGTGCCCGCCGAACCCGTCGACTATCCCGAGGGTGACGCCGTGCCGCTGCTCCGCTCGGCGCGTCGCCATCTCCAGCGCGTGCGACACGTCCGTGAGCCGATTGCCCGGAGACATGGCGAGGATGCCCTCCTCGAGGACCTCGCGCGTCGCCTGGTTGAGAAGGGCCACCGAGGGGTCCAGCGCGCCGACGCCGAAGGTCCAGGCGGAATCGCCGTGCCAACCGTCCAGCACCGCACCGCAGTCGACCGAGACCAGGTCCCCCTCCCGGAGGACCGTGGCGGGGCCGGGGATACCGTGCACGACCACCTCGTTGACAGAGGTACAGATCGAGCCGGGGAAACCCTCGTAGCCCTTGAAGGACGGGACCGCACCGGCGTCCCGGATCAGCTGATCGACCAACGAATCCAGATCCGCGGTGGTCGCGCCCGGCACGGCGGCCTCCCGCGCGGCGACGAGTGCGCGGCCGACGATCCGGCCGGCGGCCTCCATCGCATCCAGCTCAGCGGGAGTGCGCGCCGTCACGACGCTCGTGCGCGACCGACCGAACACCGTGGTTCAGCGATCCAGCGCGGAGAGCGCGCGGGCGTTGATCTCGTCCACCTCGCCCACGGCGTCGACGGTCGTGACCTCGCCACCGTAGTACTCGAGAAGGGGGGCCGTCTCGGAGCGGTAGACCGCCATGCGGTTGCGGATCACGTCCTCCGTGTCGTCCTCACGTCCGCGCGCGAGCATCCGCCCGACCACGGTGTCCTCGTCGACCTTGAACTCGATGACGGCGTCGAGCGAGTGACCCGCATCGGCGAGCATGACCTTCAGGGCATCCGCCTGCTCGACACTGCGGGGGTAGCCGTCGAGAAGGAACCCCTCGGTGGCGTCGGGCTCGCCGATCCGCGCCTCGACCATGCGGTTGGTGACGTCCGCGGGCACCAGGTTGCCGGCGTCGATGTAGGACTTGGCCTCCTTGCCGAGGTCCGTCCCCTGGGAGATGTTGGCCCGGAAGAGGTCACCCGTGGAGATGTGCGGGACACCGAGCTTCTCCGACAGCAGGGCCGCCTGGGTTCCCTTGCCGGCGCCGGGGGGGCCGAGGAGGACGAGACGCATGGTGAGGACCAGCCTTTCTACAGTGTGATGTGCTCGGGGTTACAGCGACTACTTGAGGAAGCCCTCGTAGTTCCGCTGCATGAGCTGTGCCTCGATCTGTTTCACGGTGTCGAGACCCACCGACACCATGATGAGCACAGCGGTGCCACCGAACGGCATGTTCTGCATGTCTCCACCCCCGCTACCCATGTCGAGGAAGACGTTGGGGAGAACAGCGATGAGCCCGAGGTACAGGGAACCGAACAGCAGGATCCGGTTGAGCACGTAACCGAGGTACTCGGCCGTCGGGCGACCCGGGCGGATGCCCGGGATGAAGCCGCCGTACTTCTTCATGTTCTCGGCCTGCTCCATGGGATCGAACTGGATGGCCACGTAGAAGTACGCGAAGAAGATGATCAGGGCGAAGTAGAGCAGGATGTAGCCCCAGCTCGACGGGTTCTGCAGGTACTGCATGACGTATCGCTGCCAGAATCCGTCCGCGGCGGGCTCGGGGCCCTGGATCAACTGGGTGATCAGGATCGGCACGTACATCATCGACGACGCGAAGATCACGGGGATGACGCCGGCCTGATTGACCTTCAGCGGCAGATAGGTGGACGTTCCGCCGTACTGACGACGCCCGACCATGCGCTTGGCGTACTGGACCGGGATCCGGCGCTGACCCTGCTCGACGAAGACCACGGCGACCACGATCAGGATCACCGCGAACATGACCGCGGCGAACTTCATCGTCGAGGAGTTCTGGTAGATGTTGACGCCCTCGGCCGGGATCCGCGAGGCGATGCCGGCGAAGATCAGGAGCGACATGCCATTGCCGACCCCACGGTCGGTGATGAGCTCACCGAACCACATGACGAGGGCCGCACCGGCTGTCATCACGATGACGATGGTGGCCAGGGTGAGGATGTCGCCGTCCATCAGGACGGACTCGCCGTTGCCGAGAAGCTGTCCCCGGTCGGCGAGCGCCACGATGCCGGCGGACTGCAGCACGGCGAGCGCGATGGTCAGATAGCGCGTGTACTGCGTCATCTTGGCCTGGCCGGACTGCCCCTCCTTCTTGAGCTGCTCGAAGTAGGGGATCACCACGGTCAGCAACTGCACGATGATGCTGGCCGTGATGTACGGCATGATGCCGATCGCGAACACGGACAGCTGCAGGAGCGCACCGCCCGAGAACAGGTTGACCAGGGAGTACAACTGCGCGTTGTCTCCGGTCATCGCTGTGTCGAGGAGACCCCGGAGCTTGGGGTAGTCGACACCAGGCGACGGGATCTGCGCGCCGATGCGGTAGAGGATGATGATCCCGAGGGTGAAGAAGATCTTCTTCCTCAGGTCCCGGTCCTTGATCGCGGACGCGAGTGCGGAGAGCACATGTCCTCCTGGTCATGGACGGCCCGTAGCCGCCACCTTCGTCGAATGCAGATGCGCCGGGTGGGTCAGACCGACGGCAGTGGTGTCGGACCCCGAACGCACAACAAGAAAAACTGTATCAAGATGAGCGCAGGGGCCGGATCCGAGACTCTCGGACCCGACCCCTGCACCCGTCATCCGGCCCCCGGAGGGGCCGGTCGGGGAATCAGGCCCCGGCCTCCGACACGCTTCCGCCGGCGGCCTCGATCTTGCTCTTGGCCGACGCGGACACCTTGTCGACGGCCACGGTCACGGCCACGGAGATGTCCCCGTCGCCCAGGACCTTGACCGGCTGGTTCTTGCGGACGGCGCCCACGGTGACGAGCTCGGCCTTGCCGACCTGCCCACCGTTCGGGAACAGCCGCTCGATGTCGGACACGTTGACGACCTGGAAGACGACCTTGTTGCGGTTCTTGAAGCCCTTGAGCTTCGGAAGACGCATGTGGATCGGCATCTGGCCACCCTCGAACGCCGCGGGGACGTTCTTACGTGCCTTGGTTCCCTTGGTACCGCGACCGGCGGTCTTGCCCCTCTTACCGCCTTCACCGCGACCCACGCGGGTCTTGTCGGTGTGGGCGCCGGGTGCCGGGCGCAGGTGATGCAACTTGATAGTCATGCTCACTCCGTCTCTTCGACCACGACGAGGTGGTTCACGACGTTGATGAGACCCCGGGTCTGAGCGTTGTCCTCACGGACGACCGTCTTCCGGATGCCCTTGAGTCCCAACGTCCGCAGGGAGTCCTTCTGGTTCTGCTTGATCCCGACCGTGCCACGGAGCTGGGTGATCTTGAGGTTGGCCATGATCTACGCCCCCTGTCCGGCACGAGCGCGGAGCATGCCCGCGGGTGCGACGTCCTCGATGGGCAGGCCACGGCGGGCCGCGACCTCCTCGGGGCGGTGCAGACCCTTGAGGGCCTTCACCGTCGCGTGGACCACGTTGATGGCGTTGTCCGAACCCAGTGACTTGCACAGGATGTCGTGGACGCCGGCGCACTCGAGCACGGCACGAGCCGCGCCGCCCGCGATCACACCGGTACCCGGCGACGCCGGACGGAGCATGACGACGCCTGCGGCGGCCTCACCCTGGATCGGGTGCGGAATGGTGGAGCCGATGAGCGGGACGCGGAAGAAGTTCTTCCGGGCCTCCTCCGACCCCTTCTGGATCGCCGCCGGCACCTCCTTGGCCTTGCCGTAGCCGACGCCCACCATGCCGTTGCCGTCGCCGAGGATCACGAGGGCGGTGAAGCTGAAGCGCCGACCACCCTTGACGACCTTGGAGACACGGTTGATGGTGACGACGCGCTCGATGAACTGAGACTTCTCGTCATCGCGCCCACCGCGGCGGTCGTTTCCGCCACGGCCACGGCCCCCGCCGCCGCCGCTGCGGCCGCCCTGGGCGTTGTCGTTGGTGGTGGTGGTCTTGTTGTCCGCGGCGGGCCCGGTGCTTCCGCCGTCACGACGCTGACGTCCCGGCATCAGACGGTCCTTCCGTTAAGGGTCAGTGCAGTGGTGTAGGTCATCAGAACTCCAGCCCACCCTCGCGGGCGGCGTCGGCGAGCGACGCGATCCGGCCGTGGTACTTGTTGCCACCACGGTCGAAGACGACGGCGTCGATGCCGGCGGCCTTGGCACGCTCGGCCAGGAGCTGACCGACCTTCGCGCTGCGGGCCTTCTTGTCGCCCTCGAACGCGCGGACATCGGCCTCGATCGTCGACGCGGCGGCCAGCGTGCGGCCGGCCAGGTCGTCGATGATCTGGGCGTGGATGTGACGCGAGGACCGGTTGACGACCAACCGCGGACGCTCGGGCGTGCCGGCGACCTTCTTGCGGAGGCGGTAGTGGCGCCGGGTACGGCCGACACGACGTGCTGTCGAGACGTCGGTACCCAGCGGGGAACGCTTCTTTGTGCTGCTCATGGTCACTTACCCGTCTTTCCGACCTTGCGACGGACCTGCTCGCCCTCGTAACGGATGCCCTTGCCCTTGTACGGGTCGTGCTTCCGCAGCCGCTTGATGTTGGCGGCGATCTGGCCCACCTGCTGCTTGTCGATCCCGGAGATCGAGAACTTCGTGGCTCCCTCGACGGCGAAGGTGATGCCGTCGGGTGCCGCGATCGGCACGGGGTGCGAGTAGCCCAGGGCGAACTCGAGGTCCTTGCCCTTGGCCACGACGCGGTAGCCCACGCCGAAGATCTCCATCTTCTGCACGTAACCCTCGGTGACGCCCACGACCATGTTGTTGACCAGGGAGCGGGAGAGGCCGTGCAGTGACCGGTTGTCGCGGTGGTCGTCGGGACGGTTCACCGTGATGGTGTTGTCCTCGATCGACACCGAGATGGGTGCGGGAAGATCCTGGGTGAGTTCACCCTTGGGACCCTTGACGGTGATGGTCTGGCCGTCGACCTTGATGTCGACTCCGGACGGAACGCTGATCGGAGCCTTGCCGATACGTGACATTTCTCGCCCCCTTACCAGACGTAGGCGAGGACTTCCCCGCCCACCTTCTTGTAGTTCGCCTGACGGTCCGTGAGCAGACCCTGGGAGGTCGAGATGATCGCGATACCCAGTCCGCCGAGAACCTTGGGAAGGCCGGTGGACTTGGTGTACACGCGAAGACCCGGCTTAGAGACTCGCTTGATGCCCTGGAGGCTGCGCTGGCGCGACGGGCCGTACTTGAGGTCGATGGTGAGCTTCTTGCCCACCTCGGCGTCCTCGACGGCGTAATCGGTGATGTAACCCTCTTGCTTGAGGATCGCCGCGATGTTGCCCTTGAGCTTGGAATGCGGCATGGAGACGGTGTCGTGGTAAGCCGAATTGGCGTTACGCACACGCGTCAGCATGTCCGCGATGGGATCGGTCATCGACATGGATAAACCATGTTCCTTTCTCGCAACGGTTCCCATGCAACACGGCCGGCGGTCGGCCTGTGGGCCGGCCGCGTCCGTCGTGGGCCTATCGCGAAGAGTTCGAATGTTCTGTTGTGTGGGGCCCGAGATCATCGACGATCTCCGGGTGACCCGCCGCGCATGGCGCTCTTCTCGCCACTTGCGACCCGACGGCTGGGCCGTCTGCCCGCGCCGGGGACCCGCGGATGCGGGGCCCCGGCGCGGACGGCCGGTCCGGCCCTGACTCGAGGTCAGTCCTCCTTGAAGGGGAAGCCGAGGTGCTTGAGCAGCGCCCGACCCTCTTCGTCGTTGGTCGCAGTCGTGACGACCGTGATGTCCATGCCGCGGGGGCGATCGACCTTGTCCACGTCGATCTCGTAGAACATGGTCTGCTCGTTGAGTCCGAAGGTGTAGTTGCCGTGGCCGTCGAACTGCTTGCCCGAGAGACCACGGAAGTCGCGGATACGCGGGAGGGCGACCGTCGTCAGACGATCGAGGAACTCCCACATACGGTCGCCGCGCAGCGTCACGCGCGCACCGATCGGCATTCCCTCGCGGAGCTTGAACTGCGCGATGGACTTGCGGGCCCGGCGGATCTGCGGCTTCTGGCCGGTGATCAGCGTGAGATCGGTGATGGCGCCGTTGATCAGCTTGGCGTCACGGGCGGCGTCGCCGACACCCATGTTCACGACGACCTTGACGACGCCCGGGATCTGCATGACGTTCGCGTACTCGAACGTCTCGTTCATGGCCGGCTTGATCTCGGCGCTGTACCGCGCCTTGAGACGCGGCGAGTAACCGGTGGGAAGTGCGGTTTCAGTCATGGTCACAGGTCCTTCCCGGTCTTGCGCGAGACACGGACGCGCTTACCGTTCTCGTCGGTGCGGATTCCGACGCGCGACGGGGCGCCGTCGGCGTCCACGACCATCACGTTGGACACGTGGATCGGGGCCTCCTGCGTGACGATGCCACCGGAGGAGGCACCACGCTCGGCAGCCGAGTTGGCGGTGTGCTTCTTGATGCGGTTGACGCCCTCGACGAGGACCTTGGACCGCTCGGGGAAGGCCTGGATGACCTTGCCCTTGGCGCCCTTGTCCTTGCCTGCGATGACGAGCACCGTGTCGCCCTTGTGGACCTTCATGTCAGAGCACCTCCGGAGCCAGCGAGACGATGCGCATGAACTTCTTGTCGCGCAATTCGCGACCGACGGGCCCGAAGATGCGGGTTCCACGCGGGTCGTTGTCGTTCTTGATGATGACGGCGGCGTTCTCGTCGAACTTGATGTACGAGCCGTCCGGGCGGCGGCGCTCCTTGGCGGTGCGCACGATGACGGCCTTAACGACCTCACCCTTCTTGACGTTGCCACCGGGGATGGCGTCCTTGACGGTGGCGACGATGATGTCGCCCACGCCTGCGTAGCGACGCTTGGATCCACCGAGAACGCGGATGCAGAGAATCTCCTTGGCACCCGTGTTGTCGGCGATCTTGAGTCGCGACTCCTGCTGGATCATTGTTCTCCTGACCAGGCTTGTTCAGATGTGTGCCGGATTCCGACCCGACACACGCGGCCACGTCACCCGCACCAGGTCTCTCGACACGGTTATCACGGGCAACTGGTCCAGTGTAGGGCCCCCGGCCTCCGAGCCCCAAATCACCGTCAGCTGCCGGCAGAACCGGTTGAGCTCTGCGTACTCGCCGAGCCCAGCGACCCGGACGAGCCGACGGCGTCCTCGACCACTCCCCTGGCCGCGACCCGGGCGCTCGGCCTGGCCGGCTCCAGACCCGACAGGATGTGATCCATGCCCGGCAGCATCTGGGTGACGAAGACCGGCCAGTTGTGTATCCCGGTCGGCATGTAGTTCATCCGCAGGTTCACCCCGGCGAGTCCGGCGAGGGACGACTCGAGCTTTCTGGTGCTCTCGTAGGACCCCTTCTCGAGGATGTGCCCGTCCACGAGGATCATCTCGTTGCTGCCGAACTGGCCGAGTTCCGCCGACCCGACCCGGCCCGTAGCGGCGCTGAGGTACACGGTCTTGCCGGCGAGCCCGGACGGGTCCGCCACGGTGTCGTGGTCCCGCCATTCCTGTGAATCGCGGGGGCCCCACATGTTCGTCGCGTCCCCGCCACGGGCGGCGACGGTCAGACGAGCGTACTGGTAGCCGAGCTCGTCAGTCGTCGAGTAGGCACCGCTGACCCCGGCTACCGCGTCAAACATCTCCGGGTTCGAGTTGGCCAGGTGCAGGGCCGCCGAGGCGCCCATCGACACACCCATCACTCCCCAGCTCCCGTTGTGCGCCAGTGGCGCGCCGGTATCCGGCGTGGGCTGCGCCAGGAGCAGGGGGAGCTCGTCGATGAGGAAGGTTTCCCACATGTTCGGTCCCAGGACCGGGTCGTCGGTCTGCCAGTCTGACCACATCGACGCCGGAGCCCCCGTCGGAGCGACGACGTTGACCGCCCGGTCCCGTAGCGCGGGATCCCCCCACCCCATCCCCGTGCTCCAGCCCGACGGCGACTCGCTCCCCACACCGTCCAGGAAGTACACGTTGGGGGCGTCCACGCCGTCCGGTGCCCGGTACACCTCCACCCGCACGGTGCGCTGCATCGAGGCGGAGGTGACGGTCCAGACCTCCGCACGTCGGTCCACCGGGTTCAGTGATCCCGGGAACAACGGCGCGACGTCGCGAACGGTGGTCTGGGTGATGGAACCGTCCCGGGTACTGACAGGACCTGCCGGGGCCTGCGAGCTACCGGGGCGGGGGAAGTCACCGGACCCGGCGGCCGCGACGGACCCGAGGACGGAGGTCAACGGGATCGGGGCGCCCAGTTGCGTCAAGGCGGCGACGCTCAGCGACGGAACCCCCAACAGGCTGCCCGGGGCCACGCTGGGCACCAGGGACCCGGGGTCCAGGCTCTGTGCCCCCGCAGTGCCCGTCCCGACACCGGATCCGATGAGCATGGCCGCTGCTGCCACCGCCGCGCCCCGGAGTGTGGCACCGGCACGCCGACTCGCCACTCCCCCGTGCCCGTCGATTCCGTGCCGATCCACGCCGTGTCTCTTGATCTCCGGCCGTATCGTCATATGGCTATCCCGTCCTCGTGAGCGACGCGGCCCTCAGGATGTGACGCCCCGGGCCGCAGGGTGAATTCCGGCTCGATAGCCGATGACACAATACTGAGCTGTCGTATCAAGTAGAGGAATTCGTTACATTTCCCGACGCCGAAGGCCCGGCCCCGATGATTCGGGGCCGGGCCTTCAGGTGTTGCGGAGCGGGCTTCTTACTTCGCGCGCTCCAGGACCTCGACGAGGCGGTACCGCTTGGTGGCGGACAGCGGGCGGGTCTCCATGATCCGCACGCGGTCGCCGACGCCGGCGTTGTTGGTCTCGTCGTGCGCCTTCACACGCTCGGTACGGCGCATGATCTTGCCGTAGAGCGGGTGCTTCACGCGGTCCTCGAGCTCGACGATGATGGTCTTGTCCATCTTGTCGGACACGACGTACCCGATCCGCACCTTGCGGCTGTTGCGCTCGGTGTTCTCGCTGGCCTCAGTCACGGCTGCTTCCTTGTCACTCACTTGGCATCACCCGGCGCCGCCGACAGCCCGAGCTCGCGCTCACGGATGACGGTGTAGATGCGAGCGATGTCATGACGGACGACCCGCAGGCGACGGTTGTTGGTCAGCTGACCGGTGGCCATCTGGAAGCGCAGATTGAACAGCTCTTCCTTGGCCTCACGCAGACGCGCGGTGAGCGCGTCGGCGTCGAGTTCACGCAACTCGGGGGCGGTGGTTCCACTAGCCATCAGAACTGCTCCTCCCGGGTCACGATGCGGGTCTTACACGGGAGCTTGTGCTGCGCGCGGCGCAGCGCCTCGCGTGCGGTCTCCTCGTTCGGGTACGACATCTCGAACAGGATGCGACCCGGCTTGACGTTGGCGACCCACCACTCGACGGATCCCTTACCGGAACCCATCCGAACCTCGGCGGGCTTCTTGGTCAGCGGGCGGTCGGGGTAGATGTTGATCCACACCTTGCCGCCACGCTTGATGTGGCGGTTGATCGCGATACGCGCGGACTCGATCTGACGGTTGGTGACGTACGCCGGCTCGAGAGCCTGGATGCCGTACTCACCGAACGTCACCTTGGTGCCGCCCTTGGCCCCGCCACTACGGCCGGGGTGGTGCTGCTTGCGGTGCTTGACGCGCTTGGGGATAAGCACTGTCACGCCTCCCTGGTCTGATTCTGCGGAGCCTGGGCGGGTGCCTCGGCAGCCGAACCGGAACCGGCGCGGCCGGTCTCGGTGCTGGTGGCCGTGGTGCCCTGGGCGCCGGAGCGACGCGGCCGGCCGGCGCCACGCTCGCGGCGGGGCCCTCGGTCGGCGCCGCCGCGGTTGCTGGACTGGGCGTACTGATCGGACTCGCGACGACCGCCGACCACGTCACCCTTGTAGATCCACACCTTGACGCCGATGCGACCGAAGGTCGTCTTGGCCTCGTAGGTGCCGTAGTCGATCTCGGCACGCAGTGTGTGAAGCGGGACGCGACCCTCGTGGTAGCGCTCCGAACGCGACATCTCGGCACCGCCGAGACGACCCGAGCAGACCACCTTGATGCCCTTGACCTGCGGCTGGCGCATGGCGGACTGGATGCCCTTCCGCATCGCGCGACGGAACGCCACGCGGTTGGAGAGCTGCTCCGCGATGCCCTGGGCCACGAGCTGGGCGTCGGCCTCGGTGTTCTTGATCTCGAGGATGTTGAGGTGGACCTGCTTGGCGGTGAGCTTCTCGAGCTCACCGCGAAGACGGTCGGCCTCGGCGCCACGACGGCCGATGACGATGCCCGGCCGGGCGGTGTGGATGTCGACGTTGACCCGGTCACGGGTACGGGAGATGTCCACACCCGAGATGCCGGCCCGCTCCATGCCCTTGGACAGGAGCTGACGGATCTTGATGTCCTCGGCGACGTAGTCCGCGTACTGCTTGTCGGCGTACCACTTGGACGTCCAGTCCGAGGTGATGCCGAGACGGAAGCCGTGCGGCTGGATCTTCTGTCCCATTTAGCGGGCACCTCCCTGGTTACGACGGCCCCGACCGGTCGAACCGGCCTTCTCGGGCACGCTGGTCACCTCGACGGTGATGTGGCTCGTGCGCTTACGCACCCGGAACGCACGACCCTGGGCACGCGGACGGAACCGCTTCAGGGTCGGGCCCTCGTCGGCGAAAGCAGCCGACACGACCAGGGTCCGGGGATCCAGGTCTAGGTTGTTCTCGGCATTCGCGATGGCGGACGCGAGGACCTTGCCCACCGGCTCGCTGGCAGCCTGCGGGGCGAACCGCAGGATGTCCAACGCGTCGGAGGCGTCCTTGCCCCGGATCAGGTCGATCACACGACGCGCCTTCATGGGCGTGACGCGGACGAACTTGGCGGTGGCGCGGGCGGTGAGCTGCTGCTCCTCCTGCGCCGTGCCTTCGGCGGTCTTCCTGGTATCTGTGCTCATCGACGCTTACTCTTCCGATCGTCCTTGATGTGCCCCTTGAACGTGCGCGTCGGCGCGAACTCGCCGAGCTTGTGACCCACCATGGAGTCGGACACGAACACGGGCACATGCTTGCGGCCATCATGGACGGCGAACGTGTGGCCGATGAAATCGGGCAGGATCGTCGAGCGACGCGACCAGGTCTTGATGACCTGATGAGTACCCTTGTCGTTCTGCGCGTCCACCTTCGCGAGGAGGTGCTCGTCGACGAACGGACCCTTCTTGAGACTACGAGGCATCCTAGTTTCCCTCCTTAACGCTTCTTACCGGTGCGACGGCGACGGACAATCATCTTGTCGCTCGCCTTATTGGGCTTGCGGGTCCGGCCCTCGGGCTGGCCCCACGGGCTGACGGGGTGACGTCCACCGGACGTCTTACCCTCGCCACCACCGTGCGGGTGGTCCACGGGGTTCATGACCACGCCACGGACGGTCGGGCGGACGCCCTTCCACCGCATGCGGCCGGCCTTACCCCAGTTGATGTTCCCCTGCTCGGCGTTACCGACCTCGCCGATCGTCGCGCGGCAGCGGACGTCGACGCGACGGATCTCACCGGACGGCATGCGGAGGGACGCGTACGCGCCTTCCTTGCCGAGCAGCTGGATCCCGGAACCGGCGGCGCGGGCCATCTTGGCACCGCCGCCGGGACGGAGCTCCACCGCGTGCACGACGGTGCCCGAGGGGATGTTGCGGAGCGGCAGGTTGTTGCCGACCTTGATATCGGAACCGACGCCCGACTCGACCTTCATGCCCTGCTTGAGGTTGCGCGGGGCCAGGATGTACCGCTTCTCACCGTCCGCGTAGTGCAGGAGGGCGATGTTGGCGGTGCGGTTCGGGTCGTACTCGATGTGGGCGACGGTGGCGTCGACGCCGTCCTTGTCATTACGACGGAAGTCGATGACACGGTACTGGCGCTTGTGGCCACCGCCCTTGTGGCGGGTGGTGATGCGACCGTGGCCGTTACGACCACCGGTCTTGTGTAGGGGGCGCAGCAGCGACTTCTCGGGCGTCGAGCGCGTGATCTCGGCGAAGTCCGAGACGCTCGAGCCGCGGCGGCCGGGCGTCGTGGGCTTGTACTTGCGGATAGCCATGAGGTTCTCTCGTCCTTAACTCTTCCCGCCGTCAGGCGGTCAGACCCGGGATCTCGATGGGCTTGCTGTCGGCCGCAAGGGTCACGATGGCGCGCTTGGTGCTCTTGCGCTGTCCGAACCCGGTGCGGGTGCGCTTACGCTTGCCCTGACGGTTGGCGGTGTTGACGGACTCAACCGTGACGCCGAAGATCTCCTGGAGGGCGATCTTGATCTGCGTCTTGTTGGAGTCCGGGGCGACCAGGAACGTGTATACGCCCTGCTCGAGCAGGCCATAGGCCTTCTCGGAGACGACGGGGGCGAGGATCACGTCCCGGGGATCGGCGACGGTGCTCACTTGTCGGCCTCCTTCGCGGCGGTGTTATCGGTGCCTGCGGCGCGCTTGCTGGCCTGCGACACGAACGCGTCCAGAGCCTCAACGGTGAACACGACGTCGTCTGCACGCAGTACGTCGTAGGTGTTGAGCTGATCCGGAGCGATGGTGTGGACGTGGTCCAGGTTGCCCACCGAACGCCAGGCTGCGGTGTCCTCGCGGCCCACCACGATCAGGAACTTCCTGCGGTCGGACAGGCTTCCGAGGAAGTCCCGCACGCCGGCCGTCGACGGGATCTGACCCTCGACGAACTCGGTGACCACGTGGATGCGATCGCTGGCGGCCCGGTCGGACAGGGCACCACGGAGCGCGGCGGCCTTCATCTTCTTGGGCGTGCGCTGCGAGTAGTCACGCGGCTTCGGACCGTGGACCGTGCCACCGCCGGTGTAGGCGGGGGCGCGGGTCGAGCCCTGGCGTGCGCGGCCGGTGCCCTTCTGGCGGAACGGCTTGCGGCCACCGCCTCGCACCTCGCCACGGGTCTTGGTCGAGTGCGTGCCCTGGCGCGCCGCGGCGAGCTGCGCCACGACGACCTGGTGCATGAGGGGCAGGTTGGGCTCGACGCCGAAGATCTCGGCGGGGAGCTCGACGGACCCGTTGGCCGAGCCGGCCGGGGTACGGACGTCAAGCTTGAGATTCACGGTGTTCTCCGTCGTGGTCATGCGCGCGCACCGCCCTTCACTGCGGATCGGACCATCACGAGGCCGCCGTTGCGACCCGGGATGGCTCCCTTGATGAGGAGGACGCCGGCCTCGGCATCGACCTTGTGGACCTTCAGGTTCATGGTGGTCACACGCTCGTTGCCCATGCGGCCGGCCATCTTCTTGCCCCGGAACACGCGGCCCGGGGTGGACGCGCCACCGATGGAGCCGGGCCGACGGTGCACGGCCTGGGTACCGTGCGAGGCGCCCTGACCGGAGAAGCCGTGACGCTTCATGGTGCCGGCGAAGCCCTTGCCCTTGGAGGTGCCGGTGACGTCGACGAAAGCGCCGTCCTCGAACACGTCCGCGCCGAGCTCCTGGCCCAGCTCGAAGGCTCCGGCCTGCTCCGCGTTGTCGAGCCTGATCTCCGCGAGGTGGCGACGCGGGGTCACACCCGCCTTGGAGAACTGGCCCGTGACGGGCTTGGTGACCTTGCGGGGGTCGATCGCGCCGAACGCGATCTGGACGGCGTTGTAGCCGTCGGTCTGCTCTGTACGGATCCCGGTGACTACACACGGCCCGGCCTTGATGACGGTAACCGGGACAACCCGGTTGTTCTCGTCGAAGACCTGGGTCATGCCGAGCTTCGCGCCCAGGATTCCCTTGATCTCGGTAGTACTCATCTGTTCACTGTCTCCGCTGCACGTTGCTTGCTGACCGCTGCTCGGTCGGAGGTCACTGGATGTTGACGTCGACGCTGGCAGGCAGGTCGATGCGCATGAGCGCGTCCACGGTCTTGGGCGTGGGGTCGAGGATGTCGATCAACCGCTTGTGGGTGCGCATCTCGAAGTGCTCGCGCGAGTCCTTGTACTTGTGCGGCGAGCGGATGACGCAGTAAACGTTCTTCTCGGTCGGCAACGGCACCGGGCCGACGACACGAGCTCCAGTACGGGTGACCGTCTCGACGATCTTGCGCGCCGAGGCGTCTATGGCCTCGTGGTCATAGGCCTTGAGCCGGATGCGGATCTTTTGTCCCGCCACTTCGTCCTCATTCTCCCCCCGCCCGTGAAGGCGGCTGTCGTGAGCGCCCTCGCTGCGCGGGGGACACTTCTGTGTTCGCTTGTCATACGTGACACCGTCAGACCGTCTAACACCCGGTCACATGCATCGGTGCTTCGTCGTGGAGGACCACCGTCGCGCGCTCACGAACGTGACACGACAAAAGGCCCTCCAGAGGACGGAGTGCCGCACTCCCGCGAGGCGAGGGTGACGGCGGAACCGATCCGCTGCCGCTGTTGACGTGTCACGACGCGTCCACGCGGTCGGGCGTGTCGCCCTCCCACTTTTCCGGCGGGCGATCTCTCACCCGCCCCGTCGTGCTCGCCCGACCAACCCGGCTAGCCGCCGGCCCGAGGGCCACACGGATTCGCCGCCTTGTCCGGGCAACTTGACCAGTATGCCGCACGTACCCCACGGGATCAAAATCGGGATGCTGGCCCGTCGGTGAGGGTCCGCGGCGAGTGGCGCGATTTCGGTAACGTCGAGCCATCAGCGCCCGCGCGCCACTTCCCCCAGGAGAGCAGAACGTGAACAGCCGACGCGAACCACGCGACCCCGCCGCCTACAAGCGGGATCGGCGCCAAGCCGTCCTGCGCCACCACCCGGACAAGGGTGGCGATCCCGACGAGATGCTCCGCGCGCTCGAGGAGGTGGACCGCAGACACGGGGTCGGCGGTTCCCGACGTCCCGAACACGCTGCGACCGCCGAGCAGGTTGCCGCGGTGGCCGTGACCGCTCTGGCCGGGATGGCCGCGGTCGGACTGTCCGTCGCCATGAGCGTCATGGGGCGGCGCCGGTAGTCGTCGCCCACGACCCCGACGAATAGTCGTCACACATCACTCCGACGAGTAGTCGTCGCACATGACCTCGACGACGAGTGAGGGGCGCCCCACCTTTCGGTGGAGCGCCCCTCACTCATGTGGTCCGGACTTCTCGTCCGATCCGCTGGGTCAGTCGATCACTTGATGATCTTGGTGACCTGACCGGCGCCGACGGTGCGGCCACCCTCACGGATCGCGAAGCGCAGGCCCTCATCCATGGCGACCGGCTGGATGAGCTCGACGCTCATCTCGGTGTTGTCGCCCGGCATGACCATCTCGGTGCCCTCGGGGAGGGTCACGACGCCGGTCACGTCCGTGGTACGGAAGTAGAACTGCGGACGGTAGTTGTTGAAGAACGGCGTGTGGCGGCCGCCCTCGTCCTTGGACAGGATGTACGCCTGGCCCTCGAAGTTCGTGTGCGGGGTGTACGCGCCCGGCTTGATGACGACCTGGCCGCGCTCGACCTCCTCGCGCTTGAGGCCACGGACGAGCAGACCGACGTTGTCGCCGGCCTCGCCGTAGTCGAGGAGCTTACGGAACATCTCGATGCCCGTGATCGTGGTCTTGGTGGCCTTCTCCTTGATGCCGATGAGCTCGACATCCTCGTTCACGTTGACCTTGCCACGCTCGATACGACCGGTGACGACGGTGCCACGACCGGTGATCGTGAAGACGTCCTCGACGGGCATGAGGAACGGCTTCTCCGTCTCACGCTCGGGGTCCGGCACGGAGTCGTCGCAGGCCTGCATCAGGTCACGGATGGCCTGGACCCACTTCTCGTCACCCTCGAGTGCCTTGAGGGCCGAGATGTGGACGACGGGGGCGTCCTCGTCGAACTCCTGCGAGGCGAGGAGCTCACGCACCTCCATCTCGACGAGCTCGAGGATCTCCTCGTCGTCGACCATGTCGCACTTGTTGAGGGCGACGAGGATGTAGGGGACGCCGACCTGACGGGCGAGCAGCACGTGCTCACGCGTCTGCGGCATCGGGCCGTCGGTGGCCGCCACGACCAGGATCGCGCCGTCCATCTGGGCGGCACCGGTGATCATGTTCTTGATGTAGTCGGCGTGACCCGGGGCGTCGACGTGCGCGTAGTGGCGCTTCTCCGTCTGGTACTCGACGTGGGAGATGTTGATCGTGATACCACGAGCCTTCTCCTCCGGCGCCTTGTCGATCTCGTCGAACGCGAACGCGTCGTTGAGATCGGGGAAGGTGTCCGCCAGGACCTTGGTGATGGCCGCGGTGGTGGTGGTCTTGCCATGGTCGACGTGACCGATGGTGCCGATGTTAACGTGCGGTTTGGTCCGCTCGAACTTCGCCTTCGCCACTTTATGTCCTCCTGGACTGGTCTGTCCCCACCTCGAGGTGGGCACTGCTTTGTGTGGGATCTGATCTTACTCATCGTGCCGTGGGGCACGAACCGGCGGCCACCCGGAGGTTCGACCGTGCGCCGCCGGCATCGGCCCCGCCCTACCTCTCGGCCGGGCGGGACCAGTACCGGTTACTCGCCGGTCGCCTTGGCGATGATCTCCTTGGACACACTCGCCGGAACCTCGGCGTAGTGGGAGAAGACCATCGAGTAGTTGGCCCGGCCCTGCGTCTTCGACCGGAGGTCGCCGACGTAGCCGAACATTTCGGACAGCGGCACGTTGGCCTTGACGACGCGGGCGCCGGAGCGCTCCTCCATCGCCTGGATCTGGCCACGGCGGGAGTTGATGTCGCCGATCACGTCGCCCATGTAGTCCTCCGGTGTGATGACCTCGACCGCCATGAGCGGCTCGAGGATCACCGGCTGACACCGGCGGGAGGCCTCCTTGAAGGCCATCGAGCCCGCGACCTTGAACGCCATCTCCGAAGAGTCGACCTCGTGGTACGCGCCGTCGATCAGCGTCGCCTTGACGTTGACCATCGGGTAGCCGGCGAGGACGCCGTACTGCATGGCGTCCTTGATGCCGTGGTCCACCGAGGGGATGTACTCCTTGGGGATACGGCCACCGGTGACCTTGTCGGAGAACTCGTAGGTCTCGCCCTCCTCGACCTGCTCCTGGGGAAGCGGCTCGAGACGGATCTGGACCTTGGCGAACTGGCCCGAACCACCGGTCTGCTTCTTGTGGGTGTAGTCGAACTTCTCGACCGTGCCCTTGATGGTCTCGCGGTACGCGACCTGCGGCTTGCCGACGTTGGCCTCGACCTTGAACTCGCGCTTCATGCGGTCGACGAGCACATCCAGGTGGAGCTCGCCCATGCCGCCGATGACGGTCTGACCGGTCTCGTCGTCCAGCCGGACGGAGAACGTCGGATCCTCGCGGGCCAGCTTCTGGATGGCCGTGCCGAGCTTCTCCTGGTCAGCCTTGGTCTTGGGCTCGATCGAGACGTCGATGACCGGGGCCGGGAAAGTCATGGACTCGAGGATGACCTGGTTCTGCAGGTCGCACAGGGTGTCACCCGTGGTGGTGTCCTTGAGGCCGATGAACGCGTAGATGTGGCCGGCGACGGCCTCCTCTACGGGCATCTCCTTGTTGGCGTGCATCTGGAAGAGCTTGCCGACGCGCTCCTTCTTGCCCTTGGTCGCGTTCTGCACCTGGGTGCTCGGGTCGATACGACCCGAGTAGACGCGGACGAAGGTGAGCTCACCGAAGAACGGGTGCACGGCGATCTTGAACGCCAGTGCCGCGAACGGCTCGTCCTTGGAGGGCTGGCGGCTGACCACCTTCTCCTCGTCGCCCACGGCGTGGCCGTGGATCGAGCCGACGTCCAGCGGGTTGGGCAGGTACGCGATGACGGCGTCGAGCAGGGGCTGGACGCCCTTGTTCTTGTACGCCGAACCACACAGCACCGGGTAGATCTCGGCGTTGACCGTCATCTTGCGGATCGCGCCCTGGATCTCGGCCTTCGTCAGCTCCTCGCCGCCGAAGTACTTCTCCATGAGGGCCTCGTCGCTCTCGGCGACGGCCTCGAGCAGCTTCTCCCGGTACTCGTCGGCCTTGTCCTTGAGATCTTCGGGGATCTCCTGGACCGTGGCCTCGGTGCCGATCGGCGTGACGCCCGGCCAGACGAGGGCCTTCATCTCCACGAGGTCGATGACCCCGTCGAACTCGTCCTCCGCGCCGATGGGCAGCTGCAGGACGAGCGGCTTCGCGCCGAGACGGTCGATGATGGTCTGCACGGTGTAGTAGAAGTCCGCGCCCATCTTGTCCATCTTGTTGACGAAGCAGATGCGCGGGACGTCGTACTTCTCCGCCTGGCGCCAAACCTGCTCCGACTGGGGCTCGACGCCCTCCTTGCCGTCGAACACCGCGACCGCACCGTCGAGGACGCGCAGCGAGCGCTCGACCTCGACCGTGAAGTCGACGTGGCCCGGGGTATCGATGATGTTGATCTGGTTGTCGGCCCAGAAACAGGTGACGGCGGCCGACGTGATGGTGATGCCGCGCTCTTTCTCCTGCTCCATCCAGTCGGTGGTCGAGGCGCCGTCGTGCGTCTCGCCGATCTTCCGGTTGACACCCGTGTAGAACAGGATGCGCTCGGTGACGGTCGTCTTACCGGCGTCGATGTGCGCCATGATGCCGATGTTGCGGACCTTGTTGAGGTCGGTCAGCACGTCCTGTGCCACGGATGGTCCCCGATCGTGAGTCTTAGGTGGCCCGGGCGGTCGTGTCCGACCGTCCGAACCGGGTCTGTTGTGCTGGGCCGTGTCCCGCTTCGCTCGCGCGGAACCGACCCTTGTTCAATGATGCCACCCTCGGGGCGGCAGGGGATCCCCGGAGCGGTGACGCCCCGTGGGCGTCCCCCCGCTCCGGGGCCCGGCTGGATCACCAGCGGTAGTGCGCGAACGCCCGGTTGGCCTCGGCCATCTTGTGGGTGTCCTCGCGGCGCTTGACCGCGGCACCCAGGCCGTTGGAGGCGTCGAGGATCTCGTTGGCCAGACGCTCGACCATGCTGTTCTCGCGACGCTGCCGGGAGAAGGTCACCAGCCAGCGCATGGCGAGGGTCGTGGAACGACCCGGACGGACCTCGACGGGCACCTGGTAGGTGGCGCCACCGACGCGGCGGGAGCGGACCTCGAGGGCGGGCTTGACGTTGTCAAGAGCCTTCTTGAGGGTGAGGACCGGATCGGTGCCGGTCTTCTCGCGGCAGATCTCCAGCGCCGAGTAGACGATGCGCTCGGCGGTCGTCTTCTTGCCGTCGAGGAGGATCTTGTTGACGAGCTGCGTGACCAGCTGCGAACCGTAGACCGGATCGTTGATGAGCTGGCGCTTCGGGGCGGGACCCTTACGAGGCATTACTTCTCCTTCTTGGCGCCGTAGCGGGAGCGGGCCTGCTTGCGGTCCTTCACGCCCTGCGTGTCGAGGGAGCCGCGGATGATCTTGTACCGGACACCCGGGAGGTCCTTCACACGTCCACCACGGACGAGCACCATCGAGTGCTCCTGGAGGTTGTGGCCCTCACCGGGGATGTACGCGGACACCTCGATGCCGCTGGTCAGGCGCACACGGGCGACCTTCCGCAGCGCGGAGTTCGGCTTCTTGGGGGTCGTGGTGTACACACGGGTGCACACGCCACGACGCTGCGGCGAGCCCTTGAGGGCCGCCGTCGCAGACGAGGACTTCTTGTCCTGGCGGCCCTTGCGGACCAGCTGGTTGATGGTTGGCATGAACCGACTTTCTCTAGCTGGCGGCCTCCGCGAGGGCGACCACCGGTCACTGGGACGTTGCTCGTATCCGGACTCTCGCGCTCCCCGACGGGCGCACGGGCGACCACGTCAGCCGCTCTCGCTGGCCTACTGGGCACGATCCTCCAGCTCGCATACTGCGAGCACGATGGTCAAGCCTAACCGCCGTCGTGATGATCGGTCAAAACGTGGCCGAGGTGACATCTTCGGCCGACGTCTCCGGGTTCTGTGCGAGCACCAGATCGATGGTCTCGGCCCAGTACCGGATCACCTTCTCGCGTCGTGCGGAGTCATCGGAGAGCACGTCCGCGAGCCCGAGCCCGCGGGCCAGGTCGAGGGTGGCCTGCAGGGGTCGGCGCACCCGTACGTCGGCGGGGTCGCGCCCGAGGGCGGAGGCGGCGATCGCCAGGACCTCGCGGGACATGTGGTTCTCGAGCGGCAGCACGCGGTCACGAAGTGCCGGATCGCTGGCCGCGGCGGTCCACACGTGCAGCGCCGCCTTGAAGAGGTCCGAGGTGTAGTGCTGGACGATCAGACGGACCACGGCCACCGTCCGCTCGGGCCCCGGTTCGGGGAGATCCAGTCCCACATTCCGGACGTCCTCGATCCGTTGCTCGATCATGTGCAGGAGGGCGGCGGTGATGAGGTCCTCGCGGGTGGGGAAATGGTGCTGCGCGGCGCCCCGTGAGACGCCGGCGGCGGCGGCCACCGCTCCCACGGTGGTCGCCGCCCAGCCCTGCGTGGCGAGGAGGTCGATCGAGGCACCCAGGAGGCGTTCCCGCGTGAGGCGGCTACGGTCCTGCTTCGGGGCCCGTTGCTCGGGTGCCGTCATTCTTCCTCCTGCTACCAGTCCTGCTCGTCGTAGATGATCACACCGCGGATGTTCTTGCCGTCGCGCATGTCCTGGTACCCCTGGTTGATCTCGTCGAGCCGGTACGTCTTGGTGACCAACTCGTCGAGCTTGAGGTTGCCTGCCCGGTACTGGTGCAGCAGGTGCGGGATCTGCTTGCGGGGCCCGACACCGCCGAAGATGGCGCCCTGCAGGGTCTTCTGCTGCATCGCCAGGTCGAGGATCGAGATCTGGGCGTCGACGGCCATCATGTCCCCGAGCCCGACCACCACGCAACGCCGCCCCTTGCCCGTCAGGGAGAGACCGGGCAGCAGGTGCTCGCCGTGGACCTCACCCATGGTTAGCAGGACCAGGTCGGCCATGCGTCCCCAGCTGAGCTCCCCCACCAGGGCCATGGCGTCATCCATCGAGGCACACGTGTGCGTGGCCCCGAACTCCACGGCCTTCTCGCGCTTGAACTCCACCGGGTCCACGGCAACGATCACGCGCGCACCGGCCGCGGCTGCGCCCTGCACCGAGTTGATGCCGATACCGCCGACGCCGACCACCACGACGACGTCGCCCTCCTTCGCCTGACCGATCTCGGTGGCCGAACCCCATCCCGTGCAGACCCCGCAACCGAGCAGGGCGGCCTTGTCCAGGGGGATGTCCTTCTCGATCTTGACCACCGAGGACTGGTGGACGGTGACGTACGGGGAGAAGGTCCCCAGACAGCACATGGTCGCGACGGGTTCACCGTCGGCCGTGTGGACCCGGTAGGAGTCGTCGGTGATCGCGCGGCCACTCAGCAGGCCGGCGCCGTTGTCGCAGAGGTTCTGGAGTCCCTCTGAACAGGGCGGGCAGGTCCCGCAGGCCGGGATGAAGGCCAGCACGACGTGATCGCCCTCCTCGATACCCGTGACGCCCTCGCCGACCTTGGTCACCACACCGGCTCCCTCGTGCCCGCCCATGATCGGGTAGGTCTCGAACTGCAGGTCCCCGGTGAGCAGGTGCTCGTCCGAGTGGCAGAGTCCCGAGGCGGCGAGCTTCACCTGGACCTCCCCTGCCACCGGGTCGCCGAGCTCTACGTCGACGATCTCCCACCCGTCCTGCTTGGGTTCACGGATGATGGCGGCTCTGGTGCGCATGGTGTTACCTCTCGATTCGAAAGCTGGCGATGTGGTGACGGTCACACATCAACGACATCGCATACGCTACGCGTCCGGCGACGCCCAGGAGGGCGGTCGGCGTTCAAGAAATGCGGTCATCCCCTCGGCCACCTCGGGGGTGGTGAACAGGCGGGCGGTCACCCCGGCCAGTTCGTCTCCACGGGCGTCGAGATCAGCCAGCATCGGCCCCGCCATCAGCGCCTTGTTCTCCGCCAACCCCTGCGGTGAGCAGGGCCGGAACGCGGCGACCAACTCGTCGACCGCGGTGTCGAGTTCGTCGACGGCCTCGGACAGCAGGCCGATCCGCCGGGCGTGCGTCGAGTCGAACTTCTCCCCTGTCAGCAGGGCCCGGGCGAGGTCTCGCGAGTTGACCCTCGCCGCCAGCGGAACCGAGATCATGGCCGCCGCCAGACCGAGTCGGACCTCGGTGAGCGCGAAGGTCGACGTCGGTCCGGCGAGGGCGAAGTCGCAGGCGGCCACCAGTCCCATCCCGCCGGCGCGGACGTGGCCGTCGACGGCCGCTATCACCGGTTTGGGGTGCGAGATGATCGCCCGGAGCAGTCCGAGGAAGATTCGGGTCCGCTCGGCGGCCTGGTCCTCCGGGCTGGTCTGGTCGGCTCCGGCCGCGGAGGCCTCGGACAGGTCGGCTCCGGCACAGAACGTCCCGCCGGCGTGACCGAGGACCACCACACGGGCGCCGTCGTCCGTGGCCGCCCGGTCGAGCGCCGCGTGCAGCTGCTCCACCAGCGCGGTCGAGATGGCGTTGCGGTTGTGCTGCGAGTCCAGCGTCACGCGCGCGGCGCCTCCGGAGACCTCATAGCGCACCAGGGTCTGATCACTCACGCCCTGATCACCCACCGCGGCCACCTCAGTAGCTCCTCGGCAGCCCGAGCGAGTGCTGGGCCACGTAGTTGAGGATCATCTCCCGGCTCACCGGGGCGATACGGGGCAGGCGCGACGCGGCGAGCATGCCGGCGAGGCCGTATTCCACCGACAGTCCGTTGCCGCCGAGGGTCTGGATGGCCTGGTCGACGGTGCGGGCGGACACCTCGCCGGAGGCGTACTTGGCCATGTTGGCGGCCTCGCCGGCGAGGTCGTCCAGGCCGGCGTCGACGAGCGCCGCGGCCTTGCGCATCATGAGCCGGGCCAGTTCGAGCTCGATCTTGCACTGGGCGAGGGGATGGGCGATCCCCTGGTGGGCGCCGATCGGGGTCTTCCACACGGTGCGCTCGTTCGCGTACTTGGTGGCCTTGTCCATCGCGTAGCGGGCGGAACCGATCGCCATCCCGGAGGCCATGATGCGCTCGGGGTTGAGGCCCGCGAAGAGCATGAGCAGTGCGGTGTCACCGTCACCGATCAGCGCGTCGGCGGGCAACCGCACGTCGTCGAAGTACAGCTGGAACTGCCGCTCGGGCGTGCGCACCTCGGTGGGGATGTGGGTGCGCTCGAGCCCCGGGGCGTCGGTGGGCACCATGAACAGCGCCGGCTGGAGCTTCCCGCTCGCGGCGCCCTCGAGCCGGGCCACCACGAGGATCGCGTCGGCCTGGTCGACGCCGGAGATGTAGGTCTTCTGACCGCTGAGCAGGAAGTCGGAGCCGTCCCGGCGTGCGGTGGTGGTGATGGCGTGGGAGTTGGACCCGGCGTCCGGTTCCGTGATGGCGAACGACGTGATGATCTCACCCGAGGCCAGGCCCGGCAGCCAGCGCTTCTTCTGCTCCTCGGTCCCGAAGCGCGAGATGATCGTGCCGTTGATGGCGGGCGAGACCACCATCATGAGCAGCCCGGCACCCGCGGCGGAGAGCTCCTCCTCGACCATCGCGAGTTCGGTCATTCCGGCCCCGCCGCCGCCGTACTCCTCGGGGAGGTTGACCCCGAGCAGCCCGAGCTTGCCCGCCTCGGTCCACAGTTCGTCGGTGGTCTCACCGGCGTCGGACTTCTCGCGCATGTACTCCATGCCGTATCGCGAGCCGAGGTCGAAGGCGACCTTGCGTAGTGCCTTCTGCTCCTCGGTGTCGACGACGGGGTTGGGGATCTGGGAGATGTCGGTCATCGTGGTCACTCCTGGGGGGTGGTGGTGTCGGTGCTGCCGGGGTAAGTGCTGTCGGGATCGGCGCTGTCGGGATCGGAGACGACGGCGAGGATGGTCCCGGTCTCGACCTGGGTGCCGACCTCGACGGGCAGCTCCGTGACGATGCCGTCGACAGCGGCGGAGATGGTGTGTTCCATCTTCATGGCCTCCATCCACAGCAGCGGCTGTCCGGCGGTGACCGTGTCCCCGACGGAGACGGCCACGCGGATGATCGCGCCCGGCATGGGGGCGAGCAGCGAACCCGCCGCGACCTCCGCGCCGGGATCGGTGTACCGGGGCGGTTCGATGAGTGAGACCGGTCCGAGTGGTGAGTCCACCTCGACGACGGTGTCCGAGCCGACCACCTCGTACCGGGCCACGCTGAAGGTGCGACGCACTCCCCTGACCTCGACGTCGACGGCGTCGGCGCGGACCTGCTGGACGCGGACGACCTCGGAGAGATCGCCGTCCGCGCGGGCGCCGGAGCGGTCGCGGATGTAGGCCACCTCCACCTCGTCCTCGCCGACCCGGTAGGTCCGCCGCTGGAGCGTGCGCCCGACGTTGCGGAACCCGGCCTGGGCCAGCGCCACCGGGCCGGCGGCGTGGTCGGCGGTCCCCGACACGATCGCGGCGGCCAGGGCCGAGATCGCCGTGGCCTCGTTGTCGGCCAGCGGGGCGGCGAGCGCCTCGGCCCCGTGGTCATCGAGGAACGCGGTGGACAGGTTGCCGGCGATGAACTCCGGGTGCCGCAGCACGCGGACCAGCTGGGCGCGGTTGGTCGTCAGACCGTGGACCTTCGCCCGGCCGAGGGCACCGGCGAGCGAGGCGCAGGCCTCGGAGCGGGTGCGGCCGTAGGAGATGACCTTGGCGAGCATCGGGTCGTAGTGGACGCCGATCAGCGCGCCCTCGGGCCCGGGTTCGACACCGCTGTCCAGCCGGATGCCTGGCCGGTGCGGGCCCTCGAATCGGGAGGAGACGCCGGGGACGTCGAGCGCCCACAGCGTCCCGGACCCCGGCGTGTAGTCGTTGGCCGGGTCCTCGGCGTAGAGACGGGCCTCGAAGGACCAGCCGTGGGAGTCCGGGGGCTCGGCGGACGGCAGGGGCAGGCCCGCGGCCACGTCGAGCTGCAGTGCGACCAGGTCCAGACCGGTGGTGGCCTCGGTGACCGGATGCTCCACCTGGAGACGGGTGTTCATCTCGAGGAAGAAGAACTCGCCGTCGTCGGTCGCCAGGAACTCGACCGTGCCGGCACCGGTGTACCCGATCGCGGCCGCGGCGTCCCGGGCTGCGGAGTACAGCTTCTCCCGCATCCCCGGGGTCCGCTCGACGAGCGGGCTCGGGGCCTCCTCGATGACCTTCTGGTGGCGACGCTGGATCGAGCACTCGCGCTCGCCCACCGCCCAGACGGTGCCGTGGGCGTCGGCCATGATCTGGACCTCGATGTGGCGCCCACGCTCGAGGTACCGCTCGCAGAACACCGCGTCGTCACCGAACGCGGACTTGGCCTCGCGCTGAGCGGCTCTGATCTCGTCGTGTAGCGAGTCCAGCGTGCGGACTACGCGCATGCCGCGACCGCCGCCACCGGCGGAGGCCTTGACCAGCACCGGGAGGATGTCCTCGGTGACGTCGGAGGGCTCGAGGTCGGTGAGCATGGGAACGCCCGCCTCGGCCATCATCTTCTTGGCCTCGATCTTGGAGCCCATGGATTCGATGGACTCGACCGGCGGGCCGACCCAGGTGAGCCCGGCGTCGATCACGGCACGGGCGAACCCGGCGTTCTCGGACAGGAAGCCGTAACCGGGGTGGATGGCGTCGGCTCCGGCGGCCTTCGCGGCCTCGATGACCAGGTCCCCGCGGAGGTAGGTCTCCCCTGGGGTGTTTCCCGGGAGTCGGACGGCCGCGTCGGCCTCGCGGGTGTGCGGCGCGTCGGCGTCGGCGTCGGAATAGACGGCGACTGTGGTCATGCCGAGAGCGCGGGCGGTGCGGTGGACACGGCGGGCGATCTCGCCCCGGTTGGCCACCAGGACCGAAGTAATGGGAGCTGGGGTCGGTGAATTCTGCATGGTGTTGTTCCTCACATCCGGAAGACGCCGAAGCGGTCGGTTCCGGCGACTTCTCCGGAGTGGATCGCGGACAGGCTGAGGCCCAGCACCGTCCGGGTGTCGCGGGGGTCGATGACTCCGTCGTCGTAGAGCATCCCGGACAGGAACGCCGGCAATGACTCCTTCTCGATCTGGTCGGAGATCATCGTCTTGAGACCGTCGATCGTGTCCTGGGTCATCTCCTCGCCGCGTGCGGCGGAGGCCGCCGCGGCCACGGATGTCACCACGTCGGCGAGCTGCTGGGCCCCCATGACGGCGGATTTGGAGCTGGGCCAGGTGTAGAGGAACCGCGGGTCGAAGGCGCGGCCGCACATCCCGTAGTGGCCGGCGCCGTAGGAGGCGGCGGTGATCAGCGACAGGTGCGGGACCTCGGAGTTGGAGACCGCGTTGATCATCATCGCGCCGTGCTTGATGATGCCGCCGCGCTCGTACTCGGACCCCACCATGTAGCCGGTGGTGTTGTGCATGAACACGAGCGGGGTGTCGTAGCGGTTGGCCAGCTCGATGAACTGGGTGGCCTTCTGCGCCTCCGCGCTGAACAGCACGCCGCGGGAGTTGGCGATGATGCCCACCGGGTAGCCGTGGATCTCGGCCCATCCGGTCACCAGACTCGCGCCGTACAGGGGCTTGAACTCGTCGAAGTCGGAGCCGTCCACGATCCGGGCGATGATCTCGCGCGGGTCGAAGGGGATCTTGAGATCCTCCGGGACGATGCCGAGCAGGTCCTCGTTGCCGTACAGCGGCTCGATCACCTCTGCGCGCGGGGTGCGCCCCTCCTTGGACCAGTTCAACCGGCGGACGATGCCCCGCGTGATGCGGGCGGCGTCGGCCTCGTCGAGGGCGTAGTGGTCCGCGAGCCCCGAGACGCGTGCGTGCATGTCGGCGCCACCGAGGGTCTCCTCGTCGGCGATCTCTCCGGTGGCGGCCTTGACCAGCGGCGGTCCGGCGAGGAACACCTTCGAGCGCTCCTCGATCATCACCACGTGGTCGCTCATACCCGGCACGTACGCGCCGCCGGCGGTGGAGTTGCCGTAGACCACGGCGATGGTGGGGATGCCGGCCTTGGACAGGCGCGTGAGGTCACGGAAGAGCGCGCCACCGGGGACGAACACCTCCTTCTGCGTGGGCAGGTCGGCGCCACCGGATTCGACGAGGCTGATCACCGGGAGCCGGTTCTTGCTGGCCACGTCGTTGAGCCGGAGGATCTTGCGCAGCGTCCACGGGTTGGACGTGCCGCCCTTGACGGTGGGGTCGTTGGCGATGACCAGGCATTCGACGCCCTCGACCACACCGATCCCGGCGACCACGGAGGCGCCGGTCTGGAAGTCGGAGCCCCACGCCGCGAGGGCACACAGTTCGAGGAACGGGGATTCCCGGTCGAGGATCATGTCGATCCGCTCGCGGGCGGTGAACTTGCCGCGCTCCCGGTGGCGGGCGACCTTGCGCTCGCCGCCGCCGGCCAGCGCCGGTTCGAGGTCGGAGGTCAGCTGGTCCAGCTTGGCCTCCATGGCCTCTTTCGCGGCGCCGAACTCGGCGCTGGTGGTGTCGAGCGTGGAACGCAGGATTGTCATGCGGTGTACCCCAAACGTCGTCCGGCGAGGGTGGTCAGGATCTCGGTGGTTCCTCCGCCGATGCCCAGGAGGCGGACATCGCGGAACTGGCGGCTCACCTCGGACTCGGCCATGTAGCCGAGCCCTCCGAAGAGCTGGAGTGCTTCGTTCGCGACCCATTCCGCGCACTCGACGGCGGTGTTCTTGGCAAAGCAGACCTCGGCGATCGCGTCGTGGCCGGCAGCGGCCAGGTCCACACAACGGTGCGTGTAGGTGCGGGCGACGTCGATGCGTCGGGCCATCTCGGTGACGGTGTTCTGCACGGCCTGGCGGGACAGCAGGGGGCGACCGAAGGTCTCGCGTTCGCGCACCCAGTCCAGGGTGAGGTCGAGGCACCGCTGGGCGTGTGAGTAGCCCTGGGCGGCCAGCGCGGCGCGTTCGCCCACGAAACCGATGGCGATCTGGGCGAACCCGTCGTGCTCGGCGCCGACGAGGTTCTCCACCGGCACGCGGCAGTCGGCGAAGGTCAGCTCGGCGGTGTCCGACGCGCGCCAGCCCAGCTTCTCCAGCGGGGCCGAGCGGTGGAAACCGGGTGTGTCGGTGGGGATGACGAGCAGGCTCACGCCCGCTGCACCCCTGAGCTCGTCGCCACCGGTGCGCACGGCGGTCACCACGAAGTCGGCGCGGGTGCCGGAGGTGATGTAGGTCTTGGCGCCGTTGACGACGTAGTGGTCGCCGTCCCGGCGGGCCGTGGTGGTGAGGCGCCCGACGTCGGAGCCGCCGCCGGGTTCCGTGATGGCCAGGGAGCCGATCAGATCACCGGCGAGTGTGGGTTTGACCCAGCGCTCGATCTGGTCGGCTCGGCCGGACTGCGCCAGGTGCGGGGTGGCGATACCGCAGGTGAACAGCGAGGCGAACACGCCGCCGGAGACTCCGGCCTCGTGGAGGGCCTCACACACGATGAGGGAGTCGCGCATGTCGCCGCCCCCGCCACCGACCTCCTCCGGGAACGAGACCCCGAGCAGGCCCAGTTCGCCGGCCTTGGCGTGCAGCTCGCGGGGTAGGACGCCGGCGGCCTCCCACTCGTCCTGGTGGGGCAGGATCTCGCGCTCCGCGAAGCGGGTGGTGGTCTCGCGCAGGGCGAGACTCTCCTCGGAGTACCAGGGATCACCCGGTACATGGGGTGGGACGGCGGGGGCGGATCTGCGTGGGACGGCGGGGGCGGTACTGCGCGGGATGGTCACGCGTTCTCCTCTGCGGGGGCCGGTGCGGTGGGTGCCGAAGCGGCGGGTACTGGGGCGGCGGGGACGGGGGCGGTGATGTGGTCGGGGATGTCGACGACACGGGAGCGCAGCCACTCCGCGAGGCCCTTGGCCTGCGGGTCCCAGCGGTAGCCGTGGGCGACGCCCTTCCCGAGCAGTCCCTCCACGACGAAGTTCACGGCATTGATGCGGGGGAGCTCGTACCGCTCGACCGGGAGGTCTGCGGTCTCCGGGAGCAGACGGCGCAACTCCTCGACGGTGAGGGTGTCGCGCATCCAGCGGTAGGCCTCCGCGTCGCCGGCCCACAGCCCGATGTTGGCGTTGCCGCCCTTGTCGCCCGAGCGGGCGCCGAGCACGTCTCCCAGCGGCCGGCGGGTGGTGGTGACGGCAGGCGTGGCGGACCCGGTCGACGGGGCGGACGGGGGTAGCGGTGCGCCTTCGGCGTCGAGCCCGTCTGAGGCGTGACCGTCGCCCATCTCCTCCATGGTCTCCGGCGGCGCGATGTCCACCCGGGTCCCGTCGGGCAGCACCGCGACGTGCGGGATCTCGCCCTGCGCGAGGTAGGCGGGGATGTACACGCCGTACGGGCCCCCGCGTCCGGGAGGAGCACTGGGTGTGGCACCCGGGTAACTGGACAGGGTCATCGCCACCGCGGCGTCGGTGAACGAGCGACCCACCACGTCCTTGTCCGGGTCCCACGCCACGATGGTCAGCATCGCGGTGGCGGCGGCCTGCGTGTCGGCGTCGGGGTGGTCGGTGCGCTGCAGACGGAAGTCGATCTGCGCCGGACGGGTCTCGAGTCCGGCCAGGAACTGTCGCTCGACCAGCGAGGCCTTGTCCTCGATGTCCAGGCCGGTGAGCAGGAACGTCAGCTCGTTGCGGAAGCCGCCGAGGCATGTGACCGACACCTTGGTGGTGGTGGGGGCGGTCTCCCCGCGCACGCCGGAGATCCGGACGCGGTCCGGGCCCTCTTGCTCGACCAGAGCGGTGTCCAGGCGGGTGACGACGTCGGGGCCGCCGTAGCGGGCGCCGGTGACCTCGTAGAGGAGCTGGGAGGTGACGGTGCCGACCGTGACCGCTCCCCCGGTCCCGGCGTGCTTGGTGATCACCGAGGTGCCGTCGGACGAGATCTCGGCGATCGGGAAACCGGGTGCGACGGGGTCGGTGATCTCGCCCCGGTTGAAGAACGAGTAGTTGCCGCCTGTGGCCTGGGTACCGCACTCGATGACGTGCCCCGCGGCAGTGGCGCCGGCGAGGGCGTCGAGGTCGGTCCGGGACCACCCGAAGTGGCTGATCGCGGGGCCGACGATCACCGAGGCGTCGGTGACGCGACCGGTGACGACGATGTCGGCGCCGGCGTCGAGGCAGCGGGCGATCCCGAAGGCCCCGAGGTAGGCGTTGGCGGTGACCGGGAAACCGGCATCGGCCGGGATGGACAGCTCGCCGACTCGCGCGATGAGGTCATCGCCCTCGACGTGCGCGACCTTCGGCGACAGTCCCAGTCGGCCGGCGAGCTCGCGGATCGCGTCGGCCAGCCCGGCGGGGTTCAGCCCGCCCGCGTTCGCCACGATCGTGACGTTCTTATCCAGTGCCAGCCCGAGGCAGTCCTCGAGCTGACGCAGGAAGGTCTTGGCGTATCCGAGGTCGGCGTTCTTCATCCGGTCACGGCCGAGGATGAGCATGGTGAGCTCGGCGAGGTAGTCGCCGGTGAGGACGTCGAGTTGGCCGCCCTCGAGCATCTCGCGCATCGCGGAGATACGGTCGCCGTAGAAACCTGACATGTTTCCCACGCGCAGTGGCGCGGCGAGGTTCTTCCCGGTCATGCTCGGGCCCCTTCCTCGCGGCCGCCGCCGGGTAGTCCCGCGAAGGCCTGGGCGATCCGCAGCCACTCCTCCGCGTCGTCGCCGACCGCCTCGAGGGCGGTGTCGGCGCGGTGGACCCGCTGGGTGACCAGCAGGCAGAAATCCAGGACCGGGCCGGTGACACGCTGCTCGGCGTCGGCCGGACCGAACTCGAGAACACTGCCGTCGGCCAGGGTGAGTGCGACGTGGACCTCCGAGGTCGGGGCCTCGAGACCGTTCATCAGGTACGCGAAGCCCCGGGTCTTGAAGCCCAGGCGGGCCACGTGCGGAAGCGCCGAGACGAAGGCCGGATCGGAGTCCAGAGCGACCCCCACGGCGTCGGCGACGTCGATGCCGTGTGCCCAGGTCTCCATGATCCGGGCGGTCGTCATGGACTTGGGTCGCATCGGCGGACCGAACCACGGGACCTGGTCCCCGGGATCGGCGGCCTTGAGCGCGTCCGCGAGTTCTCCCCGTGCCAGTCGCCACCGGGCCAGCACCTCGTCGCGGCCGGTGGCGGCGATCTCGGCGGCACCGGCGTCGACGAACCCGGTCGGGTCGGCCATGGCCGTCTCCACCACGCCCTGGAAGGCGTCCGGGTCGTTGACGGCGGTGACGGAGACCTCGTCGGTCCAGGCCAGATGCGCGATCTGCATTCCCACGTCCCAGCCCTCGGCCGGGGTGTCCAGGTTCCAGACGTCGGGACCGGCGGTCTCGACGAGGTCGTCAAGTCGGGCACTGAGCGCGGCCAGGACCGCGTGTGGATCCTCCGTCGCCGAGGGCTGGGTGTTCGTCTGCATGGCAACAGACTCCCACCCCGCCTCAAATAAAGCAAGCATGCTTGCTTGCTTCTGCGGGCCGGGCAGAGATCGGTTTCTGGAGTCCGACGAGGGCGGCGGGATCGCCTACCGCGGCTCCACCGTCACGGAGTGTTACCGGAACCAGCCCGGAGGCAAACGCCGAGGCCTTTGTGGGCGGCCACCTGCACTCGGGCGACCCGGGACCAATCCAACCGGGACGACATGATGTGGTTTGCCGACCGCGTTGGAGACGTCGTCAAGTCCGGAGGAGCGAACGTGTCCCTTGTGACCGCCCACTCCATCCCGCACACCGCGACGGGCGAGACCTGGGAAGTGGAGCTGCGCGGGAGGAGGTGAGCCGCCCGGGCCCGCGCGATCAGACCGGACAACCCAGGGTGTAGTTCCACTCGGTGCCGTTCCGCGGGGCGTCGACCTTCACGGTCATCGATGTCGATACCCCGGGGGGCACGTCGATCCAGACGTTCCAGTCGCCGTTGGTTCCCACGTAACCGGGAGTCGACCACAGGACGTCGCCGTCGTAGGCCACCTCGACGTAGTCCGGGACGTAGTAGGTCTCCAGCCGCAGCAGGACACGGCCGCCGCCACTGCGACCGATCTCGTGCCTGTTGGTGAAGATCCCCTTACGTCCGGAGTTGGTGAAGGTGTTGCACGGCGTGACCGGCGCCAGGACCACCTGGGTCGCAGCGAGGACACGGTCCCACCCCACTTCGCCTCTCGAGGCCCGATCGGCGAGGGTCATGATGTCCTGCGAGCCCCCGGGGATCCCCTGCAGCACCCGGAACACATCGAAGATCTCCCCGCTGCGGATGTCGAAGATCAACTCGTTGAGGTTGGCGAGGGACCCGTTGTCCAGCGCTCCGCGCGCACCGGGGTTCATCCCCTCGATGATGGCTTCCAACTCCTGCACGCTTCCGGCGGCCTCCCCGACGTCGCTGCTGAGCTCAGCACTGGAAGGCGACTCGGTCTGGGCGGTCGCGGCCGGCACCGCGCCTGCGGCCACGGCCAGCAACGAGGCGAGCGCGACGAGAGGGACTCTTGTGATGATCGAACGTGTCATGCGGACTCCTGAGGACGACCGCACTGGTCGTGCGTCCGGCGGGCCCGGACGGTGAACGGTCGCCACCGACGCTATGCAGCCGAGGCGCCCCGGTCTGTCCTACGTTCGCTCCATTTCTTCCTGCCCCCGACTCACGGGCCGAACTCGAGGAGCTCACCGGGGATTCCCAGGCGAACGGAGGCGAGGTCGGCCCCGAGCCCGGTGTCGAGCGTCGCGCCCCGCGGGGGCCGGGCGACGAGGTTGACCGCCCGGAGGTTGGGCAGCAGATAGCGGTGCGTCTCCATGCATTCCAGGGCGGGCAGCAGTTCGCGGAAACGGTCGATCGTGAGCGCCCCGGCCAGCCACGCGAACGCGGAGTCGTCCCAGGTCCACACCGCGATGTTCACCCCGCGGCCGACCACGCCACGACGCACGCTGGCGACCGAGCCCAGCACGGACATCACCGGCGCCCCACCGGGAACGGCACCCGGCGACCAGGGGGTGGGGAGCTCACCGGGACCGATGTCCGCGGTCTCCAGGGGGACAGGCACCGCGACCCGTTCACCGCCGGGGAGCACCACGGTGTGGCCGGCCTCCGCCTGCGCCAGGGGGCGGGCGACCCGTCGGGGTCGCTCGGGCCCCCTCGTCATGGCCACCGACGCCACGACCGGCGGTGCGGGCTCTCCCCGGGCCCCGCTGATCCGGACCCGGTCCGTGCCCTCCTGGGCGAGGCGGACGGAGTCCAGCCGCAGGACCACGTCGGGAGCCGCGTACCGCGCACCCGCGACCCCGTCGAGAAGCTGATCGGTGACGGTACCGACGGTGACGGATCCGAACGCCGAGGGGTGGCGGGTGACGACTGCGGACCCGTCGGCCGCGATCTCCGCGATCGGGTAGCCGCCGGACACCGGGTCCGTGCTCCGGGTGACGTCGGTCGACGAGTCCACGACGCCCGTCGCGCCCGGGCCCCCGGAGAGCACGTGCCCCACCGCCACGGAACCGGCGAGCGCGTCAAGGGCCGACGGGGTCCAGCCGTGATGGGCCGCCGCCGCGCCCGTGACCAGCGCCTCGCGACTGACCCGACCGGTGACGACGACGTTCGCGCCCGCCCCGAGGGCCCGCGCGATCCCGAACGCACCGTGCCGCACCGTGGCGACGTCGGCCTCTCCGAGTCCCAACTCGACGGCGCGATCCGTCACGTCACCGGAGTCCACCGATGCCACGGACAACCTGACACCCGCGTCGGCGGCCATGGCACGCAGGGCCTCGGCCAACCCACCCGGATCGAGGGCACCGGCGTTGGTGACGATCCGCACGCCCCCCGTACCGATGAGCTCGAGGCACTCCCCCAGTTGGACGAGGAGCGCGCGCTCGTGGCCCGGCCCGCCCTCCGCGCGCTGCTCGGCGAGTTCCAGCATCGCCTCGTCCGAGAGCATGTCCAGCGCGAGTACATCCAGGGACGCGGCCGCGAGGAACTCGGCGGTCGCGGTGGCGCGGTCCGTCCGCGAGGCGGAGACGTTGCCGATACGCAGCGGGCTCTGGGTGCTCGTCATCGATCCTGCGGCTCCTTGTCGATCGGGTCGTTCGCCTACCCCAGCATGCTCCCCGTCGCGGGGAGGCGGATGTGGAACACGAACGTCTCCCGAGCATAGGCGGAGAGTCACGGGGGTCCGGGCGGGCCTCGTCGCGGTGGAGGTGATCGTGCAGCAACGCTCGGCGGGGTGCCGGGCAGTCCGCCGGTCGTCCCGGATTCGCGGGGGCAATACCGATAGACTCACCTGATCAGACGCCCGCCGTGTCCTCCAGGAGTGAGCCGTGCCCCCCAGGACCGCCCCGATCCCCGACCGCATCGACCAGGCCCGCGCCAACTGGGAGCGTGAGGGATGGACCGACGCGGCTCAGGGGATGACCGTGGTGACGTCGGTCATGCGCGCGCACCAGATCCTGTTGGCGCGGGTGGAGGAGACACTGCGGCCGTGGAACCTGTCGTTCCCCCGCTACGAACTGCTCCGATTGCTGGCGTTCTCCCGGTCCGGCTCGCTGCCCATCACCAAGGCCTCCGAGCGACTGCAGGTCCACGTCACCAGCGTCACCAGCGCCATGAAGCGCCTCCTGGACGCCGGACTCGTCGAGCGGCGCCCCCACCCGACCGACGGCCGCACGACCCTGGTGGAGATCACCGCCGAGGGCAGGCGTGTGGTCTCCGAGGCGACCGCCGCGCTCAACGCCGGGGTGTTCTCCGACCCGGGGATGGACGAGTCCGAGCAGTTGGCGCTGATCGAGGCGATCTCGTCGCTTCGGCAGACCGCCGGCGACTTCTGACGGCCGGAGCCGCAGCGCCCTCGACCTGCTGACACCCCGCCCCGCGCCAGCGCACCAGCGCACCAGCGCACCAGGCAGAGGGTCCCATCTGGGCCGACCGGGCCCGGTGGGGTCGGTGCGTTCGGACCCGGGACACGACACCGCGCCCGGCCCCCTCTCGGGTGGGGCCGGGCGCGGCTGCTCTTGGGTGGATCCGTGTCGTAGGTCTCAGACGAGGGTCGTCAGACCTGTGGTCACGGCATCTCGGTGGCGATGAGTCGGGAGTCGTCCGGCTCGGCATCGGCGTGGATGACGTTCTTGCTCGACTCCGTCATGAGGAAGATGCAGACCATCGACATGATGGACAGCGCGGAGAGCATCAGGCCGACCCCGAAGGTGTTGCCGGCACCGATCATCGCGGCGGCGGCCAGTGGCGGCAGCGCACCACCGAGGATGCCGGCGAGGTTGTAGCCGAGTCCGGCACCGGTGTAGCGGTAGCGGGCCTGGAACAGCTCGGGCAGCAGCGCGCCGGCCGGGCCGTAGGCGATACCGAAGATGATCAGCGTGACGAACAGGACCACACCGAACGCGAAGGTGGACCCGGTGTCGAGGATCGGGAAGACGAACAGCGTCCACGGGATGGCCAGGCCGACCGAGGTGCCGATGACCTTCCTCCGGCCGATCTTGTCCGAGTACATCGCCGACAACGCGATGGCAGCACCGAAGATCAGCGCGGCGATCATGCCCATGGCGAGGACGAACGGGCGCGAGTGTCCGAGGGTGGCGGTGGCGTAGTTCGTGAGGAACGAGGTACCCATGTAGAAGAGGGAGAACAGCGAGGTGAGCGCGCCACCTGCGATGAGGATCTCCTTCCACTGGTAGCGCAGAGCATCGGCGAACGGCAGCGTCCTGGGGGCCGTGACCCTGTTCGCGGCCTTGTCCGCAGCCGCGGTCGCGGCGGCCTCCTTGGCCTCCCGCTCCTGGGTCTGACGGAAGACCGGGGTCTCCTCGACGGTGAGGCGGATCCACAGTCCGACCAGGACGAGGACCGCGGAGAGCAGGAACGGGATACGCCAGCCGTACTGCATGAAGGGGCTGTCGAGGTCGGCTCCACCACCGGCGACGAGCGAGAAGACGAGGAAGGTACCGGAGGAGAGGAAGAACGCGAAGGCCACGCCCAGCTGCGGCCACATGGCCATCATGCCGCGCTTGCCCTCGGGTGCGTACTCGGCAGTGAGCAGTGTCGCGCCGGCCCACTCGCCGCCGACCGCGAAGCCCTGGAAGAAGCGGCACACCACCAGCAGGGTCGGCGCCCAGATACCGATGCCGCCCTCGAAGACGCCGAACGCACCGGTGTTGTAGCCGGGCAGGAGGCCGATGAAGACGGTCGCGATGCCCATGATGATGAGCGTCCACACGAGCGTGTTCTTGCGGCCGATGCGGTCGCCGAAGTGGCCGAAGATCGCCGCTCCGACGGGCCGGGCGAAGAACGCCACGGCGAAGGTGGCGAACGAGGACAGCGTCGCCGTCGCGGGGTTCTGGTCGGGGAAGAACAGGGCGGGGAAGACCAGCGCGGCGGCCGTACCGTAGATGAAGAAGTCGTACCACTCGATCGTGGTACCGATGGAGGACGCTGCGGCGACCTTCTTCAGCGAGGTCTTCGGCTTGACCGGCGCATTAGAGGGGGACTGCGGGGCTGCGTCCCCCGGCGGGGTGTTTCTGGACTGCGTCAAGACAACTCCAGTCGTGTCAGGTTCGCCGGGTATCGGACCTCCGGCGAGGCGGGTGATCGCCGACGCGTCAGCGCCGATTGAACAAGACAGTATGTGATGACGGCCACACCCGATACACCCGAAAGTGGATGCAGGGTGAGGTAGCCCACTACCAGCTGCGCCTGTGGCACGAAAGGCGTCCCGCGCACCTCCCTCGTGAGGGTGGTGCGCGGGACGCCGGTCGCGGAGGAGCAGGGATGTCAGGGCAGGACGCCGAGGAGCCGGGCGCGGGCGACGGATTCCATCCGCGACCGGGTCCCGAGCTTGGTACCGATATTGCGCAGGTACGCCTTGATCGTCTCGGGTGAGAGCGACAGTCGCGCCCCGACCTCCGCGTTGGAGCATCCGAGCGCCACCTGTGCGAGCACGTCGATCTCCCTGGGAGAGAGAACGGACTGGGTCCGGACCGACGAGGGGTCCCCGACCTCCCTGCCGACCCCCGCCAGTGCGGAGCCGGCCGCCAACAACCGTTCCCGTAGTGCGGGATCACCCAGTTCGGCGGCGATCGCCCTCAGCTCGCCGTGGAGTACCCGGAGCTGCTCCCGGTCGGTGGACTCGAGTCCCCCACAGTGTTCGGCCGCGGCGAGATCGGCCATGCGGAGTCGACGGTCCACCTCGTCCCGGACCTGGAACTCCGAGGCCAGCTCGGCCGCGACGGAGGAGAACGTCTTGGTCACCTGGTCTCCGAGCTGGGTGGCGACGCGGGCGGAACCGTAGAGGATCGTCCGCGCCACCCCCGAGACCATGACGGGGACCGAGATGATCGCCCTCAGGCCCTCACGCTCTACCGCCACGGCGTAGTCGCGCGTGATGTTCGAGCAGTCCTCGTAGTCGCGTACCGTCGCCGGGCGACCGGACGCCATGACGTGTCCGCCGAGCCCCCGCCCCTTGGCCACGGCGAGCCCCTGCATCGAATCCGTTCTGACGCCGATGAATCGTGTCAGCCTGGCCGTCTCGCCGTCGGCTTCCCCGGCGAAGACCGTCGGTAACCCGGTGTCGTTGCGGACCTTGCGTAGGGCACTGAGAACAGCGTCCGAGTCCTTGGGCCGGAGGGTGGACATGGTGGTCTCCCGAGAGTGGAGGATGTCAGCCCCGCGAGGAATCGCGGATGCTGGTGATGATGGCGCTGAAGTCCTTGCCACCGTTGTCCTGCGCGAACTCGTCGTACAGGGCCGCCGCTGCCGCGCCGAGCGGAGCGACCGTACCAGTGCTCTCCAGGGCCGCGAGCGCGAGCCCGAGGTCCTTGTTCATGAGAGCCGTGGCGAAGCCGGGCGTGAAGTCGTTGTTGGCGGGAGAGGTGGGAACCGGACCGGGGACCGGGCAGTTGGTGTGCAGCGCCCAGCTGTTGCCGGTGGCGCCGGTGACCACGTCGAACAGGGCCTGGTGATCGAGCCCCAGCCCCTCGGCGAGCACGAACGCCTCGGCGATCGCGATCTGGTGCACGGCCAGCACCATGTTGTTGCAGACCTTGGCGGCCTGGCCGGCCCCGGCGCCGCCACAGTGGATGACCTTGCCCGCCATCGGTTCGAGCACGGGCTGCGCGGCCGCGAACGCCTCGTCCTCGCCGCCGACCATGAACGCCAGCGTGCCGGCGGTCGCCCCCTTGACGCCGCCCGAGACGGGCGCGTCGACCTGCAGCATCCCGGCGGCCACGGCTTTGGAGTGCACCGCGCGGGCGTCGTCGACCGAGATGGTGGAGGAGTCGATGAACAACGTCCCCTCCTCCGCCTCGCCCAGGACGTCGTCGTAGGTCGACGTCACGAGCGCGCCGTTGGGCAGCATCGTGATGACCACCCCGGCACCCCGGACCGCCTCGGCGGGCGAGTCACACACGGTGATCCCCGCGGTGCGGGCCGCGTCCTGTGCCGCCGCGACCGGGTCGAAGCCTCTGACGTTCAGTCCGGCGCCGACCAGGTTGGCGGCCATGGGTCCACCCATGTTGCCCAACCCGAGAAATGCCACGGTCTGCGATCGGTTGTCCATGTCCTACGCTCCCAGTCCGCGCGCGGCGACGGCCCGGCCGACGACGACGCGCATGATCTCGTTCGTCCCCTCCAGGATGCGGTGCACCCGGAGATCTCGCACGATCTTCTCTATTCCGTACTCGGCCAGATACCCGTACCCGCCGAAGAGCTGCAACGCCCGGTCGGCGATGTCGTAGCAGTGGTCGGTGACGAAGAGTTTCGCCATGGCGCACTGCTCCACGTGATCCGGCTCCTTGGCGTCCAGGGCGGCCGCGGCCCGCCACAGCATGAGCCGGCTCGCCTCCAACTCCGTGGCCATCTCGGCGAGGGTGAAGCGGATGGTCGGCTCGTCGATCAACGCACCGCCGAAGGCCTCCCGGTCCCGCACGTGGGCGACGGCCCGCGTGTACGCGTCCTGCGCGCCGCCCAGAGAACAGGCGGCGATGTTGATGCGCCCGCCGTTGAGTCCCCGCATCGCGATGGTGAACCCCAGGCCCTCACCACCGGTGTCGGCGCCACCGATGAGGTTCGCGGCCGGGACGCGCACGCCCTCCATGATCACCTGTGCGGTGGGCTGGGCGTTCCAGCCCATCTTCTGCTCGTCCGGCCCGAAGCTCAGGCCCTCGGCATCCGCCGGGACGAGGAAGGCCGAGATCCCCTTGGGTCCGGCCTCACCGGTGCGCGCCATCACCACGTAGACGTCCGACTGTCCGCCGCCGGAGATGAACTGCTTGGTGCCGGTGAGGACGTACTCGGCGGTCTCGCCCTCGCCCTCCTTCACCGCCTTCGTCCGAAGCGCCGCCGCGTCCGAACCGGCGCCCGGCTCGGTCAGGCAGTAGCTCGCGAACAGCTCCAGGGATGCCATTCGTGGGATCCACTCGTGACGCTGCTCGTCGGTGCCGAACTCGTCGACCATCCACACGCACATGTTGTGGATGGACAGGTACGCGGCCACCGACGGGCAACCGCGGGCGAGCTGCTCGAAGATCCGGACACCGTCCAGGCGTCGCATCCCGCTGCCCCCGACGTCCTCCGAGATGTAGATGGCGCCCATCCCCATCTCGGCCGCCTCGCGGAGGACGTCCTTGGGGAAGTGGTGGGTCGCGTCCCACTCCTGTGCCTTGGGCGCGATCCGCTTGACCGAGAAGTCGTAGGCGGTGTCGACGATGACCTTGTCGTCGTCATCAAGGGTGAACATCGGGGTTCCTCTCCCACGGTTCGGCGGTTCCTACAGTGCGGCGGTTCCCACAGTGCGGCGATTCCCACACTGCGGCGGTTCCTTCAGTGCGGCGGTGACGTTCCCGCGGTGCGGAGATCAGTCCATCGTCGGGATGTTGAAGTCCGCGCCGTCCTTGATGCCGGAGGGCCAGCGCTGGGTGACCGTCTTGACCTTGGAGTAGAACTTGATCGACTCCGGGCCGTGCTGGTTGAGGTCGCCGAATCCGGACTTCTTCCAACCGCCGAAGGTGTGGTACGCGATCGGCACCGGGATCGGCACGTTGACGCCGACCATGCCCACCTGCACGTTGGACACGAACTCGCGGGCGGCGTCGCCGTCGCGGGTGAAGATGGCCACGCCGTTGCCGTACTCGTGCTCGTTGGGCAGGCGCAGGGCCTCGTCGTAGTCCTTGGCGCGGACCACCACGAGGACGGGGCCGAAGATCTCGTCGGTGTAGACACTCATGTCCGGGGTGACCTTGTCCATGAGCGTGGGGCCGACGTAGTAGCCGCCGGAGATGTCCTCGCCGTTGAACTCATCCGTGTAGCCCCCGACGCCCCGGCCGTCGACGAGGAGCTCCGCGCCGGCCTTCTCGCCCTGGTCGATGTAGTCCAGCACGCGGGCCTTGGACTCGGGGGTCACCAGCGGGCCGTAGTCGGACTGCGGGTCGTGGCTGTGGCCCACCCTGAGTGCCTTGACCTTGGGCAGCAGCTTCTCCAGCAGCGCCTCGGCCGTGCCCTCCCCCACCGGGACGGCCACCGAGATGGCCATGCAGCGCTCGCCGGCCGAGCCGAAACCGGCTCCGACCAGGGCATCGGCCACCTGCTCCATGTCCGCGTCCGGCATAATGACCGCGTGGTTCTTGGCGCCGCCGAAGCACTGCGCCCGCTTGCCGGTGCGGGCCGCGTTCTCGTAGATGTACTGCGCGATGGGCGTGGATCCGACGAACCCGACGGCCTGGATCGTGTCGCTGTTCAGGATCGCGTCCACGGCCTCCTTGTCGCCGTGGACGACCTGGAAGATGCCGTCGGGCAGGCCCGCCTCGGTGAAGAGCTCGGCCAGCCGGACCGGGACGGAGGGATCGCGCTCGGAGGGCTTGAGGACGAACGCGTTGCCGCAGGCGATCGCCGGGCCGGCCTTCCACAGCGGGATCATGGCCGGGAAGTTGAACGGGGTGATGCCGGCGACCACACCGAGCGGCTGGCGCATCGAGTAGACGTCGACACCCGTGCCGGCGTTCTCGGTGAACTCGCCCTTGAGCAGGTGCGGGATGCCGATCGCGAACTCGACGACCTCGAGGCCGCGCTGGATGTCACCCTTCGCGTCCGGGGTGGTCTTGCCGTGCTCGATCGCCAGCAGCTCGGCCAGCTCGTCCATGTTCTCGTTGACGAGGGCGACGAAACGCATGAGGACGCGGGCGCGCTTCTGCGGGTTCTGTGCGGCCCATGCCTTCTGCGCGTCGGCGGCCTTGGCGATCACGTCGTCGACCTCGGCGGTCGACGCCAGCGGAACCACGGCCTGCGCCTTACCCGTGCTGGGGTTCAACACCTCGTGGGTGCGCCCGCCCGTCGCGGCGACCCTCTTGCCGTTGATGTAGTGCTCGATCTGCCTGAGATCCGACATGGACATCCCTTCGTCGTGAGGCCGCGGTCTCGAATGTCCGCGTGCCACTTCTCCCGTGATGGCCATCACTCTATACTTGCATCTCCTAGTAATCCAGGCCCCGGCCCCCTCGCCACCGCCGACCCTCCCCATTCGGGTGTACCGCCACCCGACCGGCCACCCATACTGTGAGCTGACTCACTTGCAGTGCCCGTTTTCACCCATGCCCGCTCACAGGAGACTCCATGGCCCCGCTCGCCACCGACGCCACCACCCGTTTCCGCACCGCCCGCGACTTCCTGCAGGCCAACGCGGAGAACTACGACGCTGCCCGGGCCGGCTTCTCGTGGCCCGAACTCGACGAGTGGAACTGGGCTCTCAACTGGTTCGACGTCGAGGCCGAGGGGAACACCGATCCCGCGCTGTGGATCGTCGAGGAGCACGACGGTGGCGGCGCCCCGACCGAGGCGAAGTACTCCTTCGACGAGATGCGGATCCGCTCGGACCGCACCGCCAACTGGCTGCGCGAGTCCGGGGTCGGGCCCGGCGACCGGATACTGCTCATGCTGGCCAACCAGGTGGAGCTCTGGGACGTCATGCTCGCGGTGATCAAGCTCGGCGCCGTGGTCATCCCCGCCACCACCCTGCTCGCCGAGGGTGACCTGCGCGACCGGATCGCGCGGGGCGGGATCAAGCACGTGATCGCCCGCGCCGAGCTCGCCGAGCGCTTCGACGACATCTCCGGCGACTACCAGCGATTCTCGGTCGGCCGAACCGACGCCGGCGACGCCACCGGGAACGCTCCCGAGGGCTGGACCGACCTCGCCGCGGCGATGGACGCCTCCCCGGACTTCGAGCCCAGCCACACCACCCGCGCCGACGACACGCTGCTGCTGTACTTCACCTCCGGGACCACCAGCAAGCCCAAGCTCGTCGAGCACACCCACGCCTCCTACCCGGCCGGCCACCTGTCGACCATGTACTGGATCGGCCTCCAGCCGGGCGACGTCCACCTCAACGTGTCCTCGCCCGGCTGGGCGAAGCACGCGTGGTCCAACGTGTTCACCCCGTGGATCGCCGGGTCGTGCGTGTTCATCTACAACTACTCCCGCTTCGACGCCACGGCGATGATGCGCGAGATGGACCGCTGTGGGGTCTCCAGCCTGTGCTGCCCGCCCACCGTGTGGCGCATGCTCATCCAGGCCGACCTGACCCAGCTCATGACCCCGCCGCGCCTGGCCGTGGGCGCCGGTGAGCCCTTGAACCCAGAGGTGATCGGCCGCGTCCGCGACGCGTGGGGCGTGACCATCCGCGACGGCTTCGGCCAGACCGAGACCACCGTGCAGATCGCCAACACCCCGGGCCAGCCCATCAAGGACGGGTCCATGGGCCGCCCGTGCCCCGGCTTCGACGTGGCGCTGGTGGACCCGGCCACGGGACAGGAGGTCACGGGCACCGGTGCGGAGGGCGAGATCTGCCTGCGCCTGGACCCCCGCCCGCTCGGACTGATGGTCGGCTATCACGGCGACCCGGACCGGACCGACGCCGCCTACGCGGACGGCTTCTATCACACCGGCGACGTGGGCTCGCGGGACTCCGAGGGCTACATCACCTACGTCGGCCGGACGGACGATGTGTTCAAGTCCTCCGACTACCGGATCTCGCCGTTCGAGCTGGAGTCCGTCCTGTTGGAGCACCCGGCGGTGGCGGAGGCCGCGGTCGTGCCGTCCCCGGATCCGGTGCGGCTGAGCGTGCCCAAGGCCTTCGTCGTCCTGGCCGGCGGCTGGGAGCCGACCGAGGACACCGCGCGCCAGATCTTCGACTACTCCCGCACCCACCTGGCCGGCTACAAGCGGGTCCGCCGTCTCCAGTTCACCGACCTGCCCAAGACCATCTCCGGCAAGATCCGCCGAGTCGAGTTGCGCAAGGGCGAGAGCGAGAACGGCCCGTCCGTGGACTTCCCCGGAGAGTTCCGGGAGGAGTCACTGCGGTGACGGCCGGTTCCCGGCCCCGCTCGGGCCCGGCTGCTCCACCGCCCCACTCGGGCGCGGTGGGCGCGCGGGTGAACGTGTGACCGGAACGGGACGAAGGAACGACGACGACGACGAGCTGGCCGCCGCGTCGGACATGCAGTCCGCTCCCGACGCGTATCGGGCAGCTCGCGGTCCTGCTCAGGGTCGGACGATGCCGTCGATCTCCTCGGGGGTCCACGGCGGGCTGTCGTGGAAGTCGCGGTAGGCCAGGATCTCTGCCTCCGGCGTGGGGAATCGCCCGATGAACCCTCCCGAGCCGGCGAACACCCCGCCGGTGACCCCGGCGGACAGGTCGGAGACCAGGTAGGTGTAGAGCGGCGCGACGTACTCCGGCCCGGCCGGGTCCAGGGCACCGGCCACGCTGAGCTCGTCGAGCATGCCCCTGCGGCCCAACTCGCGGATCTGCTCCTCGTAGTCCTCGCCGCTCGACAACCTGGTCCGCGCGCCCGGGCACACCACGTTCGCCCGCACCCCGTGCTCGGCGAGCTCGGCCGCGATCGCCATGGTCAGGGATGTGACAGCGCCCTTGCCGGCCGGGTAGCCCGTACCCCCGTAGTCGCCCTTCCAGGCGAACGACGACGTGGTGACGATCGCGCCCGAGCCGGCCGCCACGAAGTGCGGCGCGAACACTCGGCACGCCGTGAACACCGTACCGAGGTGGGCGTCCATGAGCGCAGCGAAGTCCGCGTGGGACACGGTGAGGATCGAGGACCCCGCCGGTTCCGGCACGCCCGCGCACGTGATGAGACCGGACACCACCGACCCACCCCCGGCGGCCTTCGCGAGCAGCGACTCCGCCACCGCGGTGTCGTGTGCCGACCCGGCGACCCCGGTGATCCGCCCGTCGGACCGCGCGGCGAGCTCGGCGACCCGGTGCTCCAGCGCCGCCTCGTCGCGCCCGTTGAGCACCACGTCGGCGCCGCGGGCGGCCAGGTCGTCCGCGACAGCCGCGCCGATGCCGCGGGAGGACCCGGTGACCGCGAAGGCCCTCCCGTCGAGCCGCAGACCGGTCACGTCGCCCGGCCGCCGCCCGGTCCCACCGTCCGGCCGCGGCCCGGTCACGCCGTCCCGGCGGCGTCCGTGCGCCGGTCGTGGTCGGGGGCGCGCTCCGCCACCAGGCGGCGCGCCCAGCCGTAGTCGGTCTTGCTGCTGGGGTGGCGTTCGACGCGGTCGACCACCCAGTACGCCACGGGGATCTTGAACCCGGCCAGGTGCTCACGGAGAGCGAGACCGACGGCGTCGAGGTCCCCCGGGTGCCCGGCAGCATCCGAGGTGCTGTCCGGAGAGGCCGGGGAGCCGTCCGGAGAGGGGGCGGACCACTGGACCACTGCGCCGACACGGTGACCGAAGCGCTCGTCCGGCACCCCGAAGACCACGGCATCCTCGATCCCGGCCACCGCCTTGAGCGCGGCCTCGACCTCCTCGGCGAAGATCTTCTCGCCGCCGGAGTTGATCACCTGACTGGCCCGGCCGAGCATGATGATCGTGTCGGGGCCGTCGTACCGCCCGCGGTCGCCGGTGAACACCCGTCGGCTGCCGGCCACCTCCCGGAAGGTCTCGGCGGACTTGGCCTCGTCCTTGTAGTAGCCACTGGGCTGGTACCCGGATTTGACGATCCACCCGATCTCGGCGGAGTCGTCGGGCAGGGGTTCGTCGAGGTCGTCCACGAGTTGGAGGGTCGTACCGCGCGGGATCCGCGGGCCGTGGTCGGAGAAGAGCGACCCGTCGTCGAGGTTGGCCTTGGTGACCACACCCAGACCGCCGAAGCCGCTCTCGGAGGAGCCGAAGGCGTCCATGATCATCAGGTCGGGGCGCAGTCCGAGCAGGTCCGCCTTGACCGAGGGGGAGAACAGGGCCGCTCCCGAGCTGACCATGAACATGCTCGAGGTATCGGGCTCGGTCCGTCGCATCTGGTCCACGAGCGGCCGGACCATCGCGTCGCCGGCCACCACGGCGACCTGGATCTTCTCGCTCTCGATCTCCTCCAGGACGTCTGCCGCCCGGAAATGTGGGAGATAGTGCATGGTGCCGCCGGCGAACAGGCCGGTGAAGCTGGGCATGATGCCCGAGGTGTGGATGAGCGGGAGCAGGATGAGGTACCGCAGGGGGTCGCCGCCGAGACCCGCCTTGGACTGGTGGTACTCGTCGGGCACCGGTTCGCCCGTGTGGTAGTCCGCGCCGCCGCCGAGGCTGCGCCACAGGTCCTCCTGGCGCCACATCACACCCTTGGGCTTGCCGGTGGTGCCGCCGGTGAACACCAGGTAGAGATCGTCGCCGCTCCGCTCCAGCCCGGGACGCCCGGCCGAGGCGGCGTCGAGGGTCTCGCGGGCGGGTAGTGCGCCGTCCGGGAGGGTGTCGACGCCCGAGCCGTCCTCCACCACGATGGTGTGGCGGATCGCGTCGAGCCCGCTGACCGCCTCGGTCACCGCGGCGCCGAACTCACGGTGGAACACCAGCACGCTGGTATCGGAGTAGTCGTAGAGGTAGCGCAGTTCCGGGCCCGAGTAGCGGTAGTTGATGCTGATCGTCACCGCCCGCAGCTTGAGGACACCGAGGATGAGAGCCAGACAGTCCACCCCGTTGCGCAGGTGCACACCGACGTGGTCGCCGGCCCCCACCCCCAGCGAGGAGAGCGCCGAGGCCCACCGGTTGGCCTCGGCCTCGAGGTCGGCGTAGGTGAGACGGCGTTCGTCCTCCACCACCGCCAGTCGGTCGGCGCCGTAGGCGTCCACGGCGTGTTCGAAGAGGTCTGCCAGGTTGTGTGCCATGTGGTGTCCTCCGTGACGGGGGTCGGGTGTGTTCTCTCGGGGAGAGGCCGGTCTCAGACCGGGGTGATCGGCAGTGGCGTGCGGGTGGGTCCGAAGTCGAACGCCGCGCCGGTACTGATCCGGGTGACGGCGACCTCGTCGGACTCCTTCGCGGGTTCGTCACCGAGCCGCAGGGTGGCCGCCACACGGGAGCCGTCCGAGGGCACGCGTTCCACGGTCCAGTGCGGGTCCACGGCCTGCGCTGCCGCGGCGAGTGGACGCAGCCCGTCCCGGGCCAGCAGGGGCATCCAGGTGTCGTCGGCGAACGCGTCCGCCGCGGTGTCCCAGGCGACGGTGACGCTCGCGCCGTCGTCGGAGACCGACGAGGAATACCCCGTGTAGGCGGTCGGGCCGGCCAGCGGGTGCAGATCGAGCACGGCGGCCAACCCGTGCGCGTCCCCGTCGACGCCGAGGACGTCACGGATCCGTCCCGCGGCGACCCCCGCTATCCCGGTCGCCTGATACGCCAGCAGCCGGTCCGCGGTCTCGGCGTCCGACCGGCGGCGCACCGACTGGTGGAAGCCCACCGCCAACAGGTGCATCTGCAGGTACACCTCGCGGGTGATGCGGATGAGCGCGGCGGAGGTGAACTCCGGGAAGCTCAGATCTGTCAGCAACGGGCCGGCGTAGTCGTCCCGCGCGCCCTCACCGGTGGTGTCCTGCGGCGCCGGCGGGTCGAAGGCGAAGTCGATCAGTCGGCTGCTCTCCGACTCCACCGCCGGCTCGGGCCACGGCGCCGGTTCCACGTCCGGGTCGATCCGTACGGTCCAGTGGCAGTGCGGCGTGCGGCCCTCCGGGCTGCGTGGCGGACGGTGGATCGGTTCGACGACGGCCCGTGGGTTGGTGGCCAGGGCGGTGGCCGGGAAGGTGGGGTCCTCGATGTCGTGGCACATCGTGGTGACGAGCCGGTCCCCCATCGGTTCGACGTCCATCAGCGCACCGCAGTGGTCCAGCCAGAACTCGCCGTGGTCGTGGTCGGTGACCCCGTACCGGAAGTCCATGAACTCCGGCGGCGCACCCACGTCCAATTGGAAGCCCTTGAAGATCTCCGCGACGCCGTCGCCGGTGATCGACAGCGCCTCCTTCATGCGTCGGGTGTAGTGCGGGCTCGCGGCCTGCCACTCCTCGATCGCCACGTCCCGCATCCCGTCCACGCCGAACTCGCCGAGCAGGGCGGGCATCCCCGCCCGGTCGATGAGCTGGCCGATCAGCAGGAGGTCAGGGACCAGCCGTGCGAGCCTCGCGTGGTCGAGGGACTCCAGGGGATCGCGGGACCCGTTCCCGTCGCGCGTGGACACCGGACTCAGACCTCGTCCGGTGCGGACACCGGCCACAGCGGGGCGGGACTGTCCTCGATGCGGTACCACCCGGCCGGCTTGTCACCGGCCGCCTCGAACCGCGCCTTCATGGAGTCGGTGAGCGCGTCGGCCTCGTACATGCGCATGAACAGGTCAACCACGTTGCCGAAGTCGAAGAAGTCGCGCTGCCACGCCCACTGCTGGTGTCCGTTGTAGAGGAACCACGATCCGCCGAGCCCGTGGACCTCGTACGGCTGTCCCGTCTTGGGGTCGACGGTGTCCCGGGCGATCTGCTTCCACAGACACAGCACGTCGCCGGTCTCGGGGTCGATGATGTTCCGGATGTAGGGGTACTCCCAGCCGTCGAGACCGGCCATCTCCTTGCCCAGCGCGATGTCACGGATCTCGTCCCGGCCCACGGCCATGAAGTCGTCCTTGGTGCCGTAGTTCCAGCCGTAGGTGGCGTCCTCGGCGTAGAAATCCGCGAGCGGCGTCCAGTCCTTGTTGCGCTCGCACTCCGCGTTGGCCTCGATCCAGCGCTGCACGAACTCGGCGATCTCGGCACGGTCGTATCGGGTCACGTCACTCACTCCTGGTGTGTCTGGTTCTCGACGAGGCGGAGTGCCTGCGTCGGGCAGTACTTGACGGCGTCCTTGACGGCTGCGAGCTGGTCGGCGGGGATGTCCCCGCGCTTGGCACGGACCTTGGCCTCGGAGCCCTTGCCGACCGTGAACCAGTCCGGGGCCTCGGCCTGGCACTCCGCGTGTCCCTGGCACAGGTCGAAGTCGACCTCCACGCGCATCGGCGTCACCCCGTCCATCAGCGCTGCCGCCTGCGGTAGCGGACGGTGCACGGCTGGGCCAACTGGACCACCATCTTGGAGTGGTCGTTGTGGTAGCTCTCCGGTGGCTGGGCGAGCTCGAACTCGAACTCCCGCAGCAGGATCGAGAAGATGGCCTTGATCTGGAGCTGGGCGAACGCGGCTCCCACGCAGCGGTGCCGTCCGGCGCCGAAGGGGATCCAGGTCCACCGGTTGACGATGTCCTCCTGGCGCGGCTCGGCGTAGCGGTCCGGGTCGAACGCGTCGGCGTCCGGGAAGTCCTCGGGCAGCCGGTTGGACACCGCCGGGGACGCCGCGACGGTCTGCCCGGCGCGGACGACGTGGTCCCCGATCTGCACGTCCTCCTGCGCCACCCGCATGAGGATGATGAGCGGCGGGTGCAGGCGCAGCGTCTCCTTGAGGGCGTTCTCCACCTTGGGCATCTGACGCAGCGCACCGAAGCTGTACTCGGCCCCGTCGGAGTAGACCTCGTCGAGTTCGGCGACCACCTGCGCGAGGTAGTCCGGGTGCTTGAGCAGCTCGATGAGCATCCACGCGCTGGTGCCGGAGGTGGTGTGATGCCCGGCGAACATCATGGAGATGAAGATGCCGGTGACCTCGTCTGCGGTGAAGCGGTACGTGCCGTCGTCGTTCTTGACCGAGACCAGCACGTCGAGCAGGTCGCGGTCCTCCTTGCTCGCCGGCGGCTCGGCCATCCGCTGGTCCATGATCCCGGAGACCAGCTCGACCAGCCCCGCACGGGCCGCGTCTCGCTTGCGGAACGCCGGGATGTCGGCGTAGGCGTCGATGTACGCGTGGGGGTCGGTGCCCTGCTCGAGGTCGTGATACAGGTGCGCGAAGCGGGCATCGAGCTGCTCGCGGAACTTCGGACCGATCAGGCACGCCGAGGAGGTGTAGATGGTGAGCTCGGAGAACCACTCGAGGAGGTCGATCTCACCCTCGTCGCCCCATTCGCCCACCATGCGCTGGACCTCGTCGGGGATGGTGACGGCGTGCTGGCGCATGTGCTCGCCGCGCAGCGCCGTGTTGTGCAGCATCTCCGAGCGGCGCTCCGGGCTGGCGTCGAAGACGACGCCCTCACCGAAGACCGGCGTCATGAACGGATAGGCGGCGGCCTGGTCCAGTGACTCGTCAGGGGCGCGGAAGAAGGCCTCGTTGGCGGCCGCGCCGGAGGCCAGGCAGATGTCACGGTCGACGATCTTGAACACACCCAGGTCGCCGCACTCCTCACGGACCCGCCAGAACAGGCTGATCGGATCGGTGCGGAGTTCGTCCATGTGGCCGAGCTCGCCCTGGCCTCCGGAGACCCGCTGCGGTTCGGTGAGGGTGGAGAAGTCGGTGGGCTTGTCGGTGGAGCTGTCGGTGCTGGTCACGAGTAGTCCTCCTCGATAGGGGCCTCCGGCTGGATCTCCAGCTCGGTGATCTGGGCGCCGCGGGGCATCGACACCATGGCGGCGACCCCCCGGGCGAGGTCGGCCGGTTTACACATGCGCGGGTGGCGACCGAAGCCGTGCTTGACCCAGTCGTTGATGACCGATTCCGCGGTCTCCGGGTCGAACTCGGTACCCATCTCGGTCATCACCGGGCCGGGGCGGACCACGCCGAGGCGGATCCCCGTGCCCTCGAGTTCCTTGCGGGCCTGGTGGGCCATGGTCTCCAGACCGGCCTTGGCCGCCACGTACGCGCCGGAGCGGGGACGGGCGGTGTAGGCGACGTCGGAGCCGATCAGGACCACGTCACCCCGGCGGCGCCGGACCATCCCGGGGACCACGGCGTGGAGCAACCGCTGCACGGCGAGCAGGTGGATGTCGATCTGCGAGGCGAAGTCGTCGGGGTCCATCTCCCACACGCGGGCCATCTTCAGCGTGCCGGCGCTGGAGACCAGCACCTCGGGTGGGCCGTAGGCCTCCCCGGCGGCGGCCACGAACTCGGCGACGGACTCCGCGCTGGTCACATCGACGGGTCGAGCGGTGGCATGTCCCCCGGCCTCCCGGATCCGGCTGACCAGGTCGTCGAGGCGGTCGGCCCGACGAGCACCCACGACGACGGGGTGGCCGAGCGCGGCCAGCGCCTCCGCGGAGGCCCGTCCGATCCCCGAGGAGGCGCCCGTGACGAGTGCCGGACGTTCGGCCACGTCCAGCTGCGGCGGGAATCTGAGACTCATCGGCGTCTGCCCTCGACCCGCATGGGCAGACGCGCGAAGCCACGCACGTTGGAGGAGTGCACGCGCTGGGCGCCGGGCAGGATCTCGTAGCCCGTGATGGAACGCGAGATCTGATCGAGCGCGATCCGACCCTCGAGTCGCGCCAGGTGCGCACCGAGGCAGAAGTGCGGCCCCTGCCCGAAGCTCAGACTCGCGGAGGTGTCACGGCCCAGGAGGAAGGCGCCGGAGTCCTCGAACACCTCCTCGTCGCGGTTGGCCGCACCGATGAGCAGGAGCACCTTCTGGTCGGCCGGGATGGTGACGTCGCGGACCGTGACCTCCTGCATCGTGGTGCGCAGGACCAACTGACTGGAGGTGTCATAGCGCAGGGTCTCCTCGACCCAATCGGACACCCGGTCGGGGTCGTCGATGACCAGTTGCGCCTGGTCGGGGTACTGGTGACCCCAGAACATCGCGTTGGCGAGCAGCTTGGTGGTGGTCTCGTTGCCCGCCACCACCATGAGGAAGAGGAAGGAGAGGATCTCGTCCTCGTCCAGCTTCTCCCCGTCGATCTCGGCGTCGATGAGCGCCGAGGTGAGGTCCTCGGTCCGCTGCTTGCGCCGCTCGGCGACCATGCCCTGGTAGTAGGCAATCAGGTCGAAGGCCGCGACCATGGAGTCCTCGGGAACGTCCTGACCGCCCTCCTCGCGGTGCATGACGAGGTCCGCGAGTCGGCGGAGCTCGTCCCGGTCGGACTCCGGCACCCCCATGAGGTCGGAGATGACGTCCATCGGCAGCTTGCCGGCGTAGTCCTCGACGAAGTCGAACTCGCCGCCGTCACGAGACCTGTCGAGGCACTCGTCCCAGTACTGACGGGAGATCCGCTCGATGCCCTCGGAGAGCGCGTCGACCCGGCGGGAGGTGAAGCCCTTGCTCACGAGCTTGCGCAGGCGCGCGTGCCGCGGGTCGTCCATCGCGAGGAAGGACATCGTCTTGTAGGCGTGCGGCCCGTACGCCGCCGGGTCCAGGGAGACACCCATCGAGTTGGAGAACACGTCGGGCGCACGGAAGGCCTCACGGACGTCGGCGTGCTTGCTCAGCGCCCAGAAGTCGAGGTCCGGGTTGTGGTAGACGGGCGCCTCGGCGCGCAGCCGGGCGTAGAACGGATACGGGTCCTCGTGCACGGCGTAGTCGTACGGGCTGAACACGAGCGGGGCGGGAGTCGCGGTGGTCATGTCTCGGGTCACCTCAGGATGAGTCGGGCGGCGGATTCGATGGCGTCCGCCATGTCGGAGTAGGAGCCGTAGCCCATGCCTGCTCGGACGAGAGCGCCCGCGTAGACCATCTCCAGCGCGTCGACCACCTCGTCGTCGCTCTCGTCCCCCAGCGCGGCCACCAGACGGCGACGGATGTCGGCGCCGATCCGGATCCTCAGGTGGGAGACCTCGGGGTCGTCGCCCAACAGAGCGGCGGTGACCGCCGAGGAGAGTTCGGGCTCGTCCGCGAGCAGCAACGCGACGTCGCGCAGGACAGCCACCACCCGATCCACCGTCGAGCCGCTCCCGACGCCCTCGGTGACGTGGTCACGGAGGCGCCGCCAGAAGACCTCGGCGATGAGGTGGCCCTTGGAGGAGAAGTAGGTGTAGGCGGTGGCCGGGGCGACACCGGCCCTGGAGGCCACCGCCCTTACCGCGAGGCCGCCCGGCCCCTTCTCGCGCAACACCTCGACGGCGGCACTGGTGAGGCGGTCGACGGTCTCGGCCTGTTGGCCGTTGAGGCGCCGCCGCGTCGATTCGAATCGAACGTCACTGGACATGTGTCTGGACAGTACACCACTCGCCGGACTATCGTCTAGACAGTTGTCCACCCACTCCGGTGCCCAACAACCCGGACGTCCGCCACCCCGGTCGTCCATCACCCCGGATGTCCATGAACCCCGACGGAAGGCTCCCCGTGACGACGAGCACCACCTACGACGCCCCGCTCCTCATCGACGGCGAGCTGCGCCCGGCCTCCGGGGCAGGCACGTTCGACGTCCTCAACCCGGCCACCGAGGAGCTGATCGGCCGCGCGGCCGACGGCACCGCCGCGGACATGGACGCGGCCATCGCCGCCGCCCGCACGGCGTTCGACACCACCACCTGGTCCACCGACCACGCGTTCCGCGCCTCCTGCCTGCGCCAGCTGCGCGATGCGCTGCAGTCCCACACCGAGGAGCTGCGGGCGCTGACCATCGCCGAGGTGGGCGCCCCCCACATGTTCACCACCGGCCCGCAGCTCGAGGGCCCGGTGGCCGACCTCGGTTGGCTGGCCGACCTGGTGGACGCGTACGAGTGGGTCGAGGAACTGGGCGAGTCCGAGGTCATGGGGATCCGCTCCCACCGCTCGGCGCGCCGGGAGGCCATCGGCGTGGTCGGTGCGATCACCCCGTGGAACTTCCCCAACCAGATCAACCTGGCCAAGATCGGGCCCGCGCTGGCGGCGGGCTGCACCGTGGTGCTCAAGCCCGCGCCCGACACCCCGCTCATCGCCGCGGCCGTGGCCCGGATCGCCGCCGAGGAGACCGACATCCCCGCGGGCGTGCTCAACGTGGTCTCGTCCTCGGACCACGGCGTGGGCGCCCAGCTGACCACCGACCCGCGCGTGGACCTGGTCTCGTTCACCGGGTCCACCGCCACCGGAAAGAAGATCATGGTGGCCGCGGCGGAGACCCTCAAGAAGGTCTTCCTCGAGCTGGGCGGCAAGTCCGCCGCGGTGGTGCTCGACGACGCCGACCTCAACGCCGCGTGCTTCATGACGGCCCTCAACGCCTGCACCCACGCCGGCCAGGGCTGCGCCCTCACCACCCGACTGGTGGTGCCGCGCGAGAAGTACGACGAGGCCGTCGAGGCCGCCAAGGGCGCCATGGCGGCCTTCGCGCCGGGCGACCCCACCGACCCGGGCACCCTGTGCGGTCCGCTGATCTCCGAACTGCAGCGCGAGCGGGTCGAGGGCTATATCGCGCTGGCCGTGGAGGAGGGCGGCACCATCGAGGTCGGCGGCGGTCGCCCCTCCGGCCCGGACAAGGCCACGGGCTTCTGGGTGGAGCCCACCCTGATCTCCGGACTCGACAACACCGCGCGGGTGGCCCAGGAGGAGATCTTCGGCCCCGTCCTCGTCGTCATCCCCCACGACGGCGACGACGACGCGGTCCGGATCGCCAACGACTCCCCCTACGGACTCTCCGGCGCCGTCTGGGGAAGCGACCTCGACCGCGTCGAGAAGGTCGTGGCGGGCATCCGCACCGGAACGCTCGGGGTGAACGGCGGCGTCTGGTACGGCGCCGACGTGCCCTTCGGCGGCTACAAGCAGTCGGGCATCGGCCGCGAGATGGGCCGGCAGGGTTTCGAGGAGTACCTCGAGACCAAGTCCGTGGCCACCCCGGCCTGACACTCCACCCACACCTGAACCACCACCCCTACCAAGGAAGCAGAGACAGACATGGGACGTTTTGACGGCAAGTCCGTGATCGTGACCGGCGCGGCCGGCGGAATCGGCGAGGAGTACGCCAAGGCGCTCGCCGCGGAGGGCGCGAAGGTCGTGGTGGCCGACGTCTCGGACACCGAAGGCGAGCGCGTGGCCGCGGAGATCGTCGCCGCCGGCGGCGAGGCCTTCTTCCAGCACACCGACGTCTCCGACGCGGACTCGGCCGGCGCGTGTGCCGACGCCACCGTGGAGAAGTACGGCCAGCTGGACCTGCTGGTCAACAACGCCGCGATCTTCGGCGGCATGAAGCTCGATTTCCTCATCACGGTGCCGTGGGACTACTACCAGAAGTTCATGCAGGTCAACATGAACGGCCAGCTCCTCATGGTCCGCGCCTGCTGGGAGAAGATGGCGGCGGCCGGCGGCGGCGCGATCGTCAATCAGTCCTCCACCGCCGCGTGGCTCTACTCGGGCTTCTACGGCCTGGCCAAGGTGGGCGTCAACGGCCTGACCCAGCAGCTGGCCACGGAGCTGGGCGGGTCCAACATCCGCATCAACGCCATCGCCCCGGGACCGATCGACACCGAGGCCAACCGCACCACCACCCCCCAGTCGATCGTCAAGGACATGGTCGACAAGCTCCCCCTCAAGCGGATGGGCCAGCCGGAGGACCTGGTGGGCATGCTGTTGTTCCTGCTCTCGGACGAGGCGTCGTGGATCACCGGGCAGATCTTCAACGTCGACGGCGGACAGGTCATCAGGTCGTGAGCGAGCATCCGGTCACGAGCACCGACGCCTCCGCACGGATCGGCACCGGCGCGCCGGAGGACTCCCCCGCACCCGTCGGGTTTGTCGGGCTCGGGAACATGGGGGCACCCATCGCCCGCCGGCTCCTGTCGTGGCCCGGTGGCCTGGTGGTCTGCGATGTCCGTCCCGAGGCCGCCGAACCGTTCGTCGCCGAGGGGGCCACCGCCGCCGCGACGCCGGCAGAGGTGGCCCGGACCGCACGACTGGTCTCGGTGACGGTGCTCGACGACGCCCAGGTCCGCGACGTCGTCGACGGCCCCGACGGGATCCTGCGCACTGCAGCGCCCGGAACCGTGGTCGCTGTCCACTCCACCATCTCCGACTCCACGGCCGTAGAGCTGGCCGAGGTGTGCGCGGCCGTGGGGGTGCACCTGGTGGACGCCCCGGTCTCCGGCGGTGCGCCCGGGGCCGAGAAAGGCGAGCTCGCGGTGATGGTCGGCGGACCGCGCGAGGTCTACGAGGCCTGCAAGCCCGTCTTCGCCCTGTGGGCCGCCATGCCGGTCCACGCCGGAGAGGTGGGCTCGGGAACGCAGATGAAGCTGGCCCGCAACCTGCTGCACTTCATCTCCTTCACCGCCACCGCCGAGGCCTCGCGCCTGGCGGAGGCGGCGGGCGTCGACATCGCCAAGCTGGGCCGGGTGGTCCGCCACACCGACGCCATCACCGGTGGCGCCGGCGCCGTGATGTTGCGCGAGACCACCGCACCGATCGCCGAGGACGACTTCTGGCACGGCGTGTTCACGCACGTCCGAGGCCTGGGCGAGAAGGACCTGTCCCTGGCCCTGGCGCTGGGCGAACGACTGGACGTGGACCTTCCCCTGGGCAGGATCGCCCTGCGGGACCTGGGTGCCGGGTTCGGCGTGGGGCCCGGTGAGATCGCCCGCCGGGCCACGGCCGCGGGTGCGGACGTGGACCGTGGGAGCGACGACCACAGCAACGACAGCGACGACGACGAGGGAGCACGATGAGCGACACCCCAGAGTCCGGCACGACCCCCGAGCGTGAGCGCGGGTTGGCCATGATGACCGAGGTCTACGGCTTCGAGATGACCGACGGCCCCGGCGACTACTTCGCCGAGACCGCAGACCACCTCTTCGGGCGCGTGTGGTCCCGTCCGGGCCTGAGCCATCGCGACCGCCGCCTGCTCCTGCTGGGCGCACTCACCGCACAGGGCAACACGGACATCGCCGACATCCAGGTCGGTGCCGCGCTGGGCAACGACGAGCTCACCCCGGAGGAGCTGGAGGAGATCGTGCTGTTCCTCTGCTACTACGCCGGCTGGCCCAACGGCACCAAGCTGGGCAACGTGGTGGGCCCCCACGTGGCGCGCGCCCGCAAAGCCGCACGACGGGCAGCCTCAGAGGCCGGCTCAGAGGCCGCCTCCGATGCCGGGGGCGAGGGCAGAGGACCGGGGTGAGGGCGGGAGTCGGGAGTGGAGTCACGGGCGATAGGTTTATGACATGACCGCACCCCAGATCGACCAGGCGCTGCTCGACGTGGCGCTCGCCGCCCCCGGCTTCATGCCGCTGGACGAGGGCCGCACCCTCTACGAGATCGCCTGCGAGTACCTGGGCGACGGGGTGGGGGTCGAGATCGGCACCTACTGCGGCCGGTCCACCGTGTTCCTGGGCGCGGCCGCACGGGTGACCGGCGGCAGCATCGTCACCGTCGACCACCACCGGGGCTCCGAGGAGCACCAGCCCGGTTGGGAGTACCACGACACCGCCCTGGTGGACCCCCACACCGGCCGCCTGGAAACCCTCGTGGCGTTCCGGCACACGATGTGGGACGCGAAGCTCGACGACGTGGTGACGGCCGCGGTGGGTACCTCGAGCCAGGTGTCCCGCATCTGGGGCACGCCCGCCTCGTTCGTGTTCATCGACGGCGGCCACTCCTCCGAGGCTGCGCAGGCCGACTACGAAGGATGGGCACCGTGGGTCGCTGTCGGCGGTGCGCTGCTGATCCACGACGTGTTCCCGAACCCCGAGGACGGCGGTCGCCCGCCGTACGAGATCTACTGCCGCGCCCTCGAATCGGGTCAGTTCACCGAGGTCCGCGCCGTGGACTCGCTGCGCGTCCTGCGCCGCGACTCCGGCGAGGTCGGCGCACCCATGCCGTGAGGCCCGTGCCCGTTCACCCCGCCCAGCGGCCGCCCGCGCTCCACACGTCACCGGAGCCCGGGCGGCCGCGGCGCGTGTGCAGGAACCTCCCGACCACGGCCGCGCCCAGGTCGTCGACGTCCGGGGCGACCACCGTGCCGCCGACCCGGCGGGCCAGCGCGTCGAGGAATCGCCCGAGACCCGGGTCGTCACCGAGCCGGAAGAACGTGGTCTGCGCACCGAATCGCACCACCCTGTCAAGCTCGTCGACGGTCGTGCGGATGGTCTCGGGCGCGGGCGGGTAGCCGAACCACGGGTCCCCGCTGCCCAGCAGGTGAGCGGTCGGCTCGCCGTCGGTGACGATGAGCAGCACCGGCTGCATCGACGGGTGCTTGCGGAAGAACCGGCCGGCCAGCAGCAGCGCGTGGTGCAGGTTCGTCCCCATCTCGTACTCGGCGTCCAGGGAGAGCAGTTCCTCCACCGTCCGCGTCTGGGCGAATCGGCCGAACGAGATGAGCTGCAGCGTGTCCTGCCGGAACCGGGTGCTGACCAGGTGGTGCAGCGCCAGGGCCGTGCGTTTCATGGGGACCCACCGGCCCTCCATCGCCATGGAGAACGACGTGTCGACCAGCAACGCCACGGCCGCCTGGGTCCGCGACTCGGTCTCCCGCACTTCGATGTCGTCCGGGAGCAGGCGGATCCCGCCGCCCGGGTCTCCCCCCTCGGCCGCGACCCGGGAGACGGCATTGGTGACGGTCCGTGGCACGTCCCAGGACTCGACGTCACCGAACTGCCATCCGCGGCTCGATCCCGTCTGTTCGCCGGCCGCCCCGGAGATCCGTGTCTCGCGGGCGCCGGTGCGGCCCGAGAGCCGGCGTGCGGCGTCACGCAGGAGGGACCCGCCGAGCTTGCGCAGCGCGGCCGGGGACAGCCTCAGGTCGCCGTCGGGGCGCCTGCTCAGGTATCCGGACTCGCGCATCGACTGCTCGAGCCGCGCCAGGGTCCGCAGGGACACGGCGGCATCGCGACCGAGGTGACGGGCCACGGCCTCGAGGTCCAGCTCGGACAGCGGTGAGCCCTCGCTGCCCCGCGCCAGCTGCTCGGCGAGCCGGTCGAGGTCGCCGAGTTCGGCCATCGCCGCCGCACCCTCCGACAGGCCCAGCCCCTGCTCGCCCTCGAATTCCGCGGAACCGTCCCAGTCCTCTCCGGGCCGGAGCGACTGGAGCAGACCGTCGAGCCGCCCGAGCTGCTCCATGAGCTCCGGCGAGCCGAACGCCTGTTGCGAGAGCGCCATGAGCTCCTCCCGCTGCTCCGCGGTCATGGACCGCATCATGCGTTGGGCGGCCGCCGCGCGCCGGGCCAGCACGTCGATGAGCTCGTCGATGTCGGCGGGCTGCTCGGGGAAGGAGTCTGAGTGCTTGTCCATGAACCGCTCGAAGTCCTCGGGGGTGTCCTGCCCGCGGGAGTGCTTGTCGAGCAGTTCGGTGAGGTCGGTGAGCATCTCCGACACCGCCGCGCGGTCGGCGTCGGTGGCGTTCTCCAGTGCCTTCTTCATCCCGGCGAACCGGGACTCGAGCGCCTCCGCCCCGAGCAGGTCCTGGATCCGGCGGTAGGCCTCGCGGGCGTCCGAGGAGGCCCAGTCGTAGTCGGCCAACTCCCCGACGGCGGCGGCCGGGGAGTCCGGCAGGTTCTCGATGGTCATCTCCCGCAGGGTGCGGTCCATCGGGTCCATCTGCGTGTCCCGGGCCAGCTGCCCGCGTTCGGCCAGCAGAGCCTCCTCGAGGAGTTCGGCCACCTCCCCGAGGGTGCCGCCGAGGTGGTTCCGCTCGAGCAGTTCGCAGCGCCGTCGCTGCACCCTGCCCGCGAGTTCGTCCAGTCCGGTCTGGTCGCGACCGCCCCGGCGTAGGAACTCGCGCATCGACCGCTCGGGCGAGTACCCGGACATCACCCCGTCGGAGACGGCGTCCAGCGCCTCGGACAGGTCGAGTGGGGGTGCGAGCGGATCCGGACCGCCGGCGTAGCGCCCGTACCGGGCCCGGGGTTCTTCTCGCGACATCGTGGACCTCCTCCTGTGGTGGCCTTCGGCTCTGCCGTAACTCAGCCGTAGACGGCGGCGCCGTCCCCCGTCTCCTTGGACAGGCGCCGCGAGAGGAACAACCCCTCCAACGCCAACTCGATGGCCCCGGCCCGTTGCCCCACGGTCGTCGCGCCCTGGCGCTCGGAGATCCGGTCGTACAACCCCGGGTCAGAGAGCTCGGGCAACGCCCCGAGGAACTCCGCGGCGGTCACGCTGGCACCGGTCGTCAGGGTCACCGAGCCGTCGAACGCCTCGACCAGGGGCGCCAGGTCGAGCCCGCGGAACAGGTCCCGAACCACGTCAACGGTGGCGCTGCGTAGCAGGTAGCGCAGGATCTCCGGCTCGCGCCCCTCCTCGCCCGGCTCGAATTCGATCTTCCCGCGTAGGACGTCGACGGCGGCGTCGACGTCGACCAGACGGGCCACCGCCTCACCCGGGTCGTCGGTCCCCCGGACGGCGGCGCGACGCCTGGCCGCCGCGGCGACGGTCTCGGCCCCGGCGATCGCGAACCGCGCGGACACCCCCGACGCCTGGTTGACCGAATCCGAGGTCCGGAGTTCGCGCGTGAACCGGGCGAGCAGCTCCATCAGGGCGTCCGGCACCTCCGCGGTGAGGTCGGCCTCCTGTCGCACGACCTCGATCTCGTCGGACAGGTCCAACGGGTAGTGCGTACGGATCTCGGCCCCGAAACGATCCTTGAGCGGGGTGATGATGCGGCCGCGGTTGGTGTAGTCCTCCGGGTTGGCCGAGGCCACCACCAGCACGTCGAGGGGCAGTCGCAGCACGTAACCCCGGATCTGGACGTCGCGTTCCTCCATGACGTTGAGCAGCGCCACCTGAATGCGCTCCGCCAGGTCGGGGAGTTCGTTGAGCGCCACGATGCCCCGGTTCGCGCGGGGTACCAGCCCGTAGTGGATGGTCTCCGGGTCGCCGAGCCGCCGTCCCTCCGCCACTCGCATCGGGTCGACGTCGCCGATCATGTCCGCCACGGAGGTGTCCGGGGTCGAGAGTTTCTCGACGTAGCGCTCGGACCGGTGCCGCCACTCGATCGGCAGGGTGTCCCCCTCCCGCTCGATCCGTTCCCGGGTCGCCGTGGTGATCGGCACGAGCGGGTCCTCCCCCAGCTCGGACCCCGCCACGACGGGCGACCACTCGTCGAGCAGGCCCACCAGGGTGCGCAGCAGTCGGGTCTTTCCCTGCCCGCGTTCGCCCAGCAGGACGATGTCGTGGCCGGCGATGATCGCCCGCTCGACCTGGGGGATGACCGTCGTGTCGAAGCCGTGCATCCCGGGCCAGGGATCGCGGCCCGCGGCCAGCTCCGCGAGGAGGTTGTCGCGCATCTCCACGCGCAGGGTTCGGCTGGTGTACCCGGCGGCGCGCAGTTCGCCGAGGGTCTGGACGTCCGGCTTCTCGCTCACAGCGCCCACGGTAGTCCTCCGGGCGCCTCACGTGCGTCCACCTCGAGTGGAGTCCGTGCGTTCCGGTCGCTGATCAGTCCTCGAACCGCACCCGGTGGTCGCTGGCGATCGAGACGCGGTTGAACGCGTTGATCAGCACGATGGACCACTCCAGGGCGGAGAGTTGGTCCTCGTCGAAGTGCTCGGCCGCGGCGGCGGTGGCGGCCTCGCGCTCGCCGACGCTGTCCAGGCGCGTGAGCGTCTCGGCCAGCCTCAGCGCGGCCCGCTCGGGCTCGCCGAACTCGTCGATGTCCCGCCACGCCGGCAGCAGGTCCAGGCGATCCTGCGGCACCCCGGCCTTCCGCGCGGCCGGGACGTGCGTGGCCAGGCAGGCAGCACAGCCGTTGAGCTGGGAGACCCGGATGTTGATCAGCTCGAGCAGCGTCTCCTCCAGCCCGGCCTCGGTGGACGCCTCCCGGGAGGCGACCGCGGTACGGACGAGCCGCTTGTAGACCTCGCGTTGGGCGCGGTCCAGCTGCGGGACACCCATATCAGGAGTTCCCGTCCCGCAACCAGGCGATGTCCGCCGGAGTCGGCAGCCGGTAGGCGCCCGCGAACTCCTCGCCCGACTTCTGCAGGAACGCCTTGACCATGGGGCACACGGGCACGATCATCACGCCCTCGGCGCGGGTGGCCTCGACGGCGCCGCGCACCAGCGCGGTGCCGATGCCGCGTCCGCCGAACCGCTCGTCGACCTCGGTGTGGTGGAAGATGCGCACCCCGTCGTGCTCACGGAAGTCGGCGTGGCCGGCCGCCTCGCCCGCGGCGTCGCGGATCTCGAACGCCTCCCGGTCCGGATCACGCTGCACGGTGACGGTGGCGCCGGCCTTGTCGGTGTACTCGGTCATCTGCCTCTTCCCCTCGTTCGGCCCGTGCCCTGTCAGCCAGTCCGTGCCCTGTCAGTCGGTCCGTGCCCTGTCAGCCGGTCTGTGCGCGTGCCGCCGGGTTCGCCCTCGGCCTGAGCACGCTGCCGGGAAGGGTGGGCGCGGGCAGGCGGGTGAGCCCGTCAGGGTTCCGCCCGATGTAGCCGTCGACCCGGCCGAAGCGGTCCGACCCGGCCTCCCACTCCTGCCGGTAGCGCACGATCTCGTCGTGGGTGCGGCCGATGAAGTTCCACCACATCACGATCTCCTCGCCGAACGGGGTGCCTCCGATCAGGATCATCCGCGCCGGTGTGGATCCCGTGTTGCTGATCGTCAGGGAGGATTCGCCGACACCCGTGTAACCCAGCTGGGTGGGTTCGACGGTCACGCCCTCGAGCGTGATGTCGCCGGCGTCCACCAGGAGACCGTGTTCGAATTCAGGATCCACGTCGACGGTCAGCCGGGCACCGGGGTCCAGGCGGAGTTCCGCGCCGAGGAGGGGGCTGTAGGTCGTGACGGACGACGACGAGCCCAGCAGCGACCCGATGAAGACCAGGGCGGATCCGCCCTCGTACTCCACCGCCTCGGGCACGTGGTGCTCGAACCCGCGGCCGCTGGTCTCGCGGTCCCTCTCGGGGAGCACCGTCCACAGCTGTACCCCGTGCAGCACGCCCGTGTCCTGGGTCGAGACCTCGGTGTGGCAGATGCCGGCTCCGGAGGTCATGAGGTTGACCTCGCCGGGCCGGACGACCGCGTGGTGGTCTCCGGAGTCGTGGTGGGTCACGTTGCCCTCGAAGAGCCAGCTGACGGTCTGGAGCCCGGTGTGCGGATGCGAGGGAACGTCCATCCCGCCGGTGGCCGAGACGTCGTCGGGCCCGTAGTGGTCGACGAAGCACCAGGCACCGATCAGCGAGCGCTGCCGCTGCGGGAGCGTCCGCTTGACCGTCATCGCGCGCGGCCCGCCGAGTGGGACGTCGCGCGAGGTGATGATCTCCACCGCGGCGCCCCCGGGTTCGGGCCCACCCGGCGCTCCACCCGCCTCGCATTCGATCTCCTCCGGGCGAGCGTCGAGGTTGCTCACGGCCGCACCTCCGCGTCGGCGGCACTGAGGGTGTCGGCCGCCTCGCGCCGCAGTTCGAGCCTCTTGGCGTTGATCTTGCCGCCCAGTGCCAGCGTGAGCGCCTTGTCCACCGCCGGGACCGGAAGGTGGTCCAGGAGCCTGCGTCCGAGGTCCCACTTCACGGCGTAGCGGTGGCGGGGCCGGGCTGTCGTGCCGGCGGTCCACACGGCCTCCGCCAGGACCCGGGGGTCGGTGGCCTTGTCGTCCTCCCCCGCCGCCATCTCCCCCATCACCGCGGCCATGGCGGCGAACGGTGAGCCCGGGAGCGTGGACTCCTGGAAGCGGCGCCGGATCGAGGCGGTCATCCCCGTGCGGAACGGGCCGGGTTGGATGAGCACCACGTCGAGGCCGAGGAACATGAGCTCGCGCCGGAGGGAGTCCCCGTAGGCCTCGATCGCGTGCTTGCTCATGGCGTAGGCGCCGTTCATCGGCATCCCGTGCTGGGGGCCGGTCTCCGAGCTGATGAGGACCACCCGGCCGCCACTCACGCGGAGCAGGTCGAACAGCGCGTGGACCGTCCGGACGGTCCCCATGATGTTGACGTCCAGTACCTGCTGGACCCGGTCGGGGTCGGTCTCGGCGAGCGGCCCGATCCCCAGGACACCGGCGAACGTGATCACCGCGTCCAGACGGCCGTGCTCCGTGCGGACCCGGTCGGCGAGTGCCCCGAGCGAGACGGAGTCGGTGACGTCGACCGCCACGGGCGTGATCCCCGGGCCGCCGGGGGGCGCGGTGAGGTCGGCGGCGACGACGTGCCAGCCGCGGTCCGAGTAGAGCGCGGCCGTGGCGGCCCCGAGGCCGCCCCCGGCCCCGGTGATGACGACGACGGGGGTGTCAGAGGCGGTGGCGGAGGTCATACCGCCGACGGTACCGGCGCAGGGGGCCCTCCGCGAGGGTCAACGGCTCGGGCTCTGGTTGTTCAGGCTCTGGTTGTTCAGGCGCCGACGGCCAGTCCGAGTTTGCCGGCCAGTCGATCGATGTAGGCCAGCACCTCCTCCTCGGACTTGTCCGGGGTCCCGTAGACGAGCTCGTGCACTCCCAGCTCGCGGTACATCTCGATCTTCTCGGGGATCGGCTTGCCGTCGAGCACCACGATGTACGGCTCCCCCTCGCGGCCGGCCTCCGCCCACAGCTCCCGCAGCTGCCGGATGCTGCCGGCGATGTCCTGGGAGATCGGGGTGGTCATCCAGCCGTCGGCGCTCCGGCAGATCCACTTGAAGTTCTTCTCGTTTCCCGCGGCGCCCACGAGGGTGCGGGGGCCGCCCTTCTGGACGGTCTTCGGCCAGGCCCAGCTGGGACCGAAGTCCACGAACTCCCCGTGGTACTCGGCCTCGTCCCGGCTCCACAGCTCCCGCATGGCCTCGAGGTACTCGCGCAGCATGGTGCGGCGCAGCTTGGGCGGCACGTTGTGATCCGCCATCTCGTCGAGGTTCCAGCCATAACCCACGCCGAGCACGGTGCGGCCGTCCGAGAGGTGGTCGACCGAGGCGATGGTCTTGGCCAGGGTGATGGGGTCGCTCTCGACCGGGATCGCGACGGCGGTGCCGAGTCGGATGGTCGTGGTGACCGCCGACACCGCGGCTAGCGCGACCCACGGGTCGAGCGTGCGGCTGTAGCGCTCGTCGGGCAGTTCCGCACCGCCGGTGCCGGGGTGCGCGGCCTCGCGCCGGATCGGGATGTGGGTGTGCTCGGGTACGTAGAACGCCGAGAACCCGGCGTTCTCCGCGGCCACGGCGGCCGTGGTCGGCCGGATCCCCCGATCGCTGGTGAACAGGGTGAGTCCGAATTCCATGGGCGCTCCTCGTGCGGTCGGGGCCGCCGTCCGACACCTGACCAGACAGGTGTCCAGCGGCAGTTCCCGACAGACTAGCGCACGGCGGCCGGGATGGGCGGGCACTCCTCGCCCGGGGCACAGTCGGCCGGATCGCCCGGAGTGTGGTGCAGCCGCTGCATCGTGTGGTCCGAGACGTAGCGGAAGATCTCGTTGCCCGGCGTGGTGCGGGACAGCGCGTCCGCAGCCAGCAGCATGACGGCCCCGGTCCACGTGCTCAGTTCCACGGGCCAGCGCTTGCCGTCCGCGAACACCAGGCCGGTCCAGTAGGAGCCGTCGGCGTCCCGCAGGTGCTGCATGTTGGAGAACTGCTCGAGCGCCTGCTCGTGCCGTCCCGCCGCCTCGAGGGCCAACACGAGCTCGCACGTCTCGGCTCCGGTCACCCAGGGACGGTGGTCCACGCACCGGATACCCAGGCCGTCGACCACGAATCGGTCCCAGAGGGAGTCCAGCCTGTCCTGTGCCTGCTCCCCCACCATCACGCCGCCGAGAACCGGGTAGTACCAGTCCATGGAGAACTCGGCCTTGGGCGTGAACAGCTCGGGGTGTGCCCGCAGGGCGTGACCGAGGGAGTCGGCCGCGGCGTCCCAGTCCGGGGCGGTCCCCCCGAGCTCCTCGGCGATCGCCACGCCACACCGGAGCGCGTGGTGGACGCTGGAGGAGCCGGTGATGAGGGCCTCCTCGCAGAAGCCCTCCTCGCCGGCTCCCCACCACATCTGCCCCTCCGGGCCCCGGAAGGTCAGGACCAGATCGAGGGCCCTGCGCACCGTCGGCCACATGGATTCCAGGAATCCGGGTTGCGCGGTCACCAGATGGTGGTGCCACACCCCGACCGCGATGTAGGCGCAGAAGTTGGAGTCGGTGTCCCCGTCCACGATCACACCGTCCTGCCACCTCACCGGCCAGGAACCGTCGCCGCGCTGGGTGTCGCGCAGGAAGCCGTATGCCTTCTCCGCGGCCTCCCACTGGCCGGCCACCGACAGGCCCATGGCCGACTCGACGTGGTCCCACGGGTCGGTGTGGCCGCCCGTGAACCACGGGATCTCCCCGTTCGGACGCTGCACGGAAGCGATCCACTCACCGGTGGCGCGCACCGCGTCGGCGTCGAGAACCCCCGGGACGCTGGGGACGGGGCGGGACCGGTCTGCTCCGGTGTTGGTGGTGACCACTGACGATCAGGCCTCCGCGGGCTTGCGTAGGTAGAAGACGATGGACTTGCCCATCACCGGGTTGAGCAGCTTCTCCGCGGTCCTGGTGACCCAGGGACCCTTCATCAGGTCCCAGACCAGGAGCTGGTGGTAGGCCTTCGGCAGCGGGTGGTCGTCGTTCTCGGTCCCCACGGCGCACTTGAGCCACCAGTAGGGGGCGTGCAGCGCGTGCGCGAAACCGGTGCCGGTGACCTCCAGGCCGGCGGCGCGGAGTTTGAAGCCCAGCTCCTCGGCCGTGTAGATGCGACAGTGGCCGCCCGGGTTGGAGTGGTAGGCGTCCGAGAGCTTCCAGCACAGCTTCTCCGGCCATTCGCGCGGGACGGTCACCGCGGCGACCCCACCCGGCTTGAGGATCCGCACCAGCTCCGCGATCGCCTTGGTGTCCTCCGGGACGTGCTCGAGCACCTCCGAGATGAGCACCAGGTCGAAGGTGCCGTCCTCGTAGGGCATGTTGAGTGCGTCTCCGGTCACCGCCTCGCCCCTGGATTCCGGCAGGCCCTCGCCCTCTGCCTCCATCGCGGCGAGCATCTCGGTCACCTGACGCATCTCGTCGGCGTTCTGGTCGAACGCCGTGACATCGGCTCCACGCCTGTAGAGCTCGAAGGTGTGCCTACCGAGGCCGGCTCCCACATCGATGGCTCGCATGCCGGGGGTGACCCCCAGACGATTGAAGTCAGCGGTCAGCATGCGGCGTCCTCCTGCTCACGGATGTCGTACTCGCCGGAACCCGGGAGCACCTCGGGCACGTCGTCGGTGACGTGCTCGTCAATCTCTGTCTGATCCGGTCCGATGACCGGACCGGCGGTCAGGTCCGGGAGCGCCTCGCCCCGGACCCTGGCGATCGCCGTCTCGTAGACCTCGACGGTCCTCCTGGCCACGGCCGCCCAGCTGTAGCGCTCCATGACGCGGGCCCTGCCGCCGGTGGCCAGTCGCCGTCGCTCGTCCGGATCGGCCAGCAGGGCACTGATCTGCCGGGCGAGCTCGTCCACGTGGCCGGGTTCGACCAGTCGGGCGGCGGAATCATCGGTGCCCACGACCTCCGGCAGCGCGCCCGCACGGCTGGCGACCAGCGCGCACCCGCTGGACATGGCCTCGACGGCGGGGAGCGAGAAGCCCTCGTACATGCTCGGCACGACCGAGATCTCGGCGGTGCCCACGAGCTCGGCCAGCTCGTCGTCGTCGACCCCCGACACCAGGTCCACCGCATCGCGCAACCCCAGGGAGTCCAGCAGCTTGGCGGCCTCGCCCTTGCGCTTGAGCTTGGAGATCAACGTGAGCCGCACACCGGGGTGCTCCTCACGGACCTTCGCCAGCGCCCGCAGCAGGATCGGTACGCCCTTGAGCGGCTGGTCGGCGCTCGCCACACAGACGAGTCGTCCGGGCTCGCGCTCGCGGCGGTCGTGGAAGCGGTCGGTGTCCACCCCCAGCGGGATCGTCACGATCCGGTCCGGGTCCACCCCGAAGTCCGAGGCGATGTCCTCTGCCGAGTTGCTGGAGACCGTGATGATCTCCTCCAGCTTCCTGGACACCCTGATCTGCATGCCGAGGAAACCGAACCAGCGCCACGTGGTGATCTTCTTCCGCCAGGGCGCCTCCTTCATGGCCAGGTCGCGGTCCCGGGTGATCGGGTGGTGCACCGTGGCGACCACCGGGAACCCGGCCTCCTCGAGTGTCAGCAGGCCGCTGCCGAGGCACTGGTTGTCGTGCACCACGTCGAAGTCGGCGAGCCGGGGCGTGAGCGCCCGCGCCGCGCGCAGGCTGAAGGTCCGCGGCTCCGGGAAGCCGGCGGTCCACATGGTGAACACCTCGAGGAGGTCGATCCTGTCGCGGATCTCGGAGGGGCGCGGAGTGCGGAACGGGTTCGCGTCGTTGTACAGGTCCAGGCTCGGGACCCTGGTGAGCGTGGGTCCCGGGTCGAGCTCCGGGTACGGCTGACCGGAGAACACCTCGACGGTGTGTCCCAGTGCGGCCAACTCGCGGCTCAGGTGTCGGACATAGACGCCCTGTCCGCCGCCGTGTGGCTTGCTCCTGTACGAGAGCAGTGCGATCCGCACTTCTCGATCGCCCCCTTCCGGTCATCCGGCCCCGGTCCGCCGCGAGGACCGCGGCGGCTCAGGGCACATCGAGCAAGTCTAGAACACGTTCGCGTCCAGCGACGACGCGGCCGGGCGAACGCACCGGACCCCCGGCGCGCGAGGCGCTCGGGGGTCCGGTGTTCGCTCGAGTCGGTCGGTGACCGACCCGTCGGGTCAGGTCAGTAACCCAGGTCGTCCAGCCGGACCGACGCGCCGGTGGCGTCGCCGAAGCCGTCCTCGGGACCGTAGAAACCGTCGCCGTAGTCCGGGATGGAGTAGGCGGCCGCGCGGGCCTCCTCGGTGGGCTCGACCGTCGAGTTCCGGTAGCGGTTGATACCGGTACCCGCCGGGATGAGCTTACCGATGATGACGTTCTCCTTGAGGCCCACGAGCTTGTCCGAGCGCCGGTTGATGGCGGCGTCGGTGAGCACGCGGGTGGTCTCCTGGAAGGAGGCCGCCGAGAGCCACGAGTCCGTGGCCAGCGAGGCCTTGGTGATGCCCATGAGGACCGGGCGCGCCGAGGCCGGTGAACCGCCCTCGGTGAGGACGCGACGGTTCTCCGCGGTGAGCTCCGCGCGCTCGACCAGGGCACCGGGCAGGAACTCGGTGCTGTTGGACTCGTTGATCGCGACCCGACGCATCATCTGGCGGACGATGACCTCGAGGTGCTTGTCGTGGATCGACACACCCTGCGCACGGTAGACCTTCTGCACCTCGTCGACGAGGAACTTCTGGACACCGTTGGGGCCGAGGATGGCCAGCACCTCGTGCGGATCGGCCGGACCCTCGAGGAGGGCCTGACCGCGCTCCAGATGGTCGCCGTCGACGATCGGACGGGACGAACCGTCCTCGAGGATGACGTGGGCGAGACCCTGACGCTTGGACAGCTTCTCGTACACGATCTCTTCCGCGCCGTTGTCCGGCACGATCGTGATGGTGTAGAAACGCTCCTCCTCCTCGAGACGGATCCGGCCCGCCTCCTCGGCGATCGGGGCCTTGCCCTTGGGCACGCGGGCCTCGAAGAGCTCCTGCACTCGCGGCAGACCACCGGTGATGTCGTCACCGACGCCACCCTGGTGGAACGTACGCATGGTCAACTGCGTACCCGGCTCGCCGATGGACTGGGCGGCGACGATGCCCACGGCCTCGCCGATGTCGACCAGCAGACCGGTGGCCATGGAACGGCCGTAGCAGGTCGCGCAGACTCCCGTGCCCGTGGTGCAGGTCAGGACCGAACGGACCTTGACCTTCTCGATGCCGGCGGCGATGAGCGCCTCGATGTTCGGGTCACCGAGGTCGGTGCCGGCGGCGACGATGACCGCACCGGAGGCGTCGACCGCGTCCTCTGCCAGGGTCCGCGCGAACGTCGAGGTCTCGACGTGCTCGTCGCGGTCCAGGGCACCCGTCTCGACGCCGTGGACGTCCACGTCACGGCGGGCGATGGTCGTCTCGACACCCTTGCTGGTGCCACAGTCCGTCTCGCGGACGATGACGTCCTGAGAGACGTCGACGAGGCGACGCGTGAGGTAGCCCGAGTCGGCCGTACGGAGCGCGGTGTCGGCCAGACCCTTACGCGCACCGTGCGTGTTCATGAAGTACTCGAGCACCGTCAGGCCCTCGCGGAACGAGGACTTGATGGGCTGCGGGATGAACTCGCCGTTCGGACGCGTCACCAGGCCCTTCATGCCCGCGAGCGCACGGATCTGGGTCATGTTGCCCGCCGCACCCGACTTGACGATCGTCGGGATCGGGTTGGAGTCCGGGTAGTTGGCCTCCATGGCCTGACCGATCTCGTCGGTGGCCTCCTGCCAGAGCTTGACCAGGTCGCTCTTGCGCTCCTCGTCGGTGATCTTGCCCAGGCTGAACTGCGACTCCAGGCGCGCGGCCTTGGCGTCGTATCCCGCCAGGATCTCCTTCTTTGCCGGCGGCACCAGCACGTCGGACATCGCGATGGTCACGCCCGAGCGGGTGGCCCAGTAGAAACCGGTGTCCTTGAGCTTGTCCACCGTCTGCGCCACGACGATCATCGGGTAGCGCTCGGCCAGGTCGTTGATGATGACGGCCTGACGCTTCTTCGGCATCTGCTCGTTGACGAACGGGTAGTCCGCCGGGAGCAGCTCGTTGAACATGACGCGGCCCAGCGTGGTCTCCGCGATCCACTCCTGGCCGGGGGTCCAGCCCTCGGGGAACCGCTCCGCCTCGATCTCGGCGGGGGGACGCTGCTGCGCCATCCGCACCTGGATCGGCGCGTGGATGTCCAGCACCTTCAGATCGACGGCCATGATGGCCTCCGACGGGTTCGAGTACACGCCGGTGGCCGGCGCGTCCTCGGCCGCCGGGACGTAGGCGCCCGTGCCGTCCTCGTCGAGACGGGTCAGGTAGTACAGACCCGTCACCATGTCCAGACGCGGCATGGCGAGCGGACGACCCGACGCCGGCGACAGGATGTTGTTCGAGGCGAGCATGAGGATGCGGGCCTCGGCCTGCGCCTCCGCGGACAGCGGGAGGTGCACGGCCATCTGGTCACCGTCGAAGTCGGCGTTGAACGCCTCACACACCAGCGGGTGCAGCTGGATGGCCTTGCCCTCGACGAGCTGCGGCTCGAAGGCCTGGATGCCGAGGCGGTGCAGCGTGGGCGCACGGTTGAGCATCACCGGGTGCTCGGCGATGACCTCTTCGAGCACGTCCCACACCTGGTCGCGCTGACGCTCGACCATCCGCTTGGCGGACTTGATGTTCTGGGCGTGGTTGAGGTCCACCAGGCGCTTCATGACGAACGGCTTGAACAGCTCGAGCGCCATCAGCTTGGGCAGACCACACTGATGCAGCTGTAGCTGCGGGCCCACGACGATCACGGAACGGCCCGAGTAGTCGACGCGCTTGCCGAGCAGGTTCTGACGGAACCGACCCTGCTTGCCCTTGAGCAGGTCCGAGAGCGACTTGAGCGGGCGGTTGCCCGGCCCCGTGACGGGCCGGCCACGACGGCCGTTGTCGAACAGCGCGTCAACGGACTCCTGCAGCATCCGCTTCTCGTTGTTGACGATGATCTCGGGGGCACCGAGATCCATCAGTCGCTTGAGGCGGTTGTTGCGGTTGATCACACGACGGTAGAGGTCGTTGAGGTCCGAGGTGGCGAAGCGCCCACCGTCGAGCTGCACCATCGGGCGCAGCTCCGGGGGGATCACCGGGACGGCCCCGAGCACCATCGCGGCCGGGTGGTTGCCCGACCGCAGGAACGCGGAGACCACCTTGAGGCGCTTGAGGGCGCGGATCTTCTTCTGACCCTTGCCGTTGCGGATGATGTCGCGGAGGTTCTCGGCCTCGGCGGCGAGGTCGAAGTTCTCCAGCAGCGACTGGATCGCCTCGGCACCCATGCCGCCCTCGAAGTACTCGCCGAAGCGGTCCTCGAGCTCGCGGTAGATGCCCTCGTCGACGATGATCTGGTTGATCTCGAGCTTGGTGAAAGTGGTCCAGATCTCCTCGAGGCGGTCCAGCTCACGCTGGGCCGACTCGCGGATCTTCTTCATCTCCTTCTCGCCGCCGTCCTTGACCTTGCGGCGCTGGTCGGCCTTGGCACCCTCGGCCTCCAGCTCGGCCAGGTCGGCCTCGAGCTTCTTGGCGCGTGCCTCGATGTCCGAGTCCCGCTCGTCCTCCACGATCTTCCGCTCCTCGAGGATCTGTGCCTCGAGGGTGCTGAGCTCGTTGTGGCGCAGGTCCTTGTCCACGCCGGTGATGACGTAGGCCGCGAAGTAGATGATCTTGTCGAGGTCCTTGGGCGCGAGGTCCAGCAGGTAGCCGAGTCGCGACGGGACGCCCTTGAAGTACCAGATGTGCGTGACGGGCGCGGCCAGCTCGATGTGGCCCATCCGCTCACGACGCACCTTGGCACGGGTCACCTCGACGCCGCAGCGCTCACAGATGATGCCCTTGAAGCGCACACGCTTGTACTTGCCGCAGTAGCACTCCCAGTCCCGGGTGGGGCCGAAGATCTTCTCGCAGAACAGGCCCTCCTTCTCCGGCTTGAGGGTGCGGTAGTTGATGGTCTCCGGCTTCTTGACCTCACCGTAGGACCAGTTACGGATGTTCTCCGCTGTCGCGAGACTGATGACCAGCTCGTCGAAGTAGTTGACGTCCTGCACGTAGGCGTCCTTTCCCGTATGGGATGGTGGCGGGCCCCTCGCGGGGTGGGGCCGGTATGGGGCCCGCCGTGGTGGAACTGAATATTCGGGGTGCGGGGCGCCGGTGGTGCACGCCCCCGGCGCCTACTGCGCCAACTCGTCTGCCGCTGAGGACTCGTCCCTGGAGAGGTTGATCCCCAGGTTCGCAGCGGTGCGGTCGAGGTCGTCGTCCTCGGCGCCCTCGCCCAGCGAGACCGCCTGGCCGTCGCTGGAGAGCACCTCGACGTTGAGGCACAGCGACTGGAGCTCCTTGAGCAGGACCTTGAACGACTCCGGGATTCCGGGCTCCGGGATGTTCTCGCCCTTGACGATCGCCTCGTACACCTTCACGCGGCCCACGACGTCGTCGGACTTGATGGTGAGCAGCTCCTGCAGCGTGTACGCCGCACCGTAGGCCTGCATCGCCCAGCACTCCATCTCACCGAAGCGCTGGCCACCGAACTGGGCCTTACCGCCGAGCGGCTGCTGGGTGATCATCGAGTACGGACCCGTGGAACGGGCGTGGATCTTGTCGTCCACCAGGTGGTGCAGCTTGAGGATGTACATGTAGCCCACGGAGACCGGGTACGGGAACGGCTCGCCCGAACGACCGTCGATCAGGGTCGCCTTGCCGTCGGCCTCGACCATCCGCTCGCCGTCACGGTTCGGGAGGGTGCAGCCGAGCAGGCCGGTGATCTCCGTGTCCGCCGCACCGTCGAAGACGGGGGTGGCCGTGTTGGTGCCGGCCTCGACGCTGTAGATCTCCTCCGGCAGCTTGGTCGCCCACTCGGGGAGGGAACCGTCCGCCTCGCGGGGCACCTCCCAGCCCGCCTTGGCCAACCAGCCGAGGTGGGTCTCCATGATCTGACCGATGTTCATACGACGCGGGACGCCGTGCGTGTTGAGGATGATGTCCACGGGCGTGCCGTCGGGCATGAACGGCATGTCCTCGGCGGGGAGGATCTTGCCGATGACGCCCTTGTTGCCGTGCCGGCCGGCGAGCTTGTCGCCGTCCTGGATCTTGCGCTTCTGCGCCACGTACACACGGACCAGCTCGTTGACGCCGGGGGGCAGGTCGTCGTCGTCGTCACGTGAGAACACGCGGACGCCGATCACCTTCCCGGACTCACCGTGGGGCACCTTCAGCGAGGTGTCGCGCACCTCGCGCGCCTTCTCACCGAAGATGGCGCGCAGCAGGCGCTCCTCCGGGGTGAGCTCGGTCTCGCCCTTGGGCGTGACCTTGCCGACCAGCACGTCGCCGTCACGGACCTCGGCGCCGATACGCACGATGCCGCGGTCGTCCAGATCCGCGAGGACCTCGTCGGAGACGTTGGGGATGTCGCGCGTGATCTCCTCGGCACCCAGCTTGGTGTCGCGGGCGTCGATCTCGTGCTCCTCGATGTGGATGGACGTGAGCACGTCCTCCTCCACCAGGCGCTGCGAGAGGATGATGGCGTCCTCGTAGTTGTGGCCCTCCCACGGCATGATCGCCACGAGGAGGTTCTTGCCGAGCGCCATCTCACCGTTCTCGGTGCAGGGTCCGTCGGCGAGGACCTGGCCGGCCTCGACGCGGTCGCCCTCGTCCACGATCGGCTTCTGGTTGGAACACGTGCCCTGGTTGGACCGGGCGAACTTGGCCAGGCGGTAGGTCTGGCGGCCACCGTCGTCGTCCATCACGGTGATGAAGTCGGCCGAGACCTCCTCCACCATGCCCGCGCTGGTGTTGACGACGACGTCGCCCGCGTCCACGGCCGCGCGCAGCTCCATACCGGTGCCGACGAGCGGCGCCTCGGAACGCACGAGCGGGACCGACTGGCGCTGCATGTTCGCACCCATCAGGGCACGGTTGGCGTCGTCGTGCTCGAGGAACGGGATCATCGCGGTGGCCACGGAGACCATCTGGCGCGGTGAGACGTCCATGTAGTCGACGTCCGTACCCGCGACGACCTCGACGTCACCGTGCTTCTTGCGCACGAGGACGCGATCCTCGACGAACTTGCCGTCCGCGTCGATCTCCGAGTTGGCCTGCGCCACGACGTGGCGGTCCTCCTCGTCGGCGGTCAGGTAGTCCACCTGGTCGGTGACGGAACCGTCGATGACCCGGCGGTACGGCGTCTCGATGAATCCGAACGGGTTGACCCGGGCGTAGACCGAGAGTGAACCGATGAGACCGATGTTCGGACCCTCGGGGGTCTCGATCGGGCACATGCGGCCGTAGTGCGAGGCGTGCACGTCGCGCACCTCGAGGCCGGCGCGCTCACGGGAGAGGCCACCGGGGCCCAGCGCCGACAGGCGACGCTTGTGGGTCAGACCGGACAGCGGGTTGTTCTGGTCCATGAACTGCGACATCTGGGAGGTTCCGAAGAACTCCTTGAGCGCGGCGGTGATGGGCCGGATGTTGATCAGCGACTGCGGGGTGATCGCCTCGGAGTCCTGAGTGGTCATGCGCTCGCGCACGACGCGCTCCATCCGGGACAGGCCCACGCGGACCTGGTTCTGGATGAGCTCGCCGACGGTACGCAGACGACGGTTGCCGAAGTGGTCGATGTCGTCGACGTCGACCGGCACCTCGCGCCCGCCCTCGACCTGCATCGAGTTCTCGCCCGCGTGGAGTCGCACGAGGTACTCGATGGTGGCGGCGATGTCCTCACGCGTGAGCGTGGTGGTGGAGTCGCCCTCGGGATCCGGCAGACCTAGCTTGCGGTTGACCTTGTAGCGGCCGACTCGCGCCAGGTCGTAACGCTTCTCCTTGAAGAACAGGTTCTCCAGGAGGGCCTCGGCGGACTCGCGGGTGGGCGGCTCGCCCGGACGCAGCTTGCGGTAGATCTCGAGCAGGGCCTGATCCGTGTCCTCGACCGTGTCCTTCTCGAGCGTGGACATCATGATCTCGGAGAAGCCGTAACGCTCCTTGATCTCGGTGGTGGTCCACCCGAGAGCCTTGAGCAGCACGGTCACCGACTGGCGCCGCTTGCGGTCGATACGCACACCCACGGTGTCGCGTTTGTCCACGTCGAACTCGAGCCACGCACCACGCGAGGGGATGACCTTGACGGAGTGGACGTCGCGCTCCGTGGACTTGTCGCGGTTCCGGTCGAAGTACACGCCCGGGGAGCGGACGAGCTGCGAGACGACGACGCGCTCGGTGCCGTTGATGATGAACGTGCCCTTGTCCGTCATCATCGGGAAATCACCCATGAAGACGGTCTGAGACTTGATCTCACCCGTCTCGGTGTTCTCGAACTCGGCGGTGACGAACAGGGGCGCCTCGTACGTGCGGTCCTTCTCGCGGCAGTCCTCCATGGAGGCCTTGACCTCTTCGAAGTACGAATCCGAGAACGAGAGCGACATGGATCCGGAGAAGTCCTCGATCGGGGAGATCTCCCTGAGGATCGACTCCAGGCCTCCCTCGAGGTTTGTGACGCCGCGTGATGCGGCCCTCTTCTGCCACTCCTCCGACCCGATGAACCACTCGAACGACTCCGTCTGGAGGTCGAGCAGTCCCGGGACCGGCAACGGCTCGGAGAGTTTCGCGAACGAGACTCTCCGGGGCGCACCGGGAACGGTGGAAACTGACTTGGTCTGGCGGGAGACTGCCAAGATGGGTCCTTCCAGCACCTCACGTGATCACCACGGGCGGTGACCACAGATGTATCTGCGAGCGGTCCGCCGACGGGTATCCACCCACGCCCGAACCGATCGAGGACTCGGAAAGCACCCGGTGAGACCGGGGACGAGCCGTCACGGACGGACGAGAGTGCAAATAGCAGCCAGCGCAACGACCTAATCTAGCGGATAGCGGCGCGGAAGTCCAGCCGTCCACGGGAGTGATCCCGGAGGCTGTTCGCGGGCGGGTGCGTCGTCCGTCCCTGCGCTGGTTGCCCTCGTGGCTCTCGCCTCATCGGCTCCCGGTCGGGACGTCGCACCGGCGGGCGTTCTGATCGCCCGATGCCCCTAAAGGGTGACGGGTCAGAGGCCGTTCGTCAAGGATCCGGCGCGGTCCGGCCCGGGATCGACCCTCCGCCGACCCGTCAGGAGGGCAGGTCGGGGATCCGGGACAGCTTCCAGACGCCGTCGATCCTGTCCAGGCCGACCAGGTAGGTGCCGCTGGTGCTGCCGGCCGCGACGCCGTCACGGGTCATCGACACGTCCTGCACGAGCAGCACTTCGGCCTTGTCCCCATCGAGGTAGGACAGACCCGCCTCACGGACCTGCGCCTCGACGGCGGTGGCAGACTGCTCGTAGCTGTCGCGGAGCGCGGGCCAGTTCTCGTCCAGCTCTGTCACGAGTGCCGGCGTGAGGAACTCCCCCAGCGAGTCGTGGTACTCGTCGAGCGTCTCGTGGTCGATGGCGACCAGTCGCTGGACGTTGGTGCTCGCCGCGGTCAGGACCGCGTCGGTGGCGGCCTGATCGACGAACGCCTGGTTGTCCACGTCCACGCCGGGTCCGGTGGCCAGGAACGCACCCGTGGCTCCCGCCACCAGTCCCACCGCGAGTGCCGCGTACGCGAGCGACCGGCCCCGGGGTAGCCCGGCGCCCGACGTCGTCCCGGCACCGTCGGCGCCCCCTGTATCGGTGGCGGTCCCGGCACCGTCGGTGGCGGTCACTGTGTCGGTGGCGGTCACTGTGTCGGTGGCGGTCACTGTGTCGGTGGCGGTCACTGTGTCGGTGGCGGTCACTGTGTCGGTGGCGGTCACTGTGTCGGTGGCGGTCGCTGTGTCGCTGGCGGTCCCGGCACCGTCGGTGGTCCCCGTGTCGGTGGTCCCCGTGTCGGCGATGTCGTCGTCGTCACGGGTCTCGTCCGCCCGGGAACCGACCTCGGACCTGGCCGATCCTGCGTGACCGGCCAGCCGTCGGCGAGCGGGCTGGACGACAGGCTTCTGGGTCCTCTTAATGGGTGGCATCAGTTATTCAGCGTCCTTATTCATCGGCCGGCGGAGGTGGTCGGCGCGGTGGTCGACTCCTCCTGCGTGTCGGAGTCCTCGGAGCCGGCGTCGGCGTCGGCGTCGGCGGAATTGGTGTCCGTGTTCCCGTCACCATCCTGGGCCCCCGGCGCCTCCAGCTCCTGCACGGACTGACTCGAGGTCCCGACCGGCACCGTCACGCCCACCTGGTTGACCGCGTCGGCCTTCCACGTGCCGTCCTCCCGGATGAGGTCCACGCGCATCGCCTGCCGACCCGTGATGTCGTCCTGGCCCTCCCGCTCGGAGTGGGCGGTGAAGACCACCAGCACCGCCGCATCGCCCGCTTCGAGGTCGAGGACCTCGACAGCGGCCTGGGAGACGGTCGCCGTGGTGACCGCCTTCTGCTCCACGACACGGGTGCGGACATCGTCCGCCCACTGCTCCTGCTCCACGAGGAAGTCACCCGTCGAGGCATCGGCGAGCTGCTGCAACGATTCGTCCACGTTGCGGTGATCGAAGCTGAACGCGTTGATGATCACCTGCGACGCCACCTCGGAGACGGCCTCCCGCTCGGTCGCGACCTCGTGGGCGGATCGCGCTTCGGCGTAACGCCAGCCGAACACGCCCAGCACCGCGAGACCGGCCACCAGCACGACGATCGAGAGGACCGCCAGCCACCTCGGGACGGCCCGGTTCCCCTCGGTGCCGGCGCCCTCGGAGCCGTCCCCCGCTGCGCGGCCGCCGCCCCTGATCTTGCCCTGCGAACTCATGGCGGCGACGCTACCTGAACCAGGGCGCCCCGGATCACCGCCCGGTCGCCCGGTCACCGCGGGATCAGTCCCTGCAGGACCGCGAGCTGCTCGGCGGCCACGGACAGGTTCAACCGGTCCGGGTCGATCTTGGGCTTGGCGTCCCAGGGCTGCGTGACGCCCGGGTAGGCGTACTCGACCCGGTCGGCGCCGCGCACGGCGGTGGGGCTGCCGAGCGGAACCGTGCACTCGGCGTCGTAGTTCGGCGGGAAGTTCTGTTCCTGCGGGTCGAATGACGGGTCCTGCGCCCTGATCTGGTTGATGATGTCCCAGGTGCCTTCATAACCCTGGGTACACGGCGTGGGGTTGTCCATCTCCAGGACCAGACCGAAGTGGATGGTGCCGTCGCCCGGTGCCACCGACAGGCCGCCGGCCGCCAGGGCCGGCAGCAACTGCAGGAGCACCTTGAACGACGGCGCGAGCGGGTCCACGGTCTTCATGGTGGTCGACAGGTTCCCGATGGTCCGGGTGAGCGGCTCGCCGGAGTTCTCCACCAGGAACCGCGTCTCGTCCGCGAACTCGGGCCCGGTGGTGATGAGACGCTCGAGGTCGGAGTCGGAGTCACGCAGGGCCTCGGTCACCGTACGCAGGTCGCGGGAGAAGCTGATGATCTCCGCGGACTGGTCGGCCTGGGTGTCGAGGACGGTCGCCCCGTCCCGGATGAGGGCCTGCAGTTGCGGCATGGTGCGGATCCCGGAATCGGAGATGCGGATGAGGGAGTCCGAGAGTCGCTGGAGTTGCGGTCCCCGACCCTCGATCGCGGTACCCAACTCGTCGACCATCACCTCGAGGTCGTCGAGCGGCACCGACCGGGACAGCTCGTCGACCGAGGCCAGCAGGTCCTCCACGCGTACCGGCAACGCCTCGCGGCCCGCGCTGATCACGTCACCGTCCTGCAGATACGGCTCGGAGTAGGAGTTGGGCCGCAGGTCCACGAACTGCTCGCCGATCGCGGAGCGGTTGGCCACCACGGCCACGGTGTCCGCCGGGATGTCCGGAGCACTGGAATCCAGGTCGAGTTCGACCCGGACCCCGTCGTCGGTGAGCGAGAGCTCGCCGATTCGCCCGACGGGGGTGCCGCGGTAGTTGACCGCCGCGTTGGTGAACACACCTCCGGTATCGGGCAGGTCCAGGTAGACCTGGTACTGACCGATCCCGAACAACGAGGGCAGCCGCACGTAGTTGGCCCCGACGTAACTGATCCCCACTGCTGCGATCACGCAGAAGGCGATGAGCTGGGTCTTGAGTATCTTGCTCACTGGTATCCGGGCTCCCCTGGTTCAGGCAGGTAGTTCTCGGAGAACTCCGAGGTACCCGGCGCGGGCCTGGGCGTGACCGCCCGGTCCATGATCGGCGGGATGGGCAACAGCGGCAGGACGATGGTGGTCCGCCTGTCGGGGCCGTTTCCGTTCACCCAGGGGTTGCCTGGGTCGACGTTGTACGGGCCACTCGTGGTGTTCGGGTAGATCGGCACCGGATCACCCTGGTTCGCGCCGAGGTTACGGAGCGTCTCGGAGATCGTCGCATCCACGGAGAGGAACACGTTCGCCGAGCCGCCGACGCTCGTCTGAATCGACGCGTCGGGGAAGGGGAAGGTGGGGACGAACCCGACAAGGTCGATGAGCTCCGGAGTCGACTCACCCAGGTACTGCAGCACCGGACGCAGTGATCGCAGGTCCGCGATGATGTCCTCCCGGCTGGTGAGCAGGATGTCGGATCCCACCTGCCCGAGCGCGTCGACCCGGCGCAACATCTCCACTAGCTGGGGGCGCTGCTCCTCGAGGACCGCCACCCCGGCGGGCAGCTCGTCGAGAGCGGCCTGGATCTGTTCCCGCTGGTCGTTGGCGCGGGCCGTCATCAGATTGACGCCCTCGAGTGCATCGGTGATGCTGTCGCGCTGACGGTTGAGTCCGGAGATGAGCTCGTCCGCCGAGCGCAGGGTCTCGGTGAGCCCCTCCTCGCGACCGTCGGTCACCGCGCGCAGCTCCGCGACGATCGGCTGGATCTGGTCCACGCCGCCGCCGTTGAGGAGCAGCGAGAGTGCACCGAGCACCTGCTCGATGTCCGTGGCCGTCCGACTGTTCGAGGTCGAGATCACATCGCCGTCGGACAACCTGCCGGCGGGCGGTTCGTCCTCGGGTGGGGTCAGTTGGACGAACTTCTCCCCCAGGAGGTTGGTCTGCTGGATCGACGCCTCCACGTTGGAGGGCAGGTCGAGGTCGTCGCGCAGGATGATCTCCACCCGCGCCGTCCACCCGTCCTCCGCGAGCGAGACGCCCGAGACGCGTCCGGCGTCGAGTCCGTTGACCTTGACGCTGGACTGGAGGACCAGGTCGAGCACGTCGTCGAACTGGACGGCCACCGTGATGGGGTCGTCCCCCACGTCGGCACCGCCCGGCAGCGTGTAGTCCTCGAGGTCCATGGAGCAGCCGGACACCAGCGCGGTGACCACGGCGGCGACGCCGAGGGCACGGATTCTGCGGTTGACGACGGGAACTGTGTGTCGGCTCATCCCCGACCCCCTTCCGAGGCGGGCGTCATCGGCCAGCCGTAGTTGCCCGGAACCGTCCCGGGGACTGGGATCGACTGCTTCATCTCGCCTGCCAGGATGCCGAGCGGCAGGTCGGGGTTGGAGGCCCGGAGTTCGCGGTTGCGCTCCGGCGCGAGCGCCTCACAGGCCTGGATGTCAGCGCGACGCAGGTTGTCCAGTTCCCTCAGCATCTCGTCCCCCGGGTTGAGACGGCTCAGCGTCATGAGTGAGCACAGGACGCCGGCCGGGTCCTGCTTCTCCGGCAGGTTCGCGCGCAGCGACAGGGAACCCGACTCGGAGTCGTAGGCGCCGATGAGGTTGGACAGGGCCAGCGGAGCCGTCTTGAGGATCTCCTCGAGATCGTCGCGCTGGTCGACGGTGATCTGACTGAGGGTCACCAGCCGGTCCGCGTTGCTCCGGATCACGTCCTGGTTGTCGCGAACCAGCCGGGCCACGTCGGCGAGCGCGTAGCTGAGTTCACCCAGGGCCCCCTGGAGGTCCTCCCGCTGACCCGACACGGTCCGGTTGAACGTCGCCATCTGGGTGTTGAACTCGCGCACCTGCGCGTCGTTCTGCGCAAGCATGGTGACGAACGACTGCAGATTGACCACGGTCTCGCTGATGTCCTGGCTCGAGTCCGCCAGCGTCGTGGCGGCCTTGGACAGTTCGTCGATCGACCGTCCGAGTGCCGCGCCGTTGCCACCGAGGGTGTCGGCGGACGTGGTCACGAACCGGTCGAGGGCGCCGTCCTTGTTGGCGCCGTCGGGCCCGAGGGCGTCCGTGAGGTCCTTGACCGACGCGTACAGCTTGTCCACCTCGACGGGCGTCGCGGTCCGCTCGAGCGGGATGTGCGCCCCGGACTCCATGACGGGCCCTCCCGAGTACGCGGGGAGGAGCTGGATGGTGCGGTCCGGGATGACCGACGGGGTCACCTGGACGGCCTTGGCGTCGGCGGGGACCTCGATACCCCTGTTGACGTGCAGCTTGACCTCGACGGTGTCGCCCATCGGGGTGACCTCGTCGACGGAGCCGACGGTCACCCCGAGGATCCGGACGTCGGTGCCCTGCGAGACGCCGACGGCCGAGGGGAAGGTCGCGGTGATGGTGGTCCGACCCATCCGCGTGACGGCGAGGTAGGTGACCGCCACGATCGCGACGACGACGACGAGGAGCAGCGCGACCAGCCAGTACGGCAGCTTCTTGTGCATCAGTTGATCCCACTCTGTCGGGCCGGTGCGCGGGCGCCGGGATAGAAGGGCGGTTCGGGGATGCCCGGCGGGACGAGGTTGGTGACCACCGAGTCGAACCAGCGACCGGTGCCCAGCAAGTTGGCGTAGAGCCGGTAGAAGGGCGCCAGGTTGTGGATCGACTTCTTCAGCTCCTCCTCGTGGTCGGTGAGGACCGCCAGCGCGGAGTCCAGGCTGTCGAGGGTCGGCCCGAACTCGGCCTCGTTCTCCGCGACGAACCTCCGGAGCTCGATCGACAGACCACGGGTGGAGGCCAACACGAGCTTGAGCGCCTCCGAGCGGCCGTTGAGCTCGCCCAGGAGCTGACCGGTCCCGACGATGAGCCTCCGGAAGTCCTCGTTGCGCTCCGCGAGGATCGCCGAACTGGTCCTGGTGGCCTCGAGCAGCTCACGGAGTTCGGCGTCGCGGCTGGACAGCGTCTGGGACAACCGGGCCACGCCGTCGACCGCTCCGCGGAACTCTTCGGGTGAGGCCTGCATCGCGTCGGTGAGCGTGTCCAGGCTCTCGGCGAGTTTCGCGTCGTCGATCTGGTCCAGTGTCTCGGCGGCCGAGGAGAACGCGGTGACCACGTCGTAGGGCGCCACCGTGCGGTCGAGCGGGATCGGTTCGGATCGGTCCAACTCGCCGTTCCCCGCCGGGATGAGTGCGAGGTACTTCTGGCCCAGGACGGTCTTGACCTGGATGCTCGCCCGCGTGTCGTCCCCGAGCCATGCGTCCTTGGTCCGGAAGCCCACGACGACCTTGTCCCCGTCGAGTTCGACGTCCGTCACCACACCGACCTTGACGCCGGCCACACGGACCTCGTTGCCGTCGGTCAGCCCGGCCGCTTCGGAGAAGTGCGCCGAGTACTTGGGCCCGGCACCCACGAAGGGCAACGAGTCCAGGCTGAACGCCGTCATGGTGAGAACCAGGATCACCACCACACCGACCGCGCCGATCGTGGCGTTCCCGAACCTGGGTTCGCTCGGCCTGCGCTTACTCATGAGATCCCCCCATGACACCGGGGCGCCACATTGGTGTACACCGGGTGATTGACTGTCGGGCCGCCGCTCGGCAGGAGGTTGGGCACGTTGGTACCCGGACCGCTCACCACGTCGAGTCCACAGAGATAGAACTGGAACCACGACCCGAACGACCCCATCCGGATGAGATTGTCGGTCTTGACCGGCATGTTCTGCAGAACCGTGCTGAGGGTGTCCCGGTTGGCGGTGATGTCGTCCGTGACCAGCTTGAGGTGATCGAGCGACTCGGTGACGCTCGGCCGGGTCGCGGTGACCACGTTCTCCGCGGAGGACGTCAGATCGGCTATCGAGTCGAGCGAGCTACCGATCGCGTCGCGCTCCTCGGCGAGTCCCTCCACCAGCTGCCTGGTGGTCACCACGAGCTGCTGGAACTGGACGTCCCGCTCGTTGATCGTCTGCAGGACCCGGGTGAGGTTGTCGATGACCTCCCCGATCACCTGATCACGGTCGGCGAGGTGGTTGGTGAGCTGCCCGGTCTGCTGGACCAGGTTCGCGACGGTCCCGCCCTCGCCTTGCAGTACACGGACGAGCGAGTCCGCGAGTGCGTTGACGTCCTCCGGCTGCAATGTGGTGAACAGCGGCCTGAAACCGTTGAACAGCGCCGTGAGGTCCACGGCGGGCGAGGTGTTCTCGATTCCGATGGTCGTCCCCTCCGGCATCATCGGCGCCACTGGCCCGGGTTCACGGCTGATGTTCATGTAGCGCTGACCGATCATGTTGCGTAGCCGCAGCGAGAGGTGGACGTTGGCCGGCAGCGTGCGGTCACCGGACATGGTGAAGTCCACCCTTGCCTGGTCCCGGTCGTGGATCTCGAAGCCGGTCACGTGACCCACCACGACGCCGGCGATCCGGACGTCGTCGCCCTCCTCGAGCATCGTCACGTCGGAGAAGATCGCCGAGTACTCGGTCCCGGCCTCGCGGGTGCCACCGCGGATGGTGGTGGCGAGGACCGTGCTCAGCAGGATGGTGACCACCACGAAGATCGCCAGCTTGACGAACGATCCCAGGACGCCCCCTCGGAAGAGAGCCTTGATCTTGGTGCTCATCGGAAACTCACCTCCGCCCCGCGGAGAGCAGGAGCACCGATCCCGCCGATCCACGCGGGGATCTCACCCGCGTCGCGGTCGGTGGCGACTCCGTAAACGGTGCGGACGGTGTCGGTCTCCAGCGGTGATCCCGCGTAGGCCATCGCCATGACGTCCCTGTCCTGCCCCGCGGTGACGGTCGAGGGGAACGGCAGGTTGGGCTGCTCGGGGACGGCCCGACCCGGGGCGGCGGGTACGGACCCGCGGGTCCGTAGCCCGGGGACCGGACCGTCCTGGTCGAGCGGGTTGGGGAGGGTCGGGATGAATGCCGGCCCGGGATTGCGGGTGGGCGGCTGGTAGGCGCCGTCGGCGATGGCGCCGCCCGGCGCCGAGCCGAAGTTCTGCGGCTGCACTGCCGGCTCGTAGCACCGCGGTCCACGGGTGTCGAAGAACCGCGGCTCGTCCTGGTTGGGGACGTACCGGCCCTTGGGGTTGGCGATCTCGATGGTCACGCGGATGCCCGGGTTCGGGGAATCGACGCCGAGGATCGCGTCGGAGCGATCCAGCGCGATCATGAACTGCTCGACCGTGCACGGCAGCGCCGGGGAGTACTCGGCGAGATACTCCAGCGAGGTCCGGGAGTCGGCGGCGAGGGCGATGAGGTCCGAGCGGTTGGCGGCGAGGAAGCCGGTGAGGACCTCCGCCGAGGTGCTGATCCGTTGGAGCCCGTCCGCGATGTCGGTGCGCCGCTGGATCACGGTATCACCGGTCGTGCGCAGGGCGTCGAGTGCATGGATGAGATCGGGCAACGCCTCCGAATAGGTCTGCGAGAAGGTCGCGAGATCCTCGAGCCCCGCCTCCAGTGCTGGCATCTCCTGGGTGATGCCGTCGAACACCTGGCCGATCTCCACCAGGCTCGCCCCGATCTCGTCGCCCCGGCCCGACAGGGCCTGGTTGAGTGCCCCGAGTGTGCCGGCGAGCTTCTCCGGCGGGACGGCCTCCAGAACCGGGAGCAGACCGTCGAGGACCCGGCCCAGCTCGACCGCGTTACCGCGAGTGTCCTGTTCGATAGTGGCGCCGGGTTCGATGGTCCCCACGGGCTGCTCGGGGAAACCCAGGTCGACGTACCTCTCGCCGAAGAGAGTCTTGGGAAGCATCCTGCCGTTGACGTTGGCCGGGAGCTGGTCGATGAACGCCGGATCGAACTCCATGTTCACGCGGACCTTGTCCCCCTCGGGCTCGACCCCGGAGACGCGTCCGACCAGGACGCCGCGCGCCTTGACGTCGGCGTCGTTGGGCAGGGAGAACGCCATGTCGTCCGCGATCATCGTGACACTGTCCGAGGTCGTGAACGCACGGTTGTAGATGGCGATGGTGGTGCCGACGAACGCCAGGACAATGACGAGGAACAGCGCGGCCAGCAAGCGCTTGGATACGGTCGAAAGCTCGTTCATCCCGCCACCCGCACCGTCGTGGTTGTGCCCCAGAGGGCGAGTCCGACAAAGAAGTTGAGAATCGCGACCACGACGATCGTCGTCCGGACCGCGCGGCCCACCGCCACGCCGACGCCAGCCGGACCACCGGAGGCGGTGAACCCGTAGAAGCAGTGGATCATCACCAGGACGAACGCGAAGATGATCACCTTGATGAACGAATAGATCACGTCTTCCGGTGGCAGGAAGAGATGGAAGTAGTGGTCGAACGAGCCCGTGGACTGGCCCTGAAGCATCGTATTGACGCCCCGTGTCGCCAGATAGGATGACAGCAAGCCCACCACGTACAGCGGGATGACGGCGATGAACCCGGCGATGATCCGCGTGGTCACGAGATACGGCACGCTGGGAATGGCCATCACCTCGAGCGCATCGATCTCCTCGGAGATCCGCATCGCGCCGAGTTGGGCGGTGAAACCGCACCCGACGGTCGCCGACAGCGCCAGCGCGGCCACCAGCGGCGCGACCTCACGGGTGTTGACGTACGCCGAGAGGAAGCCGGTCAGGACCGAACTGCCGATCTGGTCCAGCGCGGCGTAGCCCTGGAGTCCCACGACGACACCGGTGAACCCACTCATCATGACGATCACGCCGATGGTTCCGCCGAGGACCGCGAGCACGCCCACGCCGAAGGTCACCTCGGCGATCAGGCGCAGGACCTCTTTCCGGTAATGCACGAGAGTCTGCGGGATCCAGCGGATCGCCCGCAGGTGGAACGCGAGCTGGTCACCCAGACTGTCGAACGAGCTGACCGGGCCGCGCACCAGGGCCCGGAGCCGGGCCCTGGTGGGCCCGACGTCGGTGAATATCGCCATCATGACCCCTTCGGCGGAACGATCTGCAGGTACATCGCAGTGAGGATGAGGTTGGCGAAGAACAGTAGGAGGAAGGTCAGGACCACTCCGAGGTTCACGGCGTCGCCGACCCCCTTGGGCCCACCCTTGGGATTCATTCCGCAATACGAGGCGACCACGCCGGCGATGAGCCCGAACACCAGGGCCTTGAACGAGGACATGATGAAGTCGGGCAGCTGCGCGAGCGCACCGAAGGACATGAGGTAGGCGCCCGGGGTGCCGCCCTGCAACAGGATGTTGAACACGTAACCGCCGGCGATCCCGACGATGGACACGAGGCCGTTGAGCAGCACGGCGACGAGCATCATGCCGAGTACGCGCGGGACCACGAGCCTCTGGACCGGGTCGATCCCGAGGACCCGCATGGCGTCGAGTTCCTCACGGATGGTCCGGGCACCGAGATCGGCGGCCACGGCTGAACCGGCGGCGCCGGCGATCAGCAGTGAGGTCACCAGGGGCGCGCCTTGCTGGACGACGGCGAGAACGCCCGTCGCACCTGTGTACGCCTCTGCTCCGAGCTGTTGGACCAGCGATCCGGTCTGCATCGCCACGACCGCCCCGAAGGGGATCGCGACCAGCGCCGACGGCAGGATCGTGACCGAGGCGATGAACCAGGACTGACTGATGAACTCCCGGAACTGGAACGGCCTCCTGAAGATCCCACGAATCACCTCGAGGAAGAGACGGAACACCTTGCCCGCCTCACCGGCTGCACTCCGGACGCCACCACCCACGTCCGCCGGAGACACACCGGTCCTCACCTTGGGTTGCTGAGTCGCACCCTCCGCCATTTACTTCCCCCGACCTCTCCGGTGTCCTCAGTTCTCGTCGGACCCGTAGTGGTCGTCGATGCCTGTCGTCGATGCGCTGTCCCCGGTGCCCCTGGTGGTGGCACCGGCCGTCGCCGCCGCGGCGTGCTTGCCGTTGCCGCCGTGGCCGCGGGACGCCCACTCGGCCCGGATGGCCTCCTGCGCGCTGTCGGGGAGGGTGTCCATCATCTCGGCCACCCGCTTCTCACGGCGGATCTCGCCCTTGCGCTCGGGACCGCCGGGGGTCGGCTGCATCTGCGGCGGGACCCCGGTCACCTCGTCCTCGCCCGGGGAGCCGTCGTTGTGACCTGCGTCGGCCTGCGCCTGCTCCTCGCGCATCTGCGCGTCGTCCTTCTCCTCGGACATGCCGATCGGACCCAGTTTGGATCCGCGGAGGAACTGACGGACCGAGGGCTCCTCGCTCGTCAGCAGGACCTCGCGCGGTCCGAACATGACGAGCTTCTTGCGATAGAGCATGCCCAGGTTGTCCGGCACGGTCCGTGCCAGGTTGATGTTGTGCGTCACGATGAGGATGGTGGCGTCGATCTGAGCGTTGATGTCGATCAACAACTGCGCGAGGTAGGTGGTGCGGACCGGGTCGAGACCCGAGTCGGGCTCGTCGACCAGGATGATCTCGGGGTCCAGCACGAGTGCGCGGGCGAGGCCGGCGCGCTTGCGCATACCGCCGGAGATCTCACCCGGGAGCTTGCCCTCCGCACCGGTGAGACCGGTGAGCTCGAGCTTCTCCATGACGACGTCCCGGATCTCGCTCTCCGACTTGCGGGTGTGCTCGCGTAGCGGGAAGGCGACGTTGTCGTAGAGGTCCATCGACCCGAAGAGCGCGCCGTCCTGGAACAGGACACCGAACAGCTTCCGGATCTCGTAGAGCTCCTTGGCGGTGCACTGGAGGATGTCCGTGCCGTCGATGATGATCTGGCCGCGCTCGGGCCGCAGGAGCCCGATGAGCGACTTCAGGAACACCGACTTACCGGTGCCGGACGGACCCAGGAGCGCGCTCACCTCCCCCTCGGGAAGGGTGAACGAGACGTCCTCCCAGATCTTCTGCGATCCGAAGGACTTGGTCAGTCCCTCGACAGATATCTCGATACCCACGTCACCACTCCTCACTGCAGCCATCATCTGTGGCCACGGTCACTGTAAACTACCGCTTGGAGCGCGTGCTTCGTTACATACCGATAAGTAATGTATCGCAACGAACCTCGTCGGACCGACCTGCAGAAATGCCTGTGGGGCGGTCCGGCGACATCGCCGGACCGCCCCACAGGAGACGTGGTGCGTCAGATCACTTGAGCGAGACCTTGGCGCCGGCCTCTTCGAGCTTGGTCTTGGCAGCCTCGGCGGACTCCTTGTCGGCCTTCTCGATGATCGCCTTGGGAGCGGACTCGACGAGGTCCTTGGCCTCCTTGAGGCCCAGGCCCGAGACGATCTCGCGGACGACCTTGATCACGCCGATCTTCTTCTCGCCGGCCGACTCGAGGACGACGTCGAACTCGTCCTGCTCGGCGGCGGCCTCGGCGGCGGCCGGGGCGGCGGCCGCGGCGGCGACCGGAGCGGCCGCGGTGACCTCGAAGGTGTCCTCGAACAGCTTCACGAACTCGGAGAGCTCGAGAAGAGTCATCTCCTTGAAGGCCTCGAGCAGCTCGTCGTTGCTGAGCTTCGCCATGGTGGCGTCCTTTCATTTGGTCCCGGCACCGTCATACGACACCGGAAGCGTGTGGGGTGTGTCAGTTCTTCTTGTCTTCGAGCGCCGCGAACAGACGTGCCAGCTGCGAGGCGGGCGCGTTGAACAGGCCGGCGGCCTTGGCCTGGTTGCCCTTGAGCGCACCGGCCATCTTCGCGAGGAGGACCTCGCGGGACTCGAGCTCGGCGATCTTGTCGAGTTCGGCGGCGGACAGCGTGGCGCCGTCCATGACACCACCCTTGACGATGAGCGCCTTGTTGTCCTTGGTGAACGTCTTGAGCGCCTTGGCGGCGTCCACGACCTCACCGGTGACGAACGCGATGGCGGTGGGGCCGGTCAGGAGGTCGTCGAGACCCTCGACACCGGCTTCCTTCGCCGCACGCTTGACCAGGGTGTTCTTGGCCACGGTGTACGTGGCCGAGTCACCCAGGGCCTTGCGCAGCGCGGTGACCTGCGGAACGGAGAGTCCGCGGTATTCGGTGACCACGGCCGTGGTGGAGTTCTGGAAGTGCTCCTTGATCTCCTCGACGGCCTGGACCTTTGCGGGCTTTGCCATGTTTCGCCTCCTCTCTGCTTCTCACTGCCGGGAAATGCACGAACGCCCCGGGCGCAGGCGGCACGGGGCGTGGAGGAGGCGGGCACTGTGACGTGCCATTTCCTACACTGACCGGTGTTCTCCTGCGCGGGCCGTCCGGGCGCTCCCGGACACTTCGACCGCCCCCGGCGGGAGCGGTGACCTGCGGTCTTCGGTGAAACTTGATCAGGTGCCCGACGGGGCGAGCCGTCAGGCGTTCAAACTTCCCCATCAGGGTATAGGCGGCGGGTCGCCGCCGCCAAATCGGCGGGCCACCGGGGAATGGCGGGTCGGGCGTGTTTCTGACACTGTTGTGCCGTGCCCCCCGCCTCGTCCCGCGTCGCCGTCATATACAACCCCATCAAGGCCGGAGTCGATGAGGTTCGTCGTCGCACCGCCGAGAGGGCGGCCCTGCACGGCTGGACCGATCCTGTGTTCTACGAGACCACCGAGGAGGATCCGGGTGTGGGTCAGGCCGCAGAGGCCGCCGAGAGTGGTGTCGGGCTGGTGATCGCGTGCGGTGGCGACGGCACGGTGCGTTCGGTCGCCCAGGGTCTCGTCGGTACCGGGATCCCCATGGGCGTGGTCCCGCTTGGAACCGGCAACCTGCTCGCCCGGAACCTGGACATCCCCCTGGACGACGTTGACCGCGCCGTCCGCGTGGCGATGAGCGGCCGGAGCCGGGGGGTCGATCTCGGACTGGTCAGGTACACCGACGGCGAGGGGAACACCCACGACGACGTCTTCCTCGTCATGCTCGGTGCAGGCATGGACGCCGACATGATCGCCGGGACCCACGACGGTCTCAAGGCCCGGGTGGGATGGCTCGCCTACGTGGGAGCGTTCGCCAACACACTGTTGCGGGGCCACCGGATCAAGGTGGACTACTCGCTCGACGACGGGCCGGAGATCCACACCCGTGCCCGGACCCTGCTGGTGGCCAACTGCGGGATGCTCCAGGCGGGCATGATCCTGCTGCCCGACGCCGTGATCGACGACGGACTGCTCGACGTGCTGGCGCTGCGTGCCAAGGGCGCACTCGGGTGGGCCCAGGCCGGAGCAGTGCTGGTCCACCACACGTTCCAGCACCAGCTCACACCGGCCCTCAGGAGGGGCTCCTCCCGCGTCGAGGGGAAGGAACGTCACCAGACCCGGCCGCTGGACTTCCGTCAGGGCGAGGGTGTCGCCGCCCGGATCCTGGAGAAGCCCGCGTCGTTCCAGATCGACGGCGAGGAGTGCGGAACGGTCACCGAGTTCTCCGCGTGGATCAAGCGCCGGGGGCTCACGGTCCGGGTCGCACACTGACCCCGGTCGACGGGTCCTCAGGCGTCGCGGCGCACCAGTAGCGCCAGGACGTCGTGGATCTCGGCGACCGACGGCACCGGCAGTGCCGACCGACCGTAGACGAACCCGATCCCCGCGTACACGAGGACGCCCGCGCGGATCCGGGCGTCCCGCTCCGAGAACACGAGTTCGACGAACGCGTCGTGGACCACTCCCAGGATCCGTTGGTCGAGATCTCCCACGGCGGCGGCCACGGTCTCGTCGGCGCGGGCCCACTCCCGGATGGCGGCCTCGCCCTCCCAGGCCCGGGACTCGACCAGCATGGCGCTCATCGACTCGAGCCGCTGTTCGGGTGGCATCTCCTCCATGGTGACCAGACCGCGGGCGGCGTCCATCTCCTGGGAGAAGTAGAGTCGCGCGATCTCGGCCATGAGGGCGTCGAAGTCGGCGAAATGCCAGTAGAAACTGCCTTTCGTCACCCCGAAGTGAGCGCAGAGTCGGCTGATCTTGACGGCGCCGCGCCCTTCGGTCACGAGCAGATCCAGCCCCGCCCGAGCCCACTCCTCGGCCGTCAGCCGCCCGGTCCGGGGAGGTTTCGGACGGGCCGACCACGCGGATCCCTGGGTCATGCGTCTGCGCCGCCGCATCGTGTCGTCATCATCAACCACCCTACGTCGGGCCGGACACTCCTACCGCGGCCGGCTTCGGGACGACCGACCCTCGACCGGCCGCTCTCAACCGGCCGCTCTGGCGGCCGTCGCGCTGCTCAGGATGGGTACCGTATGGGCCGTGGAGTACTTCGGAAGCCAGCGGACGGACAGTGGGGCCGACAGTGGGGCCGGCAGCGCCGCCGACAGCGCCGCCGACCCCGCGGCGGAGCACCAGGCCAGGACCGGGCCGCTGGCGGGCATGCTCGTGTTGGAGCTCGGCACGCTCATCGCCGGACCGTTCGCCGGCCGGCTACTCGGGGACATGGGCGCCCGGGTCGTCAAGATAGAGGACCCCGGTCGACCGGACCCGCTGCGGACGTGGGGGCAGGGCGAGCGGGACGGCCGCCGCCACTTCTGGACGATCCACGCGCGCAACAAGGAGTCCGTGACCCTCGACCTACGCTCGGACGAGGGCGCCGGGATCTTCCGGGACCTGGTCGCCCGCGCGGATGTGGTGGTGGAGAACTTCCGCCCCGGCACCCTGGAGAAGTGGGGGTTGGGCCCGGACCGGCTCCACGAGATCAATCCCGGCCTGGTGATCGGCCGCGTCTCCGGGTACGGCCAGACCGGTCCCCAGGCCACGCGAGCCGGGTACGCCTCCGTGGCCGAGGGGGTGTCCGGGCTGCGCCACCTCAACGGGTTCCCCGACCGGCCCCCGCCGCGCATGGCGCTGTCGATCGGCGACACACTCGGTGGGATGTTCGCCGTCCAGGGCGTCCTGGCGGCACTGCTCGCCCGCACGACCACCGGACGCGGCCAGGTGGTCGACGTGGCGCTCACCGAGTCCTGTTTGGCCGTTCAGGAGTCGGTGATCCCGGACTACGACGCGGCGGGAGTGGTGCGCGGGCCGTCCGGGACCCGGCTCGAGGGGATCGCGCCGTCGAACCTCTACCAGGCCTCGGACGGGCTGTGGGTGATCATCGCAGCCAACCAGGACACCGTCTTCCGTCGGTTGTGCACGGCGATGGGCCGCCCCGAGCTCACCGAGGACCCCCGGTTCGCCGACCACTCCGCGCGCGGGGTCCACCAGGACGAGATCGATCAGATCATCGCGGACTGGGCCGCCCAGCGCACGGCCGGGGAGATCGCCACGGTCCTCGAGGCCGCGGGCGTGGTGGTGGGTCCCGTCAACACCGTCGCGGACGTGGTGCGGGACGAGCAGTTCCTCGCACGCGGGATGCTCGTGCCGCACACCGTGCCCGGGGTGGACGACACGGTGCTCGGCCCCGGGGTCGTGCCGGTCCTGGATGGCACTCCCGGATCGGTGCGTCGCGGTGGGGCCCCCGAGCCGGGGTGGGACAACCGGGTGGTCTACTCCGAACTGCTCGGGCTGGACGACGAGCATCTCGCCGGCCTGTCAGCCCGTGGCGTGATCTAGTCGCAGGGGCGGCGGCGCTGTCGGCGCGCCACGACGCCGGAGCCGCTCGCGAGCACCACGACGAGGCGAGCACAGCTGATCGATTCAGTTAACGTGTGCCCAGGTCGGCTCGGCAGTTCCCCGGTAGCTGTGACCACCCGACGAGTAGCGGAGGCACGCCGACCGGTTACGTCGCCGGAAGCGTCCAGTCGTACTCACGGCCGTTGCCGTGCGCTCCTGCCGAGGCCCGCGAGCGAGATCGTTCACCCAGTTCGGCGAGCATCCGGTCGCCGACCCGGACCAGCTCGTGGAAGTTCTCGGGACCCAACCAGTCCGGGCGCAGGGCGAACAGCACGTCCTCGGTGGCGGTGTTGCCGGACGCCCCGGGCGCGAAGGGACAGCCTCCGAGGCCGCCCAGCGCCGAGTCGATCATCCCCGCGCCCGCAGCCACCGCGGCCAGGGAGTTGGCCACCCCCATCCCCCACGTGTCGTGCCCGTGGAAGACGACGCGGCGACCGTCCGCAGGACCGATCGCGGACGAGACGAGCTCGCCGACCTGTCGCGGATGTGCCTGTCCGAGCGTGTCGGCCAGGACCACATCCACCGTGCCCGCCCCCCGCGGATCGGCGATCAACTCCAGGACCCGATCGGGGTCGACGGGCCCCGTGAGCGGGCAGGTGAAGGTGGTGGCCAGGCAGACCTGGACGGTGCCGCCCACCGCGGCCGCGGCCTCCACGGCCTGCGGCAGCGCGGCCATGCTCGTCTCGGCGTCCCGGCCGATGTTGGCGCGGTTGTGCTGGTCGGTCACCGAGAGGCAGTACTGGAATCGCCGCACCCCTGCGTCTGCTGCGCGGCGCACGTGACCCGGGGTGGCCACCCACACCCAGCAGCGGTCCCGCTCATCCTCGTCCAGGGCTCCGATCACCTCGAGCGTGTCGGCCAGCGCCGGCACCAGGTCCGGCCTGGCCATCGAGCCCACCTCGAGTTCGGGAACGCCCAACCGGAGCAGCGTCCGGACCAGCTCGACCTTGCTGCCGGTGCCCAGCCGCCCGTCGGTCAGCTGGAGGCCGTCCCGCAGTGCGACGTCGCGCACCGACACTTCTCCGGTGGATGGCGTGGTCATGGGGTCGTCCTTCCGCGTGCCGAACCGCCGCAAGGTCCGGCGTCGTGAGCTCCGAGGGCGATCAGCGAGCGCCCCCGTTGACGCTACCCGCGGGGTGACGGCGCCCAGAAGCCACCGACGAGAAGGGCCCCGCGCCGGAAACCGGTCGCGGGGCCCTACTGCACGGGAATCAACTCACTCGGAGTCGGTGCCCGCCTCGAGGAGCTTGGAGATCGCCGAGGGGTCGACCGGGATGCCGGGGCCGGTCGTGGTGGAGATGGTGATCTTCTGCAGGTAGCGGCCCTTGGAGGAGGACGGCTTGAGGCGCATGACCTCGTCGATCGCGGCCTGGTAGTTCTCCGTGAGCTGCTCGGTCGAGAACGACGCCTTGCCCACGATGAAGTGCAGGTTGTTGGCCTTGTCGGTGCGGAAGGTGACCTTGCCGCCCTTGATGTCGTTGACGGCCTTGGTCACGTCCATGGTGACGGTGCCCGTCTTGGGGTTGGGCATGAGGCCACGCGGGCCGAGCACGCGGGCCACACGGCCGACCTTGGCCATCTGGTCCGGGGTGGCGATCGCGGCGTCGAAGTCGAGCCACCCGCCCTGGATCTTCTCGATGAGGTCATCGGAGCCCACGACGTCGGCGCCGGCGGCCTCGGCCTCGGTGGCCTTCTCGCCCGCGGCGAAGACGATGACGCGGGCGGTCTTGCCGGTACCGTTCGGAAGATTCACGGTGCCGCGGACCATCTGGTCGGCCTTACGGGAGTCGACGCCAAGTCGCATGGCGACCTCGACGGTGGCATCCATCTTCGTCGAGGAGGTGTCCTTGGCCAGGGCCAGGGCATCCAGAGGCGAGTACAGCTTGTTGCGGTCGACCTTTTCAGCTGCGGCCTTGTGGGCCTTGCTGTTCTTGCTCATGTGAGTTCCATTCCTGCCGCGTGGCTACGCGACGGTCGGGTGTGGTGCGGGCCTGAGCTGCCCTCCCACAGATGCGTGTGGTGGTGGAGGTCAGGCCTCGACCGTGATGCCCATGGAGCGGGCGGTGCCGGCGATGATCTTCGCGGCCTGGTCGACGTCGTTGGCGTTGAGGTCTTCCATCTTGGTCTGCGCGATCTCACGGACCTGGTCCATGGAGACCTTGCCGACCTTGGCGGAGTGCGGCGTGCCGGAGCCCTTCTGCAGGCCGGCGGCCTTGAGCAGGAGCTTGGCGGCCGGCGGCGTCTTGAGCTTGAAGTCGAAAGAACGGTCCTCGTAGACCGTGATCTCGACCGGCACGACGTTTCCGCGCTGGTTCTCGGTGGCTGCGTTGTAGGCCTTGCAGAACTCCATGATGTTGACACCATGGGCACCCAGCGCCGGACCGACCGGCGGTGCCGGGTTAGCGGCGCCGGCATTGATCTGGAGCTTGATGAGCCCTGAGACCTTCTTCTTCTTCTTCGGAGGCATCGTCTTCCTGATTCTTCGACTGGATCTCGGCACCACGCTGTACACGTGGGAGGCCGACTGTCGTGTGCGCCGCTCTCCGCCGGCCGACCCGTCGGGAAGGGCATGCGGTAGCGCAGGCGCAACCTTGTAGATTCTACGTTCAACAGGGGTTCAACAACTAATCGGTAGCCGACCAGTGGTGATAAACGACGAGACCCGCCGCGCGCGGGAGGCGCGGGGCGGGTCGTCGGGATTCTCGCGTCCGTCAGTCGATCTTCTCGACCTGGGAGAATCCGAGCTCCACCGGGGTCTCGCGACCGAAGATGGAGACGAGCACCTTGAGCTTCTGCGAGGTCGGATCGACCTCGGAGATGCTGGCGGGCAGGGTGGCGAACGGGCCGTCCATGACGGTGACCGACTCGCCGACCTTGAATTCGACCTCGACGGCCTGCGGGATCAGTCCGCCGTCGCCCTCGGCACCGGGGGTGGAGGCCTTCTTCTCCGGCTTGGGAGCGAGGAACTTGGCGACGTCGCTCAGCGAGAGCGGAGTGGGCGCACCGGCCGCACCGCCGGTCGCGCTGACGAATCCGGTGACACCCGGGGTGTTGCGGACGACGCCCCACGACTCGTCGTCGAGATCCATGCGGACCAGGACGTAGCCGGGCAGGACCTTGCGGTTGGCGACCTTCTTCTGGCCGTTCTTGACCTCGGTGTACTCCTCGATCGGGACCTCGACCTGGTAGATCTTGTCCTCCGCGCCGAGGGTGACCGCACGGGTCTCGAGGTTGGCCTTGACCTTGTTCTCGTATCCGGCGTACGAGTGGACGACGAACCAGTCGCCCGGGAGCTTGCGTAGCTGACGCTTGAACGCGATGACCGGGTCGATCGCGGGCGCGGCCTCCTCTGAGGGGGCCTCCTCCGCGTCGGACTCGTCGGACTCCTCGGCGCCGTCGGTCTCATCGCGCACGTCGTCGTCAGCGTCGTCGGAGCCCGCGACTGCGGCGACTGCGTCCGCGACGGCCTCGGCGGTCGGCGGGACCGCGGCGTCGGAGGGGTCCGCAGACGTGTCACCGAGCACCGCATCGGCCTCGGTCTCGGCCTGCTCGGCAGCAGCCGGGCTCTGCTCGACGTCCTCGGACTCGGGGCTCTGCTCGATGTCGCTCACTGAAATTGCGGTCCTCTCGAAGTTCGGCGGTCCGGATCTCGCCCCGGACCCGAGCGGCAGGTGTCAGCGGTCGAAGACGAGCTCGACGAGCTTGCCCGCGCCGAAGTCGACGCCGGAGACCAGCGCGGTCATGAAGATCAGGAACAGGAACACCACGATGGTGTAGGTGACCATCTGGTTGCGCGTCGGCCAGATGACCTTGCGCAGCTCTTCGATGACCTGCCCGATGTACTGGAACGGATTGGCGCGGTTGGCCCGCGAGTCCTCCGCGGTGTCCGCGTCGGTGCGGACACGCCTGGCGACGGTGGTGTCGCCCCGGCCGGCTTTGCCTGTCGGAACAGCAGAGCCTGTCGGAACAGCGGCGCCGGTGGGACCGGCGGCACCGTCGGAATCGCGCGCGCCGCTGGTGTCGACGTCGTCGTCGCGATCCTGACTCACGCGTTACCTCCGGGTCGTCTTTGGCTGGCGGGAAGGGCAGGGGCGACAGGACTTGAACCTGCAACCTGCGGTTTTGGAGACCGCTGCTCTGCCAATTGAGCTACGCCCCTTCGGCCGGTCACCCGGCCACCCGTGCCGTCTCACGAATCGCGGACCGCACGAACGCCTCGACTCTACAGTGTCGGCGGCTACCTCAGGCAGCGCGGCTCGCGACCGCGGGCGGTCGGGCGTCTGAAGTGTACGACAGCCCCGGCAGTGACCCTAAATCGTGCCGAACCAGTCACTCCCGGGACGCCTCGGGCGCCACTCCCCGGACGCTGCGATCACCCGGGCGCTCCCGCTATCCGGACACTGCCGCTATCCGGACGCTGCCACGTTTCGGTCGCGGAGGAGCGAGACGGTCACGATCGCCTTTCCGAACACCTTCGCCCCGCCACAGGTCACCGCGAGCGCCACCTCTGCCGTGGAGCCGTCGTCGGCAACCTTCTTGACCGTGCCGGCCACCTCCAGCAGTGCGGGGGTGTCGGCGGGGACCACCACCGGCCCGGCGAACCGGATCGAGGTGGCCACCACCCTGTCCGCTCCCCCGGCCCACTCGGCCACGACCCCGATCGCCAGTGCCGAGGTCAGCATCCCGTGCGCCACCACACCGGGCAGACCGAGCGTCTGCGCGGCCTCGTCGCTGAGGTGGATGGGGTTGTGGTCGCCGGAGGCCTCGGCGTAGCGGCGCAGGTCCTCGCGCGTGATCGGCAGGCTGCGGGCCCGGATCGGCTCGCCGGGCTCCGGCCGCCTCGTCGTCGTCGGATGGTCCAACGTCGGATCGCTCGTGCCCGTCGGTTCGTCCGTCGTCATCCCTCCACCTCCGCGGTGAGCAGCGCGCTGCTCAGCGACTGGACGGGGGCGCCGGTCAGGTCGCGCAGCACGGTGTCGAAGCCGATCATCCGGCCACCCCGTGCGGACCGCACTCCGGTGACCGTCGCCGTGGCGGTGAGGGTGTCGCCCACCGCGATGGGCCTGTGGTGCTCGGAGGACTGGGCGGTGTGGAGGGTTCGGGAGAGGTCGATCCGCAGGTCGGGGTGCTCCATCACCGCGCGCTGGACCGGCGCGGTCAGGGCGGCGGCCAGCGTGGCGGGGACCTGACCGGAGGGCGCGCCGACGGCCTCGGCGAAACGCGCCACCACCTCGGCGGTGACGGTGACGGGGTCCCCGGTGACGACGACGACGTGCGCGTCTGCGTTGTCTGTGCTCACGCTCGCCGACGCTACCCGAGCCGATTCCGCCCGGAACCGCTGATGCGCGCGGCCTGTGGCTCCTACGGTGGGGTCAGTCGACCAGGGAGAGCGCTCGTGAGCCAGAACGATCCGGCAGGACAGGACCGAGACGAGCGGGGATCGGGGGAGCACGGGGCCGGCACGAACGGAGCCGGCACGAACGGGGCCAGGGCTCACGGGGCCGGAGAGCGCAGACCTGCGGTGCACGGCCCGGTGGCGGGCCACGGCGGGTCCCACGCCACCGCCGTCGCCGCCGCCCACGGGGTACGGACCATGTTCACCCTCTCCGGCGCGCACGTCTTCCCGATGTACGACGCGGCGGAGAAGGAGGACCACGGGATCTCCCTGCTGGACGTGCGGCACGAGCAGACCGCCGCGTTCGCCGCCGAGGCCACGGGCAAGCTCACCCGCTCCCCCGGGTTGGCGGTCCTCACCGCCGGGCCCGGCGTGACCAACGGGATCAGCGCGATCTCCCAGGCCTCGTTCTCCGGCGCCCCCATGGTGGTGCTGGGCGGGCGCGCACCCGCCGGCCGGTGGGGCACCGGCAGCCTGCAGGAGTTCGACCACATCCCACTGGTGGAGTCGGTGACGGTGTCCGCCGAGACGGCCCGCGACACCGCCGACATCGCCGACGCCACGCACCGCGCCTTTACCGCCGCGCGCTCCGCGCACCGGGGTCCGGCGTTCCTGGACGTGCACATGGACCACTTCTTCGACCAGTGCGAGTCCGTGCGTCCGGGGCCGGGGTCCGACCCGGGCCCGGACCGCTCCCCCGACACCGACGCGGTCGACCGGATCGCCGACCTGCTGGTGGGCGCACAGCGCCCCGTCCTGGTGTTGGGTTCGGACGTCTGGGCCGACGGGGCGGAGGTGGCAGCTCTACGCTGCGTGGACACACTCGGCCTGCCCGCGATCCCCAACGGAATGGGCCGAGGGGTCGTCCCCGCGGGTCACACGCTCCTGGTGTCCAAGGCGCGCGGCATGGCGTTCGGGAGCGCCGACCTCGTCGTGGTGGTGGGAACCCCGCTGGACTTCCGCCTGGGGTACGGCGTGTTCGGCGGCAAGGACGGTGCAGAACCGGCGACAGTGGTGCACGTCGCCGATTCCGAGGGCCAGCTCAGCCGCCACGCCGACCCCGCCGTCGCCACGGCCGGCGACCTGGGCCAGGTACTGGACGCACTCACCGAGGCGGTGCAGCGACGGTCGACCAGGCCGGACTGGAGCGGGTGGGCGCGGTCGTTGCGGGAGAAGGCCGACGCCACGCACGCCGCCGACCTCGAGCTGTTCAGCGCGAGCGCCGACCCCATCCACCCGGCACGGATCTACGGCGAACTGCTGCCGCGGCTGTCCGAGGACGCGGTGGTGATCGGCGACGGCGGCGACTTCGTGTCCTTCGCCGGCAAGTTCATCGAGCCCGCCCGTCCCGGGAACTGGCTCGACCCCGGCCCGTTCGGCTGCCTCGGCGCGGGACTGGGCGCGGCGATCGCCGCCCGGATCGCCCGACCGTCGAGCCAGGTGGTGCTGCTGCTCGGCGACGGCGCGGCCGGGTTCTCGTTGATCGACGTGGACACCCTCGTGCGGCACAACCTGCCCGTGGTGATGGTGATGGGCAACAACGGGGCGTGGGGCCTGGAGAAGGGGCCGATGCAGATGCTGTACGGCTACGATGTGATCGCCGACCTCGCCCCGCGCACCCGGTACGACGAGGTGGTCAAGTCGCTCGGCGGGGCCGGCGAGATGGTCACTGATCCCGCAGATATCGGCCCCGCCCTGGACCGCGCGTTCGCCAGTGGGGTGCCGTACCTGGTGAATGTCGTGACAGATGTAGAGGCCGGCTATCCCCGGTCGACGTTCGGGGTGTGAGCCGGGCGCGAGCTGGCGCGAGCTGGCCGTGAGCTGGCCGTGAGCTGGCGCGACCCACTCTCCATCGGGTGTCAGGACACGACGATCCGGTAGAGCAGCTCCGGTCGACCGCGGCCCCCGTAGCGGTGCGACACGTCGACGGCGCCGCCCCGGTGCAGATGATCGAGGTAGCGACGCACGGTCGCGCGGGAGGCACCACTGGCGCGTGCCACCTCCGCCGCCGAGTGACCGGCGCCATCGTCCAGTGCGGCGAGTACCGCGGCCAGCGTCGGTTCGGACAACCCCTTGGGCAGCCGGGCGGGGACCGGCCCGTCCGTCGCCGAGCCCGTGGACGTCACGCCCGGCCCCCTCTGCAGCAGGGCATCGATCTCCCCCTGGCCGAACGTGTCGAGCTCGGCCGGTGGCCCGGCCGCGTACTCGGTACGGAACCGCTCAAGCCGCTCGACCATCGCGGCCCGGGTGAAGGGCTTGACCAGGTATCCCACGACCTGGCCGGACAGCGCCTGCCGGACGGTGATGCGATCCCGGAGCGAGCTCACCACGATCACGCTGATCGGGCGGCGGGAGATCATCCTGACCCGGTGCAACACCTCGATCCCGCTGAATCCCGGCAGACCGATGTCGAGCAGCATCAGGTCGACCCCGCCTCCGGCCACCCAGCCCACGGCACCCTGACCGTCCGCGACCGCAGCGGTCACACTGAATCCCGGAACGCTCTCCACGTACCGACTGTGCAGGCGGCGCGCGACCGGATCGTCGTCGACGATCAGTGTCCGGATGGGGCGGCCGCTCTGTCCCTCGTACGTCATCGTCTCCCCCGCACGCCCGCACCGCCACGGTCCCCGACAGCACGGTCGTGGCCGGCCTTGCGTCCTGGGCCTGGGGATGCGGGGAGCCGCACGGTGAACAGTGCCCCGCCGTCGGACGACCGTCCCACCTCTATGTCGCCGCGACGATCCTGAATGATCTGCCAGACCACCGCGAGACCCACCCCCCGCGTCGCATTCCGGTCACCCGGTTCCTTGGTGGAATAGCCGTGCTCCATCATCGTCGGCAACGCCTGCGGGTCCACACCCGGGCCGTCATCTGCGACCGCCACCTCGGTCCCCAACTCGTCTGCGAGTACGAGCACGTGGACGTGCCCGCCGGGGCCGGCCGCCTCCGTCGCATTGAGCACCAGATTGGAGACCAGTGACACGTCGTCCGAGTCGAGTGCACCCGCGTCGATCGATGTCAGTGGGTCGATCTCCAGTCGTCCCCCCTGTGACTCGTACTCGGCGGTCATCGCCCCCAGCACTGCGCGCATCCGCGGATCGGCAACGACGCTGTCCCGGGAATCCGTACCGGTGACCGGTGCCAGTTCGGCCAGGTACTCCAGCGCCGCGTCGACTTCGCCACTCTCGACCAGTCCGTAGACCGCGTGTATCCGTGTCCGGAACTCATGGGTCTGCTCCCGGAGCGCTCTGGAGAGCCGGCGCTGCTCACCCAGTTCGGCGTTCTCCGCTTCCAACCTCCGGACCCTGGCGCCGATCGCGGCGGAGACGCCGGCGGCCCCGGTCAACCCGACCAGCACCGCCAGCAGCACCCACGGGGCCATCTCCATGAGACTCGACCGCAGATCGGCGGCGATCTCGGACTCGAGAACGCCCACCGATGCCGCGCCGATGACGTCACCGCCGCGGTACACGGGCACCTTGGCGCGCAGCGTCGTACCGATCGTCCCCTCCTCGGTGCCGACGAATGTGGCTCCCGCCAGCACGCCCGACGGGTCGGTCGAGACCGGTCGGCCGCGCGCTGCGGGCACCGGGTGGGTGATCCGGATCCCCTCGGCGTCACTGATCACCACGTAGTCGACACCCGAGGCCTGCTGGATCAGCTCGGTCAACGGTTGCAGCTCCTGCTCCGCGTCGACCCGCCCGATGGCGTCCCGCACCTGGTCGAGCTCCGCGAGACTGCGGGCGACCGCCAGGACGCGCTCGGTCATGGCCTCGCGCCCCTGTCGTTCCTGGACGCGTGCCGCGGCGTAGGCCGTCAGGCCGACACACGTCACCACGATGGCGCACTGGATCAGCAGGACCACGACCAGTCGGAATCTCCGCCTCAGAAGCCACTCCGAGTACTGCGCCACTTCGGCCCTTTCCTCCATCGCACCATGTCCGACCCGATACATCCCAGGCCACGCCCCGGCCGGACGGCGTGAGCATCAATGAGCACAAACCCTAGTTGTGCCCCACATCACACGTCGACATTCCATGCTCAGCTCATCCCTCGGTGGCGCCTCTGGCACCGAGAACCAGGAAGGACCGTGGATGCGACAACACCTTGCCCGCATCGTGACCGTGGTACTAGCCGTCGGGCTGACCACGGTCGCGGTGACCGATGCCAGCAGCTCGGGCGGCGGCGACAACGCGCGGACACAACTGAACATCATCGCGCCGGCCGCCCCCGGCGGCGGGTGGGACACATTCGGCCGAGAGGCACAGCAGGCCCTGATGTCCAACGGGATCGTCAACGCCGTCCGCGTCCGCAACGTCCCCGGGGCGGCCGGCACCATCGGACTGACCCAGTTCGTGCAACTCGCCGGACGCACCGATTCGCTCCTGGTCACCGGCGGCGTGATGGTGGGCGGAGTGATCCTGCAGGATTCCGACGCCACGCTCGAAGACACGACGCCCATTGCACGTCTCGCGGACGACTACAACGTGCTCGTGGTCCCCGCGAACTCGCCCTATCAGACGCTGGACGAGTTCATGGCGGCATGGCGAGAGCGTCCGGGGATGGCGATCGCGGGCGGGTCCTTGGGGAGCATCGACCATCTGCTCACGGGAATGCTCGCCGACGCTGCCGGCATCGACCCGTCCCTGACCAACTACATCGCCTACGCCGGTGGCGGTGAGGTCGTGCGCGCGATGATCAGCGGTTCCGCTGTGGGGGCCATCTCGAGTGCCAACGACTTCGCCGCCCAGATCGAGGTGGGCGAACTCCGAGCGCTCGGTATCTCCTCGGCGACACCTCTCGAGGAGATTCCCACCCAGACCTTCATCGAACAGGGAGTGGACGTGTCCATGTCGAACTGGCGCGGGCTGGTCGCCCCACCGGACATCCCGGACGAGGTCCGTGACGAACTGATCGCGATCCTCACGGAGATGCGCGACACCGAGGAGTGGCGCGACACCCTCGACCGCAATGACTGGACCGACTCGTTCATGGCAGGCGAACAGTTCGAGCGGTTCCTCGACGCCGAAGTCGCGTCGACCGAAGAGATCATCAAGGAGTTGGGCCAGTGAGTACCTCGACCGACCCGGCGAGCACCGCGGTTCCGCATGCTCAGCCGGGCAGCAGAACGCGCTGGTGGCGCAAACGGACCGAGTTGGGCTTCGCCGCCGGCATCCTGGCGATCGCCGCCTTCATGATCGTGCAGATCGTCCAGATGGACGTCCCCGACGGAGCAGGAACCCCCGGGCCGCAGTTCTTCCCCGGCCTGGTCGCCGCGTTCCTGGTGCTCACCGGTGGGCTGCTGGCGGTCAACGTCATCCGCAACCCTCGGCACACCGAGGCCACCTCGACGATGGGCCAGCTGTCCACCGACATGCTCGAGGATCTGGCCGCGATCGACCACCCCGGTGAGACCCGGGCGGCTAGCGGCACGACCCGAACGGAGGACGCGGATCCCTCACAGGAGTCCGATGCCCCCACCGGTACGCCACCACCGCCCTCGGCCGTCGGCACGGGATACGTGCCCGTCGACTACCGCACCATCGGGATCGTGCTCGGCGGGCTCGTGGCGTTCGCGCTCACGCTCCAACCGGTCGGCTGGCTGGTCACCGCCAGCGCGCTGTTCTGGGTGGTCAGCTACGCCCTGGGCAGTAGACGCCCACTGTTCGACGTCGCCGTCTCGGTGATCTTCGCGTCCGTCATCCAGATCGCCTTCTCGGCCGGTCTCGGGCTGGGTCTGCCCCCCGGCATCCTGGAAGGAGTACTGCCATGGAGCAACTGAGCCTCCTGGGCGAGGGCCTGGCCGGGGTCCTGACCCCGATGAACCTCACCCTCCTGCTGATCGGTGCCGTCCTCGGTACCGCTGTGGGTGTCCTGCCCGGACTCGGCTCCGCGATGGCGGTCGCCCTGCTCCTCCCGGTCACCTTCACACTCGATCCGACCGGCGCCTTCATCATGTTCGCCAGCATCTACTTCGGCGGACTGTTCGGTGACTCGACCTCGGGGATCCTGCTCAACACCCCGGGCAACTCGTCGGCCATAGCGACGACGTTCGAGGGCCACCGGATGGCCTTGGACGGCCGGGCCGCCAAAGCACTGGGCATCTCGGCGATCGGCGCCTTCACCGGCGGCATGATCGCGTGTGCCTGCGTGGTCATGCTCTCCCCCTACCTGATCCTGCTCGCGCGGGCGTTCTCGTCACCGGAGTACTTCGCGCTCGCCGTCTTCGCCTTCGTCGCCATCTCGGCGGTCGTCGCCGAGTCCGTCGTGCGGGGTCTCGCCGCACTCGGGCTGGGGCTCGCGCTCGCGCTGGTCGGCACCGACTCGATGACCGGCACCCAACGCTTCACACTCGAGAACCCGGCCCTGTTCGAGGGCATCTCGATCATCGTGATCACCGTCGGCCTGCTGGCTCTCGGTGAGGTACTGCACCAGGCGTCGCGGATCCACCGCGAGACCCTGACCGGCGGACCGGTGAAGACCGAGGGCTCACCGTTCCCGACGCGCAAGGAGATGCGCAGGATCGTCCCCGCCTTCCTCCGCGGCACCGCATTCGGTCTCCCCTTCGGCACGATCCCCGTCGGCGGCTCCGAGGTTCCCACGTTCCTCGCCTACGGAACCGAGAAGGCTCTGGCCAAGCGGCGGAATGACCCCGACTTCGGTACCCGCGGAGCGCTCCAGGGCGTCGCCGCGCCCGAGGCCGCCGGCAACGCCACCGCGGGCAGCGCGATGGGCGCGCTGCTCGTCCTGGGACTGCCGACCTCGGCGACGGCCGCGATGATGCTGGCCGCGTTCCAGCAATACGGGATGCAGCCCGGTCCCCTACTGTTCGAGACGAGCGCCGCGCTGGTCTGGCCGCTGCTCGCCAGCCTGTTCGTCGGTCTGATCATCCTGTTGATCATCAACCTGCCGTTCGCCGCGGTCTGGGCGAAGCTACTCCTGATCCCTCGCCACTATCTGTACGCCGGGGTCACCGTCATCGCGATGCTCGGCACCTACGCGATCTCCTCCTCCACGCTGGACCTCTGGATGGTGATCGCGATCGGAGTGGTGGGATTCCTGATGCGGCGGTACTCGATCCCGCTGGCCCCGGTCCTGATCGCCGCGATCCTCGGCCCACTGGCGGAGATAGAACTGCGTCGGTCACTGGCGCAGTCCGAGGGTGATGTGGCGATCCTGTTCTCCTCGCACATCACCATCGTGCTGTACGCGCTGCTGGCCGCAGCGGTGGCCGCGAGCATCATCCAGCACACCCGCCATCGTCGCCGCAGGACCGTGCTCGCCGCACGGTAGTTCGACAAATAACGCGAAGGCCGTCCACGACACGTGGACGGCCTTCGCGAACCTGATCGGTACCGGTGGGGGGACTCGATCCCCCGACCTCACGATTATGAGTCGTGCGCTCTAACCAGCTGAGCTACACCGGCATGCCCTGCCAGTCGGGCGGTCGAACCGCCCCGCACAGTGCGAGCCCCCTGTCGGAATCGAACCGACGACCTTTTCCTTACCATGGAAACGCTCTACCGACTGAGCTAAGGGGGCAGGCCACTCCGGGTCGCGGAAGCTCTCCGCGGCTCGGGGTGAAAGCCTCTAGCAGATTACACACACGCTCGAACGGGGCACAAATCGCCCGGTTGGGCGCGTTCGGAGGTCCGCTGGCAGGATGAGGAACATGCGCATCTCCGTGGTCGTCCCCGTCCTCGACGACGCTCACGAACTCGCGGGGTGCCTGGTCGCTCTCCGCTCTCAGACCCGGCTACCCGATGAGATCGTGGTGGTGGACAACGGCTGCGCCGACAACAGCGTCGATGTGGCCCGCGAGGCCGGTGCCCGTGTGGTCGCCGAGGCCGTGCGCGGCATCCCCTCGGCCGCCGCCACCGGCTATGACTCGGCCACCGGCGACGTGATCGCCCGACTGGATGCGGACTCCCGCCCCGGCCCGGACTGGACGGCACGGATCGAGCGCGCCTTCGCCGAGGACCCGGAGCTCGTCGCGATCTCCGGCCCGGGCGAGTTCATCGGACTGAGCGGCTGGCGGGCCCGCGCCGCGCAGTTGCTCTACATGGACGCGTACTTCTTCTCCGTGGGCGCGGCTATGGCTCACCCGGTGCTGTTCGGGTCGAATCTGGCGATGCGTCGCGAGGCGTGGCATCGCGCCCGCGACGGGGTCAACCGATCCGATCCGGAGTTGCACGACGACATCGACCTGTCGTTCCAGTTCGGGGCCGGCGACCGGCTCCGGGTGGACCGCACCTTGACCGTGGGTATCTCAGCGCGCCCGTTCGATGATCCCGCCGCGATGCGCAGGCGCTTCTCCAGGGCGTTCCGGACGATCGCCCGCAACTGGCGCGCCAGCCCGCCCTCGCAGCGCTGGATGGAGCGCGTCCAGCGCTGAGCCCCGCCTCTGTCCCGAGGGCTCGTCAGGACCAGACGAGCACCGACCACAGGACGATCTGGGTCACACAGAAGCCGGCCAACATGTTGAGCACCAGGAAACGCTTCCACCCCTCGTTGGTGCGCTCGGCGTCGGCGTCGGTGACCCTGACGTAGGCCGCCACGGTGGCCAGGTACGGCAGGATCGCGAACGCGGCCCCGGAGGCGGGCCACGGTGCCGCGGCCAGAAGGACCACCACCGCGGCGGCGTAGCAGGCCAGCGCGAACCACACCGCGGCCCGTGCCCCGAGCACGGTGGCGACGGACTTGAGGCCCGCCTCGCGGTCGAACCGCACGTCCTGGATGGCCCCGAAGGCCTGCGAGGCGGCGCCCCACAGCATGAAGGCGATCAGGCACGCCCACACTCCCCCGGTCAGCTCCTCACCGGCGATGGTCCAGCCGACGATCGCCGGGGAGACGAAGTGGAACGCGGAGGTGACCGAGTCCAGGAACGGGATCTCCTTGAACCGCAGCCCCTTGGCGCTGTACGCGATCACGGCGAACGCGCTCGCGGCGAGCCACAGTGACGACTCCCACGAGCCCACCAGCACCAGGTACACGAGGAACGGCACGGTGGTCACGGCGGAGGCCACGAGCGTGGCGGTGTGGCGGGACCGCTCGAGCACGGAACCCTCGACCCCGCCCTTGCGCGGGTTGCGCAGGTCCGACTCGTAGTCGAAGACGTCATTGATCCCGTACATCGCGAGGTTGTACGGCACCAGGAAGAAGAACGTGCCGATCACGCCGATGAGGTCGAACCCCCCGGTGGCCAGGAAGTACGCCAGCGCGAACGGCGCGGCGGTGTTGACCCACGACACCGGCCGGGACGACCAGAACAGCGTGGTCAGCAGGCCGGGTGCCGCAGGCCGCTCGGGGGTGCGGACCTCGTCGTCGTCACCATGATCCGAGGCGCGCGCCAGCGAGGCGTCCCCCCGACCCGACACCGTCGGATTCCCCACCTCGGCCCCGACGCGCGGGGCGGCGGTGAGCAGCGCCCACACCGACGGGACGAACACGGCCGCGGCCACGGCGTAGGCGAAGTCCTCGATGGGCGCGACGCCCAGGCGGATTCCGCTGGTCAGCTCGTCGTCGTAGGCCACGAGACCGGCCGAGATCATGATGTTGTCGAAGACCGCGGTGAGGATCATGAGGATCAGCAGCGCGCCGCCCACCCCGATCAGCCACCGGCGTTTCTCGGCCCCGCGCAGGCGCCAGGCCGCGAGGAGGGCGACGGCCACCACGGGGATGGACATGGTGAGGTTGAGGGTCGTGTACAGGCTGGTCACCGGCGCTCCCCCGTCGTCCGGGCGACGCCGGAATCGTGGGAGGTCCGAGAGACCCGCGATCGGTGCTCGACCGCGCGCGAGACGCCCGCCGCGCACACCAGCGCGAGGTGGGACAGGAACGCCAGGAACACGACCTCCTCGAACGGGATCTCCGGCGCCACGGTCAGCCCGGTCATGAAGTCGGTCTGACCGCGGAAGAACACGCCGCTGCGCACGCCGAGGACGTCCCAGGTGAGTAGGAGCGCCACAGAGGCGGTGACGGCGAGCGCCGCGGCGGCGGGCGCGCGGAACGCCGCCAGTTTCCAGCGATGATCGATCACCAGGATGCCGGCGAACGAGACCACCTGGACCAGGAGATAGGCCAGCCCGATCACCTGTCGGACACCGATGGGCCGGACGCCGAATTATCGGACACAGCTCTGTCGATCACGGTTCTATCGAACACCGTGCCGCCGCCGGGTTCCGCCACCGGGGCCGTTCTCGTGTCGCCGCGGACGTGTTTGAGCACCAGCTCGGCGCTGATCAGGCACATCGGCAACCCGATCCCGGGAATGGTGGACGCCCCCGCGTAGTAGAGACCGTCGACGTGCCTGGAGACGTTGCGGGTCCGGAAGAACGCGCTCTGCGCCAGCGTGTGGGCGGGGCCGAGGGCGGTGCCGCGCCACGCACCGAGGTCGTCCTCCAGATCGGCCGGCGCGATGGTGCGGCGGACCACCACCCGCTCGGCCAGATCCGGGATGCCGGTCCAGTCGGCGATCTGGGCGATCGCCTGGTCGGCTGCCGCCTCGATGGTCGCGTCACCGGCGCCGCCCACTCCGCCGTGGCCGAGGCCCGGATCGGCGGGGATGGGGACCAGGACGAAGAGGTTCTCGTGCCCGGCGGGAGCGATGCCGGCACCCTCGTCATCGGTCGCGCTGGGCCGGCACACGTAGAGCGAGGCCGGATCGGGGATGTGGGTGGAGTCGCCGAAGATGGCGTCGAAGCCCTCCTCCCACCGATCGGTGAACAGCAGGGTGTGGTGCGCCAACTGCGGCAGCTCGCCCTTCACGCCGAGCAGCATGAGCAGAGCGCCGGGTCCGGGCATCTTCGAGTCCCAGTAGGACTGCGGGTAGGTGCGGAGCTTCTCCGGGAGCCACCGGGTCTCGAGGTGGTGCAGGTCGGCAGCGCCGACGACGAGGCCGGCGGGCAGCGTCCGCTCGGCACCGGTCCGGTCACGCACCCGGACGCCGGTCACCCGGGCCCGGGCTCCGACGGTCCCGCCGTTCGATCCGCCCTCGGAGGTGGTGAGTTCCACCGCCTCGGTGCCGGTGTGGATGCGCACCCCCTGCGCCTCGGCCACCCGCCGGACGGCGGCGATGACCTCGGTGAACCCTCCGCGCGGGTACAGCACCCCGTCGGTGAGGTCGAGGTGGCTCATCAGGTGGTAGATCGAGGGCGCCAGGTACGGCGAGGAACCCAGGAACACGGCCGGGTATCCCAGGATCTGCTGGATCCGGCGATCGGTGAAGCGGCGGGAGACGAAGGAATGCAACGGCTGCACGAGCCGCGCCACCAGCGCACCCGAGCGGGCCAGCACGTCCGGCCGCACCAGGGCCGGGTAGGAGGTGAAGTTGGTGTAGAGGAACCGGCGCAGGGCCAGGTCGTAGGTGGTCCTGGCCGAGTCGAGGTACCTGCCCAGCGCGGAACCGGCACCCGGCTCGAGCGACTCGAACAGCGCCTGCGACGCCTCGCGGTCCGAGCGGATGTCGACCGGGTCGGTGAGGCCCTCGAAGTAGACGCGGTAGCCGGGATCCAGGCGGACCAGGTCCAGTTGCTCGGCGGCGGAGGAGCCGCAGAGCCGGAAGAAGTGGTCGAACACCTCGGGCATCAGGTACCAGGACGGGCCGGTGTCGAACCGGAACCCGTCGGCCGACCAGCTGCCGGCGCGACCGCCCACCTCGTCCATGGCCTCGACCAGCGTGACGTCGCGACCCTCGCGAGCGAGCAGCGCGGCAGTGGCCAGGCCGGCGATCCCGCCGCCCACCACCACGACGGGTCCGTCCGGGGCAGGACGGCGCGCGTGCGCGCCGGGCAGTCGGCCGGTCAGTGCGCGGGCGCCCGACCCGAGGAGACTCCGGGCGCTCATCGCACGACCGCCCGTCCGCGCACCGCGCCGGATCGTCCCCGACCCGAGGCGGCCCGGCCGATCACGGCGAGCTTGACCGGGTTGGGCACCCGGACGCGGCCCGCACTCACCCCGGCCGCGCCGGCCGCCCGGAGGCGGTCGTTGAGCTCGGCGAACAGGTCGTGAGCGGCCAGCACCGCGAGCCGGTCCCGCCCGGGGATGCCCTCGATCGAGGCGCGGGCGATGCGCAGGTCCGCGTCCACGTCGTTGGCGAGTTCGGCGAGGTCCCGGTCGGTCAGCGCCCGCGGGTCACGTCCCGGCAGGTAGTTGCGACCGAGTTCCAGAGAGTCCTCCCGGATGTCCCGGAGGAAGTTGACCTTCTGGAACGCAGAACCGAGCGCGCGCGCTCCGGCGGCCATCTCGTCGTCGTCACCCAGTCCCCCACCGGCGAACGTCCGCAGACACATCTCCCCGATCACCTCCGCCGAACCGTGGATGTACCGGCGCAACGACTCCTCGGTGTGCTCGGTGACCTCCAGGTCCGCCTCCATGGAGTCGTAGAACGGGTCGATCAACCGGGCACCGATCCCGAACCGACGGGCGGTGTCGGCGAAGGCGTGGGTGATCGGGTCCGGGTCGAGGCCGCGCTCGACCGCGCGGTGGGTCCGTCGGCGGGCGTCGGCGATGAGCTCGCGGGCCGCGACAGGGTCGTCCATCGCTCCGTCGACGACCTCGTCCCCGACCCGGGCCCACGCGTAGATCGCGGCGACGTGCGGCCGGGTGGCCGGCGCCAGCAGCCGGCAGGCCAGGGCGAACGAGGTGGAGTACCGGCGCAGGATCACGTCGCTGCACTTGCGGGCAGCCTCCGTGAACTCGGCGTGCGGGCTCTGCGGGGTCATCGGGTCCTCTCGAGGGCGGTGGCCAGGTGGGTGTCGAGCGCGCCCCGAAGGTCGTGCGGGACGGCCGGGGAGTCCAGTGCGGCGCGGGCGGCGGTCACCAGGTCCTCGGCGAGCCCCAACGCGTGCTCTCGGGCGCCGCACTCGGCCAGGAGCGACCGCGCGGTCGCCGGATCCGGGTGGGCACGACCGGGGTCAGCACGATCGGAGTCAGCACGGTCCGGGTGGACACGCTCAGCGCGGGCACGGCCGAATCCGGTACCACCGAGCGCGGTGTCGATTCGCGGCCATTCCTCGGTGGCGGAGGCGAACGCGAGCAGCACCGTGGGGGCCCGGCGCACCAGATCACCCTCGTTGGACTTGCCGGTCACCGCCGGGTCGCCGAAGACGCCGAGGACGTCATCGATCACCTGATACGCGGTCCCCAGGTGACGGCCGGTCTCACGAAGCGGGGGGATCAACTCCTCCGGCCCCCCGGCCAGCACCACGCCCAGCACCAACGGCAGGGTCACGGAGTAGGCCGCGGTCTTGGCGGCGCCGATCGCCAGCGCGCGCTCCTGCGTGGTCGGCTCGCCGTGGGCCGCCCCGTGCACGTCCGCGTACTCCCCGACGATGGAGGCCACCACCGCCCGCTCGACCTCCGCCATGGCGCGGTGCAGCACCTGAGCCGACACGGGCAGTCGCGCGAACTCCCCCATCGCGGCCACCAGCAGGAGGTCCCCGCCGAGGAGTCCCCCCACCATTCCGACGTGCGCAGCGGTCTCACGGGGTAGACCCGAGTCGGCGGCGCGCGCCGTGGTGCGCCCCTGCAGGTTCGGCCGGCCTCTCCGGTGGTCGTCGCCGTCGGCCACGTCATCGTGGACGAGGAACGCCTCGTGGAGGAGTTCGAGCGCCTGACAGGCTGCGGCGCGCACCGCCTCGTCGTCCCCGCCGGCGTGCGTGTAGACGACGTCGAACAGCGCGGACCGCATGCCCTTGCCGGATCGGGTGGTGTGGTCGAGGTCCGCCACCCAGTCGTCGACGGCGGGGCCCAGGCCCTCGGGAAGGTCACGAGAGGTCATCCGCTGGGCGGCGGTTACCGAAGCCAGTGTCATGTCCTGTTGTTCGGAGCCGACCCTGTCGTGGATACCCCTCACCTCGAATCTTTTCGACGAGATGCGGCGCGCTGGCGTTCGGCACCCAGAGCCGCGAAAGTCCACGGTGTCACACGGTCACACTATCGCGGCCCGGAAATGCACGAAGACCCCCGCTTGTGGCGGGGGTCTCGCGTGCCAGATGATGGATTCGAACCAACGTAGGCATAAGCCGACGGATTTACAATCCGCTCCCTTTGGCCGCTCGGGCAATCTGGCGTGCACCCTCTGGGGGGCGCTACGACACGATACAACGCAGGTGACCCCCGGTGCCAAATCGGGGGCGGGCGGCGCGGCCTGAGCCGCTGGCCCGGCCGGGTAACCTGGCCGGGATCGACCCCCCACCACCAGAAGGAGCGCATCCATGGCCTCGGAGTCCTCGTTCGACATCGTCTCGGAGTTCGACCGCCAGGAGGTGGACAACGCCCTCAACCAGGCCGCCAAGGAGCTGGGGACCCGCTACGACTTCCGCGGCACCGACACCGGCATCGAGTGGAAGGGCGACGACGCGGTGGAGATCGTCGCGGACTCCGAGGACCGTGTGATGGCCGCCAAGGACGTGTTCATCGAGAAGCTGGTCCGCCGGGGCCTGAGCATGAAGGCGCTGGAGGTGGGTGAGCCGATGCCGTCGGGCAAGGGGTTCCGCCTGGTCGGCACCCTCAAGCAGGGCATCGACAAGGAGAACGCCAAGAAGATCACCAAGCTCCTGCGCGACGAGGGCCCCAAGGGCGTCAAGGCGCAGATCCAGGGCGAGGAGATCCGGGTGTCGTCCAAGAAGCGCGACGACCTGCAGGAGTGCATGCAGCTGCTCAAGAAGGCCGACCTCGAGGTCGCGCTGCAGTTCACCAACTACCGGTAGATCGACGACCTTGCCCTTCCCAGGGGGTCACCGGACGGGCGGCCGAGCCGCGGCCGCGGTCCCCGGTGTCCGGGCGGTGGCGGCGGCCGTGGGCCTGTCCCTGCTGGTGGGATGTGCGGTCGGGGGCGACGACGACGAGGACTCCAGGCTCCTGACCGTCTTCGCCGCCGCCTCGCTCACCGGCGCGTTCACCCAGATCGCCGAGGACTTCGAGCGCGACAACCCCGGCGTGGAGGTTCGGCTGTCCTTCGACGGCTCTTCCGGGCTGGTCGACCAGATCGCCGGAGGCGCCCCGGCTGAGGTGTTCGCCTCGGCGGACACGAGCAGCATGGACCGGGCCGTTGCCGAGGGGCTGGTCCCCGGCGAGCCGGCGGTGTTCGCGACCAACGTCCTCACGCTGATCACCCCGCCCGGGAACCCCGCCGGCGTCACCGGCCTGGACGGCTCCCTCGACGGGACCCGCCTGGTCGTGTGCGCCGAGGGTGTCCCCTGCGGCACCGCCGCACGCGCGCTGGCCGCGGCGGCCGGGGTGGAGTTGCGGCCGGTGAGCGAGGAGTCCAAGGTCACCGACGTGCGGGGCAAGGTCACCTCCGGGGAGGCCGACGTCGGGATCGTCTACACCACCGACGCCCGCGCCGCCGGGGACCGGGTCGAGCAGATCCCGATACCTCGCGCGGAGGCCGAACCCAACCGGTATCAGATCGCGGTGGTTGACCGCGCCGGCCGCGGCGCAGACGGCTCTGGCGCAGACAGTTCTAAGCCAGACGGCTCTGGCACGGACGGGGCCGATGCGGCCCGGCGGTTCGTCGACGCCGTCACCGGCGAGGCGGGCCGCGCCGCGCTCGTCGGCCACGGGTTCGGTCTCCCGTGACCCGCCCCCCGCTGCCCCGGTGGCTGATCGTCGCCGCGACCCTCGCCGTGGTTCTGGCCGCCCTGCCGCTGCTGGGCATGGCCGTCCGTATCCCGTGGGCGGCGGTCCCCGCGCTGCTCACCTCGGAGGCCGCACGGGAGGCCACGCTGCTCAGCCTGCGCACGTGCGCGGTGTCCACCCTGCTGTGTGTGCTGCTGGGCACTCCCCTCGCGGTGCTGCTGTCCCGCAGCCACGGGCCCCTGGCCGGTGTGGCCCGCACGGTCACGGCGCTGCCGATGGTGCTGCCGCCCGTGGTGGCGGGGCTGGCACTGCTCACCACGCTCGGACGGACCGGCGTGGTGGGTCGGCACCTGTCCGTGCTGGGGATCGAGATCGGCTTCACCACCGCCGCCGTGGTGATCGCCCAGACCTTCGTGGCCATGCCGTTCCTCGTGATCGCGCTGGAGGGTGCGCTGAGGTCGGTGGACGCCCGGCTCGAACGCGCCGCCGCCTCCCTGGGCGCCTCCCCGACCCGCGTGCTCGTCACGGTGACGCTGCCGCTGGTCCTGCCCGCCCTGCTCGCCGGGGCCTCCATGTCCTTCGCCCGTGCGCTCGGCGAGTTCGGTGCCACCCTGACCTTCGCCGGATCACTGCAGGGGACCACGCGCACCCTGCCGCTGGAGATCTATCTGAGCCGCGAGGCGGACACCGACACCGCCCTCGCGCTGGCCCTGGTGCTGATCGTGGTGGCCGCACTGCTCATGGCCGCTTCGGCGTTCGTCGCGCGACGGGTGGTGGTGGGCCGTGGCTGAGCGCGCGTGCTCCCAGTCGGGCCCCGCTGACGACCCGGTCCCCGCCGCCGGGCCCGCCGAGGTCGCCGGACCCGCTGCCGAACCCACCGCCGGGCTCGCCGCCACTCTGGACTGCCGCATCGACGACCGCGATGTCGACCTCCGTATCTCGGTCCCCACCGGCCGCCGCCTTGCGATCGTCGGCCCCAACGGCGCGGGCAAGTCCACCGCGCTGTCATTGCTGGCCGGACACCTGCGCCCCGACTCCGGGGAGGTCCACCTCCGCGGGCGGCCGGTCAGCTCGCCGCACACGCACGTTCCCGCGCACCGCCGACGGGTGGTGTCGCTCGAGCAGCGGCCCGGGCTCTTCCCCCACCTCACCGCGCTGGAGAATGTCGCCTACGGCCCGCGCTCCCGCGGACTCCGCAGACGTCCCGCCCTCGACCGCGCCCACGCCGAGCTGGATGCCGTGGGGTGCGCGGACCTCGCCGACCGCAGGCCCCACGAGCTGTCCGGCGGCCAGGCCCAGCGGGTCGCCCTCGCCCGGGCCCTGGCGGTGGATCCTGAGTTGGTCCTGCTGGACGAGCCGCTGGCCGCCCTGGACGTGGAGATCGCGCCCGGGATCCGGCGGCTCCTCGCGGACCGGCTCACCGGTCGCACGGTGGTCATGGTGACCCACGATCCACTGGACCTGTGGGCGTTGGCGCACGACGTCGTCGTCGTCTCGGGGGGTCGCGCAGTCCAGTCAGGCACCGTCGAGGGCGTGCTGTCCCGGCCGGGGTCCGACTTCGCCGCGCGGCTGGCCGGCGTGTCACTGCTGGAGGGCGAGGTGACCGACGACGACGAGCTGCGCACCCCCGGCGGCGACGCCGTCACCGGGTATCGCCCGGACGCTGCGTCGGAAGGGGTGCCGGGCTGGGCCCCGGGTGCGCGGGCGATCGCGACAGTCGATCCGCGGGCGGTGGCCGTCCACGCCGTGCCGGGTCCCGCAGGCGGGGCAGACCTCACCGCCGGGTCTGCCGGACCCGCCGGGTTAGCCGGGCCCGCCGGGTTCGCCGCAGGCGCCGCTCCAGCACACGCGGCGGCGGGAAAATCCAGCCCCCGCAACGCCTGGCCTGCACGCGTGGTGGGGCTCGCGCCGGCGGGGGCGTTGACGCGGGTGACCACCGAGCTGCGGGATGGCCAGCGGGTCGACGCCGAGGTGACCAGCCGCTCGGCCGCCGAACTCGCGCTCGCGCCGGGCGTGGCCGTGATGCTGGTGGTCAAGGCCGCGCAGGTCGCCCTTTATCCGCGCGGCTGAGCCCTCCCGACCGTGGTCGTCCCCACTGCGGCATTTCGGCGAATCCGCCGCAGTAGCCACGACCACGTTCGTTGGGGCGATGCGCGCGAGGGTGCGTCGGAGGTCGACGGTCGGAAGGCGGAGGCCGGCGTTCGGGTTCGGCGTTCGGCGGTCAGCTGACGCGGTCGACGGTGAAACGGACCAGCCGCCGCAGCGCCTCGTTCGCGGGGCCCGCGGGCAGCGCGTCGAGCTCGGTCATGGCGTCGCCCACGTACCGCTCGAGAGTGGCCCGCGCGCGGCGCATGCCTTCGGAGGCACGGAGAAGGTCGAGGGCCTCGTCGACCTCGCCGTCGTCGGTCAGCGGCTGCGCCAGCAACTCGCGCAGCCGGTCGCTGTCGGTGGAACCGGACTCCAGCGCGTAGATCATGGGCAGCGTGTGGACGCCCTCGCGCAGGTCGGTGCCGGGGGTCTTGCCCGAGTCGGACGACGGTGAGGCGATGTCGATGATGTCGTCGGCGATCTGGAAAGCGATCCCCACGGCGTCACCCAGACGCCGGAGCCGCTCGATCTGCTCGCCGGAGGCGCCGGAGTACTCGCCACCGAACTGGGCCGCGGCGGCGATGAGCGACCCGGTCTTCTCCCAGATCACGCGCAGGTAGTGATCAGCGGCGTCGGCGGCGTTCTGGCCGTCGCCCGGCCCCACCGTCTCCCGCATCTGTCCGGTGACCAACTCCGCGAAGGTCTGGGCGATGAGCTGCACTGCAGCCGGACCGAGGTCCGCCAGGAGCATGGAGGAATGGGCGAAGAGGAAGTCGCCGGCGAGGATCGCGGTGGAGTTGTCCCAGCGGCTGTTGGCGGACTCGACGCCGCGGCGCACGGCGGCCTCGTCCATCACGTCGTCGTGGTAGAGCGTGGCGAGGTGGATCATCTCGCACACCACCGCGGCCTTGACCAGCCGCTCGCGGTCGGGCTCCGGACCGAGCTGGCCGGTGAGCAGGGTCATGACGGGCCGGAAGCGCTTTCCACCGGCGGTGACGAGGTGGAGGGCGACCTCGGTGAGGAAGTCCTCCCCGGTCTCGAGTCGGCTCACCAGGAGCTCCTCGACCTCGACGAGTCGCGCCCTCAACAGAGCCGCGAGGTCCGCGTCGCCGACGTCCACGCCCGCCACCACGTGGTCGGGCGCCGTCTCCGCGGTGCCGGTCGTCACTGAATCGCTCGACATCCTCATTCGTCCTCGTCGCCTTGTGCGGACCGGCATCGACCGACCCTGACGACAGACTACGGTCCCCACCCGAGGGCTGCGGCACCCCACCCCGGACGAGGTCCCGCCGACCGGTTCGGCGTAGACCTGCCACCATGGAACGCATGGACTCACGGCCGCGCCTTCCCGCTTCGACCGACGTCCTCGTGGTGGGCTGCGGCCCCGCCGGTTCGGCCACCGCCACGTGGCTGGCGCGGGCCGGTCGCGAGGTCACGGTGCTGGACGCCGCGCAGTTCCCGCGGGACAAGACCTGCGGCGACGGCCTGACCCCGCGCGCGATGCTCGAGGTGGACCGGCTGGGGCTGGGGTCGTGGGCGCGTGACCGGATCACCATCCGGGGGCTCGAGTTGCGGGGCTTCGGCCACGAGCGGCGCGTTCCGTGGCCGGCCGGCGATCACGGCGGGGTCGGCTCAGCGGTGCGCCGCACGGTGTTCGACGACCGGCTGCGTGAGACCGCCGTCGAGGCCGGTGCGACGGTGCTCGACGGGGTGCGCGTGACGGACGTGGAGAAGGGCGACGACGGCGAGGTGATCGCGGTCCGGGCCGGTGACGACCGCATCGCGTGCCGGACCCTCATCCTCGCGGACGGCGTGCGCTCGCCGGTGGGCCGGCTACTCGGTCGGACCTGGCATCGGGACTCGGTCTACGCCGTGGCTGCCCGGTCGTACGTGCGCTCGACCAGGCACGATCATCCGTGGATCGGGTCCGATCTGGAACTCCGCGACGAGGCGGGCGCCATCCAGCCCGGCTACGGCTGGGTGTTCCCGCTGGGCGACGGTGAGGTCAACCTCGGCGTGGGGGCCCTGGCCACGGCGTCGCGGCCGGCGAACGTCGCGGTCAAGGACCTCCTGCACCACTACGCCCGTAGTGTCGAGGACAGCTGGGAGCTGGAGGCCGAGCCCCGCGCGGTGACGTCGGCTCTGCTGCCGATGGGTGGAGCGGTCTCCGGACTGGCCGGCCGCAACTGGGCGGCGGTGGGCGATGCGGCAGCGTGCGTCAACCCGCTCAACGGGGAGGGCATCGACTACGCGCTCGAGGGCGGGCGGCTCCTTGCGGATCTCGTCGTCGCCGGTGGCCCGGACGGGGATCTGACCCGGGCCTGGCCTGAAGTGTTGCGCCGGACCTACGGCGAGGCGTTCGCGATCGCCCGGGACGCCGCCCGGCTGCTCACCTATCCCCGGTTCCTGCCTCTGGCCGGGCCGGTCGGTATGCGCTCTCAGATGCTCATGTCGGCGGCCGTGCGATGCATGTCCAACACGGTGGCGGACTCGGACCGGGACGTCGTCGCCCGGGGCTGGCGGGCCGCGGGGTCGGTGGCCCGCAGGCTCGATCGCCGCCCACTCTTCGCCGACTGACACGACCGCGCCCTCTAAGCGGCCCCTCCCCCTGCGCGGCACCTCCGTCAGCGCGGCCCTTCGCCGTGTGCGGAGTCACGCCGTCGGCGAGTCTGGGGAATTGCCCTGGGCACTTGCTACACGCAGTGACTCAACTCTGTGAGTCGTGACCGGCCGGGCGGCGGGCCAGGTGGATCGCGGCGATCCCGCCGGTGAGGTTGGTGATGCTGCAGCGCTCCCAGCCGCTGGCCTCCACCAGCGATCGCAGGGCCTGCTGGTCCGGCCAGTCGCGGATCGACTCGGCCAGGTACACGTACGCGTCGGGGTTGGAGGACACACTGGTGGCGATCCGGGGAAGGGCCCGCATCAGGTAGTTCATGTACACCGCGCGGAAGGGTGGGAAGACCGGGGTGGAGAACTCGACCACCGCCAGTCGCCCACCCGGCCGGACCACGCGCGCCATCTCGCGCAGCCCCGCACCGGTGTCCTGCACGTTGCGCAGTCCGAAGCTGATGGTGGCGGCGTCGAAGGACTCGTCGGCGAACGGCAGCCTCATGGCGTCGCCGGCGACCTTGGGCACGTCCCGCCCGGCGCCGGCGCGGAGCATGCCGAGCGAGAAGTCGGCGGCCACGCACCACGCGCCGGACTTCGCCAGCTCCACGGTGGAGACCGCGGTGCCCGCGGCCAGATCGAGGATGCGCTCCCCGGGTCGGGGTGCGAGCAGCGACCGCGCCCGGCGACGCCACACGTGGTCCATGCCTCCGGAGAGGACGGTGTTGGTCAGGTCGTAGCGCTTCGCGACGCCGTCGAACATCGACGCGACGTCGCGGGGCTGTTTGTCGAGATTGGCGCGGGACACGCCCTCGACGCTACCCCGACGTCGGACGGCCGAGCGGCTCAGGCCGTCGGCCGGCCCGGGCCCACGGCTCGGCTCAGGCGACCACACGCGGGGCGCGACCGAGGCCGACCCGGCCGGACGTCGAGCGGGCGCCGGCGGCGTGATAGTGGTCGAACAGCTGGCCACAGATGGCGTCCCAGGTGCGACCCACGACGGTGGACCGGGCGGCCGCGGCCAGTTGCGGGTGGTCGGCCAACACCATGTCGACGGTCCGTGAGATCTCCGCGGCGTACCGACGGGGGTCGAGCAGATAGCCGTTGACCCCCGCCTGGACAAGGTCGCGCGGTCCGCCCTTGTCGGGGCCCACCACGGGCACCCCCGAGGACTGGGCCTCCTGGATGGACTGGCAGAACGTCTCGAACTCCCCGGCGTGGCAGAACACGTCGAGGGTGGCGTAGGCCTGCCCGAGCTGGTCACCGTGGAGTTCGCCGGTGAAGATCGCGTGGGGCATGGCGGCGCGGAGCGCGGGGCGGTCGGGGCCGTCGCCGACGATGACGAGTTGGAGGTCCCCGTCCGGGCCCGACCGGTCGGCCAGAGGCTGGAGCCGCTCGACATGCTTCTCCGGGGCCAGGCGTCCGACGAAGCCGACGATCGGTCGCCCCTCCGGGGACCACAACTCGTGCAGGGCCTGGCTGCGACGGGAGGGGGCGAACCTCTCCGAGTCGACGCCCCTCCCCCACCGGTACAGGCGCGGGACGCCGTGCGCCGCCAGGTCCTCCATGGCGGCGGTGGACGGGGCGAGGGTGCGGTCGCAGGTCGAGTGGATGGCCCGGGTCCACGCCCAGGCCGCCTCCGCCATGGCCCCGATCCCGTAGGACGTGGAGAACCCGGCGACATCGGTCTGGTAGACGGCGACGGACGGGACGTCCAGTGCGCGGGCCGCGGCCGCACCGGCAGCGCCGAGGACGAACGGCGACGCCAGGTGGACGACATCGGGAGCAAAGTGCCGGAGCGCGTTGTACACGCTCGGGCTGGGCGCGCCCACGGGCAGGGAGGACACCACCGGCACCCGGACGGCGGTGACGCGGTGGACGGGGTAGCCCAGGTGGTGGTCCGGTTCGGGGGCGGCGGCACCGGGAGTGCCGAGCAGGGGCGCCATGGCGCTCACGAGCGGGTGGGCCCGGACCGCGTCGGTCGCCCCGCGGCGCAGCCCGACGTTGCCGGACGGCGCCACCACCAGGCAGTCGTGTCCGTTCCGTCGTGCGTACTCGAGGACCCGCAGGACGGAGTTGGTGACGCCGTTGACGCTGGGCAGGAACGATTCGGTCACGATGGCTACGCGCACACCGTCACTGTCTCCCGCCCGGACCACCGGACGGTGATCAGCGAGGGTCGGTGCGGGGAACTCGTGGTGTCGGCCGGTGAACCCTCGGTGACGCCGCGGCGTACGTGAGCGCGGCCAGCGGGATGACCACCGCGGGGATGGAGAGGGCGGGCACCACGGCGACCGTCCAGCTCCGCCCCGAGACGCGGACGAGGTCGGGATTGGCGCGTCGGAACTCGACCTGCACCCGCTGGCCCTCGATCAGCCCGATCGGGTAGAACACCCCGGTCACCGGGCGGACGTGGTGGCCGCCGCCGGTGTCGAACTCCACCGCGGCCCGGCGATCGGTGACCTCGGTGACGGTGGCGGTGGCGCTGCCCATGTCCCGGTCGATGCGCTGATCGTTGACGAAGCACGCCAGCAGGATGAGCGCGGCCGTCAGCAGCGAGAACGCGGCAGTGACCGCGGCGGTGGCCCGCACGATCCGCCGGGTCCGGACCGAACGGCGGGCCCGCCTGGCCGCGACCGTCCTGGTCACTCGCCTTCCCCCGGACTCCCGGCCCGCGGTGCCCGCGATACCTCCGGTGCCCGCGATGCCTCCGGTGTCGGCGATGCCTCGGGTGCCGGTGATGACTGCGGTGCCGGCAGCGCCTCGGCCCGCATGGCCCCGTGCAGTTCGCGCAGACCGGCGCGGTCGGTGGCCACCCTGACCACCCGCAGGCCGGCGGGCACGATGTCGCGGTGCGCGACGGCGGCCTCCGAGAGCAGCGCCTCGAGCCCGGCCGGGTCGGTGTCGGTGAAGGGCACCCCGAATCCCGCGCAGAGGGCGGCCAGGTCGGCGCCGTGCGGGGTGCCGAAGACCCGCTCGAAGTCGGTGGCCAGGCGCGGATCCCCCTGCTCGAGGAGGGAGAAGATTCCGCCACCGTCGTCGTCGGCCACCACGATCGTGAGGTCGTCGGGGTGCGTCTCCGCAGGCCCCAGCAGCAGTCCCGACACGTCGTGGAGAAAGGTCAGGTCGCCGAGCAGTGCGATGGTCCGCCCCGGTGCGGACAGTGCGACCCCGATCGCGGTGGACACGGTGCCGTCGATCCCGGACGCGCCCCGGTTGGCGTACACGGCCACGTCCGGGTCCAGCGGGCCCACCAGGGACAGGTCACGGACCGCGTTGGAGGCGCCCACCACCAGGTTGTCGCCGCCCCGCACACCGCGGGTCACCGCCCGGGCCACGTGCAGGCCGGTGGGTCGCGCGGTCTCGAGGTGGCGGTCCAGGACCCGGTCCACGGCGGCCCGGGCGCGGGCGTCGGCGCGCGCGGTGATGCCGGTCCACGCCTCGTCGACGCCCCATCCGGTCAGGACGGAGTCGGCGAGTTCGGCCGCGCTGCCCGTGGGATTGGGGGCGTGCGGTCCGGCGTCGAGGATCACCAGGTCCACGTCCGGGTCCGCCAGTAGTCGGGTGACCGAACGGTGCAGGGTCGGCCGCCCCGTCACCACCACCTGTTCGGGCCGCAGCCCGGGGATGGCCAGTGGGTGCACCGGGTGCAGCGGGACCGGGGCACCGGGTTCTGCCACGGTCGGCACCCCCACGAGTCCGGCGACGGGCCCGGCCCCGACTCCCGAGACGACCAGCGTGGGGCGGGTCAGGTCAACGGCCACGGCCGAGTCGGCGGGAGCCGAGTCGACACCCGCTCCCGCCCGCTGGACCCACGGTCGACCGTCCGGACGGCCGGGCGGCAGTCCGCTCGACCTCCCGTGCTGGCCTGCCTCGTCGTCGTCCTGGTCGACCCCGCCCGCCCCGTCCACGACGTGGTCCTCGTCGCCCTCGGCCGGCACCAGTGGCTCGCGGAACGCGATGTCGATCTGCACCGGTCCGGGGTGGCTCGGGGCGGTGGCGGTGAGGATCGCGCGGCCGATCGCGCTGCGCCAGTGACGGTGCTCGACCCCGGGGTCGCCGGCCGCGCCCAGCTCGACGACCGCGCGGGCGTGCGGGCCGAACAGCCCCACCTGGTCGATGGTCTGGTTGGCACCCGTCCCACGCAGCTCGGGAGGGCGGTTGGCGGTCAGCGCCAGGATCGGCACGCCGGAGTGTGCGGCCTCGACCATCGCCGGGTGGAGGTTGGCCACCGCGGTGCCGGAGGTGACGACGACGGGGACCGGCCGCTTGGAGCCCGCCGCCAACCCCAGTGCGGTGAAGGCCGCCGCGCGCTCGTCGATCCGCACGTGCAACCGCAGCCGGCCCGTCCGCTCGGCGGCGGCGAGTGCCAGCGCCAGGGGTGCGCTGCGCGAGCCGGGACACAGCACCGCGTCCGTGACCCCGTGGCGGACCAACTCGTCGACGACGACGCGGGCCTGCGCGGTGCTCGGGTTGCTGGCGCGCGGCGTGCTCGGGGTGGCCTGGCTGGGGTTCATCGTCTCCAGCCTAGTAGTCGCCCCCGGTGGTCGCCGGGTCGTGGCGGTCGGGTTCCACCTGACCGGCCGCGCGCGCCAACCGCTGGGCGATCGCCGCGAGTCGCGCACGCAGCCCGTCCGGGGACTCCACGATGAACGGCCCCGGAAGCCGGCCCAGGTACCAGGCCAACTCGTCGAGGTCGGCGGCGCCGGTCTCGAGGCGGCAGGCCGGGCCGTCGGGGTGATCGACCGGCCGCAACTCGGTGACGGTGCCGTAGGTGGGCGGGAAGCACTCGAGCACCTCGTCGGCCGGGGCGTCGACCACCACACTGGCCAGGTGCTCGTACGGCGCTGTGGTCACCGCGTGCTGGACGTGCGTGGCCGGGTCGGGCACGTCCGGGCGCGGGGTGAACCGCCAGCGGCTGCGGTGCACCGCGCGGATGCGGTCCAGGCGGAACGTCCGCCAGTCGGCGCGGTCGAGGTCATAGGACAGCAGATACCAGCGGCGGCCCAGCACCACGATCCGGTAGGGCTCGACCCGGCGCTCGGTGTCGCGGCCGGCGCGGTCCCGGTAGTCCAATCGCACCTGCTCGGTGCCGCGAACGGCGTGGCCGAGTTCGATGAGCAGCTCCGGCTCCACGGGGGTGTCGGCACCGGGGATGGTCACCATCGACTCGCTGACTGCGGCGACCTTGTCCCTGAGCCGACCGGGCATGACCTGGTCGAGCTTGGTCAGGGCGCCCAGGGCGTGCTCGCCGATGCCCGCCACCGCTCCGCCGGCGGCCAGCCGCAGTGCGATCGCCACGGCCACGGCCTCCCTGTCGTCCAACAGCAGCGGTGGCAGCCGACGGCCCGAACCCAGCCGATACCCGCCACCCGCGCCGCGTTCGGACTCGACCGGATATCCCAGGTCGCGAAGTCGGTCGACGTCCCTCCGCACCGAGCGGGTGGTGACCCCCAGCTCGGCCGCGAGCTCGGGCCCGGACCACACCGCGCGCCGCTGCAACAGGTCGAGCATGCCCAGCACACGCTGGGTCGTGGGCATCGTGTCGTCGGTCACGACGTCCACTCTCGCACCGTCAGAGGACAAGATCTGTCCTGATGGCCTGAGAGTCTCCTGATGTACCGCGATCGGACGGCCAGCCCGCCGCCGACCGCCCTCACCGTCAGGAGACCCTCGTGACCACGAACCGCACCATCGACTGGACCGCCCAACTCGTCGACCAGCTCGAGTACCACTGGGACGGCCACCTCCGGCCTCGCCTGGAGGGGCTGACCGACGACGAGTATCACTTCTCCCCCGCGCAGGACGATCGGACCTGGGACGTGCGACCGCGCGGGACCGGCACCGCGGACATGCACGGCGGGGTCGGCGACTTCACGATCGACTTCGCCTACCCCGAACCCCGGCCCGCACCACTGACGACCATCGCGTGGCGGATCGGCCACGTGGTCGTGGGAGTGCTCGGAGCCCGGTGGCACGACCACTTCGGCGGCCCGCCCCACGACTACATGACCCACGAGTTCGCCGGCGACGCCGCGGGCGGACTCGCGCAACTCGACCGCACCTACGCGGGCTGGATGGAGGGGGTCCGTGGGCTCGACGGCGATGCCCTCGCCGCGCCCGTCGGGGAGGCCGAGGGTCACTGGTCCTCCGCCCCTATGGCCACCCTCGTCCTGCACATCCACCGCGAGGTCATCCACCACGGCGCGGAGATGTGCCTGCTGCGCGACCTGTACGCCCACACCGTCTGACCCGGTCGGCCATTCGACCCGTCTGACCCGGTCGACCACTCGACCACTCGACCCGTCGGCACACGCCGGCGCCACCCCATCCACGACGCACCACCCAGGAGTTCGCCATGCCACTGTTCCCCGCCACCCACACCACCCAACGCGAGACCCTGCTCGAGTGGATCGACGACGCTCTCGTCAACGCCCGCTCGATCATCCACGGCCTCACCGGCGATCAACTGCGCGCGCGCCCGGTCCCGTCGAGCGAGCTGACGCTAGGTCTGCTCATCCTGCACATCGGTGAGGTGGCCGAGGGCTGGCTCGGCCGGGCCGCCGCCGCCCCGGACCCCGTGGAGACGGGACGCTCGCTGCCGGAGGCCTTCGCCTGGGCCGAGGAGGTCAACCGGGTGGGCCCCGACGCGACCGCCGAGGAGATCCTCGCCGAGTTCGACCGACGACACGGCGCGGGACTCGCCCACCTGCGGGCCGCCGACCTGGACGCGGTGGTCCCCGTCCCCACCGAGATGCCCTGGTTCCCTCCGGGGATGGCGCCGTTCAACGGCTGGTGGGTCGCGCAGCACGTCCTCACCGAGATCAACCGGCACAGCGGACACGCCGACATCCTCCGCGAGGCTATCGACGGGCGCACGATGTACGACCTGATCGCCGAGGACCAGGGCATCGACATGTCCTACATCGGCGCCTGGTTCGCCGCGCACCCCGAGGTCCCCGCGCCGGCGTGGTGAGTCGGGAGTCGGATCCGGCTGGGTGAGGCGGTCGTCCGGCGGGGCACGAACCCGCCGGGCGTCAGTCCTCCTCGTTCCAGCCGTCGAAAGTCGCGAACTGTCCCTCGATCATCTCGGCGACCCGGCCCGGGTCCGGAACCAGTTCCGCGTCGGTGGCGATGCCCACGGAGACCTTGCCGTCGTAGCTGAAGATGCAGATACCAAGAGCCTGGTCACCACTCATCGGGACCCAGCCGAGCATCCCCTCGACCGGAGTGCCGGCGAGCCGCACCATGGAGACCGGCCCGGGCACCGAGGTGAGCTGGCCGACGGTCTTGTTGGCGAACAGGTCGATCACCGCGTGCTGCACCGCGGTGGGGGTGACGGCCACGCTGAGCATCGTGGCGAAGTTGATGTGTGGTTCGAACGAGTAGCGCACCCGGGTCATGGACGTGGTGATGGCATCGATGAGCTCGTCCGCGTCGTCGATCCCCAACGGCAGGCGCATGAGGATGATCGTGATGTGGTTTCCCAGTTCCTCCGGAAGATCGTCGCTGCTGGGCGTCACGGACATCGGGACCATGAGGTTGATGTCCGAGACCCGACGGTCCCCGTGGGCGTCGAGGTACCGGGTCAGTGCCTTGGACACCGCGGCGATCATCACCGAGGTCACGGTGGTGTCATGGACCGCGGCCACCCTCTTGACGGCGTCGAGGTCCAGCCCGGAGACCCAGGAGACCTTCTTCCGGGCACGAGCCTGGCCGCTCCAGGACAGCTCGGGTGCCCGGGGCTCGAACAGCAGGCGGAAGACCGAGCGGTAGGTGTTGGTCGTCGTGTTGGTGGGGTCGATGGTGTCGGCCAGGGATTCCACGACACGCGTGGGCACCCGGGTCAGCTCCCCGCCCGGGGCCACCACGTCCTTGGTCAGTCGCGCCAGCGTCACAGGGAACTTGAGCGTGGCGCCGGCCAGGCCGCGGGCGATGCCGAGCGAGTCCTTGGCCACCCCTTTCCCGGCGTGGCCGACCGCTCCCAGGATCCCGCCGCCCGACGAGGACAGCTCCCGCCCCACCCGGGGCAGAGGGGCGTCGTCATCGCGGTCGCACAACCCCAGGACCAGCTGGGTCAACCGGATGCCGTCGACCATCCCGTGCTGGACGCGGAACAGCAGGAGCGCACCCTCCTGCTCGCCACCGTGGCCGTGGTACCCCTCGATGAACTCGGCACGCCAGATGGGTCGGTCGTCGGGGAGTTGCAGACCCATCTGCTCGGCGACGTGCGCCTCGGCCTCGGCGCGCCCGCCCGGTGAGGCCAGGCGGGTGTGGACGAGATGGTTCGAGATGTCGAAGTCGGGGTCGTCCTGCCAGTACCACCGGCGGCCCCTTCGCACCGGGACCCGGCGGAACACCGGGTGGGGCTCGACCATCCGGGAGGCGATCGCCTCGGTGACCGCGTCCCAGTCGGGGATCTCGGCGAACCACATCACCGAGTTGATGTACATCAGATTGTCCGTGCGGTCCATCATCAGCCACAGCTGATCCCGGAGCGGAATCCTCACCCTGTCCGTCTCCACCATCGTCACAGACCCCTCACCGTCGCCGACCACTCCGTGTGCACGTCGCTCCAGGCTAGAGCAGGCGTGACCGGCATCACGCCCCTTCTAGTGGGTCGGCGGCAGAATGCAGGTATGCGCACCATCCACACTCCGCAGGATCCCCCGGCCAAGGGCCTGTACGCGCTGCTCACCGCGTCGATAGCCCCTCGGCCCATCGCCTGGGTCTCGAGCATCTCTGCGGACGGGGTACCGAATCTCGCCCCGTACTCGTTCTTCACAGTCGCCTGCGCCGATCCGGCGATCCTCTCGGTCACCTCGATCGGCCGCAAGGACACCTTCCGCAACGTGGTCGAGACCGGTGAGTTCGTGGTGAACATCGGGACCGAATCGCTGATGGAGGTCATGAACGCCACCTCGGCTCCGGTCGGCCCGGAGGTGGACGAGTTCGCCCTCTCGGGGCTGACCGCCGAGCCCTCCGAGGTGGTGTTGGCGCCACGGGTGGCGGAGGAACCGATCGCGTTCGAGTGCGTGCGGCACGATGTGATCGACCTCGGCACCAGCGCGATGATGCTCGGCCGCGTGGTGAGCGTGGCGATCTCCGACGAGGTGCTGGCCACCGACGGGCTGCCGGACTTCGACTCGCTGCTGCCGCCCTCGCGCCTGGGTCGTCACCACTGGGGCTACGCCCCGCGCACGAGGGAACTGCCGCGGCCCGGGAGGTAGCAGGTCGCGGGCCGGCACCGGAGCCCCCGGGTGAGCACCGAGCGGGTTCCGACCGTCCGGAGTGGCGGCTCAGCTGGCTCAGAGCAGATCGTGGCAACGGCGGACCCGGTCGAGCCACCAGTCCCGGCGGTCGCCGCACACCCGCAGGTCGTCCAGCCTCGCCGGGTCCGGGGACACCGCCACCACGGGGAGATGGCCGTCTACCAGCGCGAACACGCCCGGTTCGACCACGTCCTCCACGAAGAACCCGCCGGTGCCCAGGCCGGCGGCGGGGATCTCGTCGTCGCCTCTCGTTCCGCCACCTCCCGGGCCGCCACCTCCCGGGCCGCCATCTCCCGGGCCGCTGTGTCCCGCGCCCACCGGCCCGGAGCGGCCACCCGGCAGCGCCGCAGCCGCCGCGACGCCGGCCGCGACCCCCACCGCCGAGTCCAACGCGCTCGAGACGGTGACCGGTATGCCGAGTTCAGAGGCCACGGCCAGCAGTCGGCGGGGCCCACCCAACGGCGCGACCTTGACCACCGCGCGGTCGGCGCCGCCCGCCCTCACCACGCGTAGGGGGTCCTCGGCCCGCCGGATGGACTCGTCGGCGGCCACGTCCACGTGCACCCCGTCCGCCGCCAGGCGCGCGCGCAGCTGCACGAGTTCCTCGACGCTCGCGCAGGGCTGCTCGACGTACTCCAGGCCCTGGCCGTCGAGGGAGACCGGCCCGGTGCCCGGCGCGCGGGTGCAGTCGACCGCCCGGACGGCCTGGTCCAGGACCCGGACGGCATGCGCGGCCTCGGCGACCGACCAGGCCCCGTTGGCGTCCACCCGGATCCTGGCCTCGGGGCGGGCCTGCAGGACGGCGGCGACCCGGGCGACGTCGTCGACGAGCTGCTGCCCCTTCTCCGCCACCTTGACCTTGACCGTGGTGCAGCCGGGGAAGCGGTCGAGGATTCCCGCCACCTCGCTCGCGGCGACCGCCGGGACCGTGGCGTTGACGGCGACCCGCGAGCGCAGGGCCGGAGGCGGCCCCTGCCACGCCATCTCGAGCGCCGAGCGCAGCCAGTGGGCGGCCTCCGGGTCGTCGTACTCCGGGAAGGCACCGAACTCGCCCCACCCCGCCGGGCCCTCGACCAGCGCCACCTCCCGCTCGGTGATGCCGCGGAACCGGACCCGCATCGGTAGGGCCACCACGTGGACGCGGGCGAGCAGATCGTCGATCGACTCGGGGCGCGGCACGGATGTCATGGCTCCACGCTAACGTCGAACCCATGACCGAGAGCAGCGCAGCGCAGGGCGAGACCGCGAACCCGTTCGATCCGACGCAGTGGCGGGAGGTCGAGGGCTTCCGCAACGGCGAGGACCTGACGGACCTGACCTACCACCGCCACGTGGGCGAGGGCCGGGCCAACGGGATCGTGCGGATCGCCTTCGACCGCCCGGAGGTGCGCAACGCCTTCCGGCCGCACACCGTGGACGAGCTGTACCGGGTGTTCGACCACGCCCGCCGCTCCCCCGACGTGGGCACGGTGCTGTTCACCGGGAACGGGCCGAGCGCCAAGGACGGCGGCTGGGCGTTCTGCTCGGGCGGCGACCAGCGGATCCGGGGCCGGTCGGGATACCAGTACTCGACCGAGCACGACGGGGACGTCGCCGGTGCGACCGCCGACAAGGTCGACGAGGCGCGGGTCAAGGCCGAGGGTGGCCGGCTGCACATCCTCGAGGTCCAGCGGCTCATCCGCACCATGCCCAAGGTGGTGATCTGCCTGGTCAACGGGTGGGCGGCCGGTGGTGGGCACTCCCTGCACGTGGTGAGCGACCTGACCCTGGCCTCCCGGGAGCACGCCCGGTTCAAGCAGACCGACGCCGACGTGGGGTCGTTCGATGCCGGCTACGGTAGCGCCTACCTGGCCAAGCAGGTGGGTCAGAAGCTCGCGCGCGAGATCTTCTTCCTGGGCCAGCCCTACACCGCCGAGGAGATGTTCCACATGGGCGCGGTCAACCGGGTCGTGGACCACGCCGAGCTCGAGAGCACGGCGATCGAGTGGGCGCGGCAGATCAACGGAAAGTCGCCCACCGCGCAGCGCATGCTCAAGTTCGCGTTCAACCTCGCCGACGACGGCCTGATGGGCCAGCAGGTGTTCGCCGGCGAGGCCACCCGCCTGGCCTACATGACCGACGAGGCGGTGGAGGGGCGCGACGCGTTCCTGGAGAAGCGCGACCCGAACTGGGACGACTTCCCCTACTACTACTGACCAGGCGGCGACACGAGCCGCGGATACAGTGCTCACATGACGAGCAAACAGCGCGGCCCACTCGAGCGCGACACGTGTCGCGACCTTGTGGTGCCCGCCCTCCGCACGGCTGGCTGGGCGGCAGAGGCGATCACGCCGGAGTATGCGCTCGCTCAGACGATGCGAACTGGACCGGATGGCACGGTCCAGGCGCTCCCCGGTCGGCGCGTGGATTATGTTCTCGAGATCGCCCCGGGTCAGCCGGTCGCCGTCGTCGAAGCCAAGCGTGCGTACCGCTCGGCTCGAGATGGGCTCCAACAGGCGCTCGACTACGCCAAGAAGCTCGAGGTCCCCCTCGCCATCGCGACGAACGGGTCCGAGATCATCGTCCATGACCGCTCGGCCGGGACTGAACGGAAGGTGGACGGATTCCCCACGCCTGTCGAGGCGTGGGACTCCTACCGCACATTCATGAAGCTCGACGGGCCGGAGGCCGACCTCCTCCTCGAGCCACTCAGTAGGAGGAAGGTCTCGACTGACGGAACGATCCACGAACCCCGCTACTACCAGGCGCTGGCGATCAGCGCGGTCCTCCGGGCGCTCGCCCGAGGTGATCAGCGGATCCTGCTCCTCATGGCCACTGGCACAGGCAAGACGTTCACCGCGATGCAGATCGTCGCCAAGATTCTCGGATACCAGGAGAAAGTGAGGCCCGAGGAAAACTACAGGGTGCTCTACCTGGCCGATCGGGACGTGCTCCTCACTCAGCCGATGCGCAACGACTTCGGTCCGGCCTTCGGCAACGAGCGGCTGCAACGTGTCCGGCTGGGCGCCGACCAGAGCGGGGAGCTGTACTTCGCGAGCTACCAGGCATTGCACCAGGGGGCAGTCGGTGAGGAACTCCTCGAGCAGTTTCCCCGAGACTTCTTCGACCTCGTCATCGTCGACGAGTGCCATCGCGGAAGTGCCACCGCCAACTCTCGATGGCGCGGCACCCTCGACCACTTCGCCTCCGCGATCCACCTCGGACTCACGGCCACCCCGCGCGACGACACGGTCCACAGCTACGAGTACTTCGGCAACCCTGTCTACCGCTACTCCCTCCGCGACGGGATCGAGGACGGCTACCTCGCTCCCTACCGAATTCGGCGGGTGATCCTCGACGCCGACGCCGAGGGCTGGACGCCCGACCCCGGGCAGCGGGATCTCTACGGCCGCGAGATACCGGCGGGGGTGTACACCACTCGCGACTACGAGCGCGCCCTCTCACTCCTGCCTCGCACCAGGGCCATGGCCCACCACCTGTCCGGGCTGCTTCGGCAGAACTCTGAGCACAAGGCGATCGTCTTCTGTGTGAGCACGCAGCATGCCGACGACGTCCGGTCCGCCCTCATCGCCGAGAACCCGGACCTCGTCCGCGCGGATCCTGAATGGGTCGTCCGGATCGTCGGCGTGGAGGAGGAGAAGGTGCGTCTACTCGAGGCGTTCTGCGACACGGAGTCGGCGTCGCCGGTCGTCGCCACCACGTCCCGGCTCCTGTCCACCGGCGTTGACGTCCCCGACCTGCGGTACGTCGTAATCTTCCGACCGGTGGGCTCGTCCATCGAGTTCAAGCAGATCGTCGGCCGAGGCACCAGGCTCTTCCCCGAGGGCGGAAAAGCTGCATTCGAGGTGGTCGACTACGTCGGTGCCTCTCAGCATTTCAGTGACCCGGACTTCGACGGCACGCCCCCCGACATCACGATAGAGACGACGAACGGCAGTGGCGACGTCGTCGACTCCACTTCCGAGCCCGGTAGCGACTCGACCGGAACCGGCGCCCCCGCGCCCGCCGACCCGATGCTGAACGAGCCCGAACCCGAGTTTCGGACCGAGGACCCTGACGACGTCGACAACCCCGGCGGGACCAGAGAGCCCCGAACTACTTACGTCGTGGTCGACGGCATCGTGACGGTGACCTCGGAGGCGGCGATGGTGATCGACAGGTCGACCGGCGAGCCCCGGATGGTCGAGGTCCGGACTGTGGTCGAGGGCACCATGTCCGGCTTCGGTGACGCCGCCTCGCTCGGCGCGCTGTGGGCGGACGAGTCCACCCGCCACGAGATCCTCGAGTCCCTGGCGGGGCGGGGAATCGACGTTGACGGACTCAGGGCACTTGCAGACGAGTCGGGTTCCGACTTGTTCGACGTACTTCTCTCGATGGCGTTCCAGACGCCGGTCCGGACGCGTGCCGAGCGGGCCCGCCGTGCACGGGAATCGCACGCCGAGGAGATCCGCGCCCAAAGCGAGGCCGGCCGAGCCGTTCTCGTCGGGCTCCTCCAGCGGTACGAGGGATTCGGCATCGACGACATCTCGATGCGCACCGTCCGGCTCCGGCCGATCTCTAACGCGGGGAGCATTTCCGAGATCGCCAGTGCGATGGGCGGCCCAGACGCTCTGCGCGAGGCAGTACGCCAGGTTCCCGACTGGCTCTACGGCGCGTAGCTACACACTTACTTTAGTTTCGCGAAAACAATTGACGCGAAACTATACGGTTCTTTGATTTCGCGCCGATGGTAGGCTCCTTGCATGACCGCCTCCTCGCTCGACCTACGCCGCCGCCTACACGCGGTCGCGTTCGGTCAGGCGGGCTATTTCTCTTCCGCCCAGGCCGTAGAGGCCGGGTACTCGCACCAGGCGCAGAAGTACCACGTGGACGCCGGGAACTGGACCAGAGTCGACCGTGGCATCTTCCGACTCCCCGACTGGCCGCCCAGTCCCGAGGACGAGTATGTCAGGTGGACCCTGTGGAGCCGGGGTCGCGGAGTTGTCTCGCACGAGTCGGCTCTTCGTGCCCACATTCTCTCAGACGCCGACCCGGCGCGCCTGCACCTGACGGTGCCCCCGGGGTTCCGCGCCCAAGACGATTTCGTGGTCACCCACATCGGTGAGCTTGATCCAGCCGACCGAATCGACCACCACGGTTGGTCGGTCACCTCGATCCCACGCACACTCGCCGACGTCGCGGGGACCGAATCAGTCTCGCAGGAAATCGTCGACGACGCGGTCCGTGGCGCCCTCGCCCGCGGGGACACCACGGAGCGCCGCCTCCGCCGCCTCGCGCACGACCTGCCCGCCGTCGCCGCGCTCCGCTTCGAGCGCGCGTTGGGAACCGTGGGCCAGTGACTGACGCCCGCGCCCGGAGCGTCAATCACCGGCTGCGCAACCTCGCCGCCGAGCACCGAGTTGATCCGCTCCGCCTACGCAACCGTCTGCTCTTCCAGCTCGTCCTGCGGCGTCTCGCGGCGGACAGTCGCTGGGTCCTCAAGGGCGGGTTCGCCTTGGAGACCCGTCTCTGGCTTGACGCCCGCAGCACCAAGGACCTCGACCTGGCTCGACTCAGCGCCGGATCTCCCGACGCCGACGAGTTGCACGACCTCCTCGACGAGGCGTTGGACCACGATCCGGGAGACGGCTTCCGCCTAGTCGCCCGAGCGCCCCGGCCCGTCCGCGCGGAGGACGAGCTTCCCACCACGTGGCGGGTGGTGATCGAGGCCTATCTCGGGTCGACCGAGTTCGGGGTCGTCACCCTCGACGTCGTCACCGCCGACCACCTTGACGACGACGAGGTGGAGCACCTGCTCGTCGAACCGCTCCTGCTCGGCGAGGCGTTCACCGTCCCCGCCGTAGACGTAGACCGGCACGCAGCCGAGAAGCTGCACGCCTACTCGCGGATCTACGCGCACAACCGCCCGTCGTCCCGCGTCAAAGACCTCGTCGACCTCGCATTGCTCCTGGACCGTGGCCTCGTCGATCCGACGCGGTTGGGCGTGCGACTCACCGCGGTCTTTACCGATCGCGACGGCGAGGCGCCACCGGCCGACCTCGAACCACCGCCCGGGTCGTGGGCCGAGCCGTTCGCCGCCATGGCGGCTGATCTCGGGCTCACTTACCCCGACCACGCCTCCGCGTTCCGCGCCGTCCGCGAGACGTACTTGATCGCACTGTCCCGCACGCCCCCGACCGAGAAAGACCTCCCATGAGCGCCCGCGTCACCGCGAAGGAACCCACCACCCAGGCCCGGCTCCAGTCGGTCATCAAGACCTCCCGGCAGATCATGCGCAAGGACGCGGGGCTGAACGGCGAGCTGGACCGCCTGCCTCAGCTGGCGTGGCTGCTGTTCCTTAAAGCCTTCGACGACCTCGAGGAGGAGCGCGCGCTGGTCGACGAGGCCTACGAGCCCGCACTCCCCCAGCCGCTCCGCTGGTCCACCTGGGCGCACGAGAAGTCCGTCACCGGCGCCCCCCTGATCGCCTTCGTCAACGAGCGGTTGATTCCGCACCTGCGCACCGTCCACGGATCGGGTCGGCCCGGGGACCCCCACGACACGCTGGGGCACGTCTTCGCCGACGTTCGGAACCGGATGCAGTCCGGGCACCTACTCCGGCAGCTGGTCGACCAGGTGGACAAGATCAGCTTTACCTCCCGTGACGAGGTGCACACCATGGCCATGTTCTACGAGACCATGCTCAAGGAGATGCGGGACGCCGCCGGTGACTCCGGCGAGTTCTACACCCCTCGTCCGGTGATCAGGTTCGTGGTGGACCAGGTCGACCCGAGGCCCGGCGAGAAGGTCCTGGACCCCGCGTGCGGGACGGGCGGGTTCCTCTCCGAGGCCTACCGGCACATGACCGCCGGGGACATCTCGGCCGCTGATCATGAGAAGGTCTCCGCCGGGTTGCGCGGGATCGAGAAGAAGGGCCTACCCTACCTGCTGTGCCAGATGAACCTCCTGCTCCAAGGCGTGGATCGGCCCAACGTCACCGAGGGCAACGCGCTCATCCACCCGCTGTCTGAGGTCAAGCGGGACGGCGTGGACGTGGTGATGACCAACCCTCCGTTCGGTGGCGAGGAGGAGCGGCTGATCCTCGAGAACTTCCCCACCACCTTCCGCACCTCCGAGACGGTGTGGCTCTTCTTGCAGTCCGTCATGGCTCGCATCGAGAAGAGCCCGCGCGGGCGATGCGGGATCGTCGTGCCCAACTCGGTGCTCTTCGACACCGGCGTGGGCGGGCGGATCAAGAATGATCTTCTGACGCGGTTCAACCTGCACACTGTGGTCCGCCTCCCCAACGGCGTCTTTGCTCCGTACACCCTCATCCCCTCGAACATCCTGTTCTTCGAGAAGGGTGAGCAGGGCCCGGTGTGGTTCTACGAGGTGCCGCCGCCGGAGGGGCGCAAGAACTACACTAAGACCAAGCCCATGCGCTACGAGGAGTTCGAGCCCTGCCAGCGGTGGTGGGGCGGCGCGAGCCGCGAGGGCAGAGTCGAGAACGAACAGGCGTGGAAGGTCGATTTCGCAGATATCGAGGCCGGCGGATTCAACCTCGACCTACACAACCCCCACCGCCCCGACGCGCTGGACCAGCGGCCGCCCGCCGAGCTAGTTGCCGAGTTGATTCAGACAGAGAAGGAACTCCTGGCGGTCTATGAGGAAATGCAGGCGGCCATCGCGGAGTTCGAGCTGTGAAGGTCGAGTGGGTGCCGTTCGGGGAGGTCTTCCGCATGGAACGGGAGCCCGTTGCCATCGAACCAACGGCCGAGTATCGGAAAATCGGAATCCTATCGTGGGGCAAGGGTTTGATTCGCTACCCCGCGTGCGCAGGGACTGAAATGGGGTCGATGAAGTACTTCACTTTTCCTGCGCCTTCCCTCATCTTCAGTAACATCCAAGCTTGGGAAGGTGCTGCGGCACTCGCAGAACCTGCTGACGAATCGAGGGTTTGCTCAAGTCGGTTCTACCCGTACGTACCCCGAGCCGAGAGCCTTGCCTGCCTGGATTTCTTCGGGCAGTTCTTCAGATCGACCGCCGGGCACGAACTGATGCGCCGCTGTAGCCCCGGAACCCAGGTGCGAAACAAGCTCTTGAGCCGCGCGAAACTTGAGAGTGCTCTCGTCCCGCTCCCCTCGCTCGCTGACCAGACCCGAATCGCCGAGCATCTGCATCAGTTAGGCAACACTTCCGATTTAGATCGCAAAGGCTCCGTCGTTGAACCGCTGCATTCGCTCCTCGAACACGTTCGAACTAGCGCGCCTCACGTCCCCTTAGGGGAGGTATTCGAACTCGAACGTCGTACAGCAAAAATTGAGCCCGGCTCGACAGCTACGGAGATCGGGTTAAGGTCCTTCGGAAAGGGCGCCTTTGCGAAGACCCCACGTGACGGAGCGGACATCGGCGAAAAGCGGGTGTTCTGGGTCGAGAAAGACGATTTGTTGATAAGCAACGTCTTCGCCTGGGAAGGGGCCGTCGCCATTGCCGAGTCCCACCATTCTGGGCTAATTGGCTCGCACAGGTTCATGACTTGGGTAGCGGATTCAGCCAGAGTCAATCCTCGATTCATTGCGGCGCACCTGACCAATCCGAACGGGATTAAAAGCCTGGCGGAATGCTCACCAGGTTCAGCCGGACGGAATAGGACGCTTTCGGTCAAGAATTGCGCGAACGTGTCAATTCCGCTACCTGATCTTGCGACTCAGAACCGAGTCAGCGAGTTGTCGCTTCAACGAGATCGAACGAACGCGCTCCGCGCCCGCCGCAACGAACTCGCGGCCGCACTACTTCCCTCCGCCCGGAACGAGATCTTCACCGCGATGCGCTGACGCTCCGCCAGGCGTCGCCGGCCACCACAACGTGGTCGAGGAAGCGGAGTCCCACCTCCTCCGCGGCGGATCGGATCCGGTCGGTGGCGGCGCGGTCGGCGGCACTCGGAGTGGGATCCCCCGCCGGGTGATTGTGCGCGAGCGCGAAGGCGGCCCCATCGTGACGCAACGCGACGGCCAACACTTCACGGATCGGCAGGCTCGTCGTCGTCGACCCTCCCCGCGCCACCGACTCCACACGCGTCACCCGGTTGCGGCCGTCGGCCACCACCACCAGGACCTCCTCCCGCGTGGCGGAGCCGATCACGGGGATGGCGACGGTGGCGATGTCAGCCGACGAGCCGAGGATCCGCCCCTCGGCCGGGCCCTGGACGCGGCCGGCGAGCGCGAACGCCGCCACGATCCGGCATGCCTTGGCCGGGCCGATTCCAGGCAACCGGCCGAGGTCCGCCGCGGTGGCCCGGGCCAGTCCGGCGAGCGAGCCGAACTCGGCAACGAGCCGCGTGGCCAGAGCGACCGCGTTCTGACCCGCCACACCGGACCCGACATGGATGGCGATCAGCTCGGTGTCGCTGAGAGCTGCAGGACCGAAACGTACGAGCCGCTCACGAGGGAGGTCGTGGGCGGGGAGATCCCTGAACGGGGTGGCCATGGGACCGACCGTAGGTAGCCGGCCACCATAGCGTCCACCCCTCGAAGCGCCTTGTGGAAGATGTCGACAACCATCCACAGGACCATGGAGCCAACCCGACTGTGCGGGCACTAAGACGCCAGGCGGTTAGTCGCGCATTCGGAGCGCAAACTGGGATTGTCGCCGAACGCGGCGGCCATACGGTGTCCATCCCACCGGACCGCGGGGGCTGGCCGCGACCGGGGTCATCGGCGCAGCGGACGGCGGCGGGGCCATACTCGGGTCCCGGCTCGCGAACACCCGCTGTAGGTCCCAAACGCCACAGCATCGGCTCAGGCGTTGGACACCGCAATGGGCATCTGCGGGCGCTCGGCAGTCAGTCCGGTCTACGCGGCGCAACGGGGTAGCGGCGCGGCTCGCGATGGGTTGGCTCGGGGGGGCACAGCCCCGGATAGGGTCTGCAGACCATGGCCAAACCCTGCGACATGCCCGCCACCCGTGAGCTGCGCACCCTGCCCGTCCCCGGCGGCCCGGCAGTGGCCGAGCTGTTCCCGACGTTCGAGCAACTGCTGGCCGACCGCGGCCCCGCGCTACTGCCGGTCCCGGCCGACGATCCCGCCCGCACACTGCTCCTCGAGCGGACCCAGCGGCCGGGAGAACCGATCGACGACCGCGCCGCCCTCGTGGTGAGCACCTCCGGCTCGACCGGCGACCCCAAGGGCGCGATGCTGTCGGCCGCCGCGTTGGCCGCCTCGGCTTCCGCCACTGATGTGTTTCTCGGCGGGCCGGGCCGCTGGCTCCTGGCGCTTCCCGGGCACCACATCGCGGGCCTGCAGGTGATCCTGCGAAGCCTGCGAGCCGGCCACGAGCCGGTGGTGGTGGACGTGACCGGAGGATTTGATCCCGCCGCGCTGCCCGACGCGGTCGCCGCCTGCACGGGTTCGCAGACCAACGCGGGCGGCGCGACACGCGCGTACACCTCCCTGGTCCCCGGCCAGCTGGCCAAGGTCTTCGACGAGGGCCCACCCGAGGCCGTCGCCGCCCTGGCCTCGCTCGACGCCGTGCTGCTGGGCGGGGCCGCGGCCGCGCCGGTGCTGCTCGCCCGCGCCGCTCGGGCCGGGATCCGGGTGGTGCGGACCTACGGCATGAGCGAGACCGCCGGCGGGTGCGTCTACGACGGTCTGCCGCTCGACGGGGTGGAGATGGAGATCGACGACGACGAGGGGCGCGTCTGGCTGGCCGGACCGCAGCTGGCGCTGGGGTACCGGAACGCACCCGGTCACCCGGCGTTCGCCCGGCAGGGGTGGTTCCGCACCGACGACGCCGGTCGGGTCGGCGAGGATGGCAGACTGCGGATCCTCGGGAGGCTCGACGAGGCGTTGAGTGTGGGTGGATTGACGCTCCTCCCGCAAGCGGTCGAGGACGCGCTCCGGCGGCACGCCGCGGTGGTCGACGTCGTCGTCGTCGGGATCCCGGATGCCCGCCTCGGCACACTGCCCGTCGCGGCGGTCACTCTGCGGTCCACGGCGACGCCGGACGAGCTCCGGGCACACGTGACGGCGCTGCTCGGGGCGCACTCGGCGCCCGGCGTGGTGGCGGTGGTGGACACACTTCCCACGCTGCCGGGCGGCAAGGTCGACCGGCGGGCGTTCGCGGCCGGGTTCGTCGATGGGACAATCGGGGGATGACCCGCGAGACCGACTTCTCCCCCGCCGAGCCGCCTGCCGAGCCGCATGCCGAGCCCACCGGCGCCGCCCTGTCCGACTGGCTGGAGGGGGCGCGGCCCCGCACGTGGCCCAACGCGTTCGCGCCGGTACTCGTGGGCTCGGCTGCCGCGGGCCTGGCCGGCGGGTTCGTCTGGTGGAAGGCGCTGCTGGCGCTGGTGGTCGCGTGGTCGTTCATCGTGGGGGTCAACTTCGCCAACGACTACTCCGACGGTATCCGCGGCACGGACGACGACCGCGTGGGCCCGCTGCGCCTGGTGGGCTCGGGACTGGCCCGCCCGGCGACGGTGAAATGGGCCGCGTTCGCGTTCCTGGCGCTGGGCGGGATCGCCGGCGTGGTGTTGAGCTGGCTCTCCGCTCCGTGGCTGATCGTGGTGGGCCTGCTGTGCATCCTGGCGGCGTGGTTCTACACGGGCGGGTCCTCGCCGTACGGGTACCGCGGGCTCGGCGAGGTGGCAGTGTTCGTGTTCTTCGGCCTGGTGGCGGTGCTCGGCACGCAGTTCACCCAGCTCGGGTCCGTCACCTGGTACGCCGTGGTCGCGGCGATCGCGGTAGGCAGCTTCTCGTGTGCGGTCAACCTCACCAACAACCTGCGCGACATCCCGTCGGACACCGAGGCGGGCAAGATCACGCTCGCCGTCCGCCTGGGGGATTCACGGACCCGAGGGCTTCACGCCGTGCTGGAGTTGTTGGTACCGCTCCTGGCCACGGTGGCACTGGTCCCCGCGACGCCGTGGGCGCTCCTGGGCCTGCTGGCGATGCCGGTGGCGTGGAAGGCCAATGCTCCGGTGCGGGCGCGGGCCACGGGCGCCGGGCTCATCCCCGCGCTCGCGGTGGCCGGGTTGGCCATGCTCGCGTGGAGCGTGCTAGTCAGTTCGGGGATGCTGATCGCCTCGCTGTAGAACCGCAGGTGCGCCGCTACGGTCCCGTCGAGTGGGCCGCTCGCCCGGCCAGAAGTGGCCTGTTCGCCCGGCCTACCTGAGCAGCCCGCTCGCCCGGTCTGTGTGAGCAGCCCGCTCGCCCGGCCTACTTGCCGAGCGAACCGTCGGGCACGGTGTTCCAGGCGGCCTGGATGCCGTCGTTGATCGCCAGTGCGGCGCCGAGCAGCGCGTCCTTGACCGGCTCGGGCAGGGGCAGGGCCCGGATATCGGCGATGTTGATGGTGCCGGGCGCCGGGGTCGCCACGGGAGCAGGAGCCGGCGCGGGAGCAGGAGCGGGCGCAGGGGCAGGAGCGGGCGCTGGGGCTCCCCCGCCTGCGCGACCGGTGATGGTGACGGTCGTGGACTCGGTCCGCACCGGGATGCCGGCGATGTAGGCGGTGGCCACGGGCCGGTAGACACCCGGTGTGGTGGGCACACCCTTGATGGCGGTGGTCCGCGGATCGTAGGTCAATCCCGGGGGCAGGCCCTGGAACTGCAGGGTCGCACCGGGCGGCAGGGATACCTGGTCGCTGACCCGGTTCTCCATGTAGACCCCCACCGGGAAGGTGAGAGCCGGCAACGCGGCCGGGGCCAGGTCCGTGGCCTCCACCACGACGGGCGCGGTCTCGGGGGACCCGGCCTGACCCGACGCCACACCGATCGCAGCCATGGCGGAGAGGGCGGCGGCGGAGGCGATGACGGGACGGGAGAGACGCATACAGGCCTTTCGGGGGTCACTGGGGCGTGCCGAGCGCGGACCCGGCCACGGTAACCCACGAATGCACGTCACCCCGAGGCCTTCTCATCATGTGAGAAGGACTCGGGGTGGACGTGGTCACCGGCGACCTACGCGGCCGCCGGGAGTTCGAGGCCTCAGCCGCGACCGTTGGCGACGGTCGGGCCGGGGGCCTGGACGGTGCTGGGAGCACCCGCCGCGACGGTCGGAGCGGTTGAACCGGAGGAGCCGCCCTCGTTTCCGCCACCGTTGCTGGAACCGCCGGTGGACGTTCCCGGCAGCGCCGGCAGGAACGCGGTCGAACCCGGGGTCGACGACCCTCCGCCCAGCGCCAGTCCCAGCCCGGCCAGGCCGAGCAGGGCGATTCCGGTGAAGGCGAGTCCGGGGGCGAGCGCACCGAGGGAACCGGTGTCGACGGGCGAGGACGAGCCCGGTACCTCGATCTGCGCGACGGTGTTCAGCCCACCACCCGTGGTGAGGTCGCCACCGGTGGTGGTCTCACCGTCGGTGGTCGAACCGGTCTGGCCGCCGGTGTCGAGCAGCGAGCCCAACGGGCCCAGGCTCTGGGTGTCGAGCCCACCGGTGACCTCGCCGGTGGCGTCTCCACCGGCGTTCCCCGTCGAGCCCGGCAGGACCGGCGATCCGGTGTCGGGTGTGGTCGTGTCGCCGTCCGGGGTGCCACCACCCAGGCTGCCGAGGTCGATCTGCCCGTTGGCATCGCTCCCGAACGGCCCGGCGGGGGTCTGTCCCGGCGCGTCGGGGTTGGTCTCGCCGGTGCCGAGCGATCCGGTCACCATTTCGGCCGCGGACCCTCCACCGAGGGAGGTCACGATGCCCACGACGGCCCCGAGAATGGCGTCCGTGCCGGCAGATCCCGTGGTGATCTGGCCGCCGGCCTGGGCCTCGCCTCCGAGGCTGCCCTCGACGGCGCCCGCGGAACCGGCCTCTGCGCCAGCTCCGACCGGGGCGGTGCCGTCGGCGTTGTTGATCGTGAGGGTCACGGGGATCGTGACGACCTGGCCACCGAGCGTCCCGACGACAGACACGTTGTACACACCTGCGGCCGCGGCGGTCCCGGAGATGACGCCGTTCGCGTAGGTCAACCCCTCGGGCAGGCCGGTGACGTCCGTGATGACGATCCCGGCCCAGTCGCCGGCCGCCGCGAGGCCCTGGATGTCGAAGGAGTAGGAGGCGCCGGCGTTGACGGCCGGCGCGGAAACGGCGACGGTCTGGACGTCACCGCGCACGGTGGGTGCATCGGGAGTGGCGACGACGACGCCGCCCACGAGGGCGACCGCCGCTGCGGCTGCGACGGGGGCGACAAGGCGACCCCGGACGATACGACGAGGGCGGGCGAGGCGAGCACGCATCGGCTGGTTCCTTCCGGAGGGGTTCGGATCGCTCACTCCCCGGATATGGGAGCGCAGACCATTACAAGAGTCACTCTAACCACATGCACATCATATGTCTACAACTGTCACTATTGTCACAGGAGTCTCACCAATTACACTGGTAACACACCCCTGGGGTATTCCCGCTGAGATTGGCACCCGTTTATCGAACGGCGCACGTGCACCGGTGATGTCAGGGGCCGGTGAAAGACAGGGCCCTGTAGACGACAGGGGCCCATTGGAAGGCAGGGGCCCGTGAGAAGACAGGGGCTCGTGAGAAGACAGGGCCCGGAGACGACCGCGGCCCGGCCCCCGTCAGGGGACCGGGCCGTGATGACCAGGGATGGGCCGGCGGTCAGGCTCCGGGCGTCGGGACGCTGGTCGGTAGCGCGACGGCGCCCGTCCCGGAATCAGAGTCGGAGTCGGAGTCGTTCTCGGCCGAGGCGGAGCTCGAGGTGGACGCCTCCGCTCCGCTGCCGCTGCTGCCGGCCCCGGTACCGCCGGGCGCCACGGTGCCGGTGACGGTGGTGACGGGATTCCCGTCCCCGTCAACGATCACGGTGACCGGCGGCAGGGCCATCTGGCCACCGAAGACGGTGGTGCACAGCGGCTCGGTGAGCGATCCGGTCTGCCCCACCAGATTCGCCCCGCCGCCGGGCCCCGCGACCACGTCGAGCAGGTTCGGGAAGGTTCCGAGGGCGGAGGTGACGAAGTCGAGGACCGCGGTCGGCACACCCGAGATGCCGAACAACGGATAGAACTTGGCGACCGAACCGCCGAGATCGGGCAGCTCACACGTCGCCTCGGACTCGGGGACGAGCTCACCGACACTGGTGTCCTCCGAACTCTCGGAGTCGAGGCTGCCCTCGTCGCCGGAGCTGCCGTCCCCGGAACCCCCCGCTCCGGAGCTCCCCGTGTCACTGTCGCCCCCGGCACCCTCGCCGCTTCCGCCGGAGAGACTTCCACCCTCGAGGCTGCCCCCCAGGAGACTGCCCGCGTCCAGGCTGCCCAGCTCCGAGCTCGCGGACCCGGTGTCACCGGCCTGGGCGTTGACGAACGGTACGGAGAGTGCGACCGCCATGAGTGCGGCGGCGGAGGCGGTGACGACCCTGCGGGTGGACATGGCGATGAGACCCCTTAGATGGCGACGGACCAGAGTGCGACGGACGCTGTCACGCGCCACCGCTGTCGGGGGGCGCCTGCTGTCGACAGGAGGACTGTATCCCGCCGGGCCGTCCGCCGTGGGGCCTTCCGCGGTGTGCCCTACCGGTCAGTCGCCGAGGCTGCCGGCGCCGGTGGTGAACATGCCGAGCAACTCGGCCGGGGCGCTGCCGAGAGCCGCGGCTCCCCCGGTCTCGGTATCGACCCCGGCGGCGGGCTCGCCGCCCAGGAGCGCGGGCGAGATGGTGCACAGGATCTGGCCGGCCGAACCCAGGTCCTGCATCGAACCGGTCTCGCCGAGGACCGAGGGCAGCATGCCGACGACCGCGTTGAGCAGCATCAGGATCAGGCCGGAGGACGCGGAGTCGTCGTCTCCGGTGAGGGCCGGCAGGAGGCTCGTCAGGGAGGCGCCGTCCATCTCGCCGTCTCCGAGGACCGCGCACAGGTCGGGCGAGGTGCCCGTCTCGCCGTCGTCACCCGTCGGGTCGAGCTCGGAGCCGGTCGGGTCCTCGTCGGTTCCGTCGGGCACCACGGCATCGGCCGCCGGGGCGCCGGGAACGGCAGAGAGGGTCGGGGCGGCCTGCGCGGTGGTGGTCGTAGCGGCGGGGTCCGTCGCGGCCCCCTCGTCGTCAACAGCACCGTCGTCAACAGCACCATCGTCGACAGCACCGTCCACCCCGGACTCGTCGCCGGACTCGGTGGCGGTGGTGGTCGTGGCCGCCGCAGCGGCGCCGGACGCGTCGACCACGGTGACCGTGAGCTTCTCGGACTGGGACACGGCGCCGTTGGAGACGGTGACCAGCACGTCGTAGTCGCCCGCGCGGGTGGGGGTCCCGGAGATCACCCAGCCGTCCTGGGCGAGGCCGTCGGGCAGGCCCGTGACCTGGATGGTGGTCCCTGCCGGGATCGTCCCACCGGCGGCCTGCGCCACCACGGGCTCGAGGTCGAGGTTCACCGGGACCCCCAGTTCCATCTCCTGGGCGGTCGCATCCTGGGCCGTCGCGTCCTGACCCGTGGCGTTCTGGGCCAGGAGGATGTCGCCGGCGGCGACCTCGGACGGCGCGGACACGGCGACGACGGTCCCGCCCCCGACCACGGCGAGCGCCGCCAGGGCGCCACCGAGTGCGAGCGAACGGGTGCGAGGGGCGGTGCTGCGGGGGCGGTGCTGGAACATGGGTTCACCTTGTCGTCCGAAGGGCGGGGCACGACCGGGGCAGCCCAGTCACACCAGTACCATACGTCACATCGGTCACAGTGGCCACAGGTTGGCCCGGGGTGTCGGACGGTCAATACACTCGGCGCCGGAAGCCACGTTCGATGGAAGGACCCCCGTGACCCCACCCCCCGAGATCGCGATCCGGGCACGAGGCCTGCGCAAGACCTATGCGCACGGTCGCGTCGAGGTCCGGGCTCTCGACAACGTGGACGTCTCGGTGGACAAGGGTCGCTGGACCGCCGTCATGGGCCCCTCCGGGAGCGGCAAGTCCACCCTGATGCACTGCCTCGCCGGTCTCGACACCCCGGATCACGGCACGATCTCCATCGGGTCCACCGAGGTCACCCGCCTGGGGGACGCCGGCCGGACTCGTCTGCGTCGCACCCGGGTCGGCTTCGTCTTCCAGTCCTTCAACCTGGTCCCCTCGCTCTCGGTGCGCGAGAACATCGTGCTGCCCGTCCGTCTGGCCTTCCGTCGCCCGGACCGCGGACGCCTGGACTCCCTGGTGGACGAACTCGGGATCGGCGACCTCCTCCGCAGACGACCCCACGAGCTCTCGGGCGGTCAGCAGCAGCGCGTGGCCATCGCCCGCGCCCTGCTCCCCCGGCCCGACGTGGTGTTCGCGGACGAGCCCACCGGCAACCTCGACTCGGGGTCGGGCGAGTCAGTGCTCGGGCTGCTCGGGGCCTGCGTCCGCGAGGCCGGCCAGACCGTCGTCATGGTCACCCACGACGCCCACGCCGCCGCGCACACGGACAGGGTGCTGGTCCTGGCAGACGGACGGATCGCCGACGAGGTCGACTCCCCCACCCCCGAGTCGATCGACGCCGCGATGCGGGCGCTCGCGGGCCGTCGCCCGGCAACGGCGTGAGTCCCCGGCTGGTCCTGGGCCAGCTGCGCGCGCACGCGGGTCGCTATCTGGGCACGTTCCTGGCCATCGCCGTGGCCGTGGGGTTCGTCCTGGCCTCGGCGGGCGTGCTGCGCACCATAACGGCCAGCGCGGACGCCACCTTCGGCATGCGCTATTCCGACACCGCCGTACTCGTGCAGAACCTCGGCGACCGCACCTCCGCCGGAACCGACGCCACCCGGGAGGAGGCCGCCGGGGCCCAGCGGATGGGACTTGAGGCGATCGCGACCACGCCCGGGGTCCGGGCGTTCACCGTCGACTCCCAGACGTACGTCCGGGTCCGTGCGGAGGGACGGGCCCAACAGATGACGACGGCGACGGCGCTCTCCCCCGACGACCGCCTGCGGTGGCAGCCCCTGGCGTCGGGCCGCCTGCCCGCCCGACCCGGCGAGGTGGCCGTGCGCGCCGACTCCGACGTCCCGCTGGGCGCCACGTTCGAGGTCCAACCGGCCGGGCGGTCCGATCCCGCCCCGGTCACCGTGGTGGGCCTGTTCGACCTGTCAGGCCAACCGGACCTCACGTCCGCGTTCCCCCTGTACACCGTGGACGAGCAGGTCCAGCAGTGGTCCGCGTCGGGCGCGGGCGGCGACGTGCGCGTGGCCGGGGACGGCTCGGTCCCCGGCACCGCCCTCGCGGCGGAGATCGCGGAGCGGCTGGCCGGTATCCCGGGCACGTCGGCAGTCGAGGTCTCCACGGGCTCGGCGGAGGCCCGGGCGCTCGCGGAATCGTTCGTCGGCAGTCGCGACGTCTACACCCGGGCGCTGCTCGCGTTCACCGTGCTGGCCGTGGCGGTGGCCGCCCTCGTGATCGGGACGACCTTCGCGGTGGTCTTCACCGCCCGCGTCCGCGAGACGGCGCTGCTGCGCTGCCTCGGCGCGACCGGCTTCCAACTCCGTCTCTCCGGGGCCGTCGAAGCGCTGGTGGTGGCCGTGCTCGCCACCGCCACCGGACTGGCGCTGGGCCGGTTCGGGGTCTCGGTGGCCTCCCGTGAGGCGCCCCGGCTCGGGGTGACGATCCCGCTTCAGGAGGTGACCGTGCCGCCGAGCGCGTACGCGCTCGCCGCCGCGGTGGGCGTGGGGGTCACACTGCTCACCGCTCTGCCCGCGCTGTGGCGGGCCACCTCGGGCAGTCCACTGGAGGCGCTCCGCCCGGGCGATGTCCGGCCCGACCCCTGGTGGCGGCGACTCGCGATGGTCCTGGCGGGATCCGCGGTCGCGGTCGCGGGGTGGACGGGCATGTCCTCGGCGGTGGACTCTCGGTCCGTGGTCGAGGCCGGCGCCTGGGGGGTGCTGACATTCCTCGGGGTCCTTGCCGTGACCGCCGGGGCCCTGCCCACCCTCCTCGGCGCGGTCGGCCCGGTCTTCGGTCTGCTCCTGGGTCCGGTCGGCCTGCTCGGCGCCCGCAAAACCGCACGCAGTCCCCGCCGCACGGCCGCCACCGCGGCCGCCGTCCTCGTGGGTGTGACGCTCACCGCGACCATGGTCACCGGGATCGCCCTGCTGGGGCCCGCCATCCAGTCGCGGCTGGTCGACCGGGTGCCCCTGGACGTGGCCGTCACCGCCCCCGACGGGGTGTTGCCCGGTGGGTTGCCCGAGCAGTTGGCGGGCCTGGACGGGGTGGCGGAGTCCCTCGTCGTCGTCGACATGTACGCCGAGGACGATCAGGGCAGGCGCACCGTCCTGCGCGTAGCCGACCCGTCGCGGGTCGAGCAGGTGATGCGTCGCGAGGTGACGTTGCCCGGCCCGGGCGAGATCGTACTGCCGGAGTCCTCCCCCGTGGCCGCGAGCGCCCGTGACGGCGACACCGTCCGGTTCACGTTCTTCTCCGACGACGACGGACGGGACCTCGTCGTGCGCCGCTCCGGTGACCAGTGGGCCCTGGCCCGTCCGGGGAGCGTGCCGGCCTGGCCCGTGGCGCAGTTGCCGGACGGATCCCCGTGGCCCGCGGGCGAGGAGATACCGCAGCAGTTCGTCCCCCGCACCGAACAGTGGCTCCGGATGGACGACGGGCTCGAGGGCGAGCGACTCGAGGTGGCGCTCGACGGGGTGCGTTCGGCGGCGGTCGACGCCGACCCGTCACTGGCCGTCACCGAGACCTTCGCCTCCCGCGAGCAGATCGCCGGCTCCGTCCGAACCGTACTCACGTCCAGCTCACTACTGCTCGCGGTGGCGGTGGCGCTGGCGCTGGTCGGCGTGGTCAACACCCTCACACTGGCGATCCGGGAACGGACCCGCGAGATCGCGCTCCTCCGCGGCGTGGGCGTCACCCGCACCGGCGTGTGGCTGATGCTCGTGCTGGAGACCGCACTGGTGGCGGCGAGCGCCTCGGCTCTCGGGGCGGTCCTGGGAGCGGCCTTCGGCGCGCACGGTGCGGCCGCCCTGGTGGGTCCCGGGACAACCGGTAACATTGGTCTACCCGTGACCGATCTGCTCACTGTGGGAGCCGGTGGTGTCGTGGCCGCTGTCCTCGCCGCAGCCGTGGCCTCACTCGGGGCGGTCCGGACGCGAATCACCGGGATCTGACGCCCGGGTTCGCGATCTTCGCGGCTTCTTCCGGTAGCCATCCTTTGACGGAACTGAGACACTATCGTTATGCAAACTCGGGTGCTCCTGGCCGCTGGCGCGATCGCGCTGGTAGCGGCGTCGTGCGCACAGCCGGAGCCGCAGGTCCTCTCCGAAGCCCCGCGGTCCGCCTCTGCCACCGAACTGACCTCGTCGGCCGAGCCGACCGAACGGGAATCCCAGCCGGGCCGGTTCATCGCCCGGTGCGCGACCGAGGCCGACGGCGGCACCCCGGGGATGACCTTCTTCACGGACGGCTCCCAGAGCGTCACCGACCACTGCCTCAGCCGCTACTACATCGGGGTGCAACCCGCCCCGGGCGCTCTGTACGTGGCCGACGAGGACGCGGGCACGTGGGCACCCTCCCGCGCGCCCCAGGCGAGCACGACCACCACCACCAACCAGTGGACTCCCGCACAGCCGCGGACGGACATCGGGGTGCAGGACCCGTGGCTCGACGGCGACGACCTCGACGCCGATGAGCCCACCGAGGGCGACGCAGGCGAGAGCGAACCGGGAGACGGTGAGCCGGGCGACGGAACCACCGAGGAGACCACGCCGGTGACCCCACCGGAGGGGACGACGCCCCCCACCGCCCCGCCCACCACCCCCGCCGGAACGGAACCCACCACACCGGGCGACGTCGAGACGACGTCCCCGGGTGAGGTCGAGCAGTCCACTCCCGGATCCGCGGAGCCGGCACCGCCCACCATGCCGACCACGGTGCCGACCGGTACCGGGACCCCCGAGCCGGATCTCTCGGCGCCGCCGACCTCGGCCCTGCCGCCGTTCGGGTGGACGGGTTCGCACGGACCGGCCGGGTCATACGGTTCGGAACGACTCCCGGCGCTGCCCTGGCCCACTCCGTCACTGTCGGGCGGGGCGACCCGCTAGATCGACCCCGAGCGCCACCGTGCTCTCCGATTCAGGCCGTGCCCGATTCAGGCCGTGCCCGGATTCAGTTGGCGGCCAGCGTGATCAGGCCTCATCCATCCGACGACGTAGGTCCTCGCGCTTGACCCGTCGGCCGGCGTCGACGGCGGAGATGTCGGAGTTGATCTCCGCCCGCAGGCGCGTGAACAGGATCATCGACAGCGGGAGCGCGATCAGCACCGACAGGATCGCGGCGACGAGCACCGGGACGTCCACCCCGGCGAGGCGACCGATCCCGATGATGACCAGGGTCAGCGCCACCACCATGAGCAGCCTCAACACGGTGTAGAACATCATGTTGCGGGCCAGGCGTGCGCCGGGTGTGGAACCGACCGGCGCCTTCGCCGGGATTGCTGTCTCGTCTCGCTCGCTCATGAACACCAGGATACGTATCGTGGTGGGAAGGAGGTTCGAGTGATCTGGCTGTTCGCACTCATCGGAGTGGTGACCGTGGCAATCCTGCTGTGGCGGGCCTTCGGGCCCGGTTCACGGCCGGCACCGCCGCGCGTGATCGCCCCGGACGACGACCCTGATTTCCTACGGGATCTCGACGGGCGTAAACCCCTGGACCCCTAGCGGGCCAGGAGATCGACGATCGAGTCGACCGCGTCGCTGATCTGCGCCCCGGTCCGGTCGAAGACGTCGGACTCGCGGCCGATCGGGTCCTCGACGTCCCACGCCGGGTCGTCGGTGTCCACGCCCAGTCGGGCCCGGGCCAGGCCCAAGACGGTCAGCGATCCGTCGGCGTCCGCCAGGTGGGCCGCCTCCAGCAGTGTGTACGTCTTCTTCCACAGCAGTGGGGCCATCTCCTGCACCGCGTCGCGATGGGCGCGGGTAGCCGTGAGGACCAGGTCATGGCCCCGGAGTAGCCGAGGGGAGAGGAGCCGGGAGGCGAAGCCCTCTGCGCTTCCGCCGTAGGCCTCGAGTACCCGGCGGGTCTCGCGGTGGATCTCCATACCGTTGACCGCCCGCGTCCCCGCGGAGTCCACCACCACGTCGAGTCCCGCGTCGGCGGCTCGCGCGGCGAGCAGTCGCTCGGCCAGCGGCGACCGACACATGTTGCCGGTACAGACCGCCATCACCGAGATCGCCATGGCGCAGATCCTAGTAGCAGGCCACCGCGCCGACGGATCGGCAGGGCACCACGCGGAACCGTCGCCCGCGCGTCACTCGCCGCGCGAGAGTGGGGTGCGCTTGTCCAGGAACGCGGTCATGCCCTCCTGGGCGTCGCACGTGACCGCGTTGGTGGCCATGGTCTCCGCCATCTCCCGGTACGCCTCGTCCTGCGGGAGATCGATCTGCCGGTAGAAGGCCTGCTTCCCGATCTCCAGGGTCAGCGGGCTGGCGTCGGCGATCCGTGTGGCCAGCTCGTCGACGCGGGCACGAAGCTCCTCGGCCGGTACGGCCTCGTTGACCAGGCCCCACTCGACCGCGGTGGCGGCGTCGATCGTCTCGCCGGTCAGAAGCATCTGCAGCGCGCGCTTGCGCCCGATGGTGCGGGAGACGGCGACCATCGGGGTGGAGCAGAACAACCCGATCTTGACGCCCGGGGTACCGAAGCGCGCCGAATCGACGGTCACCGCGAGGTCGCAGGTCGCCACGAGCTGACAGCCGGCGGCGATGGCGTGGCCCTGCACCTCCGCGATCACGGGCTGGCGGATGGCCTGGATCGACTCCATGAGCTCGACGCAGGTGTCGAAGACCTCGCGCTCCTGATCCAGCGTGCGGTCGATCATCTCGCCGATCTCGTGCCCGGCGGACAGGGCCGGGCCGGACCCCGTCACCACCACCACGCCGCACGACGGGTCGTCGCCGAGCTCACGGATCGCGGTCGTGGCCTCGCGCATCATCTGCATCGAGAGCGGGTTGCGGCGCTCGGGCCGGTCGAGGGTCACGCGCGCGATCGGGCCGCTGCGCTCGACGAGGACGTAGGGGGTGCTCACTGGGGCCTCCGGGGGGGACGGGAGTGCGTGTCCCCCGGTTCTACCCCGCCGGACGGGTCCGCGGCGCCGGAGTGGAGGCCGACGCCCCCGATGGAGGTCGGGATCAACGCGTGGAGGTCGGGATCAACGCGCCCGGGGTGACCGAGGCGTCGACTATCGAGCCGGGGCCTAGCGGGCCGGGGATTGCCGACCCGGGGACTAGCGAGCCGGGGCCGGGTGCTCGCCGCCACACCATTTCTCGGCGGGCACGGCAGCCTTGACGTCGTCGATGTGCTGACCACAGCCGTCCCAGGTGATCTTGCCGCAGACGGGGCAGGTGACGGGGTAACACATGGCGTCCTCCTTTGAGGGGGTTGTCGGCTCGACGGTGCGCCGTCCGATACCCCCTAGGGTATGTCAGTCGGCGCTCGGGCGCCACTCGTCGTCCACACGGGTGGTGGCCTCGCGTAGCCGTTCCACGTGAGCCTCGCAGTCCTCCCACCGTGGTAGCCGTCCGGCGGCCGCGACGTCGAGCAGGCTCGGGGCGTCACGGTCCTTCTCACTCATCACGTGCGTGATCGGGGTGCCGTCGAGGGCCACGGAGGGCCAGTCGATCGCGACGTGGGAGTCGAATGCGTCCACCGCGTGCTCGGCCCCCGGCCGCCACCCCTCCGAACACAGGTACATCACCGTGGATTGCGGCTCCAGCGAGAGGAATCCGTGAGCCACGCCCTCCGGGACGTAGATCGCCCGCTGGTCACTCGAGTCGAGGATCACCCCGGACCACTCGCCGAAGGTCGGCGACCCCACCCGCACGTCCACCACCACGTCGAACACCGATCCGGACGGGCACAGCACGTACTTGGCCTGGCCGGGCGGGACATCGGCGTAGTGCAGGCCGCGCAGGACACCCTCCCCCGAGACCGACACGTTGACCTGCGCGAGGTCGAAGCGGTGCCCGGTCAGGCGGCGGAATGCCTGGTCGGTGAACGCTTCGTGGAAGACCCCGCGGTCGTCGGAGATCTGGCGGGGGGTGATCTCCCACGCCCCCGTCACGCTCAGCTCGCGTAGCTGCACCGGCGGTCCCGCCTTCCTGGTCACCTGACTTCCGATCCCGCCCACCCTAGCGGGACACGTCGGGGCCGCCCGCGCGCGTCAACCCTTCATGGCGCCGACGATCTGCCCGGCCGACCACTCGCCGATCAGCAGGCAGTCCATGGCGGAGTCGTGCAGACCCGCGTCCTCGCGCCACCCGGTCACGACGAACTGGAAGACATAGGTCGCATCGTCGTCGCTCCATCCCACGATCAGGCTCGAGGTGGCCATCTCTCCGGGCTCGGCCGTGTAGGTGCCCCGGACGAAGCGGTAGACGCTGCGGACGGCGCCCGCGTCCTCGTCACCCTCACCCGCGACCTCCTCCACCAACGTCCAGTCGGAGAGAACCTCGGCGGTGGCGACGATCATGGCCACCGCGTCGTCGGTCGACATCGCCGGCGCGACACGAGCGCAGGTGGCCACGGCGTTGGGCGAGAAGCCGTCGCGGTGCGCGCCCGGGTCCACGTAGATCACGGCCGACGGCTCGGGCGACTCGATCCGCTGCCACGGCGGACTGTCCACCCAGGTCAGAGGTTGCGCGGCCACCGCCATCGGCGGGCTCGCCTCGAGCGAGCGGCCGGTCGAGGCGCAGTACTCCTGGATCGAGGTCATCTCAGCCCTGCAGCCCGGCGCCGACGATGTGGGCCCCGCCGTCCACGACGATCGTCTGCCCGGTGATCCAGTGGGCGTCGTCGGAGAGCAGGAACGACACGGGACCGGCGATGTCGTCGGGCACCCCCAGGCGGCCCGCCGGCAACGCGGCGGACATCTGCTCCTCCCGGCCCGTGTACAGCGCCTCGGCGAAACGGGTCTTGACCACGCCCGGCGCCACGGCGTTGACGCGCACCGAGGGGCCGACCTCCACGGCGAGTTCCTGCGTCAGTCGCATGACCAGCGCCTTGGTGGCGCCGTACCACCCGATCCCCGGCGAGGGCGCCAGGCCGGCGATCGAGGCCACGTTGACCACGGCCCCGCCCCGCTCGCCGAGACCCGAGTGGTAGACCTTCTGCGTCCAGGCCAGGGTGCCGAGGGCGTTGACCTCGGTGATCTTGCGTGCGGCGGCCAGGTCCACGTCTATCGTCCGGCCGAACACCGGGTTGATGCCGGTGTTGTTGACCAGCAGGTCCACGGGCCCGAAGGCCTCCTCGGCCCGCGCCACCACCTCGCGTTGGTGATCCTCGTCGTCGGCCTTGCCCGCCACCGCGAGCACCCGGTCCGGCGCGCCCAGTTCGGCGACCGCCTCGTCGAGGCCCTCCTGCCCGCGGGCGGTGATCACCACGGACGCCCCCTCGGACAGCAGACGTCGCGCGATCCCCAGGCCGATGCCGCGGCTGGCGCCGGTGACGAGTGCGGTCCTGCCGGCGAAGCGGTCGGGGACGACGGGGCCGGTGCGGGGGGCGGGAAGGGGGGAAGGGCTCACGTGGCGTCTCCTGGTGCGAGTCGGGGCTCTCTAGGTGTGCACTCCCAGCCTAGAGGCCGTGTCCCCGTCCTACGTTCACGGGATTTTCTCAGCCCGCCCCCAGGGAATCCCGGCCGACCGGCGGGACGGGAGTTACAGTCGTTGACAGGAACCATCCGGCCGTCACGCACGGCGCAACTACCCCAGGGCGTGCCCATGTCACCACTTGCTCCACGCGGTGCCGCGGATACCCCCGTGTGCTCGATCCTCGACATCCCCGGCCCCCGCTGGTTCCACCCGGGTGACCCCATCTGGCGGGTCCACGGCGATGCGGCCACCCCGATCGGCGTCACCACCGGACTGCTCATGCTGGCCGCCAACCCGGCCTACGCGGCCACGCTCGCCGCCGCGGACGCGGTCGAGAGTCCCTGGGCGGCCGACGACTACCTGCACGATCTCATCGAGATCGCCACGTTCGGCACTGTCGACGATGCGATGGTGACGATCGAGAACTCGCACCGCGACCGCGCCTCCTTCTCCGGCACCACCGAGCACGGCCAGTACTTCTACGGTTCGGACCCGGCACTCGTGGAGTGGGCACACGCCGCCACCACGTGGGCCCTGCTCGCCGCCTACCAGCGGTTCGCCGCGCGGCCGCTCACCCCGACCGAGTCCGATCAGTATGTCCGCCAGGCTGCCGGGATCGCGCACCTGCAGGGCTGCCGGGTCTCCCCCATGACGGTCCGTGAACTCGAGCAGTTGCTCCGTTCCTCCCGCGACCGCTCTCGTGCCACCTCGGCGGGTCGGCGGGCCGCGACTCGTCTGCGCGAGACGGCGCGCGCGTGCAAAGGCGTCGTGGACACCTCCGTCACGGCCCACCGCTCGTGCGTGACGGTAGTCCACGCCGCCGCCAGCCTGGTCCCCTCCGACGTGCGCCGCGCCCTCGACCTTCCGCACCGACCGATGGACCGCGCCGCCGTCTTCGGCCGGATCACCAGGGCGCACGAGGGCCTGGGGGCCCCGATGTTGACCACGCGCGCGCCCATCGCCGTGCCGTCCGCCATGCGATCCCGACCCGCCTGACACGCCGCGCCGTCCCCGGTGGTCAATGACCGGTGGCCAGGATCGGTGTCGGTTACCAGTGGCCGTTGACCCGGCCCTTGGCGAACCCCGCGATCTCCCAGACCAGGTGCACCGGGAGCATCGGCCAGTCGATGCGCTCGATCGGCGCCATCCGCACGTCCACTCCGGTCCCCGCCCGCATCCACCGACCGGCCCGCAGGGTGTGGGGACGATTGGTGACGACGAGGACGCGCTCCCAGCCCCGGGCCCTGGCGATCGCGGCGACCGCCTGAGCCTCCCCCCACGTGGTCCGCGGCTCGGGAGCGAAGCACGCGACCTCGGCGCCGTCGGGTCGATCCGCGCCGGTACAGAGCCGGCGGGCGACGCGTTCGGAGTTGCCGCCCGGATTGCTCACGAGCAGCGTGTCGGAGTACCCCGCCTCCACCAGCTCGCGGGCATAGGCGTGCCGGCCGTCGTCGGCCCCGGCGAGCATGACCACCGCGTCGGCGGTCACCGGTTCGTCCGCGCGGGGCTGCAGCAGGAACACGCCCCAGGCGGTGAGGGCGAGGGCGGCGGCGATGCCGATCGCACCTGCTGCGAGAGCCGCGCGGCGGAGGCGTGGACCGAATCGTGGACGGGTCATGCGCGCAGGGTTGCCGGTCGCCTCACCGGTCACCTCCGCCGCGCGCGACCCGTGCGTGTTCGGCGATCGCGCGTGCGAGGTCGGCCCGCCAGTCCGGTAGCGGTGAGAGTCCCGCCGCCTGCCACGAGGCATCGGACAGCACGGAGAACGCCGGCCTCGGTGCCGGGCGTGGGAACTCGTCCGAACTGCAGGGACGGACCCGCTCCGGATCGGCGCCGTACCAGCTGAACACCTCGCGGGCGAGCTCCCACCACGTCGCGCGCCCGCCTCCGGCCGCGTGCAGGGTGAGCCCTCGGGTGTCGACCCGACCGGCCTTCTCGGCGGCCAGCATCTCCAGCAGACCGCCGGCGAGGGCCTGCGTGTAGGTGGGCGAGCCCCACTGGTCGTCGACCACGTTGAGCGTGTCTCGCTGGCGCTCCAGACGGACCATGGTGGCCACGAAATCGCTGCCGGACAGGCCGAGGAACTCGCGATGCGGGCCGGTGTAGAGCCACGCGGTGCGGATGATGGTCGCCCCCGGGTGCGAAGCCAGCACAGCCCGCTCCCCCGCCAGCTTGGTCCGCCCGTACGCCGTCGTGGGGGCGGTCGGGTCCTTGGGCTCGAGCGCCGGAGCGGTGGCCGGGTCACCTCCTCCGGGGATCTCGCCGGAGAAGACGTAGTCGGTACTGATGTGGACCATCCGGATTCCGCGGTCCCGGCACGCCGCGGCGAGCGCCTCGGCGCCGACGGCGTTGATCGCCCGGGCCCCCGCCTCGTCGGCTTCGGCGCCGTCGACATCGGTGTACGCGGCCGCGTTGAGCACCACCTCGGGCGAGAAGCGGTCCAGGGCGGCGGATATCGACGCGGGATCGGTGATGTCCAGCCCGTCACGGCCCGGGGCGTCGGCCACCCCGGAGAGCGCGTGGCCGAGCTGCCCGCGGCCTCCTGTGACGAGGATCCGCGGCAGCCCGGTGGGGCGAAAGGCGTCCCCGGAACCCTCTGCGGCCGCTCCTGCCGATGCACTCCCGCCTGCGCCGGTGCTCACGCTGGAGTGCCCCGAGGGGAGCGGCTGTGCAGGCTGGTCGTCGGGACGGCCGTCGCTCACCACTGCCGACCCTTCTCGCGGCGGAGCACGTCGAGGAGGTAGGCCCCGTACCCCGATTTCCGGAGGTCGTGGGCGCGGGCGGTGAGCTCGTCGTCGTCGAGATACCCCATCCGCCACGCCACCTCCTCCGGGCAGCCGATCTTCAGACCCTGCCGGTCCTCGATGGTCCGGACGTAGTTGCCCGCGTCGAGCAGCGAGTCGTGGGTGCCGGTGTCCAGCCAGGCGGTGCCGCGCGGGAGCACCTCCACCTGCAGGCGCCCCTCGCGGAGGTAGTGGCGGTTGACGTCGGTGATCTCGTACTCGCCGCGCGGCGACTTCTCGAGCTTCCGCGCCACGTCCACCACGTCGGCGCCATAGAAGTAGAGGCCCGGGACGGCGAAGTCGGAGGCCGGGTTCTCGGGCTTCTCCTCGAGGCTGACCGCGCGGCCGTCGGCGTCGAAGTCGATCACCCCGTAGTCGCTCGGGTTGGCGACTCGGTAGGCGAACACGGCGCCACCGTCGGGGTCGGCGAACCGCCGCAGGTGTGTGCCCATCCCGGGACCGTAGAAGATGTTGTCGCCCAGGATCAGCGCCACCGGCTCGTCGCCGATATGGTCCGCACCCAGCACGAACGCCTGCGCCAGCCCCTCGGGCGCGGCCTGCTCGACGTAGCTCAGGGTGATCCCGAACTGACTGCCGTCGCCCAGGAGCCGACGGAACTGCGGCGCGTCCTCGGGGGTGGTGATGAGCAGGATGTCGTGGATGCCCGCCAGCATGAGCGTGGACAGCGGGTAGTAGATCATCGGCTTGTCGTACACCGGCATGAGCTGCTTGCTCGTGGCCAATGTGAGTGGGCGCAGACGGGTGCCACTACCGCCGGCCAGGACGATGCCCTTCACAGCACCTTCTCCGTCCGTGCGTACCTGGCCTCGACGCGCTCCTTGACCGGTTCCCACCAGTCGCGGTTGTCGCGGTACCACTCGATGGTCGCGCTCAGCCCCTCGCGCAGATCTGTGTGCTGCGGCTGCCACCCCAGCTCTGTGCGGGTGGCGGAGGCGTCGATGGCGTAGCGCAGGTCGTGTCCTGGCCGGTCGGTGACGTGGTCGAACCCCGGGTCCCCGCCCGTGCCGGTGGCGCCCATGAGGTCGCAGAGCATCTGCATCACCTCGAGGTTCGAGTGCTCGCCGTCCGCGCCGATCAGGTAGGTGCGCCCCGGCTGACCGCGGTCGAGAATGGCCAGGACCGCGGCGTTGTGGTCGTCCACGTGGATCCAGTCGCGGACGTTGGCGCCACTTCCGTAGAGGCGGGGGCGCTGGCCGGTCAGCAGGTTGGTGATCTGACGGGGGATGAACTTCTCGACGTGCTGGTACGGGCCGTAGTTGTTGGAGCAGTTGCTGATGGTGGCGCGGACACCGAAGCTGCGGACCCACGCGCGCACCAGCATGTCCGCGCCTGCCTTGGTGGCCGAGTAGGGGCTCGACGGGTTGTAGGCGGTGGCCGGGGTGAATTTGGCCGGATCGTCCAGTTGCAGGTCGCCGTAGACCTCGTCCGTCGAGACGTGGTGCAGGCGCACATCGTGGCTACGGCAGGCCTCGAGCACGGCGTAGGTGCCCACGATGTTGGAGTGCACGAAGGGCCACGGCGTGGCCAGCGAGTTGTCGTTGTGGCTCTCGGCAGCGAAGTGGACCACGGCGTCCTGCGGACCGGTGAGCTGCGCGACCAGCCCGTCGGTCACCTCGGGGTCGGCGCAGTCGGCCTCCACCAGCTCGACCCGATCCGACGGGAGTCCGGCCAGACTCGACCGGTTGGCGGCGTACGTCATGGCGTCCAACACGGTGACGTGGGCGTGCGGGTGATCACGGACCACGGTGTGGACGAAGTTGGCGCCGATGAACCCGGCTCCCCCGGTGACGACGAGGCGCATGCGCCCAACCCTACCGCCGCGGGGGTGCTGCCTCGGTCGTCTCCCCGGCCTCGGCATCCACGTCAGCGGCATCCACGTCACCGGCATCCGCGTCCCTGGCGTCCATGTCACCAGCGGAGTCATCGACGACTGGGTGGGCCGGCTCCCGGCGGAGCTCCCGGTAGTCGGCGAGCATCTTGGCCCGCCGGCGCGCGAAGAAGTCGCTGGCCGTCGTGTCGCGCGGGGTCACCTGCACGACCTCCTCGGCCGGAATCCCCGCCCGCAGTTGTCGGACGCGCAGCACCTCGGTGTCCAGCCGCGCACCGTAGAGCACGGCCATGTTGACCAACCACAACCACAACAGGAACACGATGATCCCTGCGAGCGACCCGTACGAACGGTTGAAGTTCCCGAAGTTGGAGACGAAGAATCCGAACCCGGCGGTGGCGACGGCGATGATGAGCAGGGCCGCGGCCGCGCCCAGGGACACCCAGTGGAACTTCCGACCGGCCACGTTGGGAGCGAACCGGTAGAGGATCGCCAACGCGAGAACAGCGGAGACGAGGGCCCCGGGCCACTTGGCCACACTCCACACGGCTAGCGCGGTCTCGCCCAGCCCGATCCACCCGCCCACGGTCTCGGCGATGGGGCCGGTGAACACCAGCGCCAGTCCGCCGATGGCCACCAGGATGATGAGCAGCGCCGTGAGCAACAGACCGACGGGCAGCAGCCGCCACGGTGGCCGACCCTCCTCGACGCCGAGCACCGTGTTCATCGCACGACCCAGGGCCCAGACGTAGCGCGACGCCGTCCACAGCGCTACAACCACCCCCACCACGAGCGCGGTACCGGCGGCCTGGGTGGTGACGACGGCCTCGACCGGGCCGCGGACGGGGTCCAGCACCTCCGGCGGGGCGATGTCGGAGAGCATCTCCATGAGGGCGTCCACGGTCCTGGCCCCCTGCCCGAACACGCCGAGCAGCGAGACCACCACCAAGAGCGCGGGAAACAAGGAGAGCACCCCGTAGAACGCGAGCGAACCCGCTTGGTCGGGGCCACGGTCGCGGAAGAACTCGCCCACCGAGCGTTCGAGGACCAGACGGACGGTGCGGAGTCGTCGTCGTGCGGTCGACGCGGTCCCGCCGGAAGTGGTCATGCCCTGATTGTGGCTGCTCGGGCGTGAGTCGTGTGGCGCGCCGCGCCCGTCGGGCCGCCTCGGTGGGCACGCAATGCCGAGCCCGACCCCGAATCTATGACAATCATTTCTTGACAAGCCGACGTGACGCAACTAACTTAACGAACGTTCGAAACGTGATCTGGATTACACCAGCGCGCGGATCGAGCGGTCTGCCGCACACCCCCTCAGGCCATCCATCAGGACCCCGGACGCACCTTCACGCGACCGGTCCGGAACCAGAAGGATCCCCGATGTCCCGCAGCAACCGAAACCGCGTGGCCCGACGCGCGGCGCTCGCCCTGACGATGATCGGAGCGCTCGCCGCCACGGGCTGCTCCGGTGGCCACCGCATCACCGGCGACAGCGTCGAGACCATGGAGCCGATCACACTCCGGTACGGCGACTACACGACCGTCTCCTCCGCCGGCCCCTTCCGCGCCTTCGCCGAGCAGGTCGAGGAGGAGACCGGCGGCAAGATCACCTTCGACGAGTACTGGGGCGGCAGCCTGGTCAAGGGTGCCGACATGGCGCAGGGGGTCCGCGGCGGGATCGTGGACATGGGGATGTTCACCCCCAGCTATTACCCGTCCGAGTTCCCCATGACCGACTGGACCAGCCAGATGGCCAGTGTCGTGGAGCCGGAGTACCCGCTCGGCATGATGCAGGCCTTCGCCGGTGGCAGCGAGTTCGCCCTTACCGACCCGCTGATCGAGGAGCAGTTCTCGGACCAGGACATCAAGCTCCTGTTCACCTGGACCCCCTCGACCAACTACCACCTCGTGTGCAAGGACCCGGTCAACAGCCTCGAGGAAGCCCGGGGCAAACGGGTGCGAAGTGGCGGCGCATTCAACTACGGCGAGATCGAGGCCCTGGGGATGGTCCCGGTGACCCTGCCGACCGGCGAGATCTACGAGGGCCTGCAACGCGGGGTGATCGACTGTTCCCTGGCCAACGGCAAGATCATGATCGCCCTCGGTCTGTGGGAGGTCGCCAAACACTACGTCGACATCCCCTTCTCGAGCTACACGCAGTACGTGATCATGAACAAGGACGTCTGGGACGAGCTCCCCGAGGACGCCCGGCAGATCATCGACGACGCCCGACAGACGTGGTTCGACGGCTACCTCCGCGAGGAGGGGATCGTCCTGCACCAGCGGCTGCTCGCCGAGGGCGCGGACAAGAGCGTGAGCTTCCACGACGTCGACCCCGAGCTCAAGGCCACCCTCGAGACGTACCAGGAGGAGGCACTGCGCACCCTTCCGGAGCGCGCCCCCGACGACCTCGAGGATCCCGAGGGCACCGTCGAGCGCTACCGCCAGATCATGGCCGACTGGAAGACGCGGCTCGAGGACATGGGGTACGACGACCCGGCCCTCGCCGAGATCCCGGAGGACCCGGAGTCGGTCCAGATCGATCTGGCCCCCTTCGAGCAGTCCGTCCGGTCCGAGATCTTCGACCGCACCGCGCCCTGACCCCCTCGAGCAGTTGGAGAACCTGATGGACACCACCACCACCGACGCGGAGCGGCGCGTTCCGGGGCAGCGGGCCCTCGCCCGGGTGCTGTACGGATGCGCCGTGATCGCGGGGATCGTCACCCTAGTCATGGCCCTGCACATCGCCGCGGACGTCAGCTCCCGGAACCTGACCGGAACCCCCCTCTCCGGCACGCTGGAGATCACCCAGAACTGGTCGATGGTCCTCATCGTGATGCTCGCGATGGGGTACGCGGAGCAGATCGGCGAGCACATCAACGCCACCATCCTCACCCAGTACCTCGACCCCGTCTCCCGCTGGTGGTCCGACCTGATCGTCTCGGGTCTGATGTTCCTGTTCGTCTCGGCGCTGACCTACTACTCGATCACCGCGGCGGTCTTCGCCGTCGAGGTCCAACAGGTCGCACTCGGGGCGATCACCATCCCGATCTGGCCGGTGAAGATCGTCCTGGCCATCGGATTCGCCCTGTTCGCCCTCCAGCTCCTGATGTCGATCATCAGCCTGCTGATCAACGACCGTCCGAGGAAGTCCGATGTCTGACACCACCCTCGTCACCGACCACACCGGCGTGGCCCGCACCGACGATCTCGCAGCCCCCACGCCGAACCGCAACTTCATCCGGGCCTACTGGGGCAACTTCGGCTTCTCACTGATCATCGCCGCGGTCATCCTGTTCACTCCGGACCTCCCCGACACCGCTGTCGGCGTCCTGACCATCCTCCTGTCGATCGTCGCGATGGTCTCCGGTATCCACGTGGGTATCGCGATCATGGGTGCCGGCGCGGTGGGCCTGTGGAAGCTCGCGGGCACCAGCGCCGTGGCCGTGACGTTCGAGGACGTCCCCTTCACCTCCGCCGCCAGCTGGAGCCTGTCCGTCATCCCCCTGTTCATCCTCATGGGCGTGGCGATGGGTCGGTTCAATCTGACGGGCAAGCTGTTCACCTCCGCCCAGGCCTGGCTCGGCCGGTTGCCCGGCGGACTGGCGGTCTCGACCAACTTCGCGGGCGCCGGACTGGCCGCCTCGAGCGGCAGCTCCATCGCCATCTCCTACGCACTGGGGCGCACGACCATCCCCGAGATGCTGCGCGCCGGGTACAAGCCGTCGCTGGCCACGGGCGTCGTCGCGATGTCCGGAACCCTCGGGATGCTCATCCCGCCCAGCGTGGTCCTGGTGATCTACGCCGGTGTGGCCGAGACGCCGGTCGGGCCCCAGCTGCTCGCCGCGCTCATCCCGGGACTGCTCACGGCCCTGGCGTACGGCGTCCTCATCGTCGTCAGGTGCAGCATCGACCCGACCCTCGGGCCCCGGTCGACCACCCACTACACCTGGGGCCAGCGGCTCCGTTCCCTCGTGGACGTCACCCCGGTGACCCTCATCCTCATCCTCATCATCGGCGGCATGTACACCGGCATCTTCACGCCCACCGAGGCCGGCGCATTCGGTGCGATCGCCGCGATCCTGCTGGGCTGGCTGTTCGGTGACGACCGCTCCGTCGGCCACCTGGTCCGGACCGTGCTGACGTCCCTGCGCGAGACCGCAGCCGGTGTCGCCTCGATCTTCCTGCTCCTCATGGGAGTACACGTGCTCACCCGCGTGGTGGCCCTGTCCGGGGTCGCCGACTGGATCACCGAGACCATCACCTCGCTCGGGTTGAGCCGGACGCTGTTCCTCCTCGGGCTGATCTTCGTGTTCCTCATCCTGGGCATGTTCATGGACGGCCTCGCGATGATCCTGCTCACGGTGCCGATCCTCATGCCGGTGCTGGCCACCTTCGACATCAGCCTGCTGTGGTTCGGCGTCTTCATGGTGATCCTGGTCGAGCTGGCGCTGGTCACCCCGCCGATCGGCATGCTCAGCTACATAGTCCACCGGATCGCGTCGAACCCCGAGGTCAACGAAGGGATGACGGTCCGTCTGTCCGACGTGTTCAAGGGCGTGTCCTGGTTCGTCGTCACCAGCGCCGTCATCCTCGTCGCTCTGATCTTCTTCCCCGAGATCGCGCTCTGGCTGCCCGAGACCTCCGCCGCGGAGTGACCGGGTCACCGCCAGCGGATCACGGGCCACCCGCCACGGCCCGGTTCCACCAGCCACGCAGCCACCACCAGACAAACCCGAGACAAACCCCAGGAGTCACCATGCAGCGGACCATCTTCACCCGAGAGCAGGACGAGTTCCGCCAGTTGGTGCGCGACTTCATCACCAAGGAGGTGGCCCCGCACCGTGAGGAGTGGGACGAGTACGGACGCCCACCGCGCGAGTTCTTCCACAAGCTCGGAGAGCTCGGCATCCTCGGCATCCAGGTCCCCGAGGAATTCGGCGGCGGCGGCGGCGGCGAGACGAGCTTCAAGTACAGCGCGATCATCTTCGAGGAGGTCGCCCGCGCCGGCGTGTCCTTCGGCTCCTATACGGTGCACTGCTGCCTCATCCTGCCGTACCTCCTCGAGTACGGGACCCCGGAGCAGAAACGGCGCTGGCTGCCGGTCTTCGCCTCCGGCGAGTTGATGACCGCCATCGCGATGACCGAGCCCGGCACCGGGTCGGACCTGGCGAACATCGCCACGACCGCCAAGCTCAGCACCGACGGCACCCACTATGTCGTCAACGGTTCCAAGACGTTCATCACCGGCGGAGTCACCGCTGACATGATCCTCACGGTCTGCCGCACCTCACCGTTCGACCCTGACAACCGCCGTCACGGCCTGTCGATCCTCTGCGTCCCCACCGACGCCGACGGCTTCTCGGTGGGCCGCAAACTCGACAAGATCGGCCTACGCCAGCAGGACACCGCCGAACTGTCGTACACCGACGTCAAGGTGCCCGTGGAGAACCTGCTCGGGGAGAAGGACGCGGCGTTCTCCTACCTCACCCACAACCTCCCGCAGGAACGCCTGAGCATCGCGCTCAACGCGGTCGCCCAATCCGAGGCGGCGCTGCGACTGGCCACCGACTACACGCGTGAGCGCGTCGTCTTTGGCAAGCCCGTCTCCTCCTTCCAGAACACCAAGTTCGTGCTGGCCGAGTGCGCGACAGAGGTCGAGGTGGCCCGCGTGTACGTGGACCACTGCCTGGAACTGCTCGACCGGGGCGAGCTCACCGTCGCGGACGCCGCCAAGGCCAAGCTCCACGCCACCGAGATGGCCGCCCGCGTGATCGACCGGTGTCTGCAGCTGCACGGCGGGTACGGCTACATCACCGAGTACCCCATCGCCCGCCTGTACACCGACACCCGCGTGTCCCGTATCTACGGCGGAACCAGCGAGGTCATGAAGACGATCATCGCCAAGAGCCTCGGGCTCTGACGGTCCGCACGTAGTCCACAGGAGGACCTTCATGTACCCAGGAAAATGGGCCGCGGCCACTCCGGCCAGGCCCGCCGTCATCGAGGACGCCACGGGCCGCGTGGTCACCTTCTCCGAGCTCGAGGCCCGTTCGGCGCGGTTCGCCAATTGGCTCCTCGCCCGGGGTCTGAAGCCCGGCGACCACATCGCCGCGCTCTCGGTCAACGACGCGACCGTCTTCGAGCTGTACTGGGGGGCGATGCGCTGCGGTCTGTACTTCACGATGGTCAACACCCACCTGGCCACCGACGAGGTCGCCTACATCGTCGCCGACAGCGGCGCCCGGGTGCTGGTCGTCTCGGGCGCCCTCGCCGAACTCGGTGAGGCGATCGTCGACCAGACGCCGCACGTCGAGCACCGGCTCGCGTTCGCCGGCGAGGTCCCGGGGCACCTCGACTACGAGGCCACCATGTCGACCATGCCCACCACCCCGCCGGCGGATCAACCGCGCGGCGCGGACATGCTCTATTCCTCGGGCACGACCGGACGCCCCAAGGGGATCAAACCGGCGATGGACGGGGCCCAGATCGGCGACGAACCGGGGCCGTCGCTCGTGTCGCGGATGAAGCAGAACTACGGCTTCGACGAGAACACGGTCTACATGTCACCGGCCCCGATCTACCACGCCGCGCCGCTGCGGTACGCCACGGGAACGCAGGCCCACGGCGGCACGGTGATCCTCATGGACCGCTTCGACGCGGAGAACTGCCTCGCCGGGATCCAGAAGTACGGGGTCACGCACAGCCAGTGGGTCCCCACCCACTTCATCCGGATGCTCCGTTTGCCGCAGGAGGTGCGGGAGTCCTACGACGTCTCGTCGATGCGGGTCGCGATCCACGCCGCCGCGCCGTGCCCGGTGGAGATCAAGAAGTCCATGCTCGACTGGTGGGGCCCGGTGGTCTACGAGTACTACTCGTCCACCGAGTCCAACGGGGCCACCACCATTGCCCCGGAGGAATGGCTGCGCAAACCCGGCAGTGTCGGCCGCGTCGGACCGGGCTCGTCGGGCCTCGTCCACATCTGCGACGAAGTGGGCGAGGAACTGGCCACGGGCGAGGACGGGTGGATCTACTTCGAGCGCGACGACTACTCGTTCGAATACCACAACGATCCCGAGAAGACCGCCGAGACGAGGCATCCCGACCACCGGAACTGGACCACGCTCGGCGACATCGGCCACCTCGACGAGGACGGCTACCTGTACCTGACCGACCGGGCCAAGTTCACCATCATCTCGGGCGGGGTCAACATCTACCCGCAGGAGATCGAGAACTGCATCGCCGTGCACCCGGACGTCCTCGACGTCGCGGTCATCGGCATCCCGGACGAGGTGATGGGACAGAGTGTCAAGGCCGTGGTCCAACTCGCCCCGGGCATCGAGCCGACAGACGCGGTGGCAGAGCGCATCACGCAGCACTGCCTCGAGCGGATCGCTCGCTACAAGTGCCCCCGCACGGTCGAGTTCACCGAGGTCATCCCCCGCACCCAGACCGGGAAGTTGGTCAAGGGCCGCCTCGACGCGTCCATCTGAACGTCCGACCCGCCCGGAACGGGGCCACCCACCCAGGTTCAGGGCCGCCCCCCCACACGAAACGGAGAATCCGTGCCCAACGCAGTCATCATCGACGCCGTCCGCTCCCCCATGGGGAAGGGCAAGGTCGGCGGCGCGCTCGCCGACCTGCACCCCGTCGACCTGCTCGCCCAGATCCTGTCCGGCCTCGTCGACCGGTCCGGCCTCGACACCGCGCTGGTCGACGACGTGATCGTGGGCGTCGTCAGCCAGGTCGGCGAACAGTCGGGCACCGTCGGTCGACAGGCCGCCCTCGCCGCGGGCTTCCCGGAGCACGTTCCCGGCGTCACCGTCGAGCGCAAGTGCGGCTCGAGCCAGCAGGCGGTCGACTTCGCCGTCCAGGGTGTGGTCGCCGGTGCCTACGACGTGGTGATCGCGGCCGGCCTGGAGTCCATGAGCCGCATCCCCATGGGTGTCAACCGGCTCGACCAGGACCCCCACGGGACACTCGTCCGGGCTCGCTATCCGGACCTGACCAATCAGGGCGTGGCCGCCGAGCTCGTCGCCGGCAGGTGGGGGTTGACCCGCGGGCAGCTGGACCGGTACGCCGCCCGTTCCCACGAGCGTGCGGACGCCGCGCGGAGAGGCGGATGGTTCGACGGCGAGATCGTGCCCGTCACCACGCCGGCGGGCGTGGTGGACCGCGACGAGTCGATCCGCCCGGGCACCAGCGCCGAGACGCTGGCCGGACTACGCACGGCGTTCGATTCCGACAGCGCTCGAGCCGAGCGGCCCGACGTGGACTGGAAGGTCACCGCGGGCAACGCCTCGCAGATCACCGACGGCGCCGCCGCGGTGCTCATCATGAACGAGGACGTCGCACAGTCCCTGGGCCTGACCCCGATCGCGCGGATCGTGGCCTCCGCCGTCGTCGCCGACGACCCGGTCCTCATGCTCACCGGGCCGATCCCCGCCACTCGCAAGGTCCTCGACCGCGCCGGGATGTCCGTTGCCGACCTGGATACCTACGAGGTCAACGAGGCGTTCGCGTCGGTACCGCTGGCCTGGCGGGACGAATTCGGGGCCGACGACGACAAGCTCAACCCCGTCGGCGGGGCGATCGCGCTCGGACACCCGTTGGGCGCCTCCGGGGTCCGCATCATGACCACGCTGATCCACCACCTGCGCCGCACCGGCGGACGCTACGGGCTCCAGACGATGTGCGAGGCCGGCGGCATGGCCAACGCCACCATCGTCGAGGCCCTCTGACCCCCGGGCCCGCGGGCCACCCCATTCCACGTAGAGGAAGGCACGACCAATGGAACTGACCCAGGCGAGCGCACTCGTGACCGGCGGCGCCTCCGGGCTGGGCCGGGCCACCGTGGCCCGGTTCGTCGACGCCGGCGTCCCCACCGTCCTGGTGGACCTGCCCTCCTCGGGCGGACAGCAGGTGGCCGAGGAGTTCGGTGACCTCGTCACCTTCGCCCCCGCCGACGTCGCGGAGCCCGAGCAGGTCAGCTCGGCTGTCCGGGCTGCGGCGGACCGCGCTCCCCTGCGTGCGGTCGTGCACTGTGCGGGCATCGGCCGGACCGTCCGGGTGGTGGACCGCGAGGGCGAACCGGGCTCGCTGGAGGACTTCGAGCTGGTCGTGCGGGTGAACCTCCTGGGCTCGTTCAACGTCCTGCGGATCGCCGCGGCCGAGATGGCCCAGAACGACCCCGTCGACGGTGAGCGCGGCGTGGTCGTGATGACCGCCTCCGTGGCCGCCTGGGAGGGCCAGATCGGGCAGATGCCCTACTCGGCGTCCAAAGCCGGCATCGTCGGGATGACCATCGTCGCCGCCCGCGACCTCGCTCGCCGCCAGATCCGTGTCAACACGATCGCCCCCGGTATCTTCGAGACCCCGATCTTCGACCGCCATCCCGCCGAGCTCGTCGATGGCCTGGCCGCGCAGATCCCGCACCCCTCGCGTCTCGGCCGACCCGACGAGTACGCCAAGCTCGCCCTGCACGTGGTGGACAACGCCATGATCAACGGTGAGACCATCCGGATCGACGGCGCGATCCGGATGGCGCCCAGATGAGCTGCGCGGCCGTCGCGCCGGCCACCGCGGTCTCCGGCAACGCTGTGCTCGCCGATCGGGCGTCGAAGTCGATCATGACCGGGTCCCGCGAGTGGACCTCGGAGGTGGAATTCGGGAAGATGAGGGATATCTTCCCGCCGGTCCGGTCGTCGATCGACGCCCGCGAAGGTGTGCTCGCGTTCACGCAGAAGCGGGCTCCCCGGTGGACGGCGACCTGAGAGGACCACGATGACCAGTGGCACGGTGCAACGCGACCTCCTGGCGGTCGCCCGCCGGGAGTTCGTGGAACACGGCTACGGGGGCGCCTCGATCCGGTCGATCGCCCAGAAGACAGGGGTGAGCCTGTCCGCGATGTACTACCACTACGCCAGCAAGCAGGAGCTGCTGGCGGCGATGCTCAACTCGGGGATGGACTCCTTCGAGCGCCGCGTGGTCGAGGAGTTCGAGGCCAAGGACCCGACCCCCACCGGCCGACTGCTGGGGTACGTCGCCTCACTGGTGCGGTTCCGCACCCTCGAGCAGGAGCAGTCCCAACTGGTCCAGACGGAAACCCGGAACCTGGAACCAGAGTTTCTCTCCGCCTATCGCGAACGGCAGCGTCAGTCCAGCGAGCCACTGCGGCAGGCGCTCGCAGACGGTGTCGACAGTGGAGAGTTCCGCACCCCGTTCCCGGAGGATTCCTACCGGTCGATCCTCGGCATGTGCAACGCGATAGCCCATTGGTACGAACCGGCCGGCGATCTCACGGTCGAGGAGATCGTGCACCGGTACCAGGAACTCGCACTGCGTGTGGTCTACCACCGCGACGTCGCCCCACCGGCATCTGAACCCAGCTCCTGAACCCAGTTCGTCAACCCGTCGGCATCCGCCTCCGCGCCTGGCCGAGGCGGAGGTCCCGACTGTAAGCGTCCCGGGCTCAGTCGGGGTTGCGGGCCTGCTCCGCCTGGGCCTCGCGGCGGACGTCGGCGGCGTCGTCGATGGTCTTCTGCCGCTTCTCCTCGGCCTTGTCGCTGGCGGTGGTGTCACGGGGCGGGAGCTGGATGGTCTCCTCGGCGTGCATCCCGGCCTGGAGTTCGCGGGCCCGCTCCATCTCGGCGTCGACCTCGGCCCCGAACAGCAACGCGTTGTTGGTGATCCACAGCCAGAGCAGGAACATGATGACGCCGGCCAGCGAACCGTAGGTGGCGTTGTAACTGCCGAAGTTCGACACGTAGAACACGAACGCGGCCGTGGCGACCGCCCAGACCAGCAGCGCCACGATCGCACCCACGGAGATCCACCGGAACCTGGGTTGCTTGATGTTGGGCGAGAACCCGTAGAGCACGGCCAGGATCACGACGACGACGAGGACCAGCACCGGCCACTTGGCGATGCCCCACACGGTCACGGCGGTCTCGCCGAGGCCCACGAGGTCCCCCACCCAGGCGGCGATCGGGCCGCTGACGACCAGCATGAGCCCGGCCAGGCAGACCAGGAGCAGAAGGACCGCGGTCAGCACGATCATGGCGGGCTTGAGCTTCCAGAAGGGGCGCCCCTCCTCGACCTCGTAGATGCGGTTCATGGCCCTTCCGAAGGCGCCCACGTAGCCGGACGCCGTCCACAGCGCGCCCAGCAGACCTGTGATGAGGGCGAGTCCGGCGGCCGGGGTGTTGACCAACGAGTCGATGGGCCCCCGCAGAGCCGCGAGTGTCTCCTCCGGGGCAGCACCCTCGAACAGCTCCATCACGGCGTTGACGGTCTCCTGGCCCTGACCGAACACGCCGAGCAGGGACACCACCGCCAGCAGCGCCGGGAAGATCGAGAGCACCGCGAAGTACGTCAACGCGGCGGCCAGGTCCGTGCATTTGTCCTTGGAGAACTCGGCGGCGGCACGCGTGAGGCCGATCTTCCAGGTTCCGGACTTCAGCGAGGTCGGTGACTCGGGCTTCCCGGCATCCGGGTCGGTGTCCGGGTCCGGCTTGTCGGTGATGTCGCGGCTGCTACTCGTGCTCATGTAGGTGACTGTCCCATCGGTGGGACGTGCGCGCATCCTGTGGGGTCGATCTCCCCGGGGCGGGATCAGGCATCATGTGCGTTACCCTCGTAGGTGTCACATCACCAAAGTGTCACTTGACCAGTGTCGCAGCAATCGCGACCCCGACCACCTACAGAGAGCACACCATGAGCCTGTCCAACGCCATCCTCCGCGGAGTCACCGGCGCCTTCGTCCTCAACTCGGGACTGTCCAAGCGCAACCTGCCCACCGAGGCCGCCCAGGGCCTACAGGGCTTCGCGGCGACCGGCGTCCCGCAGGTCGCCAAGATGGAGCCGGACACGTTCGGCAAGTTCGTCGCCTACTCGGAGATCGGCATCGGCGCGGCCCTGCTGACCCCCGTGGTCTCGCCGCGCCTCGCGGGGGCCGCTCTGGGGACATTCTCCGCCGGCCTGCTGGCCATGTACTTCCGCAACCCCTCGATGACCGAGTCCGACGGCATCCGTCCCACCCAGGAGGGCATGAGCCTGGCCAAGGACGCGTTCATGGCGGCCATCGCCGGCGCCCTGGTCACCAGCAAGTAGCCCGCGAGCCCGGTCCGAGTGGCCCGGTCCCACATCCACGGGGCCGGGTCACTGCTCCGACTGCTCTGACTGCTCTGACTGCCAGGACTCCTTGATGGTCCGCGACCGCCGGGAATGCCGGACCGCCACGACGGCGAAGGCCACGCCGATCACCAGTGGGACCCACACCTTGGAGTACTCGACGAGGAACTCGACCCAGGCCGGGAGAGAGACCGCGGGCAGAGAGATCGACGGCAGCGAGATGTCCGGCCAGGGGATCTGCGGGAAAGACACGTTCGGCCACGGGATGTCGACTTCCGGGAGGCGATCGAAGATCCACTCGAGAACCGGATCGAGGAGCCTACCGATCAGCGGCAGGAGGATTATCACGGCGATCGCCCAGCCGGATCTCCCGAGACCGGCCGCGACCGGGTACGCCACCCGCTTCCACGGCGACGCGGCGATCGCCTCCAGTCTCGCCTCGGCGGCGGAGCCCGGCGGCGGGTCAAAGTGGACGACGTCGCGTCCGTCACGGAAAGTCACCTGGCGGACGGCGGTGGCGAACGCGCTGCTGCGCATCTGCACGCGCGGACCGGAGAACGCCTTGAGTCCGGTGGTGAACTTCCCGGGTCCGGGTGGGTCCGCGTCGATGGCGACACGGTGATCGCCGATCTGGTGGGCCCTGCCCACGACCTCACCCTCGCGCAGCAGCACGTAGCCCGGGTTGGCCACCCGGTCCGGTCCGGCAGCGTCCGCCTCCGCGAGTTCGCGCGACCCCTCCTCCGCCACCTCAGGGGTCGTCCTCGAGCTGCGGTCCCCCTTCGGACGCGGGTAGCCGTCGTCGACGGCCCGCAGGGCACCGGGTCCACCCACCGCGACCTCGAGCATTCCATGAACAGGATGCTCGAGCCGCCACACTTCCGGCGCGACTTCGGCTCCGGCAGAAGGGTTGTGGGTCATCACCCAGTGGAGGCTATCGCCTCCAGTATCGCCCCGGCCAGGTCGGCGCGACAGACAACCAGATCAGGTAGGTAGGTCTCGGCCACGTTGTACTCCAACGGGGAGCCGTCCACGCGCACCGCGACGAACCCCCGGGCCAGGGCCACCCCGGCCGGGGCAGCCGAGTCCCACTGGTACTGACCGCCGGCGTGGATGTAGGCGTCGGCCTCCCCGCGCACCACGGCGGCCACTTTGGCACCGGCCGAACCCAACGGCACCATATCCCCGCCCACGGCCTCGGCGACCGCCTCCGCGAACGCCGGCGGACGGGACGCCGAGAGGACGATCCTCGGTCGCGAGCCCGAACGTGGCTCGAGAAGGCCGCCCCCGTCCACGCTGCCGTTGCCCACGGGGGCGGCGTAGACCTCGTCGTCGTCGGTCCCCAACACCACCCCGAGCGCCGGAAGTGACACCGCGGCGGCCGTGAGCCGCGACCGCGCCGGATCCCCCGATCGCTCCCACAACGCCACGTGGACCGCCCAGTCCGGACGATCGCCGAGACCGTACTCGCGGGTGCCGTCGACGGGGTCGATGATCCACACCCGGTCGGCGTCGACTCGGGCGAGATCATCGCTGGACTCCTCCGAGAGCACCGAGTCGCCGGGGCGCTCGGCGGCGAGCCGCTCCAACAACAGCGAATTGGCGCGTCGGTCACCGAGATCGCCCAGTGCGCGCTTCGTGGGACCCGACGACCGCAGCTCCACCAGCAGGCGCCCGGCATCGGCGGCCAGGTCGACGGCGAGCTGTTGATCAGAGGAGCGCAGGGAAGCTGTCATGCCCTCCACACTAGGAGGCCTGACGCGAGAACGAGCGGCAGACGCCTATCGTCGGCGCAGGCGAAGGCCCCGCCGACGACCGTGCCCGTACTCCCGGACCACGCGGGCCGGCTCGTCCGGACAGCGGTGGGCGTCAGCCGCGACCCGCGCCGCACCGCGCGAGGGCAGCACTCCGCTCGTCGCCCCGCAGCGATGGCACCCCCAGGTAGCGCCGTCAGTGCCTTCCTGGACATAACATGCCCGCTCGCCGACCTCGTCCATCTCGCTCCCCAGAGCAGGGCGCCGGCCCCGAGCCGGCGCGAATAGGCCCATTGTGTCACAAAACTCTCATGTTGACGGTCGACGAATCGACCCCTCCCCGACAGTCGCCCCCGGCACCCCGGACGGACACGGCACGGCCACGGGCTCCGGCGCGACTCCCCCACCCGGTTCCGCGGCCCCTCTGGGAGACTGTCCCCATGAGGGTCACCGCCAAATCGGACTACGCGCTGCGGGCGCTCGTCGAACTCGCGGCTGCGCAGCGTGATCACGGCGGCGACGGCCCCCGGGAGAACCCGATCAGTGCCGAGGAACTGGGGCGACTGCAGGACATCCCGCACGGGTTCCTCCAGTCGATCCTGTCGGACCTGCGGCGGGCCGGAATCGTGGCCAGCCGACGGGGCAAGACCGGAGGCTGGACGCTCGCCCAGGACGCGGGGACCATCAGCGTCGCGGACGTCCTGCGCGCGGTCGACGGTCCGCTGGTCAGCGTCTATGACGTGCGCCCAGAGGCGGTCGACTACAACGAGCGGGCCTCGATCCTCCAGCACGTGTGGATCGCCTCGAGGGCCTCCCTCCGGCGGGTCATGGACGCGGTGTCGATCTCCGACCTGGCCGAGGGCCGGCTGCCCGACGACGTCCACGCCCTCACCCTCGACGACGACGCCTGGGAACCCCGTTGAGCCGTTGACCCGGGGCCCACCAGCCCGCCGCCCCGTTACCCCGGCGCCCCGGTGCCCCGGTGCTCTATTGCCCCGGTGCCCCGCCGCTCTGTTGCCCCAGTGCCCCGCCGCCCCGCTACCCCAGCGCCCCGACCTGTACCCGACCTGCCGGGCTGCGCCCGAAGCCGAGTGCTGTTTCCCCGCGATCGTGCCCACGCCGCGCCCGGGTTTTAATGTCTAGTGAACCGCTCGGTTTAATGCCCTAAAGGTCTGAGGTCCGCACTCCCCGGTGCACCAGGCAACTCCGAGCCGGACAGTCTCATCGATCAACGCCGGAGGATCCCTCGTGCCCACCCTGATCGTCCTCGGCTTTGCCGGACTACTCGCCCAGCTGGTCGACGGCTCGCTCGGCATGGGATACGGCGTCACCTCGACGACGATCCTCGTGGCCGCCGGGATCGCCCCCGCCGCCGCGTCCGCAGCCGTGCACTTCGCCCAGATCGGCACCACGCTCGCCTCGGGGATCTCCCACCACAAGTTCGGAAACGTGGACTGGCGCATCGTGGCGATCCTCGCGGGCCCGGGCGCGGTGGGCGCGTTCATCGGCGCGACGGCCCTGACCCGGCTGTCCAGCGCGGCTGCCAAGCCCATCGTCGCCTCGCTCCTGCTCGCCCTCGGGTTCTACGTGCTGTACCGCTTCCTGCGACTCGGCGGCACGCGACCCCAGTTCTCCGGCAAGGTCTCGGCGCGCTTCCTCGTCCCGCTCGGCTTCGCCGGCGGCACCCTCGACGCGTTCGGCGGCGGCGGATGGGGCCCGGTGGGAACGACCACCCTGCTCTCGTCGGGTCGGGTGGAGCCCCGCAAGGTCGTCGGCTCCGTCAGCGCCTCGGAGTTCGTGGTGTCGGTGAGCGCCTCGATCGGCTTCCTCTTCGGCCTCGGTGCCGCCGGCATCAACTGGGCCTTCGCGGCCGCGCTGTTGATCGGCGGCGTCATAGCCGCGCCGTTCGCCGCCTGGATGGTGCGCCACCTGTCGCCGCGGGTCCTGGGGACGGCCGCCGGCGGCCTCATCATCATCACCAACACGTTCACCCTGCTGAATTCCACCGGCGCCTCCACACTGGTGATCGCGCCGGTGCTCGGGACGCTGTTCCTGGTGTGGATCGTGCTTGTGGTCCACGCCGTCCGCGCCGTCCGTCGTGAGCGGACTCCCGACCCGGTGCTCGTCCCGGCCTCCTGAACAGGAGCCCGGCGAGATCCCCGCACACCACCACAATCCGCTACTCCGCCGCCGGATCGGCTACCCGCATAGCGGTAGCGAATCGGACGGCGGAGTAGCGGATCCTCCGGGCCGGGTGCGGGTCAGGCGCGGGCCCGGTCCTGCTCGGCCGGCGCGTCGAGGTGCACCGAGTACCTGCGTACCAACACCCGCCACACGAGCGGCCCCACCGTCACCAGCACCAGGGCGATCGCGCCTATCAGCGCCGGCGGGGCGCCGAGCATCGCGGACGCGGTCACGGCCAGCACGATCGTGATGCCCCGCCGGATCAGACCCTGCGGGACCCGCCCGGCGAACTTGGAGCCGAAGAACGTGCCGATCGCACCGCCGATCAACAACGGCACCAGCAGGTTCCAGTCGACGCCGGTCACCATCACGTGCCCGATCGCCGCCGCGATCACCAGCGGGACCGCCTGCACGAGGTCGGTGCCCACCAGGCGCAGCGCGGCCAGGGTCGGGTACAGCAGCATGATGCACATCATGATGACCGTGCCGGAGCCCACCGAGGTGATGCCCACCATCAGCCCGCCGATCACGCCGACCAGCAGGGTGATCAACGGTTTGACCGGCGGGTTCGGGTCGTTGCCCGTGCGTATCTTGCCTGCCATCTCGAAGAACGCGCGCAGGAAGTAGGCCGAGGACGCCACGATGAGCGTGGCGCCGATGGCCTTCTTCAACAAGCCCTGCACGTCGTCGGCTCCCACGGCGTGCACGAGCCACGCGCCCAGGTACGCCGTCGGCACCGAACCCAGGATCAGCCAGAACGCGATCCTGAGGTTGGGTTTCCCGTGCTTCCAGTGCACGCCGGCGCCGATGACCTTGTTGACCGCGTTGACCACGAGGTCGTTGGCCACGGCGGCGGTGGGCGGGATCCCCACGAGGATGAGCGCGGGCGTCATCAACGCCCCGCCGCCCATCCCCGTCAGGCCTATGACCACGCCGATCACGGCACTGACGACCAGCAACCCCAGCGAGTCGAAGGTCCAGAGCGCCTCCGGCACCAGCTCAGATCCCCAGGATGGAGCTGACGATCCGCTGCGCTACCTCTTCCGCGGTGCCGTCCTCGGGACGGATGTGCAGATCGGGGGTCAGCGGCGGCTCGTACGGCGCGGAGACGCCGGTGAACTCGGGGATCTCACCGGCCCGAGCCTTGGCGTACAGACCCTTGGGGTCGCGCGCCTCGCACTCGGCCAGCGGGGTGTCCACGAACACCTCGGTGAAGGGCAGGTCGGCCGCGACGTGGACGCTGCGCGCCTTGTCGCGGTCGGCGCGCATCGGGGAGATGAGGGAACAGATGACGACGACGCCGGCATCGGCGAACAGCGCCGCCACCTCCGCGGTACGGCGGATGTTCTCCGCCCGGTCCTCGGCCGAGAACCCGAGGTCGGCGTTGAGGCCGTGCCGCAGGTTGTCGCCGTCGAGGATGTAGGCGGGGTGCCCGGACTCGATGAGGAGCCGCTCCACCTCGGAGGCGACCGTGGACTTGCCCGAGCCCGACAGGCCGGTGAGCCACAGCGTGCGGCCCTGCCCGCGGTCACCGCGCTGGACGGCGCCGGCGTGCCAGACCACGTTGGAACCGGTGGTGGCGGGCCCGATGATCATGCCCGCGCCCACGGTGTTGCCGGTGAGCTCGTCCACGAGGATGAACGCGCCCGTGTCGCGGTTACGGCGGTACGGGTCGTACATCAGCGGCGTCTGCGTGCGCAGGCCGATGCGGCCGATCTCGTTGAGCCCCAGCTCGGTGGAGTCGGGGTCGCGGTGCAGGGAGTTGATGTCGAGCCGGTACTCCAGCCCCGTGACGATCGCCTTGGTGTCGCGGGTGGTGTGCTTGACGACGTATCGCTTGTTGGGCGTGAGCGCGGAGTCGTCGGCGAACCAGCAGACCATGGCCTCCAGCTCGGTGCCCTGGTGCGGGCGGTTGCCGGGGCGGGCGATCATCTCGCCGCGGACGATGTCGATCTCGTCGTTGAGCGCTATGGTCACCGCGGCCGGCGCCGCCGCCTCGTCCAGCTCCGCGCCGCCCGGGCCCCAGATGGCCTTGATGGTGGACTGCCGACCGGACGGCATGACCACCACCTCGTCGTCGACCTTCATGATTCCCCCGGCGACGGTGCCGGCGAAGGACCGGTGGTCCAGTCCGTCGGCGCGCTGGGGGCGGATCACGTACTGCACCGGGAACCGGACGTCGGTCAGGTTGCGGTCCGAGGCGATGTGCACGTTCTCGAGATGGTCCAGCAGGGCCGGGCCCGTGTACCAGGGCATGGAGTCGGTGCGATCGACCACGTTGTCGCCCTTGAGCGCCGACAGCGGCACGAACGTCACGTCGTGGACCTCGAGCTTGGCGGCGAAGTCCGTGAACTCGGAGCGGATGGCCTCGTAGGTGGCCTCGTCGTAGTCGACCAGGTCCATCTTGTTGACGGCCACGACCAGGCGCGGGATGCCCAGCAGCGCTGACAGGAACGCGTGCCGGCGCGTCTGCTCCAGCACCCCCTTGCGGGCGTCGACCAGGATGATCGCCACGTCGGCCGTCGAGGCGCCCGTGACCATGTTGCGCGTGTACTGCACGTGGCCCGGGGTGTCGGCGATGATGAACTTGCGGCGCGGGCTCGAGAAGTAGCGGTAGGCCACGTCGATCGTGATGCCCTGCTCGCGCTCGGAGCGCAGACCGTCGGTGAGCAGCGCGAGGTCGGTGTACTCGTCGCCGCGCTTGGCCGAGGTGGCCTCGATCGAGGCGAGCTGATCCTCGAAGATCCCCTTGGAGTCGTAGAGCAGGCGCCCGATGAGGGTCGACTTGCCGTCGTCGACCGAACCCGCGGTGGCGATGCGCAGCAACTGGGCGTGTTCGGACATGGTGCTCAACTGCTCCGGGGTGAGCGTCGATGCGGTGGTGAGAGTCGACGCGCTGGGGGCGGACGACGCCGTGGTGGCGGAGCTCATCAGAAGTAGCCTTCCTTCTTGCGGTCTTCCATGCCGGCCTCGGAGATCCGGTCGTCGGCACGGGTGGCGCCGCGCTCGGTGACGCGGGTGCCCGCGACCTCGGCCACGACGGCGGCGTTGTCGGCGGCGTCGGACTCCACGCAGCCGGTGCAGGTGGCGTCGCCGACGGTGCGGAAACGGACCAGCTCGGTGCGCGCCTCCTCGCCCGGGAGGGTCTCGAGGAAGCGGGTCTTGGCCAGGAGCATGCCGTCGCGCTCGATCACCTCGCGCTGGTGCGCGTAGTAGATGGGCGGAAGGTCGATGTCCTCGCGCTCGATGTACTGCCAGATGTCCAGCTCGGTCCAGTTGGACAGCGGGAACACCCGGATGTGCTCGCCCTTGCGGTGGTTGCCGTTGTAGAGCTTCCACAGCTCGGGGCGCTGCGCGCGCGGGTCCCAGGCGCCGAACGCGTCACGGAAGGAGAACACCCGCTCCTTGGCGCGGGCCTTCTCCTCGTCGCGGCGGGCGCCGCCGAAGACGGCGTCGAAACGGTTCTCCTGGATGCCGCGCAGCAGGGCGGCGGTCTGGAGGCGGTTGCGGCTGGTGCCGACCCCGGTCTCCTCGACCACGCGGCCGGCGTCGATGTCGTCCTGCACGTACGACACGAGCAGCTGGACCCCGGTCTCGTCGACCACCTTGTCGCGGTACTCGATGACCTCGTCGAAGTTGTGCCCGGTGTCGACGTGCATGAGCGGGAACGGCATGGGCGCGGGCCAGAACGCCTTCCGGGCCAGGTGGAACATCACCACGGAGTCCTTGCCGCCGGAGAAGAGCATCCCCGGGCGTTCGAACTGCGCGGCTACCTCGCGGAAGATGTGGACGGACTCGGCCTCGAGTGCGTCGAGGTGCGAGAGCGTCACCGCCGTCCTCGTCGTCATGCGACCTCCAATGTCGTGGGCTGGTCCGGGGTGACCGGCCAGCAGACCGCAGACAGGTCTGTCTGCGGTCTGGTTCCGCACCATCGTGCGCCCAGGCGGGTCTGATTTACATCTCCGTGAGGGCAATTCCGGGCAGTTCGTCCGTATGTCGACATAGGGTGTCGGATGTGCGACACGAACCCACTCATCGCGTGCTCTCCGTGATCGAGGCGCTGTCGGTCGACGGACCCCCGCTGCCCCTCACCGAGATCGCCCGGACCACCGGGGCCAGCCGCTCCACACTGCACGCCGTGCTCGCCGAGATGCAGGACGAGCACTGGGCCGAGAAGCTCGACGGTGGCTGGCGCGCGGGACCCCGGATGCGCGCGGTGGGCGCGTCGCTGTCCGCGGAGGTCGACCTGGCCCGGGCCGCCAGGCAGCCACTGGAGCGGCTCGTCGACGCCACGGGCATCGCCGCCGTGGTCTTCGAGACCCGCGACGGCATGAGCGAGGTCGTCGACGTGGTCGGGGCCGGCATGCGCACCGCCTCGCGCCCGGACATCTCCGTCGGCCACGTCGTCCCCGTGCGAGCGCCCTTCGCCCGCGAGCTCGTCGCCAGGCTGCCGCTGATCGATCAGCGGCGGTGGCTGTCGGACTCCGGCGGGCTCACCGGGGCGGCACGGGAGCGGCTGGAGTCGGTGATGCCACAGATCGCCCGACGGGGCTGGTCCATCGAGCGGCTCACCCCGGCGCGACGCGAGCTGCTGCGGATGGCCGATTCCCTGGAGTCCTCGGGTGTGGGCGCCCTCGTGCGCGACCGCGTCTCCGAGCTGTTCGTGGAACTGTCCGAGATCGACGTGACCGACGCCGAACTCGCCTCCGCCACCGACCTCGCGGTGACCTCGGTGGCCGCCCCCGTGCTGCGCGCCGACGGCCGGGCGGTCGGATCGGTGGCCGTGACCCCCGGTCGGCGCATGACCGGGCGGGCCGTCGCGCGGGCCGTCGAGGCGGTGAGCGGCTGCGCGGACGAGGTCTCCGCCCGCCTCGCCGCCCATCCGCGACCCGCCCGTGCGGCAGCACTCCCCGCGCACCTGGTGCACCCGGCCCACGCCGCCCGCGCCCGCTGACGGGCCGACGCCCGGGCATCGCACCCGGAGCCGCTTGCGTATGGTGTAGGTCACACCCCTCACCCGGCCGGAGGTGCCCCTTGACCCAGACCGTCCACCCCTCCTCCCTCGCGACCGGCGAGGACCAACTGGACCTGTCCTGGCGCCGATCCGCCTCGTGCGGACTCACCCCGAAGAGCGCACGCCCCGGGGCCCCCGACCCGCTCGCGTCCCGCTCGCACCGGCTCGCCGAGGCCGCCCGTCCGGTGATGGACGACCTGGACGAGGTCCTCAAGGACACCGGCGCGATGCTCCTGCTCGCGGACCGCGAGGGCCGGGTCATCCGCTCGGTGCGGGACAACGCCCGGATCTCCCGGATGCTCCTGCGGCGGGGGGTCGACGACGGCGCCACCCTCACCGAGGACGCGGTGGGCAACAACGGCATCGGCACGGCACTCGAGACCCGCGCCGGGGTGTTCATCCACGGCGAGCAGCACTTCGCGGAGGTCCTGCGGGACTTCGCCTGTTACGGACACCCGATCGTCGACCCGCTCACGCGCCGCCTGGTCGGGGCGGTGGACCTGACGGGAATGAGCGCCGACGCCTCCCGCATGTTCGCCCCGTTCGTGCGGAAGATCGTCGCGGACATCGAGGCCCGCTACGTTGACACCGCCCGCGCCGACGATCGCGAGCTCTGGCACCGCTTCGTCGAACGCACCCGCAGTTCCGACACCGCGACCTGTGCGTTCGGCGACGAGGTGGTGCTGGCCTCGCACTCGAGCCTGGAACGGTTGGCCTCCCGGGACATCGCCAGGCTCCGGCGGCTGGTCGAGCAGGACGAGGTGGGCGACGTCGTGGAACTGTCGGTGGGCACGGTCGGGGTGCTGTCGAGCCGGGTCGGCCGTCGCGGCCACCTGCTCGACCTGACGTTCCCGGATCAGGACCCCCCGACCACGCCCGTCCCGCGCTCCACGTCCACCCCGGGCTCCGCGATCTCGGGCTCCACGACCACGTCAGGCTCCGGGTCCTCGAGCTCCACGGCCGGCACGTCCCTCCCGGGCACCACGACCCCGGCGAGCCCCACGGGTCCGGGGCCCGGCGCGAGTGGAGTCGGGGTCACCGCGCGGGCACGCGCCGTGGTGGGTCCGTCGGGGTCGGGACGATCGACGACGGCGACGGGGATCGCCGGCCCGGACGCCCTGCACGTCCGGCTCGCGGAGGCCGACAGCGCCGAGGCGGCGTGGCGCGAGCTCGTGGTCCCTGCCCTGCACGAGCTCGGCACCCAGGGCAGGCCGCTGGTCCTGGACGACATCGACCTCCTCGACGACGCCGACCTGCGCCGACTGGCAGCGCGCCTCGGGTCCGCGGAGGCCGGCCTCGTCGTCGTCACCAGTCGCGAGGACCCCCGCCCGGCGGTGGCCGAGGCGCTCGACGCGTGCGGGGCGCGGACGGTCCTGCGGCCGCTGCATGATCGCGGCGCCGAGAGTGGGGAGATCGTGCGCCGGATGGTCGCGGAGCTGGCCACCGAGCGAGGACTCGGGACGGCATCGGTGACGGCGCGGTTCGCGGACGCCGTCTGCGCGCTGGACATGCCCAACGGACTGGTCTCGCTGCGGTCGGTCCTGGGCGAATGCCTCGCCGAGGCCGCCAGGCGGGGTTCGGCCACCCTGGACGTCAACTCACTGCCTTCCCGCGCCCGCTCCGCCCGGGCGCCGCGCGCCGGCGAACTCGCGCGCGGCGAGTACGACGCGATCGTGGCCGCGCTGGCGGACTGCGACGGCGTCCGGTCCCGCGCCGCCAAGCGGCTGGGCATCAGCCGGACGACCCTCTACGCCCGCATGAGGGAATTCGGACTGTCCTGAAATCGGACTGTCCCGAAAGATGTCCAGAAACTGAACACTCCACTGCCCGCCCACGACCCCATGATGGGTTGTGACCGGCCTCACATCGAGCCGGTCGGGATTTTGGAGGAAACAATGACCGGCACACTCTCCCGGGACACCGGCGCCACCACCCAGGTCGACGAGCGTCTCGGCGCCGCGGCCCGCGACTTCCTCGGTCGCCCGCACCAGCTCTTCATCGACGGGCAGTGGGTCGACGCCGCGGACGGCCGCACCTTCGGCACCTTCGACCCCGCCACCGGCGCCGAGATCACACAGGTCGCGCACGGCGGACCCGAGGACATCAACCGGGCCGTGGCAGCCGCCCGTCGCGCCTTCGACGACGGTGCCTGGGCCACCATGAAGCCCAATCAGCGCGAGCAGATCCTGTGGCGCATCGGCGACCTGCTGGACGCCAAGGCCGAGCTGTTCGGGCAGATCGAGGCCCTGGACAACGGCAAGTCCGTCGCGATCGCCACCGCCGTGGACGTGGCGTGGGCGGCCGACGTGTTCCGCTACTACGCCGGCTGGTCCACCAAGATCGAGGGCTCCACGGTCAACGTGTCGATGCCGTTCGCCGGTGACAAGCAGTTCCACGCCTACACCCAGCGCGTCCCGGTGGGCGTGTGCGGTCAGATCATCCCGTGGAACTTCCCCCTGCTCATGGCGGCGTGGAAGCTCGCACCCGCCCTGGCCACCGGCAACACGCTGGTCCTCAAGCCGGCCGAGCAGACGCCGCTGACCGCGCTGCTGCTGGGCGAGGTCATCGCCGAGGCAGGTGTGCCCGACGGCGTGGTCAACATCGTGACCGGCTTCGGCGACGCCGGCGCCGCCATCTCCGCCCACGACGACGTGGACAAGGTGGCCTTCACCGGCTCCACCGAGGTGGGCAAGCTGATCGTCGACGCCGCCAAGGGCAACCTCAAGAAGGTCTCCCTGGAGCTGGGCGGCAAGAGCGCCAACATCGTCTTTGCCGACTGCGACTTCGACGCCGCCGTGGCCGGGTCCGTGGCCGCGTGGATGTTCAACCACGGCCAGGCCTGCACCGCCGGCACCCGCCTGTACGTCGAGGACTCCATCTACGAGAAGTTCACGCAGGCCGTCGCCGACGCCGCCGCCCAGGCCACCATCGGACACGGTCTGGACCCCGCCACCGAGCTGGGCCCGCTGGTCGATCAGGACCAGTTCGACAAGGTCTCCTACTACCTGCGCGCCGGTATCGAGGACGGCGGTCGGGCCCTGACCGGCGGCGGCCGACACGGTGACACCGGTTACTTCGTCCAACCGACCGTGTTCGTGGACGTCGAGCCCGATCACCGGGTGGTGACGGACGAGATCTTCGGCCCCGTCGTCTCGGCCCTGCGGTTCACCGACGTCGACGACGCGGTCCGGCAGGCCAACGACTCGATCTACGGCCTGGCCGCCGGAGTCTGGACGCAGGACATCTCCAAGGCCCACAAGGTGGCCAGTCGCCTGCACGCCGGCTCGGTGTGGGTCAACCAGTACAACGGCTTCGACACCGCCATGCCGTTCGGCGGGTTCAAGCAGTCCGGTTGGGGCCGCGAACTGGGCCAGGGTGCGCTGGACCTCTACACCCAGACCAGGTCGGTCAACATCCAGCTCTGAGTGATCGGGCTGGCGAGAACCGGGACCCGGCGTCCCCGTGACCCCTCCGGGGACGCCGGCGACTCCCCTGACCATCCCTTCTGACAGCTCCTGACGTCCCGCACCCCCTGCCCCCTCTCGCATTCCGCTCATCACTCCCCTCTCCACTTCCGATTGATCGCATTCCGATCAACCGCTCCCCGAAAGGAACACCGCCGTGAAGACCAAGGCAGCAGTACTGTTCGACCTCCACAAGCCGTTCGAGATCATCGAGCTCGACCTGGACGATCCCGGCCCGGGCGAGGTCCTGATCAAGTACACGGCCGCGGGGCTGTGTCACTCCGATCTGCACCTGTCCGACGGCTCGCTCCCCCCGCGCTTCCCGATCGTCGGCGGGCACGAGGGAGCCGGCGTCATCGAGGCCGTGGGCGTGGGCGTCACCAAGGTCAAGCCCGGCGACCACGTGGTGTGCTCCTTCATCCCCAACTGCGGCACCTGCCGGTACTGCTCGACCGGGCGGCAGAACCTCTGTGACATGGGCGCGACGATCCTCGAGGGCCACATGCCCGACGGGACCTTCCGCTTCCACTCGGGCGGCAAGGACTTCGGCGCCATGTGCATGCTCGGGACCTTCTCCGAGCGTTCGGTGATCTCACAGCACTCGGTGGTCAAGGTCGACGACTGGCTGCCGTTGGACAAGGCCGTCCTGGTGGGCTGCGGTGTGCCCTCCGGCTGGGGCACCGCCACCTACGCGGGCAACGTCCGCCAGGGCGACACCGTGGTGATCTACGGCATCGGCGGACTCGGCATCAACGCCGTCCAGGGCGCCGTCCACTCGGGTGCCCGCCACGTGGTGGTGGTGGACCCCGTCCAGTTCAAGCGCGACGAGGCGCTGAAGTTCGGTGCCACCCACGCCTTCGCCGACGCCGCCGAGGCCCACGCCGAGGTGGAGAAGCTGACCTGGGGCCAGATGGCGGACCAGGCACTCATCCTGGTGGGCACCGTCGACGAGCAGGTCGTCTCCAGCGCCTTCGACGTGATCGGCAAGGGCGGCACCGTGGTGATCACCGGCCTGGGCAACATGACCGACAAGACCGTCCAGGTCAGCGGCACCGTCATGGCCCTGTTCGGCAAGACCATCACGGGCACCCTGTTCGGCTCGGCCAACCCGCAGTACGACATCGTCAAGCTCCTGCGGCTGTACGACGAGGGCAAGCTCAAGCTGGACGAGCTCATCACCACGACCTACACGCTCGACCAGGTCAACGAGGGCTACCGGGATCTGCAGGACGGCAAGATCATGCGCGGCGTGATCATCCACGACGCCTGACCCGGCCCCCGCGGCCGCGGCCCCGCGGCCCCGCGGCCCCGCAGCCCAACGACAAGAGCGTTCCGAACACATCGTCCGAGAGACGGGTGTTCGGAACGCTCTTGTCGTTGCGCCGAGCGCGGTCGGGGTCGCGCGGCCCCTAGGGGTACTCGGCTAGGGCGTGGGCGCGCCGCCGGTCACCGACAGCGTGTTTCCGGTGGTGTACGAGGACTCCTCGGAGGCCAGGTAGACGTACGCGCCCGCCATCTCGACCGGCTGCCCGGGCCGACCCAGCGGGTTCTTGTGACCGAAGGTCGGCAGCTTCTCGGGCTTCTGCCCGCCGCTCACCTGTAGCGCCGTCCAGAACGGCCCGGGCGCCACGGCGTTGACGCGGATGCCCCGCGGCGCGAGCTGCTGCGCGAGCGACTTGGACATGGTGTTGACGGCCGCGCGCGAGGTCGCGTAGTCCACGAGCCCCGGCGACGGGGTGTACGCCTGTACCGAGGACGTGAAGATCACACTCGACCCGGGCCGCAGGTCACCGAGCGCCTCCTGCATCATCCAGAACGGCGCCGAGATGTTGACGTTCATCGTCTCGGCCCACTGCTCGGAGGACAGGTCCTCCAGGTGCTCGACGAAGGTCTGCCGGGCCGCGTTGAGCACCAGCACGTCCAGTCCGCCGAGTCCGGCGACCGCGTCGCGGACGATCCCGCGCGCGACGGCCTCGTCGCCGACGTCCCCGGGCAGCAGGACGCAGTTCCGGCCGGCTTCGCGCACGAGCGCGGCGACATCCTCGGCATCAGACTGCTCCGAGGGCAGGTAGCCGATCGCCACGTCGGCGCCCTCCCGCGCGTAGGCGATGGCCACGGCGCGGCCGATCCCGGAGTCCCCCCCGGTGATCAGTGCGCGCCGTCCGGTCAGCCGGCCGTGGCCCACGTAGGTGTCCTCGCCGTGGTCGGCGGGCGGGTCCATCTCGGAGGCCAACCCCGGCACCGGCTGCTGCTGGACCGGCACCTCGATCTCGTACTTGGTCGTCGGGTCGACGAGCGTGTCGCGCTCTGGCTGGTCAGAGGACTGAACTGTCGGATCGGTGGTCACGGATGCCTCCCTGGTCGTCTGGACTCCCGACCGTACGCCCCCCGCGACCGGATGCGAGTGAGCGCTCGATCCCCCAGACTGCGGACACGACACACAACACCCGAACCGAAGGAGTGGGCATGCCCCGTTACCGCGTGATCGACCCCGAGCAGAACGTCATCGAGGAGAAGGAGTTCGCCGACGACACCAAGGCCTACGACTGGTTCAAGACGGTCGAGGTCCCCGAGGACACGCTCGGTTACGCCATGGAGGTCGACATGGACGGTGAGTGGACGCGCTTCGAGGTCAACGACGGCGGCACCAACACCTCCCCCGCGGCCGACGAGGGCACGGGCGTCGCCTGACCTGACTCGACACTGCTCAGGCCACGTAGCCGAGCCTGACGGGACGGCTCCCCACCGCGTCGAAGCGGGGGGAGTCGGCCCGTCGCGGTCGTGAACTAACAGTCGCAACCAGACCGTCGTAGCCAAACCGTCCTAGCGAGCCCTCGTAGCCAGACCGTCGAAGCGAGCCCTCGCGGCCAGCCCTCGTGATCAGCCGGTCGGGGCCGACCGTGCGAACTCGACCACCGAGTCGAGGTCGTAGCTCCCGGCGGTGGTCCCGAGTCCCTGGGCCACCTGGGCCGCCACGGCGCAGCCGAGGACGGCGGACCCCCGCAGGTCGTGGCCGAGGTGGCGCCCCACCAGGAAGCCGGCGGTGAACGAGTCCCCGCAGCCGGTCGTGTCGACGACGTCGATCGAGAACGCGGGCACAGACAGTGCCTCGTCCGCAGTGACGACGAGGGCACCGTCCGCGCCGGCGGTGAGCGCCACGCACGAGACACCCAGGTCGATCAGTGCGCGGGCTCCCTCGGCCAGTGAGTCGACCCCGGTGAAGCCGCGGACCTGGTCATCGTTGGGCAGCAGGTAGTCCACGTGCGGCAGAGCGTCCGCTATCCACTCGAGCATGCCCGGGTCGCCGTCGGCCAGGATGTCGACCGACGTGGTGACGCCCTTCGCCCGGGCGCGGGCGAGCAACTCCCCCGCCGCCGGGCCGCCCAGGAACTCGGGCCCGCCCAGGTGCAGATGCGTGAGCCCGTCGAGGGCACCGTCGTCGATGTCGTCGAGGGTGAACACGCCGTTCGCGCCGATGCAGTGCCATGCCGGCCGGTCCCCGTTGGGGCGAACGGGGATCACCGAGGCGGACGTCTGTGCGTCCGCCTTGGTCACCAGTCGACCGGTGTCCACCCCCTCCCCGCTCAGCAGGGTCGTGAGGGTTCGTCCGATGGAGTCGGCGCCGACCGCACCGATGCTGCGGACCCCGGCCCCGAGGCGGCTGAGCACCACGGCGGTGCCGCCCGCGGTCCCGGCCGGCGAGAAGGCGATGGTGTCCACGAGGGCCCCGGCGGAGCCCTCCGGGATGGAGTCGATACCGATCGCGTGGACGTCGAGGACGTGCACGCCGACCGTCGCGATGGTCATGGATGAGATGTCGGTCATCGAGGGTTCTCCTTGGTGGTTCCGTATTCGAGGGTGATCGCCTGGGCCACGGCGTCGTGTTGCTGCGCCTCGGTGAGGGGTCGCGGCGCGCCCACCCCACTCGCGCGGACGTACAGGGCCGCCAGCCACTCCAGCAGCAGCGCGTTGTCGAGGGCCTTGGCGAGGGAGGACCCCACCGCCACGGAGCCGTGGTTGGCCATCAGGACCGCCTGCCGGTCGCGCAGGCCGGCCACGACGAGGTCGGCGAGCTCGGGGGTCCCGAAGGTCGCATAGGGCGCCACCCGGATCTCGCCGCCCAGCAGGAGTTGCTGGTAGTGCAGCACGGGCAACGAGTCCATCCCGGAGACGCAGGAGACGGCGGTGGAGAACGGGGCGTGGGTGTGGACGACGGCGCCCGCCTGCGTGCTGGAGTAGATACCCAGGTGCAGCCCGAGCTCGGAGGTCGGCGCGAGTCGGCCGTCCACGTGCTCGCCGGTCGCGCTGACCACGGTGACGTCCTCGGCGCGGCAGTCGGCCAGGACCACTCCGGTGACGGTCACGGCGATCCGCCCGTCGTCGAGCCGTGCCGAGACGTTGCCCGCGGTGCCGATGAGCAGCCCCTCGGCGGCCAGTCGCCTGGCGGTGGCCGCGACGTGCTCGCGGGCACGGGACGACTGCTCAGGTTCCCGTGCCGACTCCGTCGTCGTCATTCCCCACCGGCCTGGTCGATACCGCGCTCGGCGTGCACGACGTCCTCGAGCGTGGACATGGAGCTGCGGAACTGGGCGGACAACGACTTCCGGAGAACCGGCGCGATGAGGCGGCCGAGCGGTCCGGCTCCGACCCGGCAGTCGACCCGGTAGGTCATCAGTGTCGCCTCGTCCGCGATCGGTTCGAAGCGGAAGGTGTTGACCATGTCGTGCAGCGGCGCGAATCCGGTCCCGGAATCGACCCGGAGTGATCGAGGTTCGATCGTCCTGACCGTCCACTCGGATCGCGTCGTGAGCGGCCCGACGGTCCGGTTGCGCTCGGAGTAGGTCCCGCCCACGGTCGCGGCGCCGTGGTGGGCCGTGACCTCGAGAGCCCCGTCGACCCACTCGGCATAGCGGGAGGTGTCGTCGATGACGGCCCAGATGTCCTCGATCGGGGCCGAGAGTCGTTGCTGTACGGAAACGGTCAGACGTGTCACGAGGGTCCTCCTGATTGTGCGATCACTGCTCGGGCGGCGGTCTCCCCGGAACGGACCGCTCCGTCCATGTAGCCGTTCCAGTAGTCGGAGTGTTCGGCTCCGGCCCAGTGCACGCGGCCGAACGGGCGGTCGCGCCAGCGCCCGAGCGACGTCAGGACGCCGGGGCCCAGGACCGCGGACGGGCCACCCCGGGTCCAGCGCTCCGCGGTCCAGTCCTTCTCGAAGTAGCCGGCAGGCGCCAGCGCCGCGGGCCCGACCACCCGGGCGAAGCTCCGCAGGACGGCTCCACCGCGCTCACGCGCGGACCGTGGCGCCCACGTGCGCCACCCCGCGCCCCCGACGAAGCCCATGAGGATCCCGGGTGCGCCGCTCGGCGGAGTGTTGTCGAACATCGAACACACCGGGGAACTGCCGCCGCGGAAGACGCCCTGGCCGGAGAGTCCGTCCTCCCGCCAGAACGGGCGCTCGTAGATCGCCTCACACTTCATGAGCGTGCCGAACGTCATCCTCCGGAACAGCGCGTCCTGGTGGGCGGGCAACAGCGGGCTCCACTCGATCTCGGCCGCCAGGTGGGGTGGCGCGGTCACGATCACCTGGTCCGCGTCCCAGGATCCCGCCTCGGTGGTGACGGTGACCCCGGTGGCGTGGTGCTCGATCCGCCGGACGGGGGCGCCGAGGGTGACCGCGTCGCCGAGCGTCTCGGCCATGCGTTGGGAGATCAGTTGGGAACCGCCGACGACACGGGATTCCTGGGCCCCGCCCGTCACCCCGATCATGCGGTCCAGTGCACCCGGGAACGTCTCGTCACCCGCACCCGCGACGTACGCCAGGCCGAACAGCGCCGAGGCCTCCGACGCCGGCGCCCCGAAGGCCGAACCGAGGAGGGTGTCGATCAACTCGACTCCGCCGGCACCGACCGAGCCGCGCCGCAGCCAGGTCGCGAGGCTCTGCGCATCCAGCCGGTCCGCGTCGGGGTGCTCCCACGGGGCGGCCACCGCGACCTCGCCGCTCGCACGGGCCAGGCGCGCGGTGGCCAGGGCGATGTCGGGTAGTGCCAGACGGTCCGGCGGGATGTCGCCGCGGAACCGCCGACTACGCGAGCCGTGGACGTACACCGTGTCGCCGTGCGAGTTCGCGGGGAAGGTCGCCACACCGAGTTCGTCCGCCAGTCCCAGCACATGGTCCTGGGTGGGCCCGACGAACTGTCCTCCCGCCTCGACCACCTGCCCGTCGTCGAGAACGTGGTTGAGTGTGCGTCCGCCGACGCGGTCCCGCGCCTCGAGCACCCGGACCGAGCGACCCGCCTCGACGAGCCGGCGCGCGGCGACCAGCCCGGCCAGTCCCGCACCGACCACGATGACGTCGGCCCCGGGGCTCACTGGCCGTCGCTCGGGGTCCGGCGCGAGGCGGTGGCGGTGGCGGAGGCGGAGGCGGTCCGGGCGACCAGCCGGGTGTGGAGGACGCCCACCGCCTCGAGGAGTGCATCCCGGGCGGCGTGACCCACTCCGGTCGCGTTGATCAGACCGTGCACGTGGCCGCTGTGGCGACGCAGGGTGACGTCGACGCCCGCCTCGGCCAATCTGGCCGCGTACCGTTCGCCCTCGTCGCGGAGCACGTCGAATCCGGCCACCACGACGTAGGCCGGGGGTGCGTGACCGACGTCGCCGGCGAGCAGCGGCGAGACGCGCGGGTCCAGGGCCTGGTCGGGATCGGCGAGGTAGTGGGACTTGTACCAATCCATCTGCGCCTCGGTGAGGAACAACCCTTCCCCGAACAACTCGTACGACCGGTGTTTGGTCGACAGGTCCGTGACCGGGTTGAACAGCACCTGCAGGGCCGGCGGGGTCCATCCGGGGGCCCGGTGCAGTGAGAGCACCGCCGCCAGGTTGCCGCCGGCGCTCTCGCCGCCGATCGCGATCGCCCGCGGATCGAGGTCGTAGTCCTCGGCGTGGTCGACGATGTGCCCGAACGCCGCGAGAGCGTCCTCGAGTCCCGCCGGGAACGGGTGCTCGGGCGCCAGCCGGTAGTCGATGGAGATGACGGTCAACGGGGTGTGCGCGGCGAGGAAACGGGACACGGCGTCTCCCGAGTCGAGGTTCCCCAGGACCCAGCCGCCACCGTGCAGGTACACCAGAGCGGCGCTCGGACCCTCGATCCCCGCGGGCCGGTACAGGCGCGCCGGGATCGGGCCGTCCGGTCCCGGGATGGTGAGGGAACGGACGGTCTCGACGGGGGTCTCGTGACCAAAGACGAAGGCCTCACCCGCGATCTGTTCCCGCCCCCGGTCCAGCGGCAGCTGTTCGAAGGTCTCTGACACACCCAGGTTCAGCAGTCTCGTGCCGACCTGGGCCTCCAGGTTGAGCTGCTGTCCGTCGATCCGTACGGGCGGGCCGGCGATCAGTCGCTGGATCGGGGCGGGAGCCGCGCCGATGAGGCGGATGACGTGGCGGAGCGCGCGTTCACCGAGAGGTCTGTGGGGAGGGTTCATCAGCGTATCGATTCTGGGAGTCCGAACTGAAGGTGCGACTACCGTATGTCGAACTTGGACGTACGTCCAGTACTTTCCGTGGATTCGCCGCCCTCCCTCGCGGGCCACCTCCGCACGCGACCGGATCGCCCTGTGACCACGCGGCGACTCCGGCACACCCGGGACCGAACCAGTCGATCCGACCCCGAAACTGGACGCCCGTCCTAGACTCGGCGCCATGAGTCAAGGCCCACGGGGGCACGCGGACGCCGCCGATGTGATCGTGATCGGCAGCGGGTTCGGTGGCGCTGTCAGCGCTCTCCGCCTGGCCGAGCAGGGGCGATCCGTCCTGGTGCTCGAACAAGGTCGTTGTCATTCCCCCGACGACCTCCTGGCCGCCCGCACGGACCCGCGCAGGTACCTCTGGATGCCCGGGCTGGGCCTGCGCGGCTTCTTCTGGCAGCGGGTGCTCCGGCACGTCGGCATCATCGGCGGTGCGGGAGTGGGCGGCGGCAGCATCGTCTGGGCCGGGGTACTGCTCGAGCCGAAGGACGAGTTCTTCACCGACATCGCCTGGCCCGCGTCCGCGGCCGGTTGGCGCGCCGAGCTGGCCGAGCACTACGGGACCGCCTCGCGAATGCTCGGCCGCGAAACCACCCGCCACGTCGGCGAGATGGACCGGCACCTCGAGGCCACCGCCCACTCGATGGGCGCAGGAGAGACGTACGGTCCCACGCCCATGGCCATCTGGTTCGGCGAGGAGGGGGTCTCGGTGCGGGACCCGTTCTTCGACGGCGAGGGGCCCGACCGCACCGGCTGTCGCCTCTGCGGCGCGTGCCTGGTCGGCTGTCCCTACGGCAGCAAGAACACCCTGGACCTCAACTACCTGTGGCTGGCCGAGAAGCGCGGCGCCCGCATCCGTCCCGATACGCGCGCGGACACCATCGCGGAACTACCCGGCGGCGGTTACGAGGTGCGCGCCGCCGGCGGCGAGCGGTTCCGCGCCACCGAGGTCGTCCTGGCCGCCGGCGTCCTGGGCACGGTCGAGTTGCTCTTCCGTTCCGGCGAACAGGGCCTTCTCCGGCGCGTCTCGCCGCGGCTCGGCGAGCGCGTGCGCACCAACTCCGAGGCCATCACCGCGGTCCTGGCCGACGACCCCCACGCCGATCTCACGCGCGGCCCCACCATCTCCAGCGAGTTCTACCCGGACGCCACGACCCACGTGACGCAGAACCGCTACGTCGGTGGGTGGCACATGCGGTTCCAGCTGGGCCCACTCGTCGACGGCGAGGACCCGGCCCGGCGTCGGCGGGCTGCACTGGCACGGCTCGCGCGAGCGCCGTGGCAGCAACTGCGGGTGATGGCCGCCCGCAACTTCATCGAGCGACTGAGTGTGTTCACGGTGATGCAGAACGTGGAGAACGAGATCCGGTTGGTGTTCGGCCGCTCGCCGGTGCGCCCGTGGCGTCGAGTGCTCAGATCGCGGGCCACGGACGGCGCCCCGGCCCCCAGCTATCTGCCGCAGGCCAACGAGGTCGCGCGGCGGTTCGCGGAGTCGGTGGGTGGGCGGCCGCTCAACCTGCTGTTGGAGAGCGTGGGCGGCAAGTCGATCACCGCGCACGTGCTCGGTGGCGCATCGATGGGCGAGTCGGCGGCGGACGGTGTGATCGACACCGACCACCGGGTCTTCGGCCATCCCGGCCTGTACGTGGTGGACGGTTCGGCCATCCCGGCGAACGTCGGCGTCAACCCGAGCCTGACGATCACCGCGATGGCCGAGCGGTTCGCCGCCCGCTACCGCGTCCGCGGCGCAGCGGCCCCGTCCTCATCCGCGCCCTTACCCGGGCCCGCCCGGACGATCGGAGCCCCATGACCCAGCCCCCTCCCGCTGAACCCTCTCCCACCGCGCCCCTCCCGAGCTCACTCGGAACGCTGCGGAGCCTGTTCACGCAGGCGACGCCGGCCGCGACCCTGCCCGAGCCCGGCGACTACCTCGTCACGTTTGTCGGCCCCGCACCGCTCAAGGTGATCGCGCCGCGCGCCATCGCGATGGGCGGGATGCCCGGGTGGCGGGGCAAGCGCTTCGCCGCCGGAGGCACCGCGGTCAATCTGCTCGACAACGGCCGCGACGCCGTGCGCGAGACCCTGCCGATGCGGGTGACGCTGGAACCCTCGTGGCTGGACGGGCGGCCGGCGGTCGTGTGCTCGTACGGCTCCGACGGGCCCGTCCCGTGGCGCTGGGTGCGCGACGAGTTCCGCGCGCTCGACGAGCGCCGCCTGCTGGGGCTGACGTTCGTCGGCGGGCCGTGGTCCAAGGCCGCCGCGGCGCCGCTGCTCCTCACGCGCCGATAGGCCGGGGCGGAACAGCCTCTCGGGACGCCGTGGCGCGGAAGCAGGACCGCCCCGGGGGGCTCATCCGTTGCGCCGGGCACTCGTCCGCTACGCCGGGCGCTCGTACTTCGCGGCCAGCCCGGAGAGCGTCTCGGTGATCCCGGCGGCGTTCTGGTCGGCCACACCGATCTTCTCGAAGACCTTGCCGATCTTCGAGGGCCGGGGGTCGAAGCTCTCGGTGACCTCGGTGGTGTCGGCCGTGATCGGGGTGAACTCCCAGCGCCAGCGGTGGCCCGCCGGATGCTGCCACTCCACCACCTTGCGCTCCGCGGTGTCGACGTGGTCGGTCACCGTCGAGGTGATGCGGTACGGGACGCCGTACATCCGCATCTTGGTGGTGAACTTGGCGCCCTTCGACAGAGCGGACGGGCCCTTGACGTTGTCGCGGACTGTTCCCGATCCGTCGACGAGGCCGTGCTTGCGGGGATCGTTGACGAGCGCGAACAGCTCATCGGCGGGGGCGTTCACGGTGACGCTCCGGGCGACGACGCGGGGTCCGCGGTCGACGGTGGTGATGGTGGCCATGGGTGATGGGTCCTTTCGAGGGTTGTCCGGGACGGTGACAGGTCGAGTATGACGGCGGCGACGGGTCGTCAGTGCGCTGACCGCCCTTCCACGTCACGCCACAGTTCGGCGACGCTCCCCAGCACGACCCCGATACCCGCGCCCATCACCATCCAGGTGGCAAGGTCCGGGGCGCCGACGATCACGAGGCCGAGGACGGTGCCCACCCCGGCCCCGTAGATGAGCCCCAACCCGACCAGCGGGCCCGCCGCGTGTGACCTCATGACCCCACGGTAGTCCTCAGGCGGTCGCCGGTTGGTGGCCTCTGAGAGATCATGCGACTGCCTTGAGACCGACTACCCCACCGACGATCATCAGTAGGAAGACCACCTTGAGCGCTGAGACCGACTCGACGCCCGTGGCCATGGAGTAGAGAACGGTCAACGAGGCGCCGATGCCCACCCAGAGCGCATAGGCGGTGCCCACGGGCAGCTCGCGCATCGCGTACGCCAACCCCGCCATACTCACGACCAGTGCTACTCCGAATACGACGGACGGGCCCGGTCTGGTGAAGCCGTCAGACCTGCCCAGCGCGGTGGCCCACACCGCCTCGAGGATCCCCGAGAACACGAGAACCAGCCATGCCATGACGCCCCTCCTGCGGGCCGTCTTGTCGCACACCGGGTACGGCACCCCTCGTCCGGAGGCCCCGTCATCGGGGCGCTGCCATCCAGGCTGTCACATCGTGAGGGGCGTCGACTGACACGAGCCCCGACGTCACCTGGCGGACACGCCACCCGGCGCGGCCGACTGCGGCATCATCTCCACTGCGATATCTCTACGGCGACATCTCTACTGCGATCCCCTCCGGACGACCGGACCGGGCACCCCTCGAAAGGACTCACCTTGATCACCCTCACCGTCCTCTACGGAACTCCCGACGACGTCGAGAAGTTCGACAAGCACTACCACGAGACGCATATCCCCCTCGCCCGCGCGGTGCCGGGTCTCGACGACGCCAAGGTCACGCGCTTCCTGCCCGGTCCGGACGGAGCCGCGCCGGAGTACCACCTGATGGCCCAGCTCATGTTCGCGGACGCCGACGCGATGGGCGCCGCGATGTCCACCGACGAGGGCCTTGCCCTGGTGGCTGACACCGCGAACCTCGGGATCACCCCGACGATGCTGGTGGGCACCACCGAATAGGTCGTGCGTCACTGGTCGGCGGCGCGTCACGCCACGGCGGGCCGGTACTGCATGGTCACCTCGGCGAGCGGCCGATCGCCGTTGATCAGCTCCAGTCGCACCGGCGCACCTCCGGGCTCGTCGTAGAGGCGGATGCCGTCGCCCAGCAGGATCGGCGCGACATGGAGATGGATCTCGTCGATCAGACCCAGCGCGAGTAGTTGTCGACCGATGTCGGCGGAGAAGATCTCGAGGTTCTTTCCGTCCGCGGCCTCGAGCCCGAGCCTCACCGCCTCGGCGACATCGCAACTGATGATCGTCACGCCGTCGGCGTGGACTGCGTCGTGGGGATGACGGGTGAGCATGAAGACCGGCCCTGACCACAGACCGCCGTAGATCATGCTGACGTCCGGATCGACGTCGTAGCCGGAGCGCCCGCAGAGGATCGCACCGGTCGTCGCGGCGTAGGCCTCGACGATGCCGGGGGTGTCGTCGATGCCCTCCATCATCCAGTCGAAGCTGTGATTCGGGCCGGCGACGAAGCCGTCGAGGGTCATGGTGAAGTGCCAGAGCACCCTGCCGGAGCTGGTCGGCCCATCGGCGGCTCGGAGGTTCGGCGCGAACGTCACACCTGCGGGGACCTGGCTTCGTGGGGTGTCCATGATGGGCTTCCTTCCGGAGGGGCGAGTCGAGCGTCTCACCTCTTGCGACGCTACGCCCACCAGTGAGGTGAGTCAACGGGCTCACCTCTATGGGATAGTGGCCTCATGACGCGCCCACTCCCCGAGTACCACCAGAAAGTCGCCGCGACCAATCGCACGGCGATCCTCGACGCGGCCACGGCGCTCTTCCTCGACTCCGGCTACGACCGGACCTCGCTCTCCCGCGTCGCGGCCGATGCCGGGGTGTCGAAGGCGACGTTGTTCAAGCAGTTCGCCACCAAGGCGCAGCTGTTCGAGACCGCGGTGCTCGCGGCGGGTGGACCACGCGGGCGCGAGGTCATCGACCCACCGGCCGGGAACTTCTCCGAGGGCCTGGTCGACCTCGGATGCACCTACGCGGAACTGCTGCGTCGACCGCAGATGATCGCGCTGATGCGGGTCCTGGTGGCCGAATCGCCCCGGTTCCCGGAGCTCCGCGAGCGGACCTTCGACTTCGGCACCCTGCCGGTCCTCTCCGCTCTCCGCCGCTTCCTCGAGGCCCAGGATGACGCGGGCACGGCGACGATCGACGACCCGGACGTCGCCTCATCCCAGTTCCTCGGCATGATCGCCACCACCGTCTTCTGGCCGTACCTGGTCCACGGCGACTGGTCGCTCACCGAGGCAGAGGTGCGGAAGGTGGTGGACGAGGCCGCCCGGACGATCACGGCGCGATACGCCTCGCCGTCGTCGTGACGGGGCAGTTCATCGTGACGGGGTGGCCGACGCCCCCCACGTCCCCAACCAGATCGCCTTCAACGCGGAGAGCATCCGCGCCGACTCCGCCTCGGTCGACTCGAGCGACCGGTCCTTGTAGAAGGCCATCACGATCATGTCGGTCAGCGTCGCGATCAACGCCCCGTGGTCGTCGGACAACGGGGTGATCAACCCGGCCTCCGCGTCCCTTCCCATCTGCGCCGCGAGTTGCCCGTTGAGGCCGGCGACCAGCGTCGTCCACCGGGTCCGGAGCTTCTCGTCGTAACCGGTGGCCTGGACGCCGGCCACCATCACCCGACCGTGGACCAGCCACGCGGCGTGGGACGCCCCGAAGAGCCGGTCGAAGTAGTCGGCATGCGACTCACCGGCTCGTCGGAAGTAGCTGCCGATGGCCTCCGCCCAGTCGTCCCAGGCCAGGCCGACCAGCTCACCCAGGACGGCGTCCTTGGACTCGAAGTAGAAGTAGAAGTTGGGCCGCTTGATCCCCGCGGCCTCGGTGATGTCCTTGACCGAGATCTCCGGCGCCGGCATCTCGCGCAGGAGTCCCTCGAACGCGTCGAGGATCATCTGCCGCTGCACCTCGCCGCGTGGGACCCGCCTGCGGCGCCCGCCGTCAGCAGCGGTGGAAGCGGCGGTGGAGGTGCCAGTGGAGGTGTCGGTGGAGGCGCCGGCAGATGCGTCGGTGGCCACCAACGCGGGAAGGCCGGAATCCATGGTCGTCATCCTATTGCCCTCCCCGCCGGGCGCCCGGGCCAGCCGGGCGCCCGGCTCGCTCACGCGACCGGAAGCGGATCGCGGGACTGATCCAGGGTCAGACCTTCGAACCGCCCCGACTCCCACCAGTCCTCGATCATGTTCCAGAAGTCGATCTCGGACGAGTTGTAGACGTCGCGGAACACCGCCTTGGTCACCTCGCCCTGACCGTTGTAGTACCCCGGCGTGCACGCGCCCCAGTAGGCCTCGCGGGGCTCGTTGGACCGGCGCACCTCGGTCACCCAGTCCGCCTCGGCCTCCGCGGTGGGCTCGAAGGTGCCGAGGTCGTCGTCCAGCAGGTGCTTGACCAGTCGCGCGGCGTGCCGCGCCTTGCGGTCGAGCATGTAGACGAAGTTGACGTAGTACGCCGTCTGACTCATGCCCAGCTCGACGAAGTTGGGGAAGCCGTGGGTGAAGAAGCCGTGGAAGGTCCGGGCGCCCTCGGAGAAATACTCCTGCATCGACCGGCCGTCGCGTCCGATGACGTCGTACCCGTAGATGCCGGCCGGACCGGATCCGGTCTCGAAGCCGGTCGCGAAGATGATGCAGTCGACCTCGTAGTGCCGACCGCCCACCATGATCCCCGTGGCGGTGATGCCGTCGATCCCGGTCGGCGCCGCGGCCAGGGTGACGTTGGGCCGGTTGAAGGTCTGCAGGTACTCGTCGTTGAAGCACGGCCGCTTGCACATGTACCCGAACCACGGCTTGAGCCCGTCGGCGGTCGACGGGTCGGTGACGATCGAATCCACGCGCGCATGGGCGCTCATGAGCAGCTTCATGTCGGCGATCTCGGCGACCGCCGCCTGATCGGCTGCCGGGAGCTCACCCACCGGAACGTCCACCAGGGGCTGACCGCTCAGCTCGGGGAACAGGTGCGTCCACCCGTCATCGACCAGGTTCCCCTCGACCTGGTGACCGGAGATGATGCCGTTGAAGTTGTCGTGACGCTCGTACTGCCAGCCCGGCTGCAGCGAGGCCTTCCAGTCCGGGTCGGTCTTGCGGTTGTTGCGCGGCTGCACGACGCTCGGGGTGCGCTGCACCACGACGAGCTCCTCGGCGTCCTGCGCGACGTAGGGCACCACCTGCACGCCGGTGGCGCCGGTGCCCACCACGGCGACTCGCTTGTCCCGCAGGTTCTCCAGGTTCCCGGCCGGCGATCCGCCGGTGTAGCCGTAGTCCCAGCGGCTGGTGTGGAAGATCGTGCCCTCGAAGTCGCCGATGCCCGGCACCTTGGGTAGCTGCGGCTTGGTCAGCGCGCCGTTCGAGCGCATGAGTACCCGGGTGCGGAACCGGTCGCCGCGGTCGGTGGTGACCTCCCAGCGCTGCGCCTGCTCGTCCCACTGCGCGTGCGTGGCGCGGGTCTGAAAGTAGGTCTTGTCGTAGAGGTCGTAGTGGCGACCGATGCGCTGGGCGTGCTCGAAGATCTCGGAGCCGTCGGCGTAGCGCTGGCTGGGGATGTACCCGGTCTCCTCCAGCAGCGGCATGTAGATGTGCGATTCGACGTCGCACTGCACGCCCGGGTAGCGGTTCCAGTACCAGGTGCCGCCGAAATCGCCGCCGTATTCGACGATGCGGAAGTTCGAGATCTCGTTCTGCGCGAGGTAGGCGCCGGCCGTGAGTCCGCCGAAGCCGCCGCCCAGGACGAGCGTGTCGAGCTCCTCGGTGACCGGCTCGCGGTGGATCGGCGCGGAGAACGGGTCGCTGTCGTCGACCTCCAGCACGTCGGACAACCCCTGGAACTGGGCCAGCTGGTCGGGTCGGATCCGCTTCTGCTTGTCCACGGCAAAGCGCTCGCGGATCCGATCCGGATCGAAGTCGATATCGAGAGGGAGATTGGACTCGGGGAGGGTGAAGGCCATGCTGCGTCCTTTGCGAGGGGATTCGTCCACCGGAGAGGGAACCGTGGACGGCTTGTTGAACATACTTGACGCGGTGTCAAGCTGTGACCTAAGTTACACATTTTATGTGATCGGTGCAACACTTTCTTCCGGGTCCAGGGTCGAGGTCGGGGCCGGATTCCGGGTTCCCATCCCGCCTCCGGAGCCCGCTTCCCCTGGGTACGGTGGCCCCACCATGACCCCTCACCTATCCCCTTCGAGCTCTGTGCGGCCGCGGGATCCCGCCCACCCGCTGGCGGTGGCCGTGATCGGCGCCGGCGCGATCGGGGGCGCGGTCGCGGAGTCGCTGGTAGACGGCGCCGTCCCCGGGGCGCGACTGATCACGGTGCTCCGCTCGAGCAGCACGCAGGATGAGGTCGCGGCCGCCATCGAAGCCGCCGACGTGCTGGTCGAGGCCGCCGGTGTCGAGGTCGCGGAGGAGCTCATCCCTCGCATCACGCGCGCCGGCAAGGACGTGATCGTGTGCTCCTGCGGGGTGTTCGCCCGGCACGACAACCCACGCGACATCGTGGCGGGCGGCGCGGGCCGGGTGCTCGTGCCCGCCGGGGCCGTGGGCGGACTGGACGTGCTGGCCGCGGCGGCCAGGGCGGGGACGGACGAGGCCGCCCTGCGCCACTTCACCATCAAGAGCCCGGCGGCGCTGGGCGTCCACGGACCCCTCGGTACCCCGCGCGAGGTCTTCCGCGGGTCGGCGCGCGAGGCGGCCCTGGAGTTCCCCCGCACCTCCAACGCCTCGGTCGCGCTCGCACTCGCGACGATCGGACTGGACCGTGTCGAGGTGATCGTGGTGGCCGATCCCGAGGTCGAACGCACCCGCCACGTGGTGGAGTGGGAGTCCCCGGTGGGCCGCTACGACATGAGGTTCGAGAACGCGATGGACCCCGACTCCGGCGGCCGCACCTCGGCGATCACCGCCTGGTCGGTGGCCGAGGTCCTCAGTGCGGTCGCGGCCGGGGCCGGTCCCGGGGTGGTGGTCGTGAGCGCGGCCCGACCGGTGGAAACCACCTGAGCAACGCCCTAGGGTATGGGTCCCAGACGACTCGAGAGGTGTCCCATGACACACGCACGACCGTCAGATCCCGATCCCGCCGATACCCCGGACGTCGACAGCGCCGGATCGCCGGACGGAATGCAGACCCCCGCTTCCGATTCCACCTCGATGCAGTCCGACAGCAAGACGATGAAGCAGAGTCCGACACCGTTGCCCTCCAAGAAGGGGGCGTACATCTCGATCTTCGTCATCGCCCTCATCGTCCTCCTGCTGGTCGTCGGGCTCGCGGGTTACGCGTTCGAAGTGTTCTGACCCATGTCCGCCGCGTTCGACACCGTGATCATCGGAGCGGGCAACGCCGGGGTCTCCCTGGCGGCCCGCCTACGCAGGGACGGCCAGCACAACATCGCGCTGGTCGACCCGAGTCCCGTCCACCGGTACCGACCGATGCTCAACTACGCCGCGACCGGCCTGGCGCGGATGGGGCGGTATGAACGCGCGATGTCGAGCGTCGTCCCCGCCGGCGTACAACTGCTCCCCCACCTGGCCGGGCGGGTCGACACGGACGCCCACACCGTCACACTCGGTCCGCGCGACGAGGGCCCCACGGTCACCTACGACAATCTGGTCGTATGCCCCGGCCTGACCCCGCGGTGGGACGCGATCCCCGGCCTGGACCGGGCCTACATCGACGGGTGGGCGGTATCCGCACACGTGCCCGAGTACGCCGGTCGCGCATGCGCGGCGCTGGTCCGGGTGCGCGAGGGAACCGTGGTGTTCTCGGTGCCACCCGAACCCGCCTCGTGCGGCGGGACCGTACTCAAGGCGATGTTCCTGGCGTGCGACCGCTGGCGGCGCGAGGAGGTGCTCGATCGTATCGACGTGCACCTGGTGACCCCGTTCCGCGGGCTGCTCGGACTCGATCCGTGCGACTCGCGGCTGCAACCACTCATCCAGCAGTACGGCATCACCGTCCACGACGAGTCGGAGGTCGCCGCCGTCGATCACCACGCGCGAACCGTCACGCTCGACGGCCCGGTCCCGGCCACGATCGAGCACGTCAACCTGGCCTACGTCACGCCCCTGAGTCGCGCACCGAAGTTCGTCGCGGAGGCCGGGTTGTCCGACGGCGGTGACGCCGGGCTCGTCGAGGTGGACCCCCAGCTCCTGCGCCACGCGCGCGTCGACTCGGTCTGGGGCCTGGGCGACGCAGCGACCGTCGGCACCCGCCCGTCCGGTGGGGCGTTGCGGTCCCAGGTGGCGGTGGTCGCCGACAACCTGCGCGCGGCCCGTGACGGCGGCACCGTGGCACGGTACGACGGCTACACGATCATCCCGATCGCCGTGAGCCGTGACCGGCTGATGCTGGCCGAGCACGACCGGGATGGCGTGCCGGCACCGTCCGTTCGCGGGATCGACCTGACGGTCCCCAGGCGCTCGACCTACGCGTTCGACCGGTACCTGCAGCCGGTCGTCTACTTCCGCAAGCTCCTGCGGGGTCGGGTCTGACGCGACCCCGCAGGCCGGCCTGGCCCGACCCCGAGTTGTTCAGTGCGTGGCCAGGTCGATTCCGTCGCGTCGCGCCCGCGGCAACTCGCTGCCCCGCTGCAGGTCCACCCGGACGTGGTGGAGCGTCCCGCCGCTGAACGCGAACGCGCCGCTGTAGGCCCCGCTCACGGCACTGCCACGACTTCGTCCGACGTCCATCGTCTCGTTCATGCTGAACATGGCCGGAGCGGTGACGGCGATCCGGCCCGATCCCACCTGCTGGCCGTCTACGAACAGCAGGAGTTCGGCGCCGGCGGCGATCCCACCGTCGTAGGCGAACTCGAGCTCGACCACATGCGTCCCGGCCGTCAGCGGTTCGGTCCCGGCGGCCTTACCGTTGCTGCGCCGGAAGAAGTTGTACTCGAAAGCCGGCACACCGTCGAGTACGTACAGCGTCATCCCACCGAAGCGGCCGCCGACGCTGAACACCACTCCCTCGCATCCGGCGGGGTCGACGACATCCACCGCAGCCGACAGCAGAAATCCCCGATTGAACAGTCTCGGCCCGGCCTTCTCGTTGAGCCCGTCCATGTGCGGATAGAGCGTGATCGACGTGCGCCCGGCCATGGGGTGCGGCGGCCGGTTGTCTTGCCCGGCCTGACGGCCCACGGTGCTGTGGTCCAGCGGGAGCACGTCGTACCTCGCGGCCTCGGCGATGAACTTGGTCTTGAGACGCTCAAGGACGTCCGGGTGCTCGGCCGATACGTCGCGGGCCTGCGACCAGTCGGTTCTGGTGTCGTACAGCTCCCACCGACTCTCTGCGAGGTCGGAGAGCTCGACGGAGGAGGCCATCAGCCACGGCGCCCGCTGAGCAGTCACGGCCGTCCACCCGTGGTCGTAGATCCCGCGGTTGCCGAAGATCTCGAAGTACTGGGTGGTGTGCCGATCAGAAGCCTCCCGGTCCGCGAAGGTGTACGCCATGCCCATGCCCTCGAGCGGTTTCTGGGCCACGCCGTCGACCGTGTGCGGCATCGGCACTCCCACGGCCTCGAGGATCGTCGGGGTGATGTCCACACAGTGGTGCCATTGGTGGCGCCAACGTCCGGGTTCGTCGATCCGTCCGGGCCAGTGGGCCACGAGGCCGTTGCGGGTCCCGCCGTAGTGCGAGGCCACCTGCTTGGCCCACTGGTACGGGGTGTTGAGCGCGAGCGCCCAGGCCGCGGGGAAGTGCGGGTACGACTCCGGCCCGCCCAGTTCGTCCCAGTGTGCGAGGATCTCGGCGGTTGTCGACGGCAGTCCGTTGAGGCCGGCGAGATAGTTGACGGCGCCTCGGTCACCGCCCTCGGTGGAGGCCCCGTTGTCGCCGAGCATGTAGAGGATCAGCGTGTTCTCGAGCGCGCCGGTGGTCTCGAGGTGGTCGATGAGGCGACCCACCTGGTCGTCGGTGTGCTCGAGGAACCCGGCGTAGAGCTCCATCAGCCGCGAGGCCGCGCGGCGCTCGTCGCGGTCGAGCTCGCCCCAGTCCGTCAGTCCGGGGGCCCACGGTGCCAGTTCGGTGTCCTCCGGCACCACGCCGAGCTCCTTCTGGCGGGCCAGCGTTCGCTCGCGCAACGCGTCCCAGCCGGCGTCGAACTCGCCGGTGTACCGGTCCCGGTAGGACTCGGGGACGTGCAGCGGCGCGTGGACGGCACCGAACGGCAGGTAGCAGAACCAGGGCTTGTCCGGGGCCACCGAGTCGAGACCGTCGATCCACTGGACGGCCCGGTCCACCAGATCCTCGGAGAGGTGGTATCCCTGATCCGGTGTCCGCGGCGGGTCGACCTGGCGCCGCCCGTCGTAGAGGACGGGGGCGAAGTGATCCGCCTCGGCGCCGAGGAAGCCGTAGAAGGTGTCGAAGCCCTCCTCGGTGGGCCAGCGGTCGAAGGGGCCGGCGGCCGTGGTCTCCCACGGCGGGGTCTGGTGCATCTTGCCGAAGGCACCGGTGGCGTACCCGTTGCCCCGCAGGACCCGCGCGACGGTGGCCGCCGAGTCCGGGCGGACACCGGTGTACCCGGGTGCGCGGGTGGCCATCTCCGAGATCACGCCCATCCCCACGCTGTGGTGGTTGCGGCCGGTGAGGGTGGCCGCGCGCGTGGGCGAGCACAGCGCTGTGGTGTGGAACCGTGTGTACCCTGCCCCGTCGCGCGCGAGTCGCTCCGCGGTGGGGGTGCGGCACGGCCCGCCGAATACCGACGACGTGCCGAAACCGACGTCGTCGAGCATGACGAGGAGCACGTTGGGCGCACCGTCGGGGGCGTGGACCTGCTCGGCGCCGGGGAAGGCGTCCTGCTGATATCGGCGATCCATCTCCGCAGCCACTCGCGCGGGCAGACGCCGGGCGGGCAGCGTGTGACGATCGAGACCGTCGTCGACCGGGCGGCCGGCCACCTCACCGGCACTCACGCCGGCACGTCCCCGACTACTGCTACGCGCTCCATCACCCGGCGGTTCGGGAAGTAGTCGCTACACGCGTAGTGCTGCGTGGCACGATTGTCCCAGAAGGCCACCGTGCCGGGGGCCCAGCGCAATCTCACCTGGAAATCGGGCATCTTGACCTGGTCGAGTAGCCGCCTCAGCAGTGCCTCGCCCTCCTCCGGGGCCACTCCGTCGATGCCCGTGGTGAACAGGCTGTTGACGAAGAGCGTGCGGCGTCCGGTCTCCGGGTGCGTGCGCACGACCGGGTGGTGTTGCGGCGGGTACTGCTCCTGCATCTCGGCCAGCTTCTCCGGTGACATCCCGAGCCCGAAGGACGGGGTGAAGTCGTGGGTCGCGGTGAGGCCGTCGATCCGGTCCCTGAGCTCCTGCGGAAGCGCGTCGTACGCGTTGCCCATGTCCGACCACAGTGTGTCCCCGCCGGCGTCCGGTACGTCTATCGCGCGCAGCACCGAGCCCAGGGGCGGACGCTGCTGCCACGACACGTCCACGTGCCAGATGTTCTCCATCCCGGGGTTGTCCTCACCTCGGTCGAAGCGCACGACTTCGGGGATCGCGCCCTGGTCGAGCAACGGGTGGACCTCGAGTTCACCCCAGTGGGCGGCGAAGTCACGGTGCTGGTGGGCGGTGAGGTGGTGCTGGTCCCGGAAGAACAGCACCTTGCGCTCGAGCAGAGCCCGCTTGAGTTCATCGATCTGAGCCGGGGTCGGTGACGCGAGGTCTACTCCCTGGATCTCGGCACCGATGAACGGCGTGACCGGACGCAGTCGCACGTGCTCGTAGGGGGCCACAGTGGTGCCGTCTGCGGTGAGCTGCATGCGCTTCGGTCCGAACTCGATCTGATGGTGTCCGATGGTGACCTGCATGACGTGTCCTTTCACGGCCTCTGTCGGGGCCTGCGGAGGGGCATGACGGTGACGACCACCGCCCTGTAGACGACTGTCTACACAAGACGACTGTAGACGATCGTCTACAGTGGAGGCCATGGAACGCCCGACACCGGACCGGCCCGTCGGACGCGACGCTGTTCGCCGCGCCGTACTGGGCACCGCCCGCCGACTCTTCGCGGCACGTGGACCGCGCGCCTCGCTGCGAGAGGTGGCCGAGGCCGCGGGGGTCAACCTCGGTCTCATCCACCGGCACGTCGGCAACAAGGACGACCTGCTCTCCGCCGTGCTCGAGGAGGGTCTGCGCCACGGCACCGCCAGACTGGGCTCCCGCGACGACGCGGGCGACGCCCTCAGGTCCATGCTGCTGGGCGCCGCGGCCAACCCGGACTTCAGTCGCCTCCTGGTGTGGCTGTCGCTGGACCCCGGCGCGGTGGGGCGACCACTCCTGGACACCTCGACCCGGCCCGCCCGGGCGGTCGCCCGCATGACCGACCCGCCACCGGCGAGTGACCTGCACCTCGCACTGGCACTCACCGTCGTCTACGCATGGCCGGTGCTCAGCGAGCAGATCCTCGACGTGCTCGAGCTCGCGCCCGCCGAGCGCGATGGGGTCGATTCGCGGATGGCGGACCTGTTGGCCGAGATCGTGACGGGTTCTGAACCCGGGTCGGCGTCCGGGCCGGGATCCGGGTCAGGATCCGGGTCGGGGGGATGACGATGGGATCGTGCTGCGCCCCCACCGGACCGCGACCGTCCCTCCGTCCGGACGCGCCCACCCGCGTGGATCCGGTACCCAGAGTGCGGGCCGGAGCCGCAGCCGGCCGCCCCCGCCGACAGGTGCTCGTCCCGGGCGGCCGCTTCGTGATGGGCGACCACTTCGACGAAGGCTATCCGGACGACGGGGAGCTGCCGCTCCACGAGGTCCGGCTCCACCCATTCCTCATGGACGAGTGCGCGGTCACCAACGCCCAGTTCGCCACGTTCTGCAAGCAGACCGGGTATGTGACCGAGGCGGAGCAGGTCGGGGTCTCCCCCGTGTTCCACCTCGCCGTAGAGGCCGCGCCGGCTGATGTACTGCACCGGCTGGACACGACCCCCTGGTGGCTGGCGGTCCGCGGCGCGGACTGGAGGCACCCGGCGGGTCCCCGATCCTCGATAACCGAGGTGCAGAACCATCCGGTCGTCCACGTGTCCTGGAACGACGCGACGGCCTACAGCGAATGGGCCGGAGCCCGCCTCCCCACCGAGGCGGAATGGGAGTATGCGGCGCGGGGCGGACTCGAGGGCGCCCGGTTTCCCTGGGGTGACGAACTCACCCCGCGGGCACGGTGGAATCTCAACGTCTGGCAGGGCGCGTTCCCCACTCACAACACCCTGGAAGACGGCTACCTCACCACCGCTCCGGTTCGGGCGTTCCGACCCAACTCCTACGGGCTGCGGCAGATGGTCGGGAACGTCTGGGAGTGGTGCTCGGACGTGTTCGACCCCCGGTGGTATCGGATCTCCGGTGTCGACGACCCGCTGGGCCCCGGCTCCGGTCAGGGACCGGACGGCGGGACATGGCGGGTGATGAGGGGAGGCTCCTACCTCTGCCACGACTCCTACTGTTACCGCTACCGGGTCTCGGCCCGGTCGGCCAACACCACCGACTCAGCGACTGCCAACCTCGGATTCCGGTGTGTCCGCGACGTGTGAGGACGGTGCGGCGGGCACGTCCCGCGTCCCGACCCCGGCCCTCAGGGCGGCCTCGGTCATGTCGAACAGGTGGGCCACCACGTCCTCGAACCGGGTGTTGACCACGGTGTTGCGGGCGTCCCGGCGGTCCTCGTACACCGCCAGCGCCCCGGTGAACATCTGGGTCGCCAGGTCGATGCGCTCGAAGGCCACCCGTCGCGGCAGGTGGGAGAGCACGTCGATCAGCCGCACCACCACGTCGTCGGTGGCCGTGCGCAGGTCCGCCTCCGGGATCCCGGGCGCCATGACCGGGCCGACGCGCTGCAGGAAGCGGGCATAGTAGGTGGCCTCGGGCTGAGCGCGGAGGAGCTCGACAATCGGCTCGAAGAGCACCTGCACGAGGGTGGAGAGGTCGGCGCCCAACCCCTGCTCGTCGGCCGCCGCCAACCGCTTCTGCCGCTCGGCATCCAGCGCCACGAGCCGTCGACGCAGGACCTGCAGGATGAGCCCGTCGCGGCTACCGAAGTGATACTGGACCGCCGAGTTGTTGCGCTGACCGGCGGCCGTGGCGACGTCGCGCATCGACACGTCGTCGAGACCCCGCTCGCCGATCAGCTTCTCGGCGACCTCGATCATCGCCGTCTTGGCGTCCCTGTTGTCCTTGACCTCCGTGGAGGCACCGTCGCGGCCCTGGGTAGGGACCTCGCCGCGATCAGATTTTCGCTGCACCGGGACTCCACTTCCTTCCTGCCGCCTCGCCGAGCTGGTTGAAGCTCAACACGGTGAGGAACAGCACGATCGCCGGCACTCCGACGAGGTAGGGATACCGCTGGAAATCGGATTGACCGGCACTGATCATGTTGCCCCACGTCGGCTCCGGCCGGGGAATGCTCAGCCCCAGATAGCTCAGTGAGGCCTCGGCGACGATTAGTACGGCGACGAGCATGAAGCTGTACGAGAAGACCGGCTGGACGATGTTCGGCGTGACCTCCCGCAGCATGATCCGCAGTTCGCCCGCCCCCAGCGACCGGGCCGCGGTGACGAACTCGCGACCGGCGAAACTCATCGCGTTGGCCCGGACGAGCCGCGCGTAGGCCGGAACCACCATGATCCCGAGGGCGAGGGTGATGTTGGGCAGCGTCGGGTCGAGCACCGTGACGATCGCGATGAGCAGGATGAGCGACGGGAACGCCAGCAGGGTGTCGGTGATGATGGAGACGATGCGGTCGGTCCACCCGCCCCGGTAACCGGCCACCAGGCCGAGCGCACCACCGATCAGGGCGCCGACCAGAACACCGCCGATACCCACGACCAGGGAGACCCGGGCGCCGTAGAGCAGGCCTCCCAGGATGTCCAGGCCCTGGCTGTCGGTGCCGAGGGGGTGCTCCGACAGCAGATCGGGAGCGAGGGTGGACGGGGTCATCAGCGCCAGGGACGGATCGCGCGCCTCGCTCAGCGGTAGGAAGTCCACGACCAGCGCACCCAGGACGATGATGATCGTCCAGCCGAGGGCCAGTGCGGTGCCGAGTCCGGATATCCGCGGCATCCGCGGTCGCCGGCGCACCGGGGTGGCCGCGGCCACGGTGGGGTCCGTGATGACGGGGGCGGTCGAGCTGGGGCCACCGGCTGCCGCATCGGCGGGGGTGGCCCCGGGACGGGTGGCGTCGGCGCGATCGGCGTCGGAGCGGTCGGCGTCGGAGCGGGTCGATTCGGTGTCAGCCACGGCGGATCCTCGGGTCGATGAGTGCGTACGTGACGTCGACGGTCATGTTGACCAGAACGTAGAACACGGCGATCACGATCACCCCGCCCAGTACGACGGGCAGGTTGTCGTTCTGTACGGCGTCGACGATCATGCTGCCCATCCCGGGGAGGTTGAACAGCCGCTCGACCACCACGGTCCCGCCGATGAGGCGGCCCAGGCTGATCCCGGCCAGCGTGATGATGGAGACCGTGGACGGCCGCAGTGCCTCCGCGACCAGGACGTGCCGGGTGGGCATGCCCTTGGCGCGAGCAGAGAGGACGAAGTCCTGCTGCAGGGTGGAGATCATGTCGGTCCGCAGGACACGCGTGAAGATCGCGACCTCCATCAGCGCGAGCGTGATGGCCGGCAGGGCGATGCTCCGCAGGTTCTCACCCAACCCGTCGGCCAGCGGCACGTAGCCCTGCCGCGGGAACTCGGGGAGGAACAGGGCCAGCAGTGCCAGCACCGCACCCACGGCGAAGCCACCGAGCAGGGCACGACCCCACATCACCCCGGGCGCGCCGCGTCCGCCGCGCCTGCCGAGCGGGGACAACGCCACCGCCAGGCCGATCACCACAGCCGCGCCGAGGATCAACTGCTGCGCCAACGAGTGGTTGAACACCAACAGGTAGATCAGCAGCAGGCCGGCCACGAAGCTGGGGACCGAGATGAACGCGAACGCCACGATCGAGGCCACCTGGTCGAACACCCCGCCGCGGCGGTAGGCCGACCACACGGCGACGGGCACCGCGATGGCCAGGGACAGGATGATCGACAGGAACGCGAGCTGCATGGTGACCGGCAGTGCGTTGCCGATCATCTCAGACACGGACTGGTTGGGCGGGATGAGCGAGTTGCCGAGATCGCCGGAGGCCAGCCCCCCGACCCAGTCGGCGAACCGGGTCCACACGGGCTTGTCCAGCCCCAGCTCCTCCCTCGCCAACTGATATTGCTCCGCGGTGGCCCCTGGGCCGACGGCCGAGGCCGCGGAGTCACCCGGCACCGCCTCCATGAGGAAGAACGCGCCGGTCGCGGCGAGTACGACGACGACGACCGCGTGTAGAGCGCGTTCGCCTATGAACCTGAGCACGTAGAGACCCTTCGATTGAGACACCGCCTAAGGCGGTTGCTTACTCGTCTTGACGTAGACACCATATGCCGTGATACTCGTCACAGCAAGACGGATTAAGTAGATGACTTAGACCGGACCATCACACCAAGGAGGCTGTCATCGCCGCCGCACCACCCCGCAGAACCGTGTCGTCGAACGACCGGGACGACCTGCTGCTCGAGGTCCGGAACCTCCGCACCCACATCGACACCCCCGGTGGACGCATCACGCCCGTCGACGGGGTCGACATCTCCCTCCGACGCGGCGAGACCATCGGCATCGTCGGCGAGTCCGGCTCGGGCAAGTCGATGCTCGTCCGCTCGATCATGGGCATCGCCCCCACCACCGCCCGGGTGGATCCCGCGTCGACGGTCCGCTTCGACGGCCGGGACGTCCTGGCACTGTCCCAGCGCGAGGCGCAGAAGTTCTGGGGCCGCGAGATCGCCATGGTCTTCCAGGACCCGCTCACCTCGCTCAACCCCATCCGGACCATCGGTCGGCAGATCATCGACCCGCTGCGGCACCATCTGGGGCTGAGCCGCCGGGAGGCAGCCGACCGCGCGGTCGAGCTCCTCGAACGGGTCCGCATCCCCTCGCCACGGAACCGGCTCAGCGAGTACCCCCACCAGCTCTCCGGCGGAATGCGCCAGCGCGTGGGAATCGCGATCGCCCTGTCGTGCTCTCCCAAGCTGCTCATCGCCGACGAGCCCACCACCGCGCTCGACGTGACGGTGCAGCACGAGATCCTGGACCTCCTCCACGGGCTGCAGGCCGACGGGGACATGGCGATGATCCTCGTCAGCCACGACCTCGCCGTGGTCTCGCAGCACACCGACCGGATCGGGGTCATGTACGCCGGGCGGTTCCTCGAGGTGGGCGACACCCGGGCGCTGCTCGACGAGCCCGCGCACCCGTACACCGGGGCGCTGCTGGACTCGATCCCGCGGCCGGACCTGCCGCCGCACACCCGACTCACCGTGATCGAGGGCCGTCCGCCGAACCTGCGGGAGATGCCCCCGGGATGCCGGTTCGCCCCGAGGTGCCCACGGGTGGCGGACGACTGCCTCGTCGTCGACCCCCCTCTCGAAGATCTGGCCGCCGGCTCCACCGCCCTCCCGACGGAGACCGTCGTCCACCGCGTCGGATGCCTCCATCCCACCGTCCCCGCCCACCACCGCACCAGCAGCGAGGCCTCATGACCGGCTCCAGTCAGAACGTCGCCGACGCGCCCACCCCGCCGGACGCGGGACGGCCCGGGGACGCCAAGCTCGTCGTCGACCACGTGACCGTGGAGTACCACACACGCAAGGGCACGGTCCACGCCGTCTCGGACGTCTCCCTCGACGTCCCCCGCGGTAAGACGTTGGCACTGGTCGGCGAATCCGGCTGCGGCAAGTCCAGCCTCGGCCGGGCGCTGCTCCAACTGCCCCGGCCCACCTCCGGCCGCGTGGTCGTGGACGAGACCGACCTGTGCTCGCTGTCCGGGGCGTCGCTCAAACGGGCCCGGAAGATGATCCAGATGGTGTTCCAGGACCCCGTCTCCTCCCTCAACCCCCGCCGGAAGGTCCGGGACATCGTGGCGGAGGGCCTGGAGATCCAGGGCACGGACGGGGGCCGGGAGGAGATCCGGCGCCGCGTCGACGCGGCCCTCGAGGCGGTGGGCCTGGACCCCGAGCACGCCGGCGACCGACGCCCGTCGGAGTTCTCGGGTGGCCAGTGCCAACGCATCGCCCTGGCCCGGGCACTGGTACTCGAGCCCGAGGTGCTGGTGTGCGACGAGCCGGTCTCCGCGCTCGACGTCTCCGTCCAGGCGCAGATCCTCAACCTGCTCGAGGAGATGAAGGAGCGCTACCGGCTGACGATGGTCTTCATCTCGCACGACCTGTCGGTGGTGCACAACATCGCCGACCAGGTGGCCGTGATGTACCTGGGCACGGTGTGCGAGGTGGCCGACACGTCGTCCCTCTACCGGGCGCCCGCCCACCCGTACACGATGCTGCTCATCTCGTCGGCTCCCACGCTCGGCGGCACCCTCGCGGACACGCTCGGCGAGTCGCCGATCACCGCCACGAGTTCGGAGCTGCCCTCCCCGCTCGACCCCCCGTCCGGCTGTCGCTTCCGTACCCGGTGCCCCCGGGCCACCGAGATCTGCGCCGCCGAACGCCCACAGCTGACCGTCATCGCACCCGGCCACCAGGTCGCGTGCCACCACCCTCTCGAGGAGAACCGATGAAGCGCACCACCAGCGCCCTGGCCGTACTAGCGGCGGCCACCCTGACCCTGACCGCATGTGGCGGAGGCGGGGACGACTCGTCAGCTGCGGCCGGCGGGGAGGGCCTGGCGCCGGACCAGTCCGAGCGCTGCACCGAGGACCGCGCCGGCGGCACGATCACCGTGGGCGAGTTCTCCATGCTCCCCAGCTTCGCGCCCGGCCAGGGCCAGTACGGCGTCCGCGGCGGCGCCCAGTCGGCGGCCGTCTACGACCGACTGATGGTGTGGAACCCGGAGGCCGAGGAGTTCGAGCCCAAGCTCGCCGAGTCGCTGGAGTCCAACGACGACAACACCGTGTGGACCCTGACGCTCCGCGACGGCGTGACCTTCTCCAACGGCGACCCGCTCACCGCCGAGGACGTCGCGTTCACGGTGGGCCTGCACAAGGATCCCGCCACCCGGTCGGTCGCGATGACCGACGCGATGCAGATCGAGGACGCCCGGGTGGTGGACCCGCTCACCGTCGAGTTCACGTTGGCCAACCCGTGGTCCGGGTTCCCCGTCGCGCTCGCCGGGACCGTCGGTGAGGTCATCCCGCAGGACGCCTACGAGGCAGCCGACCCGCAGGAATGGGCCAGCAATCCGATCGGCGCCGGCGCGTTCACGCTCGCCAGTTACACCCCGGACCAGGAGGTCGTGCTCGAGCCCAATCCGGAGTACTACGGCGGGCCCGTCTGCCCGACTCTCAAGTTCATCCGCATCCCCGGATCCCAGGGCACCTACGACGCGTTCCAGACCGGCGAGGTCCAGGTCGGGTTCCTGCGCGGCGCCACGTTCGTCAACATGGCCCAGAGTGACGACGTCCGCGGCTTCGAGGAGATCATCAGCTCCGGCTCGGTGCTCAACATGAACTCGGGCAAGGCGGGTTACGACGGCGTCCTGACCGACGTCCGTGCCCGCCAGGCCGTCGCGGCCGCGATGGACCGCGACCTGTGGAACCAGCGCCTGTACGACGGCGAGGGTCAGCCGACTTCAGCGCTGGTCGCCGAGACCTCCCGTCTGTACGACGGCCAAGAGGGCCCGGCGTACGACGTCGACGCGGCCAAGGCAATCGTCGAGGAGCTCAAGGCGGACACCCCGGACTGGGATGGCACCCTGCGCATGCTCATCTCCGACGGCCCCGAGAACATCGAGGCCGGGGTGGTGGCCAAGGCGTTGTTGGACGCGGCCGGGTTCAACGTCGTGATCGAGAACGCCCCTGTCTCGCAGGTCACGGCGCGCCAGTTCACCGGTGACTACGAGATCGTGATCGGTGGACTGTCCACCACGGACGCCGATCTGGCATCCACCTTCGCCAGCGCCATGCTCCCCGACGGTGCGACCAACCTGACCGGGATCGACGACCCGGAGCTCACCGCGGCCGTCAACGACCTCAAGGCCGCTGCTGACGTCGACGCCCAGAAGGAGGCGCTCACCCGCCTCCAGGAGGTCTTCAACGAGGTGCAGCCGTTCACCGTGATGGCCAACGCCGAGCAGTACGTCACGGTCTCCGACACCGTCGGCGGACTCACCCCGACCGTGGCCTCGACGGTCCTCTACGACGGCGCCTACGTGCAGGAGTGACACCTGATCGGAAGTGACACCGGTCCAGGAGTGGTTCCTGACCAGGAGTGATCCCCGCCGGCCGTGACCGGCAGACCCCACTCCGCCCCACGGGCCCCGGGCTCTCGCCCTTCGGCGAGGCCGCCCGGGGCCCCCCTTTGCCTTCACGACCTCCACGCGCACACCTCCACGTGCACCACCGACCATGCGGAGGGTCGCCATGCCCACCGCTCCCCCATCCCACCCACCAGATCCACCAGGAGAACAGATGACCCGCGCCACCAGCGCCCTGGCCGTCCTCGCCGCGACCACCCTCGCCCTCACCGCCTGCGGAGGCGGTGACACCCAGTCCACCGGATCCGCGTCCGGCGCCACCGCCCCGGACCAGTCCGAGCGGTGCACCGAGGACCGGGTCGGCGGGACCATCACCGTGGGCGAGTACGCCATGCTCCCGACCTTCGCGCCCGGCCAGGGGATGTTCGGTGTCCGCGGGGCCGCCGAGTCCGCCGCGGTCTACGACCGGCTCATGCGGTGGAACCCGGAGGCCGAGGAGTTCGAGCCCAAGCTCGCCGAGTCCCTCGAGTCGAACGACGACAACACGGTCTGGACGCTGACGCTGCGCGACGGGGTCACCTTCTCCAACGGTGACCCACTCACCGCCGAGGATGTGGCGTTCACCATCGATCTGCACAAGGACCCGGCCACGCGCTCCAACGCCATGACGGACGCGATGCAGGTCGAGCAGACCCGCGTCGTGGACCCGCTCACCGTCGAGTTCACTCTCGCCGAATCCTGGGCGGGCTTCCCGATCCTGCTCGCCGGCGCTGCCGGCGAGGTGATCCCCGAGGCCGCCTACGAGGCCACGGGACCCGAGGACTGGGCGCGCGATCCGATCGGTGCGGGTGCGTTCACCGTGGCGTCCTACACCCCGGACCAGGAGGTCGTGCTGGAGCCCAATCCGGACTACTACGGCGGTCCGGTCTGTCCCACCCTGCGCTTCATCCGCATCCCCGGCTCCCAGGGCACCTACGAGGCGTTCCAGACCGGGGAACTGCAGGTGGGCTTCCTGCGCGGGGCCAAGACCGTCACCGCCGCCCAGGACGAGGGCGAGCAGGGGTTCGAGGTGATCACCAGTGCGGGGTCGATCGTCAACCTCAATGCCGGCGCGGCCGGATACGACGGGGTCCTCACCGATGAGCGGGCCCGCCGGGCCTTCGCCCACGCCCTCGACCGAGACCTGATCGACCAGCGTCTGACCGGCGGGCTCGGACAACCCACCGCCGCGCTCATCGCCGAGTCCTCGCGCTTCTTCGACGGTCTCGAGGGACCGCAGTTCGACGTCGAGCAGGCGCGGACCCTCGTCGACGAGGTCAAGGCCGACCGGCCCGAGTGGGACGGTTCCCTCACGTTGCTGGTGGCGGACAGCCCCGAGAACATGGAGACCGGTGTGGCGATCAAGGCGTTGCTGGACGCCGCCGGCTTCGACGTGACCATCCAGAGCGCGCCCGTGGCGCAGGTCGTCGCACGGCAGTTCACCAGCGACTTCGAGGCGGTCGTGGGCGGGCTGTCACCGTCTGACGCCGATCCGGCGTCCACCTTCGCCAGTGCCATGACCCCCGGCGGATCGCTCAACCTCTCCGGCGTCGACGATCCCGAGCTGACCGCTGCGGTCACGGCGTTCAAGGCGGCGCCGGACCTGGAGTCGCAGAAGGAGGCGCTGGACGCCCTGCAGGAGGTCTACAACCGCGTGGTGCCGTTCGCGGTGATCGCCAACGCGGAGGAGTACGTGGTGGTCGACGGTTCCGTCAGGGGCGTCGCGCCCACCCTGTTCTCGACGATGATGTTCGACGGCGCCTACGTAAAGCAGTGACCGACGGCTGAAGGCCCCGGGTCCCCGCCGTGACGGCGGGGTCCCGGGGCCTTCGCGGTATGTCACACCACGTCCTGCCTCACCAACCGGTTCTCACCAACGGGTGCTCACCAACCAGTGAAACCCGGGGCGACCGTCGGCCACGGTGCTGCGGCCTCGAGTTGGCCCGACAGCCTCAGCAGGATGTCCTCCCGGGCGTAGTCGGCGACCAGCTGCACCCCCACCGGCATGCCCCGGGCGTCGGTGCCCGCCGGCAGGGAGATCGCGGGCTGGCCTGAGAGGTTGAACATGCTGGTGGCGGCAGAGAACGTCGACGACCGCGTCCACATGGAGCCCGGGTCGGTGACGTCGAGGAAGCCCAGCTCCGGGGTGGTGGCCGGCATCGTCGGCAGCAGGAGCGCGTCGACGCCGGCGTCGTGGAACAGTTCGGCGATCCGCCAGCCGGTGCGCTGGGCCGTCTGCAGGGCGCGGGCCACGCGCGGCGCGGTCAGCGAACCGGCGTTGTCGAGGATCGCCAGGGTCCACGGTTCCAGGTCGCCCTCGCGGAGCTCCCGGCCCAACGCGGCGAGCCGGTCCTCGACGCTCGCGCGCAGGCTCGCACCCATGATGTCGCCGAGGGCCGTCATCGACTCGATCACGTCGATGCCCAGCTCCACCTCGGTCAGCTGGTGCCCGAGTCCGGACAGGTGAGACGCCGTCCGGTCCACGGCCGCCGAGCACTCGGGGTCGGTCGGGAACGGACCCGGGGCGGTGCGCATCACCCCGATCCGCAGGACCCCTGGGTCGATCCCGACCTCCTCCACGAACGGCCGCTGCGGGGTCGGGGCACCGTAGGCGTCACCGGGCACATGGCCCGCCACCGCGTCCAGCAACGCCGCGCTGTCACGGACGGAGGTGGTCACGGCGTGGTGGTACGAGATCGGCGCCGCGAGCGCGGCGGGATGTGGCCAGGTCGGGACCCGACCCCGGCTGGGCTTGAGCCCGACCAACCCGCACATCGCAGCGGGGATGCGGATCGACCCTCCGCCGTCCGTGGCGTGCGCGACCGGCACCATGCCCGACGCCACCGCCGCCGCCGACCCGCCGCTGGAGCCCCCGGTAGAGCGCGAGGTGTCCCAGGGGTTGCGGCAGGGCCCGTACAGGAGCGACTCGGTGGTGGTGGTCTTGCCGAGTTCGGGCACGTTGGTGGTGCCCAACACGACCATGCCCGCGGCCTTGTACCGCCGGACGACAGCGCTGTCGACGGTCGCGACGACGTCGGCGAACAGCCGGGAACCGTCAGTGGCGGGCTGCCCCGCCACGTCGGTGCCGAGGTTCTTGATGGCGATCGGCACGCCACGGAGCGGGCCGTCCGGCAGACCGGCCGCCACCTCGGCCCGGGCCTCGTCGAACCGGGTGGAGACGATGGCGTTGAGTGCCGGATCGAGCGACTCGATCCGGCCGATCGCCTGCTCGAGCACCTCGGCGGGGTCTGTGCTGCCGGAGCGGACGTCCGCTGCCAGCGCGAGCGCGTCGCGCCGGGGCGGGGTGGGGGTGTCGTTCACGGTGGGGCCTTTCGGGACGGGGCACCGGAGGTGGCGGGGTGGTGGGCGGGGACGGGGGTCAGCCCCAGCGGGACTGTCCGCCGTCGAGGGGGATGGTCGCCCCGCTGAGGTAGGAGGCCTCGGACGAGCACAGCCAGGCCACGGGACGGCCGATGTCCTCGAGGGGGTCGCCCACGCGGCCCGCGGGGATGCTCGCCACGAACTCCTCGGCCTCTTCGGGGTTGTTCTCCATCCACCAGTCCAGTCCGGGGCTGTGGGCGTGCGGCGCCACGTTGAGGGCGCGGATGCCCTCGGCCGCCCACTCGTAGGCGGCGGCGCGGGTCAGGGCGCGCACTGCCTCCTTGACGGCGGAGTAGACGCCGTAGTTTGCGGCGTCCCACCGGACGGCGGCGGCGGTCACGAGGTTGATGATGGTGCCGCCACCGCGCTTGGCCATCTCGGGCCGGGCCAGCTTCATCAGGCTCAGGGAGACGCGGGGGCCACCCTCGAAGGCCTTGCGGAAGTCGTCGTCCGGGTAGTCGGACAGCGGCAGCGGCATGGCCATGTTCGCGTTGTTGATGAGGATGTCCACTCCCCCGAAGCGCTCGACGGCCGTGGCGATGATCGTCTCCGGTGCGCCGTCGGTGATGATGTCCGCCGACAGGGTGTCGGCGGTCCCCCCGGCGGCGTGGATCTCCTCGGCGACCTTCTCGAGCTTGCGCAGTTTGCGGCCGACCAGCAGGACGGAGGCGCCCGACTCGGCGAGCCCGAGCGCGATGCCGCGGCCGACTCCCTGCCCGCCGCCGGTGACGATGGCGACCTTGCCGGCCAACCGGTTCTCGCGTGCGGCGCCCGGTTCCGCAGCGGCCACGGGGTTCGGCGTCACGGGGGTCGAGGTCACGGGGTTCGAGGTCACAGCGCCGGCGTTCTCGGCGCCGGCGTTCTCGGTGTTCTGTGCGGTGGTGTCGGTCATGGGGTCCTCCGGGGTCGGTGCGGGAATCTGTGGAAGTCGGATCGGGGCGCCGCGGCGATCATGCCGTGGCGAAGGTGACGAGGCCGGCGATCACCACGAGGGAGATCACGGCGGAGCGGAACACGTGGGTGGGCAGGCGCATGGCGATGCCGATTCCGAGTTGGTTGGCCAGGACGCCGACGACGGTGCAGGACACGATCATGGGCAGCAGGGCGTGGACATCGATCTCGGTGCCCGACCACAACAGCGCGAGGGAGACCAGGCTGGTGATGACGAAGTACCCGGCGAGGTCGGCGATGAAGCCCATCGGCGGCAGCCTGGCCCGGCTGAGCAGCAGGACGACCGGCGGCCCGTTGAGGGACGTGGTGGTGGAGAAGTACCCGCTGATCGCCCCGGTGAGGGCGGTCGCGATCGTGGAGGGCGGCCGGGGTGACCTGGCCGCGGGCAGCGCCATCGCGACCCCACACAGCACGGTGATCGCACCGGCCGCCGGTTTGAGGTGTTCCTCGGGGAGGAGGTTGACCGTCTGCACGCCAAGCCAGGCCCCCGGCACGCTCGCCAGTCCCAGCACCGCCACGCGCCGCCAGTTGATGTGATCGCGCAACTGCACGGTGACGCCCACCCTGGTGACCAGGGCCACGACCAGGTTCACCACGACCGTCTCGGCCAGGCCGATCCCCGCCATCAGCATCAACGGAGTGGCGAGGAGGGAGGTGCCGAATCCGGTGGCACCTCCGACCACCGAGGCCGCCGCCACGCACAGCACCGCGATGACGGTCAGCTCCACGCGTCACCGCCACGGCCCCTGTGGCGGCCCCTGTTCCGGCCACCGTCACGGCCACACTCGCGCCGGGTCGGGATCGCACCGTCCGTCCGCGCCGTCACTGCCCGCCGGCGGGGGCGAGGTGATTGTCGGTGAGCTGGAAGCTCGGGACGTCCTTGAGGTTGATCATCGCCTCGTAGGTGCGCTTGTAGCCGGTGCTCGTGATGACCCAGCGCCCGTCCTGGCGTGCGTAGGTGTCCTCGTAGAAGGCGCTGCCGAAGATCATCGTGTCGAAGGCGGGGACGATCACCCGGTCCTGCAGGTACCAACGACCGGTGGCGGTGTCGCCGTCCACCTCGATCTCGGGGTGGTGGGCCTGGTGCTCGGTGATCACGTCGTCGGTCATCTGCCCCTTGAGCCCCGCCACCACCTCGTCCCGGCCGGTGTACGACAGCCGCTTGCCGTAGGAGGCCGAGACCTCGGGCGCGAGGGTCCCGGCGAGCTCGTCCCACAGGCGCAGGTCCACGCAGCGCAGGTAGCGGTACTTCAGTGACTTGATCGCGTCGACGTCGTCGCGGCGGTCGTTGGTGGTCATCATCGGGCCTTTCGAACGAGTTGCGGGGCGCGTAATCCACACCCGTCAACCAGACTGTAGTCAATTGTGTACAGTTTGGGAATGGAAAGCGAGAACCGATCCGACGACGACGAGGACGGCCTCCCCGGACCGCCCCCGCCCGACTCCGCCCCCACCCGGGCTCCCGGCGCCGACTCCGCCCGGGCACACGGTGCCGCGCGAGCCCGCCCGACGGGCCGCGACGAGGTCCGCTCCGCCGTCCTGCGCGAGGCCCGGCGACTGCTGTCCGAGCGGGGCCCCCACGTTCCGCTGCGCGATATCGCGGACGCCGCGGACGTCAACCTCGGGCTGATCCACCGGCACGTCGGCCGGAAGGACGCCCTGCTGACCACCGTCATGCAAGAGGCGGTTCGCCTCGGCGCCGCGCGGCTCGAGCACCTCGACGATGCGGGCGAGGCCGTGCGCGGCATGCTGCTCGGCTCCACCGCACACCCGGAGATCAGCCGGCTCCTGGCGTGGTTGGCATTGGACAGCGAGGCGGCGTTCCCGCCGATGGTCGACCCCGCCGAACGCCCGGCCGCCGCCCTGAGGCGGATGACCTCTCCCCCTCCGGCCGGGGACGTCGAGCTACTGCTGATCTTCACCGCCGTCTACGCGTGGCCGGTGTTGCGGGGCGCGCTACTCGACACCCTCGACATCCCCGCCGACCGGCGGGAGGACATCGACGAACAGCTCGCCGACCTCCTCGCCCGCGTCGTGACAGGACAAGGCTGAGTAGTCAGAGGCTGATCGGCCGGGCACGCAGCGGACAGACGCCGAGCGGACGGGCCCCCTACCCGAGGTCCGCCTCCTGCACGTTGTAGGCGACATCGGTGAACTCGAGTTCGATGTAGGTGAACCACTCCCCTGTCTCCGGGTCGAGCCAGCGTGCCTCGCCGACCGAGGGCAGCCGGACGCCGTGGAAGTCGCGGCGCCCGAACATGGGAGTCGACCAGGGTTGGCGGGCGAAAGAAGAACCGTCGCCGGACGCCCGGAGGCGGTCCTCGGAGTGGAAGTCGACGAGATCGCCGGAGTCGTCGAAGATCACGTCGGCCGTCACGCTCTGGTCACCGGTGGTGAAGACCCCGCGGACCCGGTTGCGGTCGACCTCGGTCCACTCGACCGGCGCGTCGACCAGGGCTCCGGGCGCCAGCAGCACGAGGTCGTTGAACACGGTGACCGTCTCCCCGCGGTCCATCTCGGGGCCGGCGGAGTCGAGGACCGTCACGAGGGACAGCAGTCTGCCGCGCATCGTGGCCGCGGTGTCGGCGTAGGAGTGCAGGACGGTGACGGGCAGTCCGGCCCTGGTGGCGTCGATGAGGAACACCCGCTGCGGCCGGGGGCCATAGGTGTTGAACTGCTCGCCGGTGAAGGGCATCCACTCGGATTCGGGGCCGCTGCGGATGCGGCCGCGGAGCTCGGCGTGGACGTTGACGACCCGGGGCATCCCGACCGCGCCGGTGCGTCGCACGTAGGTGGCCAGCGGGCCGGGTAGTACCTCGAGGTCCGCTTCCGTGAGCACCGGAGGGTCCGCCTGCTGCCCGCGGACCGCGCTGGTGGCCTGGTCGCGCCACTGCGCGTGGAAGCTGGTCGGACCCTCCGCGAGGAACCCGTAACCGGCCACGATCACCAACAGCACGGTCACCGCGGTGCCGGCTCTGGCATCACTCCACGAGGTGACGATCGCCGCCTGCGAGACGACCGCCGCCACCGCGGCGAGGACCCACCACCAGGTCCGCGCACCGACGGCCAGGGTCGCCGCGGTGGCGAGCACCAGGAGCGCGGCGAGCAGCCAGAGCGCGGCTCCGGCCGGGCCGATCGGCTGGGTCAGCTGCGCGATCTCGGCCCAGCCGAACCCCTTCGCGGCCCCCGGCAGGTGGAGCAGACCGTGCCCGACCAGTACCACCACGACGATCCATCGCAGTGCGGTGAGCATTCCCGTCACCTTCCCACCTCAGCTACGAGGGCGCTCCCCGGCAGTCGGCTGTTCCGGTGGGGTCTCGCCCCGCCCCATCGCTGATCCGGCGTCACCCGGCTCGGGTTCGACCGGCTCCTCCGGCCCCTGGTCCAGACGGAACGGCGGGTACTCGTCGCGCAGGAGCAACACGTACGAGCCGACCCGGTAGACCCAGCGGTTCAGGCCCACGATCAGGTTGAAGAGTCCGGGCAGGTAGCGACCGGTGAACAACAGCCCGATCGCCGCGATCAGCACGAGTAGGCCCACCAACGAGAAGTTCCACCCGGCGTCGCCGTCCTCCGAGGCACTGCTCAGGGCCGCTCCGCCTCCGGTGAGGATCCCCACGATGAACAGGTGCGGGATCACCAGCAGCCACCACTTGACCAACACCAGACCGCGGGAGAGCTGCCCGGGGTAGGCCACGTCCAACCCGGCCGGGTAGTCGGCCGGCGCCAGCGAGAAGGGTGGGTACCGGTCCGTGCCGAGCGCGGAGTAGGCGTAGAACCCGACGCGCCAGTTCCACCGCAGCACCCCGACGCTGAACATGAACCACGACCGCGGGTAGCGGCCGGTGAACAGGATCGCGAACCCCGAGGCGATGGTGGTGACCACCAACCCGAACCACAGCAGTGCCATCACGATGTAGTGCGGGATCGCCAGCGCCCACTTGATCAGCCACATCGCGCGGGAGACGCCGGGGTCCAGGTGACCGCTCAGGCGCAGCGGGTCGGGACCGGCAGCAGCGCCGGGGACGCCCACGCCGGGCCCGCGGTCGATGTCGCGCCCCAGGCCTGCGGCGCCGAGGAGGATCAACGGCAGCCCCAGCACCAGAGCCACGATCCCGGAGACCAGGGCGCCGGGATTGGCCAGCCCGAACAGCTCGGTGTGGGCGCCCACCTGCACGTCGACCCACACCGGTCGCGTGCCGTCGGCGTTCATCACCACGACCACCCAGTCGCCGGACTGCAGTTCGACGGTGATCGTCTGCTGATCGGAGCCCGTGGCGGACTGGGTCCAGAAGTCCTGCTCGGCGGGCGGTTCGGGGGCGCGGGTGCCGGGCACCTCGTCGAGCACGGTGTCGTCGAACACGGTGTCGTCGTCGGCCCCCGAACCCCACGCCATCGGATTGTCGACGGAGTAGCCGGTATCCCACGGGTCGTCGCCGAATACGGCGTGCGGGACATCGCTGAGATAGGCCGAGACGTCGGCCGCATCGGCGATGCCGATGAACACGTCCTGATCGGGGACCACCGACGTCGCGCGCAACTGGAGCGAGATCAGGTCATCGAGGCTGAACGTGCCTACGCTGACACCCTCGTCGACGTGGACCGTGAGGGGCGTGGTCGTGATCGCGTGACCGACGGTCTGGACTCGGTCGGTGTCGGTGTAGGCGTACCGACCGTCTCGCTGGGAGGCTTCGGCCACCATGAGGGCCGCTCCCGTCGCCGTCAATCCGAGGCCGAACGCGGCGAGGAGGACCCCCGCGACGAGCATGACCCAGTTCAGGGGGCGCGTACGAGGAGGCTCCTGGACGGATGTAGAGAAGGGTCCGGATGGGGCAGTCTGTGGAGTTGCCATGATGGGTCCTTGACGAGAAGGGTGCGGATCCACCAGCACCAGCGCATCCGCCTTCAATGCATGACTCTACGCTTATACAGCCAGCGTGATGCGCACTACTTGTGGAGTGTCAACCCCGGCCCCAACCCCGACCCCGACCTCGACCCCGATCATCCCCGGCCCGGTCCCGGCCCCGAGGGGAGAGACCCCCACCGACGCCGGACCCGTCCTACTGTTTCTCCTCGATCAGGGCCGGAGACCATGAGTGTCGAACATGAACTGGAGCAGGGGACGATGGCGTACACACCCGGACTCGGTCGGACCCCGCGGATCGTGGCGATCAGACTCGGGACCGCCGCGCTGGCTGCTGCCGGCACTCTGGCGCTGGCCCGATGGTGGCCGTTCGGCTCCGCTCCCGGCGAGAACACCGTTCTGACCCTCGTCGCCGCAGCGATCGGGGTGATCGCGCTCGGACTCACCATTCCCAAGGTCACCGAGGGGTGGCCGGTGCGGGTGACTCCGGCCCCGGACGCAGTGGTGATCCCCGCCCGGCGGCTGACCATAGCCCAGCCCCTGGCCGTCACGATGTTCCTGGCGGGACTCGCGGGCGTGTTCGGTTCCGCGGGCGGGGTCGAGGGCCCACGCGGCACGTCGCCCGTGGGGTGGGCACTGGTCGCCGCGCTCTGCGCCTTCGGTCTGACGTATCTGATGGTGCAGCGACCGTGGCGGCGACGCATCGAGTTACGCAGCGATGCGCTCGTCCTGGGCGCGGGCGAGGAGGCCTCACACATCCCGTGGGACGACATCGCCGCGATCAGGCAGGCTCCGCTCGTGTCCACCGCCACCTCGGGCCCGGAGCACATGCGCGCGTACAACGCGGCCGCGATCACCGTCGACCGCCATTCAGACACCCGGCGCCCCCGCACGCGCCGGCTCGAGGACCACTACCCCACCGGCGATCTGGCCTGCCCGTTCTCCACCCTGCTCCCGGCGCTCCAGCATCTCGCTGCCCATCCCGCCGCCCGCACGCTCCTCGCGAACCCCGATCAGGCGCGCCGGTTGTTCACGGGTGACCTCGCCCCCACCGAGGAGAAGCACTGAAGGAAGGGACGCGGGGGGCAGGGTTGCGGGTCGGAGCGAGCGGGTCAGGGTTGCGGGTCTGTCATCAGTGTCGCGGCGCCGCGAACCCCGTGGCGGGCAGCGAGTGGAACCCGCGCGTGAACGGCGAGAGCGCCCGGACCGCGGCGCCCTGATCGACCCCGACCGTCGGGTGCGCGGCGTACAGCTCCTCCACGGCTATCCGCGCCTGCAGACGCGCGAAATGCGACCCGATGCAGAAGTGCGGACCACGGGAGAAGCTGAGGTGTCCGGAGATCTCACGGGTGATGTCGAACTGCTCGGCGGTGGGGCCGAACTCGCGCTCGTCACGGTTGGCCGACGCGTAGAGCATCATCACCTTCTCCCCCTCAGGGATGGTGGTCCCGCCCACGACGACCTCCCGGGTGGTGGTGCGGGCAAGCCCCTGAACGCTCGACTCGAATCGCAGGCACTCCGAGAGCGCCCCGGGGATCAGCCCCGGGTCCGCCACGAGCAGCTCGCGCTGCCGCGGGTGCGCGTCGAGCAATGCCACGGTGTGCGAGATGAGGTTGCCGGTGGTGTCGTTGCCGCCGGCGACGATGACAAAGCAGAAACCGAGGATGTCCCAGTCCGTGAGTCGCTCGCCGTCGATCTGAGCCTCGGCCAGGGCTGAGACGAGGTCCCCGCCCGGGTTCGCGCGCCGTTCGGCGATCAGCTCACCGAAGTACCCGAACATCTCGGCCACCGCCGCGATCGCCCCACCCTCGAGGCCCGCCGGGCGGAATCCCTCCTCCTGCAGGGTGGTCAGCGCGCTGACCCACGGGCCGAACCGCGGGCGGTCCGCGGCAGGCAGGTCGAACAGCTGGGCCAGCACGAATGTCGGAATCTGCGAGCTGAAGTCGCGGTGCAGATCTACGACCTCGTCGTCGTCGTACCTCCCGGCCATCTCCGCCAGCCGCCCACGGACGAAGTCACGGATCTGCGGTTCGGTCTCCGCGACGCGCCTGGGCGAGAAGGCCTTGGCCAGCAGCCTCCGCTTCCCGGAGTGCTCGGGCGGGTCCATCATGACGATGGTCGGCGCCAGCCCCAGCTTCTCGATCTCGTCGCGGTAGAAGGTCAGGCCGCTCGCGGAGGAGAACGTCTCGGTGTCGCAGACGGCGGCGTCCACGTCCGCATAGCGGGACAGGGCCCAGAAGTCGGGGCGGCCTGCCGTGCCGTCGCCGCGGTGGAAGTGGACCGGGTCCGTCTCACGCAGCACCCGGTACCCGGGGTAGGGGTCGACCAGGTGCGCGGTGTCGAACGGGTCGAATGGCGGCGCGGCGGGACTCATGGCCACATTTAACACGTGCTGTTAACCAAAGGGAAGGGGCGATCTAGACTCGGGCGGGTGCCCCGCTCCACCGCCATCTCACGTCAGCCCCGATCGACCGCCACCCGGGAGGCCCTGTACCTGGCCGGTCTGCGCCGATTCGCTTCCGACGGCTGGCGGTCGGCGCGGATACGCGACATCGTCAGCGACGCCGGACAGGGCAACGACTCGGCGATCAACTACCACTTCGGCGGCCGCATGGGGCTGCTCGAGGACGTGCTGCTCCGCGGCGTCCTACGGATGGAGGACGAGCGGCGGGCCGACCTGCAGCGGTGGGCGTCGTCGACCCCCGACCTCCCGGAGATCGTGCGGGGGGTGGTGTCACCGGTGGCGGACCTGTTGGACGACGACGAGGGCCGCTGGACCCTCCGGGTGATCGCGCAGGTCGGGGCGCTGGCCGAGGTCGGTCGTACGGTGACCACCGGGCCGGTCGCGGACACCGCGCTGCAGGACCAGCTGGAGATGCTGATCTCGGCCACGACCGCCCGCTGCGGAAGGGAGTTCGCCGAACACCGGGTCCGGCAGCTCATCGTGATGCTCACCGCCGAACTCGCGGTGCGGGCCTGCGATCCCCCCGAAGTCGGTCCACCCCACCGCGAGTACGTGGCGGACCTCGTGGACTGGCTCGCGGGGGGACTGGCGCGGCCCGCACCGCGGTGACGCCGGCCCGGCACGATCCGCCCGTGCGGGCGGGCCGTGGGGCCCGCCCGCTCAGATCGCCAGCGCCGAGGTGACCTCGTGGGCGGCGGTGTCGTCGGAGGCGCCCGAGTGGGTGACCCGTCCCGACTCCACCACGTAGAAGACGTCCGAGGCCCGCAGGGAGAACCCGACGTGCTGCTCGACCAGCAGCACGGACAGGTCGCCGCGCGAGGCCAGGTCCACGATGATCCGCTCGATCTCGGCCACGACGTTGGGCTGGATGCCCTCGGTCGGTTCGTCCAGCACCAGCAGTCGCGGTTCGGTGATGAGCGCACGGGCGATGGCCAACTGCTGGCGCTGCCCACCGGAGAGCAGCCCGGCCTTCCGGTCCAGCAGCTCCTTGAGCGCCGGGAACAGGTCCAACGACTCGTCGATCAGCGCCTTCCCCCGCTTGCGACCGTCAGCCACGACCCGCAGGTTCTCGGCGGTCGTGAGCTGGGTGAACGACTGCTGGCCCTGCGGCACGTAGCCGATGCCCAGCGCCACGCGGCCGTGCGGCTTCAGACCCGTGATGTCCTGGCCGTCGAAGGTGATCGTGCCGCCCTTGCACGGCAGCAGGCCGACGGCGGCCCGCAGCAGGGTCGTCTTGCCCGCCCCGTTGTGCCCGAGCACCGCGGCCACGCCGCCGGCGGGGACCTCGAGGTCCACCCCGTGGAGCACCTCGGACCCGCCGTACCCGGCGCGCACGCCCGACATCTGCAGTAGTGGGCTCATGTCTCTGACTCCTCCTCGAGTGCGGTGCCGGTGGCGGCTGCGGTGCCCAGGTACACCTGCTGGACCTTGGGGTCGGCCTGGATCTCGGTGACCGTGCCCTCGGCGAGGACCTTTCCGGCCGCGAGAACGGTGACGGAGGTGGCGAAGTCCCGCATGAAGTCCATGTCGTGCTCCACCACGACCACCGTGCGGTCGGCGGCGATGCGCTGGAGCAGTTCACCGGTGGCCTTGCGTTCATCGGCGCCCATGCCGGCCACGGGCTCGTCGAGCAGCATCACGTCGGAGTCCTGGACGAGCAGCATGCCGATCTCCAGCCACTGCTTCTGTCCGTGCGCCAACACCCCGGCCTTGGTGCCGGCCAGGTGCTCGAGCCCGATGGTGTCCAGCGTCTCGGCGACCACGGTCGCGCGGCCGCGGCGGCGCCGGAGCAGGGTCAGCCAACCCCGACCGGAACCGGCCGCGATGTCGAGGTTCTGCTCCACGGTCAGGTCCTCGAAGATGCTGGCCGTCTGGAAGGTGCGGCCGATCCCCATGCGGGCGATCTTGTGCGTCTTCATCCCCAGCACCGGCTGCCCGGTCTTGTCGACGGACCCGGTCGCGGGGACCAGCCCCGTGATGGCGTCGACGACGGTGGTCTTGCCCGCGCCGTTGGGGCCGATGAGGAACTTGAGATCGCCCTGGATCAGCGTGAGGTCCACCCCGTCCACGGCGCGGAACCCGTCGAACGACACGGTCAGGCCGCGGACCTCCAGGTAGGTCCGACCCGTCGAGGCGCCGGCTCGGCCACGGCCGGCCCCGGTCGAGCCGGTGGCCACAGCGGTGGGGGTCATGATGTCTCCTCTGGGGTGTGGGCGGATCCGGTGGTGGCGGGGGTCGCGCGGCCGGATTCGGCGGACCTGCGGCGCCGGCGGATGACGAACAGGCTGGCCAGACCGCCGGGCAGGAAGCCCACGACGACGATGAAGAGCACGCCCTGCAGGTAGGTCCACTGCGACGGGTAGGCCTCGGAGAAGGTCGTCTGCGCCCAGGCCACACCGATCGCTCCGAGGACCGGGCCGAGCAATGTCGCCCGGCCGCCGATCGCGACACCGATGAGGAATGCGATCGACGGGGCGATGCCGATCGCCGAGGGCGAGATGATCCCCACGATCGGGACGAACAACGCCCCGGCGATTCCTGCCGCGAAGGCGGCGACCGCGTACGCCAGGGACTTGACCAGCGCCGGGTCGTAGCCCAGGAAGCGGACCCGCTCCTCCTGGTCGCGGACGGCCACGAGCAGCTCACCGAAGCGGGACTGCATGAACTGACGCACCAGCAGCACCACGCCGATGAGCGCGCCACCGGTGATGAAGTACAGCATCTGGCGGTTGGCCGGATCCGACAGCGCGAAGCCGAAGAAGCCGGTGAACCGGTTGAGCCCGTTGGAGCCGCCGAGTTCGGGGCGGCTGACCAGGAAGATCGCCGCGGCCGCCGCGAGAGCCTGCGACAGGATGGCGAAGTAGGCGCCCTTGACCTTGCGGTTGAACACCAGGTATCCGAACCCGAAGGCGAGCAGGGGCGGCAGCAGCAGGATCACCGCGAGGGCGAACACCGGCGAGGCGAACGGCTCCCAGTACCCGGGCAGCGACCGCATGCCGGCGATCTGCATGAAGTCGGGCAGGGCGTCGGGCCCGCCGCGCTCGCGGGCGTCGGCGAGCTTGAGGTACATCGCCATGGCGTATGCGCCCACGCCGAAGTACACGCCCTGGCCCAGGGTGAGCATGCCGCCCCGACCCCAGGCCAGCCCGATGCCGGTGGCGACGATGCCGTAGCAGAAGAACTTGGCCAGCAGGTTGAGCCGGAACTCGCTCAGCAGCGCGGGTGCGACGCCGAAGATGAGGATCGCGGCCACGGCGAGCGCGACCCAGAACACCCAGCGGGGTCGTTCGCCGTCGGTGGTCAGCGCGCCGGGTCGCGGGAGGAGTGGCGGACGGCCCCGACGGCCCGACGCCGGTTCGGCCGGGTCCGGGGTGGTGGTGCCGATGGTGGCGGTGTCGGTCATGCCAGGCTCCTGGTCTTGACGGCGAACAGCCCCTGCGGGCGGATCTGGAGGAAGACGATGATCGCCACAAAGACGAGCACCTTCGCCACGGACGCGGTCGTGGAGTATTCGAAGAACGAGTGCAGGACCCCCAGCGCGAAGGCGGCGATGACGGCGCCCCGCAGCTGTCCGAGGCCTCCGACCACCACCACGAGGAACGCGTCGATGAGGTACGACTGGCCGATGGTGGGGCTCGTGGAGCCGATGAGGGTCAGGGCCACGCCCGCCACACCCGCGAGGCCGGAACCGATGAAGAAGGTGGTCAGGTCACTGCGGCGCGAGTTGATTCCGGAGCTCTCGGCGAGATCACGGTTGAGGGTGACGGCCCGGATTCGACGGCCCATCGGGGTGAACCGCATGGCCGCCATCAGTGCGGCGACGCAGGTCACGGCCAGGACGAAGATGAAGACGCGGGTGTACGGGACGGACGCCCCGAGCAGCTCCATGTTCCCTCGCAGGAAGGGGGGCACCTCGACGTTGACGGCGGGGGCTCCCCAGATGTCGCGGGCGATCTGCTGGAGGACCAGACCGACGCCGAAGGTGACGAGCAGGGTGTCGAGCGGCCGGGCGTACAGCCGTCTGATGAGCAGCACCTCGAGGATCACACCGAGCAGGCCACCCACCACGAACCCCGCCACGAGGGAGATCGCCAGCCCCGCACCGGAGGCGGCGACGAACTGCTGGATGACGTAGGCCGTGTAGCACCCGGCCATGATGAACTCGCCGTGCGCCATGTTGATGACGCCCATCTGCCCGAAGGTCAGGGACAGCCCGAGCGCTGCGAGAAGCAGGATCGAGCCGATGCTCAGTCCCGTCGCGAGTTGACCGATGATGATGTCCACACCGGCTCCTTTCTCCTGCGTACGCCCGCCCGCGGCGGTCCCGTCGACCGGGACCGCCGCGGGGGGCGGTGGACACGGACTAGGTCAGTTGCCGGACAGCTCGCCGGCCCAGTCGTAGCCCTCCAGGAAGGGATCCGGCTCGATCGGCTCGCCCGAGCTCCACACCTCGTAGATCAGGCCGTCGGGGCGGATCTCCCCGACGAGTGCCGTCTTGGAGATGTGGTTGTTGTCCGCGTTGATCGTCACGGTGCCCTCCGGGGCGTCGAAGCTGACCCCACCGGCGTTCTCCTGGATCGCGGCGACATCGAAGCTGTCCGCCTTCTCGACGGTGTTCTTCCACAGGTACAGCGAGGTGTACGCCGCCTCCATGGGGTCGGAGGTGACCCTCTCGTCTCCGTACTTGGCCTTGAACGCCTCGACGAACGAGGTGTTCTCGGGGCTCTCGATGGTCTGGTAGTAGTTCCACGACGTGAGCTGGCCGGCGATGTTGTTCGCGCCGATCCCCTGCACCTCTTCCTCGGCGATCGACACGCTCACCACCGGGGTGTCCTCGGCGGTGAGGCCGGCGTTGGTGTACTCGCGGAAGAAGGCGACGTTGGAGTCGCCGTTGAGGGTGTTGAACACCGCGTCCGGGTCGGCGGTGCGCACCTTGTTGACGATGGTCGAGAAGTCGGTGGACCCGAGCGGCGTGTAGTCCTCGCCGAGGATCTCGACGTCGTTGGCCTCCGCCCACGCCTTGATCACGCGGTTGGCCGTCTGCGGGAACACGTAGTCCGACCCGACGAGGTACATCGACTCGGCGCCCTGCTCCTTGAGGTACTCCAGCCCCGGGACGATCTGCTGGTTGGTGGTGGCGCCGGTGTAGAAGATGTTCTCGGACGCCTCCAGGCCCTCGTACTGGACCGGGTAGTACAGCAGGGCGTTGGCGTCCTCGACCACCGGCAGCATGGCCTTGCGCGAGGACGAGGTCCAGCCGCCGAAGATCGCGGCCACGCAGTCGCTGGTGATGAGCTTCTGCGCCTTCTCCGCGAAGACGGCCGGGTCGGACGCCCCGTCCTCGACGACCGGCTCGATCTGCTTGCCCAGCACTCCACCCTCGGCGTTGATCTGCTCCACGGCCAGCGCGACGGAGTCACGCACCGTCCTCTCGGAGATCGCCATGGTGCCCGACAGGGAGTGCAGCGACCCGATCTTGATGGTGTCGCCGGAGGTGTCCACACACGATTCTGCGGAGGCCGCGGCGGTGTCCGAGGTGCGGCTGCCGCAGGCGGTGAGTGCACCGGCCCCGAGGACCACCAGTGCGGCGGCGGCGACGGTGCGTCTGGAGATGGAATTCACGCGGGTTCATCCTTGCCGTGGGCGGGCGGTCGATGGCCCCCGCTTCTCGGGGATCGACGCTCGATGAACCCAAAGTTATGAGTTACATGTGAGCCGCACGGTTCCAGAGTGTTTCGTGCGTGTTGCCTCGATCCACCTGCAGTGAACCCTGGGTTTCGCGCCCGCTCAGGAACTGCTCAGTTGTGTCTCAGTCTCTCCGTGCGTCCTGCTCAGCCCTTCCGCAGATTCGGTGCCGGCGCCCCCAGGGCGTGCTCGCGCGCGGCGGACCACACCGCGCGCACGGCGGACTCCACCGCTTCCGGGCTCCGGCCCAGCACCCGCGCCCACGCCCCGCATCCCTCGGGCAGGGTGCTCACCCCACAGCTCACATCACCCCGGCTCACATCACCCCGGCGCACGCCCTCGCAGGAATCGGTGGCCGCCCGCATCGCGGCCGCCAGGTCCGCCGCCGGCCCCGGCGCCAGGACGAACACGGTGCCGATGGCGTCGGACCCGCCGGTGACCAGGTCGTCGTCGGGTCCGGCCTGTCCGGCGTCGACCCCGGCACCCGCTCCGCCGACGATCCGCGTGGTGTCCACGACCACCGGCGTGCCGTCGGGGCGGGTCAGCTCCACGTGCGAGACCAGCGCGTCCATCGCCCACCGCTCGCCGCGCGCCACCCGGCCGGCGGTGAGGACGTCGGAGACCACCAGCACCGCGTCGTCGGGGACCGTCGCACGGAGTCGCTGCTGGAACCTGCTCCCTGCATAGGGGATGAGGGGGTCGGGAACCCACTCGCACACCGCGCCGGCACCCAGCGTCAGCGTGACGTTCTGGGTGGCGTAGCCGGCGTCCATGCGGTGGACCCGCGTGGCGGCCTGGGTGGTGATCACCGCGTGCGCCCGGTCAGCCAGGCGGACGTCGATGTCCAGCCGGTCGCCGCCCACCACGCCCCCGCCCGTCGACATGAGGTACGTGACCGGGACGTGGGGCAGCACCGGGTCGACGTACAGCGAGCGCATCACCTGTAGAGGCGACTTCTGGTAGCGGTCGGCCAGAACGGTGCGGCCCCCGGCCGAGGTCCGGAAGTCGAGGTCCAGGACGCCGACCTTGCCCGGCGAGCCCACGGGCAGCGACCCGGCGGCGTGCACCGGGCCGGCCGTCACGACGGCCGAGACGTGACCGGGGTCGGCCGCGCGCGCCAGCCGGGCGGCCCGGGACGTCACGGGCGTGGAACCGGCCGGTGGGGTGATGGCGACCGGCGGGGTGACGGCCGGTTGGGTGACGACGTTGCTCACGCGCTCGGCAGCAGGTCCGCGCGACGCGACTCGAAGTAGTCCAGCACCTCGCCGACCCCGGTGCCGCTGAGGCAGTCGGTCAACACGACCGGCTTGCCCGAGCGCACGCGGTCGGCGTCGGAGCTCATCACGCCCAGGTCGCATCGGACGTACTTGGCGATGTCGATCTTGTTGATCACCAGCAGATCGCACTCGGTGATGCCGGGGCCCCGCTTGCGCGGCATCTTCTCGCCCTCGGCGGTGTCCAGGACGAAGAGGAACAGGTCCACCAGCACGGGCGAGAACGTCAGGGTGAGGTTGTCGCCGCCGGACTCGAAGATCAGGGTGTCGACGTCCGGGTGCGCCTCGAGCATCTCGGCTCCCACGGCCAGGTTCATGGTGGGGTCGTCGCGGACGGCGGTGTGGGGGCACGACCCGGTCTCCACACCCACCACCTTGGCGGGGTCCAGGACCCCGGCGAGCGTGCGGCGGACGTGCTCGGCGTCCTCCTGGGTGTAGATGTCGTTGGTGATCACCGCGGGGGCCCGGCCGCGTTCGATGAGCATGGGCACGAGCGCCTCGATCAGTGCGGTCTTGCCCGAGCCCACGGGCCCGCCGATCCCGATGCGCAGCACGTTCTGTCCCTCGGTCATGTGCGTCCCTTCCGTGGTGAAGTCGATCAGTGGTGAAGTCGATCAGTGGTGGAGCCGGTGTGTCGGCGTGGTCAGCTCGCGAAGAGCCGGGCGTCGGAGTTCTCGTGGTGGCAACTGGCCAGGTCCAGCACCGGCGCGAACCCGCCCAGGTCCTCCAGGGCGGCCCCTACGGCAGCGTCGGCGACCTCCTCGACGACGGGCGCGGCACCGCGGACCAGGGCCTGGGCGCTGCGGTGGTCGGCCAGTCGCAGGCGTAGGGCGGCCCCTGCCAGGCTGATGACCACGGCGGTGAGGTCGGCGGCCACGGCGTCCCGCTGGTCGAGCCCGCCGCGGGCGTAGACCACGCCCATCACCACGGACTGGGACCCGGGTGACCTGCGGGCCTTGACGTGGGCGTTCCACGCGCTGACCACCGGGTCGTCCAGCAGCTCGGCCGCCAGGTCCAGCACCTGCTTTCCCGTGCGGGTGGCACCGTCGCGCAGTTCCCGCGTCAGCCGGGTGGCGTGCAGGCGGCGGTCGATGCGGGTCACCGCGTCCAGCCACTGTGTCTCATCGGGGGCGTCTCCACCGTGCGCGCGGGTGGCCGCCCATGCCAGGGCCAGCGCGCTGGAGTCCGCCGGGCCGATGGCGTGGCGCAGCATCGCGTGCAGCACCTCCGGCAGTCGGCGGGCATCGACCTCCCCGCGCTGGGCGAGCCCCTCGAGCCCGTGGGACAGGGTGTACATCCCGGACGGGAAGGACGAGTCGGTGAACTGCAGCGCCAGCAGCAGTCGCGACAGGTCGGAGCCGCTCATGCCAGGTAGAACAGTTGGGCCAGCGGCAGTGTGGTGGCCGGTGCGATGGTGGCCGGTTCGCCGTCGACGGTCACCACGTACGTGTCGGGGTCCACCTCGATCTGCGGGCAGCGGTCGTTGCGGACCATGTCCTTCTTGCCGATCCCGCGGCAGCCCCGCACCGGCAGGCACGGCGAGGTCAGGCCCAGCTGCTCCGGGACGCCGGCCTCGATCGCCGCCGCGGACAGGAAGGTCACGCGGGTGGACTGCATGGCCCCGCCGTAGGCGCCGAACATCGGGCGGTAGATCACCGGCTGCGGGGTGGGCAGGGAGGCGTTGGGGTCGCCCATCGGCGCCCACACGATCATTCCGCCCTTGATCACCAGGGACGGCTTGGCGGCGAACGACTCGACCGGCCACACCACCAGGTCGGCCAGCTTGCCCGGCTCGATCGAGCCCAGGTGGTCGGCGATGCCCGCGGCGATGGCCGGGTTGATGGTCATCTTGGCCACGTACCGCAGGACCCGCTCGTTGTCGTTGCGCGCCCCGCCGGTTCGGTCCGGTGAACTGCCGTCGGGCGACGCGGCCACGTCCTCGGGCAGCGGCCCGCGCTCGACCCGGCAGTGGTGGGCGGTCTGGAACGCCCGCTGCCACGATTCACCGACCCGGCCCATGGCCTGGGAGTCCGAGGAGAAGATGGAGATGATGCCCTCGTCGTGGAACACGGTCTCGGCGGCGATGGTCTCGGCCCGCACGCGGGAGTCGGCGAAGCTCACGTCCTCGGGGATGTCGTGTGACAGGTGGTGGCACACCATCACCATGTCCAGCAGCTCGTCGACCGAGTTCACGGTGTACGGCAGCGTCGGGTTGGTGGAGGCCGGCAGCACGTTGGGCTCGCCGCACACGCGCAGGATGTCGGGGGCGTGGCCGCCGCCGGCACCCTCGGAGTGGAAGGTGTGGATGGTGGAGTCGCCGATCGCGGCGCGGGTGTCCTCGTAGAAACCGGATTCGTTGAGGGTGTCGGTGTGGATCGCGACCTGCACGTCGTACTGGTCGGCGACCTCCTGCACGCAGCGGATGGCCGCCGGGGTGGTGCCCCAGTCCTCGTGGATCTTCAGGCCCGCCGCCCCGGCCACGATCTGCTCGACCGCGGATTCGGGCTGCGAGGTGTTGCCCTTGCCCAGGATCCCGATGTTCACCGGCAGACCGTCGGCGGCCTGCAGCATCCGTCCGATGTTCCAGGCGCCCGGCGTGCAGGTGGTGCCCTTGGTGCCCTCGGACGGGCCGGTGCCACCGCCGAACATTGTGGTGATGCCGTTGGACAGGGCCTCGTCGACCTGTTGCGGGGCGATGAAGTGGATGTGGGAGTCCACTCCCCCGGCGGTGACGATCTTGTGCTCGCCCGCCACCACCTCCGTGCCCGGACCGATCACCAGGTCGGGGTGTACACCGTCCTGGAGGTGCGGGTTCCCGGCCTTGCCCACGGCCACGATCCGGCCGTCGCGCACCCCGATGTCGCCCTTGACCACGCCGATCACGGCGTCCAGGATCGTGGCCCCGGTGATCACCAGGTCGAGCGCGCCCGAGGCCCGCGTCCCCGCCGGGTCCTGCGCCATGCCGTCGCGGATCGCCTTGCCGCCGCCGTACACGGCCTCCTCGCCGTAGCCGGACGAACCGTCAGCGGTGACGGCATTGTGGTCGGTCGTGATCTCGACGGTCAACACCGTGTCCGCCAGCGTCAGGCGGTCGCCGATCGTGGGCCCGTAGATGTCGGTGTACGTGGCGCGCGGGAGCACCGTGGGAGGATGCTCGGTCGGCGGGCCCTCGGCGACGGGCACACCGTCCGCGGACTGCGCGAGCTCGTCGTCGTCGTCTTCGTCGTCATCGTTGCTGTGTGCGTCGTCGTTCGGGGTGTCACACAGGAACCCCCCGTCGCGCATGCGCTGGAGCGCGCGTTCACGCATGGCCGGGTCGTCGAGGGGGCCGTCGACCAGTCCGGAGAAGCCGTGGCACACGCGCTCGCCGGCGTAGTCCACCAGCCGCACCGTGCGGGTCTGTCCGGGTTCGAACCGCACCGCCAGGCCCGCGCCGATCGCCAGGTGGCGCCCGTAGGCGGCCGGCCGGTCGAATCGGAGCTCGCGGTTGGCCTCGAAGAAGTGGTAGTGCGAACCCACCTGAACCGCGCGGTCGCCGGTGTTGGTCACCGTGACCTCGATGGTCTGGCGTCCGGCGCCCAGCGTGATGTCGCCGTCGCCGTACTGGTAGTTCCCGGATCCGGACATCGCGCTCCTCGGGGTGGGTGGGTGGTGGTGACTAGTGCGAGTGGGTGTAGACGCTGCCGTCGGCCGCCACGTGGGAGTGGGCGTAACCGTGGCCGTCCTCGGCGTCGAGTGCCGCGTCGATTCCGTCGGCGTCGGCGGAACCCGCAGCGCCAGCGGAACCATTACTGCCGTGGTCGAGCCGGTGGACCGCCTCGCGCACGCGGGTGTCGATCACGCTGCGCAGCACGGCAGGGCCCAGCAGGTACTCGCCCTCACCGGGTAGTCCGCGGCCGGTGACCGGCGCCGGCGCCAGCGTGGCGGACACCAGCAACGGTCGGCCACCGCCGAGGGCGTCGAGTCGCGCGAGTCCGCCGGCCAGGTCGGGGTCGGGCTCGGAGCCGCCGTGGAAGGCCACCTCGACCAGCCCGGGGCGGCCGTACTGCCGCGCGAGCCGGGCCAGGCGGAACAGTTCGGCGTCGGCGAACGGGTCGATCGCCGGGCTCACCACCAGCACCGACTCGGCGCCCGTAGTGTCTCCCAGGCTGTGGCGGCGGATCACCGCGCGCAGGCGGCTGACCAGCAACGTGGCGTCACCCAGCGGCGCGGCCAGCGCGAGCCGAGCGCCGCCCGTGCGACCCCGGACGTCACGCAGAGTGCGTGCGCAGTCGGCGATCACCGTGGGTGCGCGGCCGAACGTCATGGGGACGACGACGACGAGGTCACCCGCCTCCCCCTGCGCCGCCACCAGGTCGGACAGTCCACGCCCGGGCGCGGCCGACGGGATGCCGAGGTCGGGCATCTGCTCGGACTCCGGACCCAGCGCCGCGACGATCCGGGCGGTGGCCGGATCGGTGTGCTCGTGGACGTGCTCGTGGACATGCTCGTGGACCGCAGGGTGATGCTCGTGCACCGGGGAGTGCGCGGTCACGCCTGCTGCTCCACCGGGCCGACGGGATCGTGCACCGTGACCAGTTTGGAGCCGTCCGGGAAGGTGGCCTCCACCTGGATCATCGGCAGCCGCTCCACCACCCCTGCCATGACCTGTCCGGCGTTCAGGACCCGACGGCCCAGATCCATGCACTCGGCGACCGTACGCCCGTCGCGGGCGTGCTCGACGATCTCCCACGAGATGAGCGCGGTGGCCTCCGGGACGTTGAGCAGCACCCCGCGCTCGAGCCTGCGGCGCGCGACCTCGGCCGCGGTGAACAGGGTGAGTTTGTCCAGCTCGCGGGGGGTGAGCTTCATCCTCGGGTCCTCTCGTGCTCGGGCATCAGCGCGCAGGGGGGCCATTCGCGCGGCGACTGTCGATCACGCTAATACCGTCGTGTGTCGGCTGTGTTACGTCGGCCCCGGGCAGTCGAGCCCCTGACCTGCGGTGCCCTGCGGGGGCCGAGCAGGGCAGTGAGCCGGCTGGCGGGCGAGGCGGGGAACGAGGTGGGATGGAGCTGGACCATGGGAGCCGACTGGCGGACGCCTGATTGTTACGGCGTGTAAAGGCTCCCGCGCCGGCGCCGATCCGCGCCCTCCCGGGTGCCATCATGAGCCCATGCCCCAGACCACCGCCGAGCCGACGGCCGCTGACGACCATGCCGTGCGCATCGTCGACGCCACTCCCGCAGACGACCTGCTGCCGGTGCTGACGCAGCTCTCGGGCTCGGCTGGATGGGCACGGGCGGTACTGGACGGTCGCCCCTACCGCTCGCGCGAAGCACTGCACGCCGCGGCCAGGCGGGTGCTCGCCGAGCAGAGTGATGCCGAGGTACTGGCGGCGGTCGATGCACACCCGCCGATCGGGGCGGGGGCGGGCGCCAGCGCGGAGCCCGTCGAGGGCGCATCAGCACGGGAGCAGAGCGCTGCCGCTACAGAGGACGCCGAGCTGACCCGGCTCCTGTCCGAGGGGCAGCGTCGCCACGCCGCGCACTTCGGTCACGCGTTCCTCGTCTGTGCCACGGGGCTCACGGCCCGGGAGATCGTGGCCGAACTCGACCGGAGGATCGAACGCGGTGCGGCCGAGGAACTCACCTGCACGCGCGAACAGCTGGCGAGGATCAACGCGTTGCGGCTCGATCAGCTGCTCGACACGGGAGCCCTCTGATGTCCCTGAGCACCCACGCGCTGGACACGGCCACCGGAGCCCCGGCGGCCGGACTGGGCTACCGGCTCACCGACGCCGCCGGCACCGAGCTGGCCGCCGGCACGACGGACCACGACGGTCGGGCGCCGGAGCTGGCCGCAGTCGAGATCGGGGCCGGGGTGTACCGACTGGCCTTCGACACCGGCGGGTATCACCGTGAGAACGGGGTGCAGGGCTTCTATCCGGAGGCGGTGGTGTGCTTCGAGATCACCGACCCGGGCGCCCATCACCACGTGCCGTTGATCCTCTCGCCGTGGGGCTACAGCACCTACCGTGGGTCCTGAGGCACGGACCTCTCCAACGCTCTGACCCGGGGTGCCCTGCACAGGCGTCGCAGGGCACCCCAGGTCAGCGGCCGATCCGCCGCCGGGCGCACTGCTCGCGCAGGTCCGCGGCCAGCGCCTGCTCCTCGGTGTTGACGAGCTCGAAGTCCCGCACCACCACGACGCCGCCCACCACCACGTGGCGGGGCCGGCGACCGGGGTTGGCCCACAGCAGTCCCCCGACCGGGTCGGCGACCCCGGCGTCGGCGACCCCGGAGACGTCCCACACCACCAGATCGGCGGCCGATCCCGGGGTCAGCCGGCCCAGCTCGGGGCGGCCCAGACCGTCAGCTCCGCCGGCGGTGGCCATGGTGAGCGCCTCGAGTGCGTCCAGCGGCCTCCCGGCGAGTGGGGCGACCTGCATCGCCAGCCGGGCGTCGGCCAGGAGGTGCCCGGCGTCGTTGCTCCCCCCTCCCGAGGTACCCAGTCCGACGCGCACCCCTCGGTCGAGTAGTCGGGCCACGGGGGCCACTCCCCACCCCATCGGCAGGTCGCAGGCCGGGGCGTGGGTGACGGTGACGCCGCCCGCAGCGACCAGCGCCACCTCGGAGTCGGTGATGTCGCACAGGTGGGCCAGGGTGACGTCGGGGGCCAGCCAGCCCCATTCGTCCAGCAGATCCAGGGGGCGCCGCCCGTACTGTTCGGCGGCGCGCGCCACATCGACCTGCTCGTTCGCCTGGGTGCGTCGGCGTAGTCCCAGGGTCCGCGCGATCTCGCCGAGGGCGCCGAAGGTGGCGGGCCCGTCGGCGTGGATCCCCGACGGCCCCACGGCCAGCTGTCGCATGCCGTCATCAGTGACACCGCGGCGCGCGCCCGGCAGGTGCGTGGAGTGGATCGCCGCCACGGACGAGGCGGCCGCGTCCGGGTCGCAACCCGCGGTGCCGCGGACGAAGACCAGACGAGCGCCCACATCGCGGGCGGCGGCGAAGGCGGCCCCCGCGATCTGCACCGAGTCCACGCCGGGCGGCCAGGTGAGGTGGTGGTCGGCAACGGTCGTGACCCCGCACAGCAGCGACTCTGCCAGGGCCACACGGGCCGCGAGACCCACCAGGTCGGGGTCGACGCGCGCGGCCACATAGGCCTCGCGCATCCGCCCCAGCCACACCGACATCTCCACCCCGCGCGTACCGGGTAGCGTCCGGAACGCGCTCTGCAGCAGGTGATGGTGGGCGTTGACCAGGCCTGGGGTGATGACCCCACCCTCGGCGTCGAGGGTATCGACCCGCGCGGTGTCGAACTGCGCAGTGTCGATTCGCGCGTCGGCGGGCACGGCGCCGGTCGGCGAGGCGTCGGCGGGCAGGGCGCCGGTCGGAGCAGTGACGATCCGTCCGTCCACGCATTCGAGCGTCGTGGGTTCGGAGGACGCGAGCCCCGGCGACCACACCACCGACGCACCCGTGATCCGCAGGATTCGCGCACTCATGACCTGCTCCCGATCGGCTCGGCGGAAGCGACACCGGCGGGGTCACGGGCGAACGACCGCATCCACACCCGGTCCGGCGTCAGCGGGATGGAGTCCTGGCGCACCCCGGTGGCCCGCCGGACGGCGATCCCCACCGCCGCCGCCACCGGGCAGTACGGCGCCTCCGACATCGACTTGGCGCCCAAGACACCCTGCGGTTCGACGGTGTCGGCGAAGAACACCTCGGTGCGCGGGACATCCCCCATGCGGGGCGGGTGGTAGTGGCGCAGCGTCGCGTTGGTTACCGCGCCGGTGTCGTCGAGCATCACCTGCTCGTACAGCGCCGCCCCCAGTGCCTGCGCGACGCCGCCCTCCACCTGTCCGCGTAGCTGCTGCGGGTTGAGTACCCGCCCGGCGTCGACGGCGTGGACGCTGTGCAGCACCTTGACGGTCCCCGTGTCGGGGCACACGGCCACGCGCACGCCCTGGACGGTGAACGCGGCCTGCCGACCGAACCCGTCGGCGGAACCCTCGGCGGACACGGGCAGGTGGGCGCCGGCACGCAACAGGTCGGCGACCCGCGTCGCGGCCCGGTGCAGCGCGCGCCCGCCCACCACGGTCCCGGCCGACCCGAACGCACCGGTGTCGTGGGTGAGCTGGGCGGTGTCCGAGGCGTGCAGCACCACCGAGTCGGACGGCACCGCCAGCACCTCGGCCACGATCTGCGTGTGCACGGTGGCGGTGCCGTTGCCGAACTCCGCGGTGCCCACATAGGCGTGCACGGTGCCGTCGGCGTCGATCTCCACGCGGGCGGAACCGTGGTGGCCCCCGGGCGGGTTGCTGGCGATCATGCACAGCGCGACCCCGGTGCCCTCCGACCATCCGGGTGGGGCCGACTCCCCTCGTCCGGAGGCCAGTGCCCCGGAGACCAGGTCCAGGCAGTGATCGAGTCCGTAGGAGGACAGGGCCAGCTCGTCGTCGTCGCCCGCGGAGCTCACCAGTGGGTCACCCGGGCGCACCACGTTGCGCCGCCGCAGCTCGACAGGATCGATCCCGGCGGCGTCGGCGAGCTCGTCCAGCGCGCTCTCGAGCGCGAACCCCACCTCACCCAGCCCGTACCCGCGGAAGGCGCCCGACGGCACGGTGGTGGTGTAGACGGCCTCGGCGGCCACCCGCTTGGCCGGGCACCGGTAGAGCTCCACCGACTCGGTGATCGAGTGGAACATCACGCCCGGTGAGTGCCCGCCGTACGCGCCCGCGTCGGACAGCACGTCCAGGTCCAGCGCGGTGAGCCGGCCACGGGCGTCGCACGCGACCGTCGCCGTCACCCGGTAGGGGTGGCGCACGGTGGCGGAGGTGAACTGCTCTGCGCGGCTGTACTCCCACACCACGTCGCGCCCGGTACGCAGGGCGGCCAGCACGGCCAGGTCCTCCACGATCATCTCCTGCTTGGCGCCGAAACCGCCGCCCACGCGGGCGGCGTGCACGCGCAGGTCGTCCCGCTCCAGACCGAAGATCCACGCCAACTCGTCACGGACCAGGAACGGCACCTGCGTGGACGACCGGATGTCGAGCGATCCCCCGCACCGGGGCCCGCCGTCGACGTGGCGGACGATCACCGCGTGGGTCTCCAGGTGCGTGTGCTGGACCCGTGAGGTGCGCCAGGTGCCCGTCACCACGTGCGCGGCCCGGGCCACCCCGGCGTCGACGCGGCCCACCTCGCCGCGCCAGCTCGCCACCACGTTGCGCGCGGGGTCGGCGATCCGGGACGCAGAGCCCTTGTCACCGTGGATCTTGTCCCCGTGGATCGCCGGAGCTCCCGGCCGCCGCGCGACCTCGGGGTCCAACACGGACGGCAGGACCTCGTACCGCACGTCGATCTCCCGGCAGGCCAGGCGGGCGAGCTGCGGGGTCTCGGCCACCACCGCGGCCACGCGTTGACCGTGGTAGCGGACCACCGGGTCCAACACGCGGGTGTCGTCGGGGTCGTCGGTGCGCCGCTGGTGCCGGGCGGTGGAGAACAACACGTCGGGGTCGTCGTGGTGGGTCAGCACGGCCACCACGCCGTCCATGGCGAGCGCGCGGGAGGCGTCGATCTCCACGATCCGGGCGTGCGCGTGCGGGGAGCGCAACACCGCGAGGTGCGCGCAGCCGGTGAGCTCGGTGTCCAGGGTGAAGGGCTCGGCGCCGCGCACCACGCGCTCGGTCGCGGGCGCGGCGACCGGGCGGCCGATCCCCCCGGCAGGGCAGGTGTTCGCGGCACCGTCGAGAGCGTCCTCGATCGCCCGGTAGCCGGTGCAGCGGCACAGGTTGCCCTTCATCGCGGCGGTCCGCGCGGCCGGGCCCCCGTCGCGCGCACACGGGGCGTGGTCCAGGCCGGTGACGGTGGTGACCATTCCCGCCGTGCAGTAGCCGCACTGGAACCCGGCGGCGCGGGCGAACGCCTCCGGCACCGCGTCCGGCACCCCGGCGGCGGTCCGCACGTCGGTGCCCTCGGCCCGGTGCGCGGGCAGGACGCAGGAGTGGGTGGGCACGCCGTCGACCAGCACCGTGCACGCGCCGCAGTCACCGGTGTCGCACCCCTTCTTGACCGCGAACTGCCCGAGCTCGCGCAGCAGAGTCCGCAGGCACTGTCCGGGGCGTGGGGTCGGCGCGTAACCGCGACCGTCGACCGAGATCTTCATGACTTCTCCGTCTCGCGGGTGGGGTGGATGCCGGTGGCGGGGTGGGTGCCGTGGGCGGGGTGGGCGCCGGCGAGTTCGACGACGACGGCGAGGGCCGCGATCCCCGACACGTGGCGGCGCCAGCTCGGATGCCCCTGGGGGTCGTCGTGCCAGTGGGGCAGATCGCGGACCGCGGCCGCCGCGACCTCGGGCGGGGGCGGGGCGTCCCACACGAGCAGGTGCGGGGCCGGCACCGCGGCGGTGACCACCAGCGTGCACCGGCCGTCGGGATCCAGGCGGCCGGTGACAAGCGAACCGGAGCGGCCGCTGGGCACCAGCGAGTGCCTCCGGACCGCGTAGCGCGCGCGGCCCGCCCCCGCGGGGATGTGCAGTGCCCGCAGGATCTCCCCCGGGGCCAGGGACGTCCGGCCCGGGCCCACCACCACGTCCGCGGCGGGGATCGTGCGGGTGCCGCCGTCGGGGGTCCAGATCTCGGCGGTCGCGCCGAGAGTGCAGGCCGCGGCCGTGCCGGCTCCGGCGGGCAGGGCGGCGCAGAGGTTGCCTCCCCAGGTGGCGCGGGCCCAGATCTTCCACGAGGCGAGCAGGCAGGAGAAGGCGTCGTGCAGGAACGAGCGCACCGGAGCGGTGAGCGGGTGGTCGAGCACGGTCCGCAGCGACGCTGTCGCCGCCACCCGCAGGCCGCCGTCGGGCATCGGTTCGACGTCGGGCCAGCCGAGGTCCACCAAGTCGACGAGGCCGGTGAGCGGCGGTGTGTCCTCCCCCGGCGGCGCCGCCGCTCCGGCGGGGTGGAGGTGTGCCTCGCCGTGCAGTGCCGTCCCGCCGGCCAACGGGACGGCCCCGGCGAGCAGCGCCTCGTGCGCCTCGGAGCGGCTGCGCGGCCGGTAGAGCTCGGTGACGGTGACCAGGTCCATCGGTTCTCACCCGGCCTTGGCCAGCAGGCGGCGGCGCGCGGCCACGACGTCCCGGGCCACGGCGTCGGTGTCCACGGTGAGCACCCGGCCGTCCTCCACCACCCGTCGACCCTGTACCCACACCCCGGCCATCGGCGGGCGGGAGCCCAGGACCAGGGCGGCCACCGGGTCGTCGATCCCGGCGTGGGCGGGGGTGTCCAGGCGCCACAGTGCGACGTCGGCCAGGTACCCCGTGGCCAGGCGCCCGATTTCGTCCTGGCGCCCCAACGCCCGCGCTCCCTCCACGGTGGCCATCCGCAGCGCGGTGCGCACGTCCATCGCGCGGGGGCCGCGGGTGGCCCGGGCCAGCAGCAGCGCCTGGTGCATCTCCTCCCACAGCACCCCCGACTCGTTGCTGGCGGCGCCGTCGACGCCCAGACCCACCGTCACGCCCGCGGTGAGCATGTCGGGCACCCGCGCGATGCCGGCGCCGAGCCGGCCGTTGGAGACCGGGCAGTGCGCGGCCGCCATGCCGCCGGCGGCCATGGCGGCGATCGCCGGGTCGTCCAGGTGCACGGTGTGGGCGAACCACACGTCGGGGCCGGTCCACCCGACCGACTCCATGTACTCCATGGGGGTGCTGCCGAAGCGCTCGCGGCAGAACACCTCCTCGTCGTCGGTCTCGGCCAGGTGGGTGTGCAAGCGGACGCCCCGCTCGCGTGCCAGGTCGGCACTCGCGCGCAGCAGGTCGCCGGTCACCGAGAACGGCGAGCACGGCGCCACGGCGATCCGGCACATCGACTCCGGTGCGGGATCGTGGTGCCGGTCGATCACCTCGGCCGTGCCGGCCAGGATCGCGTCGATGCCCTCCACCACCGAGTCCGGCGGCAGCCCGCCCGCGCTGCGGCCCAGGTCCATCGACCCGCGGCACGGGTGGAAGCGCAGACCCACCGTGGCGGCAGCCTCGATCTCGGCGGCGAACACGTCGCCGGCGTCGGCGGGCACCACGTAGTGGTGGTCCGTGGTGGTGGTGCAGCCGCCCAGGGTGAGGTGCGCGAGCCCTCCGAGTGCGGCGGTGCGCACGTCGTCGGCGTCGATGCCGGCCCACACCGGGTAGGAGGCGGTGAGCCACTCGAAGAGCGTGGCGTCGGCCGCCAGCCCGCGGGTGAGCCACTGGTACAGGTGGTGGTGGGTGTTGACCAGGCCCGGCGTGGCCAGGCAGCCGGTGCCGTCGACCCGCTCTGTCCCCTCGGGCAGGAGGGCCGGATCGCACGGACCCGCCCCCACGGCGGTGATGCGGCCGCCGGCCAGCAGCACGTGTCCGGTCGTGTGCTCGGTGGCGAACCCGGCGCCGCGGTCGTCCATGGTCGCGACCGCGCAGTTCTCGATCAGAACGGCGGCGTCGCCCCCCGCCGTCACGACCACGCCCCCACTGGTCGCGAATAGGCCGGGACGAACCCACGCGCGCCGGCCGACCGGATCATCCGCTCGGTGAGCTGGGCGTCGGCCTCGTCGGCGAGCGGGTGCAGGGAACGCGCCCCCTCCGCGACGAGGCGCCCGCCCACGTACACGTGGGTGAGGTTGCGCAACGAACAGGCCAGGACGTACGTGGCCACCGGGTCCCAGATCGGCCCGGTCGCCGGGGCGGTGGGGTCCACGACCAGCAGGTCGGCGTGCTTGCCCACCTCGATGCTGCCGACCCGGCCGGACAGGCCGAGCGCCTCCGCGCCGCCGAGGGTGTGCATCCGCAGCACCTCGTGGGCGGCCAGCACCGAGGCGTCGGAGTGCACGGCCCGTTGGGTGTAGAGACCGATGCGCATGTTCTGGAACGGGTCGGAGACGTCGGTGCAGGACTGGTCGTCCAGGCCCATGCCCACACGGATCCCCCTGTCCCGGTACCCCGTGACGTCGGCGATGCCGGAGCCCAGCCGGCCGTTGGAGGTCGCCTGCCAGATCACTGCCGAATCCGTCTCGGCCACGCGGCGCACCATGTGCTCGGTGGGGTGGACGAAGTGGCCGAAGGAGAAGTCGGTGCCCAGCACGCCGGCGCGGTCGTACCAGTCGAACTTGGCACGCTGCACCTCGAGGTGCTCGGCGGTCTCCACGAAGTGGGCCTGGTTGCCCACCGCGTGGCGGGCCATGACCTCGTGCTCGCGCTCCGCGGTGACCGGCGACGAGGACCACTGGACGGAGCCGAACACCGAGCCGCCCAGATCCAGCTCCCGGGCGACCGTGCTCTGGCGGTGCTGGGTGACGTGGGCGAATGCCTCGAAGCACTCGGCCTCGGGCAGCTGTTCGTCGTCCAACCGGGTGGAGGTGACGCACCGCAGCCCCGAGTCGGCCTGCGCGTCGATCTGCCGCGTGAGGAAGTCCACGTCGTGCACCCGCTCGGCGACCAGGGTCGAGGTGGCGTGATCGAACACCGCCACCACCCGGCTCTGGGTGAAGTTGTAGGCACTGGTCACGCCGTTGCGCAGGAAGTCCAGGCACCCGGCGAGGGTGAACCAGTACAGGTCCTCGGCCTCGGCCCCGACCATCATCTCGCCCATCCGCGAGACCCACCCGTAGAGCGTGTCGTCGGGGGCGATGCCGCGCATCCCGGCGGTGAACAGGTGGCTGTGCGCGGACACGAACCCCGGGGCCAGGATCGACCCGCCGAGGTCGTGGACGGTCCCGGGCAGACCGGGTGGGGGGTCACCGGGCCCGAGTCCGGCGATCAGGCCGCCCTCGTCGACGTGGACCCAGCCGTGGAACCACCTCGCGGAGTCGGCTGAGTCCGTCGCCACGGGGATGACGAGCGCGTCGGTGAAGGTGATCATGAGGGGTTCTCTCGTTGGTGTGGCGGGTCGGTGGAGTGGTGTGGCGGTTCGGCGGAGTCAGGCATGGCCGGGGGCGGGCAGTTCGGTGGCGGGCACGGCGTGGGCCGGCACCGCGGCGGGTCAGCCCGGCAACTCTTCGGCCAGCCAGCCGCCGGAACGGAGGTGGAACCGTCGGCGGTGGGACGGTGCGTCCGGTTCGGCCCGCCAGAACGTCACCGTCTCGGGCCGCAGGCGGTACCCGGTCCAGGTTTCGGGCGGGTCCTGTGGGGTGGGCCCGTGCCGGGTGACGGCCTCCGCCCACACCTCACGGCGTCCGGCCGGGGGCAGAGCCGCGGCGGCGGGACCGTTGGTCCAGGCCAGGAGCTTGAGGTACGGGGACCGGTCACGATAGGTGCGCAGTTGTTCGCGGTCGTCCGTGGGTGCGGCGAGGCCGGTCACGGTGAGCTGGTGGGTCCGGTCGGCGGAGAGCACCACGAGTGTTGCGCGGGGGTTGGCCGCGAGATCGACGACCTTCTGGGAGCGCGAGTCCGTGTGGAACGTCGGGCCGTCGGGGGTGACGCCGGAGACCAGGAGGTGTCGGCACTGCGGTGTCCCGTCCGGGTCGACGGTGGCCAACACACCCAAAGGTGGCGCGAGGGGGTCGACGGCGAGCCAGGACACCATCGCGGCCAGCGGATCGTCGCCCGGCTCGGGCATGGTGACCCCGGCTATGGGTGCCTCGTCCGCCCTGCTCCCGGGCAGCGGGGCGTCGGGCAGCTGGGCGGCCGTCATCGCGCACCTCCCGCGGCGGCGACCACACCGAGGTCGGCGCCCGGGACCCCGCGCGCCGGGTCGAAGACGGCGATCTCCGCGAGCGCACCGACCACGGTGGCCACGTGATCGGCCACCAGCCGGGCCCCGGTGTCGGGTTCGGCCCCGGTGGGGTCACCGATCACCCCGGTGTCGGACAGGTCGTCGGCCAACCAGCCGAACTTCACGGGGCCGGTGAAGCCGATGTGCTGGCACCCGGCCAACCCGGTCGGGACCCTGGCCTCGGCCACGGACATGTCGACGAGTTCCGGTCGCAGATGGAGCATCATCGACGTCTCGGCCCACCCGGCGTGGATCCCCATGCCGAGCTCGGTGGGACCGGGGACAGCTCTGCCTGCGTAGAGGAACGTCCGCAGGCCGCTGCGTCTGCGCAGTTCCCGCAGCGCCACCTCCAGCAGGGCGGAATTGCCGCCGTGACAGTTGACGAAGAGCACGCGGCCGAACCCGCTGGCACTCAGCGCCGAGCCGAGTTCACGGACTTGGGACAGCAGCGTGTCCGCGGTGATCCACATCGCCCCGGGGAACGAGGAGTGCTCGTCGCTCTTGGTGTACCCGAGGGCGGGCATGAGCCAGGCGTCGACCCCCGCCCCGGCCGCGGCGGCGGCCACTGCCCGGGCGGCCACCTCCTCGGCCACGATCAGGTCGGTGGCCAGGGGCAGGTGGGGGCCGTGGGGTTCGATCGCGCCGGTGGGGATGACGGCGATGGGGTCGCCCCGGCCCACCCGTGCCGCCTCGACGGTGCTGAGGTCGGCGTAGCGCCGTGCGGGCCCGATCATTCCTCCCACCGCCCGGGATTGAGCAGGCCCTGCGGATCGGTCCGGGCCGCCAGTGCCCGCACCTCCTCGGTGCCGTGGTCGACACGGTACTGGTGCGGCGAGTGGACCCTCACCCCCAGCTTCTCCAGGACCGGCACGCCCGCGTAGGCGGCCTCCGGGTCGGTGTAGTGCCCGTTGAGCATGCCGAACATCCGGCCGTGGCCGGCCTCGAGGTGCAGGGTCCCCCCCGGGTAGACGGCCTCGACCTCGTCCAGCCGCTCCACCAGAGCGTCGCCCTGGCATTCCATGTGGAACCACGTGTCCGGTTCCGCCTTCTGCAACCAGTGGGTGGGGTGGTTATAGGACAGCGTCGAGACCTTGATCGACTCGTTGACCCCCTTGCGCACCGCCTCGACCACACCCCCGGCCTCGGTGACCAGGGCGCTCACCTCGTCGACGACCGAGGCCTCGACGATCGTGCGCAGGCTCGCCCTATCAGGAGGGATCGCCTCGTCCTCGGGCAGACATCCGGCCACGTGGGCACCGTCGGCCGAGCAGAGCCGCGGGGCCGGGTCGAGTCGGTGGATGCGCGGGACCGCGGCGAACGCGTCGTGGTGATCGTCGAAGCTGGCGTAGACACAGCGCCAGTCCTGCAGGGGTTCGATCCGCACGGTGGCGCGGACGATGATCCCCGCGACCCCGTAGGTGTGCACGAACGGCTGTGCGTCCTCCCCGCTCAGGTGGACGATCTCGGCCTCGGGGTGGGCGAAGACCACGTCGAGCGCCTCGACGAACCCCTCGTGGTTGCGGCCGTGGACGATCGTGCCGGTCCCGGCGGAACCTCCGGCCAGGAAACCCCCCAGGGTGGACTGCACGGTCGAGGGGTACATCCACAACTGCGATCCGTCGCGAGCGAGGCGTTTCTCCAGACTCATCATGCGAACACCGGCCTCGGCGGTCACCGTCCCGGCCTCAGGGTCCACGTCGTCGATGCCCCGCAGGGCGGTCAGGTCCAGCACCAGACCCCCGTGCAGGGGGACGACCTGCCCGTAGTTTCCGGTGCCCTTGCCCCGTGAGGTGATGGGGACCCCGCGGCGGACCGCGGCGCGGACGATCGGCGGGACCTGCTCGACGCTCGTGGGTCGGACGACCACCTCAGGGCGGCCGATCGGCCACTGCGCACGCAATATCGGACTGAGGTACGAGCCGTCCTGGGACGCCTTGTCGAGGCTGCGGTCGTCGGTGAGGACGAGCTCCGGACCGAGCAGGTCGCTCAGATCCTCGACGAGTCCGGCCACGTCCGGGGCCGTGGGAGCCGTCGGCGACGCCGTCTGGGTCTCGCTCACTGGGGTGCCTTCCTGAATCGGGTGTCGCTGTATCGGGTGTCGCTGGAGGCGGGCCCGGGGTCAGTTCATCCCGATGGCCGGGTCGATGAACCGGTTGGTCGCGATGGTCTCCGGTGCCACGTCCTCGGCGATCGCGACGTCGGCGGCCTCGTAGATGCCCGTGACCATCCCGACGATGTCGGCCAGTCGTTCCTCGTCGAAGTTGCCGACCGTCGAGTCGGGACCGTTGCCGACGATCTCCCGGTCGAGCATGGCCTCGACGGCGAAGTCGGCCAGTTCGGCGCTGTAGACCCAGCCGGTGTTGAACTGCTCGACGGCGTCGACGATCACCGCGTTGGTGCGGTCCGGCTCGGCGAAGTATTCGACCTCTGCCTGCTGCAGGGCCGGGACGAGCATCTCGAGGCACGCCGAGTTGTCCTCGAGCTCGGCCGAGCGCACCGCCATCATGGACTTGTAGATCGGGTATCCGGTGTCGTGGAGCAGCTCGTAGGCCACCGGCTTGCCCCACTCGGCGACCTCGTTCTCGTAGATGAACGGCTCGGCGCTGGCGTAGCCCTGCTGGGCCACCGACCCGCCGGCCGCCACGAAGTTGGACGGCGACCCGTCGTAGCTGCCGTCGACCTGCTCGGGGTCCAGGATGCCCTCACCGGTGAGGTAGTCCATGTACGCGTTGCCCTCGAAGTACAGGACGCGGGTCCCCTCGTCCTTGAGGTCGGCGATCCGCGCCACGTCCGGGTAGGTCTCCGGGTCCCACATGATCATCTGCGGGTTGATGTCCAGCGGCGCGAACACCCCGACCGTCGGGTTGTTGAGGGAGTTCTGCACCGCCTGGTCGGAGTCGACGTAGCCGAGCATGATGTCGGTGTCCTGGTACATCTGCGCGGTGACCTGCTGGAAGCCGATCGCCGGCCCGCCGGATCGGATCTCCACGTCCACGCCGGTGTACTCCCCCCAGGCGAACAGCGGGCCCGAGACCGACTTGGCGCCGGCGTCGATCGTCGGATCCGGCCCCAGCAGTTCGTAGAGGTGACCGTGCTCGGCCTCCGGGTTCCAGTCGGTCTGGACGACGACGGTGGCGGGGCAGACCTCACTGAGGTCGACGGCCCCGATCTCTCCGCTGTAGCCGGACGCCGCTTCGGCGGACTCGGAGTCGGAACCACCGCAGGCGGTCAGCGTGGCGGCTCCGAGGGTGCACAGGGCGGCCACGGAGAGCACGGTCCTGGTGGTGTGGGTGCGGCGCATCTGGGTCTCCTCCCGGGGGCCGGATCCGGCCTCCCGTATTGACGTGATCAATATCTATAGTGAAGCGGTGTGACGTTTCGGTTGTGTTGCCGGTCGGGCAGATGTGGGTTACGGCCGGGGTGTGGATCCAGGCGGGGTGGATCCAGGAGTCACCGCTGGTCGTCGGCGTTGTACCACCGGCCCACCACCTTGCGGGAGAGAAGCCCGAAGGCCAGGAACACGACCACGCCGAGCAAGGAGGCGAGCAGGATCGAGGCGAACAGCTCCGGCGACTGCAGGCGAGCCCTGTAGGTGTCTATGAGGATGCCGATCCCCGGGTCCCCCTGCTTGAAGAAGAAGTCACCGACGATCGCTCCGACCACGGACAGCCCCGCAGCCACCCGCAGACCCTCGAACAGGGCGGGCAGCGCGGCCGGCGCCTCGAGCTTGCGCAGGACGGTCAGTCGGCCGGCATGGTGGAGACGGAAGAGCCTGCGCAGACCCGGGTCGACCGACTTGAGTCCGAACAGGGTGTTGGACACGATCGGGAACAAGGCGATCAGCACACAGACGAACACCCGCGCGGTGAACCCGAAGCCGAACCAGAAGCCGATCAGCGGCACCAGCGCGAGGATCGGGATGCACTGCAGCACCACGGCGTACGGGAACAGCGAGCGCTCCGCCCACGTCTCCTGGCTCATCACGATCGCCCACACCACGCCGATCACGAACGCGATCGCCAGGCCGGTCAGCGCCACGACCGTCGTGCGCCCCAGCGCCTCGAGCATGGCCGGCAGGTTGGGCCCCATGAACCCATCGGTGATCACGACGTGCGGCGGGGGGAGCAGGAACCGGCGGGCGGGTTCGAGTACGACGTAGCTGACGAAGTACCACAGCCCCATGAAGGCCACCAGGACGACGAGCGGACCGCCGATGCGCACGAGTGCGCCGTCCGCGGTGATCCGGAGCCGCTTCCCGGATTCAGCCGAGGTGGGTGGGGTGACCCTGGTCGCGCCGCCCGGGGGCAGGGTGTCGGAACCGGGGTCGGCGGCCTGGTCGGCGGTGGTGCTGCCGGCCGAGGTGCTGCCAGCAGCGGTGGTGTTGGTGGTGGTGGTGTTCATCAGTGTGCCTCCTCCAGTGCCTGGGATACCTCGCCGACGAGGTTGATGTAGTCGGCTGAGTACCGGACCTCGGGGTCGCGGGGGACGTCGAAGGGAACGTCGACGGTGTGGACGATTCGGCCGGGACGACCGGACATGACGACGACCCGGGTGGACAGGTACACGGCCTCGGCGACCGAGTGGGTGATGAACAATCCGGCGAACCGCTTGGCCGCGAACAGCCCCAGCAGCTCGTCACCGAGGCGCTGGCGGGTGATCTCGTCGAGGGCCCCGAACGGCTCGTCGAACAGGAACAGCTCGGGCTCGAGGGTCAGCGACCGTGCGAGCGACACCCGCATCTTCATGCCGCCGGACAGCTCGCGGGGAAGTGAGTGCTCGAAGCCGGACAACCCCACGAGGTCGATCGCTTCCTGCGCCCGCCGCCGCCGATCGGCCTTGCCGATCCCGTCGAGCTCGGCCAGCATCTCGACGTTCTGGGCCACTGTGCGCCACGGCAGCAGCGTGGCGTCCTGGAAGACGTAACCCACCCGGTCGGTGCCGGTCTGCATGTAGCCGTCGGTGTGGGCCGCCAACCCGGAGGCCAGTCCGAGCAACGTGGACTTGCCGCAGCCGGAGGGGCCCACCACGCTGACGAACTCACCGGCCCCCACGCGCAGGTCCACGCCCTCGAGCGCGCGGGTGCCGTTGGGATAGGTCACCCCGACGTCGGAGAAACCGAGGATCTCGCTACCCGGCCGGAGGACGGGGCGGGCTGGGGTGGTCATGGTGCCTCCTGGAGGACGGACGAGCGATTTGAGGCCTGTGTGAGGAAGGGGTCGACGACGACGGCGGCCCTCGCGGACACCACGCGCCCCGCCCGCAGCACGATCCGGTCCGCGGGCGCCTCTGCGATCACGTCGTCGAGCCCGCTCGCACGCACCAGCAGCAGGTCCGCGCGGCGGCCGGGAACGGGGCCGGCGGGCGGCAGCCCCATGACGTCGCGAGCGCCGTCGGAGACCAGGTGCCAGGCGGTGTCCATGTCCAAGTGGGCGGCCACGACCAGCAGCATCGCCGTCTCGATCGCGTCGGACCGGCCGACCGGGTTGAACGGGTCGCGCACGTTGTCCGCGCCCGCGGCCACGGTGACGCCGCCGTCGAGCAGTGCCCGGACCGGCGGCAGCCCGCGCGGCGTGGAGGTGCACTCCGTCCGGCCCTGGAGGTACAGGTTGGTGACGGGCAGGGTCACGACCCCGACATCCGCCCCGCTCAGCGCGGTGGCCGCGGCGGCCTGGCCGGTGGCGTCCATCGAGCCGATCCGGCAACAGTGACCGGCCGTCCGGATGCGGCCCGGTTCCCACGACGCCACCCGGTCGGTGAAGGCCGTGAGCATGCCGTGGTCGCCGTCGAGGAACTCGTCGACGTGCAGATCGATGCCGGTGCCGAGCTCCTCGGCCAGGTCGATCAGCCGGTGGGTCTCGGCGGCGGTGTCGGGGGCGATGTGCGGGGCGCCACCGATGAGGTCGGCCCCGGCCGCGATCGCTGCGCGGGCCCGATCGGCGGGGTCCTCGTCGCGGACCATGACCACTATCTGCAGGTCCAGCACATCCGCGAGCTCGTCGCGCACCCGCACCAGGGCACGAATCCCTCGCAGGGGGTCACCCTCGGTGTGCAGGTCGACGTGGGTGCGCACCGCGGTGGTGCCGTTGGACACCAGTCGCCGCGCCGCGACACGCGCCCGCTCGTAGATCTCGTCCTGGTCCACGGTGACGGCGAAGGCGCGCCACGCGTCGATCGCGGCGCCCAGATCGCAGCCAGGCGGGCGGGTGGCGCCCCAGCTCATGGCCTTGTCCAGGTGGGCGTGCGGCTCGGCCGGCGCCGTGAGGGCCAGGTAGCCGCGGCCGTCGACCACCGCCGCGCCCGGTGCCCCGGTGATGTCGACTCCCGCGTCTCCAGCCTCCGTGACAGCCTCGGTGACGGCCTCGGTGACGGCGACGACCACTCCGCCCGAGATGTCCACGTCGACCACCCGACCGTCGAGTAGTCCCACCCCGGCGATGCGGTCGACATGCCTCAGGGCCGTGCCGTCGGGCCCCAGGGCCGTGTCGCCGGACTTCAGGGCCGTGTCGCCGGGCTCCGGTGCCCCGTCACCACGCTGGCGGGTGAGTATGTCCACTGACTGGGTTCTCCTGCTCTGCCGGACCGTCCCTGACCGGGTCGGGATGGTGCCCTTGCGCTTTCGACAAGGACGCGGGATATTGACCTCGTCAATACAGCTCAGTGTCACGGGTCGGTGTTTCGACCGGATTACCCCGCCGGATCTGGTCTGTAACCGCTCACGGACGATGGGAGACACCGGTGTCAGGGTTTCGCGACGACGGTCTCGCGCGCCTGGGTGCACGCATTCGGCATCACCGCCAGCAACTCGGGCTGACTCTCGTGGAGGTGGCCGGTCAGGCCGGGATCTCGCAGCCGTTCCTCAGCCAGATCGAGCGCGGCAAGGCGGCCCCGAGCATGTCCACGCTCGAGGGGCTCGCCCACGCGCTGGGAACCACCCAGGCACACCTACTGGAGGCGGTCGACTCCGTCGACACCACGTCCGGGGCACCAGACAAACCGGCGGGAGGCCCGGCTGCGGCAGCGGACGGACACGTGGACGTCCGTCGCGCGTCGGAGGGCGCGGTGCTCACCCGCGCGGAGGGCACCGTCGGCGGACACACCCGGTTACTGCCGGGCGGGCCGAACGACACTCAGTTCCTCGAGTTCGTCGAGACCAACCACGTACCCGGCCGGTTCTTTGAACATCCCGGCCGCGAGTGGATTTACGTCACCCGGGGCACGGTCCTGCTTGAGGTAGGCGACTCGCTCAGCCGCCTGGAGGCGGGAGACGTCGCGCGGTACGACGGCACGCTCCCCCACCGCTGGTATGTGCCCGAGGGCGGGCAGGCCTGCCTGATCGTCGCCCGGCCGGGCTGAGTCACTGCCCCGCTCCCCGCTGACCTGCGGTGCCCTGCAGGGCACCAGCAGGGCAGCCCAGGTCAGCTCAGGTCAGGCCGGGCCAGGCCAGGCCGGGCCAGGCCAGGCCAGGCCAGGCCAGGACCACCGGATCCGCGCACCCACACCGTGCCGCACTCCCGGAGGGACGTCGCGGCACGGTCGCGCGGAACGACGGCAGGCGCCGCACCACTGACACGCAACCGAGGCCGGACAGGCCCGCCTGATCGCGGCGCAGCCGAACACGTCCGTCTGATCGTGGCCCGGCCGGGCAGGTCCCCATGCCAGCAGAGGTGCTTTCCGGGTCGAATCACGGCCAGGCACCCGGCCGACCTGCGGCGCCCTGCAGAGGGTGCGCAGGGCACCGCAGATCAGGACCACGGGATCGGCGCACCCCCACCGTGTCGTAGTTCGAACATACGATCGACTCATGACCTCGACACAGCGCCCCATTTCTGACAACGTCGACGCACCCGAGGCACCCATCCCGCCGCCCGGATTCACCACGTCGTCGGGACCCGCCCTCCCCGTACTGGTTCCCGACGCGTTCGCCCGGTGGGACCCCGGCCAACAACGCGGCTACCTCGCCCAGCGAACGATCTACGCGGCCGAGGGACGCACGCTGGCCTATGCCTACGACTGTGTCCGTTCCGCCACAGATCGTTACGCCACAGATCGTTACGCCACAGATCGTTCCGCCACCGATCGTTTTGCCACCGAGCACGACCGCCATCGTGATCCGTGGGAAACCGCCGCCACCATGATCAGCGCCTCCATGGCACTCTCCCGCCCCGGCGCATCCCGGCTGGTGACCACCGCGGTCGAACTGACCGAACGTCTTCCACGTACGGCTGCCCTTCTGGCGACCGGGTGGATAGGCATCCTCGCCGCCCACACCATCGCCGAGGAGACAGCCCTGGTGGCTGATCACCTGATGCCTGAACTCGACCGGCAGATCAGCGACGGGCTGGCCCCCACTAGGCGTAGGACCCACCCACCCAGGCTCGGGCCGCTGCGCAAGATGCTCACCAAGACCATCGCGGCCTGCGATCCCGTCGGCGCCGACGCCCGTGCCCAGCAGGCGCGTCGCGACCAGGACGTGGAGCTGGTGCCCCTCCAGGACGACCGGGCCATCATCACCGCCACGCTCACCGCCGAGGACGCCCTGGAGATCGCCGACCGCATCGAGGCCTTCGCCCGCACCGCCTCACCGGACGACCCGCGCCCCCTGGGCCAACTCCGCGCAGCCGGGCTTCTCGCCCTGAGCCGCGGCTGGACCAGCCTGCCGGATCCGGACGGGGAACACCCCACCGACCCGGAGGCCCGGTCCTCCGCCCGCCGGGTGGTCATCCATGCCTATGACGACGGCACCCCGGACAACCGCGGCCTCACTCTCGCCGGGTACGGGCCGATCACCGGTCACACCGCGGAAGAACTGCAGCGAAGCGCCAGGCTGAGGATCGACTCGCTCTCCGAACTCGCCGACCCGGACACCACCGCAGCCCGGCGCCACGCCCCTTCGGAGGCGGTGTCTCGCTTCTGCCGGGGACGCGATGGGACGTGTGTGTTCCCCGGCTGCCAGACATCCGCGGAGAAGGCCGACCTCGACCACATCATCCCCTTCGACCATGATCACCCTGACCGGGGCGGGCACACGACGTGCGACGACCTCGGCAGTCTCTGTCGTTTCCACCATCGACTCAAGACCGACGGTGTGTGGGCCTACTACCGGGACACCGACGGTTCGTACGTATGGCTCCACGGTCCCAATCACCCGGACAGGGACCCCGGAACCCGCATCTGGACCTTTCCCAGTGGGCCGCTCGCCGGCCACGCGGCACCGCAACACCCCGAGGCGAGCAGTCGCCAGCGGGAGGCGGCCGAGGCTGGCGAGACCGGCAGCGGTTCAGCCGAGTCCCGGAGGCGACCCCACCTGCGTCACCGTCGCGAAGCAGAACGTCAGAAGCTTCGTGCGCAGGCGCGACTGCGGCGACAGACCGAGCGGACCGGACCGAGTGCCCCGCAGACATCGTCGTCTCCGGCGTCGGACGACGAGCCGCCGTTCTGATGAGATGCGCGCGACCGGCGACGTCAGAAGCGCGAACGCGTCGGGTACCACCCGTCGGAGCTGTTGTGTGGACCGATGGACCCGACCTCGATGTGCTCGAACGACGCGAAGTCCCGGGCGAGCCGGCCCCAGTTCTCGCGGGTGATCCCGGTGGTGATCGTCGACGCGATCCGCCCGATCCCACCGTAGATCCCCGAGAGCTGGTGCCCGGTCACCCCCATCGACGCGCGGGCACCGGTCGAGAAGTGGTGCAGCCGGGCCAGCCACGGGGCGGTGCCCGGGTCGCGCTCGGTGAACTCAAAACCCGGGCCCAGGTACGGGCTGCGTCCGGCCGGGTGGTCGACCGCGGGAGAGTGGCGGTCGGACCACAGTGCGATGTCGTCGACGAACTCGGCGAGCTCCGGACGCATCCCCAGATCCACCTGATAACCGGTCGCGGCCAGCACAACGTCCGCGTGGAACCGACCTCTGGTGGTGTCGATCGCGATCTCCTGCCCACCGGTGTCGGCGTGGACCATCGAGGCCGAATTCCACCCACAGCCGGTGTGCAGGGCGAAACCGGAGTGGGTGAAGCACCGCCACACCGCGTGCTGTGTGGGCGGTTGGGGAAGGCCCCCGGACATCACGCCGAAGTCCCACTTGCTCTGATCGTCGAGGTCGTAGAAGCGTTCCTGCATGCCCGGGAACTCCATCCACCGCAGCGGGTTGGAGGCCGGGACCGTTGCGCGTCGTACGAACACGTGGGCCCGGACGGCGCCGTGGTCCAGCGCGGTGGCCGCGTTGTCGAATCCGGAGGCGCCGCCGCCCAGCACCGCCACCCGCAGGCCCCGCAGCGCGGTGAAGTCGATCGGGTCCTCCGTGTGGAACCAGCGCTCGCGGGGCAACGACGAGGAGAGGAACTCCGGCACGCGCACCCCGCCTCCGCCCGCGAGCCCGAGCGCACAGACGATGCGCCTGGCTGTCAGCGTGGTCTCCCGGCCATCCGGACCGCACAGCTCCACGGAGAACGGCCCGTCCGGGGTGGTGGGACGGTGAATCGCGGTGACCCGCGTCAGGTGCTGAACGGGGACCCCTGTGACCTCCCGGTACCAGCGCAGGTAGTCGTTCCAGTCCAGGCGGGGAACGAGCTCCACCGCGGCCCAGGCGGCCTCTCCGTAGACGGCCTCGAACCAGCGGCGGACGTGCAGGGAGGGAACGTCGAACTCGATCCCCCTCATGTGTTTGGGGCTGCGCAGGGTGTGCATGCGGGCATAGCGATCCCAGCAGCCCACCTCATGCTCCGGGCCGTCGTCCACCACCAGGACGCGGTCGATCCGTTGGCGCTGCAGCGCGAACGCTGTGCCCAGGCCTGCCTGCCCGCCGCCGATCACCAGGACGTCGAGCTCAGTGGACCCGGGCGCGCGGGGGATCCAGTCACGGGCGTGGCTGGTGGTGGCGATGTCCTCGTGCACACGGGCCCGGAGTGTCGCCAGGCGAGCGCCGGCGTCGGAGAGGCGGCGGGAGGTCTGGACCTCCGCCGCGGGGTCAGGAGACACGGGATCAGGAGAAACGGGATCGGAGGTCACGGCGGTCATGGCGGAGGAGCTCCTGGGTTCAGCGGGCCCGGATCGATGTCCCGGGCCCACCCGGGTCCTGTGCCCGGGCGGACACCACGGCGATGCCTGACTGATGACTCGGCCGCCGCGCCGTGGGACGCGGCGGCCGGATCGGCGGGGCCGACCGCACCATCGTGGTGTCGATCCCGAGTCTGGCACCGTGGTTTTTCGGCCGTGTTACGAGTGCATGAGCCCGGTGTGCCGGGCCGCGGCGATCCGTGCGGCGAGCTGATCGAGGGCCTCAGTACTCAGCTTGCCGTGGACGCGCAGGCGGGCGATACCACCGTCCGGGAACACGTCGATCCGGACGAACCGCACAGGCTCCGCCGCGACCGTCCCCGTCTCTGCGCCGGTCCCCGTCCCTGGCCCTGCACCCGGTCCCGGTTCCGGTCCCACGAGGAAACGGTGTCGGCAGTCCGGTTGCAGTGGCGTCCGCGGAACGAGCTCCACCCACCGGTCGGGGTGTCCGAGGTCCTCCGCGCGGGTGATCCCACGAAGTGACGCCGACCCCGGGGCGTTACCGATGTAGTAAGAGGTGTCGATCTCCACGTGGTCGATCGTCCCTGGTCCCGCGAGGGCCACGGTCACGTGGTCGTTGCCCCCCTCGCGACGCCGAGCGTTCTCCCAGCCCTCCCCCATGACGCGGGATCGGCCGGGGGCGATGATGTTGGCCGGCGAGGAGTAGAACAGGTCCGAGCAGTCGACCACCTGCCCACCGTTCTCGGCGGCCGCCAGGTCGACGGTCCCGCGCAGGAACGTCGGGTCGGGAGTCGGCTCACCGTGGACTCGCAGGCGCGCGACACCGCCGTCGGGGATCATCCGTAGCCGCACATGCGTCACCGGCACGGAATCGGCCACCGCGAAGTGGTTGCGGTGGTCCCCCTCCGCGGCGGATTCCGGCACCAGCGGCCACCAGTGGGCACCCGAGAGTTCATCGACGTCCGGGTAGCCGTCGATCCACGCCCCGTCCACCGCGACCTGCGAGGGGAAGTTGCCGCGGAAGAAGGCCGTGTCCACCACCACCCCGCGCACCACGCCCGGCACCCCGAGGCGGACGATCGCCGCATCCTCACCGGGCGTGCGCCGCCGGCGGGTCTCCCAGCCGTCGTAGACCTTGCCCTTGTGGCCGAACAGGGCCGGGTCGAACGCCGGCTCGGCGGGCAGGATCAGATTCTCCTTCTCGGCGAAGAACTCGTCGTCGGCGTACACGACGCTGCCGGCCAACGCGCGGGAGGCGAGGTCGGGCAGCGAGAGGAAGTCGGGCTCGGTCATCCGAGGGTCTCCGTTCGAGAGGGCGAGAGCGCGTCGGCCCAGGCGGGCAGGGTGGCGGGCTGGGTGGTTGGCGTGACAGCTGACGCCGGTCGGAAGACGGCCGCGCCCGCGGCGGGGTCGTGGAGGTCGATGCGCTGGCCGGCGAGGTAGACCTCGCGCACCACGCCGCCGAGTGCCCGCTCGGCATAAGCGGTGACGGGGTTCTTGTGCTGCAGCCGCTCGGGCAGGACCACGAACGCCTCGTCGGGGGCAAGGACCACCAGATCGGCGCGGGCTCCGGGGCGGATCGCTCCGCGGTCGGTCAGCCCGGCGAACTCTGCGGGGCCAGAGGACATCCACCGGACGACGTCGGGCAAACCCATTCCGCGCAGCCGTGCCTCCGACCAGATGATCGGCAGGCCCAGCTGCACGGAGGCGATTCCGCCCCACGCCTGGCCGAAATCTCCGGTGTCGAACCGCTTGAGTTCGGGCACGCACGGCGAGTGGTCGGAGACCACCAGGTCGATGGTCCCGTCGCGCAGCCCCTCCCACAGCCGCTCGCGGTTTCCCGCCTCGCGGATCGGGGGGCAGCACTTGTAGTGGGTGGCGCCGGGTTGGATCTCCTCGGAGAACAGCGACAGATAGTGCGGGCACGTCTCCACCGTCAGGGGCAGGCCCTCCGCCTTGGCCTCCCGGATCAGCGGCAGGGCGTCGGCGGCTGACAGGTGCAGGATGTGGGTCCGGCACCCGGTGCGGCGGACGCCATCGATGACCTGAGCCACCGCGCGGACCTCTGCGGAGACCGGGCGTGAGTCCAGGAATCCGGCGTAGTCCGGCCCGTCGGGCGGCGGCTGCGCGTCGATGGTGCCGGCGTCCTCGGCGTGCACGATGAGCAGCCCGCCGAAACCGGCGATCTCGGTCATCGCCGCCAGCATCTGGGCCGGGTCCAGCGGCGGGAACTCGTCTATCCCCGAGTGCAGCAGGAAGCACTTGAACCCGAACACCCCGCGGTCCCACAGCTCGCGCAGCCGGCCGAGGTTCTCGGGGACAGCTCCACCCCAGAAACCGGCGTCCACGTGAAGTTTCCCCGCCGCGCTGGCCAGCTTGGCGTCGAGCGCGGCGGGACTGGTGGTCACCGGGCTGGAGTTGAGAGGCATGTCGATCAGGGTGGTCACGCCGCCGCACGCGGCAGCTCGGGTGGCGCTGACGAACCCCTCCCAGTCGGTGCGGCCGGGCTCGTTGACGTGCACGTGGGTGTCCACCAGGCCGGGCAGCAGCACCACGTCGTCACCCAGATCCACGACGTCCGTACCGGCCGGCGTCGGGGAGGTCGGGGCAGCGGGTCCGGTCTCGACGGCCAGGATGATCCCGCCGGAGACCGTCACGGTGGCCGGCACGATCTCAGAGCCGACCACTGCCCGGTGCGCGCGGAAGACGATCTCGGGGACACCGCGTGCACTCATGCCGTGGTCTCCGCGCTGTCGGGGACGTGCTCGCAGTGGTGGGCCTGGTCGTCGTTGCAGCCCTGTCCGGTGCCCGGGCGCCGGAGCCGGTCGAGCGTGGCCCTGTCGACGCCGGCCAGCTGGGCCACCTCCCCGGCAGTGGTGGCCCCGCAGTCCAGCGCGCGCAAGCAGAAATCGGCCAGTGCGCGGGCGGTGGCCGGTTCGTCGAGGTATCCGGCCGCCACCTGGGCTCCTGAGGGAGTGGTGCCGAGGTAGGCGGCGATCCGGGCGCAGGCCGCGGGGAGCGAGCGCCGGTAGAACGCGTAGGTGGCCACGTACCGGGAGACCAGCTGCGCGGGATGCAGGTCCCAGCCCTGGTAGAAACCCCGGCGCAGGGAACGGTCGACCAGCCGCGCGTGCAGACGCCACGCCTCGTACACATCCGCCCGGTCGCCGACGGGCAGCCGGTTGGTGGAGCCGTCCGAGAGCGCCACCCCGGTCCCGGCGGCGGCGACCTGCATGACGGACTTGGCGTGGTCGGCGGCCGGGTGGTCCATCGCCTGGTACTCGGCGGCGATCCCGCAGGCGGCCGAGTAGTCGTAGGTGCCGTAGTGCAGCCCGATGCAGCGTCGATCGGAGGCGTGCACCAGCCGTCCCACCAGGGCGGATCCGTCGGGCCCGCAGATCGACTGCGGGGTCTCGATCTGGATCTCGAACCCGATGCTCCGCTCGGCCAGCCCGCAGGTCTGCTCGAGATCGCGGCACATCCGGACCATGGCGCGCACCTGGTCCACCGAGGTGACCTTGGGCAGGGTCGGCCGAAAGTGGCTCAGCACGTCCCCGTGCACGCTGCCGGGTAGGCCGCCGGGCACGCTGCCGGGCACCCCGCCCCCCGCCGCGAGCCCGCTGACGAACCGCGTGAAGGTGCGGATCCCCCGCCGGCGGGTGGCCGGGTCGAGGGAACCGAACCGAAGCCCCCAGAACGGAGGGAGCGACGACGACAGCGACGACGACGAGGTCGGCCCCCGCCCCGCCGCCGCTGCGTGCAAAGTCAGCAGGTCTGCCAGCACCCGATCCACGTGCGCGTCCTCGTCGCGGTCGAGGTCACCGGCGGGCACGCCGCGCTGGGTGAAACCGTCCTCGAAGTCGATGCGCAGGTCCTCGACGGGTTCCCGCTCGAGTTTGCCCCTCACGAGCGCATGGAGGGCTGCGGCCTCGGAGTGGGTGCGCGCCTCGTCGTCGTCGCCCCCAATGCCTGGTCCCCCTGACAGCACGTCCCCGAACACAGTCACCAACGCGGCGGCGTCCGGCAGGTGGGCGTCGAACGCCTCGAGCGCGGCCGCACCCACCTCGGCCACCACGCCGGCGTGGACGCGCTCGGCCGGCAGATACAGGGTGTGGACGGGGTGGCGGGTGACGGGTGGGCCGGGGAACCGCTCGGCGAGATCGGCGTCGGCCGCGGCCAGATCGGCGGCCAGCGCGACGGAAAGGGAGTCAGCTAGTGCGTCCGACAGCGCGTCGGCGGGGCCGTCCAGTCCTGTGCTCACCGGCGTTCCTGCTGCGCTGCCGCCAGGACGCGCGCGGCCTCGCGGACGGCCCCGGTGTTGGCCCGGCCCTGACGGGAGCCGGCGAGTTTGGCGGCGATGTGGTCGCGCACGGTGATCGGCTCGTATGCGGTTGGATCGGCGCCGGGCAGGTCCGGCAGTGTGGCGACGATCGCGTCCACGTCGCCGTCGTGGAAGAACGCCGCGGAGCGTCGGCGCACGATCCCGCCGTCGACGATCGGGGGCTTGACCCGGTGGAGCGTGGACATCCAACGGTCGCCGGTCAGACGTGCGGTCAGGTCCCCGAGGTTGACCAACAGTCCACCCTCGACCGGGTGGACGTCGTGCCACACCCCCTCCGTGGACAGGACCTGCAGGCCCGCCACGCGGTCGGCCCACAGCACGGTGACCAGGCCGAAGTCGGTGTGTTCGCCCATCCCGGTGAGGTCGCCGTCGAGAGCGACCGGTCCCGGGGGCAGGGCGTAGTTGTTCATCCGCAGCACGTCGATCGAATGACCGGTGATCCCGGTGAACACCTCGGCCGGCACACCGAGCGCGTCGGCGAAGGCCCGGGTGAGGGTCCGCGCGACCCGCGAGGCCTCGGCGGAGTAGGCGTCCACCCGGGCCCGGAAGTCGCGGCAGTGCGGCCATACGTTGATCCCGTAGTCGGCCTCGTCCAGTGCCAGATCCGGGAAGGAGCGCGCCTCGACGCCCACGTTGAAGGCCTCGAAGAAGTCGTTCATCCGCCCGGCGGATTCGACCCCCAGGCTCAGGCTGAGCGTCTCGCTCTTCGGCGGGCTGTACCCGCGGTTGGCGCCGGCCACGCGGTAGCCGTTCTTGGTCTCGGGCGGCAGCGCGAAGAAGTCGTCGATCGCGGCGGCCAGCCCGTCGATCACCGCGTCGTCGATGCCGTGCCCGACGATCTGCATAAACCCGATGGAGGAGCACGCCGCATCGATCTCGCGGGCGACGCGCTGGCGGGCGGCAGGGTCGTCTCGGGAAGGGTCGCCGCCGGCGGTGTAGGGCGTCAGGTCGATCACCGGGACGCTGAATCCGGTCGGCGCGCTGGTCGCTGGTGGTGTGGTCATGTCCGCTCCCGGGGCTGGGGTGCCGGCCGAGGTGACGGGGGCCGGCGTACCGGGGCGCGGCCTGCCCGCGAGGGGTGGCCGCGCCGATGACCTTGTTCTATCCGCGCCCGATTACCGGGCGGAAACCCCGTGTGTCGCCGGTGTTACGGGCCGCGGGAGCCTCGAGATCCCCCGGCACGTCCACGTCGCGCGGGGACCCGGTGTCGTCGCACGGCACCTCGACCACTGACGCGGAGTGCGCGCGCAGGTATCGGCGGGCGCCGACGTCACCGACCGCCGACGCGATCACCCCGGGGTGGTGCCGCCCGCCGAGCAGCACGGGATGGCCCCACCGCCCGCCGTAGGTGGCTACCGCCAGGTCAGCCCCGTCGCCGGCACCGGCCCCGTCGCGGGCACCGTCGCCCGATCCCGCCTCGCGCACCCGCCGCACCGCGCCCGCGCCGAGCCACGGCATGTCCACCGGCACCACCACCACGTCCCGCCCGGCCACCGCCTCCAGCCCGACCCGCAGCGAGGACCCCATCCCCGAGTCCCACCCCTCGTTGTGCACCACCCGCGCGCCTGCCACCTCGAGAGGGGCGGCCCCGGTGACGACGACGACGAGGTCACACCCGCCCTCACGCAGCAGCCTCACGGTGCGGTCGACCAGGCGCACTCCCCGGTACTCGACCAGCGCCTTGGGCCCGCCGAAGCGCCGCCCCGCTCCGGCCGCCAACACGAGTCCCACCGCCGCGGGCCGTGCGCTGTCCGCGGCTGCCGACACGGCCGTCACCGGTGGATGGCCATGTCGAGGCCGGTCAGGGGCGCGCCCGTCCCGCCGCGGTGGTGGGCGACGAGCTCCGCGGCGATCGACACGGCCGTCTCTGCGGCGGTGCGGGCGCCGAGGTCCAGCCCGATCGGCGAGCGGAGTCGTGCCAACTCGGACTCCCCCACGCCCGCCTCGCGGAGCTTCGTCAGTCGCTCGGTGTGGGTGCGCCTGCTGCCCATCGCGCCGATGTACCCGGCGTCGGTGCGCAGGGCCTCGGTGAGCAGCGGAATGTCGAACCGGGGGTCGTGGGTGAGGACGCAGATCGCGGTGCTCGGGCCCACTCGGGTCCGCCGCAGGAACTCGTGCGGCCAACACCGCACCACCTCGGCCGCGGCGGGGAACCGCCCGGGCCCGGCAAAGACGGGTCGGGCATCGCACACGGTCACCCGGTATCCGAGCAGGGCCCCGATCCGCACCAGGGCCTCGGCGAACGCGGTGGCGCCGAACACCAGCAGTCGTGGCGGGGCCAGGGACTGCACGAACACGCGGCCGACGGGGCTCTCCACGACCGCCGTCCCGGGCCGACCCAGCATCTTGGCTGCGCGGGCGCGGACCGGACCGCTGTAAAGGTCTCCGGGTGGCTCACCGTGGTGCTCACCGGGTTGCCGACCGTGTGGCTGCGGGTCCTCGTCGTCGTCATACCCCACCAGTACTGCCCACTCCCCGGCTCGCGGGCCGTCAAGAACGGTGACCGCAACCACGGGCCGGCCCTCGCGCACGGCGGCGGTGACGCGGTCGACGGGGTGCCGACCGTAGGGGGCGACGGGTTCGACGAGGACTTCCAGGCTCCCGCCGCAGGTCGGGCCGATCGCCAGCAGCTCGTCGCCGTCGGGGCCGAAGACCGCGGTGACCGGCCGTCCGTCCGCCATGACCTCCAGACACAGCGTGTACACCGCCCCGTCCACGCAGCCGCCGGACACGCCGCCGATCACCTCGCCGGTCGCGGACACGGCCATCGCGGTGCCGGCCGCCAAGGGAGCCGAGCCCCCGGTGTCCACGACGCGGGCGAGCGCGCAGGGGGTCCCCTCGGCGCGCCACCGGCTCACGCTCTCGGCGACGGTCTCCATGGGCACATCGTGGCGGGGTGAGATTGCGCCGATGTTTCGCTGGATAGCGCGGCCCGTTACGCGTGCTCGGCCGGTCCCGCCCGACGCGCGCGTCCCCGCTTTCAGTGGTGGCGGGCGCCCATCAGATGCAGGATGCGGTGGACGGTGTCGTCGGCGAGCGAGTAGCGGACCACCCTGCCGTCGTCGGCGTCGCGGGCCGATCGGACCCAGCCCTTGTCCCGGAGGATCCGCAGCGCCTGGGATGCGGCGTTGCGGGTGATCCCGGCGGCCTCGGCCAGATCGGAGACGGTCGCGACCCCGGGACCGACGTGGTGCATGTGCGCGAGGAGCCCCAGGCGGGTGGGGTCGCCGAGCAGCTCGAAGCGCTCGGCCCAGTCGGCCAGGTCCATCGCTCCCCCTTGGTCAACACCAGGCTAGACAACAGGCTTAACAACAGGTGTAGCCCATAGCTGCCTTGCGTAACAGCAGCGACACATCTGCTCGCTACGCTCCACGAATTATGTGTCCGGCCGGACACGTACCCTACCCGGGCAGGAGTGGGTTCTTGAGACCGTTGTACGCCGCCGTCTGCATTGGCCTCGCGTTGGCCCTCGCCACCTCGGGCTGCGCGACCCCGGCTCCGGCGGCGAACAGCACCGACCAGATTGTGCTGGCCGACGCCGGTGACCCCGGCGAGTTCAACCCCATCTCCGGCTACGGATCGACCGGCGTCACCCCGCTGTACGAGGGACTATTGCGCCCGGCCGCCGCCGACGACTCCACGTTGCCCCGGCTCGAACCCGCCCTGGCCGCGCAGGAGCCGGAGGTCAGTGCGGACGGGCTCACGTGGACGGTCCGGCTGCGCGAGCAGGTGCGCTTCCACGACGGCTCCCTCCTGGATTCCGGCGACGTGGCCGCCACCTATCGCGCGGTTACCGACCCGCGTTCCGCCTCGCCCATCGCCTCGGACTACGCCCCGATCGCGCGCGTGGACACCCCGGACCCGCTCACCGTGCGGTTCCACCTCCACGCGCCCGACCCGGGGATGCCGGCCCGACTGCTGCTGGGCATCGCGCCCTCGGAGGCGCTGCCCCCGGGGCCGGCGTCGGCGTCGGCGCTCAACTCCGCGCCCGTCGGCACCGGCCCGTACCGGCTGGCCCGCCTCACCGCCGGCGAGGCAGTGCTCGAGGCCGACCCCGACCACCGCGACGGCCCGCCCGAGGTCACCCGCGTGGTGCTGCGGTCGGTACCGGACGCCGATGCCCGCGCGCAGATGTTGCTGGCCGGCGAGGTCGACGGCGCCGCGCTGCCACCTCGGCTCGCCGAGGGCCTTGCCGGACGCGGCGGCCTCGATCTGGTCTCGGTGGCCTCGGCCGACTGGCGTGCGGTGGCGTTGCCCATGTCGCATCCCTTCGCCGTCGACCCCGCGGCCCGGCTGGCGCTCAACCTCGCCGTGGACCGTGACGGTCTGGTCGACCGCGTCCTGTCCGGGCACGGTCGGCCGGTGGCGTCCCCGATCACCGACGCCTACCCGGAGTACGAGCCCTCGCCGTTCACCGAGAACCGGTCCGCCGATGAGCGGATCAACGAGGCCACCGACCTCCTGCGCGAGGCAGGATGGCGGCCCGGCGCAGACGGTGTCCTGACCCGGAACGGTGCTCGCGCCGAGTTCACGCTGGCCTACCCGGCCGCCGACCCGGTCCGCCGCGAGCTGGCCTCGGCGTTCGCCGACCAGATGCGCGAGCTCGGCGTGGCGGTGACGGTGTGGGGAGGCAGCTGGGACCAGATCGAGAACCGCATCGGCGAGGTGGCGATCCTGCTGGGCGGCGGCGACAACCCCTACACCGTGGACACCCAGGCCCACCGGACCCTGCATTCGCGCACCGCAGCATCCGGGCCGCTGGACAACCCCGGGGACTACCGCGATCCCCGGGTGGACGCGGCCCTGGACGCCGCCCGCACCACCGCCGACGCGAGCCAGCGGACCGAGCTCTACCGCGCAGCACAGAGGGCCTACGACGACGCTCCCGGCCACGTCTTCCTGGCCACGCTCGACCACACCTACGTCCTGCGCGACACCGGCCACACCCGGCCCGCACCGATCCTTGAGCCGCACGCGCACGGAGTGACATGGGGCCCGTGGTGGTCGCTGGCCGAGTGGACCCGCGCCCGGTGACCCGCCGACTGCGCGAACGCCGCGCCGACCTGGTCCGCCTCACGGCCCGCCGCGCCGCGGCGGCGCCGCTGGTCCTGCTCGCGGTGACCATCGGCGCGTTCGTGCTGGCCGCGGCGTCCCCGCTCAACCCGTTGGCCGCCCACTTCGGCTCGGGATACGAGCGCACCACCGGGGCCGACCGGGCCGCAGCCGCCGCCGCACTGGGGACGGACCTGACGTGGTGTCAGGCGTGGTGGGGCTGGGTCGCCGGACTGGCCACGGGTGACGCCGGGTTCTCCCACACCTACCGGCAGCCGGTGGTGGAAGTCCTGATGGAGCGGCTGCCGTGGACGGTCCTGCTCTCGGTCACCGCGCTCGCCCTGGCTCTGGCGATCACGCTGCTGGCCGGAGTCGCCGCCGCCCGCCACCCGCACGGTGCGTTGGACCGGGCCCTGGCCGCGATGGCCGTGGCGCTCAGCGCGGTGCCCCCGTTCGTGCTGGCCATGGGCTCGGTCGCGGTGTTCGCGGTGACGCTGGGGTGGCTGCCCGTCACCGGGGCGGCCCCGCCCGGGCAGGACCCCACGGTCGCCACCATCGCCCGCCATCTGGTGTTGCCCGCGGTGGCGCTGGCCGCCGGGCAGGTCCCGTGGATGCTGCTGGCCCTGCGCCGCGCGGTCCTCGACGCCGAGGCCTCTGCCCCCGTGGCCGAGGCCCGCGCCCGGGGGCTGAACGAGCACACGGTGCTCACCGGGCACATCGCGGCCGTGTCGTGGACGCCCCTCATCGCGTTGCTGGGCGCGAGGCTGCCCGAACTCATCGCGGGGTCGCTGGTCGTGGAGAGCGTCTTTGCCTGGCCCGGCCTCGCCGCAGCGACCGTGGACGCCGCGCTCGAAGCCGACTTCGCGCTGCTGGCCGCCGTCACCCTGGGCGCCTCGGCGACCGTCCTGGTGGGCACCTGGCTCGCCGATTGCCTGCTCCTGCTGGCCGACCCGCGGGTGCGGATCGATGCGTGAGCATCCGGCCCCCCGACGCCCGGCCCCTCGGCGCCAGGCCACCCGCCAGGCCCCCCGCCACCACCTGACTCCCCGGCGCCACCTGGCCCCCCGTCGCATCCTCGCGGTGGTGCTCCTGGCACTGGTCGTCGCGTACGCGGTCTCCTGGCCGCTGCTCGCCCCAGCGGGGTGGGCGGCCACGGACTATCTGCGCACCGGGCTGGCTCCGAGCTGGCCACACCTCATGGGCACCGACACCCTTGGCCACGACACCTCCGTGCGCGTGGCGCAGGCGCTGCAGGTCTCCCTGGCCGTGGCCGCTGGTTCGGCCGTGGCGGCCACGGCGATCGGGGTGGCCGTGGGCGCCGCCGCCTCCGCGGGCGGTGCGCGGGTCGACGCGCTGCTCATGCGCCTGACCGACGCCGTGGCCGCGGTGCCCCACCTGCTGGCGACGGTCGTGGTGGTGGCGCTGTTCCGGGGGTCGATCACCGCGTTGGTGCTGGCCCTGGCGCTGACGCACTGGCCCCCGGTGGCGCGGATCGTGCGCGCCGAGACTCAGAAGGTCATGGCCTCCGGCTACGTGGCCGCCTCCCGCGTGGCCGGGGCCTCGCCCTCAAGGCTGGTGCGCCACCACGTGCTCCCGGCCGTCGCCGGGCAGGCCGGGCTGGCGGTGGTGGTGATGCTCCCCCACGCCGTGTGGCACGAGTCCACCCTGTCGTTCCTGGGCATAGGACTGCCGCCCGAGGAGGCGAGCCTGGGCACGCTCATCGCCCTGTCCCGCGCGGATCTGTTGCTGGGCCGCTGGTGGGCGCTGGCCTTCCCCGCCGCCGCACTGATCGTGGTGACCGTGGCGGTGGCGCTTCTCGCCCCCGCGGGGCGGCGCCGGGGTCGTGGGGGTCGTGGGGGTCGTGGGGGATCCGCGCTACAGATTCACGACGACGGCGAGGCCGGCCCCTCCCCCGAGGCGATGCCGTCTCCCCCTCTTCCGTCTACCCCGGCGCTGGACATCGTCGGGCTGACGGTGTCGCTTCCCGGCCCGGACGGAGACCCGGCCCGCATCCTGGACGACCTCACCCTGCGGGTTCTGCCGGGACGGGTCCTGGCCGTGGTCGGTGAGTCAGGGGCAGGGAAGTCGACGCTCGCCGACGCCTGCTGCGGACTGCTCCCTCCCGGGGCACAGGTACGCGGCCGGGTGGTGCTGCGCGGAACTGTGGGCCACGTTCCTCAGTCGGCAGCCGCCGCGTTCACGCCCACTCGGCATGTGAGCAGGCAACTCGCAGAAGCGCTCGCCGCGGCCGGCCGGGTCCCGGATGCCCGCCGTTCGGTATCCGATTCGTGCCTCGAGGTGGGCCTCGACCCGGCTCTGGCGGACCGTTATCCGCATCAACTGTCGGGCGGGCAACTGCGGCGCGCGGCGATCGCGGCCGCGTTGGCCACCGGGCCGGCGGTGCTCGTGGCGGACGAACCGACCGCCGGGCTGGACGCTGGGCCCGCCCTGGCCACCCTGCGGCTGCTGCGCCGCCTGGCCGACGAGCGCGGTCTCGGCGTCATGGTGATCACCCACGATCTGGCCACCCTGGCGTCCGCGGACACCGCCGATGAGGTGGCCGTGCTCCGGCTCGGCCGACTCTGCGACCTCGGCCCCGCCTCACGGTTGCTCGGCGACCCCGATAGTCCGTACACCCGTGAGCTCCTGGCCGCCGCGCTGCACACCGAGTCGCCCGGGGCCTTCGGCTACACGGCGGTCCTCGACACAGCAGTCCTTGACGCAGCGGTGGTGTCGTCGTCGTCATGACACTCGTCGCCGACCAGGTCACCTACTGTCGTCCCGGCGGCGGATTCACACTCGCGCCGACCGACCTGACCGTTCGACCAGGACAGATCACCGCTCTCGTCGGTCCCTCCGGTTGTGGCAAGACGACGGTCGCGCACCTGCTGGCAGGACTACTCGAGCCGCACTCCGGCTCGGTGACCGCGGGGGGTGTGCGCGTGCGCCGTCGCCGAGGTCGCCTGCCCGGCCACACCGCTCTGCTGGACCAGGATCCGCGGGCCGCCTCCGACCCGCACCTGACGCTGCGCCGTGCCATTACCCTGCCGGCGTCGCTGCGCGGCATCCCCGTGGACCCGGACGCCCTGGCCGAGGAGGTCGGTCTGGACCCGGTGCTGCTGGACCGCCGCCCCGCGGAGGTCTCGGGCGGACAGCTCCAACGCGCATGCGTGGCCCGCGCACTGGCGCAGGGGCCCCGCTTCCTGATCGCCGACGAGGCCACCGCTCACCTGGATCCGTTGAGCACGGCCGCGATCGCCCGCACACTGCGCCGGCGTGCCGATGGCGGGCTGGGCGTCCTGGCGATCACCCACGATCTGCGGTTGGCCGAGAGCTGGGCCGACGAGGTGGTGGCGCCGGGGGCCCACGTGCCGTGACGACACCGAGACGGAACTGCGACCCGGCCGCCTCTCGACAACCACGGCTCACAGGCGCACAATCCTAACCATGTTAGGCACACCGAAACGCGATAGGTCAGCCGAACGACGTGAGGCGACAAGGCTCGAGATCATCGATGCCGCGTGGGAGGTGGCTCGTGAACAGGGCCTGGCCCAGGTCACCCTTCGCGATGTCGCGGCCCGGGTGGGGATGAAGGCGCCGTCGCTGTACTCCCACGTGGACTCCAAGAACGCCATCTACGACGCGATGTTCGCCCAGGCCTGGACCGAGTGTTTGGAGCGGATGCTGACTCTGGACGAGCCCCGCCCGGAGGATGCCCGGGGGACGGTCAGGATGTACGCACGGGCGTACTTCGACTTCTGCGTGAGCGACCTCGCCAGGTTCCAACTGATGAACCAACGCACCATCCCCGGTTTCGAACCCAGCCCGGAGGCGTACGCGCCCGCGGTCCTCGTACTTGACGGGCTGCGTCAGCGCCTCGCGGAGATCGGGATCACCGACCAGGAGGACATCGACCTCTACGTGGCACTGGTGGGCGGCATGGCGGATGCCCAACTCGCCAATGATCCCGGCGGCGATCGCTGGGCCCGCCTGTTCGACCGCGCGGTCGACATGTACCTGCACGACGTCGGCATACCGACCGGCGTCCCGGTCACCACCACACAGGAGGACACACCGCCATGACCACCACGACAACCGGGCAACACCGCTCGAAGACCGATCCCCGCCTGCCGCAGCTGCAGAGGGCCGTCGCCGAGCGCCTTGCCGCAACCGAGTACGACCGGGCCGCCGACATGCTCGAGGGCCTGAGCCCCGAGGACTGGGGAGCACAGACCGACTGCACCGAGTGGGACGTGCGCGCGATGGCCGGGCACATGCTCGGCATGGTCCAGATGCTCGCCAGCTGGCCGGAGATGATCCGCCAGCAGGTGGCGACCGGCAAGCGCGCCAAGCGTGAGGGCTGCATCCCGATCGACGCCATGACCGCTCTACAGGTGGAGAAGAACGCCGGCCTGTCGACCGATGAGCTCATCGCGCAGGTGCGCCGCCTGGCCCCCAAGGCGGCCAGGAACCGTCGGCGAGCACCGGGCGTGATGAGGAAGCAGGCCATGGAGGACAACGGTGAGTGGTGGTCCATGGGCTACCTGTTCGACGTGATCCTCACCCGGGATCCCTTCATGCACCGGATCGACATCGCCGCCGCTACGGGAGCACCCATGACGGCGACCGCAGAGCACGAAGGAGTGATCGTCGCCGACGTGGTGAGCGAGTGGGCCGGCCGGCACGGGCAGGCCTACGATCTGGAACTCACCGGCCCGGCGGGCGGGCGGTGGCAGCACGGCGGACACTCGGGCGCAGGCGAGAACCTCACCATGGACGCATTCGAGTTCTGCCGAGTACTCAGCGGCAGGGCCACGGGAGAGGGGCTGCTCCGGACCCAGGCCCCCTTCTGATCGGCATCACCTGGCGCTCCCTCCCCCGGCACCCGAGATCGTGAATTCGCCTTTACGCAACGAAGTGTGAGGTAGGTTACATTCTGGGCACAACGCGCTGGTAAAGCGCACTTCTCCGGCTCGTCGCCGCCCCAGATCCGATCCCGGAAGAAGGCCGTCGCCATGCCCCCGTCAGACCCCCGTCCCCCGTCAGACCCCCGCCCCCCGCCGCTGCCCGCAGCCCGCCTCAGCCGTCGCTCCGTCCTCTCCGCCTTCGGCGGGGCGGTCGCGGCGACCGGCTTCGTGGGCCTCGGGGCCGGGGCCGCCGGAGCGCAGAGCCTCACTGGTTCCCTGGGCTCCGGCTCCCTCGGGTCATCCGGCGGAACCCCGCCGGACGGCATCCCCTCGGCGCAGCGCGAACCCCTGGAACTGCTGTTGCTGGGCACGCTCGCGGGCCCGATGGTGGAGAAATCGAGGGTGGGGATCGCGTCGGTCCTCGTGGTCAACGGGGCCGCCTACGTGATCGACTGCGGCCGCTCCTCGGTCACGCAGTACGGGCTCACGGGGCTCGAACTGTCGGCGATCCGCGACATCTTCCTCACCCACCTGCACGCCGACCACATCGCGGACTACTACAACTTCGCGCTCATCGGTGGGGTGGTCGCCAACGCCGCGGGTGACAAGCTCGCCGGCCCGGTCGGCGTGTACGGCCCGGGCTCGGCGGGCGGACTCCGACCGCCCAACTACGACTACCCGGACTTCCCGGTGGTCGCCCCGCAGAGTCCGACCCCGGGCACCGCGGAGATGACGCAGCGGCTGCACGAGGCCTACGCGTACACGTCCAACATCTTCCTCCGCGACAACGGCCCCACCGGCGGCCCGCCCGACCCGCGGACCCTGTTCGACGTCCACGAGATCGAGATCCCGGATGTCGGCGCCAGCTACACAGACACCTCCCCACCGATGGAGCCGTTCCTCGTCATGGAGGACGAGAACGTCCGGGTCACGGCGACCCTCGTCCCGCACGGGCCGGTCTTCCCCGCGTTCGCCTTCCGATTCGACACCGCGCACGGCTCGGTGACGTTCTCCGGGGACACCAGCCTCAGCGAGAACCTGGACCGGTTGGCGCTCGGCACCGACACGCTCGTGCACGAGGCGATCAACGTGCGCGGCGGGAACCTGCCACCGCCGTTGGTGGAACACAACCTGGAGTCGCACGTCGAGGTCCAGGTGGTGGGGCAGGTCGCCGAGCGCGCCGGCGCCAAGCGACTGGTCCTGACGCACCTCGGCGACTACTCCGGCGTCGTCGACGTGCGCCAGTGGCACGACTGGGCCCAGGACGGCTACAGCGGGGACGTGATCGTGGGCCACGACCTGCAGCGGATCGTCCTGGCCACCCGCTGACCGCGCGGCGCGCGCGCCCCGACTATCCCGAGCCACAAGAACAAGTCTCAGGAGGAACCATGAGCACCATCGATATGATCACATCCCATCCCCACCCGACCGGCGGTCTGCCCGTTGAGTTGCTGGCGGAGGCAATCGATGCCGCGGCGGCGTGCGCCACCATCTGCACCGCCTGCGCGGACGCGTGCCTGGCCGAAGAATCGGTGGCGGAGATGCGCGACTGCATCCGCACCGATCTCGACTGCGCGGACGTCTGCGCCGCCACCGCATCGGTGTTGAGCCGCCGCACCGGGACCGTTTCCGGGGCGGTCAAGGCGTTGCTCACCGCGTGCCGCGCCGCGTGCGCGACCTGCGCCGACGACTGCGGAGACCACGCCGACATGCACGCCCACTGCGCGATCTGCGCCGAGGCCTGCCGCCGATGCGAGAAGGCCTGCGCGGAGCTGCTCAGCGCGATCGGGTGACGCGCGGGATCCGGTGACGAGAGCGGACCGAAGGACGACGACGAGGTCGTCAGCCCCGGGGCCCGGAGGCCTCGCGCCAGCTTTCGGGTGGGTGTCACATAAGGCCGCGCAGGTGGCCCGCGTAGTCGTCGGCTGCCTGCTTAGTCCTGCGGACGTTCTCGGACATCCTGCCGATATCGACCTGCGCCTGGCTCAAGCTGGTCATCAACTGGCCGATCGCTCCCCCGCCACCTGTGCCGAGCAGAGTGTGGAGTTGCCGGACGCTGGATCCGAGCTGAGACTGGAGTCCGGCGATCTGCCGATCAGTGGCATCACACTGACGCGAGAGGTTCTGGACGTCGGCGATCAGCTTCTCGTGAACGGAGGACATCACAGCCTCCTCGCGATGTCGCCCGCAGCATCGGAAGCCTGCCGGATCCGCTGCGCGATGCCCTGGGCCATGCTGTTGGCTGCAGCCAGCTGCTGAGTCATGCGCTGATCGGCGGAGGTGGAGGTGGAGCCTGTCACCCGCGCGATCTGGCCCGAGAGTTCGTTCAGTGATCGCTGTTGGCTGCTCACCACCTGCATCAGTTGTTTAAGGAGGGCGGCTGCCCGCAACACCGCTTGCCGTTCGTTCTGGACGTCACTCATCGTCCGATCCCTTCGCTATTTCGGGCAATTTCGTATTCTTGGTTCGGTCGTATGCGCGCTCAGAGCAGGACCAGCGCGAGTAACACGGCCATCGCGATGGCCACCAGGATTCCCCAGATCACCGGAGAGGTCCTCCAGCCCCCGGACACCGCAGGCTGAGTCGCGGGATGGGGCGCCGGTTCGTCCGGCACAGGTGTCGTCGATTCGAGCGGCGGCTGTTCGGTGGCCGACTGGCGACTGCGAGTAGCCTCCCGCCGGGCTTGATCCATGGCCGCTTGCCGTTCGCGGGCACGCTCGGCGAGGGCGACCCGCCGCGCGACTTCCTCCTCCGCCCGGGTCCCGGCCCGTCGCTCGGCGCGGAGAATGCCCTCGAGTGTGGCGGACTGGCGCCCGATCTCATGAGCGAGCCCACGCAGGCGGTCCAGTAGTTCGTCCGGCCCCTCGGCGTCGACGGTGCTCGTGTCGGAGTCTTCGGGCGCCCCTCCGACTAACACTGGAACGCCAGCGGACGCGAGCAGCACGCGTATCCGCTTGCTCTCCGTGTCGATTTCGGAGGCGAGTTTTTCGACCCTCGTCACCGCTTCTCGGTGCTGGGCTTCAACGTCCTCGCGGGTCTCGTTCAACGACACCTCCAGAGTCTGTCGCTGTTCCGCCTGCATACTTTCCAAAGCCGCCGAGCCGGATAGCGCGTCTACATACTGGCGCCACAGGTCCTCACTCACCTGACACCCCCGCCGGTCAACGTCCCGGGGTCGAACGGCACGACGCTGCGCCACTGCCCGCGTTCGGTGTCCACGAGCGTGGCCCGCGGCCAGGCGTCGTCGACCCGGATCGTGGGGTCAATGCGGGTGGCGTCGTTCTGCCCGGTGGTCAGGACCAACCGGGATATGTCCGAGCTGAAGCCGAACAATCCGAGCGAGGTGAATGCCGCGACAGACCGAAACCGCACGACCATCAGCACCCCGCGGGAGGCGGCTCGCGTCAGCAGTAGCCGGAACTCAGAGCAGAACCCATCGTGATCGAAGGGTCCGTTCTCCCCAAAACCGTCGATCACTGCGATGTCGTCCACGATCACCACGTGATCGATCCTCGAAGTTCGTTCCTCGTGCGAGTTCGTCAGAGACAGGAGGAACTCCCCGGCCCGGTCCGCCCCGACGCATGAGACCTCGACGGAATCCGTGGGACCATCGATGTCCGACACCAGGTCCCGTAAGCCGCCGCCTACCGCGCGGTCGGAGGTGTCGACGAAGCTGACGCGCGCCCCCTCTGCCCGGGCACTGCCGAGGATCGACACCGCCAGAGACGCAGTCACCGCGTTCACGACTTGGTCGTCGGCTCCGATCACCCCGATGCACCCCGGATTGCCGTGTTCCATGCTGAAGCCCTCGACCGTGGGCGCCACCCCCACCGGAACGCCGACCGCCGCGACCGACTCCGCATGCGTGCCAGACCACGTACTGAAGGAGCTGCTGGTGAAACTATCGGGCCGTCGCGACGTTCCGACCTCCTCACGGTGCCGCCGCCACAGCCGTCCACGAAGTTCGTTCAGATGTGTGGGTTCGGCCCAGACAACCGTGCCAGTGATGTTGGCGTCAGGACGCCCGAGCTCGGAGTTGACGATCACCCGGCCCCTACCCGTGAGGTCCGCGGCGGCGAGGTTGCCGTAGCCGAGGATCGACTCCGACTCGGCGATCGTGTTCTTGAGCGAGATCCGATGGTGGAACTGGGCGAAGATCGATTCGCGCTTCGTGCCCAACGCCTGGATTCCGGACAGTGTCTGAGAGGCCAACACCAGATGGATGCCGTAGGCCCGTCCCTTGCGAGCGAGCTTCTCAAGGAGTTCGACCGCGCGTTGTGCCTGTGCGTCATCGGGTTCGAACAGGACCTGAAACTCGTCTGCGACCACCACAAGGCGAGGCATGTCCTGGCCGGACAGTTCCCGGTAGGACGAGACCGAGGTCGCCCGCACGGCCTTGAACTCAGCGGCGCGACGGTCGAACTCTTCGACAAGATGCTGCAGGACGGCGATCCCGTAGGAACGGTCGCTCTCCAGACCGAGGACCGCCACATGGGGTAGCCAGTCGTCCCCGTCCTCGGGCGCGAGCTGTGCGAATTCGATCCCTTCCTTGAAGTCGAGTAGATACATCTGGAGGTCTCGCGGCGAATGACGGTGCGCGAGGCTGTAGATCAGCGCCAGCAAGAGATTTGACTTTCCCGAGCCCGTCGCACCACCGATGAGCACGTTGGGCGTCGCCGGATTCGCACCGCTCAGCATCAGCTCCAGCGTGGACCCGCCGGCGCGACCGATTCTCGCGGTAAGTCTGTCCACACCCCTGTCGCTCCACTGGACGGGCCGGTCGCCGAGGAGCGAGCTGAGGGTCATCGACCGGTCGGCCTGCGCCGAGATCGCCTCCAACCACGCCACCATCGCGTTGTTGCGTTGTGACGTCGTGAGAGCGCGGTCCCGACGTACCGGCCCCAGCTCACGGACCGAGGTCTGGATGCTGGTGGCGGACACGTCGAGGCAGACCATACGCCCATCCGGGTCGAACTCCTCGTCACCTTCGAGAGGGACGGGCCCGGTAGGCCTCCCCGGGGTCTCGACGAGCACGGTCACGCCGCGTCCCGCGCACCCGCTGATCAGCCTCTCCAGGGCATCGGCTCCTTGGCCGCTCAGGCCCGCTGGCGCGTCCAGGACCACGACGAAGTGGTGTGGCCCGCGCTCCCCCGAGGCCAGTTCGGAGAATGACGTGACGCCTGACAGGCTCATCTTCTCCGCCACCTCGGAGAGCCTGGCCAACAAGTGGTTCAGATGGGTGACGAGCGCTTCCTCGTGATGGATCGCCGGCCGGAAGTGTTCCGGGAAGTCCTTTCGGAGTAGCGAGGTGAACCCAACCACACCGCGCACCCTCGGATCGAAGACGGTGAGCTCGAATCCCTCCGGCGGAAAGGCGAGCGCAGCCCTGACCACGATCTCGGCGATGAACTCCCGGGCGTCCTCGCCGGTGATCCGCCACCCCGGCACAGCCGAGACCGGCAGGAGTGCCGCAGCCCCGGTATCGCTGTGGCTTCCGATGCGAAGCGCAGCCGCCATCGCGTCACCGACCGGCGGGGTTCCCCACGATGAGCTTCCCCAGTTTGCCGCGGCCAGCCCTGGAGCCGCGTCGGATATCGCGCTGTGTAGCAGAGCCCGCGACCGGAGTGTCTCGATACGCAGTTGCTCCTCCAGCGCGGTGCGCTGCTGCCCGGCGTACATCTGCAGGGTGCGGTCGGCGACCTCCGCCCTGTCCCGAATTGACCCGCGCAGACTCTCAACGCGTTGGTCGAGCGCGGCCTCGACGATGGCGGCCTGACCGGCGAGTGCGCTGAGGCCAGAGAGGGTCTGGTGCTTGGCCCGCGAGACGGAAGCTGTGGAGCCGTCGTCGCCGCCGGTCGTCACTCTCCACCCTCCACATCGCGATCGCCGACGGACACCACCACGTCAGCCACCCGAATCACTCGTCCATCGAGAGTGATGCCATTGCGCTGGACACTCAGGATGGTCCCTCGCGGGGAGTCAGAGGGCAGTTGCTTGACCACCCTGTGGACCGTCGGATCGACACGTCCCGAGATGTCGATGGTCTCTACCCCGAACTCCTCGAGGACGTCCATGATCTCCTCGCCCGCTGACATCGCGAGGGGGTCGGGCTCGCCGTCCCAACTGTAGATTCGGTCGACTATCCCAACCAGCCGATTGGCCAGAGGGCGCAAGAGCCGGGACTGTATTACCCGGTCATCCAGTTCCGACCGCTCCTTGAGTTCAGCGACGAACTCGATCTTCGCGCGGTCGTCCAACAGCCGGCGACGGAACAGCGCTTCAAGTTCGTCCAAACGGCCGAGGATCCGGTCAGAGGGGTCCAGCTCCCGGAACCGTTCCTGCTCGGCGGCATCCGAATGGGGGCACATGACAGGTCCTCCTAGGTGAACCGGGCTGCGGCGATGATCTCGCGTGACTGTTCGAGCTGATCGGGCGTCATCGACTCGGGCCGACGGACCTCCATTTCGCCCAGGTGGGTCCCGTCAGTGAGGTCGACCAGCTGGACGTGAATGATCCCGTCGATGTCCGCGGAAAAGACCACTCGCAAGGGGCTACCTGCGGGCCGGTTGGGGGCGAGCTTGAGAATTGCTTCGCCGAGGAGATCGACGGTGTCCGCGGCCGCCCCGTCGTCGTCACCCACCGCGATCTGAAGGTTGACCACCTGTTGGTTGTCGACGGCAGTCGCATAAGAATCAGCTGACACCTGGGACGGGATAGTAGTTTGCGGCGGCATGACCAGACTCAGGGACATCCGCTGCGTCTGATCCAGGGCCAGAACCCCGATCCCTTGCGAGATCACGTCGGACAGTTCGATGCTCTTGCCTTGTGGGAGCGCAGGCACCGACCCGCCGAGGTCTGCCTGTGCCTGTTCAGCGATGATCGCCGCTCCGAGTGCCACAGCTTGATCGGGGTGAACGGTCCGATCCGGTTTCTGGCCCGAGATCCTCTCGACCAGCCGCCCCACCATGGGCATCCGCGTGGACCCGCCGACGAGGATCACCTTGTCCAGCTGCTCATAGGTCACACCGGCAGCCTCGAGGGCTTCCTCGACCAGAAACTCGGTCCGGGTGAGCAGATCAGCCGCTCCCTGTTCGAACTCCTCGATGGTCACGCTCAAGCGGGCGGTCTTAGCCCCCGCAGAGACGTGCACCGAAGCCTTCCCCGATGTGGAAAGCGTCCGCTTGGCGTTCTCCACTCCCTGCATGACGTGCTCGATCACATCCTCGGGGATACGGCTCCCGGTCTCTGCCTCAAACTTTGCGTCCACCACCGCGAACAGTTCGTTGTTGAAGTCGAACCCGCCGAGGTTGCGATCCCCGGTGGAGGCCCGCACATCAAAGTTCCCATTGCGGCAGTCCAGGATCGTGACATCGAACGTGCCGCCTCCGAGGTCGTAGACGAGCAGCGTCCCGGTGAAGTCGTGTTCCAGCCCGTAGCTCAGCGCGGCGGCGGTCGGTTCGTTGATCAATCTCAACACGTTGAGGCCAGCGAGCTCGGCGGCTTGGCGCGTTGCGCTTCGGTGTAGGTCCGAAAAGTAGGCGGGGACGGTCACCACCACGTCGGTGATCTCCTCGCCGAGGATTTCCTCGGCGCCGGCCACCAGACTCGCGAGGATCAGTGCGGACACGTCCTCGGCCCGGTATTCGTTGTCGTTGCTCTCCGGCAAGACCAGGAAAGAACTATTGCCGATCTGACGTTTCACGTGGGTCACCACGTTGTCTGGTTCGTGAACCAGGAGGTTCAGTGCCGCCGATCCGACGGTGACGTCATCGCCGTCGAAGTACACGACCGACGGGGTGACATCCTCACCGGCCGTGTTCCGGACGATCTCCGGCTTCCCACTGCGCCCCATGATTGCGACCGCCGAGTTTGTGGTACCCAGATCGATCCCTATTGCCCGCCCCATGTGCTCTCCCCGCTCCGTCCGGTACCTAGTCAGTAACTGATCGCGGCCTTGGCCAGCGTGTCCCTGTCGTTGGACTTGTACCGGGGAACCCAGGAGACCTTGTAGACCACGAACCCGGCGGCGATCGCCACCAGGAATCCGAGCCACAGGATGCCGATCATGCCCGCGACGATGAGGATTATCAGCGGGGAGAACAGGATGGCCGCCTGGCCGAGCAACCCGTCCGCCGGCACCGAGAAAGTCCTTTCCTCCGCACGATTGAGGAACACGTCGATTCCGTCGAGATGCTTGGTCGTCTCCTGGTCGGAGTTGTAGTGGCGAGCCTCCGCGATCAGCGGACGCATAGTCTGGATCTCCGCCTCGTTGGTGATCATGTACCTGCCCCGGCTGTTGACGCTGGGGATAGCCTCTGCCTGTTGGACGAGTAGGAGGGCGTAGTAGTCGCCTACGAGCTGGTTGCCAGCAAATCGTTCCAGACTCGACTTCATCAACGAGAGCGCGTGTGCTAGCTGCCCGTTGTTGGACATGATGTTGGCCACCGCGACCAGGTACTGAGGAGCAGACTGATCGAGACGCATGCAGGTCTCGTAAGACGTGAGTGCATCTCCGAAGTCCCGCAGTTTCTCCTGGACCATGCCCAGTTGGAAGTAGGCCTCAGGGTCGTTTGCCGCGATCTGGGTGGCCTGACGGGCCTCGTACAGTGCATCCCGGTCCTGCCCCAGGCCGGAGCTGGCGCGAGCCCGCAACATCCAGGAATCGGCGCTGTTTCCGATGGTGTGGGTGGCCTCCCTCGCGGCGTAGGCGGCCGAATGGTAGTCCCCGCGACTCAGTGCGCCGCGCGCTTCTTCCACCCAGTCGATCGCGCCATCGCCTCTGGGGGATGAATCCTCCTGCTGCACGCCCTGTGTGGTGAGTTCCCTGTCGTACGCCTGCCTTTGGGCGGGATCTTTGAGAATTTGATGGGCCTCCTTGAGCCGGGCCATCCATGTCTCCGCCTCCTGGCGACGGCTGAGGTCGGGTGAATTGGTGACCTTGCGCCATTCGCGACTCTTGCCCTTGTACGCGGCGGTGATCTGGTCCTCGTCTGCGTCGCGAGGGATGTCGAGCAGCGCGTAGTAGTCGACCTTGACAGCCATGTGCGGTTCTCTCTTCCACTCGGGTTCTCCTGAGAGAAGTTACAGAACCCACGGACTCCCATCTGTCCCCTGAACGTATGACATCGTGCTTGTCCACTGCCCGGGAAAATGCCGGATTTCTGCTCTCAGCAGTGCTGATAAGAATTGACTCGGGGCCGGGTTGCCATCACTCCGTACCCACTTATGAGACGGGAATCGAAGTAAGTAGAAATGAACGAACGGGTCAACCGGCGTTGCTCGCCGAAGCCTCGGGCGCCAGGTCCAGCCGGCGCAGCAGCTGTGCGTTGACCGCCACCACCACGGTGGACAGCGACATGAGGATCGCCCCGACCGACATCGGCATGATGATCCCCACGGGCGCGAGCACACCGGCGGCCAGAGGCACTGAGACGAGGTTGTATCCGCCGGCCCACCACAGGTTCTGCACCATCTTCCGGTAGGTGGCATCGGAGAGCGCGGCCACCGAGACCACCGAGCGGGGATCGTCGGACGCCAGCACCACCCCGGCGGAGGCGATCGCTACATCGGTGCCGGCGCCGATCGCGATGCCCACGTCGGCCTGCGCCAGCGCGGGGGCGTCGTTGACACCGTCACCGACCATCGCCACGCGGCGCCCCTCCTCCTGCAACTGCCGGACGGTCGACGCCTTGTCCTCAGGCCTCACTCCGGCGAAGAACCTGTCGATGCCCAACTCCGCGGCCACCGACGCGGCCACGGCCTCGGCGTCACCGGTGATCATCTGCACCTGCACACCACGTTCGTGTAGCCCCGCGACGGCGATCGCCGACTCGGGCCGCACAGCGTCGACCAGCTTCAACGCACCCACCACGGACCTGTCGACCAGCACGTGCAGGATGGTCGCTCCCTCCGCGCGCCAGGCCTCCACCGTGCTCTCGTCACCCCCACCGAGTTCGGTCAGACCCTCCTGCTCGAGCAGGTACGGCCCGCCCACCTGGACCAGGCGTCCGTCGACCCGGGCCTCGACTCCCACCGCCGGTGAGGAGGCGAAGTCCGCGGCGTCCGGCACCTCGAGCTCCAGGTCCCCCGCTGAGGCCACGATCGCGCGTGCGAGCGGGTGTTCGGAGTCGGACTCGGCGGCCGCGGCCAGGCGCACCACCTCGTCGTGTGTCCACCCCGGCACAGCCTCCACGCCCGTGACCGCGGGCGCCCCCTTGGTCAGGGTGCCGGTCTTGTCGAACAGCACCACGTCGACGGTGCGCATGCCCTCCAGAGCCAGCCGGTCGGTGATCAGCACGCCGCCGCGGGCCGCGCGCTCGGTGGCGATGGACACCACCAACGGGATCGCCAGCCCCAGCGCGTGCGGGCAGGCGATCACCAGTACCGTGACCGCCCGGGCCACCGCCTGCTCCGAGTTCCCGAGGAGCTGCCACGACACCGCGGTCACGGCGGCGACCCCCAGCGCGTACCAGAACAGCCATCCGGCGGTGCGGTCGGCGATTCGCTGGGCGCGCGAGGAGGAGTTCTGGGCCTCGGCGACCAGTCGGCGGATGCCCGCCAGCGTGGTGTCATCGCCAACGGCCGTCACGCGGATGCGCACGCCCGAGTCCGTGGCCACGGTCCCGGCCACCACCTGATCGCCCTCGCCCCTGCGGACGGTGCTGGACTCGCCGGTGATCATGGACTCGTCCATGCTCGCCGAGCCCTGGGTGATCACGCCGTCGGCGGGGATGTTGCCGCCCGGGCGGACGATCACCTCGTCGTCGACGAGCAACTCCCCCGGCTCCACGGTCTCCACACCTCCGTCGACCACCCGCTCGGCCTGGTCGGGCAGGAGCGAGGCCAGGGAGTCCAGCGCGGACCCGGTCTGGGCGAGCGAGCGCATCTCCACCCAGTGGCCCAGCAGCATGATCACCACCAGTAACGCCAGCTCCCACCAGAACTCCAGCTCGTGGCCCAGCAGCCCGAGCGTCGAGCCCCAGGAGGCCAGGAAGGCGACGGTGATACCCAGACTGATCAGCAGCATCATCCCCGGTTGGCGGGAGCGGAGCTCGTCCCAGCCGCCTCCAAGGAACGGGCGCCCGCCCCAGAGGTACATGACCGTGCCCAGGGCCGGCGCCACCCACAGGCCCCAGCCGGGGACCTCGTAACCGAGAAGCATGGCGAACATCGGCGAGAACGCGACGGTGGGGATGCCGAGGGCCAGCATGATCCAGAAGAGGCGCCCGTACTGCCGGACGTGATCAGAGTGGTCGTGATGGCCACCCTTCGGGTGATCGGCGTGGTCGGCGTGGCCTGCATCCGGCTCCTGGGCGTGCATGGGCTCAGCCGCCTGTCGTCGTGGGGATCGTGATGGTGAAGCGTGCACCGTGCCCGGGGCCGTCGCTGGCCGCGCTGACGCGTCCGCCGTGGGCCTCCACGAGTGCCCGGGTGATCGCCAGCCCGATGCCGCTGCCCCCGCCGTGTCGGCCTCGGGCGGTGTCCACGCGGTAGAAGCGGTCGAAGAGGTGATCCAGGTGGTGCGCGGCCACCCCTTCGCCGGTGTCGGAGACCGTGACGGACACCCGGCCCTCCCCCACTGGGCCTGTGCTTCCGGTGCTCGGACCGACGCTGGTGCTGGTGCTGGTGCTGACCGTGACGGCGCCACCGGCAGGGGTGTGCCGCAGCGCGTTGTCCAGCAGGTTCCCCAGCACCTGCCCCATGCGGTCGACGTCCACGGTGACCTCGGCGGTGGCGACATCGCGTGCCGAGAGCTCGACCCCCTTGTCGGCGAACCGCTCCCGGGCGGCCTCTATCGCGGTCCCCACCAGCACCGCGACGGTGGTGGGGACGGGATGGAGGCGGGTCAGATGCTCCTCGGCGTTGGAGACGGCCACGATGTCCGACGCCAGGCGCTCGAGCCGCCGGGTGGCCGTCCACAGCACCTCCCTGGTGTCGTCGTCGAAGTCGCGGACGCCGTCGTCGATGGCTTCGAGGTAGGAATCGATCGTGGCCAGCGGGGTGCGCATCTCGTGACCGAGGTCGGCGAGCATCCGGCGCCGCGAGGTGTCGGTGGCGTCGAGCCGCCGGGCGAGTTCGTTGACGCTCGTCGCCAGGTCGTCGAACTCGCGGCCCAGCTCGGGGCTCGCGATCCGGGTGTCGTAGCGCCCGCCGGCGATCTCGACGGTCGAGGTGGTCACGACGGCGACGGAACGCTGGACCCTGCGGGTGAGGTACCAGCTCGCCAGCAGCGCCAGGAGCACCGCGACGCCCACCGCCAACCCCCAGGCCAGGACTATCGAGTCCGTGAACGCCTCCTCGACGTGGGCGGCCTCCGCGGAGTCGTGGTCGATCCCGGCCTGCCCCAGATGGTCGTGGAAGATCTCCGGTGCCAGCGCCGACGCGACGAGCCACGCGCTGCCCGCGCAGCCCACCACCACCCCGGCCATGACCACCAGGAGACGCGTTCCGAAACTCGCCCCGGCGAGCCGGCTGCGCCGCAGCTCGGCCCCGGCGCCTCCACTCACCGTCCGGCCCCCATCCGGTACCCCACGCCGCGGACGGTGCGGACGTAGCGACCGCGCGTGGCCTCGTCGCCGAGCTTGCGGCGCAGGTGCGCGATGTGGACATCCACCAGGTGGTCGTCGCCGACCCAGTTCGGGCCCCACACCGTCTCGATCAACCGGGAGCGGGTGAACACGACTCCCGGGTCCCGGGACAGGGCGGCGAGCACGTCGAACTCGGTGCGGGTCAGTGCGACCGCATCCCCGTCGACGCTCACCTCGCGCCCGGCGACGTCGATGATCAGACCCCCGATCCTGCGCGGACGCGCCTCCACCGCGCTGCTGCCCGCGGGCCCGGCGGCGACCACCTCGTCGTCGTACCCGATCACGGGACCCCGCGGTCTGCGCAACATCGCCTGGATCCTGGCCATGACCTCGCGGGGGCTGAACGGCTTGGTCATGTAGTCGTCCGCGCCGACGGACAGCCCGATCAGTGTGTCGACCTCGTCGGTCCGGGCGGTGAGCATCACGACGTACGCGTCGGAGTGCGCCCTGATCCGCCGGCACACCTCGACCCCGTCCAGCCCCGGCAACCCCAGGTCCAGGACGATCACGTCCGGGTCCACCGACCGCGCCAACGTGACCGCCTCGGCACCGTCGCCGGTGACGGTGACCTCGAATCCGTCGCGACGGAGATACGAGGCGACCAGGTCCGCGAGGGACTGCTCGTCGTCGACGACCATCGCCCGCAACCCCGTGGGCGGGCGCGGCACGGGATCGGGTGCACCGGCCTGTCCGTGGTCGCCAGGGCTGGGGGTCATGGGTCCCATCATCGCGCCCCTCCTGCGGTTCCGCCGCCCCCGCGACGGCCTTGACCAAACCTTCACACGACCTCCATCCGGAGCGCCGGACCCGACGGGCAGGATGGTTCCCAGCAGTCCGGGCGCCCGGCCGCTCCGTTCGAAAGGACCTCGACGATGACCAGCAGGATCTTCCTCGCCGCCGCAGCCGTGGCCGTCCTCACGCTCTCCGCCTGTGCCGACGACGGCGACGACACGACGGCCACGACGCCGGCCACGACCACCACCGCCGAGGACGGCGCTCCCGCGACCACCGAGGAGGGCGACGCGTCCGAGCACTCCGCCGCCGACGTGCGGTTCGCGCGGATGATGATCCCGCACCACGAGCAGGCCATCGAGATGAGCGACATCATCCTGGCCAAGGAGGGCGTCCCCGACGACGTCCGCGAGCTGGCCGAGGAGATCAAGGCCGCGCAGGGCCCGGAGATCGAGCAGCTCGACGAGTGGCTCGGGGAGTGGGGCGAGCCCGGCATGGGCCGCGGCGATCATGGCGACCACATGGGCGATCACATGGGTGACCACATGGGTGACGCCGGCGAGATGCGCATGATGGACGGGATGCTCTCGCCGGAGGAGATGCAGGAGCTGGCCGACGCCGAGGGCACCGACGCCGCGCGGTTGTTCCTGGAGCAGATGATCGTCCACCACGAGGGCGCGATCGACATGGCCGAGGACCAGGTGTCCGGCGGCACCCACCCGGAGGCGGTCGAGCTGGCCCAGACCATCATCGACACCCAGCAGCGGGAGATCGATCAGATGCGCGAGATGCTCGCCGGCCTGTGACCGTGACGAGTGCTCTGACGACTGTTCCCCGCCCGTCCGCGCGCCGTCGCGCCCTGCTCGCGGCCGTGGTCGCGGGATCGTTGGGGCTGACCGCCTGCACCTCGGCCGGGCCGGAACCGGACTCCACCTCCGACCGGGCCGCGGCCACCCTCGTCGAGCGACACGGCCTCGAGGGGTTGGACGCCCGGCAGGTGATCGAGCGGCTCGACACCATGCCCGTGGCCGAGCGGCCCGACGACCTGTGGGCTTCCGTCGAACCGGACCAGCTGGTCCTGAGCGACCCCACCGGCGACCTCGAGGAGGCGGCGCTGCCGATGCCGGCCGACGAGTTCTACCTCTCCGTGGCCCCGTACCGGACCTTCACGCACGACTGCTTCTTCCACAGCCTCACCACGTGCCTCGGGGAGCTCGGCGGCGAGACCGTGCAGGTGACCGTGACGGACGGGGCGACCGGGCAGACCGTGCTCGACGAGACCCGCACGACCTACGACAACGGCTTCGTGGGCCTGTGGCTCCCGCGCGACCTCACCGGCACCCTGACGATCGCGCACGAGGGCGACTCGACGACCTCGCCCGTCTCCACCGGCGACGACGACCTGACCTGCCTGACCACGATGCAGGTGGCGTGGGCGGCGGCCGATCGCGTCGACCTATCTGACGACTGACCTGCTCAGGCCCGCGCCAATTGACCCGACTCGCCGAGGTGACGTACCCAACAGACGCCGGGAGAGCGGTGGCTCGTAGGGGTAGACCCTGACGACCCGGCCGGGCGCGCTGCAGGGGTCCCCCGATCTTCTCCCGGATTTCCGTTCCGCCCCGGGTGAGCGGCGCGCGGCCGCGGCTAGGGTGACCCCGACGTCAGTCGAGTCGCCTCTCCCGCACCGTGAAATGAGACGCCATGAACGAGCAGTTCCCCTACCGGCCCGACGAGTCCTCGGACGCCGGTCGGGACCGCCTTCCGGCGCCCACGGACCAGTTCGCCCCCATCCAGAGGTTCCCCCCTGAGCAGTTCCCGACGGAACGGTTCCCGACGGAACGGTTCCCGACGGAGCAGTTCCCGACCCGCCCGGCCGCCGGGCCCGCCGAACCCCTGGCGCACGAGGGCGGTCTGCCCTACGGCAACTCACCCGCCGCGCCGTACCGCCCTGACCAGGACTTCGCCCCCCGGCATCTGGGAGCGCCACCCGCGTTCGACAACGACCCCTTCGTTCCCGGCCCGTACCGGCCGTACCTGCCGCAGCACCTCATGCCGCAGCACGTCATGCCCCAGCAGTACCCGCCCCAGCCCTTCATGCCGCAGCCCTTCATGCCGCAGCCCTTCATGCCGCAGCCCTTCATGCCGCAGCCGTACCCGATGCAGCAGACCGTGTTCGTCGCCAACGGCGGCGGCAGGCGCGTCAACCACGTGCTGCACCTGATCCTGACCATCCTCACCTTCGGCCTGTGGCTCCCGGTGTGGGCGGTGCTCGCGATCGCCAATTCCTAGCGGCCGGGTCGACGCCGGCGTCGACCCTGGAACACATCGCTCAACACAGTTATCATCGTCGAATGACGATCAATGACGGGGTTGCGTGCGCGGACACCACCGGGTGCCGGTCACGGACGGAGCCGGGAGCGGCCCCCGAGTCAGGGCCCGGACTCGATGCCGCTGCCGCGCTGTTCCGCAGCCTGTCCGACGGGACCCGGCTGGCGATCATCCGCCGGCTCGCCCGCGGTGAGACCCGGGTCGCCGACCTGGTGGCCGAGCTCGGGCTGGCGCAGTCCACGGTGTCCGCCCACGTCGCGTGCCTGCGGGACTGCGGGCTCGTGGAGGGGCGGCCGCAGGGCCGGCAGGTGTTCTATTCGCTCGCCCGTCCCGAGCTGATGGACCTGCTGGCCTCCGCCGAGACGCTCCTCTCCGCGACCGGGTCGGCGGTCGCGCTGTGCCCCGACCACGTCTCGTGAGCGACGCGTGCGGGTGCGGCCCCGACGAACCGCTGGCCGGCGAGCACGAGGACCGCGGTCCGGAGAAGCTGTGGCAGGTCACCGAGATCCGGGCCGCGGCCATCGCCGGGCTCCTGCTGCTCGCGGGACTGATCCTCGGCTGGACGGCCGGCCCCCACGCGGCCGGGTCCGCGCTGTTCGTGCTCGCGCTGCTGGTGGCCGGTTACACCTTCGTCCCCTCGACCCTGAGGCGGCTCGTGCGCGGCAGGATCGGCGTGGGCACGCTCATGACCATCGCGGCCGCCGGTGCGGTGATCCTCGGACAGATCGAGGAGGCCGCCATGCTGGCGTTCCTCTTCGCCATCAGCGAGGGGCTCGAGGAGTATTCGGTCGCACGCACCCGCCGCGGCCTGCGCTCCCTGTTGTCGCTGGTGCCGTCGACCGCCAGCGTCCTCCGCGGCGGGCGTGAGCTGCGGGTGGAGCCCGACGACCTGCGTCTGGGCGAGGTGATGATCGTCCGACCGGGCGAGCGGATCGCCACCGACGGCACCATCCGCGCCGGGCGGACCGCCCTGGACAACTCGGCGATCACCGGCGAATCGGTCCCGGTCGAGGCCGGTCCGGGGGACGAGGTGTACGCGGGGTCGATCAACGGCAGCGGCGCCCTGGAGGTCACGGTCACCGCGGAGGCGCGGGACAACTCGCTGGCGAGGATCGTCCGGATCGTCGAGGCCGAACAGTCCCGCAAGGGCGAGGCCCAGCGGCTGGCCGACACCGTCGCCAGGCCCCTGGTCCCGGGCATCCTCGTGGCCGCCGCGCTGATCGCGGTGGTGGGGAGCCTGCTCGGCGACCCGCAGGTGTGGATCGAACGGGCCCTCGTCGTCCTGGTGGCGGCCTCGCCCTGCGCCCTGGCGATCTCGGTGCCCGTCACCGTGTACGCCGCCGTGGGTGCGGCAAGCCGGTTCGGTGTGCTGGTCAAGGGTGGCGGCGCTCTGGAGGCCCTCGGCCGCATCCGCGGAATCGCCCTGGACAAGACCGGCACCCTGACCCGTGGCCGTCCTGCCGTCGTCGAGATCGCGACCGCGGACGGGGTCTCCGGGGCGGAGGTCCTCGCGGTGGCCGCCGCTCTGGAGGCCCGCAGCGAACACCCGTTGGCGGCGGCGATCCTGGACGCGGCCGGCCACGAGGTCCCCGCGGCCCGGGAGGTCACCGCCGTCACCGGCGCCGGCCTGACCGGGCTGCTCGACGGGCGGTCGGTCCGGTTGGGTCGGCCCGGATGGATCCGGCCCGGCCCCCTGGCGTCGGATGTCGAACGGATGCAGCACCACGGCTCGACGGCCGTGCTGGTCGAGCGGGAGGGCGAGGTGCTGGGGGCCATCGCGGTCCGCGACGAGCCGCGGCCCGAGGCCGCGGAGGTGGTCGCCGCGTTGCGCCGCGACGGCTACCGGGTGGCGATGCTCACCGGGGACAACGGCCGCACCGCCCGCGCGCTGGCGGCCGAGGTGGGGCTCGACGACGTCCACGCGGACCTGCGGCCGGAGGACAAGGCCCGCATCGTCACCCGGCTCCGCGCGGAGAGGGCGACGGCGATGGTCGGCGACGGCGTCAACGACGCCCCCGCCCTGGCGACCGCGGACCTGGGGATCGCGATGGGGGCGATGGGCAACGACGTCGCGATCGAGACGGCCGACGTGGCCCTCCTCGGCGAGGACCTGCGGCACCTGCCCCGGGCGCTGCAGCACGCCCGCCGCTCCCGCCGGATCATGCTGCAGAACATCGGGCTCTCGCTGGCGATCATCATCGGGCTGGTGCCGTTGGCGCTGGCCGGCGTCCTGGGGCTGGCCGCGGTCGTGCTGGTGCACGAGCTCGCGGAGATCCTGGTGATCGCCAACGGTGTGCGCGCCGGACGCACGCGCCGCGGGCTCAGCCCCGGTGGAGTGACTGCACCCGCACCTCGAGCTCGGTACCGACCGGCACCGAGGCGCCCAGGGCGTCCCGCAGGACCGACTGGATCTCCCGCACGCTCTGCCTGACCGGTCGGGAGGGGTCCAGGCTCACCTCGACGGTGACCCTGTTGCCGTCGCGGTCGACGTGGAGACCGAAGTGACTCAGGACGGGGCCGGCCCGCCGTATGCGGGCATCGAGCGCCCGCAGTGAGGTGCCGATGCCGGGTTCTATCCCGTTGACCCCGGGGACGGCGACCACCAGGTCGATCAACTCCGCTGCCGTCGGCTCAGTTCTCATGAAGATCCTCGATGTGGACGTCGACCACCAGGTCGACGAGGTCGAATTCGCGGGCGCACGCACCACGCACCGCCTGTCGGACCGCGTCCGCCAGGGCGGGCAGATCCGGGGTCGACGCCGCGAACGAGACGCGGCACGCGATGCGGCGGGGCAGACCGCGGGTACCCCAGCCCTCGACCGGATCGTGGTCGACGGTGGTCCGCAGACTCAGCACCCCCGGGACGCCGTCGACGGTGTCGCGGATCAGTGTCCGCAGGGCGAGTTCGGTCAGCGAGTAGGGGCCGATGTCGGTGGGAGGCATCTGCACCCGCGCGCCGTGTCGGGCATCCGCGCGGACGGCCTCCGCCAGTGCCGACCTCGCCCGACCGGACAGCTGCACGGAGTCGTCGCCCCGGCTCTCGAGCTCGTCCCAGTCGCGGTGCAGGGCACTGATCTGATCGAGATAGTGCCGGGTGGCCTCGGCGTCGTCGGGTCCACCGGGTCCGGAGGATCCGTCCATGGTGTTCACCGCCATTCCTTCATATATTCGATCACGTGCGTGCGGGCACGCGCGAGGCGGCCCCGCGCGGTGGACTCGGTGATGTCGAGCGCGGACGCGACCTCCCGATAGGACATGCCGTCGATCTCGCGCAGTGTCCAGCAGGACCGCAGATCCGGGTCCATCGTCCCGAGCACCCGGGCCAGGGCCTGCATCTGCGCGTTGACCACGGTGGTCTGCGCGGGGTCGGACCGGGGGCCCTCGTCGCGGTGGACGTTCAGGAGCTCGGGCGGCTGGGCGTCGGTGGAGCGGCGGGCCCGGCGGCGGGCGATGTCGGTCGCCCGACGCGAGCAGATCTGGGACAGCCAGCTCCGCACCGCATCCGGGTCGTCCAGGAGATGCAGCCGCTTCCACGCGGTGAGCAGCGACTCCTGGACCACGTCCTCGCTGTCCTGCCGGTCCCCCAACACCAGGTAGGCGATGCGGAACAGGCGACCCTGGTGGCGGTCGATCAACACGTCAAAGGCGTCGGGGTCACCGTCCTGTGCGCGCAGCACCAGGGTGCGGTCGGGGTACTCCCCCGGCGGGGAGGGCGCGGGGGTCATGCCGCCTCGGAGACCAGTTCCCCGCCCGCACCGTGATGGCGCACGGCCACGCGGTCGGATCGGGAGGTCCGCGGGGTGTGCACGCGGACCAGCAGGTCGACCGACCGAGGGCTGGTGCCGAGGGCGGTCTCCGGATCCGCGGCAAGCACCCGGCGGGCCTCCTCGACAGCCCATTCCACCTGCGCCTCCTCGGCGATCGTCACCTCGGCCAGGATCCGCAGGGAGGTCGTGGAGCCGGAGACCCGCACGGACGCCTCCTCGACGCCGGGGACGCCCTCCACCCGCTCGGCGAGCGCACGTTCCAGCACCTGGGGTTCCAGGGTGGCCAGGACGGTGCCGTCGTCGTCGTGCAGACGCAGAGAGGTGTGCGCCGGTGCGGTGGGGATCTGCGCGAGCAGCAGACCCAGCCCGGCGAGCACGGCGAGGACGGAGGCGGCGGTGGCGGCCGGCAGTGCCCACCCACGGTGCTCCTGCACCAGCGTCGACACCGTCGAGTCGGCCGGCACCGTCAGGCCGGCGAGCGGCGAGCCCGCGGGGATGAGGGCGAAGGACACCGCGACCAGCCACGCCGCGACGGCCAGGGTCAGCAGACCCGCCACCGTCAACGCGATGCGGTTTCGGGTTCCGGAAAGGCTACGCATGATGTGTCGTCCTCTCAGCTTCTGCGGTGGGTGCGCACGCGGGGGCGTGACGGGCCGGCCGGACGCAGTTCGGCCAGCGCCCGGTCCACGGCGTCCTTCGCACCCCGGGTCACCGGGGCGGCATCGTCGACCACGGTCTCCACGGCCACATCGATCCGGCGACGACGCACGGCCACGCTCGCACTGTGCACGCCGTCGACGTTCTCGGTGCGCCGTTGGATGCGGCGCGCCAGGTCCCGGCGGGAGATGGCGGTTTCGCCCGGGACGGCATCCTCGAGGACCAGGACGCGCGACGGGCGGCCCGGCATGAGGGCGGCCAGCAACAGGGCGAGCCCCACCACGGCCAGGACGACGGCGGCGATGCGCATCTCCGTCGATCCGATGCCCGTCCCCGAGATCGCCTCCACCGTCGCGGACGCCGCCGAGGGCCAGGTGCCGTCGACCAGGTAGGTCCCCAGCAGCCAGCTCCCCAGGCCGCCTGCGACCAGGAGCGCCGCGGCGAGCAGTCCCACCGGGATGGCGCGCGGTGGCCGTCTGATCAGTCCGCTTCCGCGGGTCCGTGCACTCATCTCAGTGCTCCTCTCGTCGCGGTCCCGGGGTTGAGCCACGAGATCTCGATGTCCAACCGGCCCACCTGGAGGCCGGTCAACTCGCCGACCCTCTCGCGCACGTACCGGCGCAGGCCTCGGCAGGTGTCGGACAGGTTCACGGGGAACGCGACGCCCACGTCCAGCGTGAGCACGGCGACGGTCCCGTAGAGGTCGCAGGTGGCCGACGGGCGCGAGTCGAAGTCCCGGCGGGCGCCCACCCCCAGCAGACCTCCGGCGGCGCCGCCCACGTGGGTGTACTCGGAGGCGACCTGCTCGGCGATGCGGCCGACGACGGACGCGGGGATGGTGGTGAGTCCGCGCTCGGCGGCCGGCCGGAGCGCCTGGTCCTGCGGTGCGGACTCCTCGACCGCGGCCGGATCCGTGGCGGGCCGGCGACCGGTCTGGTCAGTCTGCGCGGCGGTCACGGGTCACCGCCTCCGGCGATCGGTGAGGCCCTTGATCTCTACGCGCCCCTCCATGGCCAGGCCCACGGCCACACCGATCACGCCGAAGATCAGCACGATGAGGAACTGGCCGATGGAGCCGAACGCGGCGACGGCGCCGAGGAACAACCCCACCAGAAGTGTGAGATGGGTGGTCTTCATGAGAACTCCTCGCTCAAGGGGGTGCGGGGGCGGGCCGGGTGACCCGCCCCCGCGGTGCAGCAGTGGTCGGTGGGTGGGCGCGGATCAGCGCAGCTCGCCGCGCCCGCTCTCGGAGCTGGTGCGGACGTCGTCGCCGTCGTCGTCCTGGGGCAGGCGGACGTCGGCCACGTTGACGTTGACCTCGACGACCTCGAGTCCGGTGGTGCCCTCGACCTGGTCGATGATGTTGCGTCGGATGGCGTTGCCCACGTCGACGATCGAGGCGCCGTACTCCACGACCACCGTCACGTCGATCGCCGTCTGGGTCTCGCCCTTCTCGACGCTGATGCCGCCCGTGACGTTGGTCTGGGCGTTGGGGATGCGATCGGTCACGACCGAGAAGGCGCGTCGCGCGGCGTTGCCCATGTCATAGACACCGGGGACCTCGCGCGCGGCCATCCCGGCGATCTTGGCCACCACGGCGTCGTCCAGGGTGGTCACGCCGCGGGACGTCTGGAGCGGCCCGCGCGCGGGCTGCTTCTCGACGGACTTCTCCTGCGCCTCGGCCTGCGCGGCCTCGGCGGCCTGCTGCTCGCGCGACTGCTCACGGCCGGTCTTCGGAATTGCGTTCGACATGATTCCTCCTCGCGGGAAGGTCCGGCACCGGGCCGGGCCTTCGATGAACAACTACACAACTAAGACGTCACGAGTCGCCGGATCGTCACGAGAGATCTCGACCTTTTTCTCCGGGGCCTCGATCAGGTTTTCCGGGGCCTCGATCAGGCCGTGAACCTGTTGGTCACAGCGGCCTGGTGCCGGGTGGACGAGCCGTCGCGGCTCTAGTCCGTGATCCCCGGCAGACGATCGATCCGCACGCGCAGGGCACGCTCGGGCTGTCGCAGTCCGAACTCCGCGCGGCCCCGTCGACCGATTCGGGCGCCGCGGCGGGGCCGGGCACGGTGTCCGGGCCGGGCACTGTGTGCAGTCCGGGCACCGCGGCCATCGGACAGTGACACCGGGGCCCACAGGAGCACCGTGGTCACGACCACGACGAGGGCGAACACCGTCACGGTGAACACCGCGGGCGCCATCCAGCCGCTGCGGGCGTGGAGCACCGCGCCGGCCGCCATCTCCGCTGACGACACGACACCGCCCATGGACGCCCCGAGCGAGACCATGCCGGGTATCAGGGCGACGGCGACCGCGCCGGTGGCGAGTACCGCGAAGCCCGCGAGCCTGAGCCTTCGGCCGGGGCCGGGGCGGGTGCGCGGTCCGGGGAGAGAACTCATGTGCGTTCTCCTTTCAGCGTCTGCCCCTGATTCGGAGACCTACACCACACGGATGGGGGCGCCGGACCCCCACCGCGGGCGCCGCCGCGACCTCCCGACGAGCGAGCCGCGACCTCCCGACGAGCGAACAGGTGGCCCCCCTACCCCGGAGGGCGTTGGGGGACTATGGTCATCCGCGTCCACCGTCGATCCGCGTCCTCCGTGGATCCGCGGTCGAGCAACGTGGATATCGAGCAACGCGGATACGCAGTCGAGCCGGAAGAGGAGTTCCATGGCCACCTCCACCATGCCGCCCCAGGTACTGGGGCAGCGGTTGCAGTTGACGACCCTCGAGTTGGGGGTCGGCGCAGCGCTCGCCGCGGTGACGGTCCTGGGGGTCACCCTGTTCGCGGTGTCGAGCGAGTCCGCGCAGTCCTCCCCGGGCGCGGACCGGAACGCCTCCACCGCGGTGGTCAGCCAGGTCCCCTGAGGGCTCCCGCCCTCCGGCCCAGGTAGCGGCGCTCGGGCAGCGACGTCGACTCCTCCGCCGCCAGGCCGTAGAGCTCGGCGGCCGCGGCCCTGTCCCCCGCCAACTCGTGCAGGTACGCCTCGGCCGCGGTGCGCCGGGGCACCGAGCGCGGCACCGCTTCGAGCGCGGCCAACCCCTCTCGCGGCCCCACGGCGTGCCCCACCGCCACCGCGCGGTTCAGGCGGGCCACCGGGCTGTCGTTCAGCGCGAGCAGCTCGTCGTACCACTCGACCACCTGCACCCAGTCGGTCGCGGCGGCGGACGGCGCGTCGGCGTGGAGGGCGGCGATCGCGGCCTGCGCCTGGTACTCCCCCAGCTCGTCGCGGGCCAGCGCCGCCTGCAGGATCGCCACGCCCTCCGCGATCGAGCGGGTGTCCCAGCGGCTGCGGTCCTGCCGCGCCAGCGGGATCAGCTCGCCGTCGTCGTCTCTCCGCGCGGCCCGGCGGGCGTGGTGCAGCAGCATCAGCGCGAGCCACCCCCGCACCTCGGGATGATCGATCGACGCCGACAGTTGCCGGGTCAGCCGCAGGGCCTCCTCGGCCAGGTCCACCTCGCCGGTGTACCCCTCGTTGAACACCAGGTACAGCACCCGCAGCACGGTGGCCACGTCCCCGGGACGGTCCAGCCGCTCGCCGGAGAGAGTGCGTTTGGCGCGACTGATGCGCTGCGCCATGGTGGCCTCGGGGACCAGGAACGCCCGCGCGATCTGCCGGGTGGTCAGCCCACCCACCGCGCGAAGCGTCAGCGCCACCGCCGACGCGATGGGCAGCGACGGGTGGGCGCACAGGAAGTACAGCCACAGGGTGTCGTCGACGTCGCGCTCCGGCCTCTCCCCTGCCGCCGGGTCGGCGCCCGGACCACCGGAGGAGAACGACGACGACGAGCTCACCACCTGCTCGGCCGCAGCCAGTTCCTCGCGACGCCGACGGGCGGCCTCCGCGCGCGCGGCGTCCAGGAACCTGCGCCACGCCACGGCGATCAGCCAGCCGCGGGGATTGCGGGGCGGGCTCTCCGGCCAGGTGCGCTCGGCCTCGAGCAGAGCGTCCTGCACGGCGTCCTCGGCCGCCGCGAAGTCCGCCCCACGGCGCACGAGCACGCCGATCACCCGCGGGGTCAGCTCGCGCAGTTCCTGCCCGTCTGCGGTTGGCCCGGTCTTGGCAGGCCCGTGCATGGCAGGGTCAGCCCTCGAACTCCGGGGGAGCCTCCAGGAAAGGCCGCAGCTCGAGCCACTCGTGGATCGGCTCCCCGCCCGCCCCCGGGGCCGCAGATAGCTCGCCCGCGAGCTCGAGGGCCCGCTCGTAGCTGGCGGTCTCGATGATCATCCAGCCGGCGATGAGGTCCTTGGTCTCGGGGAACGGGCCGTCGGTCAGCGGCGGGCGGCCCTCGCCGTCGTACCGCACCCACGTCCCCGACTCCGACAACGCGTTGGCGTCGACGAACTCGCCGGACTCCTCCAGCCGAGCGGCGAAGTCGTTCATGTACTGGATGTGGGCGGACACCTCCTCGGGCGCCCACTCGGTCATGGGCACGTTATTGGGTGGCTCCGGGGCACCCCGGTAGTGCTTGAGCAACAGGTACTTGGCCATGGCGATCCTCCTCGTACTGTGCGACCCAGTGTGGTCGCTGCACTAGGGGGACGGAACCGGATCCGGGTTCTCGACATGAGCGACCAGATCGGTCACACCGTGGTCATGTGCGGGCCAATCGTGCCGGGTCGAGGTCGAGGCGGCGCAACAGCTGGGCGTTGAGCGCCACCACGATGGTCGAGACAGACATGAGGATCGCCGCGACCGCGGGGGAAATCGCCACGCCGACAAAGGCCAGAACTCCGGCGGCCAACGGCACAGCGATGACGTTGTACCCCGTTGCCCACACCAGGTTCTGCCACATTTTGCCGTAGCTGGCATGGGAGAGGTCGATGATAGACAGGACCGCCCGCGGGTCGTTCGCGGCGAGCACCACCCCGGCGGATTCGATGGCCACATCGGTCCCGGCACCGATCGCCACGCCCACATCAGCGCGAGCCAAGGCGGGGGCGTCATTGACCCCGTCGCCGACCATCGCCACCCTGTGCCCGCGCTTCTGGAGCTCGGTGACCTTGGCGTCCTTGTGCTCGGGAAGCACCTCGGCGAACACCTCGTCAATCCCGAGGTCCGTGGCCACGGCGTCCGCGACCTGCTGGGCGTCGCCGGTGATCATGGCGACCGAGACCCCACGGGCGTGCAGGGCGTCGATCGCCTGCCGGGACTCCTCCCGCACGGCGTCCTCGAGCGCGACGGCCCCCAGGATCCGGTCACCTTCGGCGACGTGCAACACCGACGCCCCGCGCGACACCCACTGCTCGGTCACCTCCGCGACGTCGGTGGGAATCGACAACCCCAGTTCGTTGAGCATGGCGGGACCGCCGACGCTGGCCTCGATGCCATCGACACGGGCGCGGACCCCACGGCCTGGCAGGGACCGGAAATCGGTGGCGGCGATCCGCTCGCCGGCCGGCACCCGGTCATCGGCCGCCGCGACGATAGCCCGGGCGACGGGGTGTTCACTGTCGGCCTCGACCGCCGCCGCCAACGCCAACACCCGCTCCCCGGTGACCCCGCGCGCGGCGGTGACTCCCGTGACCCGGTGCTGGCCCTCGGTCAAGGTGCCGGTCTTGTCGAACAGGACCACATCGACGGTGCGCATGCGTTCGAGCGAGAGCCGGTCCTTGACCAACACCCCGGACCTGGCCGCTCGTTCGGTGGAGATCGCGATCACAAGTGGAATAGCCAACCCCAGCGCGTGGGGACAGGCGATCACGAGCACGGTCACCGTGCGCACCACGGCCTCGTCGACGTTGCCGAGCAACGCCCAGACCGCAAACGTGAGGATGCCCACGACCGTGGCGAAATAGAACAGGAACGCCGCGGCCTTGTCTGCCAGAGCTTGCGCTCGGGACGAGGAGGCCTGGGCGTCGGCGACCATCCGCTGGATGCCGGCCAGAGCCGTGCTCTCGCCCACCGCGGTGATCCGAACCCTCAGCGCGCTGTCCGTCGCAACGCTTCCGGCGACCACGGTGTCGCCGGCTTCTCTGGTGACCGTCTTGGATTCGCCGGTGATCATCGATTCATCGACTTCGGCACGGCCGTCGGTGACCGTGCCGTCGGCGGGCACCCGCGCTCCTGCGCGCACGAGCACCAGGTCCCCCAACTCGAGGTCCGGAAGCGGAACTGCGACAGTCCCGGAATCCGTGATCTTCTCCGCCGAGTCCGGCAGCATGGCCGCCAGCGCATCGAGGGCTCCCGAGGCCGAGCCGAGCGCGCGCATCTCGAGCCAGTGCCCGAGCAGCATGATCACGATAAGCAGCGCCAGTTCCCACCAGAAGTCCAGCTCGAACCCGCCGAGGCCCAAGGTGGTGATCCAGGAGGCGACAAAGGCGACAGTGATCGCCATGGAGATCAGCAGCATCATCCCCGGGCGGCGCGAGCGGAGTTCGGCCCAGCCGCCCGTGAGGAACGGGGTGCCGCCGTAGAGGAAGATCACCGTGCCCAGCACCGGGGCGATCCACATGGCGCCGGGGAAATTCGGCATGGTGTAGCCGAGCAGATCGGCGACCATGTGGCTGAAGTACACCACCGGGATCGCCAGCACCAGCGACGCCCAGAAGCGACGGCGGAACATCTCCCCGTGTGCCCCGTGCCCAGCGTGTCGATCGTGGCCCCCGTCCTCGCCGTGCCCGCCCGGCCCGACATGGGCGACGTGCTCGCCGTGCTCGGCGGGGGGCGGGCTGTGAACCTCGGCGCCGTGGCCGTGTCTGGTCGGCGCCGGGTTCGGTTGCGCGGGTCCGTGTTCCGGATGCGACATCAATAGCCTCCTGGGAGTGGCGGGGCTCAGGGGTTCGGCTGTCTTGGGTGTTTCAGGGTGTTCGCTAGGCCAGGTAGGACAGGGTGGTCATCATCCCGGCCTCCTGGTGATAGGCGTTGTGGCAGTGAAGCGCCCACTGGCCGGGGTTGTCGGCATCGAATTCGATCTCCACGGTGCGCATCGGTCTGATCGTGACGGTGTCCTTGCGCAGCCCGGTATCGGGCAGAGCGAAGGTGTGTCCGTGCAGGTGCATGGGGTGGAACATGTCCGACATGTTGCGCATCCGCATACGAACCCGTTGCCCTTCGTTGACGTCCAACGACGTGATGTCGGGGTGAGCGCGGCCGTTCAGGGTCCACCTGTACGGCGACATGGTCCCGCCCATGTCCAGACTGTGGTAAACATCGTGCCCCTTCTCTTCCAGTCGGACGTCCGCGCGAGGCGCCAGATCGGTGCCGAACAGCACCTGCCGGTCCAGCTCGTCGGGTCGGGACCGGGTAGGCAGGTCGCCCGCAGCGGTGCGCACCAGTGCCTGCCCGTGACCGGTCTTGCCCTCGGCCTGCGCGAACAACGGGAAGACGCCGTCGCCGAGGGTGACGAGCACATCGAACCGCTCGCCCATCCCGACCATCAGTGCATCGGTATCCTGCGGCACGACCGGGAAGCCGTCGGTGTGGGTGATGGTCATCCGGTGCCCGCCCAGGGCCACGCGGAAGGCGGTATCAGCACCGGCGTTGATGAGGCGGATACGCGCTCGCTCCCCGGGTGTCGCGTTGAACACCATCGGGTCCTCCGGGACCCGCCCACTGACCAGGTAGAGCGGATAGCTCACGTCCCCGGCGCCGCCGAGCATCGGCGAGAGCATCGTCTCGGAACCCGTGTCCGTGGCGCCCATACCTCTCATGCCGCCGTGGTCCATCGCGCCCATTCTTCCCATCCCAGATCCGCTGCCCATACCTGCGGCGTCACCGATGCCCAGGTCGCGGGCAACATCGTCGGGGGTGCGACCGGTGCCGTCGAGCCAGTCGTCGAGCACCACGATCCACTCGTGCTCATGGTCACCGGGCTCGTTCGGGTCGTCGACGATCAGGGGCCCGTAGAGTCCGCGGTCGAGTTGGAGCCCGGAGTGCGAATGATAGAAGTACGTGCCCGCGTGCGGGACGGTGAACTCGTAAGCGAACCGACCGCCGGGGGCGATGGGGTCCTGAGTCAGGCCGGGTGCCCCGTCCATGTCGTTGCTCAGTGCCAGTCCGTGCCAGTGCACGCTGGTTTCCGCCGGCAGCTGGTTGTCCACCTCCACCTTGAGCAGATCCCCGACACGGGCACGCAGTAGCGGCCCGGGCAGGCTAGGGTCGTAGCCCCAGGTGGAGACGACGCGTCCACCGAGATCCACGTCGACCGGACGCGGCGTCAACCGCGCTGAGACCACCCGTTGGCCCGCGCTGCGGCGCGCCAGCTCGGCACGACGGACAGCGTCCGACAAGGGCTGCACGGGGGTACCGGTCGGCGGGCCCGCTCCGGAACAGGCGACGAGCGCCCCGGCCCCGGCGAGGGCTGAACCGAGGAGGAAGGACCGGCGGGTCAGCTCAGACACGGGGCCGCCCGTGCTCGGGTTTCGTCAGTACGGAGTTGCCGGAGCGCGTCAGCTCCTCTCGGCGGGCCACGAACTCGTCGGAGCCGATCTCTCCGCGGGCGAAACGCACTTCGAGCACTCGAAGCGGATCGGCCTCCGGCGCGGTGCGTCCGTGCCCCCCGGAACGGTCATTACGGAACATCATGGCCAGCATGGACAGCACTGCCGCCCAAAACACGAGCATGCACACCGCCATGATGATCCACCCGGTGGCACTCAGCTGACCCGACCAGCCCATCATGGTCGTCACCGTCCTTCGGTTGGTGACATCAGCATCGCGCGTGCACGCACCAGTTCAGGTAGAGGTCGCGTGAAGTTTTGATCAAGAAGGCCGGCCGCTGCATCGGCGGTGGACACTGTCCCCCGGAACCTGTCGCCCGGCCGCCGAACCACACCACAATTCCGCACCCCAGGCGGACAATGACCGCGTGAACACGACCGAGGCGGAGACCTACCGCCGCGAGATCCTCGGCTACTGCTACCGCTACTTCGGCTGTATCGCGGAGGCCGAAGACGCAACGCAGGAGACGATGCTGCGTGCGTGGAGGGCGCGGGATGGCGCCGAATTCGGCGGCCGCTCGTCGCTGCGTACGTGGCTGTATTCCATCGCCACCCACGTCTGCCTGGACATGGCTCGCGCGCCGCAGCGACGCAGCCTTCCGGTGGACCTCAACGAGCCCGGCCGCGTCCCAGACGACCCCACGTCGCTGGCCACCATGCCCGAGCAGATGTGGATCGGCCCGGCGAGCGACGCCCATCTCGGCGTCGACCCGTCCGCCACCGCCCTCGCCCGCGAATCGGTCCGGCTCGCCTTTGTCGCCGCGCTGCAGTTCCTGCCACCCCGGCAGCGGGTCGTGCTGATCCTCCGCGATGTCCTGGTGCTCTCGGCGGCGGAGTGCGCGGACCTCCTCGACATGTCCGTGGCCTCGGTCAACTCCGCACTCGCCCGGGCGCGCAAGACCATGGCCCAGCACGGGGCCACTCTCCCAACCGACACCGCGGACGACGCCCCCGCCTACGACACCCGGCTTCTCGAGAAGTACGTCGCCGCCTTCGAGGCCTACGACGTCGACCGCCTGGTCGACCTGCTCACCGAGGACGCGGAGTTCAGCATGCCGCCGTTCGAGCTCTGGCTCCGCGGCCCCGCGCAGATCGAGCGCTGGTGGCGCGGCCCCGGGCAGGTGTGCCGCAACTCGCGGACCATCGTCACCTCCGCCAACGGCCGTCCGGCCGTCGCGGTCTATCACGACGGCGGCGGTCGAGACGAGAGCCGAAACGACGCCGGCGTTCGCGACTCCAGCGCGGCTCGATGGGAGCCGTTCGCGATCCACGTCCTGGAGTCCCGCGCCGGCCGCCTCTCGGCCCTCACCCACTTCATCGGCGCGGGCCACTTCGCCGAGTTCGGCCTGCCCGCCCCCCTGCCGTAGGGAGAATCCCCGCCGCACCGATCACTTTCGGCGCCTCGCACCGTCTACCCCTGTGAAGGACGGTCCTTCGGGCCCCGAGCACCTGCTCGACCGGGCCCCCGAGTCCCCTCAGGAGGGATCATCATGAGCCGCACGATCACGGCCCACATGTTCTCCACGCTCAACGGCGTGACGGAGCATGCCGAGCACTGGCAGTTCGACGCCTTCGGACCCGAGGAGATGGAGTTCATGCAGAAGATGACTGCCGCGACCACGGACCTGGTGCTGGGCCGCACGCTCTGGCAGGAGTGGTCCGGTTACTGGCCCGGTGCGCAGGACCCGTTCGCCGAGTGGGTCAACCCGGTCCGCAAGCACGTGCTCACCTCCACCCTGACGGGCGAGCTGCCGTGGAACAGCGTTATCGCCACCGGTGATGCGGCCGGGTACCTCGGGCAGCTGCGGCAGGAACCGGGCGGCGACATCGCGATCGCGGGTGGCGTGGAGACCACCAGGAGGCTGGTGCTGGCGGGCCTGGTGGACGAGCTCACGCTGACCATCCACCCGGTGATCTCCGGTGAGGGCCGCAGGCTCTTCGACGAGTCCGTCCCCACGACGCGGATGCATCTGCTGAACTCGACGCAGACCCAGGCGGGCAACATCGTCGCGACCTACGCCCTGCGCTCGGACTCCGCAGACGCCTGACCGGACGCACTCGCCCATCACCCGAAACCCATCACCCCGCCGCCTATCGATCAGAGGAGAATCCGATGTCCTTCCAGGCGTATCTCGACACCATCGAAACCAAGACCGGGCTGACGCCGCGGCAACTCGTGGATCAGGCGACCGAACGCGGTTTCGGCCCCGGCACCAAGGCCGGGCCGATCCTGGAGTGGTTGAAGAACGATTACGGCCTCGGCCGCGGCCACGGCATGGCGCTCGTCCACGTGATCACCAAGGGGCCTCAGATCAGCTCGAAGCACGTCGGCTCCACCGGTTCACACGCCGACGCGACCGACATGCTCTGGCTCGATGGCGCGGCCACCAACCCGAACCGCTGAACCCGGATCCTCCCCCGTCGAGCCGGCGGCGAGTATGCGCAGCCGGTCAGTATCGGATCCCGGCCCCACCACCCGCCACCGCGGGTAGCGTCCGTCACCATGCAGCCCTCGCCCGACCAGGCACCCGAGACCGCAGCCGACCAGCGAGAGGTCGTCCTCGAGCGCCACGACGACGTCGCCGTGATCAGGCTCAACAGCCCCGATCGGCTCAACGCTGCGACCACGCGGAACCTCACCGACCTCGTCGCCGCTCTCGACGCCTGCGACGCCGACGACGACATCAGGGCCGTGGTGCTCACCGGCACCGGGCGAGCGTTCTGCGCGGGGGCCGATATCTCGGGCGGGGGCGAGACCTTCGCCGTCGATCCCGGCCAGGACACCGGCAACCCCCCGCCGGACACGGGCGGCCTGGTCTCGCTACGCATCTTCCGGATGACCAAGCCGATCATCTCGGCGATCAACGGCTCGGCCGCGGGCGTCGGGGTGACCATGACCCTGCCCACCGACGTGCGTATCGCCGCAGACCACGCCAAATTCGGGTTCGTCTTCACGCGACGCGGGTTGGTGCCGGAGGCGTGCTCCACCTGGTTCCTGCCCCGCATCGTGGGCATCTCCACGGCGGTCGAGTGGACTGTCGGCGGCAAGACCATCCTTGCCGGCGAGGCCCTGGAGCGCGGCCTGGTCCGTGAGCTGCTCCCGGCCGACGAGGTCCTCCCCCGCGGCATCGAGATCGCTCGCGAGCTGACCCGCGGTACGGCCCCGGTGTCGGCGGCGCTGACCCGCCAGCTCATGTGGCGGATGCTCGGCGCTCCCGACCCCGAGGTGGCCCACCGCGCCGAGTCCATCGGTATCTACACCCGCGGTGCGTCCGCCGACGTCCGCGCCGGCGTCTCCGCGTTCCTGGCCAAGGAGGAGCCGGACTTCCCGGACCGCGCCTCGGACGGCCTGCCCGACCTCTTCACCTGAGCTACTTCCCTCACTGCCTCGCCGCATCATCTGACCAGTTCCGCCGCCACCCCCCACCTCGGAGAGGACTCCCCATGACTTCTGTCGACCTCACCGGTCGCGTCGCGATCGTCACCGGATCGACCGCCGGCCTCGGCGCCCGGTTCGCCCATGTGCTCGCGGACGCGGGCGCGACTGTCGTCGTGACCGGGCGGCGTACCGAGAGGATCGAGGAGGTCGTCGACGCGATCGGCCGACGCGGAGGCAGCGCGCACGGTATCCGTCTCGACGTCGCCGATCCGGCCTCCGTCGAGTCCTGCCTCACGGAGGTGACCGAGCGTCTCGGCGTTCCTCGGATCCTGATCAACAACGCCGGCATCCCCGATGCGCAGCGCGCACACAAGATGCCACTGGAGCTCGTGGACGCCGTGTTGGACACCAATATCCGTGGCCCGTGGCTCATGGCGACCGGGGTGGCCCGACGGTTGATCGTGGCCGAAACCCCGGGCCGGATCGTCAACATCTCCTCGATGGCCGCGTACCACTACGCCGGGAACGGGGCCGCCCTCTATGCCACGACCAAAGCGGCACTCAGTCGGATGACGGAGGCCCTCGCCGTGGAGTGGGCGCGCAATCTCATCAACGTCAACGCCATCGCGCCGGGAGTCTTCGAGTCGGAGATGACCGACGGGATGCTCGAGCGGGTCGGCGACATCGCGCCCGGGTTCCCGCGGAAGCGACTCGGCGTACCCGAACAGCTCGATTCCACGCTGCTCTACCTCGTCTCGGACGCGTCAGAGGCGGTCACCGGGACCGTCATCAAGATCGACGACGGGCAACTCCCCCGCTGAGTCAGCCGCCGCGCACCTGTCACCGATCAGCTCCGGACGCGTACTCCGACGCCAGCTGCCGCAGTGCGTCGTGGTCGCCTCCCAACAGGTCCACGGGTGGGCGCATGCCGGGCAGGGCGACCGACTGCAGGGTCCACCAGGAGGTCGCAGCTTCCGGATAGCGACCGGCGTCCAGCACCCGGTTGATCGCGCAGATGATGTTGTTCGGGTCGCGCGGATCGAAGTAGTCCAGTTGGAATCGCGGGTAGACCCATCTCCGGTCGCCGCGGAGCGCGATCAGGCGGCCGTCTCGCGCGAACGTCCGAAGTGCGTCGGCGGCGGTGGATTCGGACAACACTCCGCGCCGCGCGAGGGCCTCAGCCGCTTCGACCGAGCACAACAGAGGCACCCGCATTGCGGCACCCCGCGAGACTGAGACCGCAACGGCACGGGCACGACGAGCGGCAGTGGCGCCATCTCCAGCTCGTGGTGCCGTGGGTCCCCGGAGGAGGTCCATGTCCGGAGCCCGGACCGTCTTCACGGCCCTGTCGATCTGCCCGGCGACCCGGCCGAACGCACTGCGACGATGCACTTCCCGCAGGACGACGTCGGAGAAGACCTGGTCGTCGAGCTCCCTCAACGCGCGATTCGCCCTGTCCCCCGGCGCGACGGATCTCTGGGACAACGGTCGATTCCGAGAAGTCATTGACGACCACCCCGCCTTCTGGGGAAGAACTCTAGACCGTCCGGGGGGTTGCGGCGAGGAGCAGTGTCGGCACGATGCTGCGCTCGGCGACCCGAGAATGTCCCGCATCAGGCCTCGGTGCGGCGCCACCAGTCGCTGATCGCGGTGGCCAACTCCTCAGGCGTCTCGACCGGCAGCATGTGCCCGGTCTCCGGGATCTCCACGTAGGTCACCGCCTGGGCGCCCTTGCTGCTGGCGCCCGCACCACCGCCCCCGGCACCGTTTGCCTCGGCCCACCTGCGCTGTTCCTCGGTGGGCACCACCTGGTCGTGTGATGCCCCCACGATGAGGACCGGGCAGGGCGCCTGCGCGGGGAAGGTACTGCGGTCCGGCCGTGCGCCCAGGGCCACCGAGTGCGCGGCGAACCGCTCCGGCCCGTACCCGCGCGCCGCGCGCAGCCGCTCGGCCCTGACCTGCGGGTCGTGGCCGCGGTCGCCGTAGTACACCGCCTCCATGCCGTCGAGGGCGATCTCCTCATACTCCCCTGGACTCAGATCCGTCGCGCGGGCGGCGCGCGCCGCGGCTGCGTCCGGGTCCTCGGCACCCACGGGCGCGGTGACCAGGACGAGGCCGGCCAGCAGGGACGGGTGCCGCTCGGCGAGGTGCATGGCCACTACGCCGCCGAGGGAATGTCCGACGACGACGCTGCCGGTCGCGATCTGTCGGGCGGTCTCGTCGACGAGCGCGTCGAGGTCGGGCTCGGCCGGCAGATCGAGGGCCGTGGTGTTCCATCTCTCCGGCAGGGCGCGCAGGGTCGGGTCCCATGACTGCGCGTCGCCGTGGAGGCCGGGGAGAAAGACAAGACTCGTCATGTCGCGACCCTACGCGCGACGGCCGCGAGCGACGCGGTGTCTGTGAAGGGCCGCATCGGCTGGCTCACACGATCCTCAACTCGGCATGGGATTGCGAGAGCTCATAGGTCTTGACCAGCCAGAACGCAGCAAACGCGTACAGCGCCGCCGCCTCCCCGGCGAACAGGGCCACGGACGGCCCCACCACCCAGGCGACGAGAACCGCCGCGCCCGGGAACGCAACGACCAGTACGGCCAGGACCCGGTAGACCGCGCGATACCTGCGCTGCTGGTCCGGATCCGAAAGGGATCCGAGGGTCTCCTGCCCGTAGAAGAAGATCGACAGCGCGGCCAGGACGAAGAACCCCACCGCGGCCACCGCGTGAACGGCACCCGCCACGGTGAGCCCGGGCAGAGACGAGTCTCCCGTCGGGACCAGCGCCACCACGATGGATAGGACGCCGGCTCCGTTGAGCAGCGCGTTCTCTCCGCGGGTGTAACCGCGGTAGGCCACCAGCGCGACGCCGATAGCCACGAGTATCCCCACGAAGAGACTCCGGGCCGGCGAGTAGTAGAAGGCGCTGAGTGAGCCCATCATCGACACGCCGGAGTCGAGGGCCACCCACAGGAGAAGGGTTGCCGGGAGGATGAGCGCACCGGCCGCGATGACCATCCGGAGCACGAAGTAGGTCTCCACGATGTAGGCCGCGGGCGCCTCGCAGAAGGTGGCCGGATCGCCATGGACCGGATCGCTCGGCGCCGGATTCCTCGGCGCTGGATTCCCCGGCGCTGGGTTCCTCGGCGCTGGATTCCTCCGTGACTGACGCATGCTCACACCTCGACTCTGTCGCCCGTTCACCCTCGCAGTCGGGTGCCGGTCTTGGTGTAGATCCGGTTGAGGTGACCCTCCACGGTCCGCTTGGACAGGTGGAGTTCGTCCGCGATCTCGGCGTTGGTCAACCCCTGCCCCACCAACTCGGCGACCTGGGACTCGCGGCGGGTCAGCGTGACCCCGGGCGGGACCCAGCGAGCAGGACCTCCCAGTCCGGTGAGGCCGGCCAGCGACCCGCTGATCTCGGTGGTCGCGAGCATCCGCTCGGCCAGGGTGTGGTGCTGCGATCCCGGGGTGGCGAGGGTGCGGGCGCGGTCTGCGGCCGCTGCGGCCACCATGAGCAGACCGTGTCCACGGGCTCGCTGAGCCGCATCGATCAATCGCCGGGGGTTGTCGGCCAGGTTGGCAGCGGCCAGGTCGCGCACCAGCACCGGCACATCCCCACTGACCTCCAGCTCGGCCACTATCCGGCAGCTCTCCGGATCGGCCATTAACACCCCGGCCAGAGCGGCGCGCACAGCGGAGCCGAGCAGTCCGTCGTCGACGAGGGAGCGGACGATGCCGAGCGCCTCCTCACTCCGACCGAGGCAGAACAGGACCCCTGCCTCGGCTCCGCGGATCTCCGGCCCGACCGGCGAGTTGGCGTACCCGTGGACGGAGCGGAGACGCCGCAGCTGCTCCTCCGCGGTCGCGGTCTGCCCGGACAGGGCCGAGATCAGTGCGCACAGGGAGATGGCACGCGGGAGGACGTCCTCGGGGCCGTCCACCTCGATGGTGTCGAGCGCGTCGGACGCCGCGCTCACGGCCGACGGCAGGTCGCCGGCGGCCAGGGCGATCTCCGCGTCGGCGACTCGGCGCATTCCGTGGTCCAGGCGCACGGAGTCGTCCTGCTCGACCGCGATGAAGGGCGCGAGTTCCGCGAACAGGGTGTTGACACCGAAACCGTGGAGCACCACGTAGAGCAACGCCGCGAGGTACTCCTCGGACGCCCACGCGTGGTGGTTCATCGTGCGCGACTGGCGGGCCAGCCGCCGAAGGACGGCAAGCGCCGCATCGGACTGACCGAGTGCGTCGAGCGCCAGGGCGTGGATCGCCTCGAGTCGTCGCTCCCACTCGGCTGGCAGGGATGCGGGGTGCAGGGGTGCGGGATGACCAGGGGCGGCGTCAGTTTGTGGCGCGCCGAGTTCGGCGTGTGCCCGGGCCGCCTCCCGGTACCGCCCGGCGTAGGACAGGTGCACCACGGTCAGCGCGTCCAGCACCGAGTGAGCGGGGTGGCCCGGCGTCAGGAATCCGCGGGCCGCCTCGATCAACGGCAGGGAGTTCTCCGGACCCCGGTCGCGGTAGTGCGCGAGGTCCGCCCGGGCCGTCACGTTGTCGATCAGCACACTGGTGAAGTCGGGCCCACCCGGCTCGTCGTCGTCACCACGCGGTCCGGCCGCTGCCCGCAGACACTCCAGCGACCGCTCGAACATGACGGCCGCCTCCTGCACCCTGTCGAGCAGCCGCAGGCAGGAACCCGCGACCAGCGCGAGCTCGGCCTGCTGCAGCGGCGTCATCTCCAGGCCCGCACGCTGGGCGGCCTCGGACAACTCGACGCCTGTGCGGTAGTCGTGGGCGTCGAGCGCGGCGCGGGCCGCGGCCAGGGCGGCGGGGGCGTCCACACGTCCGGCATGGGTGGCGGGTGCCTCGGACAGCGCCCACAGCACGATGGTCGGGTCCGGCGGCACGATCCCCTTGAGAGCGAGCACGGCGTCGTAGGCGTCCCTGCGCCGACGGTGATCCGCGCCGGCCCGCAGCGCAGCGGCCAGAACGGGCGGTTGCACGACGAGCACCTGCGCGCCGTTGTGCTGGGCCTCCGCCACGAGCGCCCGGGCCACCAGGTCGCTTGCCACCTCGCAGCCGTGGAGCCGTTCGAGGTCCTGGATCCTGATGCGGCGGGCGAGCGCGACGGTGGTCAGGGCATCGGTCACGGGATCGAGACCATCGGGGCCGACGACGCCGGGACCGGTGCTGGCACCGATCCACAGCTGCGGGTCCACCGCGACGCCCGCGATCGCCGTGGCCGGGTCCACCGTCAACTCCACCCGGTCACACGTGCGTCGGGTCAACCCGCGGGTCGCCAGGTCGTCGTAGGTGGCGCGCAGGGCGGTGAGATTGCCGTGGGAGCAGGCCCACAGCGCCTCGACCAGCCGCGCCGAAAGCGGCGCTCCGACGGCCGCCGAGACCGCGGCCTCCGACTGACCGCGCGTGAGGTTCCGCAGCGGCAACCGCGTGGTGCGGGCGCTCACCACCTCGCGGTACCCGGGCGGTAGAGCCGCGCCCACCCTGGCCGAGGCCACCAGCACCGCGCCATCGGGCAGCGCTCGGTGCGCACCGGCTCTGTCCAGGTCATCCCACACGGAGACCGGGATTCCGGCAGCGCGCAGTCCGGCCGCGATGTCGGCAGCGCACCGGCTGGCACCCGCGCCCGGCGGCCCCACCACCAGCACACCGCGCCGGGTGTCGACGCACAGCGCGACCGCGCGGGCCACGGTGTCCGCACGCAGCACCGCCCGGGCCTTTCTCCACGCGGGCACCAGATCCACCTCCAGTCCGGCCGCGTCGGGGCGCTGAGGGGCACCACGTCCGCGTGAGGGCGCGACGAGCGCACGGAGCCACGGGAAGAACCCGGGAACCGAGCACCACTGCACCACACCAAAAATCAGGTGTGCCGCACTCTATCGACACCTGTCTATCTCGTCAGACGATAGGCGCATCTTGTCCGAGTCGCTCCACGAGGGTGCGACCGCCGACCCGAGAGGTCCGTACGTGAGCCGACCGCTCTCCGTCTCGATCGCATCCTGGATCTGGGTGTTCTGTGGCCTGTTCACCACGGTCACCATCGCCAGCCTTGTCACCGGAAGCAACATTCTGGCGCTGGTCGCGGGATTGAGTGTCGGTGAGGCCGGTCGCGGCGGGGCGGGCTTTGGCGGCGCCGAGGCTGGCGGGGCCGAGGCGCTCGGCTGGTACGGCTGGATCCTCGCGACCGGACTGTTCGCCGCCATGGTGGTGCAGGTGGTGGCCGCCGTGAAGCTCCGTGACGGCGCTCGCTGGAGCCGGGCGCTGCTGACGACCGCCGCGAGCGTCTCCCTGCTGGCCGTGCTGTACGACCCGACGCTGTGGTCGGCCTGGGTGCTGCTCATCGCCAACGCCGTGGCCCTGGTCCTCACCTACGACGACAACGCGCTCGACTACCTGGAGGCACAGCCTGAGCGACTGGTGCCGGCGAGACGCTACTGAGGTTCTCGCTTCTCGACGAGCGAGCACGCGGCGGGCTCGGTTCAGCCGGCGGCAGCTCGGCGGGAGGCGGTTCGGCGCCGGGCGCAGCCGCCCGATCCGCCGCACCCGCCGAGGGGTCGATCCCGCTCACGTTTTCCCAGCTTAAGTTCAGGTGGTCCAGCGAGACGAAATCCGACGGCTCTGACCACTCGCCGCACGAGCGTGTGATGGGACAGATTCATGCGCCGGCGCGGGGACGCCACCACGAGGCGCATCGGCCTAACCTCGCGGCCGGCCGCGCCCCCTGCCCCCGGCCGGCTCGAAGTAGGCGATCCACATAGAAGTCCGGATGCAGTTGCGGCGGAACCGGACCGTCGGGCCAGGTCGGCGAGCGAAAGTCGGGGACGGTCTGGAACCCCAGCGCGACCGCCTCCGACCTGCCCCTCCGGCGGCAGCACAACCGTTACTCAAGTCCCCGCCGGCCCTACCCGCGCCGGCATACCCGCGGGCACGTCGAGCGACGCTCGTGCAAAAGTGGGGCATGGCCAACTCCCTCCCACCAGACCCGGATCCCAGCGAGTCCCCCGACCTCGACGCCGGCGGCTCGCCCACGGGACCGCAGACGCCGGACTCGGATTCCACGTCCCTGGCCTCGGACAGCGCACGCACCGGGCAGAGCCCGACCAAGTCCGGGTCCCGCATCGGGATCTACGTGCTGTTGGGGATCATCGTGCTGATCGTCCTGCTCATGGCGCTGGGACTTGCAGGAAGGCTGTTCGGCCTGGGCTGACCACACGGCCGTAGTCGGCGCGTCGGTGAACGCCGCCCGCCACGTCACCGCCACCGGGCACCACCCGCCGCGGGGTCACACCTGATCACGTTTCCCCAGGTGGGTTTTCCCGGAATCCGTCACATGCGACCAGTCTACGAGTGGGCACACCCAGCGCGGGCCCTCCCCCGGTCACCCGGGGTGGGCGGACGCGGCCTCGCCCAGCAGGTGGCGCTCACGGCCACACCACGGCACCGCCCCACCGCATCTCACCGTTCCGCAGGTCCGCGCGCAGAACGGTCGTTACCCTGCCTGACATGAGTCAAGGTGCGTCACTCCTGCGGGTCGGGATCGCTTATGTCATCGCCATCGGCGCCGGATTGGCGTGGCTGCTGTGGGGGCTGGACAGCGGCCAGCTGTGGCTCGACGGCCTGATCGCCGACCTCATCGCGACTGTGGTGATCTTCGCGTTCAGCCGCTTCTACGGGAACTCCACCTTCTACGACGCCTTCTGGTCGGTCATCCCACCGCTGCTGGCGTTCTACTGGTGGATCGCCGCCGACGCGGGCGTGAACGACGTCCGCTGGTGGCTCATGATGATCGTGCTGCTGGCGTGGGCCATCCGCCTGACCGCCAACTGGATCCGCACCTTCCCCGGCATGCATCACGAGGACTGGCGCTACCCGATGGTCCGCGAGCGGGCCGGGCGGTTCGAGTTCGTGGCCGACCTCATGGGCATCCACGTCTTCCCGACCCTGCAGGTCTTCGCCGGACTCATCCCCGTCTACGTGGTGGCGACCAGGGCCGGTGAGCCGCTCGGCTGGCTGGACTTCGTGGCGTTCGGCGTCGGTCTGGCCGCGCTGGCCCTCGAGACAATCGCCGACCTGCAGATGCACCGCTTCATCGCCACCCGGACGCCCGGGCAGGTCATGGACACCGGCGTGTGGTCGTGGTCCCGGCACCCGAACTACTTCGGCGAATGCGGGATCTGGTTCTCCATGGGCCTGTTCGGCCTCGCGGCCTGGCCCGGCGCGTGGTGGGTGTTCGTGGGCACCTTTGCCATGGTGGCGATGTTCCTCGCCGTGAGCATCCCGATGATGGAGCAGCGCAGCCTGGAGCGGCGGCCCGAGTACGCGCGCGTGGTGGAGCGGGTGTCGCTGTTCATCCCGCGCCCGCCCAAGAAGAGCCCGCCCACCACGCGCTCGAACGAGAAGAACCGGCCCAAGACCTCCGCGTGAGCCGTCCGCGCATCGTCGTCGTGGGCCTCGGGGACACCGGGGTCCTCACCGCGATCGCGCTCCGCAGGCACGGCGACGTCGTGGGCATCACCGCCAAGCCGGAGTTCGTCAGCGGCCAGGAGCTAGGCCTGAGGTTGGCCCGGCCGGAGGCGTGGACGCGCGACTACCGCATCGCCTACAGCAGGTTCCGGGGCCTCGACCATGCGCGGATCGTGCACGGCAGCGCCACCGCCCTCGACTCCGAGAACCGGATCGTGCGCATCACCCTCGCGGACGGCACAGCCGCCGAGGAACCGTACGACGTCCTCGTCGTTGCCACCGGGGTGACCAACGGGTTCTGGCGCCACCCCACCCTCCAGGACTCCGGCGGCGTCGACGCCGACATCTCCCTCCCCCATCAGCGCCTCGCGGCATCAAGGACGGTGGCGATCATCGGCGGCGGCGCGGCGGCCCTGAGCTCGGCGGCGCAGGTGGCCGAACGCTGGCCCACTAAAACCGTGGACGTCTACTTCCCGGGCGACCGCGCGCTCCCCCATCATCACGATCTCGTCTGGGACCGGGTGCGCTCGCGACTGGAGGACCTGGGCGTCGGCCTGCATCCCGGTCACCGCGCGGAGCTGCCGGCCGGAGCCGGTGTGGGTGACGGTGACGGTGACAGTGCGAGCCACGACAACCACAACGACGACGACGACGAGCACCTCACCAGCGCCCCCGTGAGCTGGACGACGGGTCAGGCACCGACCACAGCAGACGTAGTGATCTGGGCGATCGGCCGCGTCTCGCCCAACACCTCGTGGCTGCCCGCGGAGATGCTCGACGACCGGGGATTCGTCCGCGTGGAGCCGACGCTGCGGGTGCCCGGGCACAGCGACGTCTTTGCAGTCGGCGATGTGGCCGCCACCGACCCGCTGCGCACCTCCGCCCGCAACCGCGGACACCTCCTGGTCGCACGCAACATCCGCGCGCATCTCGAGGGCAGCCCGCTGCGCGACTACCGGCCCCCGAGGCGCCGCTGGGGTTCGGTGCTCGGCCCGCTGCGCGACGGACTCATCGTGTTCACCCCGCCCGGCCGGGGTGTCCGCGTCCCCTCCCCGGCGTCCGATGTGGTGCTCCAACGCCTCATCACCCACCAGCTGATCTACGGCGGGGTGCGGAGGCGAGTTCGATAAGTCCCGGCGAGTTCCGGTGAATGCCGGCGGGCTCGGTGAGTTCCTCGGTGCGCAGTCGGGTTCGGCGGGTTTCGTTCAGGGCCGCCACGGGCCAGTGACCGAGCTCACGGGCCCTGACCTGCACGGACGAGCGAGCGGTCGCACGGTTCAGGTAGCGGCGCTACGGTCGGGACATGCCTGAATTCACTGTTCCCGGATTGTCCAACTCTGATTCCTCAACGCTCGTAGACACGCTCCAGAAGCGACTCACGGCGTGCAACGATCTGCACCTGACCCTCAAGCACGTGCACTGGAACGTGGTGGGCCCCAACTTCATCTCGGTGCACGAGATGCTCGACCCGCAGGTCGAGTTGGTCCGCGGCTACGCCGACGTGCTGGCCGAGCGCATCGCGACCTTGGGCGGCTCGCCGGTGGGCACGATGGGCGCCAACGCCGACCACCGCTCGTGGGACGACTACTCGCTGGGCCGCGACACCGCGCAGGCGCACCTCGGTGCCCTGGACAAGGTGTACGACGGGATGATCGGCGACCACCGCAAGGCCATCGCCGTGGCCGGCGAGGTGGACCCGGTGACCGAGGACATCCTCATCGGCCAAACCGCCGAGCTCGAGAAGTTCCAGTGGTTCGTCCGCGCCCACCTGGAGAACGCCGCCGGCTCGCTGTCCACGTCCGACGACGCCAGCGAGAAGGGCGCAGCCCGGTCCGCCACGACGTGATCGCACCTGGCTGATCCCTCCAGCACGGCCACCGACGGGCCGGATTCCCACTCAGGAGTCCGGCCCGTCGTCGTTCATTCAGCAAGCAGAGTCACGGGGGGTAGCGAGAGAGGCCGCGGGGTTGCGGGGGTATGCAGCCGGGTGCCGCAGATAATGACCCCCGGGCGCTGACGCCAGCGGTGGCGCAGGGGACCCGGGGGCGACCAGACTCACTGCGTGCCCAATACCGACCTGGTGTTCGCGGTCATCGGCGCGGCCCTGCTCATCGGGTCGTTCCTTCCGCGCCTGCTCCGCGAGCGGGTGCTGTCCGCACCGATCGTGGTGGTGGGCGTGGGCATGGTCATCGGCTGGCTGATGCCCAACGAGTCGCAGCTCGTGGACGTGATCGAGCACGCGGAGCTGGCTGAGCGGATGGCCGAGATCACCGTGATCGTGGCGCTCTTCGGCGTGGGCCTCGCGCTGGATCGGCCGCTGAGCCTGCGCGGGTGGACCACCACGTGGCGGCTGCTGGCGATCGGCATGCCCCTGTCCATCGCGGGAGTGGCGGTACTGGGGTGGTGGGTGCTGGGGCTGACCCCCGCGGTCGCCGTGCTGCTGGGGGCGGTGCTCGCCCCGACCGACCCGGTCCTGGCCTCCGACGTGCAGGTTGAGGGTCCGAGTTCCGGGGAGGAGGTCGACGACGAGCACGACGAGGCCCGCTTCGCCCTCACCTCCGAGGCCGGGCGCAACGACGCCCTCGCCTTCCCGTTTGTGTACCTCGCCATCTACCTGGCGACCAAGGGGGATCCCGGCGAGTGGCTCCTGGGCTGGGTGGCGTGGGACCTGGTGGGCAAGACGGTCATCGGCGCGGTGGTGGGCTACCTTCTCGGTCGGCTCATCGGGGCCGCGGTCTACCGCGTGCGGGTGGGCGACCACCGGCTCGTGGGATTCGCCGAGCCCGCCGCCGTGGCCACGCTTCTATTGGCCTACGGGGTCGGCGAGTTGCTGGGCGGGTGGGGCTTCCTCGCCGTGTTCTGCGCGGCGCTCGGGGTCCGCGCGTCCGAGCGTGACGACGAGCGCCACGAGCACTTCCACGAGTTCGTGGAGTACACCGAGCACCTGCTCACCCTGCTGGTCCTGCTGGTGATCGGCGCCTCGTTCATCTCCGACGCGCTCCCCCGCCTGCACTGGACGCACGTGGCGGTGGCGGCCGGCGTCCTGCTGGTGGTCCGACCGATCGCCGCCTGGGTCGCGCTCCTGGGGGACCGCAAACTCCGCCGCGACGAGCGGATGGTGGTCTCGGTGTTCGGCGTCCGGGGCGTGGGCTCGCTGTTCTATCTCTGCTACGCGATGGGCTTCTTCCCCAAGGAGGACGGCTGGTCGCTGTGGCCGGCGGTGTCGCTGGTCATCATCGCTTCCCTGGTGCTCCACGGTGCGAGCGCGTCCCAGGTCATGCGGGCACTGGACCGCCGGCGGGCCCGGGCCGGGACCTGAGCCATCGTCCGTACACCCACCCGACAGCGATTCCGACCAGGTGCCCCACCGAACCGAGGGGCAGCGAGAACAGGAACACGATGTTGATCGCAACCAGGATGGCCAACCATTGAGTAGTCGTGCCTCCGAAGATCCGTGACGACGGGCGCATCGCCAGCACCGCCGCGGTCACGCCGAATACCGCCGCCGAGGACCCGACGATGGTCCCGTCCTCCGCCCACGTCGGGACCGCAGCAGTCGCGGCCACAACACCCAGTGAGCCCGCCACCCCGGCCAGCAGATAGACCGCCACCACATCCACAGCGCGTGCGGACTTCTCCAGCAGTGGCCCGAACGCCGCCAGCATCACCACCATCAACACGACGTGTACGAGGAGGTCGTGGACGAATATCACGGTCAGCGGACTCCATGGCCGTTCACCCAACCCCTCAGCGCTTCCCGGAAGGGCGAGCCGCTCCGCGATGTCGGGGCTCACCAGCTGGGCGACGTACACGACTATCTGGATGGCGATGATCGAGAGGACGGCGGGACTGCTCTTCAACCTCGTGAACAGCATCAGCGGTGTCCTTACTCGAGATGCGCCGGCGACGTGGAGAACCGCCGGCCCCGACGCCGATCGGCGCAACGGAGTTCACTGTCCTGCCTCCGCGGTTCATTACCTCACGGAGTGCTGTCGAAGGTGACGCGAACGAGAAATGGCACACCGGGGACGTTTCACCCCTCTACAGCTGCCGCGCCACCTCCGAGGCGACCAGCTCCAGGTGGTCGAGGTCGGACATGTCGAGCATCTGCAGGTAGATGCGCCGCGCCCCGATCGCCGAGTAGCGGCCGATGGTGTCGACCACCTGGTCCGGGGTTCCGGCCGCGCCGTTGGCCCGCAGTTCGTCGACCTCGCGGCCGATGGCGGCGGCGCGGCGGGTGAGCTCCGCCTCGTCGCGGCCGCAGCACAGGACGAGGGCGGCTGAGCGCACGATTTCCCCCGGCGCCCGGCCGCGCTCGGCGCACGCCTCGTCGACGCGGCGGTACTGGGTGGCCACGGTGTCGACGTCGGCGAAGGGCACGTTGAACTCGTCGGCGAACCGCGCCGCTAGCGCGGGCGTGCGGCGCTTGCCGAACCCGCCGACGATCACCGGCGGCCGCTGCTGCAGCGGCTTGGGCAGGCCGGGCGAGTCGACCAGATCGGTTCGCTTCCCGCGGACGGTGACCGTCTCCCCCTCGGGGGTCGACCACAGGGTCTCCAGGGCGCCGAGGGTGTCCTCGAGCATGTCGAATCGCTCGCCGATGGGCGGGAACGGGATGCCGTAGGCGGTGTGCTCGTCGGCGTACCACCCTGCGCCCAGGCCGACGTCCAGGCGACCCCCGGACATCTGGTCGACCTGCGCGAGCGAGATCGCCAGCGGGCCGAAATGGCGGAAGGTCACCGAGGTCAGCAGGGTGCCGAGCCGGATGGAGCTGGTCTCCCGGGCGAGGCCGGCCAGGGTGAGCCAGGCGTCGGTGGGTCCGGGCAGGCCGCTGACGTCGCCCATCTTGAGGTAGTGGTCCGAGCGGAAGAACGCCTCGTAGCCCAGCTCCTCTGCCGCGCGGGCGACCGCGAGCTGATCAGCGTAGGTGGCACCCTGCTGGGGTTCGACAAAGACGCGCAGCCCGACCTTTCCATCGGACGCGCGGTCGGTGGTGGCGCTGGGCGCGGTGGCGGAGCTGGACGCGGGCTGGCTGGAGTCGGCTGGCATGACGTCCAGAATGCCTCCGCTTGATCAGGCGTGCCAGGCGCCGGGGGGACGAGACGAGACAGGTGAGCTCACTGCACGCTCTCGGCGCGTTGCCGCTCCCTCAGCCGCAGCACGCGCTTGACCACAAACCAGACCACCAGGATCGCGATGATCGCCAACACTGCGTTGGACAGCACCCCACTCCACCGCTCCAGAACGGGCTTGATCGCCGGGCCAAACACGAACCCCGCGCCAATCCAGATCGCGTTCCACACCCCGGATCCGATGAGGGTGTAGGCGGAGAAGTGCAGGACGGGCATCCGGTTGATCCCCGCGGGTATCGAGACGAACGAGCGCACCAGGGGGACGCAGCGCCCCAGCAGCACGGCCACTCCGCCCCACCGCTGGAAGAAGGCTTCCGATTTGTCGAAGTCCTCGTAGTCGAGCAGCGGGATCCTGCCCACCAGGCGCCTCGTGCGATCGCGTCCGAGCGCGGCCCCGACGGCGTACCAGATCCAGGCGCCGATCAGCGCGCCCGCGGTGGCCGCAGCCCAGGCGAGGGAGAAGCTCATCCGCCCCTCGTAGGCGAGGAACCCCGCCCCGGGCAGGACCGCCTCGGACGGGATCGGTGGCAGGAACGTCTCGAGCAGGATCGCCAGTCCCACGCCGAGCTCGCCCAGTGTCTCCATGAGATTCAGGACCCATCCGATGAATCCGCTGTACTCGGCCGAGGGTTCGATCGGCGGCGCCTGGGCAAGGGTGATCACGTCGATGTCCGTTTCTCCCGCGCTCGGGGCCTGGTGAGCGTCTCTGGTCGCGGGGCCGGGTGTCCACGGCCCGGTCGCGGTGCAGCGCATGGCCGGCAACCATTGGAGGATACCGGTTCAGAACCCCGGGTTGGCTGAGAGATTTCCTGTCGTGAACGGCCGAGCGGGCCGGCCGGCGTGGGAGTGGTGCGGCGAGAAACCACTCGCTCACCAGTGATCGCAACTACTACTGCACCCGTCCCTTTGGCCGGCACACGCGGCCGTCGCTGCCTTCGCCGCGGATCTGGTGCGCGTGACGCTCGACGGCGATCAGCTCGGGGAGTTCACCGCCGCCGCCGAGGACTCCGCGCCGGCGGCGTACAGCGAGGGTTTCGACGACGTGGTGTTCTTCTGCCTTCCCGATCCCGCCACCGGCGAGGTCCACCTCCCCGTGGCCGCGCCGGGCGGCGGTCTGGCGCACCCGCCGGGCGGCGCCGCGCTGGTCCGGGAGTACACGGTGCGCTCACTGCGCGACGGTGCGCTGTGCGTGGACCTGGTCCGGCACGCCTCGGGCGCGGGCGCGCACTGGCTGGAGGGTCCGGCCAGGCGGCGCTACCCCAGACCGTCCTGCCCGCGGTCTGCCCGCCGGCGCCGACCGCAAAGTTCACCGGCAACTGGCGCCTCGGCGGGCCGCTGTAGCTCCTGAGCCGCTCCCCGGCCCGCGTTGGGAAGGGGCGACGATGACGAGGCTCACCCTTTGCCCGGACCGACCCGCGGCCGCCGGGTGGCGCGGAACCGGCCGGGCCATCTCGAACTCGGCGGGCCACCGCTGCGCATCTGGGTGAATCTTCCGCGGTGGGGCGACGGCTCCACCGGCGAGAGCCCCATCCGCGAGGCGACGAACGACGTCATCGTCTAAGTGACTCACCGGCCGCACGCTGTCGTAACGCACACAGTTCGGCCTGTGGTTGCGCGCCTGAAAGCGACGACGACAAGGCTCTCCCCGATACCCGGACAGGGTGCTTGACGACCGCAAAGTTCGAAATAGCGCACACACTACCTTGTGCCCGGTAAACCGAACACCTAGGCTGCGATCGATACAACGAACCTCAGGAGCGTCATGGCAACGTTCGCCGCTAGGGCCCGGACTGTGACCGACATCGCTACGTCGGTCAGGGACGCCCGTCTCGCCGCCGGTATGAGCCAGGCCGACCTCGCAGCGGCAGCCCATCTCACACGCTCCTGGGTGAGCCTCTTCGAGAGCGGGCGCGCTCCCAATGCGTCACTGAGCAAGGTGCTCGCGATGATGGACGTTCTGGACGTCACGATCCGGCTGGCGTATCCCGTACCGGACTCGGACACGCCCCCCGCCGAGTCGGCCCGCCACCCGCGGCACCTGCCCGAGGCGGTCGATGCAGTCGAGGCGATGGAGGCACCCGAAGCAGTCGACACACCGGCGGACGATTATGAAGTCCTGACTTCCGCAAAAGTGGCCCCCCCTGGCGAAGTAGCGCTTGCCGCTGCACGCGCCATCCGGGCGGCCCACCGTGCACGCGACGTCGCAGATGACATCACTCAGCGGTCTTCCGATGCCTGACAAGGAACTCGCGGTCCTACTGTCTGGACAGAGACTGGGGACGTTGACGGAGGGCCGTCATGGCAAGCACTCGTTCTCCTACGACCTCGACGGCCCCGAACGGAATCTCTCGCTCTCCATGCCCAGACGCCGTCAGGCCTGGGGCCCCGATCGGGTCGAGCCCTTCCTCGACGGACTGTTGCCCGACAACCAGGCCGCGCGGGTCCAGATCGCCCGCCATCACGGGGCCGTCGCAGGCAACACGTTTTCCCTCCTCACCGCTGTCGGTCGCGATTGCGCCGGCGCTGTTCAGTTTCTCCGCCCCGATGCGATGGATGAACTCGACGAAGGGGTCCTCGTACCGATGTCTGACGCCGACATCAGCAGGAGACTTCGCGAGCTGATCTCGAGCAGACAGGCATCCTGGCAGGCCCGCGGCGAGCATTGGTCGCTCGCAGGAGCTCAGGAGAAGGTCGCTCTCCACCGACGAGCAGACCAGTGGTATCAGGCGACCGGCGCGATCCCCACTACGCACATCATCAAGCCCGGTGTTACCGATCTCCCCTGCCAGGCGTACAACGAAGTCCTGTGTCTGCAAGCCGTCCGAACAATCGGTTTGCCGACGGCCGCCACGAACTATGTCGATTTCGCTGGCACTCCCGCTGTGATCAGCCGACGGTGGGACCGCCATGTCGCCGTTGATGGAACCGTGACCCGTGTCCATCAGGAGGACCTCTGCCAAGCTCTCGCAGTTCATCCGTCGCGCAGGTACCAGGCCGATGGAGGCCCATCCCCCGGCGATGTCATCTCCTTCTTGCGGGCGCTCCGCCTCGAGGAAGACGTCTGGCTTTTCGTTCGAGCGCTTGCGATCAACTTTCTGCTCGGCGCCACCGACGCCCATGCCAAGAATTACGCGATTCTTCACGCCGATGATTCCCCACCCCGGCTCGCACCGCTCTATGACATCGCGTCGATCTACCCGTACTCACCACAACGGAGTCAGCGCAGACTCGCCATGAAGATCGGGAGTCGGTACGCCTACGACGAGATCACCCTCCGCCACTGGATCACCTTTGCGGAGACCAACGACCTCGATCCGAGCGTGCTCACCGCCCAGATCTACCTCGACGCCGATGAGCTGCCCGGGGCACTCCGATCCGCCATCGAGCTGCACCCCCCGCGCACTGACGACGAACACCAGTTGGCAGACACGCTTATGGCCGAGGTCGAGGCCCAGTGTCGACGGGTTCTGGCCTGGTTCGGTTGAGTGAACCGAACTGGGGCGACGACGACGAGGTCCGCCACCCGCCCCCGGCCCGCATAAACCCGGCCGCGCGGAACCGGCCGGGTCAGAACCAGTCGAGCGGGGTGCCGTAGAGCCGATCGTGCGGCAAGCTGCGAGCGATCAGCTCGGTGAGGGCCTGGTGGTCGTTCTTCAACGCGGTACCGCGGCGGGTCGGCCGGAGCTCGCCCTTGTACTTACGCACCAGCCCCAGCGCGCGGGCCCAGTCCCTCAGCTGCCAGATCGGGAACGTCTGGTCTTCGCGATTGTTCTTCCCGATCCACTTGCGGTCCCAGCCGGTGTCGGCCATGAGTTGCTCGACCATCGTCGGCGGCAGGTACCCGGCCGCGGTGAGCTTGACCCCGTCGCCGACCCGTTCGAGCAGGATCTGCAGCTTCGCGGCCTCGTCCCGCTGGACTTCCCTGAGAGTGGCTGGCGTGTCGGCGATTCCGACCACTCGCCGCTGAACGTCCTCGAGGTCGAATTCTTCCGCGTCCCAGCCGGCCCAGAACTCGAGTACCTCCGGGCCCCAGCCATCCGAGTCGAACTCGTCGCCGCCGGCGATCCACTCGTTATATGACCAGATCCCCCCGCAGTCCTCCGGAGGGCATGCCCGGCGACCTGCCACCACCGTCGCATCCGGGATCTCGTCGTCGTCGTCGGGCTCCAGGACCTTCTCCACGGTGACGCGATGCCACCAACTGTCACCGAAGTCGTACAGGTACAGGAACCTATCGCCCACGCTGTGCGCCAGCTCGTCGAGCCGTACGTCAGCCTCGTCGAGTTCGCCCATCTCCCCGGCGTCGGGGTAGTCCATGGAGGCGAAGTGCTCGGCGTCGCGGTCCCGGCGCGAGGATGCGTGGACGAACTCGTGCAGGTGACTGTTCGTCCAGCCCATGGCTTCCTGCAGGATCAGGTGAAGGCGCGGCAACATGAGGTCGCTGCGCAGGTCCAGGCGTCGCCAGATGGGCGGGGACGAGTCCTGCAGCTCGACCTTGACACGGTAGATCACCGGTGTCTCGCGCCTCGGGTGTCGCCGGTTGACGGCCGGGCGGTCCCACGGCGACTGGTAGTCGGCTCCAGCGGCGAGGGAGGCCATCAGCTCGGTCTGCGGGACTCCCGCGCTCGCCAATGCGTCGAGTACCGCGTGTTTCAACTCGTCTGCGGTGAGGTCGCCTGGTCCGTAGGGGCGATCTGTCGAGGGCGTCACCTCACCGACGATACGAGATGCGAGCGGCGCGCTGGGACGCCCCCGTTTGGAGAAGTAGTCTCACCTGCCATGGACACTGTCGAGCCCGGCCTGTTCGACCTACCCGAGCCCGCGCCTGAGCCCACCCCGCAACCCTCGCCTGCGCGGCCCCGTCCCGGCAGGAACCGCGAGACATGGTCCTGCACTGTGTCCGCGGAGGTCGCCATCGTCGATGCGGCGGCGGTGACGGCGGCACTGGCCCAGTACCGTGAGGACACGGTGGTGGTCGATGCGTTCTCCGGTGCGGTGATCGAGGACCCGGCGAGTGAGGAGGCGGGGCCCGATCCCACCCTGCCGCCGCTGCCTCAACTGAACTGGCTGATCTGGCCTACGGGCGGTCTGGAGGAGCTCCTCGAAGAGGGCGCGTTCCGGGTCTTCGATGTTGAGAGCGCTGTCACCTCCGAGGCAGCTGACCGGGGCACGGCCACGTGGACGGTCACGGTCAAGCTCACCGACGTCCAGCTCCTTCGTCGCGTCGCCACGCGAGCCCAGCCCGCCGACGCCGTCCTTATCGCGAGCAGTCTGGCGGTCGCCTGGCTGCGCGCTGCCGACTCGTTCGCTCCCCTGCGTTCGATCCCCGGGATCTCGTGGCGGCCGGTGTCCGTCGACATCGCTCACGTGCCGGCGCGAAAACGATGACGACGGCCGCCGCTCCCGCGCACCGCGCACCGAGCCCCCAACCACCGGGCGGATCCCGCCGAGTGGACGATCCCGCTCGATCCGGGGCGCTCGCCCCCGACGCGGGGCGATCGGGCGGAGGCCAGGACGGTCAGCACGCGGGTCGAGCGACGTGCGGTAGTTGCGCGGAGTGGCGGGGTCCCTTGTGCAGGCCCACGGCGCCGGGGGGGGGGGGGGGCGGAGAGCCGAGGTGATCTGCCTGCCGGGTGTCGTCCCGGCGCTCAACTGCGGGACCTCCGAAAGGGACGTGCTCGCCTCGACGATGCGCCCACTCGCCCATGTCGACCTCCCGATGATCGGCAGTCCACCATTGCGCATCTGGGTGGACCTTCCGCGGTGGGGCGACGGCTCCACCGGCGAGGGCCCGATCCCCGAGCTGACAAGTAACGTGATCGCCTGGTGGCTCACCGGACCCGCTCCGTCTTAACGCTCACTGTCCGACGTGGACTGCGGTCTTGAGGGCGACGACGACAAGGCCCACGACCGCCGAGAGCGGACCGCCACTTCCCGCCATTCGAACCGACCGGCATAGACCAACTCGTGCGGCGCGATGTAGAGCTGGTCCACGCTATTCACCCACCGCGCCCTCAACTCGTCACAGTGGCCTACAAGGCTGTGACTTGCTGGGGAGTGCCTGTGGATTAACAGCTAAATATTCGCGCTGACCTGCCTTTATGTCATCTGCGGGTAATGGCGCTTAGTGAGTTTCCCGCCCGAGGAGTGTCCTCTCGATGTGCTTCCATAGGTGGCAGTCGAGAGAAAGGCCCCTTCGTGGCGATCAAGTATCTGTTCGCAGATGAGAGTGGCGACCTCCAGTTCCTCCGCAACGGGAAGGCATCCAGGTACTTCGCGGTGGGCACGCTGTGCGCCGACGAAAAACAGGTGTGGGCGCTCCGGACGCGCCTCATGCGGCTCCGAGACGAACTGGCCTGGAAGGCCCAGGGTTTGGATTCGTGTTTCCACGCCTCTCCGGACGCCCAGGTCGTGCGAGACGCGGTGTTCGACGCCTTGGTGGATCTTGAGTTCCGGTTCGACATCACTCTGTTGGAGAAGTCCAAGGCCCAGCCCTCGATCCGCCCAACCGAACCGAAGTTCTACCAGTACGCCTGGTTTTTTCATCTCAGTCGGGCCGCCCCTCAGTTGTTCCACCAGGGCGATTCCATCCAGGTCGTCGCCGCTCAGATGGGAACCAGGAAGACCCGGGCTGCGTTCAGGGGCGCCGTGGACGATGTCATGGCCCAGTGTCTGCCCTTCCGCGCCAAGCGAGTATTGGCATTCTGGCGGGATGAGTCCGACTTCGGTCTCCAGGCTGCGGACTACTGCACCTGGGCGGTCACACGGAAGTGGGAGACCGGCGACGACCGAGCTCACAGACTGATCCGGAGCAAGATCAGGATCGAGAGTGACTACTTCGGGTACGGCACCGAGCACTACTACTGACGCACGAAACCCCAACCAACTAGGGATCATTCCCGAAGCCCAGGGGCTCTTTCGTCGATTGGGGTCGCACTGAAAATGTACCACCGTGTCAAGCAACTTGACAGCCTTAAAGCGTGTCGAGGTCATGACGGGCGGCCCTCCATGCCGGTCTCGCAATCAGCCCGTCGACTGCGGCCTGCTCGGACAACGCCTCGGCCGCGTCCAGAAGCGCAGACCGGGCACTGACGAGCAGATCGCCACTACCCCCTCCAGGACTGTTCATGTGCCCTCATCCATTCGATCAACTCGTTCGCCTCTGCGGGTGCCCGGCCCGGCCCGGTCATGAGGTCCACAGCCACCTGGGCCGGGCGGGCGACCGTGAGCCCTTCCAACGCGGTCATGGCGCGTTCCATGACAACGGGGTAAGTGGGTTCGATCAGCAGCACGTTCGCTCCCGCTTCGGTCGCGCGCAAGCCCCAGTTCGCCGCTGCACGTTCGACGTTTCGGACGTACACCATCGCCGACCTGGCTGGTGCGTAGGCAGCCCACGCTGCTGCTGCGACGGACCCGGTCAGCGCGTAGTCGACGTCCTCTTCCTCGCGCACCGTATCGAGAAGGTCCGACAGGCCCCGGGGAGCGATCCAATGGGACACGGCATTGGACCGGAGTAACTGATAGTCGTCGCTCCATCTGCGCAGAAGAGCTGCCCAATCGGACACCAGGAATCGCCGGTCAGGCAGCCGCTGCGCAAGTCCCTGATCTTCGAGAAACTGCATCACACGGTATACCGACCCCACCGAGGCCTTGGCGACGTCGGCGAGTTCCCGCACACGCCATGGCCCGGGAAGATCGAGTAGCGCTCTGACTACCTTCGCCGCGGGTTCTCCCTTGAGGGTGCCCCTCGGGCGCCCTGGCCCCCGCCAGGGATCTCTTTCGGCACCACGATCCGAGACGAAGAGTGCGGGAACGGGGGATGAAACCCTCATATTGCCGGTCGCATCGATGTATGAAATGCCAGCCGCGTCGAGCCGCGCACGGTCGGCGGGCGCGAGATAGCGAGTCAAGACCAGGCACCCACTGTCCGGCACCTGGGCCATAGTGTCGCCGCACCTCTTCCGAAGCGCAGGTATGTCGCGAGCTACGACGGCGCTCTTGACGGTGACACAGAATGTTGCGGCACTCCCATCGGGAGCCTCGGCGACAATCAGAGAATCGGCTCCGCCAGATGTCGACGATGTAGCGCCCTGCCTGGTATCGATCTTCCACTCCGGCGGGAGTCTCTCGCGAAGTGCCTGGGACGCGACATCGACGAGTTCCGCCTCCGAAGGGGGTCTCGAATCTATCGTCTTGCCGTTTATCATGTTCGGATAATAGCGCCGTTCCGCAGCCAACGGAAGCGGACAATTTGCCGAACACCGCCAGCGCGACGCGACTCAGCCCTCGCCGGGCCACACCACGTCCTGCACGACCTCGTTGCGCCGCAGGAACCACGGCGTGAACGGCGGGTCGAATCGGGCGTACCTGGGCAGCCCGGTGGCGACCAGCCCGGCCCGGCCGATCGCGGCCTCGAGCTCGGTCAGGTGACGTCGATAGGCCGACGCGCTCCACCGTCCGGAGTAGCGCACCGCTGCCGCGATCCGTTCGGGGACCTGCCTGACCCGCACCCGAGGATCGGTGGGCACCGGCGCGGTCGCGGCGGTGAGCGAGGCGGGCAGGACAAAGGCGACCACGTGCTCCCGCCGTCGGCCTCGGTCTGGACCACGGGCGCGGTCATGGCGACCTTCTCGGAGCCGGAGGCCTCCTGGACGACCGGTGCCGTCATGGCGATGGACCCGGCGGACTCATTGTGACCGGTGATGCACCGGAACAGCGCGCTGAATGCCTGGTTGCCGGCACTGCCGAAGGACCCGCGAACGGACACCTCCGCCGCGGCGTGGGAGGGGTACCGCCGCGGCTCGAACTCCGGGTGATGCTCGAGCACCTCGCAGGGCTGCTGCTCGGTCATGAATCGACGGTACGCGCGTTACCGACCGGCGGCGCCGCGCGCGGATGAGGTCGGGCAGACTCTGGTCCGCCGGCCGGGTGAGCAAGTAGGCGAGCCCCGCCGCCATCTCCGGATTGGGCAGGGTCCACACCCCGACGGGCGTGATGAGCAGCAGGAACCCGATGCCGCCGGCCAGTCCGAGCCTCGCCCAGCTGTCCCGGCTCAGCATGAGGACTCCGAGCGCGATCTCCCCGGCGCCGGCCAGGATCCCCACCGCCTGCGGGGCGCGCGCCACCACCTCGGTGAACACCCACTCGTGGGCGGACAGTAGCGGCGCGTCAGTCCCCAGCCCCACGAAGGTCTGCGGGTCGGCCAGCGCGAGCACCCAGTTCACGGCGATCCCCATGACGATGAAGAACACGCCGATGAACACCCGCGCGGCCCGGGGTCTCCAGATGCTCAGGCTCAGGAACGCGAGGCAGAAGACGAGCCATGGAATGGTCTGTTCCATACCGATCTCCTCGGTCAGTGCGGATATCAGCTTCGCTCACGCCCGCGGTGGAGATCAAGGGTCGAAAGACCACGACGACGACAAGGGCACCACCGCCCCTACCGGCCCGCAGCCCCCGGGCGCGGCCGAACCGGCCGGGTCAGCCGGTGAGCCCGCGGAGCCAGTCGACGATCGCGCCGGCCAGCTCGTCCGGGGCCTCCACCGGCAGCATGTGTCCGGTCTCCGGGATCTCGACGTAGGTGACACCACCGGCCTCGGCACCGTCCACTCCAGCCCGAGCCCCGGCGCCGCTCGACCCGGCACCATTCACCTCAGCCCACCGCCGCTGCTCCTCGGTGGGCACCACCTGGTCGTCCGACGCCCCCACGATCAGCACCGGGACACCAGCCTGCGCGGGAAACTCGCTGCGATCCGGCCGGGCGCCGATCGCCACCGAATGGGCGGCGAACCGCTCCGGCCCGTACGCCCGCGCCGCGCGCAGCCGCTCGGCCCTCACCTCGGGGTCGTGGCCGCGGTCGCCGTAGTACACCGCCTCCATGCCGTCGAGCGCGATCTCCTCGCACGCCTCCCGACTCAGGCTTGCAGCGCGGTCCGCCCGCGCCTTCGCCGACTCCGGATCTTCGGCACCCACCGGGGCGGTGACCAGGACGAGCCCGGCCAGCAGCGACGGGCGCCGCTCGGCGAGATGCATCGCCACCACGCCGCCGAGGGAATGCCCGACGACGACGCTCCCGGGCGCGACCCGGCCCGCCACCTCGTCGACGAGTGCATCGAGGTCAGCCACGGCCGGAAGGTCCAGCGGCGTGGCGTGGACGCCGTCCGGCAGCGCGCGCATGACCGGCGCCCACGTCTGCGCGTCGCCGTGGAGGCCGGGGAGGAGGACGAGGTCGGTCATGGGAACCGACCCTACGCGCGGCTACCGCGAGCAGCTGGCGGCCAAGGAAACGCAGGAGGAAACCCGATAGGCACGATGACGACGACTACAACGTCGTCTCTCCCACCAAGTCTGCCGCCCCGAAATGCCCGCGGACGGGGATTGCTACTCCTGGCATGCCTCGGGAGAATCGTCGGCTTCGCACAGGTCGACTTCCGGCGCTTCACCGGACTCTGGCTCGGCAGACGGCTCGACCGGGGGCTCGACGGGCTCGACCGTCTCTTCAGGCTTGTCCACCGCGGGAGCATTCGGGACCTCGGGCGGGACGGGGATCCCGTTCGGATCGGCACATTCCGACAGGTCTGCCACGTAATGATCTGTCCGCGGGCACCGGTACGGGTTCTTGGCCATCTGCTCACTGCGCAGAGCTGCGCACTGCGGGTGGTACCCGTGCGAGCCGTCGCTGAACCAGCCAGTCTCCGTCCACGCTCCCCCGCCATAGACGCACTCGACGAGCGTCGGCCCTGCAGCTGCGGGAGTGGCCGCGGCCGGCGCCCCCGTCGCCGCGGTCTCCGCGGTCTCCGTCTCCGGCGTCCTTTCGACGGTCGTGGTGGTGGACTTGCTTGTGGTGGTCCGCGTCGATGACTTCGAAGTCGTCGTATCCGTGCTGGTCGGCTCGCCGGTCGCCGGTTCGCCCCCGCACCCGGCCACCAGGACGAGCGTCGACAACACTGCGCCGACCACCCTCAACCTCGAGGTATGCGAGCGATGTTGGCGGGTAGGTGCACTCAACTGCAGGCCCTTCGTCAGTGCCCGGGTGGGCGGAATATCCCACCGATCATGCACTGAGGTCACGGTGGATGAGCGGGTTTGACGATTCAATGTTAACGCCGCTCTTTGACGACTATTTAGGCCAGTCGCGCTAAACTGAAGCGCTGCGCCGTGCTGACAGCCTGGGGGCATGTCCCGCGGGGTGGCGGGGTTTCGGAGCCCGGATTTTGGCTGACCGAGGTGTGGCGGTCCGCCGAACAGGGCGGGCCATCACGTAGTGGTTCGCGAATTACCGTCAGGTTGGATCCCCTCACGCACACCGAGTTCCTTCACTGTCACCGCTAGTTATATGCCAGCGCCCCGACGCAGAACTCGTCCTCCAGAAACGCATTGAACCTGTTCGCGGCGGACCGTGGGGCACCGGTGGAGATGTCCCGGTCTATTTCGTCGGCCCACGTGGTGTAGCCGTCTTCGACGTCCCGACACACGGAGAGCATCCCGCCGACGAACCCCTCGAAGATGCTCGGCGACATTCTCTGCCCGACCGCACCCGAGTAGCCGGTAGCCGCAGCTTCAGAATGAAGCCGCTCAAGCAGGTCACCGTAGGCGGAGGAGGCAGGGGGAGCAGACGTGGAGCTGACTTCACTCGGCGTCGGCGCATGGTCTTGTTCAGCGGCGGAGATACTGCTCGCAGTCTGATCGTCGCCTCTGTCGCCATCTCCGCCGAAAAAGCCTGCCAACGCAAACCCGGCTACGGCCACGGCCCCCACTGACATCGCGACCGTCAGGGCCTTAGCCGAACGCCGGCGACGCGCTTCTTCTTCTGTCAGGCGTGCCTCTTCCTCCGCGGCATACCGCTGGTATCTAGCCCGGGTGATTCACGGGGATCTGCGGATCGCTGGGCGAAAATAGACCGAAGTGCTTCCTGAACAGGGGAAACTGGGACTTGTCTAAGGTTCCATGTTCGCCAGCAGAAAGCACTCGGTAGGTGAAGCGTACTTCGTGGTCGTCCGGCCTGTCCGTTACTGCTGATGGTGTCGGGGTGATCTCCCACGCCGGAGCCATCGCACCACGCCTTCTGGCTGATCAGGTGGGGCTGACAACTGAACTGTCAGGGGCCATGGCCCGCCGCCGGTTCATCCCGATCCACGACCGCGGCCGGGTGCTGATCGACGTCGCGGTGATGCTCGCCGATGGCGGCGAATCCATCTCAGACATCGGCGTCCTGCGCCACCAATCCGAGGCCCTGGGCCCGGTAGCCTCGGCCCCGACGGTGTGGCGCACACTCGATGAGATCACTGCCGGCAAGCGCAAGAAGATCCAGGTAGCGCGTGCCCGCACCCGCCGTCACGTGTGGTCCCGCCTGCCCGGCGGGGTGCCCGCATCGGCGTGTGCGGGGCGGGATCTGGGATCGACGGTCGTGCTCGATGTGGACGCCACGATCGTGGTCACCCACAGCGAAAAAGAGAACGCCGCACCGACGTACAAGCGCACGTTCGGGTACCACCCGATCGGTGTGTGGTGCGACAACACAGGGGAGTTCCTCGCCGCGAGCCTGCGCCCGGGCAATGCCGGGTCCAACACCGCGGCTGACCACATCGACGTCCTGGGCCAGGCGATCGCGCAGATCCCCGCCGCTCACCGCCGTGACCTGCTGATTCGATCCGACGGTGCAGGCGCCTCCCATGACCTTCTGGATTGGATCACCGAACAGAACGGCATCCGCGGTCGACGGGTGGAGTACTCGGTCGGGTTCTCCATCACCGCCCCGCTACGCCGGGCCATCGCGATCTGCCCAGAGGCTGCGTGGGGGCCGGCATTGAATCCCTCCGGCGACATCCGAGACGGGGCCGAGGTTGCCGAACTGACCGGCTTTCTCAGCCCCAGGATGCTCGCGAAGTGGCCGGATGGGATGCGGGTCATCGTCCGCCGAGAACGGCCCCATCCGGGTGCTCAGTTGTCGATGTTCGAGGAGATCGACGGGTGGCGCTACCAGGCGTTCGTCACCAACACTGCCACCGGTCAGCTGCAGTTCCTCGAGGCCAGGCATCGGGCTCACGCCCGGGTCGAGGACCGGATACGCCACGCCAAAGACACCGGCCTGGGCCGTCTGCCCTCCCGGGAGTTCGCTTTAAATCAGGCCTGGCTGGTGGCGGTGATGCTCGCCGCGGATCTGGTGGCCTGGACGCGGATGCTCTCTTGCACCGGCGAGGCCGCAGTTCTGGCGTTGTGCGAGCCCAAAGCGCTGCGCTACCGCTTCCTCCACGTGGCAGCCCGGCTGGTCCGCAGCGGCCGACGGCGGCGCGTGAAGATTCCCGAAACGTGGCCCTGGGCGACTGCCATCGTCGCAGTGTTCAACACGATCGCCGCGATCCCAAAACCGGCCTAACCTCACCCACCCGCCCACGACAGAACCACCGGAGACCCGCCCACCGGCAGCGCCAGCCGGCACTCCTGCACGCCCACCCACGAAATGGATCCCGCCGTCACCCGACAGCAGCAATCCTCACGCTCCGTGAATCAGCGGGGCTAGCCTCCGCCTCTTGCTTCCGTTGAAGCGCTGCCTCACAGTCATGACGCTCGAACACACGCAACTCGTTACAGACCTCACAACGATTCATTTGTCATTTCCTTCTCAGCGTTTGTATGCGTCGTGTCTCGTGCGGTGCGTGCATCCGGCGGCAACGCGCGCATGGGCATGAGCATGGAACTACAACGCCAACGTCGCCGTCTGTGCTGAATCGGAGGGGCCAGTGACCGTGCAGGAGGTCAGGGCCCTTCTCGCTACGAATCCTCTGATTCCGGCTTAGCCGATCGACGGGGCAGGAACTTCGACGCTCGCGAGTTGAGAGACCGCGGCGACTCTTCTACTGCGTCTTCGGCGGCCTCATCGTCGGTGCGCTTCCGAAGCAGTCGCTTGCTGAGCCCCTCTGCGGCCTTGCCGGTAGCCAGTCGCGCAGACTCGAGGGTATTGCTGCTTGCCTGGACTGCGCTGCCGAAGCCTTCCGTCCCGGAGGCGACCACCTTGTCTCGTGCATCGAGGGCGGCGTCTCGCCAGCGTCGGCCTTCGAGGTCGGCCTGGTCACCGTCAATCCCGAGAAGTTGCTGGAAGCTGATGACGTCGTTGTGAACCTTGTTACGAGCGCTCAGCACCTTGGGCGCGGCCATCGGGTTGAGCAGTAGTTTGGCGTCGGCTAGACCAGCGGCTACATCCATGCGCAGAAGGAGTGAGGCGGTGCCGGTCGCGAGCTGGTCGAGCCGCCGCTGTCTGGCCAGCTGGAGTCCCTCGCGATGGTCGTCGAGTTCGCCGGGCGACGCGTCAAGAACTCGGTCGAGCTCCAGCACGGCGATCCCGTCCTGGAGACGGAAGCAGTGCGCAAGCACGGCCAGCCATTCCTGGACTGTTCGCTCCGCTTGTCTGGAGACATCCGCCAGGTCGTTCACCCTGTCTTGACTCTCCAGCTTTTCGGCGATGCCGGTCAACTGCTTAAGCGCGTAAGCCTGCGTCCGCCCGATTGTGAGGCTCGTCGATTGCACTTTGGACCAGGTGATCTCTGAGACTCGTCCAACCGAGTCGCGGATGGTCATCGCTTCGTCGAGCACAAAGTCGACGCCGATCATGTCCGCGATTACAGCGTCCTTCTGGGCCCGCAGTACGTCGTCGACCTTGGCGTCGATGACGGCGAGGTAGTCGGTGATCTCGTCCATCGTCTGCTGCATGGCCATCTGGGCCATCACTCCGGCGGCGCCGGCCAGCATCGCAGGATTGGCAAGTGCCTGCCCGGGGCCGTTCACGATCTCGAGGATGCCCTTGATTTTCCCGTTGTCCTCGGTGAGGATCGCGCGGCTCACCTTTCCGCTGGAGCCCGTCATTTTCCGGCTCGTGTTGAACGCCGCTGCCGACTCCTTGGTGAGCTTGACCCAACGACCCGATTCGGCAGAGATCTCCGCCCCTGCTTGGGCGATGCCAGCTGACGTATTGAGCGTGGAACTGATCCGCTTCAGATCCAACTCCTTCGATGGAAGGCCTTGCGAAGCCAGGAACTGTTCCACCGCAGTACTGTGGCCGATCACGGCGACGCCGTCCCCGTCGTTGATCAACTCGATCTCATATGTCATGACTACTCCAATGTGAGCGGGGTTCGCCCGCGGCCTGAAGATAAGAATGCACTACCGGTCCGACACTCGCCGGTGCCGGTCGGGCCCCGCACACTTGGACACTCTGGAATGGACCGGGCCCAGAACCGGCACCTGCCCAGACGCAGGTAGTCGCCAGCCTTCTCGCGCTCCGCTCGGTGGCCACGGGCGGGCGCGCGGAACCGGCGCTCGGCAGCCGCCTGCCGACGGTGGTCGACCCCGCCCCTCGTTGCGCGTCTAGCGGGGATCCCGCTCGCAGGCGATCCCGTCGTTGTCGCCGTCCATCGACGGGTCGTAGTACCTGCTCCCACGATGCATGGGGGCGACGCCGAGGTTCCAGGCCTCCCGGCATCCCGAGAGTCGGGGCGCGGGGGCAGGCGTAGGACCGGGCGCGGGAGCCGCCACACCCGGTGCCGGCACGAAGTGCAAGGACCAGACAAACGGGTACGGCAGCAGCGGCAGCGCCATGGCGTCGAAGCCCATCGGGGCGGGGATGACAACCGGGGCGAACTCGGGCAGGGCGATGACGCCCGATCCGACCTGCATCTCGGCGGCTGTGACCGAGGGGGCGGTGCCGAGAACGGCGACCGCGGCCAGGCCGAGGGTGGCGAGCGAACGACGGATCATGTGTGAAGACCTCGAGGGGTGCAGGCCACAGATGTGGCTCCGATGAGAAGACGCTCAGAGTAGCCTGTGCATGTTCACGTCGCTGACCAGTCTGTGAAAGTGGGGCCATGACCAACCGCACCGGGCAACGGAATCCACCCACCCGCAGGCGCCTCGCCCTCGCGATCGCAGCAGCCGCTACAGCAACCGCACCCGGCGCAGCCCCCGCCCTCGCCGCCCAGTCGAACCCAGCGACCGACACGCCGACGCCTCCGATCCCCCGCGGCATGCCCCAGATCGTCAGCGATGTACTCGGGCCGAGTGACCCGGCGTTCTGGAACCCGGCGGTCCCCGGCACCCGGGTGCTGACCCCGATAGAGCCCGGTGGCGAGGTGGCCTGCGCGACGGGATTCGTCCCGGTCATCTCGTGCTCCACCGCCCACAGGTCACCGTACGGATCCCCGCAGCGCGCGCTCGAGTTCATCGATGTCCCCGTGCCCGGCGGGCCGCCTCTACGCGTGTGGTTCGACGTGCCCCGCCTGGGCGACGGCTCCACGGAGGAACCGGTGAGGCGAATCGTGACCTGGTGGCTCACCAACCCCACGCCGTTGCAGTAAGCACCCCGGATCCGGACCCCGTTAAGAGATCCCCATCTGAGTTGACCCTAAAGTTTCTAGTTGCATCACAGATTGAGCCGATCTGAACCGGTGAAGCTCTTCCGCTCGATTGAGATGAGGTTGGATTGGGCGTTTCGAAGGCTCAGTCTGGAAACTGGCGGTTCAGCCGCCACGTGGGGAACCTGACGGTGAGGACCAGCCGCTCCCCCGTGATCAGCTTCCCGCCATGCCGCCGATCTGCTGTCCCAGGTCGAGCCCGTTGATCAGGTCGGCGGAGAACGTGGCCGGGTCGGCCCCGATTTCGCCGAGGGCGGTCGACCCGGAGATCACCGAGCCCAGGCCCAGCCCGTCGAGGCTGCCGGTCACGACCTCGGTCGGGTTGGGCTCGCGGATGGTCACGCAGGTGTTGATGGGGTTCGCCACCCTGTAGCCGCTCACCAGCGCCAGATTCGTGGCGGCGCCGGTGTTGAGCACGTCGCCCGGGGTGGCGTCTGCGGGCACTCGGTAGGTGGTTTCGAGCGTGGCACGCGCGTTGCCGGCAGTGGTCCAGCCGGCGCCCGAGTAGCGGATCGAGTTGGTCGCCGAGTCGCGGGTCACGTCGTTGGTGACGGTGGTCCACGTCTGACCTCCGAGCAGGTACCACACGCTCGAGCGGGCTTGGCCAACTCGAACCCGGCCGGGTAGAAGTCCTGGATCGCCGCCACGAGCGCGCCTGCATCGCTGACTGTCGTCCGGAACGTCACTGTGCCGCCGGGGGCCGGCGAGGGGGCATGGAGCCCACTCGGTGGAGTGAGTGTCGGGCCGTGGGACTCGGGTACGCGTGACGGCGCGCGACCGCTGACCCCACCTACAACTCGCTGAAGAATCTCAGCGAGGTTTCGTCAGTAGGGCATACTTGTGACGGGCGTCACTCGTCCGGTGCGCCCTCCGGCGAGATAGCGAGGAGCGCCGCCATGAAGGCAGTCGTGTTTGAGGGTTTCAAGACCTTCCCAGTACTCAAGGACGTCGACAAGCCCGTCCCCGGCCCGGGCGAGGTCCTGCTCAAGGTGGCCGGCTCCGGCGCCTGTCATTCCGATGTGGGCCTGTTCCACGAGTTCCCCGGCGACCCCACCGGCTTCCTCACCCCGCCGTTCACCCTGGGCCACGAGGTCTCCGGATGGATCGAGGAACTGGGCCCTGGCGTCACCGGCCTGAACGCGGGCGAGGCGTTCCTGGTCTACGGACCGATCGGCTGCGGACGCTGCAAGCCGTGCTCGCGTGGGCAGGACACGTACTGCCAGGACGTGCCGTCGGTGGGGTATCTGGCCACCGGACTCGGTCGCGACGGCGGTATGGCCGAGTACATGACCACCAACGCGCGCAACCTCATCCCACTGGGTGACGCCGACCCCGTCGCCGCCGCTCCCCTGGCGGACGCCGGCCTCACCCCGTACCACGCCATCAAGCGGGTACTGCCCGACCTGACCACCCCGGGCGCGACCGCCCTGTGCATCGGCCTGGGCGGGCTCGGCCTGGTGGGGGTGCAGATCCTCCGGGCCATGAGCGGGGCCACCGTGTACGCCACCGACACCAAACCGGAGGCCGTCGCCGCCGCGGAGAAAGACGGAGCGATCGGCATCCCGAGCGAGGCTGCCGCCGAGAAGCTCCAGGAGCTGACCGGCGGCCGGGGCGTCACGGCGGTGTTCGACTTTGTCGGCGCGGCCCCGACCCTCGAGCTCGCCGCCGCCAGCGTGGCTCAGCAGGGCTCGGTGACCGTGGTGGGCCTGGCCGGCGCCGACTTCCCCTGGAACGTCTTCCGCCTGCCGTACGAGGTCAACTTCTCCTCCACCTACTGGGGAACCCTGGAGGATCTCCACGAGGTGGTGGAGCTGTACCGGGCCGGAAAGATCAACCCGGAGGTCCACGTGTTCCCGCTGGACCAGGCGCTGGAGGTCTACCAGAAGCTTGTCGACGGCAAGGTCAGCGGACGCGCGGTGATAGCCCCGCACCGCGACGCCGGATAGCCCCCGCCGATGTCAGTCGTCGGAGACCGCGACGCTGACTGCGATGTTGCCCTTGGTGGCGCGGGAGTAGGGGCACAGCTCGTGGGCGAGCGTGGCCAGCTCGTTGGCCTGCTCGGTCTCCAGGTCGGGGATCACCACTTCGAGGTCCACGGTCAGGTCGATGCTCTGCTCCCCCGACGCCACCAGCGAGACCCGGGCGCCGACCGAGGAACCGTCGATCTTGATCTTCTTCATCCGCGCGGCGCTCTGCAGTGCGGAGTGGAAGCAGGCGGCGTACCCAGCAGCGAACAGTTGCTCGGGGTTGTTGCCCTCCCCCGACCCGCCGAGCTCGGTGGGCGGAGCCATCTCCAAGTCCACCGCGCCGTCCTCGGTGGCGACGTGTCCGTCGCGGCCTCCGCCGGTGGACAGGGCTTCGACGGTGTACAGCGGATCTGCCATGAGGGGCCTCCTGGGTTGGGCGTGTGAGTGCGGCCCAAGGTACGCCTCGCCAACCCCTGGCACCGTAGGCCGCAGGATGCTTAGGGTGGAGACACGACAGGCCGCGCGCTACCCGCGGCCTCAGAGGCACCAGTCAGAGGGAGAAGGAGGAGCCTGAGATGATCGCCAAGGACCGCCCCGATCCGGACGAGTACACTCCGGACCCGGATCCCGTTACCGCAGCCGAGGAGTACGCGCCCGAGGTGAGCGTCGACGACCCCACCCGCGAGGCCAACCCGGCCGACGTGGCCGAACAACTGGTGGTGGTGCCCACCGACGACGACGTCGACCCGGACCTCACCGACGCCGACTAACCGCGCGACTCAGTGGTCGCAGTTCGCCAGATCGGTCTCGGCGAGCGGCTTCCCCTCGGGGATCACGTAGGTGACCATCAGCACCACGTCCTCGTCGCCCTCGTTGCGCCCCTCGTGCGGGTAACCCGCACCCTCGATGATCGACTCGCCGGCGCTGTAGACGTGAACGCCGCCGGGATGGATGTCGGCGTAGTGCGTGAGTTCGCCCTGCTCCACCACGGCGATCAGCTGCCCGTAGTGGCAGTGTTCCCCGGTGCCGGCACCGGGTTCGATGGTGATCTCGCGGAAGGTCACCCCGACGCCCTCTGCGCCGCCATCAACCTCCACGTCGACGGGCCCGCCCTGCTGACCTGAGGCGATGTCGACGGCGCGGACGGGTTCCGGTGCAGCGGGCGGCGTCGCTGGCTCTGCGGGGCTGCACGCGAACAATGCCATCGCGAAGGTGCCAGCGATGAGAGCAGCGCTGCCCCGAATTAATGAGTATGGCAAGGCCAATCCGCCGTGTCTTCTCAACCTGAATACGGAATCCGGTCAGCGTGAGACAACGCTATCGCGAGGCGTCACCCTACCGAGTGGTTCCTCGCTCGAAGAAGACGCGATGCGGGGAACTCCTGATAAAAGGCGAATCGCCAGCGGCCGCGGAGGGGGGTCCGTCGGCCGCCGGCGACTCTGTCGCACGATGCACGTCCGCGACCGTGGGATGGTCAGCGTAAACCGCGCACCGAGGCGGAGTCGGCGACAACTTGAGGGGGTATCAGTTTCGCCACCGACTGACCCCCACTATAGGAACCCCCCGCCTACTTCACAACCGTCAGCTACTCGGCGGGGGCCCCGGGGCATCAGGCGGACTTCTTGGTGGCCGTCTTCTTGGTGGGTGACTTCTTTGCCGGGGTCTTCTTGGCTGCGCTCTTCTTGGCCGCCGGCTTCTTGGCAGCAGCCTTTTTCGCGGGCGCCTTCTTCGCGGTGCTCTTCTTGGCGGGCTTCTTCGTGGAGCCGGAGTCCTCGTCGTCGTCGTCGGACTCTTCTTTCGCGTCTCCCCCGCGGTCCTTCACACTCGCGCGCAGCGCGGCCAACAGGTCGGCCACCTCGTCGTCACCGTCGTCGTCGCTCGCTTCCTCGCGCTCCTCGACGGTGAACGCCTCTCCGCCGGCAGCCTTGGCCTCGATGAGCTCCTTGAGCTGATTCTGGTAATCGTCCTCGTACTTCTCGGGCTCGAAGTCCGCGGCCATGGTCTCGATCAGCGAGGCCGCCATCTTGACCTCCTGCGGCCGGACCTTGGCCTCCTTGTCCAGCCCCTCCAGGATCGCCGGGCGGATCTCATCCGGCCACAACAACGTCTGCAGCATCAGCACGTCCTTGTACACCCTCATCGCACACAACCGAGTGCGGTTGCGCAGCGTGAACGTACAGATCGCCAACCGGTCGGTGGACTCCAGCGCCTCCCGCATCAGCACGTACGCCCGGTTCGAGCGCGACGCCGGCTCCAGGAAGTAGGCGTTGTCAAAGGCCACCGGATCCACCTGGTCGGCCGGGACGAACTCCGTCACCTCGATCTCGTGGGACTGCTCCACTGGCAGGCTCGCCAGGTCCTCCTTGGTGAGGATGACCATCTCGCCGTCCTCGGACTCGTACGCCTTGGCGATGTCCGAGAACTCGACCTCCTCGCCGTTGTCGTCCCGCACCTTCTTGTAGCGGATCCGCACGCCGTCCTTCTTGTCGACCTGCCGCGCGCGCAGGTCATGGTCCTCCGTCGCCGAATACACCTTGACCGGCACGTTCACCAGACCAAAGGAGACCTCGCCCTTCCAGATGGATCGCATGGAATGAGTATGCGACAGAAGCTAGCGAGGCGCCCCCGGTCGCGCCCAGGCGCACCTGGAATGCTGTGGACCATGCCCGTCGACGTAGGCCCCCTCCTCCTGATCGTCGCGGCGGCGTCCGTCATCCTGGGCACGGTCCTGCAGCGGGTCAGCGGGATGGGGGTCGGGCTGGTGGTGGCACCGACCCTCGCGCTGCTCCTCGGCCCCGTCGCCGGGGTGCTGCTGACCAACCTCACCACCACCGTCTCCGCCGTCCTCATCGGGATCACGCTCCGGCGCGACATCGACTGGCACCGGTACGTCCGCCTCGCGCCCCTGATCGTCGTGGGGTCCGTGCCCGGTGCGCTCCTGGTGGGCGCTGCCGACCGCAGCTGGCTCGAGGTGATCATCGGGGCCGCCCTGATCGGCACGCTGCTGATGACAGCCCTCGTACGCATCCCGGCGGTCAGCGGTGCGGTGCCGGCCGCGATGGCCGGCACCGCCGGAGGATTCCTCAACACCGCCGTGGGAGTGGCCGCTCCCGCGATGCTGGTCTACGCGCAGGCGACCAACTGGCAGCAGCGCTCCTTTGCCGCGACCCTGCAACCAATCTTCTTCACCATGGGTCTGACCTCGGTCATCACGAAGGTCGGCCTGGGGGCAGCGCCGATCTCCGGGCTGCCGCCGCTGAGCGTGATCGGGCTGGTCGTGGCGATGGTGCCGATCGGCATCCTGCTGGGTGGACTCGTGGCCCGGCGGGTCACCGCGGAGGCGGGTCGCAAGGTCGCCGTGGTGGTGGTGACCGCCGGCGCTCTGCTGCTCCTGGGGCGCGGGGTCGGGAGCGTGGCGGGGGTGTTCTAGCTTCTCGCGGTGGAGATGCAGAAAGACCCCGGTCCGCGGGTACGGTCCGGGGTCTGTCTGCTGCCTCAGGTGGCGCGCGATCGTGAGCGTCGGGTAGCCGGGAGAGGCCGCTCGGTCAGGAGATGCCGCCGAGGAGGTCGGTGGGCAGCATTCCGGTCACCGAGTCGGTGCCGCTTCCGTTGCCGCTACTTGCGCCCTGGAGCAGCGAGCCGAGGCCGAGCGATCCCAGGATGGGGGCCGCCAGCGATCCGATAGCGAGCGAGCCGAGCGAACCGAGTGCATCTGAACCCATGGTGGACGTCCTTTCGGAGGGTGCGCGTGGTGACGTGGCGCCGTTCGCGCCAGCCCGGCCGATGGTAGCAGCGGTGTGGCGTGCGACACACCGGTGAACGAGGCGGCGCGGCAGTGCCGGAGGGCGTCGTTCGAGGCGAAGGGCATGGCCGAGGGCGTGTCTCGGGTTTCCGAGCCGCATCAGTCCTGTGTGCGACTGCCGGGCATAGGGTGCGAGCATGCAGTTGAATCGGCTCGGCGCTCATCTGGAGACCTTGAGTACGTCGTCGATGACCGGCATCAAGGGCGTCGCCCTGACGATCGACGGGCGGCCGTTGGCGGAGTACGCCGGAGACGTCGAGGCGGCAGAGATCCGGGCAGGAAAGACGGACGGACCGGCTGGTCCCTCGACGACCGGCCCGCTCTCAAGCAGATCGTCGACCAACTCACGATGTCCGTCGGAAACCGCCCTGTCCCGGCAGACCCCGGCCCGCGGGACCTCGACCGGATGCTCGCCGAATGCCCCGACCTCAGCGCCGCCACGGCACACGCGCTTCTCGACGGGAGAGAGCTCGACGTGGCCGCGGCGCCCACCAGTTCCGGCGGAGGGGCTGAACGCTAGGGGCGAGGGGTCGGGGGCTCGGCCGAGGGGCCCTCAACGGGCGGGCGGTTAGCATGCGGACACGTAGTCACTCGTGTCAACACTCAAGCGAAATCGCCCGGTTCTTCGCCGGTTCTGCGGGAAAGAGAAATAATGAGCGTCTCAGCTGGCCCCGTCCGCGCCGTCGGAGTGACGACCTACGGAGGCCCGGACGCTCTGCAGGTCGTTGACGTCCCGGCCCAGGAACTCGGGCCGACCGACGTTCGCGTGCGCGTCACGGCCGCGACAATCAACCCCACCGACACCTACACGCGCAACGGTTCCCGCTCGAAGACCGGAACCCCACGCGGAGCTGCAGATGTCCCGGGCATGGACATCGCGGGCACCCTCGTCGAAATCGGCGACGACGCAGAGACCTCCCTGGCGGTCGGCGACCGGGTGATTGGGATCGTGGTACCCCGCGACGAGCACGGTGCGTATCGCGAGGACATCGTCCTGCCTGCACAGTCGATCGCCGCCTCACCCCGCGACGCCGACGACGTCGCCGCGTCGACGCTTCCGATGAACGGCCTCACCGCTCGGCGCGCTCTCGACCTCCTCGACCTCCAGCCCGGACAGACACTCGCGGTCACCGGAGCTGCCGGATCGACCGGCGGCTACGTCGTGCAGCTGGCCAAGCACGCCGGCCTCACCGTTGTTGCCGATGCGTCCGAGGCGGACGAAGAGCTTGTCCGGTCGCTCGGCGCCGACAGAATAGTCAGGCGAGGAGACGGCGTCGCCGACCGCATTCTCGAGCTCTACCCCGACGGCGTCGATGGCCTCTTCGACGGAGCCGTGCAGGACGCGGCCGTACTCCCCGCGGTCAAGACCGGCGGGGGCGTCGCGACGGTGCGGTGGTACCAGGGCGACGGCAGCCGCGACCTGACGGTTCATGCCGTGAGCGTGGCGGATATGGCCGAGGAGCAGGGCAAGCTCGATGAGCTGCGGCAGTTGGCGGAAGACGGCGTGGTCACCCTCCGTGTTGCGGACAGCTACTCGCCTGATGACGCGGGGCGAGCCCACGAGCGTCTCGAAGCCGGCGGAACGCGCGGACGGCTGGTCATCGACTTCACGAGGTGATGCACGGGCCCGTCGCGGGGCACCTGGCGCGCTCGTCTGACAGGAACCGATTCGCTGGAAGAGACGAGCGACGCCGGTCGCCCGAGCCCCCGCCCCAGAAACATCAGAGCGCCAACAGTAACCACGAAGAGCCTTCTAGCTGGGAGGGCGCCTGGAGCCTCACCTTCTCTACTGGACAGATGGCGACGTGCGCACCGAGGACTCAGGAGCACGCCACGTAGCGAATATTCGAGGTGTCTGGGAGGCCTTATAGGCTGCCCGCGATGTCCAACGATGCTGCGCGGATGGCCTACGCCGACGAGTCATTCCACGAGGCAGCGCACGGCGGGTTCTACGTCCTCGCCGCAGCGGTGTTCGACGAAAGCGTCCACGACACGGTTCGAACCGCCATGCAGACGCTTCGAGGAAAACGTCAGACGCCCAAACTGCATTGGAACGAGATGGACACCCGTCAGCGGACCACTGCTGCGGCGGCAGTCGCTGCGTTAGACGGCTTCCATATCGTCGCGATCGGCACACCGGTCCCCCGCACCCGCCAGGAGCGCGCGCGAGCGATGTGTCTCACCCGGCTCGTCACCGAACTGCACAGTTTTTCGGTCAGCGACCTGGTGATTGAATCCCGCACAAGGCAGCTCGACGCTCGCGACATCGCAACAGTCCGCGGTGCCCGGTTCTTACTCCCGAAGGGTTCGCGCTTCCACGTCGTGCACGTGCCCGGCAAGCAGGAGCCGCTTCTGTGGCCTGCCGATCTCGTGGCTGGCGCAGTCCGCGCTCATCGTCAAGGAGACGCAACCTTCCGTCGACAATTGGAGCACTGCTTGTACGAAGTCGAGTTAGATACCCACAGCTGACCGACTCCGGACATGCGTAAGGCCAGGGTCCCGGTCTGCCCCAGGTGCACCTGGCCTTGCGACTCGCCCGACACCCACGGTGCCGTGCTCAGACCTCACGATACTCCACCGCAACCCGGCCGCAAGACCTGTGCGCTGGCTTGCTAGGGATCTCTTGACTAACTCGCCCTTGTCGCACTGCACCCGCTTGCAGCAGCGACGCGCCCCGTCCTTCTCATCCACCTACCACGCGAAGATCGTGCTCCACGGTCTGCAAACGGACTGCAAGGACGGCGAGCCGGAGACCCCCGTGACTCTGAGGACTATGAGATCGGTTCAGGGCACTGGCCGGTCAGCGCACCGATCGAGTTGATTTCAGCGTTGGGCCGGGGGCCGTTCGCGTAGTTAATCAAGTTGGTGCATCGATCGTCCGGGGTCGCGTTGGGATCGGGGAAAGTCGCGCCGGACGGGTATCGGCAGACGGTCCCATCGCAACTCGGGGTGTTAGCCGCAGCTTCCTCTCGGTCCGTGCTGTCGAGAACGGTCTGGCAGTATTCGGAGTATCCGGTGACGCTTCCGTCCGACCAGTACGTCTCCACAGGACCCAATCCCTGTTGACAGCCGACGATCTGAGGAACTTCGGCGGCCGCCGGTTCTGCCTCGTTAACGAGTGCGGATGTCGTCGATGAAGCCGTTTCGGTGGTGGTGGCTTCGCTGCGGCTCTTGATACCAATCGCAGTTGACCGATAGTTGCTGTTCAAACCCTCGCCACGGCTAAGTGTCAGGGGCCCGTGTCACACTCCTCGCGACCACAAGGCAGGGAGTATCAAGATGATCGCGCCGTGCAATTGTCAGCCGCCACCATCACCAGAGTTTCCGTTTTGCCCTCGGTGCCGTGGCGCGGTGGGGGCTCAGGGCCTCGATCAGTGGCAGGAAGTCACGAGAGGAGTCGGAATCCAGACTGGGGACAATGCTTCTTTCTCAGGCAATTTCGTCAGCGGTAATTTCGTTTCGGCCGACAACTCTGACTACCGCGAGATCGAGATGTCCCGGGCTAGGCCAACAAAGACATGGCTACCCGACAACTGGTTAGCGACAGTGGCCGCTGCAGTCAGCATCGTCGGGTCGTTCATTAACCAGAGTTTCAATCATCAAGAGTGGTCGCTGTGGCTGACACTTGCGTTACTCGTGACAGCATTCGCAGGTTTGCTCGTACTCCTCATTCGGTCCGGCGTTGCCCGGTCCGGGGCTGTGCCTCTCTTCGGGGTGGTGTTTGAAAAGGGACCGAACGGAGACCTGTACAAGTCGGTTCCGCTCGGAAAGTGCCCACACTGCGGAAGGCCGATGACCGTTCAGAGAGTCACGGTCGACAAAGAGACCCGCGTTAAGTGGGTTTGCGCGAGCGGCGTCGCAAGACACTCCCGCGAGTTCGATCCAACCGAATTCAACAAGATCGCGTGGTAGTTCACCTGGGACGCCGCGATCAGCTTGATCCGTTGCGGTGGCCGGTCGCCGATGTCTGACTCGAGTGCCAGAGTGGACCCATGGCGAGCAAGGGCGCAAAGGAATCCGTCGAGGTCGACGGGCGGACCGTGCGGTTCACCCACCCCGACAAAGTGCTCTACGACGCGACCGGCACCACCAAGGCCGATGTGCTGGAGTACTACCTGGCCGTGGCGCCGCACCTGATGGCGTACGCCGGCCAGCGTCCCGTGACGCGCAAGCGCTGGCCCGACGGCACCGAGGACAAGTCGTTCTTCGAGAAGAACCTGCCCTCCCACGCGCCCGACTGGGTGTCGCGGGTGGCGATCGAGCACTCCTCGCGCACCGTCACCTACCCGGTGCTCGACTCCCCCGCCACGCTGGCGTGGTTCGCCCAGCAGGCCGCGCTCGAGCTGCACGTGCCGCAGTGGACACTGTCCGACGGCGAGCCGGGGCGGACGCGGCGGATCGTCATTGACCTTGACCCCGGTGAGGACGTGGACCTGGATACGACGGCGAAGGTTGCACTGCGCGTCCGAGATTTCCTCTCCGAGGCGGGACTGGACGCCTTTGCCGTGACCAGCGGATCCAAGGGCATCCACCTCTACGCCCGCCTGGACAAGGCCGTCTCCTCCAAGGGTGCCTCCGCGGTGGCCAAGCAGATCGCCCAGTCGCTGGCCAAGCAGACCCCGGACCTGGTCACCGCCACCATGAAGCGCTCTATCCGTGACGGCAAGGTGTTCGTGGACTGGAGCCAGAACAGTGGCGCCAAGACCACCGTGGCGCCCTACTCACTTCGTGGCCGCGCCGAGCCGTGGGTCGCGGCCCCTCGGTCGTGGGAGGAACTCGCCGACGGCGGGCTCAAGCACCTGCACTGGGACGAGATGCTCAAGCGACTGGAGTCCGAGGGCGACCTGCTCGAGGGGCTGGAGGGACCCACGAAGAGGGGCGGCGCGTCAAAGAAGGATGCCGCCAAGAAGACTCCCGCCAGGAAGTCATCGGCATCGCGGGAGAAGAAGTCGGGGAGCAGCAAGAAGAGCTCGTCGTCGTCGGATGACGGGGACCCCGAGCGCGGCGGTTCAGATTCCGACAGCGCCGATTCCCGCGGTTCTGGTTCTGGTAGTGCCGATCCCGGCGGCGATGACTCGATCCGCGCCGCGGTCAAGGAGGGTTGCGACGCCGGCCCCACTGACCCCGACGCCGTGGTGACCAGCCTCGACGAGTACCGCCGCAAGCGGGATCGTCGCAAGACCCCGGAGCCGTTCGACGGCGAGGTCGACACCGATCGCGAGGACGGCGATGGCCCGATCTTCGTGATCCAGGAACACCACGCCCGCCGCCTGCACTTTGACCTGCGGCTCGAGCACCACGGCGTGCTGGCCTCGTGGGCGGTGCCCAAGAACCTGCCGACCGAGCCCAAGGACCGGCGCCTGGCCGTCAACACCGAGGACCATCCGCTGGGCTACGAGACGTTCGAGGGCACCATCCCCAAGGGCGAATACGGCGCCGGCCACATGACCATCTGGGACCAGGGCACATACGAGTGTGAGAAGTGGCGCGAGGACGAGATCATCGTGTGGCTCAACGGCGAGCAGGTCTCGGGCCGGTACGTCCTGGTGCGCACGAGCGCCGAGAAGAACCAGTGGATCGTGCAGTACATGAAGGACCAGTCGCCGGACTCCTTCTACGGTGGACGCGACAACCCGAAGTCGTCCTATCCCGACGACGACAAGCGAGCCCGCGGCTCCGACAAGACTTCTGATTTTGGTTCAGATACTTCGGACATGGCCGACCTCCCCGATGCTCCCCCACTGCCGATGATCCCCACCTCGGGGTCGGTGACATCCCTGCCCGGGGACAAGTGGGCGTTCGAGGGCAAGTGGGACGGCTACCGCGTGACCGTGGCGACCGATGGCCGGCAGAGCCGGTTGATGAGCCGCAACGGCAACCCGATGGACTGGCTGGCCGACGGCTTCCCCGGGTTGGCGCAGGCGATCAGGAAGCCGGCGGTGCTCGACGCCGAACTGGTGGTGCCGGGCCCGGACGGTGTGCCCGAGTTCTCCGCTTTGGCCAAGCAGGCCGCCGCGGAAGGAGACGACTCATCTATCGGCCCGGTGCACCTGTTCGTCTTTGACGTGCTGGGACTCGACGGCGTGGACCTGCGCCGGGAGCGGTGGGATCGGCGTCGCGAGGTGCTGGACCTGTTGACGCCGGCACTCGAGAAGGTCGAGCGGGTGCACGTGCCGGGGGTTCTCGACGGCCCCGGCGACCGCGCACTGGACGAGGCAGAGGAGTTCGGCTGGGAGGGCATCGTGGCCAAGCGCCGGGACTCGCACTACCAGTCGGGCAGGCGGGCCAAGACGTGGCTCAAGGAGAAGCTGCTCACCACCACCGAGGCCGTCATCGGCGGCTGGCGACCGGGCAAGGGCGGACGCTCCGGTTCACTGGGCTCACTGCTGCTCGGACTGCCCGCACAGACCGGGCTCACCTACATCGGCCGCGTGGGCACCGGCTTCTCCGACCGACAGGGCAAAGCTCTGCTCGAAGAGCTCGAACCGCTGCGCCGCCGCTCGAGTCCGTTTCTCGAGGACCTGCCGTCCGATGCCCGCCGTGACGCCATCTGGGTGCTGCCCAAGCTCGTGGTGGAGGTCCGCCACCAGGGGTTCACCGAGGATGGCGTGCTCCGGCAGTCGTCGTGGCGGGACATCCGGCGGGACAAGCTGCCGGGGGATCTATAGGCCCCTCGCAGGCACTGCGCGATGCACTGCGCGATGCACTGGACGGTCCTACTAACCCGCGGGTGGGCCACCTGGGAGGCTGATCGCACTCGCCACGCGCACCCTCTCGTACTGGTCGCACTCACCGTGATCTAGGTCGTGGCTACCGTGCGAAACCCGCAGATTTTCCGCGCTGAGCACGACCACCACGCGGGAGCTTTCCGTCTAACCCGGCGGTGTCCCAAGTTGGGGACTGCCCTGCTACGAGAAGAAGCGTCCGAACCCGCGCCTCCCGGCGGCGTCGTATTGGTGGACCAGGTGCCGGAGCCGCAGGTTCAGGGCATCCATCCGGGCTGTCCGTTCGAGGAGCTCGTCGATCGAGTCCGACCCGGGACTGGCCTCGTTGAGCAGGGCGTCGGCGTCCTCGAGGACGTCCAGGAATTCCGGGTCCCGCGCGGCTCTGGCCTCGATCCGCGGGAACCTCTCCACCAGCGGGGTCCCCACCGCCCGGTTGTCCCGGAGTTCGTACCAGGACTCGACCGCCTGCGACAGGGCCCTGTGGGCCGAGTCGTGCGCCGCCTCCACGGACGCGAGTGCCTTCTTGGCCGTCACCTGCAGGGGATCCACCCCGGCCTTGAGCCGGCGACGGTGCGCGAGCTCGTCGATCGCGGACCGCACCAGCCACGTGGTGTACCAGAGCCACCCCGCGATCATCGCCAGGAACAGCAGTCCAACGAGGACCGGGACGATGAGCCTCAGCACGGCGTCCACCGCCCGGCCACGCTAACCCGGAGGGTCGTCATGACCCCACCACCAGCGCGATGAGGATCGAGAGCGGGATCGCCAGGGACACCGCGGCGCCGACGAGTTTGGCCGTGGCTGACCACAGCAGGCGGGACGCCTCCGTGTGTGCACCCTGCTCGTCGATCACGCAGGCCTCCCGCGCCGCCACCTCCACCCGCGTGGCCGCCACCTCGGGCCAACTCCGCGGCACCCGGCGCAGAGGGTTGCGGCCGAGCCCCTCAGCGGTGAGCGCTGTGCGCTGGCCGGACCACTCTCGAAGGCCTGCGTCCAGTCGCGTGCGGGCCTGCTCGGCGGCAGCGTTCTGTTGCAGGTCAACGGAACGGGAGTACATCTCCATTGACGCCATCGGCACGAGCACCTCCCCCGGCGCGGTAGCGGGCCAGATCGGACCCCATTGTCCCATCCGAGGGGTGAGGCGCCGTGTCATTCCGGACACACGACGCCGCGCCATCGCGCCGGACACGAACGGGTGCGTCGCCATCGCACCCACCCGGCAGGGCCGTGTCGTCAGTCGGGGACATACGGATTCGTCACGGCATGCCGCAGAACGCGGGCGGGCACCACGACGAGCATCACCACCACGAAGAACGCCGTGACGACCGCCGCTCCGACCCCCGGCACCACGCCCAGGACCAACGTGAAGATGAGCGCGACCAGACCGACCATGGCGATCGACAGGAGCGCCACTCCGACACGGGCGAGCGTCGCGGACAGGCGCAGCACCCGGTCCTTCCGGTGGGAACGGAACACCGCGCGGTGGATCATCACCGGAGCCAGCAGGACCACTGTCGACGCAAGGGCGAGTGACAGCACCACCAGGTAGAGGGCGCGACCGACACCGCCGATGTCAGCGAAGCGATCCTGAAACGGCACCACCAGCAGAAAACCCGTGAGCACCTGGCCGCCGGTCTGAATCATGCGCAGTTCCTGGAGCAGCTCGATCCAGTTGCGGTCGATGCGCTGCGCCTCGGTCTCGTTGCGCTCCCAGGCTCCCTCGACGTTCATGCCGCTCCTCCCGCCGTGTCCCCCGTCGTCGGTTCTCGTAGCTCTCGGACTGGCGGCGGGCCTCGCCGAGCATCTGCCCACCGCTCAGGCGGGCCGTGGCGACTGTTCAGTTAGTCGTCGGATCCGACCCGGCTCTGAGAGGGATCGACCGGATGGCTCACGGAGTCGTACCGTCACCGCTGCCCGAAGGCGGGTACTGCGAGGTGAGGGGGTCAGCTCCTGAAGGCGGGTACTGCGAGGTGAGGGGGTCAGCCTGATCGGTGGAGTGTCGCCCCCCGCTGGTCTGCCCGTCGCCGCTCGGGCCGTCACCGTTCTGCCCATCGCCGCTCTGCCCGGAAGAGTCGCTGACCTGGTCCTTCACCTGCTCGGCGGCGTCCTTGGCAAACTCGGTGGCCTGGCTCGCGGCTTCCTGGACCTGCGGCGTCTGCCACAGCTTGGTTGCCTGCTCCTTGACGATCTCGTAGTGGCCGCGGCCGGCGCGGCTTCCCAGGACGTACCCAACTGCAGCGGCTGCGATCAGAGTGAACTTGCTCATGGTGTTTCCCTCTCGTCGGGGACGTCCACCGACACACTGTCGTGGCCGGGACTGCGTCCCTGTGGGTCGAGCTTCGGTACCGTCACCGCGCCTTGGTCGGGCTCGGCGACGGTGGCACCACGGAGACGTGTGAGGGGATCAGTGTCGATCAACTCGGACTCCTGGATGCCGTCAGATCGAACACCACAATGCTAAGACGGCCCTCGGACGCCCGCATCCGGTCGACAGGTCACCCGATTGCGGATACGGCGAGGTCAGCCGTCGGTCGTCGCGCGGGTCCGGTGTGCCTGGCCCACTCGGGGTTTGGCTCGGACGCGCAAGACGCCACAGCCGCGCGCAAATGCTGCAGCCGCACGGGAGATTTCCTGTGCGGCTGCAGTCTTCGCGCGCGGCTGCGGGGTGGCGGACCTAGCGACTACGAGAAGGGCGGGCCTAGCGGCCGCACGCAATCGGGAGGCGCGGCGGCCGCGAAGGGTCGACGCTCAGGCCGGCGCCGCCAGCCGCTTCTCGTCGATGGTGCGGTCGAAGACCAGGGCGTACAGCAGCCCCGCGCCCACGGCCGTGTAGGGCCATAGAAGATAGAAGATCACTCCCATGGACATCGGCATCCCCCACAGCCTCGCGTCGCCGCTCGCGGTGAGAATCGACCACAGCACCAGCACGCCCAGCCCCGCGCAGTAGCCGACGATCGCGATGGTCGACACCCTCTCCCAGGAACCGTCGGAGTGCAGGGAACCCAGGAGCATCATGATCACGGCGAAGAGCGGTACTGCCAGGAACACCATCTGCCAGGTGTCGGTGAGCATCCCGATCAACGCGAACGCGGCTACGGCCACAAAGGCGTGGATCAGCATCCCGGCGCGCTTATGGTCGGGCTCGGGGGCGGCTGCGGGGTCGAGTGACCGGCCGGATGCCCGATCTCGTGCGGGGTCGAGTCCCCGGTCGTGTGCGGCGGGATCAGACATGATCGGTCCTTTCGGTGGACGTGGCGGTCGAGCTGGACGTGGCGGTCGGGCTGGACGCTGCGGTCGACGTGGATGCCGCGGCCGCGCCGGTGAGCGTGGGGTCGGTGGCGGCGCTCGGGCCGCCGTACAGGAATTCCAGCGTGGCGTCGGGGTGACGGTTGGTGGTCAGCAGCGACACCACATAGAACAGCAGGATCGACACGATCAGCGAGATGCCGCCGACCTGCATGAACGCCGGGACGGAGATGATGTCCCGTGCGGCAAGCGAGGTGATGATCATGTTGCCGAGGATCGCGAACGCCACTGTGACCGTGGCGGCGGTGGCCGTTGCGCGGTGCCAGTAGATGGACATGACCACCGGGCCGACGATCGCCGCGGCGAAGGCGGCCCAGCCCAGCGCGCCGAGCAGGAACACCACCTGCGAGAGGAACAGGGTGAGCAGCACCGACAGGACCACCAGGGTCAGGCTCGCGAGCCGGCTCCACAGCAGTTCGCGGACCACCTTGATGCCGAACGCTCCGGGGAGGTCGCGCATCATCGACGAGGCGCCGATGGTGATGAAGCTCGAGGCCGAGGACATGATCGCGGCCAGCAAGCCGGTCAGCGCGATGCCGCCGACGATCGGGTTGGTCACGGAGTCGAGGAACCAGATGGCGGTGTCGTCGATGCTCTCGATCTCGGGGGCGTCGCCGGTGATCGTCATGGAGCGGGTGGCCAGGCCGATGCCCACTGAGAACAGGGTGGTGATGGCGTAGGCGATGCCCGCGACGGCGGCACCCCACTTGAGCTGCGTCATGTCGCGGAGCATGAGGAACTTGGTGAGCAGCTGCGGCTGGCCCACGGCGCCCACGAAGATCAGGAGACCAAAGGCGAAGATGTAGGTGGGGGCCTGGACGCCGTCGATGGAAAGCATCTCGGCGCTCCCGGCGGAGATGGTGTCGAGCATGGGGATCCAGCCACCGGCCACCTGGACGGCAAAGAAGAACAGCCCCACGGACATGACCACCATGAGCACGCCCTGCACCAGGTCGGTCCACACGGCCGCGAGCATTCCGCCGGCCATCGTGTACGCGGCCACCACCATGGAGCCGATCCAGACGCTGGTCGGGATCGAGGTGCCCAGCAGCAGGGAGATGATCACGCCGATCGAGGTGACCTGCGCGGTCATGTACGCGATGGAGGCGATGAACACCGCCACGGACATGGTGGCGTGCGAGGTGCGGTCCTGGAAGCGGACGCGGATGAGGTCGGGCACCGAGTAGACGCGGTGCTTCTTGCCGATCCAGTTGAGTCGGCTGCCCAGGAGGAACCAGGCGGCGGCAAAGCCGAACGGCGCGAACAGGCCGACGGCGATGAGCGCCTGCAGGCCCCAGGCATACGTCTGCCCGGTGCCGCCGACCATGCCCCAGCCGGACTGGATGGAGGAGAAGCTGGCGATGGCCATCACGAAGAAGCCCAGGGACTGCCCCGCGACGAGGAACTCCTTGGCCGACTTCATCTTGGTGTTGGCCCACGCGCCGATGGCAAACATGAGCACGAAATAGGCGAGCACGACGCCTATGACGACAGGATTGTTCATGAGGGGTCCTCAGGGGTCGGTCGGGCGTGGTCAGCTGTTGGGCGAGCGGAGTCGGCTGTTGAGCGAGCGGGGTCGGCTGTTGGTCTGGCCGGGTCAGCTGTCGGTCGGGCGTGATCGGCCCGCAGTGTGGCGCGGCGGATCTTGCCGGTGTTGGTGGTGGGCAGCTGGTCCAGGAAGAGGACCTCGCGGGGGTATTGGTAGAAGGCCAGGCGCTCCTTGACCAGGGCCTGGATCTCGCGGGCGAGCTCGTCGGTGCCGCTGACTCCCTCGGCGGGGACGACGTACGCGACGATCGCCTCTCCGCGCAGCGCGTCCGGCACGCCGATCACGGCCACCATCTCGACGGACGGGTGGCGCAGGATCTGGTCCTCGATCTCGCCGGGGCCCACGCGGTAGCCGGCCGACGAGATCAGGTCGTCGTTGCGGCCGGAGAACCAGAAGTTGCCCTCGTCGTCGACCCGCGCCAGGTCCCCGGTGTGCAGGACTCCCCCCGCGGTTTTCTCCGCCGTCTTGTCGGGCGAGTTCCAGTAGCGCAGGAACGCGTTGGGGCTGGGCAGGCGCACGCAGACCTCGCCGACCTCGCCTCTAGCGACCGGCTCACCGAGGCCGTCCAGGAGCGTCAGATCAAAACCGGGCGTGGGGCGGCCCATCGAGCCGGGCGGGGTGTCGAACTCGGCGTGGCAGGTGCCCACGATGAGGTTGAGCTCGGTCTGCCCGTAGATCTCGTTGACCTGCACGCCCAGCGCCTCGCGTGCCCATTCGGCCACGGCCTCGCCCAGCGCCTCTCCCCCGGAGAACGCGGCCCGTAGCCCGGTGCGGGAGTAGTCCACGTCGGACGCGCGCATCATCTTGAGGATGGTCGGCGGCAGGAACGAGCAGGTCACGCCGTGCCTGCGCAGGATGTGCTCCACGGTCTCGGGGCTGGGCCGCCGGGCAGAGGCCACCACGGGCACACCGCTGTAGAGGCTCGGCAGCAGCACGTCGAGCAACCCGCCGGCCCAGGCCCAGTCGGCCGGGGTCCAGAACACGTCCCCCTGCTCGGGGAACCCGTCGAGCGCGCGGACCACTCCGGGCATGTGCCCCAGCACCACGCGGTGCCCGTGCAGGGCGCCCTTGGGCTGGCCGGTGGTTCCGGAGGTGTAAATGAGGAGGGCGGGGTCGTCGGGTCCGGTGTCGGGCACGACGACGGCGAGGTCGGCCGAGTCCGTCACCGACAGCGGCAGCACGGTGAGCGCACCCGCTCCCGTCGTCGTCGTCGCCGCCGCTCCCGTCGTCGTCGCTCCGGACTCAGGCGTGGCCTCGGGGGCCGTTCCCGCCGCCAGCATCGCCCCGGCGGCGGGCGACGTCGCCTCCGGCACCGCATCGCCGGTGACCAACACGGTGCGCAGCTCGGGCAGCTCGGCCAGTTCCCCCGCAAGACGCGAGTAGCAGTCGGCGTCGAACACGGCCGCCACCGCTCCCGAGTCCCCCATCCGGAACAGTGCGGCCTCGGGCCCGAACTTCACCGAGAGCGGGACCGCGATCGCGCCCATGAGGTAGGCGGCCACGTGGGCCACGGCGGTCTCGGCGGACTGCGCGCACATCACGGCGATCCGGTCGCCCTCGCCTACCCCGCGATCACGCAGGAAGGTGATGAGCCGACGGGCGCGGGCACCGAGCTCGCCGAAGGTGGTGACCTCCGGCGGATCGTCGCCGCGGTCCACCACGATCGCGGGGGACTCCGGTGGATGGGCGTCCGTGCACGCGGCGCCGATGTTAAATCGGTCCGGGATCTCCCACCGGAAGCCCTCGGGCCCCAGCGGCGGACGCCAGGGGCGTGCCTGGGCGGTCGATGGCATGGGTTCAACTCCTCAGTCTCTGTGAGCCCCCTCACTCGGGCGGGCTCGCCCCATGACGGTATGAGTGGCCTGGTTCACATACAATGGAGATTCCCCCTACGTTCGGAGTCTTCCCATGTATGAATTCCTATCCCTCGACGTGACCGATGGCCTTGCGGTGGTCACCCTCAACCGGCCTCCGGTCAACGCGCTGTCCCGCGGAATGCAGGAGGAACTGCGGGCCGTGGCACAGGAGGTCTCGGGGCGCAGCGACGTGGACGCGGTGGTCTTCACCGGCAGCGAGCGCGTCTTCGCCGCCGGCGCGGACATCAAGGAGATGCGGCAGATGCCGTACGGGCAGATGCTCACCGAGGCCCGCGAACTGCAGTCGGCGTTCACCGCGGTCGCGGCGATCCCCCAGCCCACCGTCGCCGCGATCACCGGTGCCGCCCTCGGCGGAGGGATGGAGCTGGCGCTGTGCTGCGACCGGCGGATCGCCGCCGAGAAGGCCAAGCTCGGCCAGCCCGAGATCCTGCTGGGCATCATCCCCGGCGCCGGCGGCACCCAGCGCCTGGCCCGACTGGTCGGCCCCGCGGTGGCCAAGGACCTGTGCCTGACCGGCCGCACTCTCACCGCCGCCGAGGCGCTCGAGCTGCGCGCCGTGGAAGAGGTGGTCCCGGACGGTCAGGCCACCGCCCGCGCGACCGAGTGGGCCCGGCAGTTCGTGGGCGGGCCCCGCATGGCGCTCCGCGCGGTCAAGGAGGCCGTCGACCGCGGCATCGAAGTCGATCTGGACACCGGCCTGAGCATCGAGCGCGCCCTGTTCGCGGCCCTGTTCGCCACCGAGGACCGGGAGATCGGCATGCAGTCGTTCATCGACTCCGGCCCCGGCAAGGCCCAGTTCCTCGGCCGCTGACCGTGGCCGTCGACCTGGCGCTGGGGCTGCGGGACGTCCTCGACGCGGCCGCCGAGTTGGCGGCCGCGCAGGACGAGGACGCCGTCCTGCACATCGCCATCCGCAAGGCCCGGCAACTCGTGGGCACCGACCTGGCCTACGTGATGCTGCTGGACCCCGACCGCGGCGACACCTACATGCGCATGGCCGAGGGCGCCACCAGCCCCAAGTTCGACACCATCCGGCTGGGCATGGGGCTCGGGCTGGGCGGGCAGGTAGCCGAGTCGATGGCGCCCCGCTGGACCCGCAACTACCTGGCCGACGAGCAGTACACCCACGTCATCGACCCGATCATCCTCGACGAGGGCGTCAAGGCGATCCTCGGTGTGCCCGTGCGCACCCACGGCCGGCTCACCGGGATGCTGTTCACCTCCGAACGCCGCGAGCGCGACTTCACCCAGGACGAGATCACCCTGCTCGCGCTGTTGGCCGACCAGGTCTCCGCGGCCCTGACCGCGGCCGAACGCTCCTCCCATCGCAGGCGGGAACTGGACGAGACCCGCGACGCCCTCGACGCCGAGCGAGCGACCTCCACGCGCCTGGCCGCCACCGTGGACCTGCACGAACGCCTCACCCGGCTGGTGGTGGCCGGCGCGACGGTCCCGGAGATCGTGGACCTGCTGATCGATATCGAGGGTGGCACCGCCGCCGTCTTTGACCTGGCCCACCGGGAGATCGGGGCCGCGCAGTCCACCGAGGGCCCGCCGGTCGACCTGCTCCGGCGGGTCCTGGACGAGGTCGCCGCGGACACCGAGCGAATGGTCACCCGGCAGTCCGGCGGCCACCTCGTCGTGGTCAACCCCGTCATCACCGGCTCCGACCACCTCGGGTACGTCACCTACGCCAGCCGCGGCTCCGTCCCGTCCATCGGGCGGGTGCTGGAGCGGGTGAGCTCGGTGATCGCGCTGATCCTGCTGGGCCACCGCGCGCGCGACGAGGCCGACAACCGCGTCCGCGGCGAGCTCCTGGCCGAGCTGCTCTCCCCCGGCGATCACGACCCGGAGGCGATCGGCCGCAGGGCCACGCTGCTGGGCGTGGACGTGCACGCCGACCTGATCGCGCTGGTGATCACCCCCAGCGAGACCCGGATGACCCGGGCGCTGCAGACCGAGTGCCGTTCACTGGCCCGGGCCGACGGCGGGCTGGTGACCACCTACGGCGACCGCGCGGTGATGCTCCTGCCCGGGTCCGACGCCGGTGAGACCGCCCGCGACGTGGCGGCCCGGCTCAGCCCGCACTCGGCGACCGTGGGTGCCTCCGGGCCGACCGCAGAGCTGACCGGCGTGAGCGACCACGTCGAGCCGGCCAGACGAGCCGCCCGCCTGCTCATCGCGCTGGGCCGGGCCGGCGACGGAGCGGCGACCGAGGAGCTGGGCCTGTACGGGCTGCTGTTCAGTGAGGTCGACCGCGAGTACGTCGCGCAGTTCATCGAGCGCAACCTCGGGCCGATCCGCGACTACGACCGCGACCGCGGGACCGCCCTGTTGGAGACCCTGAGCGCCTGGTTCGCCGCCGACGCCAGCCCCTCGGCCACCGCCGACCGACTCTTCGTGCACGTCAACACCGTGTACCAGCGGCTCGACCGGCTGGACTCGGTGCTGGGCGGCGGCTGGCGTCGCGGCGATCGCGCGATGGAGCTGCGCCTGGCTCTACGGATGTGGGAACTCCGCGGCGCCTGAGCGCGCGCCTTCGCCACTCCTGAGCGCGCCCCTTCCCCGCAACGCCGCGGTTGGCGGACCTCTCGCAGGGATTTCGGCTCTGGGACCTGCGAGATGCCCGCCAGGTGGGGCTGTCACCTGAGTCGGGTGCCGCGGCCGGACTGGATGCCTCGTTGTTGCTGTCGTCGTCGCTGTAGTCGCGATCCGCCTCAGGCCTCCGACAGTCCTGGCACAGCGTCCAAATAGGGCTGCGACCTCGCAATACCCCGCAGTACGGAATATGAGACACATGTCAGGTTCGCAGGCGGGAGGCCCAATGGGCCGAAATCGCGAAACTGTGAGGTTGTAGACAGAAGGGCACTTTCCGTTTGCTACTCGCCAGTAGCTAAACGATAATAAATGAGACTCGTCAACAAAGACTGTTGACGCCCGCCCTCACCTCCCACCGGAAAGGCCCACCCATGAGCACCACGCCCCAGACCTCCCAGACCGCCGCGCCCACGCAGAACCGCCGCAAGAAGGCGCGGGCCATCATGGCCTCCGGTCTGGTACTGGGCGTCGGCGCCGCGGTGACCCTGGCCGCCTGGTCCGACACCGCGTGGGGCGTGAGTGAGTTCGGTACCGGTGACAGCGCCTTCAACGTCCAGGCCTACTTCAGCTCCACTCAGGGCTGGGACGAGTTCCTCACCCAGGACAAGGCCGGCACCATGCAGTTCGGACCCGCCTCCAAGGCCCTGGTTCCGGGCGTGCCCGTCTTCCAGCTGGTGGGGCTGCACGAGGAGAAGGGCAAGCTCGGCGCGGACATCACCATCACGCAGCAGAGCGTCCCCTCCAATGCGCTGACCAGCAAGGTCGCCGTGTCCATCGCCGAGCTCGGTGGCGGCAACTCCGCGCCGTCCAACTGCTCCGCCGCAGCCACCAACTTCAAGCCCGCCGGCACACTCGCCGCCCCCACGACCAGCACCACGCGCGTGGAGAAGAACGACTACAAGTGGCTGTGCCTGCGCGCCGAGCTCGCCCCGACCGCCGGACTGGACTCAGCCGGCATCGCGCCCGCGCCCGTGTTCTGGAACTTCGACGCGCAGAGCGACGACGCCTGATCCCACTAGAACACCTGAGCACGACCGACGAACGACACGCGAGAGGTGATGGCCATGCAGACCGCAGCAACGATGTCCCACAGCGGAACCCCGGGCCGTCCCGCGGGAGCGCACCGCGCCCCCAGCAGGTCGTTCGGCTCCTACCTCGCCGGCGGACTGGCCAACCTGCTCGCCGCCGGCGGCGTGTTGGCGGTCGGGCTCGTGATCGCGGCGGTGACGATGAACATCACGCTCATCATGTTCAAGACCGGGTCCATGTCCCCCACGATCCCCACCGGCTCCGTCGCGGTGGTCAAGGAGATCAGCGCGGACGAGATCCGGGTGGGCGACGTCGTCACCGTCGACCGGCCCGGCCGGCTGCCCGTCACCCACCGGGTGATCGAGGTCCAGCCGCAGGTGCCCGGCGAGGCGCTCATCCTGATGCAGGGCGACGCCAACCCGAATCCCGATCCGGGGATGTACCGGGTCGAGTCGGTCCGCAAGGTGCTGTGGTCGGTGCCCGGGCTGGCGAACGCGATCGTCTGGGCCGGCAACCCGCTGGTCCTCGGCTCGATCACCATGATCGCGGCGCTCGGTGTGCTGTGGACCTTCTGGCCCGGGCGCGACGTGGATGAGGCCTGACCATGACTCGTGATCTGCATCCGGTGCGAGCGCTCGTCGCGATCCTCGGCACCGTCGTTCTGCTCTTCACGACGGCTCTGGCTATCGGTTCGATCCGCCCGACCGAGGCGACGTGGTCCGACCAGGCCGTGGGCGCGGCCGAGTTCGGGGCTGCCAATCCGAACCAGAACACGCGCTTCGCCAGAGCACTGTCGACATTCGGACTGATGGAACGGGCGATCCGGAACAGCGACGTCGGCGCCGTCACCGCCTTCCGGCAGACCCCGGACGCGTCGCGGCAGGTCGTCGGCCCCACGACACATGACAGCTCCGGCTCCTTTCCCACCTACCTGCTCCCGCTGACCACCGTGGGCTACTCGTGCTCGACGCTCGACGCGCAGTCGAGGTGCGACAACGGGAACCCCACCGGCGTGGCCACCCCCACCGCCACCGCGGTCTCCGAGACCCGCTCCCTAGAAGTTCGGACCTCTCGCATCCTGGGGTCGGATCTGGTCAGCTACCCGGGCAGGAGCCCGATTCGCGCGACCGCAGCCTGCTCCCCGAGTGACGGGGCGGCATCCCTCAGCTCGGACGGCCCGGTGGTCCTCGGGCGAAACGGTCTGTTCGAACAAGAGGTCCGCGTCCCGATCCCCGGTCCGAACTCTGAGCAGACGGGGAACCGAAGCTGGGGCAGCTACGACTACGTCGCGACCCTCCAGCACGTGAAGAAGGAAAGCCCCGGATACGCCCTGTCCCAGTTGCGGCTCCGCATCAACGCCACCGGCACGGGCGGCGCCGAGCGCTGGAACCTCACCCTGATCCTGGCCCACGCCGAATGCGGAGTCGACCGGGAGACCACCGCCGCGCCCACCCGTCCGACCAGCGGCGAGTGGCCGATCCTCTCCGCACAGTCGAACCGGATGATGGCCGCCCAGGCCGACGCGCCGACCACCTTGCAGCCCGAGGACGCCGCCCCCGAGGGTGTCGCCCCCGAGGGTGGCGAGGCCCCGGACGACGAGCCGGCCAGCGACGTGCCCGTCAGCGACGAGTCGTCGACCTCGGTGCCTACGCCCATCGACGACGCGCGGGAGGACGACGCCGAGAAGGGCAAACCCCGCGACACGGCGGAGTCGAGCCCGAGCACGCCCGGGACCACGACGCCGGTCGAACACCCCGAGCCTTCCGAAAAGCCTGACCAGCCGGCCGTCGCTGAAGAACCGCAGCGACCGGCGAACGTGGCGCCCGGCCGGTGGTTCACGGTGGTGGGCCGCGACGGAGTCGAGCTCGGTTCGGCGAAGATCGACGACATCGTGCGGACCCCCGGGTGCGGGGTGGCGCTCACCCTGCGCATCACCACCTCGGAAGAGACGAGCCCTGATCGCTGGTCGACCGTCGGCCCCGGCGACTTCGCCGAGCTCCGGTCCAGTGGGTCGACCCGCGACGCCCGGCCCGTCAGATCGGACTGCGAGCAGTCTGCGGCCTCCACGACAACGCGCCTGTCGCCCGGCAGCGAGTACGAAATCGTCCTGGCGTTCCAGCTCGACGACTCGGCGCAGCGGGCGATGCTCCGGCCCGAGGGCACCGCTGGCTCGGCCTTTGACCTGCCGCCGCTGACCGAGGTCGCCGTCGTCGCCACCACCGGCGCACCGGTTCCCGCCGCTGGTCAGCCACCCGCGGCGACCACGCCCGCGGCCAACGCCCCGGTCACCGTGACTCAGACCGTGGAGTCTGACGCCTGATCGAACGGCAAACCCCGACGACTCCACGCAGTTCGGATTCGTGAGGACCGCCGATGGGTGGCTGCGTGGCCCTTTCTCTGAAGCGGGGGGCCTACCTGATCTCCGAGATGAGCACCGCGGTGGTTCCCTCGTGCTGGGCGTCGAAGATGTGCGGGGCGTCGCCCGGATAGCAGAGGTAGTCGCCGGGCAGCAGTGCGACCGGAGATGACTCTGGCCCGACAAGGGCGGAACCCGACACCAGGATCACGTGTTCGACGGTGCCGCGGGCATGGGGGGCGGACACCTTCGGGCCGCTGGGGTCGGCCTGGACCAGGTACACATCGCGGCGCGCGTTCGGCGGACTGGCGGAGAGAAGCGCGGCCACATAGTTGGCGCTGGCCGAACGGATGTGTGGCGCGGCTGCCGCGCGGATCAGCGTGACGGGCTCGGCGTCCTCGTCCACGAGACGGGCGAACGGCACGCCGAGCGCATCCCCCAGGGCCCAGAGCGTCTCCACGCTGGGGTTTCCCCCGCCCGATTCGAGCTGGGACACGGTCGCCTTGGAGACGCCCGATCGCCGAGCGAGCTCGGACACCGACAGGCCTCCCGCAGTGCGCTCCCGTTTGATCGCAGCCCCGATTCGGGCACCGAGCTCTTCCGTCATTCGTTCACCATAACGAACGACCGGCCAGTTTGACAGGCGGTAACACCTCGTTCACCATACTGGCCATTCGTTTATTCCGCCGAACACGCTCGCCCGCTGCGCACACCGCGTCCGCCGCGTCCGCCGCGTCCGCCGCGTCCGCTGCGCACACCGCGCCCTCGGCGTCCGCTGCGCCCTCGGCGCCCTCGGCGACCGCCGCACCTGCCGTGGCGATCGCGCCCATCGTGGCCATCGCGTCGGCGGTCGGCGTGGTCGGGGTGGCCTACGAGTCGATGGCCTCAGCCGCAGGAGTTCCCCCATGGCTCGTAGTCCTCGCCGCCGTCCTCGTGCTCAGCGCGTCCTCGGAACTGGTGTTCATCGGCGTGATCGCCTCTGGCGGCCTGCCCTGGATCGCGGTTGGCGCAGGGCTCCTGGTGAATCTCCGGAACTTTGTCTATGGCTTCTCTGCGTCCGCGTTTCTGCCCGGGCAGGGCGTCCGTCGGCTCTTCTCGGCACACCTGGTCAACGACGAGAGCGTCGCCTTCGCCCTGGCCCAACCGCAATCAGCGCGGCGCCTCACCGCGTTCCGCGCGGTCGGGGTCGCACTCCTGATCGCCTGGCCCCTCGGCGCTGCGATCGGCGTCCTCATCGGATACGTCCTGCCCGACCCCAGCCGTCTCGGCCTCGATGCGGCGTTCCCCGCAGTCTTCGTGGCGATCCTCCTCGGCAGCGTCACCCGTCGCACCGTTGCCCCCGCCGCTGCCGGCGCGACCATCGCCGCGGCCGCCACCCCGTTCGTGGCCGCTGGAATGGCCCCCGTCCTGGGTGTGATCGGACTGCTCGCGGCTGCGCGAAGGCGGGGACACCGTGTCTGACGTGGGTCTTGTCCTGCCGGTTCTCGCCCTTGCTGCCGGCACCTTTGCCATCAGACTGGGCGGGGTCCGCTTCGGAGGGTCGCGCCTCTTCCTGCATCTCCAACGGTGGGGCGATCCCGCGGTGATCGTGCTGATCGCCAGCGTGGCCGCCACCGCGACCCTCTACGACGGGCAGGCGTTCGCCGGGTGGGCCCGAATCGCCGGGGTGGCCACAGCTGCCGGTCTCGCGGCGATGCGCGCGCCGCTCGTTGTGGTGGTTGTGGCAGCAGCCGCAGTGGCCGCCGCCCTGAGAGCGCTCGGGATCCACTAGCCGGTTTCACCAGCCGAACCGCCTCCGTGGCGCCAGCATCGTCCTAGGGTTCGAGTACCCCCTCGCGCACTCCCTCGCGCACTCCCCTCCAGAGAGACACCGCCATGACAACGCAGACCATCGACATCCCCCACCTGGGCGGATCGACCATCGGCTACAAATTCGCCCGCCAGTACGACCCCGCCCTGCCCACGCTGGTGATGATCAACTCGTTCACCACCTCGGTCGAGCTGTACCGGCCGCAGTTCGCCAACGACGAGCTCGCGTCGCGGATGAACCTGCTGGCGATCGAGCCCTACGGCCACGGGGAGACCCGCGCCCGGTACCGGCACTTCACCTACTGGGACAGCGCGATCGCCAATCTGCAGGTGCTCGACGCCCTGGGGATCTCCAAGGCGTTCGCCCTCGGTACGTCCCAGGGTGGGTGGATCGCCACGCGCATGGCGCTGCTCAGTCCCGGCACCATCGAGGGCATCGTCATCTGCGGCACCTCCATGGATCACGAGAGCCCGGCCAGCATGGAGCGTGGGTGCTGGAACGGCTCCGAGTTCTGCAGCCCCGCCATCGAGGCGCTCGCCGAGCCCGTCGGCGAGGACTGGGTGGTGGACGACGACTTCGTGGTCGCAGTGCTCGGCGCCGGCCTCGGAGAGGACGTTTCCGAGGCCGAGCGGGATTTCTGGATCCAGACCTACCGCACCAATTACACCGGGGACGAGGGCCGGCGGCGCCTGCGCACCAGCTCCATCAACCTCCGCGACCGCGACGGCCTGGAGGCACGGCTGAGCGATCTGCACTGCCCTGTGCTCTGGCTGCAGGGCACCGCCGACCAGGTGTACTCGGTGGCCAACGCCGAGGACGGCATCGCCCGGTTCACCGGCTCACTGTCCGCCACGCTGCAGATCGTCGAGGGCGGCCAGCACTTCCTCACCGCCTCCGACCCCGAGGTCGCCGACGCGGCCACCCTCGCCTTTGTGGAGCAGTGGTCCTGAGGCTGGCTGCGCATCTGGGCCCGAGTGGAGCAGACGTATCGCGCGGCTGCGGGAGCTCGTAGCCGTCGTACTCGTCCTGCACAACCCACACCCACGTCGGCCTCCCTCCCGCTCAGGACCACCACAGCCCCTGGTCGCACTCACCGCGCTACTGGTCGCGAACACAGTGGGAATCCACCGCAATTCCCACGGTAGGTACGACCACCGCCCGTAGACCGCGTGATGCGAACCGTCAGACAGGCCGCTGCTCGGCCAGCGCCGCCGTCCTCTGCTCGATCCAGCTGCGCAGCGCATCCGCCTCCTCGTCGAGCGTCGCCTGGTCCACCGCGTCGCTCACCGGGAATGATCCTCGGACGTTCTCGAGCGTCTGCGCCGCGAGCCCGCTTACGTAGACCGTGTCGTAGAGCTCCCAGTACTTCTCCTCGTACAGCGCCGTGAAGGCGTCGGACTCGAGGAAGCGGGTCTTGAGCGGGTGGCCCGCGGCCATCCCGCCGGGACGCTGCTCCCCGTCCTGATCAAGCCCACCGGGCATCTGACCGGCGCCGGGACCCGCTGCCAGCTCGCCTTCCGGCGCAGCGCCGCCCATCGGAACATCACCTTCCGCAGGAACGCCGCCATCTGCGGCAGCGCCGTCGGGCACCGCGCCCATCGGACCACCGGCCATCCGCCCGCCGCCTCCGGGTCCGCCCATCGAGACGGTGTCGTCCGGCCCGGCGGCGGTGTCCCCGCTCATCGACATGTTCAGATCCCAGGACACCACGGTGAACTTCGTCGACTCGAGGTCGTACCAGAGGTAATAGTTCTGGCCCGGGCCCGCCATGTCGTCGAAGTTGGACAGCAAATTCTGCGTGGCCAGGTAGGTGGCAAACGAGTCCACGTCAACCCACTGGTCGAGCTCGGCGGCGAACTCCTCGTCGTCGGCGGAGTCCACCCAGCGCAGCAGGTCGATGATCGGCTGCAGGGTGCCGTCGCCCTGCGAATTGATCGGCGTGAACTGGTCCGAATAGTCCGACTGGTCGTCGCCGACGTACTCGAACCTCGAGTTGGCGTCCGCTTTGTAGAGGTAGCCGGAGCCGTCGAAGGCAGTGGAGGCGTAGCCGTCGTCGGGATGCTCCAGCACGAGTCGCGTGGTGGAGTCGTCGTCGTTAATCGAGTACTCGCTATAGCTGTAGCGCTGGGACGCCAGACCGGTGGCGGCGGTGAGGTCGAGCGCGACCGCCTCGTTGAGCACGGGCGTGCCCGGGCGGACGGACAGTTCCGTCATGCCCTGGTACGCCCGACCCGGGTGGTTCTTGTCGATGCTGATCAGCAGCGGTAGCGAGGTCGGGTCGTCGGCGGAGATCCCGGCGTCCATCCCGGGCATCGCGGGCATCTCCATGTCGGCCGGCATCTCCGGCAACTGGGCGCCGTCGGGCATCCCGGCCGGCACCTCCGGTGGCTCGAACCCCTCCGGCATCTCGGGCATCCCGGCCGGCATTTCCGGCGGCTCGAACCCTTCCGGCAGCTCGGGCATTCCTTCGCCCTGTCCCATGCCGGGCGGCCCCGGCTGCCGGCCGCCCCCCTCGCCTCCGGGACCCTCGCCTCCGGGACCCTCGCCTCCCGGCCCCTCGCCCCGCAAACCCATCAGGGTCGAATTGCCCTTGAGGCGCACGGCGACGTCGTTCAGGAACACCCCGTCGATCGTCATATCGGCAGTCACCCAGTCCTTGTCGCCGTTGCGCTCGAACGCGTCGATCATCTCGGCGTATTCGACGTCGTCGATCTCCAGATGAATCTGGTGCGCCACCTCGTCGTCGAACAGCAGCACCGTTCCCTCCACGTTCTGCGTGATCGACGAGGTGATCACGTCGACATTGCCGGTGATGTACGGCCGGATCCGGGTGCCACCCAACGCCACGACGACGACGAGGAGCGCCACCACGCTCACCGCGAGCAGCGTCCAGTGCTTGCGCAACGACAGTGGCAGACGGTGCCGCAGTCGGCGGCGCGGCGGAGCGGGATCGGCAGAGCCAGTGGAGTCGGCCGGCTCGGCGGAACGGGCTGCGCCGGCCGGGTCGGAGGCGCCCGCGGGATCGGCGGTCATCACAGGTCCGTCTGGTCGTACCCGGTCAACACGGTGACCCGCTGACCGGAGTTGACCTCGTTCAGGGCGGCGATGAGGTCCGCGGAGGAGCTGCCCTTCTTGAGTTGGGCCGTGAAGTTCAGTTCGGTCAGAGCCCCGCCGCGCGCGGATTCGGTGGAGACCAACTCGAACTCCGAACAGTGCCGCACCAGCGCGTCCTCGACGAGCGCGTGGTACTCGGGCCCGGGCGGCACCTGCACCTTGACCACCTGGCGCTGCACGTCCAGCGAGAACCAGTTGAACCGGTGCATGAGCAGGATCACCAGGCAGATGCCCACGGTCGCCACCGCGGCGAGCAGGTAGAAGCGGGTGCCGGCCGCCATGCCCACGGCCATCACCAGGAAGATGAACCCGACGTCCCGGGTCTCCTTGATGGCGTTGCGGAAGCGGACCACCGAGAGCGCACCCACCAGCGCGAAGGCCCGGGCGATGTTGGAGCCCACCACCAGCATGATCATCGCGATCACCATCGCCACGATGATCAGCGTCTGCACGTACGACTGGCTGTAGGAGACGTTGCGGTGGGTGCGCCGGTAGACCCAGCCGATGATCGAGGCGAGCACGAAGGACAACGTCAGCGACATCGCCACGTCGAAGGTGGTGAAGGTCCCGCTGAGGTCCTGGAAATCGATGGTCATTTCTGTCCTGGTTCTTCTCTGGGTGCAGATGCAGTGGACGGCTGACGCGGTGCGCGCGAGCCGGGGCGGGGCGGGCCGGTCAGGTGGCCATGAGTTCGGGGGCTCCGTACAGGGAGCGGGGCGCGAGGCCGAACGTCTCGACGGACCGGCAGTACTTGGAGATCCGGACCACGCTCAGGTCGAGGCGGGCCGCGAGGTCGGTGGCCCAGTAGGGCACCCGCTCGTTCGCCTTCAGCTCAACGATCGCCAGCTTGGGCGGGATGATGAACCGGTTCTCGCCGCCGGACGCGAAGTGGAAGTCACGATCCCGGCCGTGAACGCGGTGATCGATCGTCACGCGCAGGCCCGTGTCCGCCTCGCGACCCACGAACGCCTCCCGCAGGTAGCCGGTGGTGGCGACGGGCCGCAGGTCCAGTGTCGAGACCAGGTTGCTCACCTCGTTGACGTACCCCTGCCGCTCGGGCGGGCAGTCCGGGCGGTGGCGGTCGTCCAGCCAGTCGCGGGCGGTGGCGTACGGCAGTGCGAGCCGACGCTTCTGCGTGACGCGGTTGACGCGCTGCTTGATCTCCACGTGGACCGTCGAGGTGTCGGTGCAGTCGGCCGGGTCGCCGTAGAGCCGCATCCGGAGCTTGCGGCGGAAGCGCAGGCCCTCGATCTTCTCCCAGTAGAACGACAGGTTCTGGGTGTCGTAGTAGAGGGAGCTCACGGGGTAGCCACCGTGGGGCGAGTACGGGTCGCCGTCCATCCGGGCGGCCAGTTCCTCGCGGAGGGCGGGGACCGCGAGCTCGTCGATCAGGTACTTGATCTCGTAGCGGTTGAAGGCGTGCGGCGTGGGTGCGTTCTGTGTGGGCGATGCCATGGGCGCGGATCACTCTCTCGCTCACGACGCCGGTCGGCGGATGCCGGCGGAGTCGGTGAACGCTGGGTTGACTCCGTCAGTACATTCGGCGCCGCTGAGGTGTCGCTCCGGTGACGCTGGCAAGTTCCTGCCAGTCCCGGGGGGCCCGCTCGCGCTCTCTCGCAGTCGCGCTCCCACAGCCGCGCGCAAAGACTGCACACGCTCAGGAAATGTCGTGTGCTTCTGCAGTGATCGCGCGCGGTTGCGCGAGCGGGCCCTCGTGCGGCTGCGGGGCCTCGTCGTCGTCCCTCAGGCCTGCACCCGCGGCAGCAGCACTCGGAACGTCGCACCCTGCCCGGCGGCGGTCTCCACGCTGGCCGACCCGCCGTGCGCCTCCACGAGTGACCGCACGATCGCCAGCCCGAGCCCGCTCCCCCCGGTCGAGCTGGTGCGGGAGGTGTCGGCCCGGTAGAAGCGCTCGAAGGCGCGGGAGGCCTGCTCCGGCGTCATCCCCGGTCCGCGATCGGCCACCTCGAGCACCGCGTCGTCGCCGAGGGTGCCCACCCGCACCGTCACGTCGGCGTCCGGTGGGGTGTGGGCCAGGGCGTTGTCGACCAGGTTGCCCAGCACCTGACGCAGTCGCGCGTCGTCGCCGAGCACCTCCGGTGTGCCGGGCCCGTCGATGACCTCCAGCCCGATGCGCCGGTCCGGGGCGAGGAGCCGCGCGTCGTGGACCGCGTCGGCGGCCAGCCCCAGCAGGTCCACCTGCTCGCGGGCTAGCGGCCTCTGCTCGTCGAGCCGCGCCAGGGTCAGCAGGTCTTCCACCATCACGCCCATGCGCTGCGCCTCGGCCTCGATGCGCCGCATCAGCCTGTCCGTGTCGCCCGAGGCGCCCTGCCGGTGCAGCTCGGCGAACCCGCGGATCGTCGTCAGGGGGGTGCGGAGGTCGTGACCGGCGTCGGCGACGAACCGGCGCATCGCCGCCTCGGACCGCACCGCGTTGGCCTCCGACTCTTGGGCTGCCTCGGCGGACGACCGGGCCGCGTCCTCGGCCTCGGCGGCGTCGGCCATCGAGGTCTGGATGCGGGAGAGCATGGCATTGACCGCGGCGGCCAGCGTCCCGACCTCCGTTCTCGGATCGCGCTCCGGCACCCGGCGGGACAGGTCGCCGCCCGCGATCGCAGCCGCCGTCCGCTCCACCTCCCGCAGTGGCCGCAGGCTCCGGTGCACGGTCGCGTAGGCGGCCAGCGCGAGCAGCGCCAGGACCACGATCCCGATGCCCACCTGCAGGTAGACCAGCCGCTGGACCACGGCCCGGTTCTCGGTCAGCGGGATCGCGACCGTCACGCTCTCCCCGCCCGGGCCGTCGAACCGCAGAGCCCGCCAGGAGGTCGAACCGTCCCCAGTCGATGGGACGGTCGTCGGGGTATCCGGGTCCAGCGAGTCCAGGTCAGGCGCGGAGTCCTCGTCGTTGATCTGGACGGCGACCGCACCGCTCGCATCCCTGACCTGCACGAAGTACCGGCTCGGCGGGCTCTCCGGACCGGGCGCCCGCGGCGGCGGGGGCGGCACCTCGGCGGGCAGATCACCCATCGGGCGGGCCCACCCGCGCTCGGCCTGGAGCAGCGAGGCGTCGGTCCGCTCGAGCATCGAGGCCTCCAACGCGCGGGTGACGGCGACCCCCGAGACCAGCAGCGCGAGGGCCGTCAGGACCACGGTGAGCAGGACCAGACTGACCCGCAGCGGGACCGCGCGACGCCGCGGGGTGGGCGCGGCCGGGGTTGACGAGGGGGACGACGACGAGTCGAGCGGGTCCGGCGAGCTGGGCATCAGCGTGGTTCGCGCAAAACGTAGCCGACGCCGCGGATGGTGTGGATGAGCCGCGGCTCCCCGGTGTCGATCTTCTTGCGCAGGTACGACACGTAGGACTCGACCACCCCGCCGTCGCCCCCGAAATCGTAGTCCCACACGTGGTCAAGGATGCGCGCCTTGGACAGCACCGTCCCGGCGTTGACCATCAGATACCGCAGCAGGGTGAACTCGGTGGGCGAGAGCGCGACGGGCCGGCCCGCCTTGTGGACCTCGTGACTGTCCTCGTCGAGTTCCAGGTCGGCGTAGGTCAGCCGCGAGCTGCGCTCGGCCCCGGACAGCGTGCCCGAGCGACGCAGGATCGTGCGCAACCGTGCCACCACCTCCTCGAGGCTGAACGGCTTGGTCACGTAGTCGTCGGCCCCCAGGGTGAGCCCGGCGACCCGGTCGGCCACGGCGTCCCGCGCGGTGAGGAACAGCACCGGCGCGTCACAGCCGTCCGCGCGCAGCCGCTTGACCGCGTCGAAGCCGTCCATGACCGGCATCATCACGTCCAGGATCACCGCGTCGGGGCGGAAGCTGCGCGCCTTGTCGATCGCCTCGGCACCGGTGCTGGCGGTCTCGACCTCGAAACCCTGGAATCGCAGGGAGACCGACAGCAGCTCGACGATGCTCTCCTCGTCGTCGACCACCAGGACTCGGGCCTCGGGCGTCCGGTCGGTGGCGATTCTCGCTGCGGCGTTCACGTGCACAGTATGCCGAGCGATCGTGGCGGTTCCCCGGCAGTTCGCTGGCAGTTGGCTGGGAGCCTGGGTGGGAGCCGCAGTCGCTGGCGCCTGCACGGTGGGTCCAGCGGGTGGATGACATCGTGTCGCGGCGGCGGAACTCGTCGTCGTCGTGGTCTCTGTTCTGGTCGTGGTCCTGGCTCTGGTCCTGGTCGTGGTCCTGGCGCTGGTCGGGGTCCTGGCGCTGGTCGTGGTCCTTCCTCGCGCTCGGGAACCCCGCTTGACCTGGGCTACCCTGCGTAGGGGGTGCAGGGCACCGCAGGTCAGCACACTCTTTGGAGCGGCTGCGCGCGGAACCGACGACCGCACGCGCCCCGCTGGGGCAGCATGAGGGGATGACGAAGCCCTCCAATACTTCTGCAATCGTCTCCGCCACCGGCCGATCGTGGGACGACTGGGTCGAGAGGCTCGAGCAGGCCGGGGCGCGGGAGATGGCGCACACGGCGATCGCCAAGTTGGCGCTCGAGCTGATGCCGGAGTCGGTCGAGCGGGCCGAATGGTGGGCCCAGGGCACGGCCATCGCCTACGAGCAGCACGCCGGCCTGCGGGTTCCGGGCCAGTCGTGCACCGGCGACTTCCAGCTGTCCACCTCGCGGACCGTCACCGGCGACATGGACGCGGCACTACAGGCATGGGTGGAGCTCGCCGGCGCCCGCGAGGAGTTCGGCGGCGTGGAGGTCGAGTCCCCCGCGGCCACGTCGAGCAGCGAGAAGTGGCGCTACTGGCGGGTCCCGCTGGCCGACGGCACGCGCGTGGCCCTGAACTTCAGCGACAAGAAGAACGGCAAGTCCTCAGTGGGGCTGACGCACACCAAGCTCGACTCAGCCGAGGCGATCGACTACTGGAAGCCCGTCTGGAAGGACCTGCTCGCGCAGCTCTGAGGGGCCCAACCACCCACGTTGGCGGACATCCTGCAGGGATTTCAGCCGGTGAAGTCATACAGTCGAAGCAACGCTGAAGGAGCGTTGCTATGCCGAAGTTGTTGCCACGGGAACTGCGTGAGGTATTCGTTCGATACATGTGCGAGGGAGAGACGATTCGGTCCGGCGGGGCGGGGTCAGTTCAGGCCGGCGTAGGAGTGCAGGCCCGAGACCACGATGTTGATGAAGAACAGGTTGAACACCAGCACCGCGAACCCGGCGATGTTGATCCACGCCGCCTTCTTGGGGCCCCAGCCGCTGGTCGCGCGGGCGTGCAGGTACCCGGCGTAGAGCACCCAGGAGATGAAGGACGCCGTCTCCTTGGGATCCCAGCCCCAGAAGCGACCCCACGCGCTCTCCGCCCAGACCGCGCCCAGCAGGATGCCCACGCCGAAGATCGGGAAGCCGATCACCGTGGTGCGGTACGCCAGCCGGTCGAGCGTCTCGGCCGCGGGCAACGGCCGGGTCAGGGGCGCAGCCCAGCCCTTCTCCTGACCCTGCGGCTGCCAGACGCGCAGCAGGTACATGATCGAGACCACGCCGGGGATGAGCAGGATGCCCGAACCCAGCGCGATGATCGACACGTGGATCGGCAGCCAGTACGAGCGCAGTGCGGGCACCACCGGAGCGGCGTCCGAGTACAGGTGCGTCCCGCCGAAGAACAGCAGCACCAGCACCGGCACCAGCATGAACGGCCACACCACCTGGAGGGCTGGCTTGCGCAGCAGGATCAGCCCCGCGCCCATGGCCAGCAGCGTGGTGCCCAGGATGAACTCGTACATGTTCCCCCACGGGAACCGGTCCGTGGCCAGCCCACGCAGCACCAGGGCGGTGGCCTGGAAGACGAACCCGACGATCACGAACAGGTGCGCGATCCGCGCCCACCGCATGCTGCCCGCCGAGGCCCGGTTCTCGTCACCGGTGTCGGTCAGCGAGGTGGACTCGGTCAGCCCCGACCCGGTCAGCCCCGGTCCGCCGGCGCCCACCAACTCGCGGTCGGAGACCTTGGCCACGCGGAATCCCGCGTAGTAGATCAGGGAGGCGATCAGCGCCAGGACATAGATGCCGAACGAGGTGCGAAACGCCAGGTCGCTGTATGTCGAGAGCGTCTCGTCGATGGGCAGGCCCTGGGCGAGTAGCAGAGTGTTCACCGGGTGTCGTCCTTCCGCGGAGCGTCGCCGGCGGTGCCGCGACTGGTTGCAGTGTGTCCCGAGTCAGGACTCTCGGGCAAGACGGGTGTGACGGCCGCCGCGGCGACCAGCCGGTCCCGGAGCTCGTCGAACTCCGAGCCCCAGCCCGATCGGTCGGTCTTGGCGAGGCCTCCCAGGTCGACTCGGGTCACCCCGTCGTCGTCGACGGTCACGCGCGCCCAGATCCTGCGGCGCCGCACCATCAGGCTCAACACCAGCCCGGCCATCATCACCGCGGCCGAGACACCCACCCAGATCTGCGTGGGGTCCTCGGAGACCTGGATGTTGATGAACTCCTCCGCGCCGTCGAACCGGACCTCGGTGCCGTCGGGGAGGGTGGTGGACTCGCCGGGGAAGAGATTGACGCGCGCCTGGCGCTCGAGGACGCCCGTCTCGATGAGGTCCGAGTCCAGCGAGAAGACCGACTGCGGGCGGCCGGTGTCGAGGCCAGCGTCGCCCTGGTAGACGTCGATCGCCACCGCCGGGTCGTCCATGCGCGGGAACCGCGAGCTCAGGATGGTGCCGTCGAACGACGCGGTGGGGGCGAACAGTCCCTGCACGGCGATCTGCTGCGTGCGACGCTCGGCCAGGTCCGGGTACAGGCCGGCCGGCGGGTCGAAGCGCATGATGCCCGACGACAAGAAGGTCTGCAGCTCGGTGGGCTGCCAGTGCTGGGTGTCCGTGCGGGTCTCGCCGTTGGGGAACGTCACCGTGAACGTCGGCGCGAAGCCGTGACCCTGCAGGTAGACGCGGGTGGAGCCGATGCGCAGCGGGTGGTTGACCCGCATCTCGTACGGCTCCCACGTCTGCGGATCGGTGGTCGAGACCTCCTCGGTGAAGCGCACGTTGGAGGTGAACATCTCGGCCTGGCCGTTGGGCAGGTAGTCGGCGCGGAAGTCCTCGATCTTGATGCAGAACTGCTCGAGATCCGTGCCGTCGACCAGCAGGCCCGCACGGAACGTGTCGTAGGCGCTGGGGGTGGTGTTGCAGAAGGCCGGCGACTCGGCGTTGGCGACGATCACCCGCATGCCCTCGGCGTAGACGAACTTGCCGGCCGCGAACATGATGAGCAGCGCCAGAAGGCCGAAGTGGAAGACGATGTTGCCCACTTCGCGCGTGTAACCGCGCTCGGAGGAGAGCTCGATGGTGCCGGGGACGCGGCCGTCGCCGTTGTTCCGCCGCACCCGCCAGCCCTTGAGCTGGGACTGGACCTGCTCGGCGGCCTGCTCGGGAGAGGCGGTGGTGCGGTACGCGGCGTGGTGGGGCAGGCGCGCGAGGTTGCGGGGCGTGAGCGGCGGGGGCGTGCGCAGTTGCCTGACCAGCTCGAAGCAGCGCGGGGTGAGGCAGCCGATCAGCGAGATGAACAGCAGCACGTAGATGGCGGTGAACCACAGGCTGGAGAAGACGTCGAACAGCTGCAGACGGTCGTAGAGCTCGCCCAGCCAGCCGGTCTCGGCGATGTACTCGTTGACGTTGCCCTCATTGAGGCTGCGCTGGGGCAGGAGCGCACCCGGAATCGCCGCCACGGCGAGCAGGAACAACAGGATCAACGCCGTACGCATGGCGGTGAGGGTGCGCCACGAGTTGCGCAGGAAAGCGGTAACGCCTGCCAGCGGGGAGCGGGAGGCGGCGGTTCTGGGCTCTGACATGGGGTCCATCTGCGGTTCGCGGCGCGCCGACCTGTCGCGGCGCCGATTTCGACCCAGGCTAGTCGGGGCCTCCTGAGCGGTTTCTGTGAGGTCTGGGCCCGCCGATCCGACGCGATGGATGAGAACGTGTTCTACCCTCGGGGACATGGACCTCCAGGGCAGATCAGTTCTCGTCACCGGTGGTGGGAGTGGAATCGGAGCGGGAGTGACCGAGGAGCTGGCGCGTCGCGGTGCGCTGGTCACCATCATCGGACGGGACTCCGGGCGACTGACCGAGACCGCGCGGCGCATCGGCGAGGCCACCGGACGCCCGGACGCGGTCCGCGCGCACCCCGCCGATGTGACGGACGAGGACCAGGTGAGCAGCGCCGTCGCGGCGGCCGTGGAGCACGGCGGCGGACTCGACGGCGTGGTGGCCTGCGCCGGGGGCAGCGAGACGATCGGGCCCCTCACCCAGACCGACACCGAGGCCTGGAAGCGGACTGTCGACCTCAACATCAACGGCATGATGTACACGCTCAAACACTCGGCACGCGCCCTGGTCTCGCGGGGCGGCGGGTCGTTCGTGGCCATCTCGTCGATCGCCGCCAGCAACACCCACCGCTGGTTCGGCGCCTACGGCGTGACCAAATCCGCGGTGGACCACCTCGTCCGACTGGGCGCGGACGAGCTCGGGGCGAGCCGGGTGCGGGTCAACGGCATCCGGCCGGGGCTCATCGAGACCGAGCTGGTGGCCCCGGTCCTCGCTGACCCGGCCCTTGCGGAGGACTACCGGGTCAGCACGCCGCTGCCCCGGATCGGCCGGGTCGGCGACGTGGCCAACCTCGCGACCTTCCTCCTGGCCGACGAGTCGGAGTGGATCACCGGGCAGGTGATCAACGTCGACGGCGGGCAGATGCTGCGCCGGGGACCCGACTTCTCCCCGATGCTGGAGCCGCTCTTCGGCGCCGACGGCCTTCGCGGAGTCGTGGCCGAGGAGTAGGCATGTCCGGGAGTAACCGCACGCACGGGTCCCCGAAGTCAGACGAGAGGAACGGCGATGCCGACCATGCACCCCTGTGAACCGGTGGACGTGACGTACACCGACACCGCCCGGTTCCGCTTCGCCAACAGCGTGGCGATCCCCGCCTCGCCACGGCAATTGTTCGAGATCTTCGAGGACGCCGACTCGTGGCCGCGATGGGCGGGTGTGATCACCAAGGTGGCTTGGACCAGCCAGCCCCCCTACGGCGTGGGCACCACCCGCACCGTCCACATGCTCGGCGGCCTGGTCGGCGAGGAGGAGTTCCTGGCGTGGGAGCCGGAGCGCCGGATGGCCTTCCGGTTCAACGCCAGCTCCACCAAGGGAATCCACGCCTTCGCCGAGGCCGACGACATCGAGCCCACCGACAGCGGCTGCCGCCTCACCTGGACGCTGGCGATGCACGGGAACGCGGCGACCAACCTGTCGATCTCCGCGGTCCGGCCGGTGATGAACCTGCTCTTCCGCCAGTTCCTGCGGCGGCTCAGTGCCCTGGCGGCCCAGAGGTACCCGGGCGCGACTCGCTGAATTCGGGCGGCCGCCTCAGGTGGTCGCGCCTGCGTCGGCGGTCGTCAGCATGAGACGCAGCCGCCGCGTCATGTCGTCGACCAGCACCTCCGGGTCGTCCACGCGACCCGACGCCACCCACTCGGACAGCCAGACCTGGAGCGCGGAGATCGCCATCCCCGCGGCGATGCGCGGATCGAGTCCGGCGAGCTCCCCCCGGTCCGCCGCGGCCTGCATGCCTGCGGCGATCACCTCCAACCCGGAGCTCCACACCGTGCGCTGGATTCCGTGGGCGCCCTCCGTGCTGCTCGCCCACCCCCCGCCGGCGCGGAGATTCATGTCGAGATAGGCGGTCTGCTCCGCGAGGAAGAGGAACACACGTCGCAGACCCGTGAGCAGGCGCTCGAGACCCGGCTCCCCGGTGTCGGTCTCGTTGACGACCTCCAGCAGGGCGTCCATCCGCGTGCGATGCAGAGCGTCCCAGATCTCCGCCTTGCCGGAGAAGGACTTGTACACGGTGGCCAGCGACAACCCGGCGGTGGCCGCGATCGCGTTCATCGGCGTGGCGGCGAACCCGGCTTTCCCGAACTCCCGTTCCGCGGCGTGGATGATCTGATGCCGGTACCCGCGGAGCTTCTCCTCACGGGGGCTCGCGCCAGCCGCACCGCCTCGCGTATCGCCCCGCCCCGGCTGCGCACCCCCTGCCGCGCCTGTCGCACCGCCTGCTTCTCCGCCGTCTGCACCGCCCCGAGCCGGCTGTTCACGCTCACCGGTCCTCGTCGTCGTCGTACTCCTTGTGGCCTCCACACCTCGATGCTACCTTCGCAGAATCGCCATTCTGTTTTTCTCAGGTGGCGGTTCACACCTTGTGCTCTTAGGGCAGAGAATGGAGTCTGGCGATGCCGAAACCCCCGCTCCCCATGAAGCCGACCGGCTGGTTCCAGGTGGCGTGGTCGGCCGAGATCCCCGTCGGCCACGTCCACCGGGTCCGAGCGTTCGGGGAGGACCTGGTGGCCTGGCGGAGCAGATCCGGCCAGGTCACCGTGATGGACGCGTACTGCAAACACCTCGGCGCCCACCTCGGCCACGGCGGCACCGTTGTCGGCGAGACCATCCAGTGCCCCTTCCACGGATGGCAGTGGAACTCAGACGGGCGCAACACCGCCATCCCCTACGCGGACCGTCCGAACATCGGTCGCAAGATCACGACCTATCCGATGGTCGAGCGGAACGAGTCGATCTACATCTGGCACGACCTGGAGGGCCGGGATCCGTACTTCGACGTCCCCGACGTCTTCACCAGCTGGGACGACAGTACGAGCGCCGAGGACTACCACCCGTGCCACCCGCGGACCACGCTCTACGAGGAGCGACTGCAACTCCATGCGCAGTACGTCATGGAGAACGGCGTCGACTTCGCGCACTTCGAGTTTGTCCACAAGGTGCCGATCATCCCGGTCTTCACCCGACAGGACTTCGACGGACCGGTCTCGTATGTCGACTTCACCATCGCGTTCGAGGGCTCTCCGGGGTCGATCGAGGAGGTCGACAGCGGAGTCGAGGCCATCAACGGCGGGCTGGGAGTCGCCGTCACCCGCAGTCACGGGATGGTCGACAACCGCACGGCCACATGCGTCACCCCGGTCGACGACGAGACCTCCGACGTCCGGTTCTCCGTCTGGATCCGTCGCCGAAAAGACCTGGACGACGACGAATCCGCCGAGCGCGCAGCCACACACGGCCACGCCGTGATCGAGCAGTTCGAGGCCGACCTCGCCATCTGGAAGTACCAGAAGTACTCCGACCCCGCCGCGCTCGCTCCCGGCGAATACGAGGGGTTCACCGCGCTGCGGAAATGGGCCACACAGTTCTATCCCGACAATTCACTTCTCGAAAGGTGACACCTCAGATGACCAGCAGAACCAGTAGGCCCGCCCGCGTGTTCCAGGTCGCCACCGGCAACGTCGGCAGCGAGATGATCAAACGGATCGGCACGCACCCGGACCTCGAACTCGTGGGCGTCCACTGCTACTCGCCCGCGAAGGTCGGCCGCGACGTGGGCGAGCTCGCCGGCATCGCGCCGGTCGGGATCCTCGCGACAGGCACCGTCGAGGAGATCATCGCGGCACGTCCGGACGTGCTCACATTCCACGGCGTCTTTCCTGATGAGGAGCTCTACCTGCAGGTCCTCGAGGCCGGCATCAACGTCGTCACCACCGCCGACTGGATCACCGGCCACCACCGCGACCTCAACCATCCGCACCCGTCCGGCCGATCGTGGAAGGACATCCTGGACGAGGCCGCGAAATCCGGTGGAGTGACCTTCTACGGCACGGGGATGAACCCGGGCCTCAACCAGATCCTGGGCGTCGTCGCCTCGGCCGACGTGGCCGACATCGAGAACGTCACGACGATCGAGTCCGTGGACGTTTCCTGCCACCACTCCGCCGACACGTGGAAAGAGGTCGGCTACGGCAGGCCCGTCGACGACCCGGAACTGCCGGGGATGCTGCGGAAGTACACCGAGGTGTTCGCCGACTCGGTGTACATGATGGCCGACGCGTTCGACCTGGAGCTGGACGAGGTGGTGTTCGACTGCGAGCTGGGCGCCTGCACCGAGGACGTGGACCTGGGTTGGTACCAGCTACCCGCGGGATCCCTCGGCGGGAGCTACATCAAGTACCTGGGGATGGTCGACGGGGTGTCGCGGATCGAGACCCACCTCGAGTGGCAGATGACCCCGCTCACCGAGCCCAAGTGGGACATCAAGGGGTGCTACATCACGATGATCAAGGGCGATCCGCAGATCTACAACAAGCACATGATCTTCCCCGCCCCCGGCGTCGATCTCTCCGACCCCGAGGACTTCGCGTCCATCGGCATGACGGTGACGGGACTGCCGGCGCTGAACTCCATCAGGTCGGTCATCGCCGCGCCCGCCGGGGTCGTCACCAGCGCCGATCTGCCGCTCCGGTCGTTCGCCGGCAGGTTCGTCAGGTAGCGGTCCGGGGGCGCCTCAGGGCCGGCGGCGGACCGGGCTGTGGCGCCTCAGGGCCGTCGGCGGCGGATTGGCGTCCTGCCGGGTCGCCGCCGGCGGCCGTCGGCGGCGGATCGGCGTCCTGCCGGGTCGCCGCCGGCGGCCGTCACCAGCGGTAGTCGAGGAACTTGCCGTCCAGCGTGATCACGACCCGGTCGCCGTCAGGATCGGGCCGCCTCGCGAAGTCGACGGTGAAGTTGATCGCGCTCATGATCCCGTCGCCGAACTCCTCGTGGATGAGTGCCTTGAGCGCGGGCCCGTACACCGAGAGCGCCTCGGTGAAGCGGTAGATCGTCGGGTCCGCCATCACCTCGGGTGGTGTGCCGCGGCTCGGTTGCAGGGCGAGGCTCTCCGCCACGGCCTCGTCCAACCCGAGGAGGTCGCACACCGAGCGCGCCTGCTCGGCGGTCATGGGGTGTTGACCGAGCAGTGCCGCGGTCGTCCACACCAGCGGCGCTCCCAGGTGGTCGGCCAGTTCTGCCCAGGTGCGTCCCTGGCGGATGCGGGCGGAATCCACGTGTGCGGCGGCGTCGTGCTTGGGCATGATCGGTGTCATTTCCGGTCCTCTCGGTCGGTGGTTGTCAGGCAGCGGTGGGCGGAGCTCGCGGTGGGCCGCTCAGACTGCAGCGGACTCGCGCTCAGACTCGGGTTCGGCCGGCTCCTCCGGCAGCGGTCGCTGCGCCTTGGTCCGGGCGTGGGTGACGTAGAGGGTCAGGCCCACGAAGCAGAGTCCGCCGACGAGGTTGCCGATGACGGTCGGGATCTCGTTCCACACCAGGTAGTCGGTCAGCGAGAATTCGCCGCCGAGCATCAGGCCGGTCGGGAACAGGAACATGTTGACCACCGAGTGCTCGAATCCCATGTAGAAGAACAGCATCACGGGCATCCACATGGTCAGCGCCTTGCCACTCACGCTCGTGGACATCATCGCGGCCACTACGCCCGTCGAGACCATCCAGTTGCACAGCACACCGCGGAAGAACAGGGTCAGCATCCCGGCCGCACCGTGCTCGGCGTAGCCCAGGGTCCGGGATTCGCCGATCTCGCCCAGACGCTGACCGACCTCGTCGGGCGCGATGTTGAATCCGTACGTGGTGATGAAGGCCATGAGGAATGCCACGGTGAGGGCGCCGGCGAAGTTCCCCAGAAAGACCAGGCCCCAATTCCGAAGCATCCCCTTCACCGTCACCCCTTTGCGTTTGTCGAGCAGGGCGAGCGGCACGAGCGTGAACACTCCGGTGAGCAGATCGAAGCCCAGCAGGTACAGGAGGATGAAGCCGACGGGGAAGAGCACCGCTCCGAGGAGCGCGCTGCCGGTCTGGACCGTGACGGTGATGGCAAACGCGGCGGCCAGGCCCAGGATGGCGCCCGCCATGAAGCTGCGGATTAGAGTGTCTCGGGTGGACATGCGGACCTTGCTCGCCCCGGCGTCGATCATCGCGCGGGTGAAGTCCGAGGGTTGGACGTAGGACACTTCGTTGCCTCCAGCTGTGCGGTGGGCGTGTGGGCGTACCGAAGAGAGTGTGACCGTGCTTTGTGACGCGGTCGTTACTCCGCACTCCACATCGGTAACCGAGCCCTCACCTCGCGTCGGTCGCACGGTGAGGTGAGAGATCGCTTGCTGGTGGAACCGAACCGCCCTCGTCGGCCGTCAGACACTGTGACGGCGCGCGAGAGAGGATCGGCGTGAGCTACACGATCGGCCAGGTGAGGCGGTGGGATGCCGGGGGTGTGACGACGGCGAGCTCGGCCGTGACCGAGCGGCACGCGAATGCCACGGAGGCGCGGGCGATCCTCGCTGCCGGCCGCTCAGAACTGGACGAGGGCTGGGACGGCATCTCCGCTGATGCGGTTCTGGACGCTGCCGAGGGCGAGAAGGTGCACGTCACCAAGCTCACACACGGTCTCGAGGATCTCTCTGACACCCTCTCCCGAGCTGCCGCTGCGGTGGGGCCGGCAGTGCAGTCGCTTCGCGATCGGATCGCCGCCGCCGAGGCCGCCGGGCTCGTGGTGGGCGAGGACTCCGTGGGCCCGGCTCCCGGCCGCGACGAGATCACCCAGGACGTCGTCGACGGACATGTGGAGGCGCTCGGACTGGCCCTGGACACCGTGGGGTCGTTGGATCAGCATTACGGCCGGGAGATCGACGCTGTCGCCGAGATGGTGCAGCGGGCCATGCCGTCGGACGTGGACCGGGAGCCGATCCCGGGGCCGGATGCGGCGATTCCGGGGATCGCCACCACAGCGGCCACCGGGGCTGTGGAGGGTTGGGCGCCCGCGCTCGCGGATGAGTACGACCCCGACACCAGGGGCAGACACACGCTCGATCCGATGCCCGAGGAGGCGGGGCGGCGCAGCGCCGGACTCCTCCGGGGACTCGGCCGGCTCGCCGGGCCCGTGGGCGGGGGGTTCACGGTGTACGAGGGCGTCGAGGGGTACGCCAACGGGGAGACGTCGGCTGGGGAGGCGATTCTCGAGACCGGTGGGGCGCTCGGCGGCGGGATGGCGGGCGGAGCCCTGGCTGGAGCCGCCGCGGGGTCGGTCCTCGGCCCTGCCGGCACGTTGGTGGGGGCCGGGATCGGAGCGGTAGTTGGCGCGTGGGCGGGGCAGGAGGCTGGCGGCGCGGTTCACGATGCCCTTGTCGACGACTCCGGCCCCGACACAGACGCAGACACAGACACAGACACAGAGGAGGCCCAGCATGGCAACTGAGCCTGAGGAGCACCCGCCCGAGGGCGACGATCAGCCGTTCTCGCGACTGGAGGACATCAAGCAGCGCTTCGTGGCGATCCTGTGGCACGACATACAGAACCGGACGCAGTTCCTCCTGGGGATCGCGCTGGTTGTCGTTGGCCTGGTCTGGACGGTGCTCGTCGAGTAGCGGCGCGGCGGCCACCATCCGTGGTACGACACGGCGATTCGCCACCTGCTTCGTGTCGGCGGTTGGTCGCCCTCGCTAGGTCTCAGCGGTTCGTCGTCCGATCACTCGGCCCTTGTAGGTATTGCCCTCTTCCGGCTCGTGTTCGGCAGTGGCGTCCTCGGTCCGCGGCGTCCGCCCCAGAACCGCTGGCGCGACCTTGACCGGCTCCCCGATGATCTCCGAGGCGTTGGTGGCATTGGTCAAGTAGCCAGCCGGCGTGTGACCTCGGCGGCCCTCGTTTTGTCCGGCTCCCGCCGCGCCCATCATGCCCATCGGCACCATTCCCGCACGCCCGGCCTGGGCACCACCAGGTGACGACGACGAGAACGCCCCCGCCGGCGATCCTGCAGCCCCCGCGCCCGCTGACACGCCGCCTGCTCCCGGCGCTCCTGCGGTGGGCCCGCCCATCCCCGCGCCGCCCGGGGTTCCGAGGCCCGCCAGTGTGCCTGCGCCTCCCATCCTGGCCGCCCCCGCTCCTGCTCCTGCCGCCGTGGCACCGCTGCCGCCGAGCATCCCTGCGGCGGACCCGAATCCGCGGTCCCGCTGGGTGGTGCCGTTACGGATGCCCCGCGCCCCGGCCGCGCCCCCGCCAGGCCCTGCCGGTTGCCCGGAAGCTCCAGTGACCGGGGCGAACGGTGTGGCGGCGGCGTGAGTCGAGGCGTTCACACCGCCCGCGTTGGCTCCGCCAGGGTTCGCCCCGCCCGCACCCGCCTGGCCAGCGGTTCCCGCTACCGCTCCCCCTCCATCGACTGCACCGCTCCGGGAAGCCAGAAGCGCCTGCTCGGTGGCGGCGTCGGTTGCGGCGGGCAGGCTTGTCGTCGTCGCCCCCATACCGGCGCCTCCACCGACCGCGACGGCCCCTGCCGGGGCAGCCTCTCCTCCGGCGGCGGCGAGTGCGGCCTCACCGGGCGCGGCCGGGCCAGCGGGTCGCACCACCCCGTCTACGTTCCATGCCGACACCAGGTCGAGCCCACTCGCACCACCGAGCGCCGACGTCGACACGACGCGGTACGGGCTGGGGATGTCCAGGTCGGCGAGGTTGGCGTCCATCACGGCGGGGCTGTAGACGGTGTTGACGATCGCCCGCGCCTGCTCTTCGGCCGCGGCCTGAGCGGCGGCCATCGCGGTGGCGGATTCGGGCGTCGGCGGCCCGTGGACGTAGCCGAACCCCGGGGTGTTCACCTGGGAGGCCTGGAGTGAGGCGGATTCCTCGCCGATTCGGGACTTGGTGGTGCTGAAGCCGTTCTCGGCCGTTTCCGCCTTGACCACCACCTGCTCGAGCACGGTGGCCAGCTTGTCGACCGAGTCGGTGAATGACCCCACGGACGTGCTGGCCTGCGCGGCGAACTCGCCCTGCCATTGGCTGCCGAGCGCGTCCCGCAGGCCGCCGTGCAGATCGGCGGCGGCCGACCTGATGCTCGATGCGACGGTGCTGACGCGATCACGAACCTGCTGAAACTGCGCCGGATCCAGAGCTTGCGCCCCAGAGACCATCCTCGCCAGCGGAGCGCCTGACACCTCCTCGGGGCCGACTCGGTCGTACCCGCGCGGCGTGCTGGTCCCGTCGGCGGCGTCGAGCATCGCGATGGTGGATCCGAGTGAACCCATCAGCCCCAGGCTCTGCAGCCCGGCCGGTTCCTGCGCCGCCTTTCCCAAGGCCGCCGCCACCGCCTCGTCCTGCGCCTCGATCAATCCGCCAGCAGCGGCGAAAAGCATTGACATGGCTTTGGCTTGATCCACGTAACCATTCAGCAGCGTTCGGAGATCCTCGCCTGCGAACAGCGAATAGACGGTGCCGATTTGGCGGGCGGTGTCGAAGGCTCCCTCTGTGGATAAGAACTTCTCGTAGCGACCACCCGAAGTAAGCATCCGCACCTTGTCAACAAACTCATCGCACACGCTTTTGCATTGAACCGCCGCGCCAGGGTCGAGGTGAACTGTCATCAAAAATCCCTTTCAGGGAGATGTCTCAGCACTGGAACTATGGCTACTTCCAATACCTCACATGCAGTTGTGAATTGTTCGCCTTTGAAAGAATTAAGAGAATCTATAAGATTGGCATTCACGACTACCGCACCGCGTGATGTGAAGAAGACCAGGTAGCAAGTAGTACCGCTTTCATCGCCTCTATCGCGGGCACGGAGTCCGATCCTTTCTGCGACGGCAGTCCCGGGGTTCACATCGACGAATTCAGTATCCGAAAGGAACTCCTGCTTCGACCTCCAAGTCCCCACGACACCGAAAAGAACCTCATCGTTCTTCCAGCCGCAGGAGAGAAGCTCTCCCGGTCGATCGTTGTAAAGCTCTTCAACCTCCTCAACCGGCCCCCCGACCCCCTGTTCCACCGCCTCGATCGGGATCTCCGCGCACGGGTCGAATAGCGCGGGCCGCTGCTCGATCGGCAGATCCCAGGGATTGCTCGGCGACTCGGTGACGACCGGGCTCGTCGTCGTCGCCTGGTCGCCCCCCTGAACCGACGCGCACCCGGACAGCACCACGCACGCCGCGAGCGCGGCAGCTACTCCTCTGAATGTCCCCACGATCTGTATGACGCCCCGTCGAGCCGAGTGGTTCCACCCGATTCGTGGCGGCACCGCAGGAAAGTCCGACCAGCGATGGAACCGGTCCGCGCCCTGTCCCGTCGTACCTGTTGACGGAACAAAGGTCGCGGGAGGGCAATCGGGTGAGCTATTCGGTGGGCGCGGTGCGGCAGTGGGATACCGGTGGTGTGACGACGGCGAGTCTGGCGACCTCAGGCCGACACGACATTGCCGAGAAATCGCGGGAGGCTCTGTCCCAGGGTCGCCAAAACCTTGCAGCTGGATGGGAGGGCGTCGCCGCGGACGCGGTCCTGGACGCCGCCGATGCCGAGCACCGCCATGTCGCCGCGCTCGCCGGGCACCTCGATGAACTGACCCGGACTCTCGAACAGGCCCGCGACGCGCTCGGCCCCGCGGTGCAGGTGGTCCGCGACCGCCTCTCCCAGGCGCAGACGTGCGGCCTGGTCGTCGTCGAGGACTCCATCTCGCCCGCACCCGGCCGCGACGACATCACCGAGGCCGAAGTCAATGGCCACGCGGAGGCGATAGAGCAGGCGCTCGACGTAGTGGCGTCACTCGACCAGCTCTACGGGGGCCGACTCGACGAGATCGCCACCCGGCTACACGAGGTGATCCCACCGGAGGTCGACAAGGGGCCGATCCCGGGCCCGGACGATCCCTGGCCCGGTGTCGCAGTCGATGCGATCACCAGCGCCATGTCCAATGGCCATCCCAGGTTTGCCGATGAACTCGACCCCCTCACCCGCGGCCGGCACGTGCTCAACCCCGCCCCGGACGACTACGGCCGCCGGGCCAGCGCCGGGTTCCGCTTCGTCGGGAGGGTTGCGGGCCCCCTGGGCACCGGGATGACCTTGTACGACGGCCTGAATCGATACGCCCGTGGCGAAGTCGGCGCCGTCGAGGCCACGGTGGAGACCGGTGGAGCTCTCGGCGGCGGTGCGGTCAGCGGGACGCTGATCGGAGCTTCTGCCGGTTCCTACCTCGGACCGTACGGCGCGCTGGTCGGTGGCGGGATCGGCGCCGCGGCGGGCTCCCCGCTGGGCAAGAAATTCGGCGACCTTGCCTACGAATCCGTGACCCAACACCATGACCTGCTGCTCCGGCAGTATCACTACGCAATCTAGAGAGGACCCCAGGATGAACGACTACCAGGACGGAAGCGAACTCGCGGACGTTGTCGAAGGCGAGGAAACGGGCCTGGACGACGAGGCTGAGCGGAAGCGCCGAGCGAAGCTCGAGCGCCGGGAGAGGAACGTCAGACTGGCGTTCAAATCGGCCTTCAACCCCCACAACGTCACGGTCATCATCGCGTCGTCCGTGGTCTTCTATCTCGCGCTGGCCTGGTTGTTCATCTCGCCGATGATCGAGGCCTTCTGGCCCTGGTAGGGGCGGCCGGGTCGATCGAACCTCCCCTGAACTGCGTCAACGCACCGTGTCGTACCCAGATGATCTAATCGAACACATGAGCGAGAACGGTAATGGTGTCGCGGCGGGTGGCGAGATGGCAGCCATCCTTGCCGCGCTCGATCAGCACCTGCAACGCGACTGGCGAGACACGTCGCCGGCACAGCTGCATTCCGAGCTCGTCGCGCTCGAACAGGCCCAACGCCGGATCCGCGCCACCCAGGCCCGCGTCATGGCCGCGGCCCGAGAATCGGGCACCGCTCGCGAGATGGGCTTCATCAACGACCGCCAGATGCTCACCGGCGGCCTCGGCCTGGCCCCCGGGGAGGCCCGGGGACGGCTCGACGATGCCGGGATCGCCGATTCCGCCCGTATGAGGGCCAGCGGCACCGGCAGGGTGTCGGCCGGGCAGCTGCGGGTCATCGGCAAGGCGCTGGATGCGCTGTCCGATGAGTGTGACGACGAGGTACGCGCCCGCCTGGAACAGCAACTGCTCGCGGCTGCCGAGAAGTCCACCACCCGGCAGTTGCAGGCACACGCGCACCGGCTGCTCGACACCCTGGACCCGGGGCGCACCGAACGCGGGCCCGAGGAGCGGGCACGCCGCAGGTCGGTGTCCTGTGGCGGCCAGGGATTGGATCGGATGGCCAGCGCCAGCATGACCATGGACCCGCAGTTGGCGGCCCTGATGCGCGAGGTACACGCCCGCTGGGGCCAGCCCGGCCGACTGTGGCCCGACCCGGACTCACGAGACACCCGCACCGACGGCCAGAGAATGCACGACGCGATGGTCCACGCCTTGCAGCTGGCTCTGTCCGCCGACGCCCGCAAGACCGGAGCGCCGGCAGCGATCGTCGTGCGCATGAATCTCGACCAGCTCACCACCCTGGCCGGCTGCGGTAAGACCGACGGAGGGATCCGCGTCCCCGTGCCCCAGGCTCTGGCCATGGCGCGCGGGAACCACTGGTTCCTGGCGCTGTGTGACGACGAAATGCAGCTGAAGCTCTACCGCAGCCGCCGAACCGCCTCGCGCTATCAACGGCTCGCATTATTCGCCGCGTACGGAGGCTGCACCCACCCGGACTGCGACCAGGACGCCAGACACTGCGAAGCCCACCACAGCGGGAAACCCTGGTCAGCCGGTGGGCTGACGAACATAGACGAGCTTGCCCTGGCGAGCGGCGACTGCCACGCCATGATCCACGACACCGGCTGGTCCACGGTCCCCGACCGCAATGCACCTCAAGGGGTCAGGTGGATCCCGCCCGCGGGCACAGCGCGGTCCGCTCATCCACCACCGGCCAAGGCCGGACCGCCACCACTGTCACCGCTCGAGGCGCAGATCTTGCCCTTCGCGCTGCTCCACGACCTCGACCGGGCTATCCACGCGCGCCTCGGCGCGGCCAACATCAGCGAGGAGGCCGCGTGACCCCGAGGGCGGTGGGGCGCTGTCTAGATGGGCAGGGTGGTGTCCGAGATGGCGAAGTCGCGGAGCCAATCGATGAACAGGGCCCAGGCTCCGGAGAGCAACAGCAGGCCCACGATGATCAGCATGACGCCGCCGAACACCTGGATGGCGCGGGTGTGCTTCTGCAGCCACCCGACGGTCCGCATCGCCCAGGTGGAGCCGAAGGCCACCAACACGAACGGCAACCCCAGACCCAGGCAGTACGCCACGATCAGCAGCACGCCTCGGGCCGCGTCGACACCCGTGCCCGCGGCCACCGAGAGCGCCGCGGCCAACGTCGGTCCGAGGCACGGCGTCCAACCCAACGCGAACACGGCGCCCAGCATCGGGGCGCCGACCCACGTCGAGAGCGCCTTGGGCTGCATGCGCGTATCCCGCTGCAGGGTGGGCACCAAGCCGATAAAGACGAGCCCCATCATGATCGTCACCACACCGCCGAGACGCTGCAGAAGCTCCTGCTGCGGCGCCAGGTACTGCACGGTGCCCAGCACCATGGCGCTGAGCGCCACGAACACCACGGTGAAGCCGCCCACGAACAGCAGCGATGCCACCACCACCCGCGTGCGCGAGGCACGGCGGGTACGGCGTTCGTCCACGGTCAGGGTCGCCGTGGCGGCTCGCTGGCGTTCGGCGGCGGCCACGGTGACCGGGGGACGGTCGGCGCCCACCACGCTGGCCAGGTACGCCACGTAGCCGGGCACCAGCGGGATCACGCACGGCGAGGCGAAGGACACGAGCCCCGCCAGGACGCAGGCGCCCAGCGCCAACAGGATCGGGCCGCTGGCCACGGTCTGCTGGAATGTCTCTCCCACGCTCTGCGCGAGAATGATCATCTCCGGGTTCACACCGGCTCGACCTCCTCGGCCAGGATCGCGGACACGGTGTCCCGCAGACTGTCGTCGGTGATCTCCGCCAGGTACACGGCGGCAACCCGGTGCTGCTTGTCCAGGATGATCGTCGCCGGCACCACGGACGTCGGGAAGCCGCGCAGAGCGGCCACCGCGGCGTTGCTCGGATCCCAGATCGAGGGGAACGTGATGCCGTTGTCCTCCACGAAGTCGACGGGTTTCTGCCGGTTGGGGTCACGCAGGTTGATGCCGAACACGGTGGCGCCCTGTGGCTCGAACTCCTCCTGCAGCCGCTGCAGGTCGTCGGACTCGGCGCGGCACGGGCCGCACCACTGGCCCCACAGGTTCAGGATCACGACCTGCCCCTCGAAGTCCTCCTGGACGTTGAGAGTGCGGTCGGGGTCCAGCAGGTCCGGGCCGGTCAGTGTGGCGACGGGTTTGCGCTCGGCAGGGGGGTCGTAGTGGATCTCGAGCTGACCGTCCGGGCTGACGAACTCGAACGTCTCGGGGCCCGTCACCACGGCGTCGGTGCCGGTCGCGCACGCACCGGTGACCAGGGCGCCCGCGAGGAGCAAGGCACCGAGGGCCGCCTTGGGGCGTCGCATGGTTCAGGCTCCCGTCTGCGACGGGTCGGACGCACCCGCCGGCTCGGAGTAGACGATGTCGCGCAGCGTGGTGCCCTCGAAGACCAGAGAGGTGATCGAGGCCAGCGAGCACTGCCGCGACCGGGGGTCGTGCCACAGTCGCCGACCTTCGAGGAACCGACGCGTCGTGTACACGGGCAACTGGTGGCTCACCAGGACCGCCTCGTGGCCGCGGGCGGCATCGAGCGTGGAGTAGACGGCACCGATCATCCGGTGCGCGATCTGCAGGTACGGCTCACCCCACGACGGCCGCAGCGGGTTGATCAGGATCGGCCAGTACTGGGGGTTGCGCAGCGCGCCGCCCCGGCCGCCGACCTTGTTGCCTTCGAAGCGGTTGTCTGCCTCGATGATGTCGGCGTCGATCCCCACCGGCAGGCCCAGCGCCTCGGCCAGCGGGGCAGCGGTCTCCTGGGCGCGCTGCAGCGGCGAGGCCACGATCGACACGATGTCGTGCCCCTGCCCGAGCGTGCGGGCGACGGTCTCGGCCTGGCTGCGCCCCAGCTCGGAGAGCCGGAAGCCCGGCAGGCGGCCGTACAGCACGCCCTCCGGGTTGTGCACCTCCCCGTGTCGGACCAGGTGGACGATGGTCTGCGTCTCGGTCCCGCGCGCCGACGAGTCACGAGGTGCCGACGACGACGACGACGAGACCGGCTCGCCCGGAGCGGAGATCGTCCCCGGCTCTGCCCCGTACGCCTCGGCCCCCTCCTGCTGCTGCGGGGTGGAGACCTCCGCCGGGCGCGCGGAGGCCGCGGACCCGCCCAGCGACGGCGGCGCCTCGGCGGGTGCGGGGTGCTCTCCACGAAGGGGTATCGGCAATGAGGTGGGGCCCGTCGACGGGACGTCGAGACGCCCGCGCAGCCCTCGACCGCGCAGCCCGCCCCCTGACCGGCTCATCGGGTGGCCTCCGGGGCGGACGCGGCGGCAGCGGCCTCGGCGGCCACGGGCAGGGAATCCGAGAGGTGCTGGAAGTCGTCGTCGGTGAGCGCGGTGGAGACGAACCAGGTCTCGAAGGCGCTCGGCGGAGCGTAGATGCCGCGGTCGAGCAGGGTGTTGAAGAACGGGGCGTACCGGAACGTCTCGGCGGCCTTGGCCCCGGCGTAGTCGGTGACCTGCTGGTCGGTGAAGAACACGCTGAGCATGGTCCCGGCCCGCTGGATGGTGTGCGCCACCCCCGCGGCCTGCAGGGCGTTGCTCAGCAGTGCCTCGAGGCGGTCCGCGTTGGTCTGCAGCGTGTAGTAGCAGGAGTGGTCGGCCAGCCGGAGCGAGGCGAGGCCCGCCGCCACCGCCACGGGGTTACCCGACAGCGTGCCCGCCTGGTAGACGGGCCCGGCGGGAGCGAGGGCGGACATCACGTCGGCGCGGCCACCGAACGCGGCGGCGGGCAGGCCGCCGGACATGACCTTGCCGAAGGTGGTCAGGTCGCCGGCCACGCCGTCGATCCCCCACCAACCGCGGTCGCCGGCCCGGAAGCCGGTCATGACCTCGTCCATCACCAGCAGCGCACCGTTCTCGGAGCACAGGGTGCGCAGTTCCTCGTTGAAGCCGGGCAGCGGCGGGACGGTGCCCATGTTGCCGGCGGCCGCCTCGGTGATCACGCAGGCGATCTCGCTGCCGTGGTTGGCAAAGACCAGGCGGGCCGCCTCGACGTCGTTGTACGGCAGCACGATCGTGTCGTGGGCGCTCGCACCGGTCACGCCGGGCGAGTCGGGCAGGGAGAAGGTCGCGACGCCCGACCCCGCGTCGGCCAGCAGCGCGTCCACGTGACCGTGGTAGCAGCCGGAGAACTTGACCACCTTGGACCGGCCCGTGAACCCACGCGCCAGGCGCACCGCGCTCATGGTGGCCTCGGTACCGGAGTTGACCAGGCGCACCTCCTCGACGGAGGTCCGCCCCACGATCTCGCGGGCCAGGTCGACCTCGCCCTCGGTGGGGGTGCCGAAGCTCAGACCGCGGGTGGCGGTGTCCCGCACGGCCTCGACGATCGCGGGGTGGGCGTGACCGTGGATCATCGGGCCCCAGGAGCAGACCAGGTCGATGTAGGTGTTGCCGTCGACGTCCGTCATGCGGGAACCCCGCGCTTCACGCATGAAACGCGGGGTTCCGCCGACGGAGTTAAAGGCGCGGACCGGGGAGTTGACCCCGCCAGGGATCAGCTCACAGGCCTCGGCGAAGAGCTCGGCCGATCGGGTGGTGCCGGACAGGCCGGACGGGGTCGGGAAGGCATCGCTCGCAGACGTCACCCGTCCAGTGTCTCAAAGACCGGCCGTGAGTACCCCTTCGCGGTGTCAGCCCTGCGGCGGGGCGGGCTGTACGTGCGGTGCGAACATCGCCTTGACGGCGGTGTCGACCTGCCCGGCCACGTCCTGCAGAGCCTTCTCGGCCTGCTGGTGCAGCTCCTGCGGGGTGGGCAGCGGGGCCGGAGCCGGGATCACCGGCGCGGGGGCTGGCGCTGCGACGGGGGCGGCCGGGGCCGCCACGGACCCCGTCACGGGGGCGGGCGCGGCGGCAGCCCCTGCGTCACGATGGGTGCCGTACCAGTCGTCGGCACCGGCGACAGGGGCGGACATGCCCTGCTGCGCGGCGGCCGCACGCTCGGCCTGACCCCACCTGGGCAGCGGTTCCGGCGAGGGCTTGCCCTCGATGTGGCCCGGGGTGGCGGCGCCGGTCTCGAGGAACTCCATCACCACGGCGTCGACGGCCGCGTTTCCGGTGCGGAAGGTCCCGTGCTGGCCACCGCCGACCACGACCAGCGTTCCGTCGAGCGTCTCGACGACCCGGTGGGCGCCGGCGATCGGGGTGACGGCGTCGTTCTCCGAGTGCAGCACGAGCGGCTTCTGGTCGAGCGCGTCGCCGTTCGGCTGGATGGTCCGCGCGACCGGGGCCCAGCCCACGCAGTCGTCGCCGGCAGCCTCGGCCGCGGCGCGGGTGGTGAGCTTGTTACCGCCCGTGTACCGGTCCGCCTTGGCAGCCATGACGCCCAGCTCGTTGGACGGCGAGGCGGTCTCGTTGCACGTGATGATCGAGTTCATCTCGATGTCGGTGCGGAAGACCGGCGAGCGGCTCTCCTGCGCGGCGACGATCCGGGCCGCGGTCGGGTAGTCGACGCGGGCGATGTTGCCACCGTCGTTGTAGTACTTGAGCATGTGCGCCAGCATCGGCCACGCCTGCTCGGAGTACGTCGCGCCCACAGTGGCGTCGTACAGCCCGGTGGTGGCGTTGTTGGTCAGACCCTGCAACGCGACGGCACGGCCGAAGCCCTCGACGCGCGCGAGGGTGGGCGCAGTTCCGTTGATCGTGTCGATCGCGGGCCGCTCGAGCGCGGTGCCCCGCAGCTCGACGGGCAGGTCGCGGGTCTCGGCCGGCGGCGGGGTGAGGTTGGCGGGGCCCCCCACCTCCTGGTCGGTGACCCACTTCCAGGAGTGGAACACCTTGAGCGGGGTGTCCCCGAGTCCGTAGTAGTCGTCGCGCTCGGCGATCCACGCGAAGATGTCGTTCAGCCGCCGCTCCTGGGCCAGCGCGCCCTGCTCGGCCTGCTGGGACCACCGCCAGTCGGGGTGGGTGTTGGAGTCCAACACCATGCGGCCGGTCTGCTCGGGGAACAGAGTGGCGAAGTCGGTGCCGATCGCCGTTCCGTAGGACACGCCCACGTAGTCGATCTCGGCGAGCCCGAGCGATTCGCGGACGGCGTTCATGTCGCGGGCGGCGTTTTCGGTGGTGAACGAGGCCATGTAGGCCGGGTCGGTTCCAAAGCACGCGTCGTGCAGAGCATTGGCGGTGGTGGGGCCGACAAAGGCGACATCACAGGTCATCGGGTTGGAGCCGTACAGACCGCGGGGCTGCACGGCCACGAGATCGTGGTTCTCGTACAGGCCGGCGGGCGCAGTGCCGTCGAAGGCGGGGCTCCAGAAGTTGAGCGCGTAGTTGCCGGGGCCGCCGGGGTTGCCGAAGACGGCCGACCGGGCCTGCCCGGAGGAGGCCTTGATGCGGGTCAGCGCGACCTCGGTCTTGGCGCCGTCGGGCGCGGTGTAGTCGACGGGGACCTCGACGGTCCCGCACTCGAGTCCGGCCGGCACGTACTCGGCCTCGACCCCGAGCATCTCCGTACAGTCCTGCCACTGGACCGGGGCGGCGGCAGCCACTCCCGTCCCAAGAAGTGCGATCGCCCCGACGACCGCGGTGGTGCCAACGAAAGTGCTAGACGGCTGCACCGATCCCCGATTCCATGTTCTGTAGATGACTGCCATACAAATCGGACGCCGCGACCACTCAAGTTCACGAGCGTCACAAGCGTCCGAACCGCTCCAAATGTAGCCTGCGGCAGGGGCCCCGAAGTACCAACTCGCACCGACACAGGGAACCGTCATCCGATCGTTACCGCGCGCGTGGCCGGGGGTGAAAAACTGCAGGCAGAAGTAGATATATCACGGTCCCTGCCGGGAGCGACGCCCCAGAACGGCGAGCGTCGTCGACACCATCGCGAGGCCGGCCGACAGTGTCGCCGCCAGCAGCAGCCAGGGCTCGGTGTAGGTCCGCAGGATCACACCCTCGACGGGCGGGTCGACCACCGGCGGCCGGACGGCCACCAGGTCGCGCGACAGCCACCACAACACCACCGCCAGGACCGCCGCGGTGACGGCCAGCACGGCGTGGCGCCGGGCGGTCACGCCGGGTCCGCGGCGGTGCCCATGCCGGTGTCAGTGCCAGTGCCGGTGTCAGTACTGGTGCCAGTGCCGGTGTCAGTACCGCTGTCGGTACCCGGGCCGGTGCCGACGGAGCGGACCGCGGCCTCGAGGGCGGCGTGCAGGGCGGCGGGGTCGCGGGTCCAGGCCCGGACCTCGCCACCGGTGTCCAGACGTAGTCCCACCGATCGCCTGCGGCGCGGGACCTCGCGAAGCTCCCCCAGGGTGCGGGCGGTCTCCCACGACGCCTCGGGGCGGCCGTCACCGGGCAGCGGCAGAACCTCCTCGATGCGGTCCAGCTCGAGTTCCTCGGTTCCCTGGATGTACGTGTTCGGGGTGAGCCGGACGCGGCCGTGGACGCGGGTGGCGGCGATCATCACGCCGTGGCACATCGCCGAGGCGACCGCGCAGACGGTGAGCATGAGCCAGTGGACGGGAGCGCCGGTGGCCAGCTCGAACACTGCGGCGCTGGCACAGAAGAGCGGCGCGGCGAAGATCCACGCCCAGCTCCACCCGTCCTCCGCGAAGAGGACGGGGCCCTCGGGTTCCAGCCCGGGCCGCTCGGGTTCACTCGCCGGCACGCGCACCGCCGCCGGTCGTGAACTTCATGGCCTCGGCGGTGTGCTGGCGCCACACGGCGGTCGCGGCGCACAGCCCCGCGAGGATCTGGAGCGAGATGACGATAAAGGTGACGACCTCGCCACGCTCCCCCGCCACGGCGACGCCGCCGAACACACCGATCACCACGGAGACCGCGTCCACCACGAGGAAGATCGCGACGATGTCGAGCATCGTCCGGGCCCAGCCCTTGCCCGCCCGCAGCCGATAGGCCAGCCACACGGTCACAACGGAGACGAGCACCGCCAGGACCGCACCCACGATCCGGGCCATGCCGAACAGCACCTCGACGGAGATGTCCGTGGACCCGGCGGTCTCGACGGCGTCGCGGAAGGCGTCACGCGTGGCCACGGGCAGGTCACCGAACCGGGAGGTGGCGGCGTTGAGCAGCATCCCGATCAGAGCGAACCCGGTGGCGGCGAGCCACAGGCCCCAGGCCGAGTGGACGTCGTCGGGCACCGGTCCCGCGGGGCCCTCCGGCCGACCGTCGGCGCGCTCGGACATGCCGTCGGTCCGATCGGGTGGCCCGTTGGTCCCCTCGGTCTGGCCGTTGGTCCGCTCGGGAGGGCGCCACGGCCCGTTGCTGGTCACCGGGAGCCCCACCCGTCGGCGAGGAGGCGTGCGGCGTGCAGCGCCCAGTAGGTCAGGACGATGTCCGCGCCGGCGCGGCGGATCGAGGTCAGCGACTCCATCACCGCCGGGTCGTGGTCGATCCACCCGCGTTCGGCGGCGGCGGAGATCATCGCGTACTCGCCGGAGACCTGGTAGGCGGCCACGGGTACGTCCGAGATCTCGGCGGTCTGGCGCAGCACGTCGAGGTAGGACATGGCGGGCTTGACCATCACCATGTCGGCGCCCTCGTCCAGGTCCAACCGGACCTCGCGCAGCGACTCGCGCAGGTTGGCGGGGTCCTGCTGGTAGGTGCGCCGGTCGCCGCGCAGAGAGGATCCGACGGCCTCGCGGAACGGCCCGTAGAACGCGCTGGCGTATTTGGCGCTGTACGCCAGTACCGCTACGTCCTGGTAGCCCTCGCGGTCCAGCGCCTCACGGATGGCGACGATCTGGCCGTCCATCATCCCGCTCGGCCCCACCACGTGGGCGCCGGCGGCGGCCTGGGCCACGGCGAGATCGTTGTAGGCGGCCAGGGTGGCGTCATTGTCGACGATCTGCTCGCCGCGCGGGTCGGTGCCGAGGACGCCACAGTGGCCGTGGTCGGTGAACTCGTCGAGGCAGGTGTCGGCCATCACCACCAGGTCGTCGCCCACCTCCTCGCGCACTGCGGTGAGTGCGCGGTTGAGGATGCCGTCGGCCGCCGCCCCGCAACTCCCGGTGGCGTCCTTGTCCGCGTCGAGCGGGACGCCGAACAGCATGATCCCGCCGAGTCCCGCCTCGGCGGCGGCGACGGCCTCCCGGCGCAGCGAGTCGACCGTGTGCTGCACGACCCCGGGCAGCGAGGAGATGGCGTGCGGCTCGTCGAGGCCGTCGGCGACGAACACCGGCAGGACGAGCTGCCGCGGGGCGAGCGTGGTCTCGGCGACGAGCCTGCGCATCGCCGGCGTCGAACGCAGCCGTCGCGGGCGCACCAGTGGTGCCGGAACGGAAGCGGTGTCGGTCTCACGCGAAGTGGTCACGGGCTCCACTGTACGAAAGACGCCGGTGGCGCGGTGCGGCGCAGGTCGGTATCAGCGACGCCGGGCGCGACGACGCGGGGGCGGCAGCTCTCCGGCCTCACGCAGCTGGTCGGCGTGTGCGGCGAGCGCGTCCACCAGATCCAGCACCGACGCGTTCTCCGGCTGCACGTCCACGCGCAGTCCGAACTCGACGGCGGTCTCGGCGGTGCGCGGGCCGATGCAGGCGATCAACGTGCGGGCGTGCGGCTTGCCGGCGATCCCCACGAGGTTGCGGACCGTGGAGGAGCTGGTGAAGCACACGGCGTCGAACCCGCCGCTCTTGATCATCTCCCGGATCTCGGCGGCCGGCGGGGCCGCGCGGACGGTGCGGTACGCGGTGACGTCCTCGATCTCCCAGCCACGGCCGGTCAGGCCCTCGGCGAGGGTCTCGGTGGCGATGTCGGCGCGCGGCAGCAGGACCCGGTTGACGGGGTCCAGGACGTCGTCGTACGGCGGGAAGACCTCGAGCAGGCCCTGGCTGGACTGCTCGCCCGACGGCAGCAGCTCGGGCTGGATGCCCAGCTCGCGGACGCGCTCCGCGGTGCCCTCGCCGACGCAGGCGATCTTGACCCCGGAGAACGCGCGCGCGTCCAGACCGAACTCGCAGAACTTCTCCCACACCGCGCGGACGGCGTTGGAGGAGGTGAACACGACCCACTGGTAGCGGCCGTCGACCAGACCCTTGACGGCCCGCTCCATCTGGGCGGGGCTGCGCGGCGGCTCGACGGCGATGGTGGGGACCTCCACCGGGACGGCGCCGTGCTCGGCGATCCGCTCGCTCATCTCGGCGGACTGGGCCTTGGTGCGGGGCACGAGCACGTTCCAGCCGAACATGGCGCGCGACTCCCACCACTGGTGACGGTGGCGCTCGCCGGCGGACTTGCCGATGGTCACCACGAGGTCACCGTCCATCTCGCGCCCGACCTCGGCCATAGTGGCCAGGGTACCGTCGGCGGACTTCTGGGCACAGAGCGAACCGGCGCAGGTCACGGTGACCGGGGTCGCCGCCGCCAGGCCCTGCTCGGCCAGCCCGGAGGCGGCCTCGGCGAGGTGCCGGCCGGTAGTGCGCAGGACGATCGGGCCGGGCGAGTTGACCAGGGAGGCCCAGTCCACCTTGCCGCGGCCGTCGGCGAACACGTACCCGGACCCCAGCGCGATGCCGGCGAACGCGGGCACGGCGGTGGCCTCGGCGACACCCGGCACGACCTCGAACGACACCACGGTGCGTCCGACGGCCGCGATCTCGGTGACGGTGGCGTCGGTGGTCATGGGGTCACCGGTGACCAGCCGCACCACGTCGTGGCCCTTCTTGGCCTCGGCGACGAGTTGCTTGGCCACGGCGGCGGGCTCACCCAGGACGGGACGCACGTCCGCGGCGGTGGGCGCCGGCAGGGTCTTGAGACGCTTGATCTCCGCCTTGTCCTCGGCGGCGACGGCGGCGTCCATCTCGGCGCGGCGCGCGTCGAGCAGGTCCTCCGGGACCGGGACGTCGCCTGCGACGAGCGCGAGCACCTCGGTGGAGACGTCGGCGTCGGCGAAGACCAACGCGTTACCGGCGAGGACCTCACGGGCCCTGCAGGTGAGCATCCCCGCGTTGCCTGGACCGCCGCCGACGAAGCGGACGGTTCCGGGGCGGGTGGTGCGTGCTCGAGTCATTGTTCGTCTCTCCGTGGGGTGGGTGTCGCGCGCTGGCTGCGCGCGACGGGGAGCTTCAGGGGACATGGATCAGGTCTCGGTGACGGTCGGGGGCGCCGTCGTCGACTCCCTCGGTACGAGCGGGGCCCGTTCCTCGGGGGACTTCTCGGACATCAGGTCACGTGCGCCGCGGCCGAGCAGGTCCGCCGCGAGCCGGCGACCCAACTCGTCGGCCGCGGTGACGGGACCGTCGGGGTGGTCTGCGGTGGCGGCGGTGCCCTCGGTGCGCAGGACGGTCGAACCGTCGTGCGACGCGGCGACCGCGTGCAGCGTGAGGACTCCCCCGTCGAGTTCGGCGCGCGCCCCGACGGGAGCGGTACACCCGGCCTCGAGCTCGGCGAGCAGACGGCGCTCGGCCGTCACCCGGATCCTGGAGGGCAGGTGGTCCAGCAGCGCGATCGCCTCGGCGGCGCCGGCGTCGTCGGCCCGACATTCGACGGCGAGGGCGCCCTGCGCCGGGGCGGGGAGCATCTCGTCGATGCCGAACCGCTGGGTGGCCCGTTCACCCACGCCCACGCGGTCGAGCCCGGCGGCGGCCAGCACGACCGCGTCGAGATCGCCACTGGTCACGTAGGACATCCGGGTGTCGATGTTGCCGCGCAGCGGGTGCAGGTCCAGATCCGGCCGGAGCGCGGCGAGTTGCGACCGCCGACGGGGCGCGGAGGTGCCCACGCGGGCCCCGTCGGGCAGCGTGGCCAGGGTCAGCCCGTCGCGGGCGATGAGCACGTCCGAGGGGTCGACCCGCGGCGGCACCGCGATCGGGGCGAACCGGTCGTCGGGCGCGGTCGGGAGGTCCTTGTACGAGTGGACGGCGACGTCGCAGTCGCCACGTTCGAGCGCCGAACGCAGCTCCATGGTGAACACGCCCACGCCGATGCGCTCGACCGGAGCCATCACCACGTCGCCCTTGGTCCGCACGATCACCAGTTCAGCCGGGTAACCGGCGGCGATGAGGGCGTCCCGCACGTGCCCGGCCTGCGTGGTCGCGAGGTTGCTCCCGCGCGTGCCCACCTTCAGGGTCCTGCTCATGACGCCTCCTCGTCCACACTGGTCTCGGTCACACGGGTCTCGTCCAGGCGGTCCACGCTGTCCAGGTCGAACAACGTCCGTACGACCGCCGCCAGGTTCTCGCCGTCCGGTTGGGCCGCGAGCTCCTTGAACCTCACCGTCGGCGGGTGTAGCAGCTTGTCCACCACCCGGCGGACGGTGTTGGCCACCTCGTCGCGGACCTTGTCGTCCAGTTCGGGCAGCCGCGAGTCCAGCCGACGCATCTCGGCCGCGACCACCTGGCCTCCGCGGCCGCGGAGCTGGCCGATCAGCGGCCCGACCCCGGCCATGCGCTCGGCCTGCGTGTACGCGGCGAGCTCGGTGTCGACGATCGTGCGCGCGGCATCGGCGTCGGCGGCCGCGGCCGAGGTGGCCGGGTCGGCGTTGAGCTCCTCGATGCCCAGCACGGTCACTCCCGGCAGGCCCGAGACCGAGGGGTCGACGTCGCGCGGCATCCCCAGGTCGCAGATCACCAGCGGGCGGCCCGGTCCGCGGCGGGCGAGGGCCGTGTGCACGTCGCCCAGGGTCACGACCGCGCCCACGGCACCCGTACAGGTGAAGAGGATGTCGGCGGCGGCGATCCCGTCGGCCAGGTCCCCCATGGGGAACGCCGAGGCCGGGGTCCCGGAATCGCGGGCGATCTCCGAGAGGCGGTCGGCGCGCTCCGGGGTGCGGTTGGTGACGTCGATATGAGAGATCCCGGCCCGACCGAGGTGGGCGACCGCGAGTCCGCCCATCGCACCCGCTCCGAGGACGACCGCGCGGCGACCGTCGAGACGGCGGGACGGGCTCACGGTGTTCGCGGTGGACGACCCCGCGGGTCCGCCCTCGGCGAGGATCTCCGCCGCACGGTCCAGCGCCACCGACACCACCGACGACCCCGCCGAGTCGATACCGGTCTCGGTGTGGACGCGTTTGCCCACGTGGAGGGCCTGCTGGGCCAGTCGGTGCAGCGTGGTGCCGGCCGCGCCGATATCGGACGCGGACTGGTAGGCGGTGCGGATCTGGCCGATGATCTGCTGCTCGCCCACGACCATCGAGTCCAACCCCGAGGCCACGGAGAACAGGTGCTCGGCAGCCGACTCGGAGTAACGGACGTAGAGGTGGCGGCTGAGTTCGTCGGGCGAGAGCCCGGAGTGCCGCGAGAGCAGGCCCACGACGTCGTCGAGCGCAGGGTGGAACGCCTCCACCGCCGCGTAGACCTCCACGCGGTTACAGGTGGTGACGATCATCGCCTCGTCGACGTTGCTGCCGCTGATCAGGTTCTCGGTGAGGGAGTCGCGATCGGCCTCCGCGACGGCCACCGACTCCAACAGGGCGACCGGGGCGCTGTGGTGGGACAGGCCCACCAGGAGAATGCTCACAGCCGACCCCCGGACGCGAGTGCCGTAGGCGCCCATGCCAGAATGGACACCGAAGAGTCAACTCGGGACACCGGGAACGACGGGACGACACTGGACGCACACGCGGAACAGTGGTCCACAGTCGGTCGTCTCCTGTCGGTGTGCACGGCTGCATACAGGTCGATTCCCAGTGGAATCCCCTGCCGGGACGGCCGTGGCCTGAGCCTGCGATCGACCCGCAACGAACTCCACCGTAACCCGCATGGCACCCCGGGACAAAACCGTCGCCGGGGCGGATGCTATGCCCGGGCAACGCCGCGCGGCCGCCATGAGCAGCGCGGACCCTCACCGCCCCGAGCCCGGATCCCGGCGCGCGCGTGCAGCGGACAGCAGTGCGCGCGGGGTCGACGTACGGTTGCGCCGTGCCACCTCGCCGCAGATCCTCCTCCAGCATGTCCGCGGCGACACGCGCGCGCTACGCGAAGCGACGGCAACGGCGACTCTCCCGCGTCGACAACGACCTCACCACCCCGCAGTGGGCGGACCTCCTCCACGCCTGGGGCGGGTGCGCCTACTGCCTGGCGCCCGGCCCGAATCTGCAGCGCGACTGCGTCATGCCCGTGTCCCGCGGCGGGCGCTACACGCTGGCGAACGTGGTCCCCGCGTGCGCGTCGTGCAACGCGAGCAAACACAACAGCGAGGTCACCGGGTGGCTGCGGCGTAAGAAACTCGACGAGCGCACCTTCCTGCTCCGGCACGCGACGATCCTGCAGGTCCTGCTGGCCGAGGACTAGTCCCAGCCCCGGAACGGCTCGGGTGCTGCGAGGTCGGCGATCAGCTCGTCGTCGTCGACCTCCCAACAGGAGTGCTCGGCGCCGTCCACCAGGACCACCGGCAGGCGGTCGCCGTACTCCACCGCGAGCTCGGGGTCGGCCGCGCGGTCCACGTCCACCACCTCGAGCCGCGCGTGCGCCCGCGTGCAGAGCGGGATCAACTGCCCGTGGACGCGGACGCAACTTCCACAACCCTCGCGGGTAAGCAGGGTCACCGTGTGCACCATGCTCTGATAGTGCCCGACCCCCTCTGGGCTCCCCTAGGATGGGGTCCCACCCCCACTAGGAGGTCCACCCGGTGAACGACCACACCGACGCCACCGACGACTCCGACTCCGGGGGCAACCGTCTCCGGCTCCCCGGACGGGCGGACGTCACCAGTGCGATCGGCCGGCTGGCCTGGCGCCGGCGCAACGCCCGCGACCAGCGAGTCGCCGGCGAGGCCTCCGCGAGGAACGCCGTCAAGCTCGAGCCCGGGGCCGAGCCCGGCCCTCCGCTGGCAGACGCCACGGGCACCGAGGACGACGACGACCACGCGGCCACGCGGTTCGTCCCCGACCCGCAGGCGGCAGCGTTCTTCGACGTGGACAACACCCTCATCCAGGGCGCCTCGATCATCCTGCTGGCCCGCGGGCTGGCCAAGCACAAGTTCTTCACCGCGCAGGACGTCGCGGGGATGGCGTGGTCGCAGATCAAGTTCCGGGTCTCGGGCAACGAGAACGCCGACGACGTGGCCGCCGGCCGCGACAAGGCGCTGAGCTTCGTCAAGGGCCACACCGTCGCCGAACTGACCGCGTTGAGCGAGGAGGTCGTGGACACCTCGATGCTCGACCGCGTCTGGCCCGGCACGCGCTCGCTGGTGCAGATGCACCTCGACGCCGGGCAGCAGGTCTGGCTGGTCACCGCCACGCCGGTCATGCTGGCGAGGGTGATCGCGTCGCGGCTCGGGCTCTCGGGAGCGCTCGGCACCGTGGCCGAGGAGGAGGACGGTGTGTACACCGGCCGGTTGGTGGGCGACATCCTGCACGGGCCAGGCAAGGCTCACGCCATCTCCAGCCTTGCCGAGGCCGAGGGTTTCGACCTGTCCAAGTGCTACGCGTACTCGGACAGCTTCAACGACATGCCCATGCTCACGATGGTCGGCAACCCGGTGGCGATCAACCCGGACGGGCGGTTGCGCAAGTACGCCTCCGAGAACGGCTGGGACATCAAGGACTTCCGCACCGTGCGCAAGGCGGCCAAGAAGGCGATGCCCGGGGTCCTCGCGGTGGGTGGGCTCGCGGGAGCCCGGGCTGCGGTCCGCTCCTCGTACGGAGTGCGGACGATGGGGCAGATCCGCCGGATCTTCTGAGTCGGCCGGGCATGCGGGTGGCGCCGGCGAGCACGCGCCCCGCATGCCACGCATGGCCCGGACGCACCCCGGACGCACCCTGGACACGCCGAGCACGCGGCCGGCACGCTGCTCAGCCGAAGAAGACGCTCCCGCGGCGCGCGAGGTTCCTGAACAGCGTGTTCTGGATGGTCTCGCGGACCTGGTCGGTGATCTCGAAGACCACCATCGGGTCGTCGCCCGCGTCCGGACCCAGATGCGAGGTCTCGATGGGCTCGCCGAACTCGATGGTCCACTTGGTGGGCAGCGGGATCCCACCGAGCCCGCCGAGCAGCGGGAACATGGGCGTGATGGGCAGATACGGCAGCCCGAGCAGCCGCGCCAGTGGGGGGAACTCGCCGATCTTGGGGTAGATCTCCTCCGAGCCCACCACCGAGCACGGGATGATCGGCACCCCGGCGTCCAGTGCGGTGGACACGAACCCGCCGCGGCCGAAGCGCTGCAGCCGGTACCGGTCCGCGAACGGCTTGCCCAATCCCTTGTAGCCCTCGGGCCACACCGCCACCACGTGACCGCTCCCCAGCAGGCGTTCGGCATCGGCGGCGCAGGCCAGCGTGGCACCGGCCCGCCGCGCCAGTGGCGCGGAGACGGGCAGCGTCATGGCCAGGTCGGCGGCCAGGAGCCGTAGGGCGCGTCCGGCGTGGTCGTGGACGGCGACGGTGGTCATCATGGCGTCCAGGGGCAGGACGCCGGCGTGGTTGGAGACGATCAGCCCGGCGCCCTCGGCGGGGATGTTCTCGGCGCCGATCACCTCGACCCGGAACCAGTGCTCGAACAGCGGCCGCCAGAGGGGCAGCCACACGGTGCTGTGGAAGTGCTCGTCAAAGCCGAACTCGTCGACGTCGTAGCCGCCGGTGACGCGCGTGGCGATCAGTTCACCGGCCCCGTTGATGGCGTCGACCAGGCCCGACATCGCGCTGACGTCGCCGGTCGCGAGCATCACGTCGACGTTGCGCACGACCTCGCGGACGGGCCCCAGCATCTCTGCATCGACGGGCAGCGCCTCCAGCACCTGGCCGAGCGAGTCCCGCACGGAGGTGAGGAAACGGTCGACGATCCGGCCGATCTCGGTGGCGGCGGCGTCGCTGTGGCTGGTGGTGCCGAGGAAGCCCTCGCCCACGATGCGGTCGCTCCGTGAGTCGCGGCGGCCCTCCCCCCAGCGAGGCCCACCGAGTGGCTGGCTCAGGTCGAATTCAGGGCCCTTCACAGCGCCTCCTCCTCGATCGGGTCGGACTCGCTGGCGTGGGGCTGGTTCGGGACGTGCTCGCTCGGGTCGGGCTCATTCAGGTCGTTCTCGTCCGGGTCGTCCTCGTTCGGGCCGGGCAGAGCGCCGATCGCCTCGAGCTCGCACAGGGTGGTGTCCACCCCCGCGCGCAGCCGGTCGGCCACCGGCGCCGGGAGCATGGCCGCGATCTTGGCGGTCTTGCGTTCGAGCGTGGCGCGGGTGATCAGCGGTTCCGTGCCCGAGTCCACCAGGTAGGCGTGGAGTGCCTCCTCGGTGGTGTACCGGGGTGTGAATCCAAACTCGTTGCGCATGCGGGTGGTGTCCACTGCGCGGCCGAAGCGCAGGTAGCGCAGCTGCGAGGCCCCGATGTCGCGCAGCCCCTGACTGGAGAGCAGTCGCACGGCGAGCTTGAACGTCTGCGGCGGCACCGGCAGCGGGACGTGCCCGGCTCGCCGGATGGCCTGGGAGAGCGTGAGGATGCCGTCGCCGGCGATGTTGAACGTTCCCGGCGCGGCGCCCATCGTGGCGTGCAGGAGGGCGTCGAGTGCGTCTTGCGGGTGGAGCAGCTGGATGCGGGGGTCGTAGCCCCCCAGGACCGGGGCGATCGACGGTGCCAGCAGCTCGCCGAACACCGTGGGCTCGGGCAGTCCGAGGATCGCGGGGATCCGCAGGATCGTCACATCGATGTCCGGCCGCTTGCGGGACATCCCCCGCACGTAGCCCTCGACAGACAGGTGGTCCAGGGGGATGCCGCCGCTGGGCTGGCGGCGGGCGGCCATGTCCTCGGTGAACATGGCCGGGTCCACGCCCGAGGAGCCGTAGACGGTGGTCGAGGAGATCAGCACGAACCGCTTGACCGTCGCGGCCCGCCCACAGGCGGCGATCACGTGCATCGAGCCCATGATGTTGGACTCCTTGACGGCCGCGCGGCCGCCCGGGGCGAAGTCGGTGTGGTGCAGTCCGGCGTGGACCACGGTGTCGATGCCGGCATCGCGCAGGATGCCCTGCAGGCGCGGCGACTGCGGGTCGAGGCGGACGAACTCGGCGTCCCTCATCCGTCGGCGGTGCTGTGGCGACGGTTTGACGGAGTCGATGGCCAGGACTCGCTCGACGGAGTCACTCCGGAGCAGCATCCCCACCAGGTGGGCGCCGAGGTACCTGCTTCCGCCCACGACAGCGACCGCCCGGGCGGGCCGACGGGTTGGCGCTTCGGGGTTCACCCGGCCCACTGTAGTCGTGGACCCCCCGGCTCTGTTGCCCGGTACGCGTACCCCGGACACACCGATGCCCGCCACCGCTAGTGGGTGACGGGCATCTGCTGCAGGCGTGAGTCCGGGCGCTATCGAGGCGCCGCCGGACTCACTTACCGAGCTTGCGACGCTGCACGCGCGTCCGGCGGAGCATCTTGCGGTGCTTCTTCTTGGACATACGCTTGCGACGCTTCTTGATCACAGAACCCATATCGGGGGTCACCTACCTGTCGATTACTGGTCTGGGGCCTTACGGCGGACTTACTGCGCTCCGGCAACTAAGCGGGCTCGGAAGCCGGTACGGAACCCGTCCAGACTACCTGCAGGTGGGGCCGCGACGAAAACGGGCCCGGGGGCTGACTCGGAGTGGGTCAGCCGGCCGAGAAGTACGAGGTGTCCAGGTACTCGTGGACCGCCTTGGAATGCACGCGGAACGACCGACCCACGCGCACCGCAGGCAGTTCGCCCGAGTGGACGAGCCGGTACACCGTCATCTTGGACACGCGCATCAGCGCAGCGACCTCGGCAACGGTCAGGAACTGGGAACCCCCCGCCGCCTGTGCGCCGCCTTCGGTCTTGTCGGTAGTCGCCATCTCACAACCCTTCGTGGCACGCGTCGTGCCGCAGGCTTCCCCTCCTGCGGTACGGACACGCACGTGCTGGGTATGAGCCTAGCGTGAAGGGTGTGATCAATGCGACGGGAGTGGGTAAATAACTTTGACGACACGCCGTCCGACCGCTGCTTCACCCACCCTGATCAGGGCTTGTGCTAAATACGACGTCCCGCCAGGTGGCTCATGTCTCACCTGGCGGGACGGGTGGGCTCCGGCGCCCGGTTCTCGCGAACGGCGCTGCGGGCTATGGCGGGATGGGCGGTCAGTCGTCGCGCTCGTCGTCGTTGGCCTTCTGTGCCGCCCGGGCCAGCTCGAGCGACCTGGTCGCGGACGCTTCCACGGCGTCAGCCACCGCGGATCTGAAGCCCCCCGCCTCGAGTCGCCGGATCGCCGCCGCCGTGGTGCCACCCGGTGAGCAGACGGCCCCGCGGAGGTCGGCGGGTCCGTCCCCACCGGCGGTGAGCATGGCGCCCGCGCCCAGGGCGGTCCCGGTCGCGAGCCTCAGCGCGACGTCACGAGGCAGGCCCTGCTCCACCGCCGCGTCCACCATGGCCTCGGCCAGGAGGAAGAAGTAGGCGGGGCCGGAGCCCGACACGGCCGTCACGGCGTCCATCTTGGACTCCTCGACGACGACGACGGCGCCCACGCTCTCCATGATGTCGACGACCTTCTCCAGGTGCTCGTCGCGCGCGTAGCGACCCTTGCAGGCGGCCGAGACGCCCTGCCCCACGAGCATCGCCGTGTTGGGCATGACCCGCACCACCGGGGAGCCCGCGCTGAGCTTGTTCTCCAGCACCGCCGTGGGCACGCCGGCTGCCAGCGACACCACGATCGACTCGTGGACGCTGTCGGAGATCGCGTCGCCGATCCTGTCGACGACCGCGGGCACGTCGCCGGGCTTGACGGCCACCACGATCACGTCCGCACCCTCGCACCCGATGTCCAGGCTGGTCGAGAGGATGCAGTACTTCTTGGCCAGTTCGGCGGCGCGGGCCTCGACGGCTTCGATCACCACGATGTCCGAGGGCTCCGTCCCCGAGTTCCGGAGTCCTGCGATGAGTGCCTCGCCGATGCGTCCGCCACCGACCACTGCGATTCTCGTCATGCCCACCACAGTGCCACACGCCCGTGGTGGTCCTGCAGGGCTCGTCCTGCAGGGCTCGGCGGGCACCCGCGCAGACGACTCCGCCCGCACCGTGAGAGGCGCGGGCGGAGCGGGGCCGGAGCGGGGCCGGAGCGGGCGATCCGGCTAGGTGACCACTCTGAGCAGCAGCGGCCCGCAGGTCACGCCCAGTCCGACGATCACCGCGAGGGCGATGCTGACCATGTCGTTCGACCGCCGCAGGACGCGGACCATGGCGACCAGCCCCACGATCACCACGACCGCGAGGGCCATGGCCACCCACGGCAGGTCGCGCCACAGCAGCTGGAAGCCGACGAACAGCGCTGCACCCGCGACACCCGAGGCCAGCACCTGCGCCACGAGTACCAGCCACTCCGTGGTGGAGGAGCGCTCGGCCGGCTCGTCGCCGTGGGGAGCGTGATCCGGGTGGTGGTCCGGGTCGAGATCCGTCGAGGTGTCGGGCCGGGCCGACGCCCGGTGGTGGGCCGGGTCCGCCTGGGCAGGCGCACCCTGCGGCTGGGTTGCCTGCGCCGGGGTTGCCTGAGTGGGGGCGGCCTCCTCGGTCCGGGCCTGGCCGCTCGCTGCCAGGCCGGTCGCTGTCGCTGCAAGGCCGGTGGCTGCCAGACCGGGAGCGGTCTCCCCGGTCGGGGCGTCCGGTGCCCGATGGGCGGTCGAACCGCTGCCCGACGGAACACCCCAGCTCGCCGATTCGCCAGCGGGAGCGGTCTTCGGCGCGGACTTCGGCTCCGCGGTTGTCGACTCCGCGGGCTTCTGCTCAGCGGCCTTGGGGTCGGTGGGCTTCTGCTCGGTGGGCTTCTGCTCGGTGGGCTTCTGCTCGGCGGGCATTGACTCGGTGGGCTTCGGCCGCACTGGCGCGGACGTCGTCGCAGCTGCGGAAGCCGCCCCCGCGACGGGCGCAGTCGCAGTCGGTGCATTCGCAGTCGGTGTGGCCGCCGTCGGTGCTGATGCCGACGGTGTCGACGCGGCCGGCATCGACGCTGTCGGCGCGTCTGCCTTCTTCGCCGGCGCCGTCGGAGCAGTCCGGTCAGCGGCCGGTCCCGTCTGCCGCCCGGCGGTATCCGGCGTGACCGAACCGGACTTGCCCGCATCGGGCGTGGTTGCGGCCGCTCCCGCAGCGGCGGTCCCGGCAACTCCTGCCGCGGCGCCCGCGGCGATGCCGGGCGAGGTCTCCGACCGCCCCGCGGGGGCCGGACGGAAGGCGGGAGCGTCGAACTGCGCCCGCTCGGTGTCCTTGCCCTTGCGCTTGCGACCGAGCAGCCCGCGCAGGCCGCCCTTCTTTCCGGAGTCGGCGGACCGCTCGTTGCTGACCGGCGGCTGAGTGTGCTGCTGGGGCGGGGTCTGATGCGGTGGGGTCTGTTGCGGCGCGGCCGGAGCGGCTTGAGTCTGCGGCTGCGGAGCGGTCGGTGCTGCGGGGGCCTCCGCACGACGCTTCCCCGACGCGTCCGTCTCCGGCGCCCGTCGCCTACCCGGCGCATCCGACTCCGGCGCATCCGTCTCCGGTGCACGTCGTCTGCCCGGCGCATCGGCCTCCGGCGCCCGTCGCCTGCCCGGCGCCCCGGACTCCGGCGCCCCGGACTCCGGCGCATCCGTCTCCGGCGCCCGTCGCCTGCCCGGCGCCCCGGGAGCCGGGCTCGCGGCCGTGGGAGCGTCCGCGGACTTCGCCGGCACCTCCGCGGCGGGGGTCGCGGGTCGGTCCGCGGTCTTCTGCGGCTGCACGGGTGGGGAGGTGGCCGGCCTCGTCGTCGTCTCGGTCCCCGCGTCCTCGGCGGCCGACTCCTCCGCCTCGCGGGCCCGTCGGCGCGCGGCACGGCTGCTGAGTTCGGTGTCGTCGGTGATCCGCGGGATCTCGCCGGTGAGCTCAGAGACGCTCACGCCGCTACCGCTCTCGTCGGCCCGCCGGTGACGGCGACCTGTCGGTGCGGCCGCGGCCGGCTGCTCCGCGCCCATGCGCTTGAGCAGCTCCGCCACGGTGATCTGCTGACCGTCCTGATCCTCGGCCATCTCAGCTCCCCTTTCCGTCGCCGCCCGCGTCCCGGTCGAGACGCTGCAGAATGAGCCCCTCCCGCAGAGCCCACGGGCAGATTTTCACACTTTCCAACCCCAGAGCCCTCATCGACGCCTCCGCCACCAGCGCTCCCGCGACCACCTGATGGGACCGGTCAGAGCTGATGCCCTCCAACTCTGCCCTGTCGGCGGCCGTCATGCGAGAGATAAAGGCGATCACCTGCCGCAGACCCGACGCGGTGAGGATCCGCTCCACCCGCGGCCCCTCCGACGAGGGCGCCGCTCCGGTGAGCCGCGCCAGCGTGCGGAACGTCTTGGAGGTGGCGCAGGCCAGGTCCGGTGTGCCGGCCGCGCGCAGCTCCCTGGCGGGACCCTCCAGCTCGGCGTCGATGAAGTCACGCAACTGGTTGATGCGCTTGCGTTCCGGCGGATCGGTCTTGAACCAGTCGTGCGTCAGCCGGCCGGCGCCCAGCGGCAGGCTGTAGGCGTGTTCCGGCAGCTCGTCCTCGCCGCTCGTGAGTTCGAGCGACCCACCACCGATGTCGAGGTTGACGATCCGACCGGCGCTCCAGCCGAACCAGCGGCGGGCGGCCAGGAAGGTCATGCGCGCCTCGTCCTCGCCGGAGAGCACACGCAGCTCGATGCCGGTCTCCTTCTCGACCTTCTCGAGCACCGCGTCCGAATTGGCGGCGTCCCGCACGGCCGAGGTCGCCAATGCCATGACCTCACGGCACTTGGTGGCCTTGGCCAGATCGGCGGCCTCGTTGACCGCGTCGATCAGCCGGGCGATGCCGGTCTTCGAGATGTTGTCGTCCTCATCGAGGTACTCGATCAGGCGCAACCGGGTCTTGGAATCGTTCATGGGCGTGGGGTGCCCGCCCCGATGGGCGTCGACCACCACGAAATGGACCGTGTTGCTCCCGACGTCCAGGACACCTAATCTCACACGCCCACCCTAAACGGTCTACGGTCGCAGGTTGTGACCGCCACCGAACGCACCTCCACCCCGGGCGCGCCCGCCGCGGAAGTCCCCCTCGACTTCCCCCGCGAGTGGTACACGTTCCCGGACCCCGCGAACGACGAACACCTCGTCTCCGCGGACATGACCTGGCTGCTGTCCTCGTGGACCTGCGTCTTCGGCACCCCGGCCTGTCACGGCATCGAGGCCGACCAACCCGACTCGGGATGTTGTACCCACGGGGCGTTCCTGTGCGACGACGACGACCGCGAGCGACTGAAGGTCAACGTCGAGCTCCTGGGCCCCGGGGACTGGCAACACCGTGAGGCCGCTCTGGAGGCGGCAGTGGCCGAGGGCGGCGATCTGGAGCCGTGGCTGGAGGAGGACGAACTCACCGGGGACGACGGCGAGCCCGAGCCCGCTCTGCGTACCCGTCGCCACGGCGGCAGGTGCGTGTTCTTCAACGACGTCGACTTCCCGGCCGGCTCCGGCTGCGCCCTGCACCACATGGCCCTGCGGACGGGGCGGACCCTGCCCGAGTCGAAGCCCGACGTGTGCTGGCAGCTGCCCATCCGCCGCACGCAGGAGTGGGAGACGCGGCCCGACGAGGTGGAGGTCCTCCACACCCGTATCGGCGAGTACGACCGCCGCGGCTGGGGCCCCGGCGGCCTGGACCTCGACTGGTACTGCACCGGTTCTCCCGAGGCTCACGTCGGGGCCGAGCCGGTGTACGTCTCCCTGCGCGTCGAGCTGGTGGGCCTACTGGGGGCCGAATGCTACGAGGTGCTGGCCGCGGCGTGCAGGCGCCGTGGCCAGCTGGGAATCGTCGCCGTGCACCCCGCCACCGAGCGTGCGCAGGCCGGACGGGCCTGCGGCGCCTGACCTGGGAGCCCGGGCCGGGCGGGTCAGCCCTCGAACTTGTAGCCCAGGCCGCGGACCGTCACCAGGTGGACCGGCTTGCCCGGGTCCTGCTCGATCTTCGAGCGCAGCCGCTTGACGTGCACGTCCAGCGTCTTGGTGTCACCCACGTAGTCCGATCCCCACACGCGGTCGATCAGCTGACCGCGGGTGAGCACCCGGCCCGAATTGCGCAACAGGTATTCGAGCAGGTCGAACTCCTTGAGCGGGAGGGTCACGACCGACCCGCGAACGGTCACCGTGTGCCGCTCGATGTCCAGGCGCACCGGACCCGACTCCAGGACCCCGATGTCGTCCGGCTGGTCAGACTCCGAATCGGCGCCGCGCCTCAGGACCGCCCGGATGCGGGCGATGAGCTCGCGGGCCGAGTAGGGCTTGGTCACGTAGTCGTCGGCGCCCAACTCCAACCCGACCACCTTGTCGATCTCACTGTCCCGGGCGGTCACCATGATGACCGGGACGCTCGAGGTCACCCGCAGCCGCTTGCACACGTCGGTTCCGGACATGCCCGGGAGCATGAGGTCCAGCAACACGATGTCCGCACCCTCCGCGTCGAAGCTCTCCAGCGCGGTCGGGCCATCGGGGGCGATGGTGACCTCGAAGCCCTCCTTGCGCAGCAGGAACGCCAGCGGGTCCGCGAGCGAAGCCTCGTCCTCTACGATCAGCACCCTGGTCACGGCACCTGGTCCTCTCCTTGTTGGTCGTGCTCGGAAGGGGGCGGGGCCCCCTCGCCACCCGGCTCGACATGGGCCGGAAGTTCGAGTGTGAACGTCGACCCGGTCCCGGGTCGGCTCCAGATGGTGACGAGACCGTTGTGGTTCTGGGCGACGTGCTTGACGATCGCCAGCCCCAGGCCAGTCCCACCGGTGGCCCGGGACCGGGCCTTGTCCACGCGGAAGAAGCGTTCGAAGACGCGGGTCTGGTGCTCGGGCGCGATGCCGATGCCCCGATCGGTGACCCGCAGCATCACGGTGTCCCCGTCGATCGCCCGGGTGATCGAGACCGGGGTGCGCTCGGGCGAGTAGTTGACGGCGTTGGAGATGAGGTTGGTCAACGCGGTGACCAGCAGCGTCCAGTCGCCGGAGATCTCGAGCCCGGAGGGCGAGTCGGTGATCAGCTCGATCCCGGCCGCCTCCGCCGCGGACGCCGACCTGCGCATGGCCTCGTCTACCACGGCGTCCACGTCCACCGGCTCGGCGTCGCGGATCCGCTCGGCCCCCTGCAGCCGCGACAGCTCGATGAGCTCGGAGACCATCTTGCCCAGCCGGTGCGCCTCGCTCACGACGCGGCCGCCGAAGTACTCGACCGATTCCGGATCGTCCTTGGACTCCAGCAGCGCCTCGGCCAGCACGGCCATCGCCCCCACCGGCGTCTTGAGCTCGTGGGAGACGTTGGCCACGAAGTCGCGGCGGGCGGCCTCCATGCGCCGCTGCTCGGAGTCGTCGTCGGCAAACACCACCACGAACTGCTCGTGGTGGCCGCCGAGGATCTCGCTCCGCCCGCTCACCGAGGGGATGCGGCGGCGGCCGGTGATGATCTTGGCGGGCAGGTCGAACGCCGAGGGGTCGCCGTCGGTGAAGGTCGCGCTGGCGGCGCGCCACACCGGGTCCACCAGGAGTCGGTCGTCCACGATCCCCAACTCTGCGGCTCGACGGTTGTAGAGGACCACGTCCTGGTACCGGTCGACAACAGCGAGGGCGTAGGGCGCCTGGTGGTACACCTCCCGTAGGACCTCCAACCTGCTGGGCCCCTGCTGTTCGGCCAGCCGCAGCTCACGGCGGGCGTTCAGCCGGGGGACGACGAAGCCACCCACGACGAAGCCGACCACTGCGGCGATGATCGCGAGGGCGATCCCGAGACTGACCTGCACGAGGCAGATACTACGGTGCGGCGTATCGGCTTCCACAACGGCGAACCCCCGTCCATCTGCGGTAAGTCCGCAGGTGGACGGGGGTTCGCCGCGTGTTCACCGGCGCGACACCTACTTCTCGGCGCCCTGGCTGGCGACGGCCGCGGCTCCGGCGGCCGCGGCCTCCGGGTCGAGGTAGGTACCACCCGGGTTGGCGACCAGACCGGAGTCGTCGAAGCGGTAGACCAGCGGGATGCCGGTGGGGATGTTCAGGCCCGCGATGTCCTCGTCGGAGATGCCGTCGAGGTGCTTGACCAGCGCGCGCAGGGAGTTGCCGTGCGCGGCCACCATGACCGTCTTGCCCTCGGCCAGCAGCGGCGCGATCTCGGCCGCGTAGTACGGGATGAACCGGTCCACCACGTCCTTGAGGCACTCCGTCAGCGGAACCTCCGGCAGGTCCGCGTAGCGGGCGTCAGCGGACTGCGAGTACTCGTTGCCGGGGTCGATCGCCGGCGGCGGGGTGTCGTAGCTGCGGCGCCACAGCATGAACTGCTCGTCGCCGAACTCGTCCTTGATCTCGGCCTTGTTGAGGCCCTGCAGCTTGCCGTAGTGCCGCTCGTTGAGCTTCCAGTGCCGCACCACCGGGATCCAGTGCCGGTCACAGGCGTCGAGCGCGATGTTGGCCGTGGTGATGGCCCGGCGCAACAGCGAGGTGTACAGCACGTCCGGCAGGATGCCCTCCTCGGCGAGGAGCGTGCCGCCGCGGACGGCCTCCTCACGCCCGAGGTCGGTGAGGTCGACGTCGACCCATCCCGTGAACTGGTTGGATGCGTTCCACGTGGACTGCCCGTGACGCAGGAGGACGAGGGTTCCGTAAGCCATATCCTCATTATGGCCTGACCCCCACGGACTACGGTGCAGACATGACCACACACGCCGGAGACACCCCCGAACGACCGGACCGGCCGTGGACCGCCCACTACACCCCGGGCACCACGCACGACCTCGACTACGGCACCACCACACTGATCGACCAGTTCGACGACGCCGTGCGCACCTACTCCGACGAGCCCGCGACCGAGTTCTTCGGCCGCCTGACCCCCTACTCCGAGATCGGTATGCGGGTCCGCCGCGCGGCCGAGGGACTGCGCCGCCTCGGGGTGGGCAGCGGAGACCGGGTCGCCGTCCTGCTGCCCAACTGTCCGCAGGGGATCGTGGTGTTCTACGCGGCCCTGCGGATCGGCGCGATCGTGGTGGAGCACAACCCGCTCTACACCGCCGACGAGCTGGAGGGTCCGTTCGCCGACCACGGCGCCGAGGTGGTGGTGACCTGGAATGTTGTCGCCGGCATGGTGCGCGAGCTGGCCGACCGTCCCGGGACCGCGATCGAGCACATCATCGCCGTCGACCTGCTCGACGAGCTCCCCGCCACCAAGCGCCTGGCCCTGAAGTTCCTGCCCGTCCCCTCGCTGCGCGCCTCTCGCGCCAAACTCTCCGCACCCGCCCCCGGAACGCTGGACTGGCGCGGGTTCGAGACCGGGCCGGAGCTGGACTTCTCCCATCCCCGCCCGCAGCCCGACGACCTCGCACTGATCCTGTACACCTCCGGCACCACTGGCACGCCCAAGGGAGCCACGCTCACCCACGCCAACCTGGTGGCCAACGCCAAGATGGGCCAGGCGTGGGTGCCGGAGCTCGAGTTCGGGCGGGAGCGCTTCCTGGCGTCACTGCCGATGTTCCACGCCTACGGGGTGACCCTGTGCGTGGTGATCGGGATCGCGGTGGGCGCCCGGCTGCAGCTCGTGCCCGCGCCGGAGATGGACCTCATCATGCCGATCCTCGCCAAGGACCTGCCCACCTTCATCCCGGCCGTCCCGCCGATCTACGCCAAGATCCTCGAGGAGGCGGGGAAGCGGAAGATCCCACTGCACGGCATCCGGCACTCCCTGTCCGGCGCCATGAGCCTGCCGGAAGAGCTCATCGAGAAGTGGGAGGCCGCGACCGGCGGTCTGCTGGTGGAGGGATACGGCATGACCGAGACCTCACCCATCACCGTGGGGAACCCCATGTCGACGGCGAGGCGGGCCGGCAGCATCGGCGTCCCCTTCCCGGACACCGACATCCGCGTCGCCCACAAAGACGACCCCTCCACCGACGCGTCCCCGGGAGAGCCCGGCGAACTGCTGGTCTCGGGCCCGCAGGTCTTCCCCGGTTACTGGCGCAACCCCGCGGCCACCGCCGAGACCTTCCACGAGGGCTGGCTGCGCACCGGCGACGTGGTGGTCCAGGACGTCGATGGCTTCCTCCACGTGGTGGACCGCATCAAGGAGATGATCGTCACCGGCGGGTTCAACGTCTACCCCTCCGAGGTCGAGGCGGTCCTGCGCAGGGCCCCGGGCGTGGCCGACTGCGCGGTGGTCGGTCGACGCGGGCCGGACGGGGGCGAGCAGGTCGTGGCCGCGGTGGTCACCGAGCCCGGCGCCGAGCTCGACCCGGACGCACTGCGGGCCCACTGCAAGGCCTCGCTGGCCGGCTACAAGGTCCCGCGCGAATTCGTCCAGGTGGCCGAGCTGCCCACCAACCCGATGGGCAAGGTGCTGCGCAAGAAGGTCGCCGAGCAGCTCTGACCGCCTACTCACCGTCGAGAAGAGTGTTCCGCGCGTATCGACCGAGAAGGAGGTGTGCGAAACGCTCTTGTCGATGGGCGGGCGAGGCTACTCGGAATCCGGCTGGGGCAGGTCCTCGGTGAGGTGCCGGAACGCGTCGAGGTTGCGCATCGGCTCACCGCGCGAGACTCGCCACTCCCACTCGCGGCGGATCGAGGTGTGGAAGCCGGTCTCGAGCAGGATGTTGAAGTCGTGGTCCGCGGCCTCGAGGACCTGACCCAACACGCGGTCCAGCTCTTCCTCGGTCACCGCGATCAGCGGCATCCGGCCCACCAGGTAGATGTCGCCGTTGTTGTCCAGCGTGTACGCCACCTGGTACAGCCGACGGTTCCGCCGCAGCAGGTACTTGTAGACCTTCTCGAAGTCCTCGTCGGGTTTCCGGCAGACGAATGCCTCGACGCGCACGCTCTCCCGGTTCACGGTCAGATGGCAGGCGGTCTTGAGCCGCTTCTCCCCCGGCAGCTGCACCACGAAGACCCGTCCGTCGGCCAGCGTCGACTCGATGTCCCGCGACACCAGGAACTCGCGGATCCGCTCGAGGGTGGGGCCGTCGACGTCGGCGTCCCTGGTCTCATCGGTCATGGTGTGACTCCTTCGGCGATCGTGTGGTGCTGGGCGAGCGTGCGGTGCCGGGCGAGCGCGATGCTGGTCCACCAGGGGTTCGTCGTGTCGGGGTGGGTCGGATGGGTTTGGGTATCGCTCCGAGGGGTCGGGGTCGATCGGGCCGGTCGGAGTGGACGCCGCCCGCCAAGTGCGGTCAGGACGCCGCGGCAGCCTCCCGCCGGGCCCGGTAGGCCGCCATCGTGCCCGCGTACGAGGCGAGCAGTCCGTCGGCCGTGGAATCCCAGGAGAACGCCGAGGCATGAACCGGGGCGGCCCGCGACATCGACAGGCGGCGGTCGTCGTCGTCGAGCAGTCCCACCAACGTCTCCGCCCACACCCGCGGATCGTGACCGTCCACGGTGATCCCGGTGCGACCGTCGTCGACGGCCGTGGTCAACCCGCCCACAGCGGCGGCCACCACCGGCGTGCCACAGGCCTGGGCCTCCAGGGCGACGAGCCCGAACGACTCCGAGTACGACGGCACGGCCACGATGTCGGCGGCGCGGTAGACGTCCACCAGCTCGGACGGCGGACGAGGGGCGAGGAAGCACACGCGGTCGGACACGCCGAGCTCCTCGGCCAGATCCATGAGCGAGTGCGGGCGCTCCAGCCCGGACCCGCTGGGCCCGCCCACCACCATCAGGCGCACGTCGCGGTGAGGCTGGGTGCGCACGATCTCGGCCAGCGCGCGCACGATCACGTCGGGGGCCTTGAGCGGCTGGATCCGGCCGACGAACGCGATCACCTCCGACCGCTGCGACAACCCCAGTGTCCGGCGGGCACGCTCGGTCCCGCGCTGCGTGCCAGGGGTGTACTGCTCGAGGTCGGCGCCCGGGGGCACCACGTCGATGTGGGCGGGGTCGGCGTCGTAGTAGCCCACCAGCTCGTCGCGCTCGCCGGTGGTGTTGACGACGAGCCGGTGCGCGGAGTCCACGATCTGCTGCTCCCCGATGCGCCGGGATTCCGGCTCCGGGGTGTCGCCGTCGGCCAGAACCGCGTTCTTCACCTCCGCCAGGGTGTGGGCGGTGTGGACCAGCGGCACCCCCCAGTGCTCGGAGGCCACCAGCCCGGCCTGCCCGGACAGCCAGTAGTGGGAGTGGATGAGGTCGTAGTGCCCGGGCGCGTGACCGGCCTCCGCCCGCATCACGCCGGCGACGAACGGGCACAGCTGCGTGGGCAGGTCCTCCTTGCGCAGCCCCTCGAACGGCCCGGCCACGATGTTGCGCACCAGCACGCCGTCGCCGGCCTCCTCGACCGGCGGCTGCGAGGAGTGGGTGGCGCGGGTGAAGATCTCGACCTCCACGCCCCGGCGGGCCAGTCGGCGCGCGGTCTGCAGCACGTACACGTTGAGCCCGCCCGCGTCGCCCGTGCCCGGCTGGGCCAGCGGCGAGGTGTGGAAGGACAGCACGGCGATTCGTCGAGGGAGGGGGGCCTCGGTGCCGGTGCGGAGATCAGAGACGGTCACCCCACCGATTGTGCCCGCGACGACGACGAGGCGCACTCCGGCTGGGGAGGACCTCCCCGTCTCCGCGTCGCGGACAGGCGGTTACAGTCCGGCGGCGAAGGCGTCGAGTTCGGACAGGAACCGCGGCATCTCCTCGAGGAACGGCGCGTGCGCCGACTCTGCGAAGCCCACGTGGCGTGCGCCCGGGATCATCTCGGCGTTGGCCTGACCGGCGGACGGCAGCACCACCCCGTCGTGCTCCCCGTGCATCACCAGCGCGGGGACGGTCAGGCCGCGCAGGGTGTCGTCGTGGTCCACTCGCCGCGTGAGCAGCTTCTGCCGCACGGCGGGCGGCGTGGCCAGGGACAGCCCGAGGATCCGCTGCCGGTCGGTGCCACTGCCCGAGCGCATCATCGCCTCACCGAAGCTCGTGAACGCCTCGAGCGCGACAGAGGGCTTCTCGTCGAACGCGCCGCCCGAGGTGACCTCCTTCATCGCCGGCCCGACCGCCCCGCCGGCCGAGCGGGAGAGCGAGGTCACCGCGCCACACAGCACCAGGCCGGCGACCCGGCCCTCACCGCGCGAGGCCAGGTAGTCGGAGACCACGACCCCGCCGTACGACCAGCCAAGCAGGATCGCGCCGGCGTTGGTTCCATCCCCGCTACCCCCGCCCTCACCGATCCCGGCGGCGTCGAGCACCGCCTCCAGGTCGTCGGCCCACTGCTGCGACGAGTCGTACCCCGCCTCCGGGACGCCGGAGTGCCCGTGCCCGCGCAGGTCCACCGCCACCACCCGGAACCGCCCGGCCAGCGCCTCCAGCAATTCCGGCCCCCAGCAGGCGCTCGACTGGGCCCAGCCGTGGACCAGCACCAACGGGCGGGCGGCGGGGTCGCCGAGGACGCGGTAGGCGAGGACGGTGCCGTCCGAGGAGACAGCGGAGGCGAGGGCCGGTATGGGTGTGGGCGTGGGTGCAGAGCTCATGGGGCTCATCGTGCCAGCCGCACATCTGCCGGGAGGGCGGCTCGGCGGCGCCACCCCTGGGCCCGCCGGTACGGCATGTCAGTCCTGCTCAGTGCACCGAGCGAACACGCGGCCCACTCCACGCCGGGTGCGCTGCCGGAATGGGCCACTCGGCACCCGCAGGTCGGCCGAGGCTGAGCGTTCCGGCAGCGCGAGCCGGACCGGGGCGGCTACCGTGGGCCAATGGCAACCACCACCACCCAGATCGACGCCGACGTCGTGGTCCGCGACTTCTTCGACGCCCTCATCTCGGGCACCGTCCCCGCCGCCGCCGACCTGCTGGCCGACGACGTGTGGTGGGCCAACATCGGACTCCCGACCATCCGGGGCAAGCGCGACGTGGTCAAGGCGCTGGCGGCCATGGGCGCCAACGTGGACTTCGACGCGGAGATCCACCACCTCGCCGTGGGCGCACCGGCGGACCCGTCCGCCCCCGGATCACCGACGATCGTCCTCACCGAGCGCACCGACTACCTGGGGGTCGGGCGTTTCCGCTGCGGCTTCTGGGTCTGCGGGCGCCTCGAGGTCCGGGACGGCCAGATCTGCGGCTGGCAGGACTACTTCTCCAAGTCCGACATGGCCCTCGGCGCGGTGCGCGGCCTGGTGGGGATGGTCACCGGCCGGGGCCGCTGACCTCGTCGTCGTCCGACTGTTCCCCCCCGCGGTCGCGGTAGCAGGCCAGCCGCCAGACGTTGTCGCCCCCGCGTCGGCGGTACTCCAGCTCGTCGAGCGCCTCCAGCGCGATCGCCAGTCCCCGGCCGCGTTCGGCGAAGACGTCCGGCATCTGCACGGCACGCAGGTCTACCCGGGCGGGGCTGCCGTCGTCGGTGAAACGGGCCTCGAGTCGGTCCGGCGCCAGTTCCAGCACCAGGTTCAAGGTCACAGGAGCACCGTCCCCGGCGTGCTCGATGATGTTCGCGCCGATCTCGGCCACAGCCACTTCGAACCGCAGCCGGACCTCCTCCTCGACCCGGCCGGCCGAGAACATCTCCCCGACCAGATCCAGGACCGGGTCCAGCGTTCCCTCATCGGTGGTGAGGGTCAGCTCCCAGCGATCGTCAGTCGCCATCGAAGGCGGTGTTCGCCGACTCGTACGCCGTGAGCACCCGGTCGAGCCGGGTGAGCTTCAACACGCTGCGGACCTGCGTGTTCGGGGCGGCGATACGCAGGTCTCCCCCGGCCTGACGCGCGGCCTTGAGTCCGGAGATCAGCGCTCCGAGGCCGGAGGAGTCGATGAACTCCGTGGCGCTGAGGTCCACCACCACCCGGCGCGAGCCGCCGTCGACCAGGTCGCGCAGTTGGTCGCGGAGGCCGGGCGCGGCCACCATGTTCAGTCGACCGGTCGGCTGCACCACCACCGCGGTGCCGACCTCCCGGATGTCGTAGGCGGTCATGACGCTCCTTCTCTGTCGGGTCCACGGTAGCGAGCGGCCCGGATGACCACCGACAGAATGAACAGGTCGAACACCACCCAGACCAGATTCACCGTCACCCCCAGGACGGAGATTGCCCCCAGGTACAGGCGCACTGCACCGATGAGAGCCGCCACCACCAGGAACACCATGACGGTCAGCTGCGGCCGGAACAGGTACCACGGGGTCGCGCCCTCGCCCTGACGGGTCTTGGGAGTGACCGCGAAGTCGAGGGGCTTACCGAAGTACACATTGCGCGCGGCAGTCCAACACGCAGCGATCCACACCGGGAACAGGGCCAGACTGTACTGCTGGCCCCGCCACGTCGGGCTACCCCGGCCGGCGATGTAGAACAAGAGCTGACTGAGGACGAGGAACGGGATCAGTCGGGCGAAGAAGTCCACACTCCAGGCCTGGACGGGCAGTATCCCGAAGGTCAGGTAGATCACCGGGGCGGCGAAATACGCCAGGGCCGCGAAGCCCGACAGATAGCTCCACATGGTCGACCAGTACATCAACCGCTGGGCGAGTGTCAGACCCCGTTGCACCAGCGGGTTCTCGCGCAACATCACCTGGATCGTGCCCTGCGCCCACCGCAGGCGCTGGGTGAGCATCGTCTTGGGGTCCTCGGGCGCGAGGCCGTAGGCCAGGATCTCGTGGTGGTAGGCGGTCCGCCAGCCCGCGGCGTGCAGACGCATCGCGGTGGCCATGTCCTCGGTGACCGAGATCGTCGCCAGGGCCTGCGTCGGTTCCGCCTCGTCGGCCCGGTCGATGTCCACGGCGCGGATCAGCGCCCGGACCGACTCGAGCGCCCCCAGCGGCGACCACTCCCGATCCGACAGCTGGTCGAGCACCACCTCGTCGAGGACCATCGCGTCTGTCCCGTGCTCGTCCAGCGCCGCGATCGCCTCGAGGTCCGCCCGGATCGCACCCATGTCGGCGTCCACCACCGTGCGGGCGGCGGCGTCCACCGTCTGCTGGAACCCGTAGGTGATCTCCGCCAGGGACCCGCCCGCCTTGAGGTCGGCGCGGGCAGTGCGCACGGCCCGCCGGACGGACCCGAGCGCCGCCCCCACCTCCGGCTGGTCGGCCGGGACGTTGCGCTGCGCCCGCCTGATCACCCTGCCGGCCGTCCGCAGGGCGCGATCCACCCCGTCCTCGACCGCCTTGACGTACCCGGTGATGCCGAGCTGCATCAGCGCCTCGCGGCGCAGTACGGCGTTCGATCCGCAGAAGAACGCCGCGTTCCAGCCGTCCTTGCCCTGCTGGATGGGGCCGTAGAACAGCGGGGCCTGGCTACCCAGCGGGTCGGATCCGGGGACGTTGGTGAAGTACTGCGGCGTCTGGACCAGCGCCATCCCGTCATCCGTGAAATACCCGAGGGTCCGGTCGAGGATCTCCGGCTCCGGGATCTGGTCGGCGTCCAGGATCAGCAGGAACTCCCCGTCGGTGTGGAGCAGGGCGTTGATGAGGTTTCCGGCCTTGGCATGGCGGGGCTTGTTGGTCCAACTCGCCGACCGGGTGAGGTAGTCGACCCCCAACTCCTCGGCGGCGGCCGCCAGTTCCGGACGTGCGCCGTCGTCGAGGATCCAAGTGCGGTGCGGGTAGCGGATGCGCTTGGCCGCCGCCGCCGTCTTCAGCACCAGGTCGAGGGGCTCGTTGTAGGTGGTGATGAAGACGTCGACGCTCAACCCCTCCGGCGCGGGCGACGGCTCGGGGCGTCGCCTCAGCCGCCACATCGTCACGGCGAACAGAATCGAGTCGATCAGGCTGTACGTCTCCGCGAGCACCAGCGGGACGGCGATCCACCAGGCATCCCAGTTCACCGAGAACAACCACCGCCACACGATGTAGTTCAGCCCGACGATCACGGTCACCACGATGAGCAACCGCAGGTACGGCGACGGGTACTCGCTCCGCGGCACCGTCGGTGCCGGGACCGTGCTCATGCCGACTCTCTCCGGACCGCCACCACGGTCACGTCGTCCAGCGGAGGCCTGCCCGCCACCAGCTCGCGTGTCGCCGCTACCAGATCGCCCGGGCGCGTGTGAGGGGCAACGAACTCCCACAACGCCTCGCGGTCGCTGTTCTCGTCCAGCAGATCGAGCAGGCCGTCCGAGCAGATCACCACCATGTCCCCCGGCTCCAGCACGGCTTCGTCCGAGGTCCAGGTGGTCCCGGGGAGGATGCCGATCGGGGGACCGCCTTCCTCGAGGGGGTCGATGCGCCCGTCGGCACGCCGGATCAGTGCCAGGCCGTGGCCGGCATCGGTGTAGTGGATCGACCCGGTGGGCATGTCGATCGCCGCGAGGAGTGCGGTGACGAAGGTGGAGGTGTGCTCGCAGTCCTCGGTGAGGTGCTCGGCCGCGAGCGTCGTGACCGCACCGGTGTCATGCGCCCCGGCGGCCGGGCCGTACCGCTCCAGCACCCGCGACGCCCCACGCACCGAGGCGCGGACCGAGGAGGACAGAATCGCGGCCCCGAGCCCCTTGCCCATCACGTCGGCGACGGTGAGCATCAGGGCGTCCCCCCGACTGTAGTGGTCGAAGAAGTCCCCGCCCACCGTGAACGCCGGCAGGCAGGCGGCGGCCAACTCGTAGCCACGGAGCCCGACGAGGGGGCGCGGGAGCAGCTGCGTCTGGATCTCCGCGGCGCGGTCCAGCTCCGCGGTTCGTTCGAGTTCCCGTTGCGCCCACTCCGCGAGTTCGGTGAACGCCTCGATCTGCTGGGCGTCGAGGTGCCGGGGTTCGGTGTCGTAGACGCAGAAGGTACCCACGGGGTGACCGGTGGGACCATACAGCGGGTAGCCGGCGTAGAACCGGATCCCGTCCGGGCCTCCGATGCCGGGGATCTCCATGAACTCCGGGTCGGCGGCAGCGTCGGGGATCACGAGCACCGGGTCCTCGGGCCGGTTGTACGCCCGCGCGATGGTGGTGCGACAGACCGTCTTCTCCCTCGGCACCTCGTCGACCTCCAGACCCCGGATCGACTTCATCCACAGCCTGTCGCTGTCCATGAGGGCGAGCGACGCCGCCGGCACGCCCATTACCCGGCGGGCCATGCTCGTGACCTGGTCGAACCGTCCCTCGGGCGGGGTGTCGAGCATTCCGAGCCGCTCCACGTCGCGCATCCGCTCCGCCTCGACGGGGTCGGGGATGCTCCACGGGTGGGGGGTCATCACGGGCGGCCCTCCCTGGTCAGGGCGCCCGCCATGGCCTCGGAGGACTCAGGGCTGCTGGCCAGGCGCCAGTCAGTCTCCTTGTTGTGGTCGAACCACACGAACGCCGTTAACTCGTCTCTGGAGTCAAGATAGCCGACGAGGTCCCGGATCCACTCCGACTTGGACCCACCCGCCTCCGCGCCGGCCACCTCCGTGACCATCACCGGCAGCCCGGGAGCGAGGGTCTCCAGCTCGTCCAGGGTGGCGCCGAAGATCTCCTCCGGCCCCTGCCACGAGCTCCACTCCTGTGTGGTCCCCCAGTTGTAGCCGTCGACGCCCACTACATCCACGTAGTCCCCGCCCGGGTACAGCTCGGCGATCGGGCTGCTGCCCGGGTGGGGGACGTTGACGGTCCAGACCCACCTCACGTTGTGTACCCCCTTGTCCTCGAACAGGTCGTGGACGTGCCGCCACCCGTCCACGTAGGTCTGCGGCGGGGTCCCGCCCGCCGGACTCCACGGGTACCAGTCGCCGTTGGCCTCGTGCGCGAACCGCAGATACACCGTGTCGCCCCAGGCGGCCAACTCGTCGGCCCAGCGGTAGAGATGGTCGTCGTGGACCCCCGCCGCGATCTGCTCCATCGGGAACGCCGCCCGGTCGTACTCGCCGTCCGCGACCCACCGCCACGGCTCCCACGTGATGATCGGGTCCGCTCCCCACTCGCTCACCTGCGCGAGTTCGGCGATCGGGGGCGGGGCGGTGAAGTCCACGAACCACAACACCACGCTCGGCTGCGTACCCACGGTGTCGGCGACCGCCCGGAACTCCCCCGGTGCCGCCGGCCCGCCGGGGGTGCTCACGCCGAAGCGCGGACACGCCTGGCCGGGGGCGTCGAGGGGCGCCGCCACCGGGTCGGCGGCGACATCGCACTGCCGGGGGGATCCACACGCCACGCACATCGCCGCCATCACCACCGAGACCAGGACAATCCACACCGCACGCATCGGGGCCCATTGTCGCCGCCGCGCGCCGTGCCGGGCGCTGTTCTAGCCTGATCCCATGAGCTTCGATCACTCCGCCGCCCGCGAGCGCCTGGCCACCCTCCCCGCCCAGGCCGGGCACGAGCTCCCGCCAGCCAGCAGGTGGACATCCGCCACCTCGCCGTCAGCGTGCCGGGGCTGCGGCTGGCAGGACTACTTCTCGGGAGCCGACATGGCCCTGGGCATGGTGCGCGGTCTTCACCGGATGATGCTCGGTCAGTAGCGGCCCCGGGACCCCACAGACCGTAAGATGAGACGTTCTTAATCTGCGACTCGGGCTTCAAGCGACCGCCGATCTCCCCTCACCCCGTGCTTTTACACTGTTCAGTCTACCTAACAAGAATGTTGGATGAACGGTAGGCCACCACAAAACCATGGCCCCAGTCTAACGTCCTCAGGCAACACTCAACGTCGACTTACCAGTTTCGGTCGACACTCGAGGACAGGACTGATTGCAATGACCAACTCGGTGGCCCGGACGAACGGTCTCGCCCCCCACAGCGTCTCCCGACCCGTCCCCCGATTCGTCCGCCCCCGATCCCGGAGGACCGCCTCGGCGCTCCCGAGACTTCTCGCAGGGGTGGGCGCCGCGACGGCGATGGTGATCGCCTCCGCCGTCCCGGCCTCCGCCCAGTCCCCGACCACTCAGTCCCCGACCGAGGGGCCACTCCCGGTCCCGTTCGACATCTCCGCCGGGGTCCGGGCGGCGATCTTCCCGGAGATCGCCCCGCCCGGCGCCAACGATCCGACCTGCCGGACCACCCCCGAGCGCCCGCGGCCGGTCGTGCTGGTCAACACCACCGCCTCCACCCAGGCCATGGCGTGGCAGGCGGGCGCGCCGCTCCTGAAGAACGCCGGGTACTGCGTCTACACCTTCAACTATGGCAACGTCACCGGCCTCCCGGGGATGCCGATCCAGGCACTCGGCGACATCCGGGAGTCGGCCCGCGTCCTGCAGACCGTGGTCGACCGGGCGCTCGCCGAGACCGGCGCCCGGGAGGTCGACCTCGTCGGGCACTCCCAGGGCGGCGGCATCCTCTCCGACTACTACCTGAAGGTCCTCGGGGGGCACGAGAAGGTCCACACCAAGATCGCCATCTCCCCGTCGTCCGGCACCACGCTCAGCATGCTGGCCTACTTCCGGTCCCTGATCCCCGTGCTGGGGCCGATCGTCTACGGGAGCCTGGAGGATGCGACCCCGGGCCTCATTCAGCAGGTCGTCGACTCGCCGCTCGCGACGGAGGTCTACCCGGGCGGCGTCGTGAGCGTGCCCGGCGTCCGGATCTACAGCATCATCACCCAGTACGACCAGATCATCACCCCGTTCGTCCGCCAGTTCTACTCGGGCCCGGACGCGACGAACATCGTGCTTCAGGACGGGTGCGCGGCGGACCTGTCCGAACACGTGGCGACCATGTACAGCGAGCGGGCGCTGCGCCACGTCCTCAACGCGCTGGCCCCCGCCGAGGCCACGCCCGTGCCTTGCTTCCCCGTCGCCCCGTACGCGCCGTTCGTGAAGTGAGCGGCTGAGCAGCACGCGGGTGGCCGGGCGGAGCCGGCAGGTTCTGGATACGGTGAGACGATGACCTCCACTGAACACACCGCCGATGTCCGGGCCGCCCGCGAGCGCCTGGCCACCCTCCCCTCCGACACCCGCGTCGCGGTGGTGACCGGCGCCTCCTCGGGGATCGGCGAGGCCACCGCGCGCGAACTGGCGCAGCAGGGGTTCCACGTGATCGTCGGCGCCCGGCGACTCGACCGACTGCAGGCGCTGGCGGACGAGATCGGCGGCACCGCGATGCCCCTGGACGTGACCGACCCCGCCTCGTGTGAGGCGTTCTGCGCGGCCGTCCCGCGACTGCACGTGCTGGTCAACAACGCCGGCGGCGCCAAGGGCACGACCACCGTCATGGACGCCGACGAGGAGCAGTGGCGGTGGATGTGGGAGACCAACGTCCTGGGCACCCTGCGACTCGTGCGCGGCCTCATGCCGGTGCTCGTGGAGACCGGTGACGGTCTGGTGGTGACCATCACCTCGATCGCCGCTCTGGAGTCCTACGACAAGGGCAGCGGGTACACCACGGCCAAGCACGCGCAGGCCGTGCTGCACCGGACGCTGCGCGGGGAGCACCTGGGCCAGCCCGTGCGGTTCACCGAGATCGCGCCCGGCATGGTGGAGACCGAGTTCTCGCTCGTGCGGTTCGACGGCGACGACGACAAGGCCGGCGCCGTCTACCAGGGATTGACCCCCATGGTCGCCCGCGACATCGCGGAGATCGTGGGGTTCGTGGCGAGCCGGCCGTCGCACGTCAACCTCGACCAGATCGTGGTGAAGCCGCGGGACCAGCACTCGGCGATGCGCGCGCACCGGCGCTGAGCAGCGCGGTTTCTCTCTCGGCCGGATTCTCTCTCGGCCGGTCTCGCGGTGGCCGCCTCGCGCCCGTGCCCCTGAGGGTGCGGGGTGAGACCGGCCACCGCGTGCCCCCGCCAGGCGCTACTCGCCCGCCAGGCCCGCAGCCCAGTCGTACGACTCCAGATACGGATCGGGGTCGATCGCATCGTCGGACTCCCACACCGTGTAGATCAGGCCGTCGCCGCGGATCTCACCGATACGGGCGGTCTTGGTGATGTGATGGTTCTCGCCGTCCACGGTCACCTCACCGCTGGGGGCGGACACGGACACTCCGTCGGCCGCGTCCTGAACCGCACCGACGTCGAATGATCCGGCCTTCTCCACCATCGCCTTCCACAGGTACACGCCGGTGTAGGCGGACTCCATCGGATCGGAGGTGACCCGGGTGTCGCCGAAGCGGGACTTGAACTGCGAGACGAAGTCACTGTTCTCGGGACTGTCGATGGTCTGGTAGTAGTTCCAGGACGCCAGATGGCCCTCGACGTTCTGTGTCCCGATGCTCCGGACCTCCTCCTCCCCGACGCACATGGAGATGACCGGCATGTCGTCGCTGGTGAGGCCTGCGTTGGCGAACTCGCGGAAGAACGCGACCAACGAGTCGCCGACCACCACGTTGAACACCGCGTCGGCGTCTGCGGTGCGGATTTTGTTGATGATCGTCGAGAAGTCGGTGGCCCCGAGCGGGGTGTAGTCCTCTCCCAGGATCTCTATGCCGTTGGCCTCGGCGTACTCCTTGACGATCCGATTGGCGGTATGCGGGAAGACGTAGTCGCTCCCGACCAGGTAGAGCGACTTCACGCCCGTCTCCTTGAGGTAGTCCAGGGCCGGCACGATCTGCTGGTTGGTCGTGGCGCCGGTGTAGAAGATGTTCGGCGACGACTCCAGGCCTTCGTACTGTTGACCGTAGTAGAGCAGGGCGTTGTTGGACTCGAACACCGGCAGCATCGCCTTCCGGCTGGCCGAGGTGTAGCCGCCGAAGACGGTCGCGACGCAATCGGATCCGATGAGCTTCTCGGCCTTCTCGGCGAATACCGTCGGCTCGGAGGCCCCGTCCTCGGAGATGAGCTGGACCTGCTTGCCGAGGACTCCCCCGTCGGCGTTGATCTGTTCGACCGCAAGGGTGATGGAGTCGCCGATGACGGTCTCGTTGATGGCGGTGGCGCCGGACAGCGAGTTGATGGCGCCGACCTTGACCGTATCGCCGCTGGTGTCGACGCATGATTCGGCGGCGCTCGCTGTGTCGGTGGTCCTGCTCCCGCAGGCCGTCAGGAGCGCGGCGATGGTGATGACTCCGGTCGCCGTGACGAAGGGTCGAGTGAGTCGTGACATAAGGGTGCCTTTCGGTTGTAGAGCAACAACGGGATCCGGCTCGCGGTGTCGGAGCCGGATGGTCGGGAAGAGTGGGAGGACCTAGGTGCTGAACAAGCGTGCCGAGGTGGTCTCGTGACGCATCGCAGCGATCTCCAGCTCCGGGACGAACGAGCTCACCGTCGCGAGCGGCGCACATTCGGCCGTGCGTGCCAGGTCCGCGATCCACGGGGTGTCGTCGAAGATGAGCTGCTGCGCGCGCATCGGGCCCAGTCGACCGAGGCGCACAGCCGCCGAGAGCAGTCCCGAATAACTCGAGCGGATCGCGCCCGCGATCGCGCGACCACGCTCGATCCCCAGGGCACGTTGGACCACACCGTCGACGACCGCCTGGTTGCCGGGGGTGTGACCTGTGACCACGAGTCCGAGATAGTCACTGTCGGCGACCACCCTGAGCACGCGCCGTGCAACCGTCGCGAGCTGACCCCCGCAGGACTCGGAGGAATTGCGAGCCGAGCGGGTGATCTTGTGTGCCCGGTCCAGGTGATCGAGCCGGACAAGGGTCTCGGTCGAGTCCGCGAGCCAGGCGTGGCCGAGGACGACGGCGTCGAGGGTCGCCACGCTCCCGCCGATGTAGGCACGGACCGCGGCGTGGATCTCCGGCTCCCCTGCGGCGGGGTGAGACGCCAGCCACGCCTCCAGTCCGTTGGAGTGGACGAAGCGCCCCGAGGGGAACGCGCTGTCGTGAAGTTGGAGCCACGCCAGGTCGGCGAGCAGCGGTTCAGTGCCCATGGTCGCGCCCGTGTTCGTGCGCGTGCGCGTGCACGTGGTCGTGCGCGAGCGCGTGCACGTGGTCGTGGTCGTGCGCGTGCGCGTGCACGTGGTCGTGCGCGTGCGCGTGCGCGTGCGCGTGGTCGTCGTCGTGCGCGTGGTCGTGGCCCGAACCGTGACTGTGGTGGTGGTCTGCCGAGGTGTTGGTCCACCCGTGCGCGGCGAGGGCGACCGCGTCGACACGACCGTTCAGACGCAGATCGCGCAGCATCTCCTCGGCGGTACCCGCACTGGTCATGAGCGGCGTCCGGAGCTGGTGCGCAGAAACCTCCAACGGGGCGTGCTGGTTGCCCAGGATGTACCCGAAGACCAGCGCTCGCCGTACCGCGTCGACTCCCACGTTGTCGGCGAACTCCACGACCACGGCATCCTCGGCCGGCCGGGAGACGGCGACGATGGTCGTCCCGTCGTCGGCGATCACCGCCCCGTCGGACAGAAAGGTACCCCGCGGGAGAGTCAGGAACAGCTGCTGCCCGTCGAGGGTCGTCAGAACCTGTCGGTGCTTCCGCGCGTCGCCCCAGGGAACCAGGACGGTGTCGACCGATCTGTTCGCGTACTCGGGGTCGGTGATGTGTCCGAGGACCGTTGTCGCTTCCATGTCACATCCTTGGGTTGAGTGGTCCGAGCTGGAGAACTGATCGTCGGACGATGGTCCGGAGATCGTGGTGAGCCCGGTGGAGGAGGGGCGCGCGGTGTGCCAGAAGTCGTACGGATATCCCGAGTTCGCCAGGAAGTGCGCTCGCTGCCCCGCTGACGCCCGGAGCCGCATCCAGTGCGTCGTGGACGTCCCCGACGAGGCCGGAGAGATCGCGCCCGGGGGCGACGACGAGCATCGTGGCCACGTAGTCGTGTCCACCCAGTACGCCGGGGGCCCGCGGATCGCTGTCGGGGGGAGCCAGATGAACGGTGTCGCGCGCCATCAGCTGACCGTCGAGGCGGATATCCGTCTGGGCGGTGAGCGTGCGGTAGGAGAACCGTTCACCGCGGCCGATCCGACCCGAGGCGAACGCCTCCCACCCGATGTACACGGACGTGTCGTGGACGCTGACCTCGTTGAACTGGCGGTAATCGGAACCGGCGTGGGGGATGACCGTCTTCGAGTCGTACTCGACCACTGAACCGGCGCCGATGTCGATAGCCGTGGTCTGCGTCGCACCCGCCTCTCCCGCGAAGACCTGCGTGGCCGACTGGTAGGTGAGGTAGAGCCACGTGTCGTCACCGGTGGCGAATCGGGTGACGAGGTTGTCCCCCGGGAAGACACCGCCGGACGGGTTCTGAATGCACAGGAACGCCGCCGACGCGTTGTCCGGGTCCGCGTACATCGGCACGGTGATGCGCTGCGGGAACTGCTGCCGGAGCGAGGCGATCTGGGTCCTCCCCGTGCGCCCACGCACGAGCGAGCAGTCGAGCAGGCTCTCGGTGATGTCGTCGGTTCTCGTGGAACTCACGGCGCAGCGGCCATGTCTTCCAACATCGCGTCGCGCACGATGATCCGGAACAGGTCGTCGAGCCCTCCACCCGAGCCGAGGTCCGTGAACACCGACGCCTTGCCCGGTCGGGCGAGCTCGACATCCGACCGCATCCGCCCGAGATCGGCACCGACGAGCGGAGCGAGGTCGATCTTGTTGATCACCAGCAGGTCCGCCTGGAGCATCCCGATACCTTTCTTACGCGGGATGTCATCACCTGCCGCCGTGTCGATGACGAAGATCCAGTAGTCGACGAGGTCCGAGGTGAAAGTCGCCGCCAGATTGTCCCCGCCCGATTCGATGAGGACGACCTGGAGTCCGGGAAAAGCCCCCTCGAGTTGCGCGACCGCCGTGAGGTTCGCCGAGGGATCCTCCCTGATGGCGGTGTGCGGGCACGCGCCGGTCTCGACGGCGAGAACGCGCTCGGGATCGATCAGACCGCTGCGGCGCACACGCTGCGCGTCCTCGTCCGTCATGAGGTCGTTGGTGATGACCGCGATCTCGATCCCCGACGACTGGAACATCGGTAGCAGCCGCTCGAGCAGCCGGGTCTTGCCCGACCCGACGGGTCCGCCGATACCGATACGAATAGCTTCGGCCATGGTGAGCTCCTATTTGATGGTGTATCTGCGCCCGAGTGGGACGGTCGACATGGGAGTGCTGGTGCAGTGCTCTCCGTCCACTTCGACCCGGTAGGTATCCGGCTCGATCCGTATGTCGGGGCAATAGTCGTTGTGGAGCAGATCGCTCTTGGTCCTCGACCGGGCGTCTACGCACGGGACCAGGGGCGTATCCAGCCCGAGCCGGCCCCCCAGACCGTCCTCGATCGCCGCGCCGGCGACGAAGTTGACCGACACATCGGCCGGGGTCTTGCCGAACGCCGCCCACTGGGGTCGGTACTTGAGGGGCTCGCACGTCATGAGCGAGGCGTTCGCCTCTCCCATGACGGACCACGTGGGGAATCCCCCCTTGAACACGACTTCGGGGCGGATGCCGAAGAACTTCGGTTCCCACAGCACGAAGTCGGCGAGCTTCCCCGGCTCGAGGGATCCCACCTCGTGGTCGATCCCGAACATGCGGGCCGGATTGATGGTGATCTTGGCCAGATAGCGGAGGATGCGGTGGTTGTCAGCGCCGGTTCCCACGTCCTCCGGCAGTGCTCCACGGGTGGCGCGCATGTGGGAGGCGAGTTGCCAGGTCCGGGCGATGGTCTCCCCGATCCGGCCCATGCCCTGCGAGTCCGACCCCATCGCGGAGATCGCACCGATGTCGTGAAGGACGTCCTCGGCCGCGATGGTCTCGCGCCGGATACGGGACTCGGCGAACGCGACGTCTTCCGGAATCCGGGGATTGAGGTGGTGGCACACCATGACCATGTCGAGGTGCTCGTCGAACGTATTGATCGTGAAGGGATTCGTCGGGTTGGTGGACGACGGGAGGCAATGGGACTCACCCACCACCTGCATGATGTCGGGTGCGTGACCGCCACCGGCGCCCTCGGCGTGATAGGTGTGGATCGTGCGACCGGCGATCGCCCGCATGGTGTCCTCGTAGAATCCCGCTTCATTGAGGGTGTCGGAGTGGATCTGCACCTGCAGACCTAGTTCGTCGCCCGCGTCCAGAGACGCCCGTATCGCGGCCGGCGTCGCGCCCCAGTCCTCGTGGATCTTGTATCCGATGGCACCCGCTAGGCCCTGTTCGATGAGTGGCGCCACATGCGCGGCGCTGCCGTTGGCCAGGAATCCGAAGTTCACCGGGAACTGCTCCACCGCCCTGAGCATCCGGGCCAGGTTGGTCGGGCCGGAGCTGGTGATGCCCACGGTGACCGGTCCCAATCCGCCGCCGATCATGGTGGTGATCCCGCTGGAAACCGCTTCCTCGACCAAGCCGACACTGTCGAAGTGGACGTGCACGTCAATCGCCCCGGGAGTGACGATCATTCCTTCACCCGAGCGGACGTCTGTACCGGCCCCGATGACCAGATCGGGATGGACACCGTCCATCAGCCTCGGGTTCCCGGACTTACCGATCGCCGCTATTCGCCCGTTCTTGACTCCGATATCGGTTTTTCGAATGCCGAGTACCGGATCAATGAGAAGTGCATTGGTGATGACAAAGTCCAGAGCGCCCTCAGCATTGGTGATCGAATTGTGGACAGCCATGCCTTCACGCATGGTCTTGCCGCCACCGAATACGGATTCGTCTCCATAAACGGTGTCGTCGGCCTCGACACGGGCGAGCAATTCCGTGTCCGCGAGTCGTACCCGGTCCCCTGTGGTGGGACCGAAGAGTTCTGCATAGTGGTGTCGCGATACGCGAATAGACACTGGGTAATTCCCTTCGCGTGAGTGTCAGGCGGAAGTGGAGCGGAGGAAGCCCGCGTGATCGAGAGCGTCCAGGAGTTCCTCGGACGGGTGGTCACGCAGCGCCTCGTTGGTCATGTCGTTGAGTCCGTACAGTTCCCGGGTACCGCCGAAGTCCGTCAGCTGGACTTCTCGTTCCTCGCCGGGCTCGAATCGGACCGCTGTGCCCGATGCGATGTCGAGGTGCATTCCGTACGCCTCGCGACGATCGAACGACAGGGCCCGGTTGACCTCGAAAAAGTGGAAGTGAGAACCCACCTGAATAGGACGATCACCGGTGTTGACCACTGACACCGTCGCGGTCTTCCGTCCACGGTTCAGTTCGATCTCGCCGGGCTCGACCAGGATCTCGCCGGGTGTCACCTGTGGTTCGGTCGAGTCGGAGTGCGTTCCCGGGCGGATGGGATCGTGGATGGTGACCAGCTTCTGTCCGTCGTCGAAGAACCCCTCAACCTGGACGGTGCCCACGAGAGCCGCGACGCCCGGGAGCAGGTCGTCCTCGGTGAGCAGGTGGGCTCCTATCTCAGCCGCCTCCGCGACGGTAGAGCCGGCTCGCGCGGCCTCGACCACCTCGTCCGCGATCAGTGCGCGGGCCTCCGGATAGCTGAGTCTGAGGCCTTTGTCTCTATGGCGCCGTGCCAACTCTGCAGCAAGGAAAAGGAGAAGTCGATCCTCTTCCTTAGGGGTCAAGTGCACAGCACATCTCCTCTGCTACGGGAATCCTGACAAAGCCGCCCGGAACGTTGCGGCGTTGCCAGTGATCATTGTCCACCAAGGGTGAACAGATCAAGATGAATTACCCTCGAGGGCCAGAAGTTAAGTGATCGAAACAATGGCGACACATCGCGGCCGAAGAAGCCTATTAATCCCGTATTCGCGTTAACGTGGCCGCAAACAATCACGAATGTCCGTGGGGAGCGTCAGCCCGACTCGCGCCCGCCTCGCGCCCGGTGAGCCGAGCGGTGAACATCGTCTACGAGTGGGAGCGGCGGATCTGCAGTACGACTCTGCCGTACGTCGAACCCGCGTGACCCTCGGACTCTCGTCCGGCGAACCCGCTCAGCCGCTCAGCCGCGCACCCGCTCACCCGCGTACGCGTGCCCCTCGGACTCTCGTCCGGCGCACCCGCTCACCCGCCCGCCTCCGCGCACCGTCGGCCGCCTCCGCGCACCGTCGACCGACCTAGGTTAGGCTTACTGACCTGGCGAAACGCTGTGGGCCTGCATACGATGGTGACTCCCGGGCGGACGTGACCCCGGGCGAACCTCGACACCCGTCGAGGTCCCCGAGAGGAAGGGTGCCATGATCATGGCCAAGAAGTCTTCGTCGTTCACCGAACTCCTGTCCGCGCAGGTCGGACACGAGTTCGCCGCGAGCCAGCAGTACATCGCGATCGCCGTCTGGGCCGACGCCAAGGACCTGCCCCAGCTTGCGGGCCGCTTCTACCAGCACAGCCTGGGCGAGCGGAACCACGCCATGATGATGGTCCAGTACATGCTCGACCGTGACATCCAGGTGACCATCCCGGCCGTGCCCGGTCCGCAGGCCCACTTCGAGGGCCCCGTCGCCGCGCTGCACTCTGCCCTCGAGCAGGAGCGGCAGGTCACCCGACAGATCGAGTCGCTGTTCCAGGCGGCCCGCGCCGAGTCCGACCCGCTGGGCGAGCAGTTCATGCTGTGGTTCCTGCGTGAGCAGGTCGAGGAGGTCGCCAACATGAGCACCCTGGTGGCGATCGCCGAGCGCGCAAACGACGACTGGTTCCGCATCGAGGAGTACCTCGCACGCGAGACCGACTCGTCCTCCAACACCGGCACCCCGCCAGCCGTCGCCGGTGGCGCAGTCTGACCGAGCACCCTTGGTCGGCGGCGCAGTCTGACCGAGCGCCGCTGACCAGCCGGCTGCGCCGTGTGACTAAGCGCCGCCGACCAGCCGGCTGCGCCGCGTGACCGGGCCCACCCCGTTCGGTCGACATCGCGCCGAGATTGATTGACAGATTCCGCGTTCCGGACAAGTCCGGGCGCGATGACCGTCGACCAACCCCGGCGCGATGTCGCTCAGCCGCAGAGGAAGTGGTTCGGCACGGGGAAATGGCCGGTCAGGAGCGCGTGTACTCCACGTAGCTCACCCCACTCCCGAACTCCCGGCGCATCCGCTGAACCAGTGGGAGCGCGCGCACATCACCCCTGGCGTCGACGTCTCCTGCTCGTCCCCCACTTCCAGCGGGGCCCGCAACCAGCGGAATGCCGTCCCCCAGGACCACCGGGTTGACCTTGAGCCGGAACTCGTCGATCTCGTCCACCAACTCCCCCGCCAACGCCCCGCCGCCGCACAGCCAGATGTCGAGTGGTGAGTCCTCGGCCTTGAGCCGGCGGGCCATCGTGACGGGGTCCTCGTCGGACGCCGAGAGCCCCTCCTCCGCGGGCAGGTCACCCGGCCGGTGCGTCACCACGTACTGGCGAAGGTGCGGGTAACCGCTGGAAAGGCCCTCGTCGACCGCGATCTGATGTGTGGCACGGCCGAGCAGGACCGTATCGAACGCGCGCGGGGGCGTGTCCGACAGCCCGAGGGGGCCCCGGAAGTGCCCGGGGATCGTCTCCGGGTAGTGCTCGACGATCCAGGCCATGTGGTCGCCCTCGGCCAGGAAGAAGTCGGTCCGGCCATCAGGGTCTGCGATGAACCCGTCGACGGTCACGGCGATGTAGTAGATGAGCTTGCGCATGAGGTGTGTCCTTTCGTGGTCACCTGTCGGGTCGGGGGACGTGGGATCAGCCGAGCCGGATCACGTCGTCCACCCCCACCCGGTCGCAGAAGCCGTCGTCGTGCGTCACCAGGAGCAGCGCCCCGCGCCACTGCGCGAGGGCATCGGCGAGCACCTCCACGCCGGCGAGGTCGAGATTGTTGGTGGGCTCGTCCAGCACCAGAAGCTGCGGGACCGGCCGCGCGAACAGCCGTGCCGCCAGCGCGGCGCGCAGTCGTTCGCCTCCGGAGAGCTCGGCGAGTCGGCGGAACCCGGCGTCGCCGGTGAACAGCATCCGCGCCGCGTGGGCGTGGACCTGCTCGGGATCGGCGTCGGGGCGCACGGCCCGGATCGCATCCACCACCGACCACTCCGGATGTTCGACGCGCAGATCCTGCGGCAGCAGCGCCCAGGGCACGTGCACGACCTCGTCGTCGTCCGGCCCGCTCATACCCGCGCCGCCCACCGCCAGGCCTCCCGAGCCCGGCTCATCCATACCCGGGTCACCCACGAGCGGGGCACCCGCGCCCGAGTCGTGTCGGCCCAACAACCGCCGCAGCAGCGTTGTCTTGCCGCTGCCGTTGGGCCCGGCCAACCGCACCCGCGCCGGCCCCGCCAGGTAGACCCGACCCGCGACCGGATCGAGGGCGTCCAGCACGATCCGGCCCGCCGGCAAGCCAGGATCCGGCATCGGGATCCGCAGCAGTTCCTCGCGACGAACCGCGGCGTCGGCGTCCTGCATCCGTGCGCGCGCCTCCTCGACACCCTGCTCGTGAACCGCCCGCAACCTGCCGGCCGACTCCTGCGCGGAACTGCGGCGAGCGTTCATGAGGATCTTGGGCATCCCACCCGCCGCCTGCACCCGTCGCCCCTGCGCGGCCCGGTGGCTGGCCCTCTCCGTGGCCTCCACCCGGTCCCGCCGCTCGGCGCGAAGGTCCTTCCGGGCACCCGTCAGCGACTGCAGTGCTGCCGACTGCTCCGCGTCGACCACCTCGCGATAGTGCGGATACGGCCCCCCGAACACCCGGCATCTGCCAGCGCGCAGCTCCACCGTGGAGTCGACGCGCTCGAGCAGCTCCAGGTCGTGGCTCACCACGAGCGCGATACGCTCCCCGCCGGAGACGAAATGGTCGAGCGCGCCGAACAGACGCGCCCGTGCCCGCTGGTCCAGGTTGTTGGTCGGCTCGTCGAGCAGCAGCACCCGCGGCCCCGGAAGGAGTCGACCCGCCAGCGCGGCGAGCGTGCGTTCCCCGCCGGAGAGCGCCCTGAGCGGTCGATTCAGGTCCGTGGGCAGGCCCAACTCGGAAAGCAGCGCGACGGTCCGCTCGGCTACCGCCCAGTCGTCTCCGATCGTCGTGAAGTCGTCGTCGTCGCCCCTTCCCTCCTCGATCCGTTCGAGCGCCGCCAGGCGTGGGCCGACCCCGAGTTCGTCGGCGAGGACGCGCGCTACCGGGGCGTCCGCGAGCTGCTGCGGCAGGTAGGCCACGGCGGGCGGCCGGGCGGGCTCGGAGTCGACGCTGATCGCGCCGCGCGAGGGTGGGAGGTCCCCGGCGGCCAGGCGCAGCAAAGTGCTCTTGCCTGCGCCGTTTCGACCGACCAACGAGGTCAGACCGGGGCCCACCGCGAGGTCGAGGCCGGTGAATAGTGGGGTGTCGTCGGGGAACGCGTACGCGACGTCCGACAGGACGAGGGAAGACATGTGTGCTCCAGGGAGGTGGCGGATGGGCCGGGTCTCACCTGGGGTCGAGCACTGTCCTGGAGTCTCCTCGTCTCGGGTTCTCGGCTCACGCCCCTCGCCACCGAGATCTCTCCGCGGTCGCGCCGTGCGTCTGCCGACTTCCGATGTGCAGGCTACGCCCAGGGACGCGCGGCGGCAAGGGTGGAGAGGGACAGCCCGCAAAGCGACAGAGGCGGCGTACTGCGTGCACCGACGACTCGCGGGACCCATCGCGGGTGATAGGACCATCCGGTTTTGCGTGAGCAGGGTGGGCTCCGGGCCGGATACTGGTCGCAGCTAGCGCGGCAAATCGGCCTGATCACCTCGGCAACTGCAACCAGCGGCGCGGTGATTGCGACCACTTGAGGTTCGGTGCGGGCGGCGAGGCTGGGCGGGGAGGGTCGACGCGGGGCGGGGATGATCGCGAGCAAGTGGGGACGACGACGGGGTCCGCTACATGAAGGCGCTGGGGGGCAGGCCCTCGCGGCTGGACATCGGCAACTCCTTGTCCAGCTTCTCCATGAAGAAGTGCGACTGCACCGCGGTCCAGATGTTGTTGGTGAGCCAGTAGATGCCGATCGCGATGGGGAAGTTGAAGAAGTACGCGCCCACGATCGGGAAGAACGGGAACAGGTACATCATGATCTTCATCGACTGGTTCATCGACTCGGTCATGGACTCGGCGATCGACTGGAAGTCCTGCGGCTTGCCGGTCGCGCCCGCCGCGCCGGCCGGACTGACCGTGGCGGACGTCCCCGGGGTGCCGGCCGTGTCGTCCGCCTTCGTGGTGGTCGCGGGCTCGCCGTCGACCTCGACCACCTCGCCGTCGACGACGGGGCCACCGGCACGCTCCTCGGCGTCGACCTGCGCGATCGCCTCCTGCTCGGCCTTCTTCGCCGCGGCCTGTCGGCGGAAGGAGTTCCACATGTTGATGAAGGTGGCGATGCCGGCCAGCACGAACAGCGGCACGGCCAGCATGAGGATGTCCTCGCGCACGAGCCCCGGGTGCAGGGAGTCCATGACGTCCTGCGGCATCCGGATGTACGAGGCCAGCGGGACCCCGAAGATCTCGGCGTTGAGGAAGGAGGCAACCTGTTCGGGCTGGAACGCCCCGTTGGTCATCTGCGAGGCCTCCTCGATGGACTTGCCGGGAGGCGAGAAGTTCAGCAGCACGTAGTACAGGCCCAGGAACACCGGGATCTGCACGAGCAGCGGCAGGCACCCGGCGGCGGGGTTGACCCCGGCGTCGGCGTACAGGGCCTGCATCTCCTTGGCCTGCTCCTGGCGGTCCTCGGGAGACTTACGGTCCTTGTACTTGTTCTGCAGTTCCTTCATCTTGGGCGCGATCTGCGCCATCTTGCGCATCGAGTACTGCTGCCGGTACATCGACCGCATGAGCAGCAGTCGCACGGTCACCACCAGCAACAACACCGAGCCCACCCAGGCGATGCCCGAGTTGCCGTCCACGACGAAGCTCAACGCCCAGTGCCAGAACTTCATGACGAGCGACACCGGATACGCGAAGAGGTCCACGGGCGAATCTCCAGATGGGACGGTGGCGCCGGAGCAGGCGCACGGGGTGGGGCGGGACAGGGCGGGTCAAGACTAGAAGGCCGTCCCCCAGCGTGCCAGGGTCGGCGGCAATGGCGGGGGCCGGGGTCGGACGCGGCGGGTCAGATGCTGCAACCCACCCACACCGGCTCGGGGTGCAGTTCCACGCCGAACGCCTCCCGGACACCGTCGCGCACCTCGCGGGCCAGCGCGATCACGTCGTCGGCGGTGGCCGAGCCCCTGTTGGTCAGCGCCAGCGTGTGCTTGGTGGACAGTCGGGCGGGCGACGACGACGAGGGGTGCCCCTTGCCGAACCCGGCCCGCTCGATCAACCAGCCCGCGGAGAGTTTGACCCCTCCCGCCGCGGCGAACGCGGGCATCTGCGCGGCCTGCTCGGCCCCCAACCGGTCGGTGACCCGGGACCGCACGGTGGGGAGTTCGTCCTCGCGGACCACCGGGTTGGTGAAGAAGGACCCGGCGCTCCAGGTGTCCTCGTCGTCGTCGTCGAGCACCATCCCCTTGCCGCGACGCAGTTCCAGTACGGTGCGCCGCACCAGGGCGGGGTCGGCCCTCTCCCCGGGCGCGACACCCAGCCGGCCGGCGAGCTCGGCGTAGCGGATCGGTTCACTGCGACCTGCCGGGTCGAGGCGGAACTCGACCTCCAGGACCACGGCGCGGTCGGAGTTCTTGAGTACGGAGGTGCGGTAGGACAGCCCCAGCGCGGCCGGGAGGACCCACTCGTCGGTGCCGGTCCCACGGTCGTACCAACGCACGCGGTGCAGCACCTGGGCCACCTCGACGCCGTAGGCGCCCACGTTCTGGACCGGGGTCGCGCCCACCGAGCCGGGTATCCCGGACAGGCACTCCAGCCCGCCGTACCCGCGCCCGACGGTGTCGGCCACCAGGTCGTCCCAGTTCAGGCCGGCGCCCGCGCGGACGATGATCCCGCCGGACACGGACTCCCCCGGCCCGGTTCCGCCAGAATCCGCGCCGCCGGGGTTCGCCTGCCCCGGCCCGGCCTCGCCGGGATCAGCCTCGCGGTAGCCGACCTCGCTGTTGCGGACGGCCACCACCACCACGTCGAGGTCGCCGCCGGCCACCACCAGGTTCGACCCGCCGCCCAGCACGAGCACCGGCACGCCGGCGGCGTCCAGGGCGCCGACCGCGGCCGTGACCGCCTCGGCCGTCGCGCATTCCAGCAGCGCGCGAGGCCGACCGCCGATGCGCAGCGTGGTCAGATCGGCCAGGCGGGGGTCGGGGACCACGAGGAGATCAGCCACGGAGGACAGCCCGCGGATCACATCGTCTGCGTGGTCAGCGGCGCGGCGATCGGAGGAGGGCGAGAGCACCAGTCCGAGGGTAGCCGCCCCCTTGTAGTGTCTGGGTTCATGGCGACCCACTTCACCCACTCGGCCCACATCGACGCCCGTCTCGAGACCGTGTTCACCTCGTACGGCGACGAGGCCTTCTGGCGCGACCGATTGGCCGCCATCGGCAGCCCCCGGGACACCCTGGACGACTTCGCGACCACCGGAGACTCCACCACCGTGACCATCACGCAGCACATCCCGGACGAGGACATCCCGGACGTGGCCCGCAAGGTCCTCCCCGGCCAGCTGGTCATCGTGCGCACCACCACCTTCGCCGACTTCGACGGCGAGCGGTTCTCGAGCTCCGCCCGCGCGGAGGCCGCCGGTGGACTCGGCGTGATCAAGGGCGGCTCGGAGGCCGTCAGTGAGGGTGGCGTGGTGGTGGAGTCCGCAACCGGGCAGGTCAAGGTGTCGGTCCCGCTACTGGGCGGCAAGCTCGAGAAGCTGGTCGTCACCCACCTCACCCGCTTCTTCGACGCCGAGACCCGTCACCTCAACCGCTGGACCGCCACGCGCTGACACGCCTGCCGACCTGGGGTTCTGCGATCCGGGCCGGCTTCGGCGACAATTGGCGGAATGCACCCGCGGCACGACACCCAGCGATTCCCCGCCCACGACCGACCCGGCGTCCAGAACGCCGAGACCCAGCAGTTCGCCGCAGCACCGGGTGGTTCCGGGTACGGCGATTCCGCGTCAGGGGATTCCGGAACCCCTGGAACCGGTCGCTCTGACCGGGCCGACTCCGGCGGGCGACGTCGCGGTCCGATGATCGCCCTGATCGCCGCAGTCGCGGTGGTCGGGCTGGTGGCGGGCGTGGTGGGGCTCGAGTTCGGCACCCGCAACGCGGTCGAGAACCGGATCCAGGACGAGGTCACGGCCTCCCTTGGCAGCCCGGCGCAGGTCGAGCTGGGCGCGCGACCGGTACTCCTCACGTACTTCGGCGGCGACCTGGGCAGCGTCCGGATCACCACCGACGGCACCGCCGCGGAGGGCTCGAACGGTCCCGCCCCGGCGATCGACATCGCGGCCGACGGGGTGCGCGCGGAGGGCGACCTGACCTACGTGGACTCGCTGACCGGGACCGCCTTCGTCTCAGACCAGGCCATGTCCACCGCGGCGCAGCAGGAATCCACCGGCGGGATGCTCGGCGGTCTCGTCCAGGTTCAGGAGATCGTCTCCGACCCGGCCTCCGGCACGCTCCGGGTCTCCATCAGCGGCCTGGCCGAGGCGGTCGTGACACCCAGGCTGACCGGCGGAAACCTGGAGATGGAGCCTTCCCAGGCCACAATCCTCGGTTTCCCGCTGCCGTCCGAGCTGCTCGGGGGCACCGTCTCGATGATGGACTCCGCGCTCGCCGAACTCCCGGAGGGCGTCCAGCTGACCGGGGTGCGCGTGGTCCCGGGCGGCATGATCATCGACCTCAGTGGGCGCGACGTCGTGCTGGAGGCGGCCGGGTAGCTGGTCGGGCGCGGCACACTGGGCGCATGCGACTGTTGCTCCTGGCCGACACCCACGTACCGACGCGCGCCCGCGAGCTACCGAGTCAGGTGTGGGACGAGGTCGACCGCGCGGACGTGGTGGTCCACGCGGGCGACTGGATGGATCTCGCTCTGCTCGACGCGTTGGAGGAACGTTCCACGCGCCTGGTCGCATGCTGGGGCAACAACGACGGTCCGGCGGTGCGTGAGCGGTTGCCCGAGGTGGCTCGAGCGACGCTCGAGGGTGTGCGTCTGGCGGTGGTGCACGAGACCGGACCATCGGCGGGCCGGGACACGCGCATGGCCGCGGCCTACCCGCATACCGACGTACTGGTGTTCGGGCACTCGCACATTCCGTGGGACACCACAGCGCCGGGCGGCGTGCGCCTGCTCAACCCGGGGTCCCCGACCGATCGCCGTCGGCAGCCGTACTGCACCTACATGACCGCGACCGCCGCAGACGGCGTGATGAGCGGCGTCGAACTGCACCGGCTTCCGCGGAGCCGGTAGATCCTGCGGGGCGGGGTCCGGGCGGCGGGCGGCAGGGTCCGGGCAGTGGGCGGCAGCGTCCGGGCGACGAACAGCAGGGTCCGGGCGGCGGGCACCGGACGGCGGGCGCGGGATTCTGCCACCCTGGGACGTATGACCACAGAAGCCACCATGCGTGCCGTCACCCAGCAGGCCCTCGGCGAGCCGGACGTCCTCGTCGTCGCCGACCACCCGCGCCCCGAACCGCGTACCAACGAGATCCTGGTGCGCGTCAAGGCCACCAGCGTCAACCCCACCGACTGGAAGCACCGCGAGAACGGCGGCTTCCTCGGTCAACCGCCGTTCGTGCTCGGCTGGGACCTGTCGGGGGTGGTCGAGGCCGTCGGAATCGGAGTGGCCCGCTTCGTCCCCGGCGACGAGGTCTTCGGCATGCTGTCCTACCCGTTCGGACACGGCGCCCACGCCGACTACGTGGCCGCGCCCGCGGCCTGGTTCGCCCCCAAGCCCGCCTCGCTCGACCACGTGCAGGCCGCCGCACTGCCCCTGGTGTCGCTGACGGCGTGGCAGGCGCTCGTGGAGTACGCCGACATCCAGCCCGGGCAACGGGTGCTGATCCATGCGGCCGCCGGCGGGGTGGGGCACGTCGCCGTCCAGATCGCCAAGGCCCGTGGGGCGTACGTGATCGGCACCGCCAGCGCCGGCAAGCACGACTTCCTGCGCGAGTTGGGCGTCGACGAGGCGATCGACTACCGCGAGGTGGACTTCGCCGAGGCGGTCAGCGACGTAGACGCCGTACTGGACACCATCGGCGGCGAGACGTCCACGCGTTCCCTGCGCACCCTGAGGCCGGGAGGGATCGTGGTGTCGATCCTGCCGGTGGGGTCGAACGACTTCTTCCGCGAGGCCGAGGAACTGGGCGTCCGGGCGATCCGCATGCTGGTGGACGCCTCCCGCCACGACCTGGTCTCCATCACCGAGCTGGTGGAGCAGGGCGCACTGCAGGCCAGGATCGCCGACGTCTTCCCGCTCGAGCAGGCCGCGGAGGCCCACCGGCTCGGAGAGACCGGCCGTACCGCCGGGAAGATGGTGCTCACCACCGACTGACACCCGGGGCAGGGGCCGGGTCCTGGGCCTGGGCAGCGGGATGCGCGCTCCGGTCGAGCCAGCGCTCGAGCGGATCAGCCCTCCGGTCGAGCCAGCGCCCGGGCGGATCAGCCCTCCGGGAAGCCCTCCAGAACGGTGCGGCTACCGCTCAGCCCCAGGCGGGTGGCACCCGCGGCGACCATCGCCCGGGCGGTGTCGGCGTCGCGGATCCCGCCCGAGGCCTTGATGCCGAGCTGCCCGCCCACCGCCCGGTGCATCGCGGCGACGGCGCGCACGCTGGCGCCGCCCGCGGGATGGAAGCCGGTGGAGGTCTTGACCAGGTCGGCCCCCGCGCGGGCGACTGCGTGGCACAGCTCTTCGATCCGCTGGTCCCCCGCCTCCTCGCCCAGCGCCCGGTGGATGGCGGCGGACTCGAGGATCACCTTGATCACGGTGGGCGGGGGCACTGCGTCGCGCATCGTCAGCACGTCGGCCATCACCTCGTCGACCAACCCGGAGATCGCGGCTCCCACGTCGATCACCATGTCCACCTCGACGGCGCCCTGGTCCACCGCCAACCGCCCCTCCATCGCCTTGACCAACGAGTGGTGCTTGCCCGAGGGGAAGCCGGCCACCGTCGCCACTGTCAGGCCCTCCGCCCGCACCGGGAGCATCGCCGGGCTCACGCACACCGCCTTGACCCCCAGTTCGCGGGCCTCGTCCACACAGGCCTGAACATCCTCGCGGGAGGCGTCCGGGGAGAGCAGCGTGTGGTCGATCATCGCGGCGACGCGGCGCCGGGTCAGGCCGTCCGTCGGCGTGGTCGGGGCGCCCTGCTGCGGGACGTTCTGCGGGACGTTCTGCGGGACGTTCTGCGGGGCGTTCTGGGAGGCGTTCTGCGGGGCGTTCTGGGGGGTGGCGTCCATACCGGTCAGCCTAGCGGGGCTCCCCTGCACCCCCTGCTGGCACAATGACCGTTCATGCCACGCCGCTTCGTCCTCTCACTGGGTTGCCCCGACCGCATCGGCATCGTCGCCCGCATCGCCACGTTCCTCGCCGAACTCGGCGGCACCATCGTGGAGGCGGCCTACCACGCGGACGAGAACTCCAATTGGTTCTTCACCCGGCAGTCCGTGGACGCCGAGTCGATCGGCATGGAGCTCGACGAGTTGCGCCGCCGTTTCTCCCGGGTGGCCGCCGAGCTGGGCCCGGAGACGGACTGGCACATCGCCGACTCCGGCGAACCCAAGGACGTCGTCGTCCTGGTCTCCAAGGAGGGCCACTGCCTGCACGACCTCATGGGCCGGGTGGACAGCGGCGACTACCCCGCGCGCATCCGCGCGGTGATCGGCAACCACGACACCCTCCGCGGGATGACCGAGGCGCACGGCATCCCCTTCCACCACGTGCCGTTCCCGACGGATCCGGCCGAGCGGGGGCCGGCGTTCGAGGAGCTGGCCTCGCTCGTCGACGACATCGACCCGCAGGCGATCGTCCTGGCCCGCTTCATGCAGGTCCTGCCCGATGAGCTGTGTGCCCGCTGGGCCGGTCGCGCCATCAACATCCACCACAGCTTCCTGCCGAGCTTCGTGGGGGCACGCCCTTACCATCAGGCGCACGTCCGCGGGGTCAAGCTCATCGGCGCGACCTGCCACTACGTCACCGCCGACCTCGACGAGGGACCGATCATCGAGCAGGACGTCATCCGTGTGGACCACGCCGCGACAGTGCAGGACATGGTCCGGCAGGGCCGCGACGCGGAGAAGCTGGTGCTGGCCCGCGGCCTGCGGTGGCACCTCGAGGACCGCGTCCTGGTGCACGACGCCCGGACCGTCGTCTTCACCTGAGGAGGCTCAGCCCCGGGAGAATCCGTGGCGCTCGGTGAGAAGGGTCTCGGCGGCGGACAGGAAGATCAGCCGAGCGGCCGCGCCGGCCCGGGGCAGTACCGACCGGACCCGCTTCTCGAGCACGGCCTGGTCCCACCCGGCCGTGCGGACTGTCTCCACGAGCACGGTGATCGCCTCGGCCGCCGTGCTCTGGCCCTCCATGAACAGTCGACCGATCTTCTCGATCCCCTCCTCGTCGACGCCCAGGACGATCAGGTCGCGCAAGAGCTCGGACATGTAGACGTCGGAGAAGAAGTGGTCTGCGGCACCCGGTTCGGTGACCAGGCCGATGGACTCCCCCACGTCGACCAGCTCCTCCGGCATGTCGAATGCGGCGACGGCCTGGGATTCCGACCGGGTGAGGCGCCTCCGGGACCCCGTGGGCCTGCGCTCTCCCCGCACACTCTCGACCTCGAGCAGCTCCGCGAGCGTGAACCCGTGCCGCTCGGCGATGAGCAGTTCCTCGATCGTGGCGAACGTGTATCCCCGGTTGAGCAGACGAAGGATCAGCTCGAGTCGGCTGCGGTGATCGGGCCCGTAGAGCGCGGTCCGCCCCTGACGGATGGGTGGCGGGAGCAACCCGCGTTCCTGGTAGACGCGGATATTGCGAACTGTCGCGCCGGAGGTCTCCGCCAGCTCTTCTATGCGCTGCAGCGGCGCGGACCCCCTGGAACTCACCTGCGTCTACCGCCGACGGCGGGCCTGACGTCCGCGAAGAACACCCCGACCGCGACCATCGCGACTATGCCGAGGATGCCGAACGGCCGGATCGCGAAGAAGAGCGCGGCGCCGGCACAGATACCGATCCAGGCCGGCTTGGGCCACTTGCCCTCGATCGAATACGCCGAGGCGGGCGGCAGGACGGCCAACACGAGTCCGACCAGCGCCCACACCACGAGAGCTGCCTGTACCGCCAACTGAATCAGGCCCCAGGTTCCGGGCAACGCATCTATCACGGTGGCCAGTGTAGTCGGCCCCTCCGACAGCACCGGAATCGATGTTCACGGCGTGGAGTTGACGCGACACCCACACCCTCGACGAGAACCGCCCCCGGCCCGCTCTCATCGAGCGGGCCGGGGGCGGTTGTCTGCGGCCTCAGCCGCGGTGACTCACTTGTTGCCGGAGGATGCCGGCTTGTCGGCGGACGTCGAGGACGACGACGACGCGGACTTGCTCGTCGAGGACGGCGACGGCTTCGGAGCCGACGTGGACTCCTGCTTCGGCGCCGCGGACGACGACGTGCTGGCCGAGGTCGAGCCCGAGGTCGACTTGGTCGCCGAGGTCGAGGTCGACGTCGACTTGTTGGCCGAAGTCGACTTCGACGCCGCGGCCGGCTTGTTCGCCGAGGCCGACGTGGACTTGGAGGCCGTGGTCGACTTGGCGGCGCTCTTGGCGGGCGCCTTCTTGGCCGGAGCCTTCTTGGCGGGCGCCTTCTTGGCCGGAGCCTTGCTGGCGGTCGCCTTCTTGGCCTGGGCCGTCTGGGCCTCGACCTTCGCGGCACCGCTCTGGACCTCGTCCGACACGGCGTACGCGGCGTCCTCGACCCTGTCGGCGGCCTTGTCGGCCGTGGTGCCGGCCTCCTCGGCAGCCTGACGGGCGGCCTTGGAGACGCGGCCCGCGGCCTTCACGCCGATCGAGCGGGTCTGGCGGGCGACCGTGCCGAGGGCGTCCTCGCCGAGCTCGACCTGCTCCTCCATCGCGCCTGCGGCGCGGGCGACCTGCTCGTTGACCCGGGCGAGACCGGCCTCGAGCTGCGGGTTCTCCTCGCGCAGGCGGGACACCACGTCCTCGCCACGGGCGGCGAGCCCGCCGTAGATCCCGGCAGCGACCTCGACGTAGGCGTCGGCGACCTTGCGCAACTCATCGGGACGGAACCGGTTCACCAGCTCCTCCACCTCGGACGGCAGCGCCTGCACGCGGTCGGGGACCTCGGTGACGCGGGTCTGCACGCCGGCCACACGCTCCGTGACCCGGTTCTGCACGTCGGAGACGCGCTCGTTCACCCTGGTCTGGGCATCGGTGACGGCCTCCTCCGCACGACGACGGAGGTCGGAGACCAGACCGGACACCGCCTGCACCGCCAGGTCGTTGACGCCGACGTAGGCGTAGACCGGGGTACGCACGGCGGACAGTGCCTGACCCAGCGGGCCACCCGGGGCGTTGTCCTTCGGGTTGGACTGCGACTCGGCCTGCGCTGCGGCGGCCTCGGCGGGGGTCTTCTTGGAAACGGGCTTCTTCTGGCTCATGTCGACTCCTTGATCGTTGTCATGCAGGTGTTCTGGGGTGGGATGTCACGTGGCCCTCCCGGGCCGCCGTCGGACGGGCTCACTGCACGTCGACGACCTGTTCGGCGGCGGTCGCGTTGTTGGACCGGAACGACTCGTAGATCTCCACGAGCACCTCCCTCTGACGCTCGGTGAGGTCGGGCGCGGTGAGGATGGCATCCCGCACCGGACTCCCCACCTTCAGTTCGAGGATCCCGGCGCGGGCGTAGAGCACCTCGGCGGACAACCTCAGACCTCGTGCGATCTGACCCAGTACCTCAGCGGACGGCTTGCGTAGCCCCCGCTCGATCTGACTCAGATACGGATTCGAGACGCCGGCACGCTCCGCGAGCTGCCGGATGGACACCTCGGCGGCCTCCCGCTGCGAGCGGATGAACGACCCGATGTCCTGCGACTCGGACGAACGTTTGTCGTCGTCACCCTGTGGGGCGACGTCGCCGTGACGGGGGACCTCGCCTGTCGGCTTGGCCCTCCGCGCAAGGGTCGCGGCGGTCGGCTCGACCGTCGGCGCGGAGGTGGACTCGGTCTTGCGATCGCGCTCCCGGCCACGTTTCTCGGCCATGGAGTCCACCTCCTCTCGCCGTCCGTTTCACGTCGTCTGCAGACAACGCTAGCAACGAGTGCTAGCTACAGCAAGCGGTAGCGGCGGTGTGATGGATCACAGGCGTGTGGACTGCCGGGAGGTGGTGCGCGTCAGAAGACGAGCAGGGTGAACTGGTGGATCACCAGGCCCACGAGGGCACCCACGAGGGTGCCGTTGATGCGGATGAATTGCAGGTCCTTGCCGGCGAGCAGCTCGATCTTCTCGGACGCCTCGTCTGCGTCCCACCGCTCGACCGTCTCCGCGATGATCGAGGTCACCTCGCCGGAGTAGTTCACCGCCACATACGCCGCGGTACGGGTCATGTAGTCGTCGAGGCGCGCGCGGACCTTCTCGTCGTCGACGAGCAGGTCGGCCAACCGACGCAGGAGGTCGTCGATCTTGACGCGGAGGGTCGAGGAGGAGTCCTCGGTGGCCTCGACGATCATCCGCTTGGCGGCCGTCCATGCGGACGCCGCGGCCCGACGGACCTCCTCGCGGTTCATCACCTCCGCCTTGAAGACCTCGAGCTTGTCCATGGTGGCCGGGTCCTGCTGGAGGTCCCGGGCGAAGTCCTCGACGAACCCGATCAGGGCGAGGCGGACCGCGTGCTGCTTGTCGACCTTGATCTGCCAGGTCCACTCGACCAGTTCGCGGTACGCGCGGTCCGAGAGCAGTTCGTTGACGAATTGCGGCGCCCAGGTGGGCGCCTTCTCGCGGACCCAGCGGTCGACGGTCTCCGGGTTGGCCTCGACCCACCCGTGGGCGCGGTCGGCCATGAGGTCGAGCAGTGGGAGGTGGCGACCCTCGTCGAGGAGTTCGGCCAGGATGCGACCCGCCGGCGGGCCCCACTTCGGCTCGGCGATCCGCGCGACGATGGTCCGCTCGATGATCGCCGTGGCGTCCTCGTCACGCAACACCGCCAGGACGGACCGGATGGCCTTGGCCGCCTGGTCGGAGGCGATCTCGCGGTGGGCCTCATCCTGTAGCCACTCACCCGCCCGCGCGGGGATCCGGGCGCTGCGGACCTTCTCGCTCACCATGTCGGGATCGAGGAAGTTCTCCCCGACGAAGGTGCCCAGCGAGGTACCGAGCTGGTCCTTCTTCTTGGGGATCAGCGCCGTGTGGGGAATTGGTATCCGCAGCGGGTGCCGGAAGAGGGCGGTGACGGCGAACCAGTCCGCGAGCCCGCCGATCATGCCTGCCTCGGAGGCCGCGCGCACGTACCCGGCCCAGGCCCCGGCCCCGTTGGCCAGCGAATACTCGGCAAAGAGGAAGATGATCCCGGCGACGACCAGGAACCCCGTCGCGACGAGCTTCATGCGGCGGAGGGCAGACCTGCGCTCCGCATCGGTTGCCGGGTCGCCCGCCATCAGAGCGGGCCCGCCCGCCGCGGTGACCGGGTCGAGCGTCAGTGTGCGTCCTTGCGTCCGTACTTGCGGAATCCGATCATGCACACCGCGAGTCCGATGACGAAGACGACGACGGTGGCCACGACCGCGGCCACGACCAGACCCAGGGAGACATCCATGTCGTCGGTGTAGAAGGCGAGCGCCGTGATGGGCAGGCCCAGCATGCTCATGGCCAGCAGCATGATGGCCGAACCGGCGTAGATCTCGGTGGCGTACAGCGGGTAGACCGGCGCCTCGTCGGTCGCGTACTTGGGGTAGTACTCCTCGACGATGGCGGCACCAGTGTGCTCGAGGTTCTGACCGGCCATGATGTCGTCCTCTTTCGTCTACTGCCGATCCCGGACTCACGGCCCGGGAGTTGCTTGCTCCGATTCTATTGGAAGCTCAGGTCCCGCGGGCAACCGCCCGGCGGATTCGTCGAGCCGCGGTGACCAGGTTGCGCAGACTCGGCTCCAACTGCCACGTGTAGCGGGTCTTGAGCCCCCCGTCCGGTACGGCCCACAGCCGCTCGACCCCCACCGCCGCCACCGCCTCGAGCAGCCTCTCGTGCAGCAGGTCGATGTCCGGGACGAACCCCGACCTCGACTCGTAGACACCGGGGGCCACCTGCCGGGTGAGGGTGTGGTCGGTGAGGGCGTCCAGCACCCAGTCGATCGACCGGGTCGCGACGATCGCGGTCACGTCCGCGTCCAGACCCTCGATCGCCTCCTTCATCACCTGCAGCGAGGAGTAGCTGAGGTGGGTGTGGATCTGGGTGTCCGGCCGGGCCCCCGCCGACGCCAGGCGGAACGTGGCCACCGCCCACTCGAGATAGCCTCGCCTGTCCGCTCCGCGCCGCGGCAGCAGCTCGCGGATGGCCGGCTCGTCGATCTGCACGATCGCCAGCCCCGCCTGCTCCAGGTCCGCCACCTCGTCGCGGATCACCAGGGCCAGCTGGGTGGCCACCTCGGGCAGCGCGAGGTCGGTCCGGGAGAAGGACCGTGCGAGCATCGTCACCGGCCCCGTCACCATCCCCTTGACCGGGCGGTCGGTGAGCGTCTGCGCGTACCCCGTCCACTCGACCGTCATCGGCGCGGGCCGGGCGACGTCCCCGTAGAGGATCGGCGGGCGCACGCAGCGGGACCCGTAGGACTGCACCCACCCGTGCCGGGTCGCGGCGAACCCGTCGAGCAGTTCCGCGAAGTACTGCACCATGTCGTTGCGCTCGACCTCGCCGTGCACCAGGACGTCCAGGCCGATGTCCTCCTGCAGCCGGACCACCGAGGCGATCTCCTCCCGCAGGTACTCGCAGTAGCGCTCGTAGTCGATCCGGCCGTCGGCCAGGTCCCGGCGGGCCCGCCTGATCTGGACGGTCTGAGGGAAGGACCCCAGCGTCGCGGTGGGCAGGACCGGCAGCTGCAGCCGATCCGCCTGCAGGGGAGCCCGCTGTGCGTAGGGCATGCGGACCCTGTCGTCGTCGTCGACCCCCGACGTCCTGGACCGGACGTCCTCCCGGCGCGCACTGGGCCGCACCGGCAAGGGTCGCCAGCGCGGAGTGGGGCCGTCGACGAGCGCGTCGGCCAGCGACACCACCTCCGCGACCTTCTGTTCGGCGAAGGCCAGCGAGTCCTCGAGTTCCGCCGGCAGGTCCACCTCGGCCAGGACGTCGTAGGGCACGTGCAGCAGCGTGCAGGAGGTCGACACCACCAGGTCCTCGAACGTGGCCTTGAGTTCCCTGAGGTAGCCCAGGACCTCGAACTTGTCCGTGCGCCAGACGTTCTGGCCGTCGACCACCCCGGCGTAGAGCCGCTTGCCGGCCAGACCCGGGATCGCCGCGAGCTCGGCGGCGGGCCGGTACCCGTGCACCAGATCCAGGCCGATCGCCTCGATCCCGGTGGCCGCGAGCGCCGGCAGCGCCTCGCCCAGGTCCCCGTACTGCCCCGTCACCAGGATCCGGGGACGCGTGGGGACCGCGGACAGGCGGTCGTAGGCATGCCGCAGCCGCTCGATCTCGTGGGGCGTGCGTTCCATGGTCATGCACGGCTCGTCGAACTGCACGCAGGTCACGCCGGCCTCCGCCAGCGTCACCAGCACCGCCTCGTACTGGTCGAGCACCCGGTCCAGCAGCGCGATCGGTCTGAAGTCGGGAGCGGCGGTGGCTGCGGGCTTGCTCAGCAACAACAGCGACACCGGGCCGGTGATCACGGGCCGGATGTCGACCCCCAACTCGTGGGCGCGGGCCACCTCCGCCAGCAGTTCACCCGGCCGCAGCCCCAGGACGGAGGAGTCCTCGAACTCGGGCTGGCGGTAGTGGTACGGCGTACCCTGCAGGGCGACCAGTTCCAGTGGCGCCATGTCCGCACGCCCGCGGGCCAACGCGAACTGGGTGTCCAGCGGGGACAGCCCCTCGACCAGGTCGCGGAACCGCTGCGGTACGGCACCCACGAGCAGGGCGTCGTCCAGGACGTGGTCGTAGAAGGAGAAGGTGTTGCCCGGGATCTGCGTGAGGCCGGTGTCCTGCAGATCCTGCCAGGTCGACTCCCGGATCCGGCGCCCTACGGCCAGGAGCTCGGACCGGGTGCCGTCGCCGTGCCAGTACCGTTCCAGCGCGCGTTTGAGCTCGCGGCGCGGGCCGATCCTGGGGTAACCCAGCACGCTGGACGCGCGGCTGAGCGCGAGGTGCGAGCGTTCGAGCTCCGAGGGCCCCGGGCGCGAGCGTCCGGCTTCTCGCCGCGAGACGCGATCCGGCGGGGCCACGGCGGTCAGCGGGCGGTGCGGGTAGCCGCGCGGGGGACGTCGTAGCGGTAGAAACCGTGGCCGCTCTTCTTGCCCAGACGCCCGGCCTCGACCATGCGCAACAGCAGGGGCGGCGGTGCGTACAGCGGCTCCCGGAACTCGGTGTACATCGAGTCGGCGATCGCCTTGACGGTGTCCAGGCCCACGAGGTCGGCCAGCGAGAGCGGGCCCATCGGGTGGGCGCATCCCAGCACCATGGCCTTGTCGATGTCCTCCGGGGTGGCGAAGCCGGACTCGGCCATCCGGACGGCCGAGAGCAGATACGGCACGAGAAGCGCGTTGACCACCGCGCCCGAACGGTCCGCGGAGTGCACCACCTGCTTGCCCAGGACCTGTTCGGCGAACCGCTGCGCCCGCTCGCGGACGGCCTCCCCCGTCTCGAGGGTGCTCACCAGCTCGACCAGCGGGAGCACGGGGACGGGGTTGAAGAAGTGCATGCCGATCACGCGCCTGGGCTGCGCGGTGCACGTGCCGAGCTTCATGATCGGGATGGAGGAGGTGTTGGAGGCCAGGACCGCCTCCGGATCGGTGACCACCTCGTCGAGTTCACGGAACACGGCCGTCTTGGCCGCCACGTCCTCGACGATCGCCTCGATCACCAACTGCCGATCGGCGAAATCCCCGAGATCGGTGGTGAACCGAAGTCGCAGGGCGGCCTGATCCCGCTCGCGTCCCGTGATCTTCCCGGAGGAGACCCCCCGGTCGAGTGAGGCCAGGATGCGGGACCGGCCCGCCGAGGCGAGTTCCCGGGTGGATTCCCACACCAGCACGTCGACGTGGGCGCGGGCGCACACCTCGGCGATCCCCGCCCCCATCTGTCCGGCACCGACCACACCCACGCGGGTGATCGACCCCTGGCCGGGGGCTACCTCGCGGGTGGTGGGCATGTGGGACACGTCCTTCTCGAACCGGGGGATCGGTCCGGGCGTGAGCCCGGGTGTGCGCCCGGGTGTGCGCCGGACACGACCGGGGGCCGGGGCCGCCTCGACGAGACGGCCGCGGCCCCCGGTGTGTTCATGTCATGGTGCTGGCCGCCCTACGGGAGGGCGACCCTGGGGGTCAGTGGAACTGACCCTCTTCGGTGGAACCCTTCAGCGCCGCGGTGGACGTGTTGGGGTCGACCGTGGTGGCGATGCGGTCGAAGTACCCGGCGCCGACCTCGCGCTGGTGCTTGACGGCGGTGAAGCCACGCTCCTCGGCGGCCTTGAACTCGCGCTCCTGCAGCTCGACGAACGCGCTCATCTGGTTGCGGGCGTAGCCGTAGGCCAGGTCGAACATGCCGTAGTTGAGCGAGTGGAAGCCGGCCAGGGTGATGAACTGGAACTTGAAGCCCATCGCGCCGAGCTCCTTCTGGAACTTGGCGATGGTCTCGTCGTCCAGGTTCGCCTTCCAGTTGAAGGAGGGCGAGCAGTTGTAGGCCAGGAGCTGGTCCGGGAACTCGGACTTGACGGCCTCGGCGAACTTCTTGGCGTACTCGAGGTCCGGGGTGCCGGTCTCCATCCAGATGAGGTCGGAGTACGGGGCGTAGGCCTTGGCGCGCTCGATGCAGGGCTCGATGCCGTTCTTGACGTTGTAGAAGCCCTCGGCGGTGCGCTCGCCGGTGATGAACGGGCGGTCACGCTCGTCCACGTCGGAGGTGATGAGCGTGGCGGCCTCGGCGTCGGTGCGCGCGATGATGACCGACGGGACGTTGGCGACGTCGGCCGCGAGACGGGCCGAGGTCAGGGTGCGGATGTGCTGGTTGGTCGGGATGAGCACCTTGCCACCGAGGTGGCCGCACTTCTTCTCCGACGCGAGCTGGTCCTCCCAGTGCACACCGGCGGCGCCGGCGGCGATCATGGCCTTCTGCAGCTCGTAGGCGTTGAGGGCGCCACCGAAGCCGGCCTCGGCGTCCGCGACGATCGGGGCGAGCCAGTTCTCGACCGAGGTGTCACCCTCGATGCGGGCGATCTCGTCGGCACGCAGGAGCGCGTTGTTGATGCGGCGCACGACGGTCGGGACCGAGTTGGCCGGGTATAGCGACTGGTCCGGGTAGGTGTGGCCCGAGAGGTTGGCGTCGCCGGCGACCTGCCAGCCGGAGAGGTACACGGCCTCGAGGCCGGCACGGATCTGCTGCACGGCCTGGTTGCCGGTGAGCGCGCCGAGGGAGTTGACGAAGTCCTTGTTGTTGACCTTGTCCCAGAGGATCTCCGCGCCACGACGGGCGAGGGTGTGCTCCTCGACGACGGTGCCCTGCAGCTCCGCGACCTGCTCGGCCGTGTAGTTGCGGGTGATGCCCTTCCAGCGGGGGTTGGTGTCCCAGTCCTGCTGGATCTCTGCAGCGGTACGTGCCTTGCCGACGTTCGACATCGCGACTCTTTTCTGTCTCGGGGGCGGAGCCGACTTCGCATAGATGCGAGTGCGGCGTCCTGTACTTGGAAAGAATGCCACACCCATCGCAGCGCGTCTACCTGGGAATTGTGCGAATCTGGCGAGTTTCCTTGCGTTGCTTGCAAACTTTGCGAAGAATGTGTGGCACACCACCGAGCCGCGGGAGCCGCATATGACCGCCAACCACATGGGTGCTCGCCTGCGCCGCCTGCGCGAGGAGCACGGCCTCACCCAGGCCGCCTTCGCCGAGACGCTGGGCCTGTCGTCCAGCTATCTCAACCAGCTCGAGAAGGACGCACGCCCGGTCACCTCCCGGGTCCTGACCCGACTGTCCGAGGAGTACGGCGTCGACTCGACCTTCTTCGCCTCCGACGCCGACACCCGCCTGATCGCGGAGCTCACCGAGGCCCTGTCCGACCCCCAGGTGTCCGCCGGGATCCCCGCGGGGGAGGTGATCGACCTGGTCCGTGCCCACCCGTCTCTGGCGCGGGCCTTCGCCGTGTTGAACCAGCGCTACCGCAACTCCGCGGATCTGCTGGCGACGCTCACCGAGAGCCGCAACGCCCTGTCCGACGAGGTGGACCACTTCGCGCTGGCCATGCCGCACGAGGAGGTGCGCGACTACTTCTACCAGCGCCAGAACTACATCGACTCCCTGGACATCGCGGCCGAGGAGCTCACCACCCGCATCCGCATGAACCGCGGTGACGTCCGGGCCGAGCTCGAGAACCGGCTCTCCGAGACCCACGGGGTGCGCGTGGTGCGCCGCGTGGACCTGCCCGACGGGTTGTGGCACCGCTTCTCCGCCCAGGACCGCCGGCTCGACCTGTCTGCGCACCTGACCGGCGGGCAGCAGGCCTTCCGGGTGGCCTCGGAGCTGGCCTTCCTCGAGCACCACGAGCTACTCGACGAACTCGTGGCCGACGGCGCCTTCAGCTCCCCCGCCGCCAGCGCCCTGGCCCAGCGCGGACTGGCCAACTACTTCGCGGCCGCCGTGCTCATGCCCTACCAGCGCTTCCTCGACACCGCCGAGGACTTCCGCTATGACGTCGAACGGCTGATGACCTTCTACGCGACCGGCTACGAGACCGTGTGCCATCGCCTGTCCACGCTCCAGCGCCCGGGTGCCTCCGGGGTGCCCTTCAGCTTCGTCCGCGTCGACCGCGCGGGGAACATGTCCAAGCGGCAGTCGGCGTCCGGAGTCCACTTCACCACCTCGGGCGGCACCTGCCCGCTGTGGAACGTCTACGAGACCTTCTCGTTCCCCGGCAAGATCATGCGTCAGGTCGCGGAGCTGCCCGACGGACGCCTGCACCTGTGGGTCTCGCGGACCGTGACCACCCGGCCCATGCGCTTCGGTCAACCACGCAAGACGTTCGCGATCGGCCTGGGCTGCGAGGCCCGCCACGCCCACCGCACCGTCTACGCGCAGGGGTTGGACCTCGCCGACGCCGACGCCGCCACCAAGATCGGGTCCGGGTGCCGCATGTGCGAGCGTCCCGCCTGCCCGCAGCGCGCCTTCCCGCCGCTGAACAGGACGCTCAAGGTGGACGCCCACCGCTCGGCGCTCTCGCCCTACCTGCTCGACGAACCCCACTCCCCGGGCGTCTCGCCTGCCCTACCCTGACGGCCATGAGCCAGCCGCACAGCAGCAGCGACAGCACCCCTCGGGACCCGGTACCGCCCCGCATCCGGCCCGGCGGGTTCCGTGAGCTCGGACCGGTGGGCTGGGCCGTCAACCGCCTCGGCGCCCGCGTCACCGGCAGCCGCGACGTGCACCTGTTCGCCACGCTCGGCCACGCCCGTCGACTGTTCCCGGCGTGGTTGGCCTACTCCGGAATGATGATGCCGTTCGGCGTCCTGGACCGCCGGACCACCGAGCTGGTGATCCTGCGTGTGGCCCACCTGCGGGGCAGTGTGTACGAACGGGCCCACCACGAGCGGATCGGCGCGAGGGTCGGACTCGACGACGACGAGATCGCCCGGACCCTCCAGGACCCCGCCACCGCCGGGTGGACGGATCGGCTCGAGGCCGTGCTGTGCTCGGTCGACGAGCTGGTGCGGACCAAGGACATCGCGGACGACACGTGGGCGGCGTTGGCCGCCCACCTCACCGAGTCGGAGCTCGTGGGCTTCGTGCAGCTGGTGGCCCAGTACGACGGCCTGGCCACCTCCCTGCACACCCTGCGGATCCAACCCGACCAGCCCCGCTGACCACTCCTGCCACCCCGCCCAGCCCCGCCGGGGCCGAGCCGGGGCAGGGCCGGGCAGGGGCAGGGCAGGGCAGGGCGCCCGGGTCGGGCACTGCGCGGGCTGCGCGCCGGGTCGGGCACTGCCCGGGCTGGGCGCCCGCCTCCCTGCTCCCCCTCAGCTCTCCGACGCGGAGCGCTCGGCGCGGGACAGGCAGGCGCGGGCCCGCTCGTCCAGCCCCAGCGTCAGGGTCTGGCCGGCGGGCACCGTCACCGGCTGCCCCTGCACGGTGCACGCGAAGTCCGCACCGTTGAGGTTGACGATCGTGATCTCGGTGTGGGTGCACCGGACCCGCACGTGCGTGCCGCGCACGGTCAGCCGGAACGTCAGCGCGCCCCACTCGGCGGGCACCCGGGGGTCGAACGAGATCACGCCCCGGTAGTCGCGCATCCCGCCGAACCCGCTCACGAGCGCCGACCAGACGCCACCCGCGGAGGCCACGTGGATCCCGTGGGCGGCGTTGCCGTGTACGTCCGCCAGGTCCACCACGAGCGCCTTGGAGAAGTGCTCGAACGCCTCGTCGCAGTACCCGATCTCGGCGGCGATGATCGACTGCACGACCGCCGAGAGGGTTGAGTCACCGGTGGTGAGCGGGTCGTAGTACTCGAAGTTGGCCCGTTTCTGCTCCTCGGTGAACTCGTCACCGCGCAGGAACATCGCCAGCACCACGTCGGCCTGCTTGAGCACCTGATGCCGGTAGATCACCAGCGGGTGGAAGTGCAGGAGGAGCGGTCGGCGCGGGTGCTCCAGGTCCTGGTCCCAGACCTCCTTGGCCAGGAAGTCCTGGTCCTGGGGATGCACCCCCAGCGTCTCGTCGTACGCGATCACCATGTTCTCGGCGGCTCGCCGCCACTCGGCGATCTCGCTGTCGTCGATCTTCAGGCGCCGACAGATCCCCGCCCACCGGCCGTCACCCAGTTCGGCGATGCGCTTGCAGGCGATGGTCGCGGCCACCAGGTTGAACCGCGCCATGGCGTTGGTGAACAGGTTGTTGTCCACCACGGTGGTGTACTCGTCGGGCCCGGTGACGCCGTGGATGTTGAAGCAGCCGTCGTCGGCGAAGAACCCGAGCGAGACCCACATCCGCGCGGTCTCGACCAGCACGTCCACGCCCTCGCGGATCATGAACTCCTGGTCCTCGGTGGCCCACAGGTACTTGACCATGGCGTGCGCGATGTCGGCGTTGATGTGGTACTGCGCGGTGCCGGCCTCGTAGTAGGCGGAGGCCTCCTCGCCGTTGATCGTGCGCCACGGGTACAGCGCGCCGTTCACGGACAGGAAGCGTGCGCGCTCGCGGGCCTTGTCGAGCATCGAGTACCGGAAGCGCAGGGCGTTCCGGGCGAACCGCGGCATCGTGTAGGTCAGGAACGGCAGGACGTAGGTCTCGGTGTCCCAGAAGTAGTGACCGGAGTAGCCGCTGCCGGTGACACCCTTGGCGGGGATCCCGTTGGTCTCGGCGCGGGCGGAGGCCTGGGCCAGCTGGAACAGGTTGAACCGGATGGCCTGTTGGGTCTCGGCCGGGCCGTCCACCTCGACGTCCCCACGGTGCCAGAAGTGGTCGTACCAGTCACGCTGCGTGCGGTGCAGCTCGTCCAGACCGCGGTCGCGTGCGCGGGACAGGGTGCGCGCGCACCGGTCGGCCAGCTCGCCCGCCGGAACCCTCTCGGAGGTGTGGTAGGCCGCCAATTTGGTCAACTTGAGCACACGGCCCGGGGTGACGTGGGCGTGGTAGATGACCTTGGACGCGTCGTCGTCGACCTCCACGCTCATGTCGACCTCGTCCTCGGTCTCGACTTCGTGGTCCACGGCCACGGCGATCGTCATCCCGGAGTTGGCACAGCGGTAGCCGTGCACGTGGTAGCCACGCTGCCCCTCGGAGACCTTCGGCTCGAGCACACGGTGTTCCAACCCGTCCGAGCGCCGCGGGTCGAAGCCCTCGGGCACGACCTCGGCGGAGTGGTACTCGTCCTCGCCGTCCTGCCGGTTGAGCACCTGCGAGGAGATCACCACCGGCGCGGTCTCCTCGGGCAGTTCGATCTCGTAGGTCATCACCGCGAGGTGCTTCTCCACCATGGAGACCATGCGGGTGGTGCGGATGACCACCTTCTTGCCGGCCGGCGTGCGCCAGACCAGCTCGCGACGCAGGATGCCGTCGCGGAAGTCGATGCTGCGTTCGTAGTGCTCCAGGTCGGCCTCGCTCACCCGGAGTGGCTCGTCGTCCACGTACACGCGGATCGTCTTGGTGTCGGGGACGTCGACCATCGTCTGGCCCTCGCGCGCCAGCCCGAACGCGTCCTCGGCGTGCAGGATGTGCCAGGTCTCGTGGAATCCGTTGACGTAGGTGCCGTGCGTGTGGGAGTCGCGGCCCTCCTCCGGATTGCCGCGCATGCCCAGGTAGCCGTTGGCCACGGCGAACTGCGTCTCGGAGACCCCCAGCGGGGAGGCCTTGGGGTTGGTCTCCACCCAGCGCCACGGGTCCGCGGGGTGCGTGGAGCGGTTGATCTCCGGCACCTCGAGGTGGCTGCGGAGGTTGACGCCGTACGTCGTGCGGATGTTGCCGGGGACGGACTGTCCGATGGTGTCGTGGACCGGGCCGCGCCCGGGGGGGACCGGGTTCATGACCGTGCCCCCGTCAGTCCGGGGATCAGCTCGGCCAGGTCGACGACGACGAGGTCGGCACCCTCCCGGAGCAGAACGTCACGGCCCGCGCCGCGGTCCACGCCGATGACATGCGCGAACCCGCCGGCGGCACCGGCCTGCACGCCCGAGACGGCGTCCTCGATCACCACGCAGCGCTCCGCGGGCACGCCAAGCAGTTCGGCACCCCGCAGGTACGTGTCGGGCCGGGGCTTGCCGGGAATGCCCTCGGCAAGCGCCACCAGTCCGTCGACGACGATCTCGAAGCGGTCCCGCAGTCCCGCCGCCTCGAGCACCGCGGTGGCGTTCTTGGAGCTGGAGACCACGCAGGAGGCGATCCCGGCGGCGTCGAGGGCGTCGAGGTAGGCGACCGACCCCGGGTAGGCCTCGATCCCCTCGTCGAGCAGCTCACGGAAGATGACGTTCTTGCGCAGACCCAGACCGGTGATCGTGTCCGCGTCGGCCGCGTCGTCGTCGTCGCCCTCGGGCAGGGTGATGCCGCGCGCGGCGAGCATCGACGCGATGCCCTCCACCCGCGGTTTGCCGTCGATGTAGCGGAAATAGTCCTCGTCCGAGTACGGGTCGATCCCGCGGTCGGCGAAGTACGCGGAGAACATCCGGTTCCACGCCTGCATGTGCTTCTCCGCCGTCGGGGTGATGACCCCGTCGAGGTCGAAGAGCACGGCATCAATGCCGTCATGGTCCATGTCGAATCCTGCTTCCGGGTCGGTGGGCCGATCGGGCTCGTCCGGTGACGCATCAAGGGTAGACACCCGGCCGTCGTACCGAACCCCTCACCTCCCCCCCGTGCGGCCCATCTCACGCCCGCGCGGGCGTGATGTGGTGTCCACCTCGCCTCCACGCGGGGCGGAATGCACTGTTGCCGGGTGCCCGGTGGCACTATGGACGGTGACTCTGGACTAGAAGGAGAGAGATGCGACTTCGCACCCGCAATCCCCGCCGTGTCGCGATCGCCGGCCTCGCACTGGTCACCGCGGCCGCACTCACGGCCTGCACGTCGGACTCCGACGACTCCGGGAACGGCGACGCCTCGGGCGACACCCAGACCACGGCGACCGTCGACGAGTCCGCGCCCCAGGCTCCACTCGACCAGCTGGTGCTGGCCGAGGGCGAGGCCCCCGGCGGTGGTGTCGTGCAGGTGATCGAGCCGAATCTCCTCCAGGAGGCGGTCGACAAGCTGGTCTCGGACCAGGGCAAGCAGCTCATGGAGGACCCGGCGTGCGACAGGGTCTCCCGCCTGGAGACGGTGTCCAACTTCGCGAGCACCGACGGGCTGACCGCAGCGGTGCGGTACAAGCAGTCGGAGGAGGACGAGACCGAGCACCGCTTCGGGATCGGCCTCGTGAGCCAGAAGCTCGACGACTTCATGGACCGCTCGCTGTACGAGGCCTGCACCACCTCGCGTAGCTCCACGAACCCCGACGTCGAGCTCGTCATGACCGTGGCGGACGCCCCGGCGCTCGAGGGCACCGAGGGTTTCCGGGTCACCAGCGACTTCATCACCACCCGGCCGGACGGCACCCGCTCGCTGAGCCGCGCCGTCGCGATCCACGGTTTCACCCGCGACACCACCGTGAGCGTGGAGTACGCGGCCCGGGGCAACAATCCGGATGCCGATCCGGTCCTGCCCTCCGCGGCCGGCGCCCTGGACGCCATCTACGAGGCGCAGATGGCCAAGATCGTGGTGGCCGAGTAAACCGCCCCGAGCGTCGTCGACGCCCCCGAGGCGTAGACCCCAGCCATCGAAAAGAGCGTTCCGCGCACGTCGCCCGAGTGGCGGTGCGCGGAACGCTCTTCTCGTTGACCGAGGCCAGGCCCAGCCAGGGCCGGCGGCCTAGAGGTTGATCATGTGGCCGCTGACGCCCTCGACTGCTTCCTTCATGGCCTCCGACAGGGTCGGGTGGGTGTGCACGTTGCGTGCGACGTCCTCGGCGGTGAGGTCCCACATCTGCGCCAGGGTCAGCTCGGGCAGCAGCTCGGAGACGTCGGGACCGATGAGGTGCGCGCCGAGCAGTTCGCCGTGTGTCCCGTCGGCCACGACCTTGACGAACCCGACCGCGTGGCCGAGCCCGTGGGCCTTGCCGTTGGCCGAGAAGGGGAACTTGCCCACCTTGACGTCGTAACCCTCGTCGCGGGCCTGGGCCTCGGTCAGCCCGAACGAGGCCACCTGCGGCTGGCAGAAGGTGGCGCGCGGCATCATCCGGTAGTCGCCCAGCGTCTGGGTCTCGGCACCGGCCATGGTCTCGGCGGCCACGACGCCCTGCGCCTCGGCCACATGGGCCAGCTGCAGCTTGGCGGTGACGTCGCCGAGCGCGTAGATGCCCTTGACGTTGGTCCGCATGTTGTCGTCGATGGCGATGGCGCCGCGGTCGGTGAGCTCGACGCCGGTCTTGTCCAGGCCGTAGCCCTCGACGCGGGGCGCGAACCCCACGGCCATCAGCACCTTGTCCACGGTCAGGGTCTGGGACTTGCCCTCCTCACCGTTCTTCTCGACCTCCACCTCCACCGAGTCGCCGTTGTCGGTGACCTTGGTGGTCTTGTGCCCGGTCAGGACCTTCACCCCGAGCTTCTTGTAGTGCTTGGCGATCTCCTTGGAGACCTCCTCGTCCTCGTTCGGCAGGAGGCGGTCCATGAACTCGACGATCGTGACCTCGACGCCGTAGTTGGACATGACGTACGCGAACTCCATGCCGATGGCCCCGGCGCCGACGATCACGACCGAGTCCGGCAGCTCGCGGGAGAGGATCTGGTCCTCGTAGTCCACCACGTTCTCGCTCAACTCGATCCCGGGCAGCGTCTTGACCACCGAACCGGTCGCGATGATGCAGTTGTCGAAGGTGTACGAGGTGCCGTCGACGTCGATCGTCTTGTCGTCGGTGAACTTCCCGAAACCGTCGATCTCGGTGATCTTGTTCTTCTTCATGAGGAAGTGGACACCCTTGACGATGTTGTCCGAGACCTTGCGGCTGCGGTCGTGGGCGACCCCGTAGTCGAAGGAGACGTCACCGGAGATCCCGAACGTCTTGGCGTCACGCAACACCGTGTTGGCGAGCTCGGCGTTGCGAAGCAGCGCCTTCGAGGGGATGCAGCCCACGTTGAGGCACACCCCACCCCAGTACTTCTCCTCGATCACGGCCACCTTGAGGCCGAGCTGCGAGGCGCGGATTGCGGCGACGTAGCCGCCGGGGCCCGCGCCGAGGACGATGAGGTCGTAATGAGTGTCAGCCACGACACACAGGGTAGCGCTCCCGACGGCCGCTGAGCGGCGGAGCGGTGCGGAACTGCACCCGAAATGAGCGTCGCCGCCTCCTCCCGGGGGGAGGGGCGGCGACGGTACTCGCGTCGGGCGCGATCAGGACAGGTTGCCCAGGACCGACTTGAGGGCCGTGGCGATCAGGTCGCCGATGGTCTCGGCGATCTGGTCGGTGATGTTGTCGGTGGAGCTACCGGTACCGGTGGCCTCGCCGAGGGAATCCGTGAGCGAACCGAGGCTGAGTGAACCCATTGTGTGTCTCCGTTTATCTAGTGCATTCCCGACGAGCTCGGGAATGGCCGGGTCATTCGACCCCTGCATGCCGCTGATGGTACTTACGCTACGGCTCGGTAACAAGAGTCTGTGGATTTCTTACACCGGGGCGCCGCCCGTCCCGCCGGTCACGGCATCATCGGGGCATGACCGCATCCGCGACGCCCGACCCCTTCCTCCACCTCGAGGACGTCGACTCCGCCGGGGCCCTCGACTGGGTCCGCGAACGCAGCGACCGCACCGTGGCGGACCTGGCCTCCGGGCCGGCCGCCGAGTCCGCCTACGAACGCGCCCTCGAGATCCTCGACGCCTCCGACCGCATCGCCTGGCCCGTCCTGCGGGGCCGATACGCCTACACCCTCTGGCGGGACGCCGATCATCCCCGCGGGCTGTGGCGCCGGGTTCCGTGGTCCGTTCTCGCGGGCGGTGCACCAGGGGTGGACCACCCCGCCTGGGAGACGCTCGTGGACGTGGACGCCCTGGCCGCCGAGGAGGGAGTGAACTGGGTCTATTCGGGAACGGTGGTGCGGCGCCCCGCCGACGACCGGGCGCTCATCCGGCTGTCCCGCGGGGGTGCGGACGCTGTGGAGGTCCGAGAGTTCGATCTGGCCGCCCGACGATTCGTCCCGGCGTCCGAGGGCGGGTTCCGATTGACCGAGGCCAAGTGCTCGGTGTCCTGGGTGGACCGGGACACACTGCTGCTGTCCTCGCCGCTGGCCCCCGACGGTTCGGACGCCACCGAGTCCGGGTACGCCCGGTTGGCCCGGGTGTGGCGCCGCGGGACCGACCCGCTCCAGGCTCCGGTGATCTTCGCCGGGGAACCCGAGGACGTGGCCGTGGGCGCCTCGTACGACCTCACCTCGGGCCGGTACACGGCCAGCCGCGCCCCCGACTTCCACACCTCCCAGGAGTGGTTCTGGGCTCCGGGCGTCGACCCCACGACCACGCGACCCCACCTGCTGCCGGTTCCCGAGGACTGCCGGGTGGGGTCCTGCGGGGACTGGCTGCTGCTGCGACCGCGCACCGATCTCGAGGTCTCGGGCCGTACCCACGCCGGCGGATCGATCCTGGTCCTGCCGTGGGCCGCGGTCGACGACGACCCCGCGCGTCTGCCCGAGCCGGTGGTCCTGTTCTCCCCCACCCCCTCCACCACCGTTGAGGACGTGACCTGGGGCCGGGGCCGGATCCTGCTGACGATCCTCGACGACACCGAGTCCCGGCTCGAGGCGTTCACGATCCCCGACTCCGCGGACGGGTCGTGGGAGCCCCGACCCGTCGAGGGTCTTCCGGACCACGTCTCGGTGGACGTGCTGTCCTGCGACCGCCTGTCCGGCACCGACACGGGTGACGGTGAGGAGGGTGCCGACGACGAGCGCCCACATCCCGACGACGCCGTCCTGGCGGTCTCCGGTCCGATCGTCCCGCCGTCGCTGGTGCTGCTGCGCGCGGACGGCACCACCACCACGCTCGGGTCCACCCCCGACCGCTTCGACACCACCGGTATCGAGGTCACCCGGCACACGGCGGTCAGTGACGACGGCACGCTGGTGCCCTACACCGTGATGCGCGGTCCCGGCCCCGACGGGCCGAGGCCGACCATCCTCTACGGCTACGGCGGGTTCGAGGTGTCCATGCGGCCCTCGTACGCGGCGTTGCGCGGGGAGCTGTGGCTCACCGGCGGGGGCGTCTACGTGGTGGCGGGGATCCGCGGTGGCGGCGAATACGGGCCCGCCTGGCACAAGGCGGCCGTCCGCGAGAACCGCCCCCGCGCGTTCGAGGACTTCGCGGCTGTCGCCCGGGACCTCGTCGACACGGGCGTGACCACACGCGATCAGCTCGGCGCGACCGGCGGGTCCAACGGCGGCCTGCTCATGGGCGTCATGCTCACCCGGTACCCGGAGCTGTTCGGGGCGTTGGCGATCGCGGTTCCGCTCCTCGACATGCGCCGCTACCACCTGTTGCTGGCCGGGGCGTCCTGGATGGCCGAGTACGGCGACCCGGACTCCGCGGACTGGGACGACTTCCTCGGTGCGTACTCGCCGTACCAGCACGTCCGGCCCGCCTCGGAGGTCCGTTACCCGCAGGTCCTCATGACCACCTCGACCCGGGACGACCGAGTCCACCCGGGGCACGCCCGCAAGATGACGGCCGCGCTCGAGGCCGCGGGGCACGAGGTGGCGTACTACGAGAACGTCGAGGGCGGCCACGCCGGCGCTGCCGACAACTCGCAGGAGGCCCGGAAGGCGGTCCTCACCTACGAGTTCTTCAGGCGTCGGCTACCTCGTCGTCGTCCAGTGACGGACTGAGCGCCACCTCCCGGTCCATCCACGCCAGCACCCGGGCCACCACCTCGGCGGGCTTGCGCGCCCACGTGTTGTGGCCGAGCGCCTCCGGCTCCACCTCCAGGCTCGTCCGGGCGGCGGGCAGCATCGCCAGCAGGCCGCGGGCCGCGCTCTCGGGGGCGAGCGGGTCCTCGGCGATCACCACCGACAGCGCCGGGACCGTCACGCGGGCCAGGCCTGCCCGGTAGTCGAGGTCGGCGCGCGCCGGCTGCATGGCGCCCGTGGCCGCGAGGCGGGACCAGTCGCTGATGCGGTCGGCCGGGATCCTGCCGCTCGCGCCGAAGAACTGTCCCGGCACGTGCCCCGCCAACCAGCCGATGGCGGGGAGCAGGATCGCGCCCAGGCGCAGGCGCCGGCCCACTCGCCGGGGATATCCGCGGTGAAACGGGGACTGCGCCGCCACCGCCACCAGGCCCACCACGCGGGGATCGTGCCGCGCCAGGTGATAGACCCCGATCTGGGCGCCCATGCTGTGGCCCAGAAGCACCACGCGCCGCACCCCGAGCTCGCGCTGGATCGCGTCCAACGCCAGCGGGACGTCCTCGGCGGCGCTCTCGTGGTATCCCGCCGCTCCCCCGCCGCGGCCGATGCGGTGGGTGCTCTCGCCCTGCCCCCGCAGCTCTGTGATCGCCACGTCCACCCCCCGGGCGGCGAGCGCCCGGGCCAGCGGGAGGTAGTACCGGGCGCCGACGGCGATGCCGGGCAGGACCAGGACGGCGGGTCTGCCGGAGTCCCGCGCATCGGCTTCCACGATCAACAGTGGGCTCGTGCTGCCGTCCGCGTGCCGGAGTTCGATCCGGTGGGGGTCGTCGGTCTTGGTCATGTGTACAGGATGCCGCAGCCCCCTGCCCGATCCGCACTCGACCCGACCCCTCCGCACGCCGCCGCCCATCTCCACGCCGCTGCCCGCCCGACGACGACGGACCCCGCCCCACGCATGTGGTGGGACGGGGTCCGTCGGAGCCGGGACCGGAGAGGGGCCCTCGCGTCAGCCGATCAGATCGGGCCGTAACGCGCGTTCATCGCCTGGGCCATCATCGGCCAGGACTGCTTGAGGTCGTCCTCCCAGTAGCCCCACGAGTGCGTGCCGTTGGGCGCGAAGTCGAACTGGGCCGGGATCTGCAGCTCACCGAATCGGCGGGCCAGGTTGGCCGTGCAGTACTGCGTGGCCGCCTCGATGATTCCGCCGACGATCGCCTGGTTGGCGAGTGCCGGGATGCTGTTGCGCAGACGCCAGTTCTCCAGGGACTCGTGCGGGCCGGGCAGGCCGTTGCCGGTGGAGATGAACATGGCCGGCAGGGTGCCGTTGTCGCGCTGGGCGACGAACTTGTGCGCCTGGGCGACCGGGTCGTTGGCCACCCAGCCCGGACCCGGGTACGGGCCCCACATGTTGTCGAGGTTGGCGCCACCACGCATGCCGGTGACGATGTTGATGAACTGGTAGCCGATCGGGGTCGACGTCTCGGCACAGCCGGAGTACGACCCGATGGCCTGGAAGCGGCCCGGGTGGTTCTGGGCGATCGTCAGGACCGACGTGGCGGTCATCGAGATCGCGGCGAGGCTGCGCTTGCGGTTCTGGTAGTTGCCGCCGTATCGGCCCTCGAAGAGGTTCGGGAGCTCCTGGGCGAGGTAGGTCTCGAACGCCATCGGGCGGTCGGTCTCGCGGGCGTAGCGGGTCTGGACGTTGGGATCGTGACGCTGCCAGTCCGTGTAGTAGGAGAAGGCACCACCGATCGGGGTGACGGTCCATACGTCCTTGTCGGCCATGAAGGCCTTGACGTCGGACTGCGCCTGCCAGGTGGCGGAGTCCTCGCCGCCGCCGGCGCCGTTGACCAGGTAGAGGACCGGCGCGCCGGCGTTGCCGTCACGCGGGCGCTGCACGATGTTGGGAACCTCGATGGCCATCTTGTCCGACCACACCGACACGATCAGTCGACCGTCGGGGAGCTGGGTCTCGACGACCTTGTTCTGGGCCGTGGCCTTGGAGTACTGGATGCTGCCACCCTGGGCCTGGGCCGTGCCCGTGGCAACGACGGGGACCATGGCCGCGGCGATGGCCGCGGCAGCGACCTTGGTGCCCAACCGGCCGCTCTTGACTGAACGCATATTCCGACGCCTTACCTTCTCGTTGTTCACAGACGGACCCGGGCAGACCCTCGCTTGAAAGCTAACCCGATTCCCAGTAGTCACACAAGTCCCACTAAGCACAGCTTTTACTCAAGCATGCGTGCAGGACCGAGTCTTGCGCCCGCCGGGCACCCTCCGAGGATTCCATACCCGGGTGGCCCGCAGGTAACCGCGGAACCGCCCTTGCGGCTCACGTCAACATTATCGACGCTACCCGGCCGCCCGTTACCGATATGAACAAATCCCGATACACACTCCACAGGGCGGGTGCGGGCACCACGCCGGACGGGGTACGAGAAAGGGCCCCGGGCGTGGCCCGGAGCCCTTCCTCGTGCAGCCGTACGACTCAGGCCATGAAGCCGGCGTCGAAGGCCTCCTGGAAGTCACCGCCGGCGAAGTAGCCGATGCCCTTGACGACGTTGTTGACGGCGCCGAGCAGTCCGCCCGCGAGGTCAACGAGACCCTTCGGGCCGAGCAGCTCGCCGACAGAACCGAGATCGATACCCATGCTGTACTCCTAGAGAGGTGTGGTCCGGACAGATCCGGGCCGAAGTTGTTTTTCGGGGGGTCGGCTGCTTTACGCCGCAACCGGGGCGTTGGCCGTAGCGCTACGGCCGGAAGCCGATCAGAGAACGTCGACGTCGCCGCCGCCGAGGCTGCCGAGCGCGCCCAGCGCGTCGAGGGTGCCCTCACCCGTGAGCGAACCCGTGAAGCTGACGGCTCCGTCGATGAGGTTCTTGACCGCGGTGAGCGCGGCGCTGATGGCGCTGAAGTCAGGCATGTGTATCTCCCTTTGAAAGTGGTGCCCCGGCTCATGGGGCCAGGGTCAGCGTAATCTGAGTGGACCCGAAGTCAATTGTGACCTCGGTCTCGGTGGCGACCGGGGGACGCGAAGCCCGCTCAGAGCATCCATCGTGACCCAGATCACTGGATGCAAGGAAACCCTAGCACCTTGATCTGCCTGCGCAAATACTATTGAGTCATCGACTTAATCAGGCGCATTAACTTTCCCTCACCAAGTCCGGGGTCCGTCGATGTCGCCTGGTCACCTCTAGGTCGATAAACATTCATCTAGACAAGCGCCCACAACACAGCGGTGCGGCCCGCGCGAGGGAGATCGCGCGGGCCGCACTCGGGTCGCCGAGGGCATGGCCGCCCCCGGCTAGCTCGGGTCACATCATGAAGCCGCCGGTGAAGGCTTCGTCGAAATCGCCTCCGGTGAAGTAGGCCAGACCGGAGAACAGGTCTCCGAAGGCGCCGAGGAAGTCGTTGACATAGCCGAGGGCGCCGCTGACGCCGGCGAGGGATCCGAACTCGGGGAAGAACATGGTGTGCTCCTAGGTCTGCTGGGTGGGTATCCGGGTGATGGGCTGGCGTCAGTCGGCGCTGATGCTCGACACAGCCTCGAAGAAGTCGTTCATGCCCCCCTCGCCCCCCAGCGACCCGGTGAATGTGACGACGGCTCCGAGGATGTCGGTGATGCCTCCGAAGAGGTCGGACAGCTGACCGAAGTCGGGCATGGTGTTCTCCGTTCTCGTTTGCTCACGGCGCCCTCCGAGGCGCCTGAGGGCAACACTAAGAAGGACACACGTCCATGACAAGATCCGAAACCGGAGCTTTACCGCTGGTCACAGGCTATTTACGCATGGCCAATCAGATTACGTTCCTGTTACGGGCCCACCGGCCCCAACCGCGCCCCAACCGCGCGCTAGCCGCGCGCTAGCCGAACCCACAGACACGGAAATAGGCCGTGGCCCGCACCGGAGTTCTCCGGTGCGGGCCACGGCCCGGTGATCTGCGTGGGCTAGATCAGAAGCCCATGCCACCCATCTCGTCGCCACCCGGCATCGCCTGACCGGCGGGCTCGGGCTTGTCGGCCACGACGGCCTCCGTGGTGAGGAAGAGCGCCGCGATCGAGGCGGCGTTCTGCAGCGCGGAGCGGGTCACCTTGACCGGATCGTTGATGCCGGCCTCCAGGAGGTCCTCGTACTCGCCGGTGGCGGCGTTGAGGCCCTGGGCACCCGGGAGGTTCCGGACCTTCTCCGCCACGACGCCCGGCTCCAGGCCGGCGTTGAAGGCGATCTGCTTGAGCGGGGCGCTCAGCGCGAACTTGACGATCTTCGCGCCGGTGGCCTCCTCGCCCTCGAGGGACAGAGCATCGATGGCGACCTCGGACTTGACGAGGGCGACGCCGCCGCCGGCGACGATGCCCTCCTCGACCGCGGCCTTGGCGTTGCGGACGGCGTCCTCGATGCGGTGCTTGCGCTCCTTGAGCTCGACCTCGGTGGCCGCGCCCGCCTTGATCACGGCGACGCCGCCGGCGAGCTTCGCGAGACGCTCCTGGAGCTTCTCGCGGTCGTAGTCCGAGTCGGAGTTCTCGATCTCGGCGCGGATCTGGTTGACCCGACCCTCGATCTGACCCTGGTCGCCCGCACCCTCGACGATGGTGGTCTCGTCCTTGGTCACGACGACCTTGCGGGCCTTGCCCAGCATGGAGATGTCAGCGGTCTCGAGCGAGAGGCCGACCTCCTCGGAGATGACCTGGCCACCGGTGAGGATCGCGATGTCCTGCAGCATGGCCTTGCGACGGTCACCGAAGCCCGGAGCCTTGACGGCGACGGACTTGAAGGTGCCGCGGATCTTGTTGACGACGAGCGTGGACAGTGCCTCGCCCTCGACGTCCTCGGCGATGATCAGGAGGGACTTGCCCTCGCCGATGACCTTCTCCAGCAGCGGGAGGAGGTCCTTGACGGTGGAGACCTTGCCCGAGACGAGCAGGACGTACGGATCCTCCATGACCGCCTCCTGGCGCTCCGGATCCGTCATGAAGTACTGCGAGATGTAGCCCTTGTCGAAGCGCATACCCTCGGTGAGCTCGAGATCCAGGCCGAAGGTCTGCGACTCCTCGACCGTGATCACACCCTCCTTGCCGACCTTGTCCATGGCCTGGGCGATGAGCTCGCCGATAGCCGGGTCGGCGGCGGAGATGCCGGCGGTCGCGGCGATCTGCTCCTTGGTCTCGATCTCCTTGGCGGAGGCGATCAGGTGCGCGGTGACGGCCTCGACGGCCTTCTCGATCCCGCGCTTGATGCCCATCGGGTTGGCACCGGCGGCCACGTTGCGCAGGCCCTCGCGCACGAGCGCCTGGGCCAGAACGGTGGCCGTGGTGGTGCCGTCGCCCGCGACGTCGTCGGTCTTCTTGGCGACCTCCTTGACGAGCTCCGCACCGATCTTCTCGTACGGGTCCTCGAGCTCGATCTCCTTGGCGATGGAGACCCCGTCGTTGGTGATCGTGGGGGCGCCCCACTTCTTCTCCAGCACGACATTGCGACCCTTGGGGCCGAGCGTGACCTTGACGGCGTCGGCGAGCTGGTTGAGACCGCTCTCCAAGCCGCGACGGGCCTCTTCATCGAACGCGATCATCTTTGCCATTGGGTGAATCATCCTCCGGGTGTGGGGTGACACGTATGTGGTCGGCGTCGGCGCCCGCGACGGACGGTGCGGACCGTGTCAGATCCGCGCCTCACCTTGCGACCTCAATTCAGGTTCGTACTGGCACTCAGGGTAGCCGAGTGCCAACCGCTTTTCTAGCACTCGCCCCCCACGAGTGCAAAGGGTGCGCCCCGGTGTTCGCGACGGGCGAACGACACGCACGGCCGTGCCCGGTCCCCTACCATCGAGACGCCATCACGCCCGTCCCCGTTGGAAGGCCAGTCATGCCCACCGAGTCCACGCCCGTCGGCGCCATTGAGAGTTCGATCGAGATCGACGCCCCTCCGGCCCGGGTCTGGGAGGTCATCTCCGAGGTCCGCAACGCCCCTCAGTGGAGCAGTCAGGCACACAAGGTCGTCGCTCTCGGGGGCCGCACGACCGCCGGGACGAGGGCGCTCAACATCAACAAGCGCGGTCCGCTCTTCTGGCCCACCACCAGCCGCGTGGTCGAGTTCGAACCCGGTCGACGGTTCGCCAACCGCATCACCGAGAACACCACGGTCTGGGTGTTCGAGCTCGAACCCACCCCGGGCGGCGGCACCCGCCTCACCGAGCGTCGCGAGGTCCCCAGCGGACTGACCTTCATCTCCAAGTTCCTCACCGACAAGCTCTTCGGCGGCCAGCCCTCGTTCACCAAGGAGATGGACAAGGGCGTGTCAACGTCACTGAAGCGGATCAAGGCACTCGCCGAGCAGGGCTGACCGACATGTCCGGGGTGGGCGTGGGCGCGAGGGCCCGGTTCGGGTTCACGACCGTCCTCGCCGGCTCCCTCACAGTGGCGCTCACCGGCTGCGCGCTCTGGGCCGACGACGCGGACGGTCCCGCCACCCCCGACCGCGAGGAACCCGGCCCCACCCTGGCCGCGGGGCCGCCGCCCGGTGACTGGCAGGACGTCCGCAGCCCGACCGGTCTGGTCTACTCAGTCCCACCGGAGTGGGAACTGGGGGATCCGTTCGGTTCGCCCGACCCCGACGGTTCGGAGGTCCCGCAGGACGCGGGATCGGACTGGGGCTCGGGTTACGTCACCACGGCCAACGCGATCGCCGACCGCGGTTACTGCGCGTCGGCCGGGTTGTCGTTCCGCACCCTGGCCGGCATCAGCACGGTGCTTCCGGGCGACGCCCGGGAGCAGGCAGAGTCCGCCTCCAGGGCCATGGCGGACTCCATAGACCGACGCTTCACCAGGAACGGCGCTGACGTGCCCGTTCCCGAGGCGCGGAGCATCGGCGTCTCGGGCGTTCCGGCCTGGTACGTCTCGCTCCGCGGCGCGGTGCGGCCACCCCGCGACTCCTGCACCCCGCCGACCATCCGGTTCGACACGGTCGCGGTGTCCACGAGGGCGTCGGACGGGTCCCCGGCCTCGCTCGTGTTCGTGCTCATGTCCGACGAGGACGAGCCTGGGGTCCAGCCGGAGGCGACGATCGACGCGGTTGTGGCGTCTCTGCGCTACGACAACTCCGTCTGACCGCGCCGCCACACGGCCTCGGGACGCGCAGGAACTCAGGTCCGGACGACCCTGGGCCGACGGTCCTCAGGCCGCGGTGACCCCACCGGTCACCAGGGCGCCACTCGCGGAATCCTCACCCACCGCGACGTCGCTGATCTCCGTCGCGTCACTGATCTCCGTCGCGTCACTGTGGGGACCGCCCGCTGCACCGTTACCGAGTACACCGTCATCGAGCGCACCGATCCAGTCCCGGTCACCCCGAGCCCATGCCCAGCCGGCGGCGGCCACGTCTCCGGCACACCCGGTCGGCAGAGTCCGATCCACCGGCGGGACCCCGGGGCCGTCGGCGACCTGGATCAGGAGGGACGCCCCGGCCAGCTCGTACCGGAACCAACGGTCCTCGTCGACCTCCAGCTCCAACCGGTCCCCGTCCACCTCGAGCGCGCTCACCAGCTGATGCAGCAGTTCGTGGGTCACCCACGGCAGCGTCCCGTGCGGGCGACCGCGGACCGCGTGGTCGGTGATGCACGCGCCCGCGGTGGTCGGTCGGCGGTGGACGTCGACGTCGATCCGGACCCGCGGGTCGGCCACCAGGCCGAGTTCCGGCGTGGTCACCAGTAGTTGGTGGGGTGCCGCGAATCGCATGACGGCGTTGACCACGAGGGGGCGGGTGATCACCCCGGGGTGGATCACCACACCAACGCCCTCGATTTCCGGGCGCCGGGTGAGAGCCCCGGTCTCGCCCACCGCGTCCGCCTCGGGGAAACGCGCACTGACCTGGTCGCGGAGTTCCTCGAGGTCGGTCCGGACGCGCTCGGGGAGATCGTCGAGGTGGGCCGCGCCGCGGAGATCCGGATCGGCCGGGGTGACGACAATCACATAGCTCATGCCGACTACTCTACTTCATCCCCGGTTCATCTGCCGTTCATGTTCTCAGGGAGTGTCGCACCGCGGATCTAGGCTGACCCCATGTCCGACCCATCCCCGTTCTCCGCCCCGCATCCGGTTCTGGCCCCTCTCGCCGAGGCGGTGGCCGCGCAGCTCGACCGCGCGCGCTCCGACCTCGCCGACCTGGTGTCCCTGCCCTCCGTCCACGGCGCCGAACCCGAGGCGTGCGCGCGGGCCTGTGAACTGGTGCGCACCCTGTTGAGCGAACTGCCGGTCCCCGGACTCGGCCCGGACGCGGTCGAGGTGGTCGAGACCTCCGACGGTTCACTGGCGGTGTTCGCCCATCGGCCCGCCGCCCCCGGCCGCCCCACCGTGCTGCTGTACAGCCACTACGACGTGCAGCCCTCCGGCGATCCCGGCGAGTGGACCACGTCGCCGTGGGAACTGACCGAGCGCGACGGCCGGTGGTACGGCCGCGGGGCCGCCGACTGCAAGGGCAACCTGGTCGCCCACCTCACCGCCCTGCGCGCCCTGGCCGCCCCGGGCGAGCCCGGGCCGGGTGCGACCGGTCACCGTGCGGGTGACGACGACGAGGCGACCCCCGGCCCCGCGGACCCGCTGAACGGTCTGGGGATCAGGATCGTGGTGGAGGGCTCGGAGGAGACCGGCGGTGGGGGCCTGGACGATCTCGTGTCGTCTCGGCCCGACCTGGTGGCCGCCGACGCGATCCTCATCGCGGACTCCGGGAACGTCTCGGTGGGCGTCCCCACGCTCACGACGAGTCTCCGGGGGATCGCGAACCTCGTCGTCGTGGTGGACACCCTCGAGGCCGGGGTCCACTCGGGCCAGTTCGGCGGCGCGGCGCCCGACGCACTGGGCGCACTCGTCTCGATCCTGGCCTCGCTCCGGGACCCCGGGACCGGCGCCACGACCGTCGACGGCCTGGATTTCACCGGCGAATGGGCCGGACAGCCGTATCCCGAGGAGACCTTCCGCGCCGACGCCGGGATCCTCGACGGGGTGGATCCGTCCACGGCGGCCCCGGTCGCCGACCTCGTGTGGTCGCGCCCGGCGGTCACCGTGCTGGGAATCGACTGCCCGCCGGTCGAGGGGGCGATCGCCGCCGTCCAGCCCCGGGCCCGCGCCCTGGTCAACCTCCGCGTGCCGCCCGGGATGGACCCACTCGAAGCGCAGGAGCTCCTCGCGGCGCACATCGAGCGGCGCCGACCATGGAACGCGCGCGTGACGGTGGAGAAGGAGACGGTCGGGTATCCGTTCAGTTCGATTCCCGCAGGCGGCTCGGACCCGGTGCACGACCTTCTCTCGGAGTGCCTGGCGCAGGCGTACGGCGCCGCGGAGGTGGCGCAGGTCGGCTCCGGCGGGTCCATCCCGCTGTGCACGGCACTGCGCGAGGCCCATCCGCGGGCCAGCATCGCACTGTTCGGCGTGGAGGATCCGGCCGCCGCGATCCACTCCCCCGACGAGAGCGTGGACCCGCGGGAGATCGAGCGCATCGCGCTGGCCGAGGCGGCGTTCCTGCAGCGCTTCCGCTGACCCGGGGCGCTGCGCCCGCACTGACCCGGAGTGCTGCGTCCGCACTGACCCGGGGCGGCGGAATGCGGTGCGCGGCGCTGCCGGAGCGGGATCGGCGATACGCTCGCACGCGTGAACCACCGCCCGGATCTGGATCTGACCCTCCGTCTCTCGGCGTCCGCCGCCGACTCCCGCCGAGGGATCGTTCGCGCGCACCCCGAGGTGATCCTGGCGCTGGGGATGCGCGAGTGGGATGCGATCGAGATCGTGGGCGCCCGCACCACCGCGGCCGTGGTCGCCAAGACCGGATCCCGGGCCCCCAGCGGAATCCTGGTGGTGGACGAGGTCATCGCCGCCAACTGCGGCCTGGGCGAGGACGCGCGGGTGACCGTCCGGGCCGCCCGGGTCACGGGTGCCCAGTCCGTGGAGGTCCAGGGTCTTCCCCCCGCCGGCCGGGGCGTGGCCGAGCGGGTGCTGCGCTCGGCGCTGCTGGGCAAGGTGGTGCGCGTGGGTGACTCGGTCACGCTGCTGCCCCGCGACCTGGGCCCCGACTTCCCCACCGCCGACACCTCCCGCACCCTGCGCAACACCATGGGCGTGCAGTGGAGCACCGAACTGCTCACCGTCACCGCGACCGTGCCCGACGGGGTCGTCTCGGTCCAGCCCACCACCGCGGTGGTCGCCACGGGCGCCTCGCTCCCCGGTTCGGGGGCGACGACGACGGGTCCCGCCGCCCCCGCCGCGAGAGCCGCCGCGGGCTCCGGCGCCGGCGCGGGCACGGGTGTCGGCGCGGGCACGGGCACGGGTGTCGGCGCGGGCTACAACGCCGGCATGGGCACCGGCGTCGGTGCCACCTCAGGCGGCGGGGAGCAGTCCTCTGCGGGCGCGGCGATCACCGCGGTCAGCCGCGACGACCTGGTGGGCGTTGTCGACCAGGCCGAGGTGTTGGAGCAGTGGCTCTCCCTGGCTCTGGACCGGGCCGAGCTCCTTCGCACCCTGGGCGCCTCCCCGCACCTCGGTGTGCTGGTGGCGGGTCCGCCCGGGGTCGGCAAGGCCACGCTGGTGCGGTCGGTCGCCGGTGACCGACGACTCGAGGTGCTCGACGGACCGTCCGTGGGGTCTCTGGACCCGGCGGGCCGACTCGAGGCCGTCCGGGCCGCCGCCGAGCGCGCCCGCGTGAACGGCGGGATCCTGCTCGTCACCGACGTGGACGCCCTACTGCCCGCGCAGACCGAGCCTGTGTCCACGCTGGTGCTGGACCGGTTGCGTTCCGTCGTCGCGAATCCGGGTTCGGTGCTGGTGGCCACGTGTGTGCGCCCCGAGGACGCCGACGCCCGGTTGCGGGATCCCGACGTCTGCGACCGCGTCCTGGACCTGCCCCTGCCCGGCTCGGCCGACCGTGCCGCCCTGCTCGAGGTGCTCCTGCGGGACGTGCCCACCGGGGAGCTGGACCTGTCCGCCGTCGCCGACCGGACACCCGGATACGTGGCGGGAGACCTACGGGCGCTGACCCGCGAGGCCGCGCTGCGCGCTGCCGGCCGCGCCGCCGGCAACAGCAACGGCAACGGAGCGGGCAGCGGCGGGGGCGGGGTCGGAGTCGGCGAGGGCCGCGAGGGCAGCGGCAGCGGCAGCGGCAGCGGCGAGGAAGGTGGCGGCGAGAGCCACGGTCGCGCCGATAGCGGGCCCGAAGCCGTCACGGTCCGCCTGGAGCAGGACGACCTCATGGGCGCGATCGCCGTGATCCGGCCACTGTCACGCTCGGGAACCGAGGAGCTGAGCCTGGGATCGATCACCCTCGACGACGTCGGCGACATGGAGGAGGTGCGCCAGGCCCTCACCGAGACGGTGTTGTGGCCGCTCCAGCACCGCGAGTCGTTCGAGCGCCTGGGGGTGCAGCCCCCGCGCGGGGTCCTGCTCTACGGCCCACCCGGCTGCGGGAAGACCTTCGTGGTCCGGGCGCTGGCGGCGAGCGGACGGCTGACGGTCCACATGGTCAAGGGCGCCGAGCTCATGGACAAGTGGGTCGGCTCGTCCGAGAAGGCGGTGCGGGACCTGTTCCGCAAGGCGCGGGACTCGGCACCGTCGCTGGTGTTCCTCGACGAGATCGACGCCCTCGCCCCACGTCGCGGCCAGTCCGGGGACTCCGGGGTCGGCGACCGCGTGGTGGCGGCGCTGCTCACCGAGCTCGACGGCGCCGAACCACTGGGCGACGTGGTGATCCTCGGCGCGACCAACCGCCCCGAGCTCATCGACCCGGCGCTGCTGCGGCCGGGGCGGCTCGAGAAGCTGGTCTTCGTCCCGCCGCCGGACGCCGCGGCGCGGGCGGACATCCTGCGCGCCGCCGGTCGGAACGTCCCGCTCGCGGAGGGCGTCGACCTGGTCGACCTCGCCGGGGACCTGGACGGGTACTCCGCAGCGGACTGCGCCGCACTGCTTCGGGAGTCGGCCCTCACCGCCATGCGTCGCGACATCGACGCCGCCGAGGTCACCGCGGACGATGTGGCCCGCGCCCGACGGGTGGTCCCGCCCTCGCTCGACCCCGGCCAGGTCGAGAGCCTGCGGCTGTACGCCGAGCGACGCGAGAACTAGACGCAGGGGGGCACTCGGGGCGGAAGGATCTATGCGCGCTGAGCGACTGGCGTGCGGAGCGACGGGCCGGGAGTCCGGTCACGTCGGGTTGCCGTGGTAAGTCACCGCCGTCTACAGTTCTCCGTCATGCGGAAGATTCTCGTAGTAACCGGACGTAACGGGGCCTGAAGACCGGCACCCCCGTTGCGTGGTTGCACGAACTCCGTCGGTCCCCACACCGACGTCAGAGGCGAGAACACCATGCACACCACCACACCGAGCTCCACCAGAGGCTCCACTGAAGGCTCCGCTGAAGCCACCACCCGGTCCACCACCCGGTCCACCACCCGTTCCACCACCGGGTCGATCCCCTGCCCCTTCGGCGACCGGTTCGGTCGTCGGTTGCCGCGCGGTTTCGCCGACGAGGCCGCGGGGATGGACTGGCGCACCCTGATCGACACCTACGCGCCGTCGACCGACCACTTCCACCTGGCCGACCTCTCGCGCCGACCGCTGGGCCGCGGGATCACCGCCTACGAGGCGATCCTGGCCACCCGGGACCCCTCCGCCCCGGGCGAGTTCACCGCGCACCGCCTGACCACCGAGTCCTGCGGCGACCTCACCGCCATGTCCGAGATGCTGGGCCGGATCGGGGCCCGCGTGGAGATCGAGCGATTCCACCAGTACGAGGGCCACGCGTTCGGCCAGACCGAGTCCTGGTGCACGATCCTGCGGGCCACCTGCGGCCGCCGCGCGACGTGGGCGCTGGGCTTCGGCGGGTCCCCCGCGGAGGCCTCGATCGCCGCTCTACTGAGCGCGGCGACCCTGCTCCACCTGCGCTGAGAGAGTTCACGTCGGCCGCTTTCTGTAAAGTGATCGACGAACCCCGATCCTGGTCGACCACCGGCATCCCGCCCCTTCCGGCGGGGGTGTCCGTGCGTCGTCGTCCGGGCTACACGTCGTCCGGTCCACACAATGAGAGGAGCCGCCGGTGATCGCGATCCTCTCGGCCCACGCCGTGGCCGCCCTGATCGCGATCCCGCTGGTGCTGCGGTTCGGCCGCCGCGCGTTCCTGGCCCTCGCCCTGGTGCCGGCAGCGGGCGCGGTGTGGGTGGCCGCCAACCTGGGTCACGTCCCCACCGAGTCCATCCAGTGGGCGCCCGGCATCCACCTCGCGCTCGACCTCCGGATGAACGCGCTGTCGGCACTACTGGCACTCATCGCGCTCGGCGTGGGCGCACTGGTCCTGGTGTACTGCACCTGGTACTTCAAGGACGACGAGCCCCGCCTGCACCTGTTCGCCGCCGAGCTCGTGGCCTTTGCCGGCGTCATGTTCGGCCTGGTCGTGGCCGACAACATGATCCTCCTCTACATCTTCTGGGAGATCACCTCCGTCCTGAGCTTCCTGCTCGTCGGTCACTACGCCGCGCGGGCCTCGGCTCGTCGCGCGGCCACCCAGGCCCTGCTCGTGACCACCCTCGGTGGTCTGGCGATGCTCGTCGGGATGATCATCCTCGGCCAGGCCGCGGGCTCCTACCTGATCAGCGACGTGGTGGCGGCGCCGCCGTCGGGGCCGCTCATCCACTGGGCCCTGGTGCTGGTGATCATCGGCGCGGGCAGCAAGTCCGCCATCGCCCCACTGCACTTCTGGCTCCCGGGCGCCATGACGGCCCCGACGCCGGTGAGCGCGTACCTGCACTCCGCGGCCATGGTCAAAGCCGGGGTCTTCCTCGTCGCTGCCATGACCCCGGGGCTGTCGGGCTCGTCCACCTGGCAGCTCCCGCTCATCGTGCTGGGCCTGGTCTCGCTCCTCATGGCCGGGTGGCGCGCACTGCGCGAGACGGACCTCAAGCTCGTGCTCGCGTTCGGCACCGTGAGCCAGCTGGGTTTCCTCCTCGTCCTGGTGGGCATCGGCTCGCGCGACACGATGCTCGCGGGGCTCACGATGCTGCTCGCGCACTCCCTGTTCAAGTCGGCGTTGTTCATGTCCGTCGGCGTGATCGACAAGACCACCGGCACCCGGGAGATCCGGGATCTGTCGGGGTTGGGGCGCCGGCGGCCCGCCCTCGCGGTCGTCTTCACCCTCGCCGCCGCCTCGATGGCCGGGCTGCCGCCCTTCCTCGGGTTCGTGGGCAAGGAGGCGGCGTTCGCCACCGTCCTGTCCGAGGAGCGACTGCACGGGATGCCGTCGCTGGTCGTCACCGCGGGTCTCGTGGCGGGGTCCGTCCTCACCTTCTCCTACACCGCGCGCCTGGTCATGGGCGCGTTCCGGTCCAAGCGGTCTTTCCCCGACGGCATCAGCCCCGCCGTCGCCCGATCCCGGCCGGCGGGGCCGCTGTTCCTCTCCGTCCCCGCGGTCCTGGCGGTCTCCGGCCTGGCACTGGGGCTGTGGAGCGCACCCGTCGAGGACATCGTCGCCCGGTACGTCGACGTGGCGTTCCCACCCGGCAGCCCGTGGCGCGACCCCGAGGCCTACCACCTGGGGCTGTGGCACGGGATCGGCGTCCCCCTCGCGCTCACGCTGGTGGTCTACGTGCTGGGCACCCTGCTCTACGTGGCGCAGCGGACCGTCGAGAGGATGCAGTTCGAATCGCCGGCGCTCGGTAACGCCGACCGCATCTACGACGCGGTCCTGAAGTTCTTCGACGTCCTCTCGCTGCGCCTGACCGCGAGTATCCAGCGGGGATCGCTGCCGCTCACCCTCGGGATCATCCTGGTGACGCTCGTGGTGTTCCCGTTCGTCTCGCTCCTGGCCGGCACGCGCGAGGGCCTGCGGATGGAGCTGTCCGCCAACCCGGTCGTGCTGATCGTCACGATTCCCATGGCCCTGGCCGCCGTGGCCGCCACGGTGCTGCGCAACCGCCTCGCCGCGGTGATCTGCATGTCCGTCACCGGATACGGCCTCGCCGTGATCTTCGCGTTCCACGGAGCCCCGGACCTCGCACTCACCCAGGCACTGGTCGAGACGCTCCTAATGGTCGCGTTCGTCCTGGTCCTGCGCACGATGCCCGCCGAGGTCCCGCTCTCCAACGGGTTCCGCCGGCTCCGGGCCTGGCTCGGGATCGGCGTCGGGCTACTCGTGGTGGTGACCGGCGCGTACGCGATCAACGCTCGTCAGCACCCCGCCGTGTCCCTGGTCTTCCCCGACATCGCCTACCGGATCGGCAACGGCGCCAACGCCGTCAACGTCACCCTGGTCGACATCCGCGCGTGGGACACCCTCGGTGAGATCACCGTCCTGCTGGTCGCGGCCACCGGTGTGGCGAGCCTGGTGTTCCGCAACCGGCGCTACGGATCCGGACCGCGCCTGGCCGACGTGGACAAGACCCGCTCCGGTCGGCGCGGCGTCGAGGCGGCCCGGATCGTCATCGACGCACCGGGGGCCACTCCGGGCCGGTGGCTGGTCGGCGCCACCGTCCGCGACCCGCGCGCGCGATCGCTGGTCCTCGAGGTCACCACCCGGCTCGTCTTCCCCACCATGATGATCCTCAGCCTGTTCTTCTTCTTCGCCGGCCACAACAACCCCGGCGGCGGGTTCGCCGGCGGCCTGGTCGCCGGCCTGGCCCTGGTGCTGCGCTACCTCGCCGGCGGACGCTACGAGCTCGGCGAGGCCATCCCGATCGACGCGGGCCGCATACTCGGCCTCGGCCTGCTCCTGGCCGCCGGCACGGCCACCGCCTCCATGTTCTTCGGCGCCCCCGCCCTGTCGAGCGCCACGTTCGAGGCCACGCTCCCCGTGTTCGGCGACGTCAAGTTCGTCACGGCACTCCTCTTCGACGCCGGCGTCTACCTCATCGTCGTGGGTCTGGTCCTGGACATCCTGCGCAGCCTGGGCGCCCGTCTCGATCTGGACGCCGAGGATCTCGAGGAACTCCGCGCGATCTACGTGGACGCCACCGCGCTGCCGTCCACGGCCGCTCTGCGCAGCGTCCCCGGCGTGGACGCCGACGGCGCGCGGTCCGACCTGGCCGCCCACCGCGCCGCCCGCCGAATGGCCGCCGAGAACCAGGGCACCACCTCCGGGGGGAAGCCATGACCGCGGACTTCGGACTGCTGATGCTCGCCGGGCTCCTCTGCGCCACCGGCGTATACCTGCTGCTGGAGCGGGCGATCATCAAGATCCTGTTGGGGATCATGATCTTCTCCAACGGCATCAACCTGCTCCTCCTGGCCGCGGGAGGTCCGCCCGGCAGCCCACCCATCATGGGTCGCGGCCGGAGCCCGGACGCCGCCGACTCGGACCCGCTGTCCCACGGGATGATCCTCACCGCGATCGTCATCACCGCCGGCGTCGGAGCGTTCATCCTGGCGCTGGCCTACCGCTCCTACCAGTTCACCACCGTGGACGAGGTCGCCGACGACGCCGAGGACACCAAGATCGCCAAGCGCTCGCCCGCCGACGCCTGGTCCGCACCCGACCGGGATCTGTCCGACGACCACACCACCGGTCAGCCCACCGAGTTGGGAGACCACGTCGACTACGACGACGAGGACCTGGAGGAGGCCGAGGCGGAAGCCGAAGCGGAGGCCCGCGCGAGGGCCGTGGCCAAGGCACGCTCCCGCCGACAGGACAAGAACCCCGACGACGACAAGGAGGGTGGCCGGTGATCTCCCCCGAACTGTTCGGCTTCCTCATCCCGTCCGTCGTCCTGATCCCCCTGCTCGCCGCAGCCCTCTGCCTGGTGGTCTCCCGCCGGCCCCGGGTGCAGAACATCATCACGATCGTCACCCTCACCGGGGTGCTCGTCATCGCGGGCGTCCTGCTGGTGCTCACCGACCAACACGGCGTACACACCGTGCAGGTGGGCGGCTGGGACGCGCCCGTGGGCATCACCCTGGTGGCGGACCGGCTCAGCGCGCTCATGCTCTGCGTGTCGGCCATCGTGTTGTTGACCGTGATCATCTACGCCGTGGGCCAGGGCGTCCGAGACGGTGACGGCGACCAACCCACCTCGATCTTCCTGCCCACCTACCTGGCGCTCGCGGCGGGACTCAACGCCGCGTTCATCGCCGGGGACCTGTTCAACCTGTTCGTCGGGTTCGAGATGCTGCTGGCGGCGTCCTACGTCCTGCTCACGCTCGGCGCCAGCCAGGAACGGGTCCGCGCGGGTGTCTCCTACACCGTCGTCTCGATGGTGTCCTCGATGGTGTTCCTGCTGGGCATCGCGCTGACCTACTCGGCCGCGGGCACGCTCAACCTGGCGCAACTGTCCGTGCGGATGGCCGAGGTCCCCGAGGGGCTGCGGAACACGATCTTCGCCGTCTTCCTGGTGGCGTTCGGCATCAAAGCCGCCGTCTTCCCCCTCTCGACCTGGCTCCCCGACTCCTACCCCACCGCACCCGCACCCGTCACCGCGGTGTTCGCGGGCCTGCTGACCAAGGTCGGCGTCTACGCGATCATCCGCTTCCACACTTTGGTGTTCCCCGGCGGCTCCATGGACGGCGTCCTGCTGGTGGCGGGGCTGCTCACGATGGTGATCGGCATCCTCGGCGCGATCGCGCAATCGGACATCAAACGAATACTGTCCTTCACGCTGGTCAGCCACATCGGGTACATGATCTTCGGCATCGCCTTGTCGACCGGGTACGGACTGAGCGCGGCGATCTACTACGTCGGCCACCACATCATCGTGCAGACCACCCTGTTCCTGGTGGTCGGTCTGATCGAGCGGCAGGCCGGGTCGTCCTCCCTGCGCCGCCTGGGGTCGCTCGCCGTGGCCAGTCCCGTCCTCGCCGTCGTCTTCCTCATCCCGGCCCTCAACCTCGGCGGAATCCCGCCGTTCTCCGGCTTCATAGGGAAGCTGGCGGTGGTCCAGGCCGGAGCCGAGGTCGGTGGCCCACTCATGTGGGTCCTCATCGCCGGAGCCATGGTCACCAGCCTGCTGACGCTCTACGTCGTGGTCCGCGTGTGGTCCAAGGCGTTCTGGCGGCCCCGCGCCGACGCCCCCGAGGGCGCCGTTGCCCTGGCCAAACCGCTGGCCCTGCTGCCCTCGGACGAGTACGTGGAGTTCGACGAGCGTGAGGAGGTGGGCAGGATGCCGTTGAGCATGCTCGCGCCCACCATGGCCCTCATCGTGGTCTCCTTGTTGATGACCGTGTTCGCCGGCCCGCTACTCGGGGTCACCGACCGGGCTGCCGAGAGCCTGATGGAGCGGCACGACTACCTGGACACCGTCCCGGTGGACTCCACGCCCGAACGCTACGTCGACTCCGTGACGGGGGTGCGCTGACATGGCCCGCAAGGTCAGGGACCGTGTCGATCCACGGGTCATCGGTTCGCGCGTCTTCATGCTGCTGTGGCTGACGATCGCCTGGGTCATGCTGTGGGGGCCGATCGAGGTCGGCACGATCGTTGCCGGGGTGCTCGTGTCGATCGTGGTGATGGTCCTGCTCCCGCTGCCCCGCGTCCCCGTCGAGGGCCTGGTCCGACCGGTGTCCACCGCGTGGCTGGTGATCGTGGTGGCCTACTATCTCGTCCGCTCGTCGATCGCCGTGGCGTGGTTGTCCGTCCGGCCCCAGGCGCCGCCCCGTTCCGCCGTGCTCAGGGCCCCGATGCGGCTGAAGTCGGACTTCACCCTCGCGCTGGCCGTCAACACCCTGAACCTCATGCCCGGCGGCATCGTCGTGCGCGTCGACCCGGTGGCCCGGTACGTGTACATCCACGTCCTGGACGCCGGGAGCCCCGAGGCGGTCGAGAGGTTCCGACGCCAGACCGCTCACGTGGAGCACCTGTACGTCCGGGCGTTCGAGCGACCCGAGGACTGGAAGCCCAGCCCCGAGCACTACTCCGCCCCGGCCGAGGAGTACAGGAGTCGCGTCCCCGACCGCGTCAAAGACCGCGCACCAGAACCCGTGCACGACAGCGAGGAGCACCGATGAGCCTGTCACTGCTGATGTGGAGCGCCGCCGTCGTGGCGCTGACGCTCGCGCTGTTCACCACCATGATCCGCCTGATCGGCGGACCCAACACCCTCGACCGGCTGATCTCCCTCGACATGTTGGCGGCCATCGCGCAGTGCGGTGTCGGTGTCTACATCGCGTGGTCCAAGGACACCACCGCCGCGGCCGCCCTCGTGGCGTTGGCCCTGGTCGCCTTCCTCGGATCGGTGTCCGTGGCCCGGTTCCGGGTCAGCGACTCCACCGGAGTGCACAAGGAGGCCCTCACATGACCGACGACCTCAGGGAGATCATCTCGGCGCTGTTCGTCCTCGCCGGGGCGTTGCTGACCCTGGCCAGTGCCATCGGCCTGGTGCGCTTCCGCGACACCCTCAGCCGGATGCACCCCGCCGCCAAGCCGCAGGTGCTGGGCCTGGTGCTCGTACTGTTCGGGGCCAGCGTCCGGATCTTCCCCCACATCGACCTGGGAATGCTCCTGCTGGCCGGGATCGTGGCGGTGTGCACCGCGCCCGTGATCGCCAATCGTGTGGGCAATCTGGCCTACCACGAGAGCGTCGAGGACGGCACCATCACCCACGAGGCGCCGGTGCTCGAGAAATTCCAGGCCAGCGAGGCCAACCGGAAGAACGAACCCTGACGGCACCCCGGTCCCGCAGGACCCGGCATCCGCTCCCGCGCCACCGACGACTCGAGCCCCACTCCCCTCGCGGGGTGTGGGGCTCGTTCGGTGGTGCTCGTTCGGTGGTGCTCGTTCGGTGGTGCGGCGCTCGCCGGTTGAGGACTGGCCCTGGCGCGGCGCCGGCTACCGGGGAAGGCGTCGGCTACAGGGAGTTCAGTGCGCCGGGTCGACCGGAGATCAGGGGGCGGGCTGCGCGGGCGGGGCGGCGGGATCGGCCTGGCCCTCGACGGGCTGCTCCTCCACCGGGACCTCCACCACGACGACTTCCTCGCCGTCGACCGCGGCCTCGTCCTCGGCATCCTCGACCGCGGCCTCTTCAGCATCCGCCTCTGCCTCGGACCCGGGCTCCTCCGTGTAGGTGGGCAGGGTGTACGGGGCGTCGGGATCGGCCGGCTGCTCGTTGGGCGGGGTGCACGCGCTCACGGCGAACGCGAGTGCGAGTGCGGGAACCGCGACCATGAGGCGGCGGGCGGTCTGACGCGGGGCCATGAGGGCTCCTTCGATCTCGGAAAGCTGCAGGTCGCAATGAGCACGCGTCCCGCTGGGCGGAGTGCGTGGGCTCATCATATCCTCAGGCGTCAGCGGTCGAGGTCCTGGGTGACGATCACGATCACGCCGGGGGCCCCCACCTCCAGGTCGGCCGGCCGGGGCAGGGCGGGGATGCCCAACTGGGCCGCGACGGCCTGCGCGGCCTGCTGCTCACCGGCGCCTGTACCGAAGTAGACGGTCGACTCGGACACCACCGGCCGGTTCGAGGGCAGGTTGGCCACCTCGCCGACGGCGAAGCCGGACTCGCGGAGGGCTTCCCCGGTCCTGCCGGCGAGTCCTGAGACGTTGCTGTTGTTGAACACCTGCACGGGCACCGAGGTCACGGCCGACGCGGCGCCGGGTTGACCGGCGGGCGGCTGCTCTGCGGGTTGCGCGGGCTGCGCTGGCTGTCCGGGCGCCGCCTGCTCCTGGGGCACACCCTGCGGGTCCTGGCCGGCGGGGGCGTCCCCGGGTTGGCCGGGTTCGGCGGCCTGGCCCGGCTGCTCGGACTGCTCGACCTGCGACGTCTCCTCGTCGGTGGCGGTCGGCGTCTCGTCGTCGCCCCCGAAGAGCTGGACGAGCCCGATGCCGATCGCCAGGACCACAGCGGCGAGGAGCACCATCGCGATGGCCCGGTAGGGCGGACCGGTCGGCTCATCCGGGTCGGGACCGGCGCCGGGTTCGCCACCGGGCGCGCCCGGGCCGTAGGGATCGTACTGCGAGGTTTCGGGCTGGGAGCTCACGCCGGTGAGTGTAGGTCAGTCGAGTCGCATTCCCAGGTTGCGCGCCGCGCGTGCCTTCTGACGGCTGCTCCGCATGCGACGCAGGCGCTTGACGAGCAGCGGGTCCGCGGCCAGCGCTTCGGGGCGATCGATGAGGTCGTTGAGGATCTGGAAGTAGCGCGTGCCGGACATCTCGAACTTCTGCCGGATCGCCTCTTCCTTGGAGCCGGCGAACTTCCACCACTGGCGCTCGAACTCGAGCATGGCCTGGTCACGGTCGGAGAGGACCGGGTCGGCGGCGTGCAGTTCGGACGCACCCTGTTTCCCGACCTCGACCTGCAGCTCGCGTGCCGCAGTAGCTGATCGACCCATGCGCGCGCCTCCTGTGATGTCGGTGCCGGTCTGTCGGTGCTGGTCTGTAGGTGCCGGTCTTTCGGTGCGGGAGTGAGGATCACACCGTTGTGATTCCCCCGTAGTGAACCACACGGATCCGACACACTGCCAGGTGCGCACTAGGATCGTCTGCCATGGCCGTCCTGCCCATCGTCATCCTCGGCGATCCCGCCCTCCACGCCCCCACCGAGCCCGTCACCGGGTCCCCGGAGGAGATCCGCGACCTCGTCCGCGACCTCTACGAGACGATGGACGCCGCCAACGGCGTGGGGCTGGCCGCCAATCAGGTGGGCGTGCGCAAGCGGGTGTTCGTCTACGACTGCCCCGACCTGGACACCGAGGACGGCGAGGGCGTCTCCCGCGAGGATGTCGAGGCCCGCGGCGGCTGGATCACCCGGCGCGGCTGCGTGGTCAACCCGGTGTTGGAGACCTCCGAGATCCCGGAGACCATGCCGGACCCCGAGGAGGACCTCGAGGGGTGCCTGTCCGTCCCGGGCGTGAACTTCCCGCGTGGTCGCGCGTGGTGGGCCCGGGTCACCGGTACCGACGAGAACGGCGAGCCCGTCTCGGTGGAGGGCTACGGCCTGTTCGCGCGGTGCCTACAGCACGAGGTGGGCCACCTCGACGGCTTCCTCTACACCGACCACCTGATCGGCCGGAACCGCAAGGCCGCCAAGAAGCACATCCGCGACGCCGGCTGGGGCGTGCCCGGGCTGAGCTGGGACCCCACCACCGATCCGGATCCGTTCGCCGACGAGGAGGACGAGGACGAGGACGGATGGGACGGGCCGGACGGCCACGGCGACAACCGCGACGACCACAACCACGACGACGAGGCCATCCCCTTCCATGGCTGAGCAGGACCGGGGCCTGGCGGACCGGTCCCGGTGGAACGCCGGCCGACGCGTGGAGGTGGGCGAGCGCGTGGTGGTGCGTCGTCACCTGGAGGCCGGGCAGAGCTCGCACCTCTATACCGACGTCATCGGGCACGTGATCGCGCTGGATCCCGAGCTGGTGGTGCGCCGTGAGTCCGGCGAGGAGGTGCGGATCCCCGACCCCGACATCGCCGTACTCAAGGTGTTGCCGCCCCGGCCGGTGCGGGCCCGCGACATCCGGGCGCACGAGTACGCGGGAGCCCTGGCGTGGCCGGGGACCGAGTTCGAACTGGTCGACGGCTGGTTCTGCCGCGCTGGGGACGACTGGTCCTACCGCGGGAACTCGGCGGTCCCGGTGTTGCCGTGGGCCAGCTGCGGGGAGCTCGACGGGGTCCGCGACTGGTACGCCGCCCGCGGCCTGCCGTTGCGCCTGGTGGCCGTGGACCGGTTGGTCGACGCCGACCGGATGATGCTCGACGGTGTGCCTGTGGATCACTCCCGGGTGAGGGCCGACCGGGAGTTGCTGCTGTGCACCGCCGACAGCCGCGAGTTGCTGGCCCGGGTGGACGCCACGGTCCCCGCCGACGCCCGCCCGGAGGTGGTGCTGGCCGACTCCCCCGACGACGACTGGCTCGCGCTGTACCACGCCACCGCCGGTCTGGACCCCGAGCGCGTGCGGCCCGCGATGCTGGCGACAGCGGGGCTGGGCGGCACGGCACCAGACAGTGTCGGACCCGGCGGCGTGGGACCAGACAGCACGGCACCAGATGGCACGGCACCAGACAGTGTGGGAACAGACAGTGTGGGAACAGAAAGCGTGCGACCTGTCGGTGGCGAGCCGGGGCCCGGCGGGCACGTGGTGTTCGCACGGGTCGAGCACGGGGGCGACCTGGCCGCGATCGCCCGGGGCGCCGTCACCGCCGGGCCCGACGGGGAGCCCCGGATCGCGGTCTCGTGCGTGCAGACCGCCGACGCCCACCGTCGCCGCGGGCTCGCCGAGGTGGTCACGGGCGCGCTCGTCGACTGGGGGCGTTCGCTGGGCGCCGAGGAGTGCCACCTCCACGTGTTCGCGGACAACTCGGCCGGCCGCGGCCTGTGGGCCAAACTCGGGTTGGCCCCGCACCATTCGATGCGTCACCTCGTCGTCGTCGAAGGTTCTACTCCGCGGTCCGCGCGATCCGACCCGGGGTAATAGACTGCTCGCCATGCGCCTGGCCACCTGGAATGTGAACTCGATTAGGGCTCGACGGGACCGCGTCGTGGCCTGGCTGGAACGCTCGGACGTGGACGTCCTGGCGATGCAGGAGACCAAGTGCAAGGACGACCAGTTCCCCCACGAGGCGTTCGAGGAGATCGGGTACCAGGTCGCCCACCACGGACTCAGCCAGTGGAACGGTGTGGCCGTGGCCTCACGCGTGGGGCTCGACGACGTCCGGCTTGGCTTCGACGGCATGCCCGGCTTCCACAAGGACCCCGAGGTCACGCAGGATCCTGAGGCGCGCGCCATCTCGGCGGTGTGCGACGGCGTCCGGGTCTACAGCCTCTACGTGCCCAACGGTCGCGAGCTCGCGGACCCGCACTACACCTACAAACTCGAGTGGCTGGCCCGGCTCCGGGACCACGCCGCCGCCGAACTCGCCGCCGACCCGGCCGCGCAGGTGGCGCTGGTGGGTGACTGGAACGTGGCGCCGCACAGCGACGACGTGTGGGACATGGAGGTCTTCGACGGCAAGACGCACGTCTCGGAGCCCGAGCGCCAGGCCTTCGCCGCCTTCGACGGAGCCGGATTCCGCGAGGTCACGCGCGAGTACACGCCCGGGCCCGGTGTCTACACCTACTGGGATTACACCCAGCTGCGCTTCCCCAAGAAGCAGGGCATGCGCATCGACTTCCAGCTGCATTCGCCGGAGTTGGCGGCGCGGGTGACGGGCGCGTCCATCGACCGTGAGGAACGCAAGGGCAAGGGCGCCTCCGATCACGCCCCCGTCGTCGTGGACCTCGACTAGTACCGCCACCCAGCCCCACCACCAGGAGCTCTCACCGATGTCCACGTTCCAACTCCGTCACTACATCGACCGGCTGCGCGCCGAGGGTTTCACCGTCCGCGACGACCACGGTGAGGACCCCGACCTGATCGACATCAACGGCAGGGCCGTGGACACCTGGCGGGAGAACTACCCCTATGACCACCGACTGGACCGCAACCAGTACGAGGTGGAGAAGTACCTGCTGCAGATCGAGCTGCTCAAGTTCCAGAACTGGCAGGCCGAGTCGGGCCACCGGCACGTGATCGTCTTCGAGGGACGGGACGCCGCCGGCAAGGGCGGGACGATCAAGCGGTTCACCGAGTACATCAACGTGCGCCAGGCCCGCGTGGTGGCACTGATCAAGCCCACCGAGACCGAGCTGTACCAGTGGTATTTCCAGCGCTATGTCCATCACCTGCCCACCCGTGGTGAGCTCGTGATGTTCGACCGATCCTGGTACAACCGGGCCGGCGTCGAGCGCGTGATGGGGTTCTGTACGGACGCGCAGTACGAGTCGTTCATGGAGCAGGCGCCCAACTTCGAGAAGATGCTCGTGGATTCCGGCATCGGGCTGACCAAGTTCTGGTTCTCCGTCACCCGGGAGGAGCAGAAGACCCGGTTCGCCATCCGTCAACTGGACCCGGTCCGCCGGTGGAAGCTCTCCCCCATGGACCTCGAGTCCCTGGACAAGTGGGACAAGTACACCGCCGCCAAGGAGGAGATGTTCCGGCGCACCGACACCGATTGGGCGCCCTGGATCACCATCAAGTCCAACGACAAGAAGCGGGCGCGCATCAACGCGATGCGCCACTTCCTCAACCAGTTCGACTACCCGGAGAAGGACACGCAGGTCGTGTTTGATCCCGACCCGAAGATCGTCCGTCGCGGCAAGGACGCCGCCGGGGACTGATCCCCGAGGTAGCGGATCTCTGGCCCGCGGGCGGTCGCCGGCCCGGTCGAGCGAGTGCGCCTGGGGAATGTCTCCGCGCCGGCGCGCCTTGCACTGGGTATGAGCCACACGAATGATCCGACCGTCATCAAGCGCCTGCTCTCGGACTGCGGGCGGTGGGCCGTGGTGGGCCTGTCCGCGAATACCGGACGCACCGCGTACGGGATCGCCGCCTACGTCCGGGACCTGGGCCACGAGATCGTGCCGGTCCATCCCAAGGCGGAGGCGGTCCACGGTCAGCAGGGGTACCCGGATCTCGCGTCGGTACCCGGTGAGATCGACGTCGTGGACGTGTTCGTCAACTCGCAGCTCGCGGGCGGCGTGGTCGACGACGCCATCGCCCGTGGGGCGAAGGCTGTCTGGCTACAACAGGGCGTGATCGACGAGGACGCGGCCCAGCGCGCCACGGACGCCGGGCTCGATGTGGTGATGGATACGTGCCCGGCGATCGAGGCGCCGCGGGTGGGACTGATCTGACGATCAGAATCCGGATGCGGTCAGTCCCACCATGGCGATGATGAAGACGAAGTAGAGCACGACGAGCCCCCCGAAGACGGCGAGCGAGATGAGACCCAGCTTCTTTGCGGAGGCGCTTGCGGCCTCGGCCTCGGCGTGGTGCCCGGCCGCCCACAGCGGGTAGACGTCCGCGGCGCGGGTCATCGCGACGAACGACAGCGGCCAGAAGAACAGTAGGGAGGCCACCGCCCACCCGATGTTCGACGGCGGGCCGGGTCGAGTGGCTCCGGGGGAGCCGGTGAACGCCCCTGTGCCCTGACCCCCGTAGCCGGGGTTCTGGCCGTACGAGGGTGCGCTCTGGCCGTAGGACGAGTCCTGCCAGTAGCCGGACTCCTGTCCGTGGGACTGGCCCGCCCCGAACGGGGAGTCGGAGGGGGAACCGGGGTAGCTCGGGTTCGTCATGACCGAATCGTATCCCCGGAGTGAGGTCGGCCGATACACCCTCCTACCGAACGGATGGCCCCCATCCTGACGGTGCCGGGCGCGCCACCGTCAGGTCGGATGTCTGCGGTACGCCCGGTCGATCCCCGTCGACTGCGCCTTGGTCAGCGGAGCGAACGGCGCGGCCTCGATGCGTCGCCGAGCGCCCGAGCCCACTGTCTTCCACGTGGCGATCACGTGGGCCCTGTGCACCACGGTCCGCCGGAACACTCCGTTGTTGCCGGGAACGATCAGCTGAGCATGATCGGGCGCCACCGCATGGGACCGGTCGCCGTAGCCGAGGAGGTACTCGTCGAAGCCCGGAAGCAGGAGCACGGCGTCGGCGGAACGACCCGCAGTGGCCAGCCGGTCGGCCGCGCCCGGGTCCATCCAGTAGGTGGCTCCGTCGAACGACACCGCCTCGAGACGCTCTGACACGGCCTCCAGAGCTGGGCGGATGTCCCTCAGCGGGAGGGTGGTCCACCGCCGGAAGTCCTCGGCACGCGCGGGTCCGTGCGACCGCAGGAACCTCTCCAGCCACTCCGCGACGGCCTGATCCCGGGTGGGTGTGCGTGGGGTGATCCCGTGCGCTGCCAGCCACCGCTCGTGGTGGGCGAAGCCGTGCACCACACCGCCGGACCCGGTGCCGCCTGAATCGGTGCAGCCGGACCCCGTGCCGCCTGAATCGGTGCCGCCGGACCCCGTGCCGCCGGACCCCGTGCAGTCCACCTGGCTGACGAGCCCGTCGACGACGAACAGATACAGCAGGTGATAGCCACGTCCCCCCGACACATCCAGCCCCTCGGCCCGCCAGCGCTCCTGCAGCTGTTTACGACTGCGGACACGGGTCCCGGCGACCTCCTCCATGAGTACCCGGTGGGCGCGGTCGATCTCGTCGTCGTCGACCCCGAGCGCGGCGAGCCGCGCGACCTGTGCAGAGCGCGACCGACCTGCGGCCAACCGAACCATCCACCCGAGGTCCTCGCCGGGCACGAGGTGGAGGGTGCCCCGCATGGGCCACGAGCGGACCACGGAGCCATCGGCGAGGGCGGCGCGGACATCGGTGATCGTGGCGGGAGTGCCGGCCGGACCGAGTGAGCGCAGCGCGACCGACTCCAGGGCGCCGGGCAGGTCCTGTCCCTGCACGCACGCCATCCACCGCACCGCCTCGGCGGGCGAGGTGCAGCGTTCACCCACGAGCCGCTGGGAGGCCAGGCGGAACCGGGCGAGATCGCGGCGGGTTATGGGAGTGGGGCCGGACGCCTCCCTCACCGACGTCAGCGGGGAGCGACGAGCAGTTGGTACTCGGGGAAGCGGATGAGGAAGCGACGGACGTAGCTACACACCGGGCGGATCTTGCGACCGTCGAGCCGCATCCGGGTGAGGACCATACTCACCAGCAGTCGGGCGATGCCCTGCTGGCCGAAATGCTCCTCGATGACGGTGTGGAGCAGGATGTAGACCTCGCCGTCCTTCTCGTACCCCACCAGGCCCATGAAGGTCTCGCCGTCCCACAGTTCGAACCGGTCTCTATCGGTGTTGTGGACCAACACCAGTGACTTCTCTCCGGACATGGGACTCCTTCGGGCAGGGTGTGTTCCACCTGCGATGCTACGCGCCGGGGTACGCTCGGCCGGCACAATTCCATAGTCATCCACACGGGAGTCCGCATCGGAGCGCGGGCTGAGAGGACGACCAGCCGGGTCGTCGACCGTAGAACCTGTCCGGGTCATGCCGGCGTAGGGAGATCAGAGAACACCATGGGTACACACGCGTCCGCCAACGGCACCGACACCGCCCCGATCGGGGCCGTGACCTGCGGACCCATCCAATCCAGCACCAAGTCCTACCTCGAGATCCAGGCCGAGGACTGCACTCTGCGCGTGCCCGTCCGTCGGATCTCGCTGACCGACGACACGACGTTCGACGTCTACGACACCTCCGGCCCGTACACCGAATACTCGGCCGCGGACGAGTGCCATGACCTCGCCTCCGGTCTGCCGCCCACCCGCGACGGTTGGGCCCGCCCGGACGCCGTCCCCGCCTCGGCGGACGACCCCACCCGGGTGCGCACCCAGCTGGCCTGGGCCCGCGCGGGCCACATCACCCCGGAGATGCGCTTCATCGCCGCGCGCGAGGGGATCGACGTGGCGGTGGTGCGATCCGAGGTGGCCGCCGGCCGTGCGGTGATCCCGGCCAATCACCGCCATCCGGAGAGCGAACCGATGATCATCGGCAAGCGCTTCCTGACCAAGATCAACGCCAACATCGGCAACTCCGCGGTCACCAGCTCGATCGCGGAAGAGGTCGAGAAAATGGTGTGGGCCTCCCGGTGGGGCGCGGACACCATCATGGACCTGTCCACCGGCCGCGACATCCACGAGACCCGCGAGTGGATCCTGCGGAACTCCCCCGTCCCCGTGGGCACGGTGCCGATCTACCAGGCACTCGAGAAGGTGGGCGGCGATCCCACCGCGCTGACCTGGGAGCTCTACCGGGACACCGTCATCGAGCAGTGTGAACAGGGCGTGGACTATATGACGGTCCACGCGGGGGTGCTCCTGCGGTACGTGCCTCTCGCCGCGAAGCGCGTCACCGGGATCGTCTCGCGGGGTGGCTCGATCATGGCCGCATGGTGTCTGGCGCACCACCGCGAGTCCTTCCTCTACACCCACTTCGCCGAACTGTGCGAGATCCTGGCCCGCTACGACGTGACGTTCTCCCTCGGCGACGGACTCCGGCCGGGATCGATCGCGGATGCCAACGACGAGGCGCAGTTCGCCGAGCTCCGCACACTGGGGGAGCTCACCAGGATCGCCAAGAGCCATGGCGTCCAGGTGATGATCGAAGGCCCGGGACACGTTCCGATGCACATGATCGTCGAGAACGTCCGGCTCGAGGAACTCTGGTGCGAGGAGGCCCCGTTCTACACTCTCGGTCCCCTCGCCACGGACATCGCGCCCGGCTACGACCACATCACGTCCGCCATCGGGGCCGCCCGGATCGCCGAGGCGGGCACCGCGATGCTCTGCTACGTCACCCCCAAGGAACACCTGGGCCTACCGGATCGCGACGACGTCAAGACCGGCGTGATCACCTACAAGATCGCCGCCCATTCGGCGGACCTGGCCAAGGGCCACCCGGGCGCCCAGGCCAGGGACGACGCGCTGAGCACCGCACGGTTCGAGTTCCGCTGGCGGGACCAGTTCGCACTGGCCCTCGACCCGGACACAGCGCTCGCCTATCACGACGCGACACTGCCCGCCGAGCCCGCCAAGACCGCCCACTTCTGCTCGATGTGCGGGCCCAAGTTCTGCTCGATGCGGATCTCGCAGGACATCCGGGACTACGCCGCCGAGCACGGGATGGAGACGGTCGAGGCGATCGAGGCGGGGATGGCCGAGAAGTCGGCGGAGTTCGCCGAGCAGGGTGGACGTGTCTATCTTCCGATCAGTCAGCAGTGACCCGCTGATTCGGCGTCGGAACTGAGACGCTGAGGACCAGGACGCTCAGGCGCTGCCGCCGCAACGTGAGCCGACCCGGGAGTGCGTGCACTCCCGGGCCGGTGAGACCTACTTCCTCAGGCGTCGCGGCCGGCGAGGTCACCGGGCCGAGACATGCTGCCTCAGGCGTCGCGGCGCAGCGTGATCACCAGGCCCACGGCCCACAGCGCAACGCAGACCGTGGCGAACCAGGCGAAGGCCGGCCACTCGCCCCACGTGATGAACCCGCGCACGGACTCGCCCTGGGTCCAGTAGTCGCCGTTGGCGAACGGCATCCAGGCGGCGATGTCCTGCCCCACCCGGGGGATCAGGGAGACCATGCCCTCCAGGGCGAGTGTCCACACCAGGAACAGCGAGATGGTGCCGGCGGCGTTGCGCATGATGTACGCCAGGCCCATCACCGCGATGGTGCCCAACCCCGCGTAGACGGGGAACCGCAGCAGGTACGTCAGGCCATCGCCCGAGAACGGGGTCCATGAGTCCTGCCCGGACAGCGCACCGGCCACCAGCAGGGAGATGACCACCGCGACGGCGGTCACGACCATGGACATCACGGTGAACAGCAGCGTCTTGGCGAGCACCGCCGGCCACCGCGACGGCGAGGCCAGGAAGGTGGCCTTGTTCGTGTGGTAGCGGAACTCGCCTGTCACGGCGACGATCGCCGCGATCCAGGCGAGGATCACGGTGAACGCGCCGACGCCCAGGATCGCGAACAGCGGGTCGCTGCCGCCGCCGGGTGCGCCGACCATCGGGTCCCCGGATGAGGTCTGCTCGAACTGGCCGATGATCACGGCCAGGCCGATGGCGAGGGCGATCCCGAGGCCGTACAGCCAGTACGCGCTCTTGGTCGTGGTGACCTTGATCCACTCGGATTTCAGCAGGTTCATCGGGTGGTCTCCTGACCGTGGTACTCGACGTCCTGGTCGGTGAGCGCCATGAAGGCCTCCTCGAGCGACGCCCGCTTCTCGTGCAGTTCGTGGACGGTGATCCCCAGGCTCGCGGCGAGCTCCCCGACCTTCGGGGCCGGCAGATCCTCCACCAGGAACACACCGGCCTCGGGGTCGAAGGTGGCGGTGATGCCCTCTTCCCGAGCGGCGGCGGTGAACTCGTCGACGTGCGGCGTCCGGAAGACGACGGAGGACGTGGCGGCGGAGAGGAACTCCTCGACGGAGGTCTGGGCGCGGAGCACCCCTCGACCGATGACGACGAGATCCTGCGCAGTCTGTGCCATCTCCGACAGCAGGTGGCTGGAGACCAGCACCGTCCGGCCCTCGGCCGCGCGAGCGTGCATGAAGCGGCGGATCCAGAGGATTCCCTCGGGGTCCAGACCGTTGACCGGCTCGTCGAACAGCAGCACCTCGGGGTCTCCGAGCATTGCGGTGGCCAGACCGAGCCGCTGGCGCATGCCCAGCGAGTAACCGCCGACCTTGCGGCCGGCCACGTCGGTCAGGCCGACCAGCGACAAGACCTCGTCGACGCGGGTGGCGGGCAACCCGCCCGCGGCGGCGATCATCTTCAGGTGTGAACCCGCGGACCGGTTGGCGTGGGTCCAGGACGCGTCCAGCAGGCACCCGACGGTGTGGGTCGGGCGCTCGAGTTCCCGGTACGGCCGGCCGTTGATCAGCGCCTCACCGGAGGTGGGGGTGTCCAGGCCGACGATCATGCGCATGGTGGTGGATTTTCCGGCCCCGTTGGGGCCGAGGAAGCCGGTGACGACGCCCGGCCGGACCACAAAGCTGAGGTCCTCGACCGCCGTAGCGGCGCCGAAGCGTTTGGTGAGATTGCGTACCTCGATCATGATCACCAGTGTGCCTGCCGGGGCGCGAGAAGCGGGCTCCTCCCACTCAGCTCCCGTACAGCTGTGACAGGGCTTACCCTCGTGCCATGGATGACGCCCGCCCTGATCCCGGTCCCGACCTACCATCGATCCGCGCCTCTGACCACGAACGTGAGGCGACGGCGAGGTTCCTCCAGGGGGCGTTCTCGGAGGGCCGACTGACCCTGGCCGAGTTCGATGAACGGACCACCAAAGCGTACGGAGCTCTCTTCCAGTCCGACCTGGCCGAGCTCACCCGTGACCTGTCACCCGCCCGCCGCGAGTTCGAGGTCAGTCCCGCGACACACCACGATGCGGCACCCGCGCGCCGGGTCACCGGCGGGAGCGGGCCGTCGACGTCCCTGGCGTTCATGGGCGGGTGCGAGCGCAAGGGCGTGTGGACACTGCCGGCCGACCACACCGCGTTCGCGATGATGGGCGGCGTCGAGCTCGACCTCCGCGAGGCTGCTCTGCAGGCCCACGAGACCACGATCCGCGCCTTCGCGATCATGGGCGGGATCGAGATCTATGTGCCGGACGACATCCACGTCGTGGTGGAGGGCCTCGGCCTGATGGGCGGATTCAGCGAGGAGGCGGGGAGGTGGAAGCCCGACCCCCGGCCGGTCCGCCAGGCTCCCCCGGGCGCACCGGTCGTGCGGGTCACCGGGCTCGCGCTGATGGGCGGCGTGGAGGTGCGCCGGGTCCCCCGCGCGAAGTAGGCGCACCGGGTCAGTCCACCGGAGCCGTACGGGCTCAGTCCACCGGAGCCGTACCGGGTCAGTCCACCGGCGGGCTGGACGCCTGTGCCCAGAACCGTTTGGGGATCCGCCCGGCCAGTCGAGCGGCGTGACCTGCGCGGACGGCCTCGCGCATCGCGGCCGCCATGAGCGGCGGGTTCTCGGCGCGGGTCACCGCGGTGGCCAGCAGGACTCCGTCGCAGCCGAGTTCCATCGCCAGGGCGGCGTCCGAGGCGGTGCCGATCCCGGCGTCGCAGATCACCGGGACCCCGGCGCGCTCGACGATCATCTCCAGGTTGTGCGGGTTGCAGATGCCCAGCCCGGTTCCGATGGGGGCGCCCAGGGGCATGACGGCCGCGCAGCCCACGTCCTCGAGACGGCGGGCCAGCACCGGATCGTCGGTGGTGTAGGGCAGGACCACGAACCCGTCGTCGACCAGGTCCTCCGCGGCCTCCACGAGTTCCAGGGCATCGGGCAGGAGGGTGCGCTCGTCGGCGATCACCTCGAGCTTGACCCAGTTGGTGCCCAGCGCCTCGCGGGCGAGTCGCGCGGTCTTGACCGCCTCGGCGGCCCCGCGACAGCCCGCGGTGTTGGGCAGCGGACGGATGCCGAGTTCGCGCAGCAGCCCGAGCAACCCGAGCCCGTCCGACCCCAGTCGTAGGTCGACCTTCCGTATGGACACGGTGGTCAGGGCGGTCCCGGAGGCGACCAGTGCCTCGCGCAGCACCTCCTGGTTGCCGGCCCCGCCGGTGCCCATGATGAGGCGGGAACCCAGCTCCTCGCCGGCGATGACCAGTGGGGAGTCCAGCACCACGGCAGGTGAGGTCGTGGGCGACCCGATGACGGGGCTTCCCGCGTCGCAGACGCGGCCGGACTCAGCCACCCTGGACCGCCGTGAGGACGTCCACCTCCGCGCCTGCGCCCAGTGCGGCCTCGTCCCAGCCCGAACTGGGCACCACCACGCCGTCGACCGCCACGGCCACGCCCTCCTCGGGCAGGTCGAGCTCGGTGACGAGTGCGCGGACGGTCGCGCCGTCGGCGAGCGTGCGGTCCTCGCCGTTCACGGTGACGATCATGGGGCCTCCTGCTTCACTGTCGTGACGTCCTGAGGTCGTGACGTATGGCTCCACCGTAGTCGCCGGCGTCGGAGCTCTCACCCGCGCGTGATGCCCGGCGCGGCCGGGGCTCTCACCCGCGGCTGAAGCGGTCCGGTGCGGCCGCGCGCGCCGCCGCCGGGACGGGCACGGAATGCAATTCTGCCCAGACCGCGGCCACCGTGACCGGTGTCAGTGCGATGCCGTTGCGGCCGTGCCCGGTGGCGTGGATGAGGCGCGGGTCCGTGGCGTCGACACCGAGGAAGGGCAGGTTGTCGGGGGACATCGGTCGCAGCCCGGCGATGGCCTCGGTCAGCTCGTACTCGCCCACCCCGGGGAAAATCGTCTCGGCGTCGGCGAGCAGATCGCGCACCCCCGCGACGGTCACCTGCCGGTCGTCGCCGTGTTCGTACTGGGTCGCACCCACGACCAGGCCACCCTCGCGCGGGACCAGGTAGACAGGCCGGCCGCGCACGAACGCCCGCACCACCCCGCGGGGTGGGTCCTCGCAACCGGGCCGGGCGCGCAGCCGGAGCACTTCACCTTTGACCGGGCGCACGGGCAGCCCTGCCAGTTCGGCGGACCCGGCGCCCGCGGCCAGGACGACGCGGTCCGCGTCGACGTCGTCGAGCGAGGTCACCGCGTTGCGCTCCCACGTCACCCCCTCCGCGCGGCAGGCGCGGGTCAGGGCGGCCAGCAGGACGCGGTTGTCGACGGCCCCCTCGGAATCCATGCGGTAGACGGCCCGGGCGACGCGGGCCAGTGACGGCTCGGCCTCGCGGAGTTCGCGCCGGGTGACCCGGCGCAGGTCGGCCCCGGTGATGGCGGTAGTGGCACCCGGGTGGGAGCCGGAGCCGGGGCCGACGGCGTCTCGGGTGGGGTCGGGTTGGCGGGCGGCCCAGTTTATGGCCATGTCGAGGTCGCGTGCGTCGGCCTCGTCGACGGCCAGCATGTGGGTGTGGGTGGCGGTGCGGACGGGCGGGCCGGGCGGGACGTACGGCTCGAGGGCGCGCAGGAACTCCGGCCAGCGGCGGAGCGAATCCACACCGAGCGCGAACACCGCCTCCTCCCCCGGCCATGCCTCGCTGAACGGGGCGAGCATGCCGCCGGCCACCCACGCCGCGGCCGAGGCGGGCACGCCGTCGGGCCCGGAGTCGTCGGGCTCGTAGACCACGACCTCCCGAGCCAGGTGGGTCCTCGCGATGGACCACGCGCAGGCCAGACCGATCACCGACCCGCCGACGACCGCCACGCGACGGGCGCCGATACGCGCGATACCGGCGTCGGCGGCCCCCTGGGCCGCGACGGCAGCAGCACCGGCAGCGACACCGGCACCGTCAGCGGCGGGGCGGGAACCGTCGTCGGTGGCGGCGTGCTCGGTCATGGCGGCCAGCCTAACGGGGGCATCGCCTACGGTGACAGGCATGACCGCTCGCGCCGACCGCCTCCGCTCCCGCCTCGCCGACGCCCGCCTCTACCTCTGCATCGACGCGCGCCGGCATCTCGACGATCAGGCCCGGACCGAGGGATGGTCCGGCGAGTTCCCCGCGCTGCGCAGGGACGTGGACGCGGCGCTGGCCGGCGGGGTGGACATCGTTCAGCTACGCGACAAGAACTCCTCCGGCGAGCGCGAACTCGGACCGCTCGAGGCCGCCCACGAACTGCGTGCGCTCGCGGTGATGCGGCAGGTGTGCGACGAGCACGGCGCGCTGCTGGCCGTCAACGACCGGGCCGACGTGGCCGCCGCCTCCGGCGCCGACGTGCTGCACCTGGGCCAGGACGACCTGCCGCTGGACTGGGCGCGCCGCATCGTGGGTGACGACGTGGTGATCGGCCGCTCCTGCCACGCGGCCGGGGAGGTCGACACTGCGGCGGCTGACCCACGCGTCGACTACTTCTGCACCGGACCGGTGTGGCCCACGCCCACCAAACCCGGTCGCCACGCGCCGGGTCTGGACCTGGTGCGCCATGCCGCAGACCTGGGCGGCGAGCAGAGCGCGACGCTCCACGACCCCGCCGGGAAGCCCTGGTTCGCCATCGGCGGGATCGACCGGGACAACCTCCCCGAGGTGCTGGCCGCGGGCGCGGGGCGGGTGGTGGTGGTCCGCGCGATCACCGGCGCGGTCGACCCCACGGCCGCCGCCCGCGAACTCCGCGCGGAACTGGTCTGAACGGCCGGAGTGGCGGGAGAACCCGGTGATCAGTCGGTGAGCTCCTTGGTCAGGGTCCGGCGCAACACCTGACGAGGCTTGGCGTCGAGGTCGTCGCCACCTCCTCGTCGTCCTCTCCGGCCCCAGGACTCCGGCGCCAGGCCGGGCAGCAACGTGAGCACCCGCCCCAGACCACCTGCGGGCCACTCGACGTGGGCGTGCTCGACCTTGACGGTGGCGCGACGGCCGCGCATCACCAGGGTCATGACCCCGTTGTGGAACCAGATCCCGTCGGTGACCGCCCACCTCACCTGCGGCTCCCGCACGCCCACCGCACGGGAGAGCCGACGGGTCAACGCGGGCACGGGTTGCCGCACCGAGATCCGGTTGACCATACGGATCGACTTCTGTAGCGGATTGCGGAACGGCGACATGACCAGTTGGTGCACCCGGGTCGTCGAGTCGGAAACCCGCGGTGCGGTGAGCTCGACCTCCTCCAGGTACGAGCAGTGGACGTCGCCGCCCAGCATGAGGATCGAGGCGGGCGCGCGCCCGTGGTCACCGGCGGCCACCTCGGTGAGCAGCCCGATCAGGTCGTCGAAGCTGTTCCGGAAGGCCGCCCAGTGCTCGAGGTCCACGGCCAGTCGGATCCGCTCGCCGACCCGCGCGCTGAGCGGCTTGTCCGGGCGGTCGCGGCTCACGGCCTCGTTCCACCCCTCGAGGTGATGCAACGCCGGCAGCATGAACGCGGGCAGGGACGAGGCGATCACCAGGTGGTCCACCTCGGCGCCCAGACAGGCATCCCGCGTCCACTCCCACTCCTCGGGATCCATCACGCGCCGGTCCCGGGGGTCCAGATGTCGGGAGGCCCGCACGTCGAGCATCACCACCCGCACCCGCCCGAAGTCGCGTTTGAAGCTCCACTGCGCGGTGCCTCGGTCGGCGTCGGCGGACAGGGCGAAGTCGGCCAGGATCCGTTCACGTTCGGCATCGGAATCGGCCGCCCGCAACGCCAGGTACACCTCGTTGTTCTCCAGCTCCTGCGGCGCGAGGTTGCCCAGGTGCTGGTAGACGAAGTAGCTGGCGAACGCCCCCCTCACCCGGTCGGGCCACCAGGGCTGGGCGGTCATCTCGCGGCGCCAGGCGAACGAGGAGTTCCAGTCGTCCCGCAGGTCGTGGTCGTCGAGGATCATGCAGCTGGGGACGGTGGACAGCAGCCAGCGCACGTCCGGGTCGCGCCACGACTCGTGGTACAGCCAGGAGTACTCCTCGAAGTCGCAGATCTCGCCCGAGACGTCGCGGTCCCCGCCGGCCCCCGCCGAGTCGCACACCGACCGCGGACCCTCTCCGGCCCGACGGCGCGCGGCCAGGCGCTCGGTGATCTGGCGACTGGGGATGTCGGCGTACACCTGGTCGCCCAGCAGCAACATGGCGTCGGGCCAGTCGGCGTGCGAGGTGTGGGCCATCTGGTGCGCGAGGGCCACCAGGGCGTCCGCGCCGATCCTGCGCAGCGCCACCGGAGTCTGGCTCTCGCCGCGGCGGCAGGACCCGAAGGACAGGCGCACCGTGTCGCCCGCCCGCGGGGTGCGGATGACGCTGGGGCGATCCGGCTCCAGGGGCCAGGCGGGCACGTCGTCGAGCGTCACCTCGTACGGCGTCGCCTCGCCCGGCTCGAGCTCGCGCAGGTGCAGCACCGCGAAGTGGTGCCCGTGGACACCCCACGACTGTTCGGAGACCTCGCTGCTGCCGGCGCGGATCGTCACCCGGCAGGGTGCGGACACCTCGACCCACACCGTCGCGTCGGTGCTGTCGACGTACCGCAGCATGGGGCCGACCAGGATCTCGGGCGCCGTGGGGGGCTGACTCATTGCACCAGTGTGCACGCGGTCCGGCGGGTGCCGTGGGCGACGGGTCCGGAGAACGGTCGTCCGATCTACCCCAGAAGGGTCCGGGGCCCGACGACGACGACGTCCTCCGGCAGCCTGGCCCGCAGTCCCCGGTCGGCTGTCACCACCACCACCCGGCGGGACCCGCCGGATACGGATGGGTCGGACGGGACGGGCCCGGCGGGGTCGTTCGCGGCCACACTGCCGGGGTCGCCCGCGGCCAGACCGGCGGGGTCGCCCGCGTCGCCCGCGGCCAGTCCGGCAGCCAGCTCGACGATCGCGTCATCGCCCGAACCGGGCGCGCGGTGGACGACGAACGGACCGGAGTGCTCGGCCCGGCGCGCCGCACCCTCGATCACGGCGTGCGCGCGGGCCACCCAGCCGAAGCCGTCAGGCAACTCGACCGTCCGTGGCATGGCCGCGCTCAGCTCGTCGAGCAACTTGGTGGTGGCGCCGGGCCGGTCGCGCCACCACCCGTCCGGCCGGGAGCCCAGGACATTGGCCACGTCCACCACGAGTTCCACCGGTCGCGAGCGGAGCCCGTCCGCCCAGGCCTGCGCGAACGCGGGCATCAGCGGCAGCTCGGCGACCCTGGACTCGGGCACCCAGCGCAGTTCCAGACTCTCGTTGTTGGGCACTGTCTCCAGCGCCCGCGGGGCGTCGGCCACTACGGTCGTGTAGGTCCACTCCACCGCGTCGGGCGACTCCTGCACCAGCGGGGGGATCGTCCGGCCGCGGGCCCCGGGATCGTCCGAGTGTTTCTGGTCGGGACGCAGGCGACGCATCATCTCGGCCACGTGCCGCATGTCCAGGCCGGGCCGGTGCCACACGGTGCCCGGCATCCTCGAGGTCACGCGCACGGCCCGGACCACCACATCGGCGGGTTGGATCTCGGCCTCCTCCTGGGTCTCCCGGAGGGCCGCCTGCGGCGCGTCCTCGAAGGAGTCGCGGGCGCCACCGGGCAGCGCCCAGGTGTCGCCGGAGGCAGTCCACACCGCGCGGTGCTGCAGCAGGACCAGCGGGGTGTCGGGGTCGGTCGGATCCGCCGCGCGCAGGAGCAGCCCCGCGGCCCCGAAGCGGCCCCACCGCCGATCACCGCCGGCAGACACCACCCAACCGTTTCCGTCACCCTCGTTCGTGGCCACTGGTCCTCCACTCCACCGGACGCCACACCGGACCGGATCCGCCCCGGATAGGGCGGAACTGCGTACTCCTCGACCAGTCTGCCCGACGTCGCCCCGCCACTTCACTAACCTGGGACACACGCCCACCGGATCCTCAGCACCGGCGGCCGAGAATCGGGAGGTGAGACACGAGATGGGCCTCCCGACTCTCACGAAGAGCCGCGACGCCGACCCGGGTTCACGTTCCGGTTCCGGCCCGGGTTCACGCTCCGGCTCGCGCTCCGGCCCGGGCAACGGTTCCGGCACCGGCTCGGGTTCGGGTTCGGGCCGGGGTTCGGGGATGTCCGGCGGCTCCGCGACCGAGGACATCACCATCAGCCCCCGGCGACCGGTCCGCCGCCGGGCCGCACGTTTCTGGAACGACGTCCTCACCACGCCGGGGCGGATGTCGGTGTTCGCGGTCCTGGCGATCGTCACGGTGCTGCTCGGCGGGACCGTGGCCTCGCAGACCATCACCATGCGTCAGAGCCACCACGAGACACTGCTGGCCGAGGTCGAGCCCGTCGCCAACGCCTCGCAGACGCTGTACAGCTCCCTGACCATCGCCGACTCGGCGGCCAACACCGCCTTCATCACCGGCGGTATCGAACCCGCCGAGCTGAGGGAGCGCTACCTGCAGGCCATCGCCACCTCGTCGGCGTCGATCATCGCCGCCTCCCAGGGCCTCGACCGCTCGGACGAGGAGTCGGTCAACCAGCTGGCGGACATCAACGCCCAGTTGACCACCTACACCGGCCTGGTGGAGACGGCGCGGACCAACAACCGGCTGAACAACCCGGTCGGTTCGGCGTATCTCGCGTCGGCGTCGACCCTCATGCAGGACACGATCCTGCCCGCGGCGGCAGACCTCTACGACCGCCAGTCCACCTCGGTGGGCGAGTCCGACCGCGAGTGGTCCTCGCCGCCGTGGGGTTCCTTCATCCTGCTGGGGATGGCGATCGCGGTGCTGGTGCTGCTGCAGCAGTGGTTGTGGAAGATCACCGGACGGCGGGTCAACCCCGCGTTGGCACTGGCCTCGCTACTCATGGTGGCGACCTTCCTGCTCACCATGATCGCCGGGTTCCTGGCCGCCAACAACAACGCGCGCGGCCTGTCCGAGGGTGCGGCGCCGATGAACGAACTCACCCGGCAACGGATCAACGCCCAGAAGGTACGCGCGCAGGAGACACTCAACCTGGTGCGCCGCACCGATCCCGAGGGGTCGGCGGCCGAGCGGGCGGCCACCCTCGGCGACGTCCGCGACTCGTTGACCGTCTACCTCGACCCGGACGAGCAGTCCCGCAGCCGCATCAGCCTGGACGGCGACGGAGCCGTCACCAACGCGATCGAGGCCCTGGACGACTGGATGGCGGCCCAGAACCGCGCCGATTCGCTGTATCAGCAGGGCGACTACCAGGGGGCCATCACCATCTCCTCGGGGCAGGACGAGGGCGATTCCGGTGCCGCGTTCGACGAGTTCGACGAGTCCATGCAGGACGCCATCGAGGAGGCCCGCGACACGCTGCGCACGCGCATCGACAGTGCACGGCGCACGTCCTCCAACGGGCCGGACCTGATCATCGCGCTGTCCGCCCTGGCCGCGTTCGCCGTGGTCGTGGGGATCGCGCCCCGGATCAGGGAGTACCTGTGAGCCCGCGGATTCTTTGGGGAGCAGGGCGGCGGGCCGCCCGCGTGGTGACCGGGGGTGTGGTGGTCGCCGCCCTGGCGATCGGTGGCGCGTGTGGGGTCGACGACGAGGCGCGCGGTGGCGACGGCGGGCCGGACCGGGACGCGATCGCGGCGGCCACGGAATCCGATCACGTGGGCATCCCGGAGGTGTCCGCGGTGATGCCGCTGCCGGCGGGCGCGGTGGTCGGCACGGAGGGCCCGTCCGGCCTCCCCCAGGTGACCCCCGACGAGTCGTGCGACCCGCTACCGAGCCTGCGCCCGGACGACGCCTCACCCGAGGAGCGCGTCCCCCGCATCAGGCAGCGGGGGCGGTTGATCGTGGGGCTGGACCAGGGCTCCAACCTGTTCTCCTTCCGCGACCCGGGCACCGGCCAGCTCACCGGCTTCGACGTGGATCTGGCCCGCGAGATCGCCCAGGACATCTTCGGCGATCCCAGCCAGGTCGAGTTCCGGTCACTCACCTCGGTCAACCGGATCGAGGCGTTGGAGAACAACGAGGTCGACGTGGTGATCCGGTCGATGTCCATCACGTGCGCGCGTCGCGAGCGGATCACCTTCTCGGCACCGTACTTCCAGGCCTACCAGCGGGTGTTGGCCGTCCGGGGCTCCGGGATCACCGAGATCGAACATCTCGAGGGCCGGCGGGTGTGCGTCGCTGCCGGCACCACCTCGGCCTCACGCCTGTGGGCGGAGCTGGACCGGCTCACGGTGCTGTCGGTCAACACGTGGGCCGACTGCCTGGTGGCCATCCAACAGAACCAGGTGGACGCCATCACCACCGACGACGCCATCCTGGTGGGTATCACCGCGCAGGACCCGTACCTGGAGATCGTCGGCCCGCAGCTCAACGCGGAGCCGTACGGGGTGGGAATCGCCAAGTCGACCCCAGACGACAACACCGACGGGCTGGTCCGGCAGGTCAACTCGACCCTCGAGCGGATCAGGACAGACGGCACGTGGAACCGCATGTACTCCACGTGGCTCTCCGGGCTCGGCCCGAGCCCCGGGATGCCGGTACCGACATACGTGCCGGAGGAGCCGCGATGAGCTACCGGAAGTGGGACGACGGGCCCGCAGTCGACGAGCCGACCGCCGGGACGCAGGCCACCTTCCGGACGGAGGCGGTACCGGTCACCGGCGCGCTCGAGGTGACGGGAGCGACGGAGGAGACCGGGCCGACCGAAGAGACCGGGTCGATGGAGGCCACCTCGGCGGTCGCGGCCACGGGGGCGATCCCGGCCACGGGGGCCGTCTCCATGACGGGGTTCCTCGACGACACCGCGGGGTCCGCGACGGAGGTCGCGGGCAACTCTGGCGCAGCCGGCACCAGCGGCGCGTCCGGCAGCTCTGGTGCGTCCGGCATCTCTGGTGCGTCCGGCAGCTCGGACACGGGCGCCGTCGAGGCTGTGGCCATCACCGGGCCCGTGGACAGAGGGGACGACGACCCCGAGTCGAGCACCCGGTCCGTCCCCGGGGTGCGGCCCTCGGCCCGGACCGGCGAGGTCACCAGCGGTGACCGCAGCACCTCGGCACCGTTCCGGCTGCGTCAGCCCAGCAAGCCCGAGGACCGGCCGAGCCCTGCCTCCGAGGGCCTGGTGGACCTGCCCTACATCATTCCGGTGGACCCCAACTCGGCCATGCTCTCACCGGAGGAGATCGAGGCGGAGTGCGAGGCCTCCGACGGTCGTCTGCCACGGCCCGAGCTACGACCGGACGACATCGTGGCCGACCAGTACGAGGTCCGCGGCGCCCTCGCCCACGGCGGGATGGGCTGGATCTACCTGGCCGTGGACCACAACGTGTCCGACCGGTGGGTGGTGCTCAAGGGACTGCTCCACGCCGACCAGGCGGAGGCGCAGGAGGTGGCGGTGGCCGAGCGGGAGATCCTGGCCGAGCTCTCCCACCCGTCGATCGTGCGTATCTACAACTTCATCCACGACGACTGGGCCACCTCACCCACGCACGGCGGGTACATCGTCATGGAGTACGTCGGCGGGCCCAGCCTGCGGGACGTGCGGCGCTCGGCGCCCGGCCGGGTCCTGCCCGTGGAGAAGGCGATCGCGTACGTCCTCGAGGCCCTCACAGCGCTGTCCTACCTGCACTCGGTGGGACTGGTCTACAACGACCTCAAGCCCGAGAACATCATGCTCACCGAGGACCACGTCAAGCTCATCGACATGGGCGCCGTCTCGGGCGTGGGCGACTACGGGCACATCTACGGCACACCGGGTTTCCAGGCGCCGGAGATACCGAAGACCGGCCCCACCATCGCCTCCGACCTGTACACGGTGGGGCGCACCCTGGCGTCGCTCATCGTCCGACTGCCGGTCGTCGACGGCCGGTACGCCGACGGGATCCCCTCCCCCGTCGAGGAACCGGTGTTCAGCCGGTACGACTCGCTCTACCGATTCCTGCTCCGCTCCACCAACGAGGACCCGAGCATGCGGTTCCGCAGCGCCAACGGGATGGCCGGGCAGCTCATGGGCGTGCTGCGCGAGGTCCTGGCGCTGCGCACCGGGATCCCGCACCCCGCGTTCTCCTCGGTGTTCTCGCCCCAACGGTCCACCTTCGGCACGCTGTTCACGGTGGAGCCGACCGACTTTCTCGTCGACGGCCACGCACGCGACACCACCCTGACCGGCGCCGAACTCGTCGACGCCCTACCCGTGCCGCTGATGGAGTCCTCCGATCCCGCCGGGCGCATCCTGGCCGCCACCTCCTACACCTCGGTCGAACAGCGGATCGACACTCTCCGCGAGTTGTACTCCGACTCCGAGTCCGAGGCCCACGAGAGCGTGGGCGTGATCATGTCGCTGGCCCGCGCGTACCTGGAGAGCGGCGACCTCGCAGCTGCCGAGGCGCTGCTGGAGGAGAACGCCCACCGACTGCGCTCGGAGTGGCGACTGGTCTGGTACGTCGGGGTGATCGCGCTGCTCAAGGGCGACCCCGTGGGCGCATACCCCATGTTCCAGCAGGTGTTGTCGGCGATGCCGGGCGAGAACGGCCCCAAGTTGGCGCTGGCCGCGACCGCCGAACTCATCCTCGACGTGTGCCCGGAGGGCGACCGGACCCGATGGGCGCGCTCCAGCGAGCACTTCTACCGCACCGTGTGGTCGGTGGACCGGTCGGTGGTCAGCTCCGCGTTCGGCCTGGCGCGCCAGTTGCAGCGACGCGGTGAGGTGACAGCCGCGATCGAGGAACTGGACCGGGTGCCGCCCAATTCGCGCTACTCGGCGCTGGCCAACCTCACCGCGATCCTCCTGCTGTGCCACGGGCGGCCGCTGAAGGAGACCGAGGAATCCCACCTGCGCGAGGCCGCACGGCGAGTCACCAACCTGTCCGCAGGTGAGCACCGGGCGTTCCAGATCCGCCTGACCGTGCTGACCACCGCGCTCGCGTGGATCCAGCTGCCCGGCAACGAGCCCTCGCCCTCACCGTTAATGCGCGGGGTGCCGTTCACCGAGTTCGGGCTCAGGTCGGGAGCCGAGACCGTGTTACGGACCCTCGCCCGATCCACGGAGACCCGTCAGCAGCGTTTCCGGCTGGTGGACCAGGCCAACAGCATCCGGCCGCGAACGTTGTTCTGACGCCTGCGGGTGGCGGACGCTCACCCCTCGGGGTCGCCGCGCCGTCGTGAGGCCAGCAGGATCAGTGTCACACCGGCCGCGGCGGCGGTGAGCGCCCACAACAGCAGGTCAGTCGCTCCTACACCCGTCTCCGCCAGGGATCCGCGGACCTGCGAGTTGGCGCGTGCCCACTCCGACGACGGCGCACCCTCGCGCGGTGTCACAGAGTTCACGGCGACCTGACCGGTGCCCTCTATGCCATCAGGGCTGGCGGATTGCGACGGGGGACGCGGCGTGGTGGCGGGCGTCGAGGTGGCGGGGGTCGAGGTGGCGGGGGCGGCCGGGACCGAACCGGATCCGGTCGAGCCTCCCGGGCCGAACAGGCCACCGAGCAGGTCCCCTGCCGCACTGCCGGAGGAACCGCCGAAGGGACCGCTCCAGGACCAGCTCGAGGACCCGCCGAACAACCCACCGAGCGATCCGCCGATCGAGTCTCCCAGGGATCCGAGCCCCGGCCCGAGGATGATCCCGATCACCCCGACGATCACGACCGGCCAGATGAGGTCGGGAAGATCCGATGAGCCGCCTCCCGACCGGGAGTCGATCACCACCCGTCGTACGGAGGTGTACGGGGCACCGCCGGGCATGGTGACGGTGAACTCGACGTCATAGGTCCCGGCTCCGGTGGGTGTGCCCACCAGGACCCCGTCCTCGAGCCGCAGGCCCGGCGGCAGGGTCGCGAGATCCACGGCGAGCTCTGTCCCCTCGGGCGTGAGCGGCAGGAACGGCTCGGGCCCGAAGCGCTGGCCGACGGTGCCGCCGGGCAGTCGGTTGAGAGGGTCAGTGGGGTCGGTGCCGATTTGGTTCTCGACGAGGTCGGGCAGGCCGTCCCCGTCGGTGTCCACGACCCCGATGTCGGAGAAGGACACCCAGATCATGGGGCTCACGCTCTGGCGCTGGGCGTAGTTCTCCACGTCGAGGGGAACGGACACCTCGTCGACGACCCTCGCGGCCTGCCCGGGCGAGAGGTCGAGCGCGGCCACCGTACTCCCGCGGGCCGGACTGTCGGTGGCCTGAGGAGTGTCGGCGCCGTACAGGGTCACGGTCCGGGAGTCGGTGCCGACCGATCCGGTGATGGTGCTGCTCACGTCGAATTCAGCTTCGCTCGAGACGAGGTACTCGCCGACCCCCACCGCGTACCGGCCGGTCCGACCCGTGTCGGTGGCGTTGCGAACGTAGTAGGTCCTGTCGATCGACTCGCCCGGCGACATCGAGCACGGATCCACCTCGGGGGTACCGCTGATCACGCCCTCGGGGTCGGAGAGAGCGGTCCCGCCGGCCAGGTCACAGCCCCACGATCCCAGGACGACGTCCGGAGCATCCGACCAGGTGGCGCCGTCGAGAGAGAACTCCAGGTCGGCGTGGGCGTCCAGCGGCGTGGCAGTGACGGCCCGGGCGACGGATGCCCCGCCGAGTATCAGCGTGACCGCTGTCGCGAGCGCGACCGGGATCAGACTCGTCTTCCGACGACCTCGCGACCGGCCGGGCCGCGTACCGCGGACGGGCTCGGTGTCACCTGGAGATCGTGTGGGGTTCGGCATCGACCAACTTCGTCAGGCCCGAGCTGGACCCGGGGGAGGCCCCAACTGTAAGTGTAAGTGTGTTCTTAAGTAAAGGCCGTCCGGCTACTCCCCCAGCCCCAGAACCTCATCGCACGCCCGGGCGATCGCTAGTTCCTCGTCCGTCGGCACCACCAGTACCGTGACGCGGCTGTCCGGGGTGGAGATGACGCGTTCCCCGGAGCCGTTCTCGTTGGCTTCCGGGTCGAGCTCCACCCCCCAGCTGCCGAGGGTGGACAGCGCGTCGGCTCGCAGTCGGGCGACGTTCTCGCCCACTCCGGCGGTGAACGTGATGGCCCCGACCTCGCCGAGGATCGCCCAGTAGCCGCCGATGTAGCGGCGGAGGCGATGGATCACCACGTCGTAGGCGAGCACGGCGTCGTCGTCGCCGTCGTCGACCCGTGCGAGAAGCTCCCGGAAGTCACGGGCGCCGGCCAGCCCCTCCAGCCCCGACTTGCGGTTGAGCAGGGTAGACACGTCCTCGGGCGACATACCGCGGTCACGGATGAGGTGGATGATCAGTCCGGGGTCGAGGTCGCCGGGGCGGGTGCCCATGACCAGACCCTCGAGCGGGGTCAGTCCCATGGAGGTGTCAACGGCCCGGCCGGCCGAGATCGCCGAGGCCGACGCCCCGTTGCCGAGGTGCAGCACGATCTGGTTGAGCTCGTCGTACGGACGGCCCAGGACCTCGGCGGTGCGGCGCGAGACGAACTCGTGGCTGGTGCCGTGGAAACCGTACCGACGCAGGTCCCATTCGCTCGCCACCGCGCGGTCGATCGCGTAGGTGTGAGCGGCGGCGGGCAGGGTGTGGAAGAACCCGGTGTCGAACACCGCCACGTGCGGGAGGCCGGGTAGAAGCTCGCGGGCCACGCGGATCCCACGCAGGTTGGCGGGGTTGTGTAGCGGGGCCAACAGTTCGAGCTTCTCGATTCCCGCCTCGACCTCGGGCGTGACCTCGACCGGTTCATGGAAGGCCGGCCCGCCGTGGACCACCCGGTGGCCGATCGCCTCGACCCCCAGGTCGGTGGGGTGGGCGTCGAGCTCGCCCGCCAGTTCGAGGACCCGGCCGAGCGCTGCGGTGTGGTCGGGGAACGCGGCCTCCGCGGTGCGCTCCTCGCCCGGCGAACCAGGCAGGTCGCTGCGGCGCACGGTGAGGGTGCCGACGGGCTCACCGATGCGCTCGACCAGCGCCCACGCGAGCTCGGTCTCGACTGCGGTGTCGAGGATCTGCAGCTTGAGCGAGGAGGAGCCGGAGTTGATGACGAGGACGCGGGTCACGAGTCGCCTTCCCGGTCGTCGGTGGTTCCCTGCGCTTGAACGATTGAGCCCTGCGCCTGAACCGCTGAACCCTGCGCTTGAACAACTGAGCCCTGCGCCTGAACGGCGGTGATAGCGACCGTGTTGACGATGTCCTCGACCAGGGCGCCGCGCGAGAGATCGTTGATGGGCTTGCGCAGTCCCTGCAGGACCGGCCCGATCGCGACGGCGCCGGCGGTGCGCTGCACTGCCTTGTAGGTGTTGTTGCCGGTGTTGAGGTCGGGGAACACCAGCACAGTGGCGCGGCCGGCGAGCGGTGAGTTCGGCATCTTCTTGCGGGCCACGGTGGGGTCGACGGCGGCGTCGAACTGCAGGGGCCCGTCGACGACGAGGTCCGCCATCGGGTCCCCCTCGGCGGCCTCGGCGATTCGCGAGCACACGATCTCGGTGGCCTCACGCACCTTGTCGACATCCGCCCCGGTGCCGGAGTCGCCGGTGGAGTACGAGAGCAACGCGACCCGCGGGTCCACGCCGAACCGGGAGGCGGTCTCGGCGGAGGACAGCGCGATGTCCGCGAGCTGTTCGGCGGTCGGGGTGGGCACGACCGCGCAGTCGCCGAAGGCCAGGACGTGGTCGGACAGGCACATGAGGAACACGCTGGACACGGTCTTCACACCCGGCCTCGTCCGGATGATCTCCAGCGCCGGCCGGATGGTGTGCGCGGTGGTGTGCGCGGCACCGGACACCATGCCGTCGGCGAGGCCGGTGTGCACCATCATCGTGGCGAAGTAGGAGATGTCGAGCATCCGGTCGCGGGCCACGTCGAGGGTCATGCCCTTGTGCTCGCGCAGCTCGGCGTATTCCCTGGCGAACCGTTCGGCGTGCTCACTGGTTCGGGGGTCGAGGATCTGCGCCGCGGACAGGTCTATGCCCAGTTCGTCCGCGCGGCGGCGCACGGCTTCGGGATCGCCGAGGATCGTCAGGTCGGCCACATCACGGCGCAGCAGTCGGCCGGCGGCGTGCAGGATGCGGTCGTCGTCGCCCTCGGGCAACACGACGTGCCGCTTGTCGGTGCGGGCGCGCTCGAGGAGTTGGTGCTCGAACATCTGCGGCGTCATCACGTCGGGTGTGTCCACGCGCAGGCGGGCGAGCAGCTCCTCGGTGTCGACGTGCTTCTCCATCAGGCTCAGGGCCGTCTCGACCTTCCGTCCGGTGCCGGAGTAGACCCGTCCTCGGGTATCCGCGGCCAGCCGGGCGGTGTCGTAGGTGCCGTGGGAGGTGCAGACGATCGGCAACGTCGACCGCATCCCGTGGACCAGCCGGTCCATCGCCGCGTTGGGCATCAGGCCGCCGTTCCAGATCATCCCGGCCAACGAGGGGAAGCCCTCCGCGGCGTGCGCGGTGAGCACCGCGAGCACGGCGTCGGTCCGGTCCGCCGGGACGATGACGACCATGCCGTCCACCAGCCTCTCCAGGATCCGTTCGCCGGTCATCCCGCCCACCATCAGGGCCATGACCTCCCGGTCCAGTAGGGCAGGGTCTCCGGAGTAGAGGGTGCCGTCCACGGCCTCCACCAACTCGCCCATCGTCGGCGCGGTGAGAAGAGCCTGGCTGGGCAGCGTCCAGGCGGGCAGGTCCAGGGGCGCGAGCTCGGACTGGATGGCCTCGAGCGCTTCGGGGTCGCACCGGTTGACCACGATCCCCACCGGGTGCGCGTGCTCCACACGCAGCTCTTCCAGCGTCAGCCGGGCGTTGGTGCCGATCTCCCCGGGCGTGCGGTCGGCGCCACGGATCACCAGGAGGACTGGTGCCCCGAGGTTGACGGCGAGGGTGGCGTTGAAGTCGAACTCGGTGGGGCTGGGCACGCCCGTGTAGTCGGTCCCGAGGATCACCACCACGTCGCACTGCCCGGCCACCACGTGATACCTGTCCACGATCTCCGCCAGCGCGGAGTCGCGGTCCTCGTGCACCCGGTCGTTGGTCACGCCGATGCAGTCCTCGTAGTCGAGGTCGACGGTGGTGTGCTGGAGCAGCATCTCCACGATGCGGTCACGAGCGGGCTCGGTGGCGGAGCCCGAGTCGGTGTCGGAGCCTGAGCCTGGGCCGGAGCCCGTGTCGCTGCCGGCGCCAGAGCCGGTATCGGTGCCGGAGCCGGTGTCGACGAGGCGTGGCGCGACGGTGACCGGGCGGAACACTCCCACTCTCTGCACGGTTCCGGCGAGGATGCGTAGGAGGCCGAGTGCGACGGTCGACTTCCCGGTGTCGCCCTCGGGAGCCGCGACGTAGACCGCGGACGACGAGAGGGGCACGCCGGTCACAGGGGACGGAATCGTGGGTGCGGCGGACTCGGGCGGGAGAGTCTCGGAAACGGGGGAATCGGGCACGTGGGCATTGTGACAGCGCGAACCGTCCGGCACACCTCGTACACCCCGTGGGGACCCATCACCCGCCTGACGCGAACCGGCACGCACCGGCGCTGCCGAGCTCATGGGAGGTCTCGGGTCAGACATCGGAGAGCCTGTCGACTCCGGGTGGCAACCATGTACAGCGACCCGGCGAGTCCGGATTCGCGACGGTCTTCCACGCCGACGGCCCGTCGCCGACGAAGGCGTGGTGCACGGGACACCCCAACGCGCCGTTTCCGACTGTCGTGGGTCCGCCTCGGGACCATTCCTCAACGTGGTGGAACTGGCTCCTCCTGGCCGGTGCGGTGCATCCCGGGAAGGTGCACCCGCCGTGCGCGGCGTAGAGGACCAGGCGCTGGATGGCGGAGGCCAGGCGCCGCTCGGGGTGGGCGTCGACGTCTATCCGGTGCAGTTCTTCGCGGCCGCCGCGCAGCATCGAGACGAACCACGGCATCGACCCGGCCATCGAGACGGCCTGGCGGACGCTGAGCTGCGTGCCTGAGTCGGTCTCCACGAGAGCGTCGGGCTCCTCGAGTTGCTCCGGCGTCACGCGCACCACGATGGAGGCGATTCCCTTGGGCCGGGCGGGGTCGACGGTCGAACCGAGGGCCCATTGGTGCACGAGCGCGTCGTGCGCCCGCTGCTCCGGGGCGCGCTCGTCCGACCCGGGTTCACACGGCACGGCACCGCCGGGTCCGCCGAAGTCGCACAGCGCGCGCTCGACCAGCGCCCGGGCGCGTGGCGTCAGCGTCATGGTCAGGGTGCTCGTGCCGTCGGGCCGAACCGCGCCGAGTCGGGCCGAACGCTGCCGCTCCTGGTGCTCCTCACGGCCCTGCCCACGGTCGGGACACAGTGCGGCCACCCGACGGGCGGCTTCCGCCCGCAACTCCGCCGGGGCGACCGCGCGCGCGAACTCCGTGAGCGCCTCTGCGAATCGGGCCTTGGCCGTCCCGCCTATCGTCCCGGGCAGCCCGGAGACCGCCTTGGCGATGATCCGCTCGTGCTCGGCGGTGATCTCCCCGACCGCCGCCGCCCGCCCGGCAGGGGTGGCCCGCCTTCCGCCCGCCTCGATCCGCCCGTGCACCACGCCTCTGGCCAGGCCCAACTTCTCCGCCAGCATCGTGGCGACTCCCCCGGCGGAACGACCCTTCTGCCGGTGCAAGCCAGCCAGTTCGGCCGTGGCGCGCGATCCGGCGGCCTCCAGCCGGCGGGCCACGATCTCGGCACGCCCCACGGCGTCGACCAGCTCGTCCGCGTCATGGTCCGACCAGTCGACCTCGCACAGTGTCTCCACGGAGGCCTCGAGAAACGCGAGAACGTCAGCCAGTGGGGCCGTCTCCGACCCCTGCTCCGACGCGTCCCACACTCCCTGTTCCATGGCTCGAATTATAGAACACATGTACGACACCGAACGGGCGTCGACGCGGGACAGCCGGTTCAGAATCCGCGGGAGACGGTCGGTGCCGACGAGAAGCCGCCGGGTCAGAACCCAGGGGATACTGCGGGAGCCCGCGGGAGACGGGCGGGGCGACACGCCTAGTCGACGACGACGAGGGCCAGCCCGAAATCTCCGGCCGCATCGGTCCAGACCGCCTGTCCGCCGAAGCCGTGCCCCGCGAGCTCGTCGACGAGGGCGTGGGGCTCAAACTTCCGGGCGATCTCGGTACGGATCCCCTCACCTGCGGCAAGGGTCCGCACGCGCCCCAGGGTCGGGAAGTCGATCCGCACGTCGCGCACCGCGCGCAACCACATCTCGACCCGGCTCTCCCCGGCGTTCCATACGGCCTCGTGCCGGAAGTCGCGGCGGTCGAGTCCCGCACACTCGACGGTCCGGGCGATCACGTCGAGCATGTTGAGGTCGAACTCGGTGGTCACGCCGGCGGCGTCGTCGTATGCGGCCACCAGCCGCTCAGGACTCTTGACCAGGTCGAATCCCAGCACCAGCCGGTCCCCCGGGTCCATGATTCCGCGCAGCATGGAGAAGAACCCGGCGCGCTGCGACTCGCTGAAATTGCCGACGGTGCCACCGAGGAACAGCACCAGCCGCCCGCCCGGCTCACCCGGTAGTGGACCGTCCAGAGCGGTGAGGTCGCCGATGACCGGGTCGATCCGCACGCCCGGATACTCCTGAGCGAGCGCGCGGGCGGACTCGAAGAGCATCTCGGTACTGATGTCCACGGGCACGAACCGCGCCTCGCCCGGCCCCGCCTCACCCTGCCCCGTCTCGCCCGGCGCCTCCGCTCCCGGCGCCTCCGGCGTTCCCTGTGTCCCCGCCGCGCGCCCGGCCGCCAGCACGTCGAGCAGCACCCGCGTCTTCTCGCAGGTCCCCGCCCCGAGCTCGACCACCGTCGACGAGGCGCCCACGATGTCGACGGCGCGGGCCCGCAGGATCTCGGCCTCCGCCCGGGTCGGGTAGTACTCGGCCACCCTGGTGATCTGGTCGAAGAGCAGGCTGCCCTTCTCGTCGTAGAACCAGCGCGGCGGCACGGTCGGCGGGTCGGAGAAGAACCCCTCGCGCAGGTCCGACTCCAACGCGGCGGTGTCGGGGTCGGTGTCCGGCGGCGTTGTCGTCATCGTCGTTGTCGTGGTTGTGGTCGTCGTCGCTGCCGTCGTCGTCGGATTCTCGGAGCCGGTCATCGGGCGAGCCTCACTCCCGTGGCCGCCCACCGCGACGAGGCGGGGAAGAAGTTGCGGTAGGTGGGCCGCGTGTGGCCCGCCGGTGTGAGGGCGCTGCCGCCGCGCAGGACGTGCTGGTCGGACATGAACTTGCCGTTGTACTCACCGGCGGCCCCCTCCTCGGTGACGAACCCGGGATACGGCAGGTAGGCGCTGGCGGTCCATTCCCAGACGCCGCCGATCGCCCTCTCGGCGGCAGCGCGCGGGTGGCAGCGGTCGGGGTCGAGTTCGTCGCGCGCCTCCCAACCGGTGGTGGCGACCTCCCACTCGAACTCCGTGGGCAGGCGCGCGCCGGCCCAGCGGGCGTAGGCGTCGGCCTCGTAGAAGGAGACGTGACAGACGGGTTCGGCGTCCACGACCGGCCGCCGGCCCGAGAGGGTGAAGGTGGTCCACTCGACGGCGGCGGCGGCGGACGCGCCGCCCGAGGCGCTACCGACGTCATGGCCCTCGCGCCGCCAGTACCCGGGCGCGTCCCAGCCCTCGGTCTGCACGGCGGCCCACCCGTCGGAGAGCCACAATTCTGGGCGGGTGTACCCGCCGTCGGCCATGAACTGCTTCCAGTCGGCCACCGTGACCTGGCGGGTGGCCACCTCACCGCCGGGGATCCACACGCGGTGACGCGGGCGTTCGTTGTCGTAAGAGAAGCCGTCGTAGGAGACGCCGTCGCGAGAGACTCCGTCGCGGGAGCCGCCGTCACGGGTGAACCCCGCACGGTGGGCGGGGTCCGCGGCGCCGACCTGCGCGACCCCCTCGACGACGACGATCCAGTCCGTCTCCCCCCGCACCGCGGCCACCGGGTCCGCGGGCCGGTCCACGTAGACCGGGTCTGTCGGATTGTGGGCGAACAGGTGCTTGGCGTCTATGAGCATCAGCTCCTGGTGCTGCTGTTCGTGGTGGCAGCCCAGCTCGAGCAGTTCCAGCCCACGCTCGTCGACCCGGCCCGCCTCGAGCGCGGCCACCACGGCCTCGTCCACCCGCGCCCGGAAGTCGCCTATCTCCGCCACCGACGGGCGGGTGATGAGCCCGCGCTGGGGCCGGGGCTGACGCGGGCCGACGGCCTCGTAGTAGGAGTTGAACAGGAACCGGAAGATCGGCTCGGGCGAGGAATAGCCGGGCAGCCCGCCCAACACGAACTCCTCGAAGAACCAGGTGGTGTGCGCGCGGTGCCAGGCCGCGGGACTGGCGGCGGTCATGGACTGCGGGATCTGGTCCTCGGGGCTGAGCCGGGAGGCCAAGAGGTCGGTGAGCTCGCGGACGCGCAGGAACTTCTCGATCGCACTCTGGGGGCGCGTGCGCGCGTCCGGGCCGGGCTCTGCGGTGACGTCTCCGACTGTCATGGTTCCCCCGGGGTGTCGTGGTCGGCGGTCGGACTGCCGCCAGATTAACCACGGTGTAGTTCGGAGCCCACCGCTATTCGGATGCCACCGCCATTCAGGTGCCACAGGCCACCAGGTGCTGCAGCACTTTCGAGTGCCACGGGCCTTCAGGTGCTGCAGCTTCTCACGTGCCATAGCCGTCTAACCACGGTTGCTGAACGGCACCGGCGCGGCGGCGGTGAGGTTGCGCCGCTCGTGCTCGAGGAGCCGGAGGCGGTACTCGGGACAGTTCCCCATCCCGCCGTCGGCGCGGATCACCCGGTGCACCGGGATGACGAACGGCACCGGCACCAGGGTGCACAACCGCCCCACCCGGCGGGCGTTGCGCGGCCTGCCGGCGTCCAGGCTGATCTGTCCGTAGGTCGAGGTCTCACCGTAGGGGATGCGCTGGATCTCGAGGTAGACCTCGCGCGAGAACTCGTCGTGGACGCCGGCGGCCGCCCAGTCCACGGGGACGTCGAACTCGCGCAGTCGGCCGGCGCAGTAGGCCTCGAGCTGATCCGCTACCCGGTCAAGGTGCTCAGCGGCCGCGCCGGGCTCGGAGTCGCCCACCTCGTCGTCGTCATCAAGGTGGGTCACGGTGAACCACGACGCGAGGTCCTCGTCCGCGACACCCTGGTCCGGACCCACCTGGTCCAGTCGTGCCAGGCCACGCGGGGTGGCCTCGGCGACCATCCGACCGGCGGCGGTGTCGAGCACCCGCACGGCCCTACCGTCGGTCCTGCGGGGCGACGCCACGCCTCACACCACGCTCGGCCGGTCCGGGTTGGTCACGTCGGCGTCGGCCGTGTCGAGAAGCTCGAACAGTGCGTCGGCGCCGTCGCGGGCCACCGAGGACATCTCGGCGGTGGTGATGGGCACGGCCTGGAGCCGCGTGAGCAGTGGTCCGGTGCCGTCCGGGCCGCCGGTCTCGTCGACGACCTGCAGGTCGGGCCACAGGAACGGCGGGGTCAGGACCAGGTGCTCGCAGCGCCGGCCGGAGTCGACGAGACCCACCGCGTTGGGTATCACCGCGCCCGGCGCCACGTGGATGGACCCGGTGGCCACGGCCAGCGCGCACGCGTCCAGCACGTCGGCCATGGCGCGGTGCCCGGTGCGGCCGACGGTGACGAACTCACTGCGGATCTGCCGCCCGTCGGGCGTCGTGACGTTGGTGGGGAGCTCCCGGGCGCCGACGGTGGCGTAGGTGGTGAATCCGGGCGCGGGGACGTTGTCGACGACGACGATGTCGCAGTGCCACTCCGTGGTCTGACCCTCCTCGTCGGCTTCCGTCTCGTGCGGGTAGCGCAGGACACGAACCGACTCGGCCACGTCGAGAAGGCCTTCGAGGCCGGAGAGGTCAGCCTTGTCCGGGCCCGGGACGGTGCTACCGCCGCTCACGCCAGGTCACGCAACCGCGGCTCGAGGTCGGTCTTGAACAGGTCCAGGAACCGCTTCTGGTCGTGGCCCGGCGCGTGGAAGACCAGGTGGTTCAGGCCCGCGTCGACATACTGCTTGACCTGCGCCACCGCATCGTCCGGGTCGGAGGCGACGATCCACCGCTTGGCGACCTGCTCGATGGGCAGCTCGTCGGCCAGGCGCTCCATCTCCCGCGGCGAGTCCACAGAGTGCTTCTGCTCGGGGGTCAGCGACAGCGGCGCCCAGAAGCGGCAGTTCTCCAGCGCCGCGGCCGGGTCGGGGTCGTAGCTGATCTTGATCTCGATCATCCGGTCGATCTGGGAGGAGTCACGGTCGTTGATCCCCGCGCCCTCCTCCACGGCCGGCAGGAGCTTGTCGGTGTAGAGCTCCATGCCCTTGCCCGAGGTGCAGATGAAGCCGTCGCCCACGCGGCCGGCGTACTTGGCCACCACGGGACCGCCGGCGGCGATGTAGACCGGCACCCCGTCGGAGGGCACGTCGTAGAGGAAGGCGTCCTTGGTGGTGTAGAAGTCGCCGTCGAAGTTGGTGGTCTCGCCGGTCCACAGCTCGCGCATGAGGCGGACCGACTCGCGCAGGCGGGCGAACCGCTCCTTGAACTCGGGCCACTGCCCCTGGTGGCCCGTCGCGATCTCGTTGAGCGCCTCTCCGGTACCCACACCGAGGAAGATGCGACCCGGGTAGAGGCACGCCATGGTGGCGAAGGCCTGCGCCAGCACTGCCGGGTTGTAGCGGAACGTGGGCGTGAGCACGGAGGTGCCCAACTGCAGGCGCTCGGTGCGCTCCCCCACCGCCGTCATCCACGCCAGGGAGAACGGTGCGTGGCCGCCGTCGTGGCGCCAGGGCTGGAAGTGGTCTGACACCGTGGCCGAGTCCATGCCCGCCTGCTCCGCCAGGACCGCGTACTCGACCAGATCACGCGGGCCGAACTGCTCGGCCGAGGCCTTGTAGCCGAGCTTCAGGGCGGAGGTGGGGGGCATCGACGACTCCTCATGGGTTGTGTGAGTGATTTCACCGACGCGGTGGTCGGGCACTACATCCGAGTATGCCAGTGCACCCCAGAGGTCCGTCCGGGCTGGACAACGGGACGTAAACAATCGCTGACCACCGGGGATGCGGAACTACACATAAGAAACTCTACATAACCCTCATGTTTCGAACCTGATCTTTCGACCAGCTAACGATCGACTTTTCGTTAACTTGAACTTACTTCTGCTGTTCAAGACGCTTTTCAATTGGAAAAGATTCTGTAACATTCGGTCGGGTCACAAACTGGGCCCGGTGTCGATCAGCGTCCAACTTCATGTGCGAGGCCGACACACCAAATACCTCTGGGCCCAATCGGCGGCCCCCATGGAAAGGCGCGACGCTTGAACGCCAACGACCCCATCACCCCAGACGCCCAGCAGAAGCAGGACCGGGCCCGCAAGCGCAAGGCCATCCTGGCCGGCGGCGTGGTCCTCGGCCTCGGCGCCGCGGTGACCCTGGCCGCGTGGTCGGACGATGTGTTTGCCGACGGCATCTTCAATACCGGTTCGTTCGAACTCCAAGGCTCGCTCGATGGAACGACGTTCCTCGACTACGACGGGCCGGCGTACGACCCCACCGAATCGGCGTCTCTCGAGTTCCAGCTAGAGGCCGAGGAGATGGCTCCCAGCCAGACCGTATACGCGCCTTTCACCATTGGCACCGAGGAAGACACCTCCCTTGACGGCACGTTCACACTGCAGAGCGTCTCTTCAAGTGGCACCTACGCGGGCGTGCTCTCCTACCAGATCTTCGAGGTCAATTCACACTCCGAGAACTGCAATCCCGACGATGCTGAAAACCTCCCGACGGTCGCATGGGTTGGCGGGCCAACGGCGAAGGTCAACGAGACCACCGTCACCGGCCTCAATGACCCGCTGGAAGTCGTTGCCGACAACCAGGCCCCGTACCAACACCTTTGCATCGCCGTGACGTTGGGGAACGTGTCAGCCACGGCCACTGAGAACCAGGCTGCAGTACTCGCCGCAGGCGTTCCCGCCGCAGCAACTACCGTCTCGTGGGTCTTCAACGGCCAGTCCACCGACGCCTGATTCCTCGCGAAACCCGCGGCACAGTTCTGAATCAAAAAGGGAACGTCGAGCAGTCGCTAGCGCACTCCCGCTTCAGTCAAGAATCGACCAATTAACGCCGCCCTGAGCGGAGCGGCTGCTGCCGCTCCGCTCACCGCGTCCACCTCGAACTGTCAAAGGCACCTCAGTGACCGAATCCAACCTCAGTTCCACCGACCACCGTCGTCGCGTCCGCGCGCTTCTGGCTGGTGGTCTCGTGTGCGGAATCGGCGCCGCCATGACGCTCGCTGCATGGTCGGACGACATCTGGGTCAATGGTCAGTTCCGGGCAGGCCAGTTCAACGTCCAGGGAAGCCCGAGTACCACCTCCACTCACACGTGGGGCGAGTACTCGACGCAGGGGAATAGTGCGCCCCTCGCTTTCTCGTCAGTGGTACCCACGATTGTCTCGCCGGGGACCAGCTACTACGCACCGTTCAGTCTGGCAATAGACTCGACCAAGGCCGACTTTAACGGAAGCGTCCGAATCACTGAGTACCTCGGGACGGGCGATCCAGCGCTTCGCTCCAAGCTCACGTGGAGCGCCGCCGTCGTCCCCGGTCCCAGCAACTGCACTGAGGCCGGGTACCTTGCCGGCACCACGCTCGTACCCAGTGCTCAGGGCCCGGCCACGGACATGCTTCAGCCGGTCTCCCCTGCTTCCGGCACGGTGACTCTGGACAAGACGCTGAACACCACGGCCACCACTCCCAAGACGGTGTGTTTCAAGGTCACGGTGGCGCCCCAGGGCTCGGGCGTCGATCCGTCGACCAACCCGTATGGCACTGGGTCCGCTGGGCTCGTCTGGCACTTCACCGCGACTTCTGTGTAAGTACCTGTCGCCAATTCGCAGTTCGGAGGGAGGAGCGGGATGAGCACACACTATCGTTGGTGGCGCCAGACCCGTGTCCTCGCCGCAGCGGGCCTCGTGCTGGGCTTGGGCTCGCTGGCTACCGTCGCAACCTTCCAGGACGGCACATGGGCGAACGGCCAGTTCGCCTCGATTCGCGGCGGGATCGAAGGATCGACGACCTCGACTAACGGGGCCAACGGGACATGGAGCAACCACTTCACCTCCGGCAGTGCCGCGGTGATGGAGGTGAACCCCTCCACAGGCCTGGTTCCCGGCGCGACGGTGTATTCCAAGTTCGCCCTGCGGACAAGTTCTGGCGTGACGAATCCGGCCACGGTCACCATGGGGACCGGCGTTGTGGCCTTGAGCGGCAATTCGACCCAGACAATGGTCGACGCGGTTCGGTTCCGTGCGTACCTGTCGGGCAACCACACCTGCAACTCCACCACGGTGACCCAACCCGGGGGAGTCTCCTATCTGCGGGGCACCGCCACGACCTACACCACCGCAGGAGCGTCAATCACCGGGCCTACGATCACGCTCCCGAAAGGGACGGACACCACCGCCGGCCCGGGCCGCACCGTCTGCTTTGAATTCAGCCTCGCCAACGACGCGACCGCCGACGCTGCGAACGGCGCCGACTTCTCGGTCACGTGGCCATTCACCACCTTCATCGGAACGTGACGACGTTGACCCACACCACACTCGGCCCTCGACACGCGGCTCCGACGACCCCACGCGGTACCCGCATCGGGAGGTGGATCGGCGAGCGAATTCTCGACCTGCTCGCGCTCGGTGGAATCATCTGCATCATCGCTGTGGTCGCAGCGTTCGCGTTCAACATCTCGCTCATCATGTTCAAAACCGGCTCGATGAGCCCCACCATCACGACGGGTTCCCTGGCAATCGTCCGCGAGATACAGGCCTCGGAAGCAGAGGTCGGGGACGTCCTCACCATCGACCGCCCCGGGCAGCTCCCCGTTACACACCGCGTCGTGTCGACTACCGAAGTTGGTGGCGGCAAATACTCCATCGAGATGAAGGGCGATGCCAATGACAACAAGGACCCCGCCCCTTATCAGGTGACTCAGGCACGAGTGGTGATCTTCTCGGTCCCCAAGCTTGGTTACTTCGTTTCCAGGGTTTCTAATCCCCGCGTCATGGCGGGCACGACCGTCGCCATGACACTGCTCGTCACCTGGTCATTCTGGCCACGGAAGAGGAGGACCTGATGTCCGTCCACACCCGATTCCGCTCCCTTGGCCTCGCCACCCTGGCCGCCGCCACCGCACTGTCAGTGGTCTCCGCGAGCACCGGTGATGGCCTCATCGCACAGACCGAAGCCGCCTACACGGACAGCGAATTCGCCAGGGCGGACGTTGCCGCACAGTGGCCGCTTGCTTTCGCCTCCGTCGTCGCAGGGTCGGCGAAGTCTTCCAGTGAGACGGTCACTGGGGGTTTTGGCAATATGACCTACGAGGCCAGCTCCCAGTGGACGCAAGAGTTGACTGGAAGCGCAAACACAACAGACACCACCACGGCGTGGCCTTCGTACTCCCGGAAGCTCAATCAGCGCACTCGCGGACCGCAGTTAATCTCAGATGCTACCGCGAACTTTCTTCCCAAGGATTCCACTTCGCTCGCACTCTTTAATGCCTCAGCTGTCCGGGCTTTCACCAATCCGGGTACACAATCTGACCCGCAAAACTTCCGCTGCATTGTAATCAACGAGAGCTACGGGCCGGCCAGCAATGATTCACGGTGCTCACTCGGAAACAACTTCGTCGCAGCAACGAACAACACGGCGGCTTATGGATTCTCCGCCGACATAACTGATACCTACCATGGTTTTCTAAACTCGGCGGACATAAGGACGGCGGTCCGTTGCGGATTGAATTCGGCGGACGCAGACCCTCCGACAGGTCGAGTTGACCTTGGCCGAGAAATCACGGTATTTGGCAATACCTACCTTCGCTATAACAACACCGACTCACTGCGAACAATCTGGGCCAACGGGATCGATCGAAATCCAGAAGGGTTTTCAGCTGCTGAGCTAGTTAGTGGGCAGATATCTCCGATGTACAGAATCGGGGTCTTGAGTACCGAGATGCATGCCAGAGTCATGCCGGTGATCACACGCACATCGCAGACCTCTCCCCCTTATGCAATATCGGAGGTCGCCGTGTATGTCGAGTACTACGACAACAGCAATAGCAACTCGCTTCGACTAAAAATGTACTTCGTCCTATCCCGCTCGGAATGCGGCGTGAAGCGCACGACCGATGCCACTCTTCCGTCCAAACGTCCGGTGTTCCCGGCGACGTTGCCCGGTGGCAACGGCCTGACCCCGTACTCGGGTACGGGCTTCACCGTGGCCTCCGCGCCTGCGCCCGTGAAGCGCATGGCACTCCAGGACAATCCCGAGACCACCGCCACTACCTCGCTCCCTCCGACCATCACTCTGACCTCTCCGCTTGAGTCCGCCACCGCTGCGGTCACCACGACCTCTGCACCTCCGGACCCGTCGGCATCCGACCCCACCGAGTCCTCCGGAACCATCACCGCGACGTCCACCAATCGCGAGTCCACCGCAACAACGAACGACACCACCACCGTGCTGACCGCCTCCACGACGTCCGCACCGCCAACGATCGTCATCCCCACCGACCCCGGCACACTGTCACCGACCGCGCAGACCGAGAAGGTCGGAACCGTCGAGGTGGACGGCACCGCGACCGACGTCGTCGTCAAGGGCAGCGCCGCCCCCGCCGACTCCCGCACCTCCGAGCAGGCACTGGACACCTGGATCAACGAGGGCACCCGCCTGGCCGGCGACTGGAAGACCTTCACGTCGACCGACCCGGACTCGGACGGTTGGCGCTGGGCCGCCATCAACCAGGAGACCGGCACGGTGGTGTACGTCCGCTGACACAGAGGTCGGCCGGGTCGCGCCCCTGCCGGCTGGCGCGCGTCGACACACCGCCACAGCACGCGGGATCGAGTGAGATTCGCCACTCGCCGAAGCCAAATGTAACGATTCGGCCACTGGCGGCCATACCCTGAATGAACCGGCGATCATCGCGGGCCAGCCCGCGCCGGAGTCCCCTCCTCCGGACCGATCGCCGTGTGACGGCTTTCGGAGGAGCTATGCGGATACGACACGCGGCCACCGCGCTGGTCGCCCTCGGTTCCACCTCCGTCTGCGCGCTGGGCGCCACCCTGGTCCTGCAGGACCGCGAGGACGACGCCCGGGAGTCGGAGCTGCGCAGCTCCTCCTGGTCAGTGCAGGCCTCCACCGACTTCGGCACCACCTGGACCGCGCCCATCTCCACCTACGGCGGACACTTCCCCGTCCGGGTGGACACGGCCGGTCTCCGTAACCGCTCCGCCTACCAGCCGCTGACCCTCCGGACGAGCGTCGACTCCCGCTCGGAGGCCCACGTGATGATCGGCGAGGGCATGCTGGTGGACGGCGACCCCACGACGGCCGCCGACGTTCGGATCCGGGCCGTCACCACCAGCGGAGGCGCGTGCGCCGCGCCCACGTTCACCAGTGGCACCCCCAGCATCCTGGCCGGCGACGGCATCCGTCCCGAACCCGTGGACGCCGCCACCGCCGACGAGCCCCTGGTCCTTCCCGCCGCCACCCGCACCACCCCGGGAGCACCCGTCACCGTGTGTCTGGAGTTGAGCATGGACTCGGCGTCCCCGGCCCCCGACTCGGTGCTGATGCTCGCCTGGCCCATCGAGATCACCCGCGCGGACGCCGGAACCTGACCTGGTCGGGGCCCGACCGACCCCGGCGCGCACGCCGGAACCTGATCGGCGCCCGGGTCATCCTCACGCGCCGTTCCGGCTCGCCTTCCTCGTGCGGGCGGCCATCCGGTACACCTGCTCGTGGGCGGCCATGATCTTCGTCGGATCCGCGCCCTCGACGCGTGGCGGCGCCGACCGGGGTTCGTCGATCGCGGTGCGCACCGCCCAGGTCAAGGTGCCGGGGTCCCGGGGGTCGTACACCTCGCCGGAATGCTCGTCCGGATCACAGCGATCGAACCACTGCTCGCGCAGGAAGCCCACGGCCGGGAGCACCGGCGTCACCCCCAGATCCCGGCACAGCTCCAGCCAGGTGGAATGGGTGGCGAACCGATACGGCAACACGCACACGTCCAGGGCGGCGAACTCGGCGAGCACAGGCCCCAGGTCCCGGGCCTCGTAGCGGATCAACCGCACCGATTCCCATCCGCCCTCCGCCGCGAGCTCGGCGACCAGGTGGTGCCCGCCGCTCTCGCGGTCCTCACCGCACGCGTCCCGCCACGCCTGCGCCTCCACGACGATCCGCAGGTGCGCGCCCCGCCGACCGGTCGCCACGGGTGCCAGCAGGTCGAGGAGTTCGGGCCCCTCGATGTTCTCGCCCATGCGTTCCAACAGGACGCCCACGATGGTGTCCCCGTCGCCCCTGAGGTGCTTGGAGGCGCGGACGGCAGAGGAGATCTCCGCCTCGTCGAGCAATCGCGGATGCGGCACCACCATCGACTCCACACCCCACCGGACCCACAGTTCCCGCGCCGCGACCTCGGTGAGCGTGAGCACCTGTGACGCAGCCCCGACAAGCGTGCCGGTGTTACCCCGGTGCGGCTGCGAGTCCTCATGCGAGGGGTAGACGATGTCGTGCACGGTCAGCACCATCGGGACCCCGGCGCGGGACAGGTGCTCGGTCACGTCCCGGGCACTCTCCGGATCCAGGTAGTCGTAGCCGAAGTGCACGTGGGCCACGTCCACGTGCTCCAGGTCGCGGTCGAGGATCGGGGCGGGGCCCTTCACGTAGGTACCCGGGTGGGATTCCCCGTTGACCACGCCCGGCCGCACCGGGACCAGCTCCACGTGGCCCGACCACGCCAGTCCCGTGATCCGGCGGACAGCCGGATGGGCCGCGGGTAGCACCGCCACCCGGGTCCGGGACGCGCCCACATGTGACCGCATAAAACTTAGTTTAGCCCCCTACGCAAGTCCTCGATGAGGTCTCCGGCAAACTCCAGCCCCACCGAGAGGCGGACCACGTTGTCGGTGATGCCGACCGCGGCACGGGCCTCCGGCTCCATGGACGCATGGGTGGTGGTCGCGGGATGGGTCACCAGCGACTTGGCATCCCCGAGATTGTTGGAGATGTCGATGACCCTCAGCGCGTTGAGGAGTGAGAAGCAGCGTTGCTTGCCGCGATCCGCCTCGTCGTCGTCGTATTTCAGACCGAACGTCACCACCGACCCACCACCAGACATCTGGGCCTGCGCCAGGTCGTACTGCGGGTGCGAGGGCAGCATCGAGTACCGGACCCAGTCCACCGCGTCATGCGACTCGAGGAACTGCGCCACCTCAAGCGCGTTGGCGGACATCCGCTCAACCCGCAGACTCATGGTCTCCAGGCCCTTGAGCAGCACCCAGGCGTTGAACGCGTTCATACCGAAACCCGCGTGACGCATCAGGTTCTGCACGGGCCCGGAGATGTATTCCTCGGTCCCCAGCACGGCGCCGCCCAGGACGCGGCCCTGGCCGTCGATGTGCTTGGTGGTGGAGTAGACCACGATGTCCGCGCCCAGCTCGAGCGGCTTCTGGTGCAGGACGGTGGCGAAGACGTTGTCCACCACCACCTGCGCGCCGGCCGCGTGCGCCAACTCGCAGACCGCGCGCACGTCGACCAGCTCCTGCATGGGGTTGGAGGGGGTCTCGAAGAACACGGCGTCGGTCGGCTCGCTGAGCGCCTCGCGCCACTGGTCCAGGTCGGCGCCGTCCACGAACACCGTCTCCACGCCCCAGCGCGGCAGGATCTCGTTGCAGATCACGAAACAGGAGCCGAACAGCGCCCGCGAGGCCACCAAACGGGAACCGTTGCCCAGGAGCGCCGCCAGCGACACGAACACCGCCGACATGCCCGAGCTGGTGGCGAAGCACGCCTCGGCGCCCTCGATCTGCCGCAGGCGCTCCTGGAACATCGCCACGGTGGGGTTGCCGTAGCGGGAGTACACGAACCGCTGGATGTCCCCGTTGAACGACGCCTCGGCCGCCTCGGCCGACTCGTAGACGTAGCCGGAGTTGAGGAACATCGGCTCGGCGGTCTCCTCGAAGCCGGTGCGCATCTGCCCGGCCCGCACGCCCAGGGTTTCGGGGTGGAGACCGTCGGGGAGCTCGTTGTTTCTCATCCGCTGCTTTCTTGTGCTGTCGGTGGTGCGGGTGGCGGGATCGGGCCGGGTCAGGACTGCCGCCAGGCCAGGCCCGCGACCTTCCACCCGTTGACCGAGCCGCGGTGACCCGCCGCGTCAGGGTCGCCCTCGAACCCCTCGGCCACGTTGTAGGCCGGGCCCAGGCCGGCGGCGGTGGCGGCGCTCGCGGCGGCGGCCGACCGGGCCCCGCTGCGGCACAGGAACAGCACCGGCGTGTCGGCGTCCACGCCCGCCTGGCCGAGCTGCTCGAGGAAGCGGTGGTTGGGCTCGCCCGCCGAGGTCATCCACTCGATGCCCACCGCGCGCTTGCCCAGCTCCGACAGGTCCGCGCCACCGACCCACTGCCACTCGGCGCTGGTGCGCACGTCCACCAACACCGCGGAGGGATCGGAAGCGAGCAGATCCCAGGCCTGCTGTGGGACCAGATCCCCGGCGTAGTCACTCATGGGCCCTGATTATGCTCCTCCTGCCACGAGTCCGTCCGGTCGAGGTCCGCCGGGCGCGCCCCCGTGTCATGATCGGGCCATGTCCCCCACCCCCTCCGCCGCCCCCGTCCGAGTGGCCGTCGTCGGATCCGGACCGGCGGGCGTCTACGCCTGCGAGGCCCTCCTGGCGTGGGCTGACCAGCACGGCAGGGACATCGTCGTGGACTGCCTCGACAAGCTGCCCGTGCCGTACGGCCTGCTGCGCCACGGCGTGGCCCCGGACCATCCACGGATCAAGGGCATCGCCCGCACGCTGGAGTCGATCGTCACCGACCCGCGGATCCGCTTCCTCGGCAACGTCGAGTTCGGGCGTGACCTGACCCTGGACGACGTGCCCCGGCTCTACCACGCCGTCATCCTGGCCACCGGCGCCCTCGCCGACCGCGAACTCGGCATCCCCGGCGAAGACCTCGAGGGCTCCTACGGGGCCGCGCAGTTCGTCACCTGGTACGACGGCCACCCGGACGCCGACCGCAACTGGGCCCTGACCGCCGAGCGCGCCGCGGTGGTGGGCGTGGGCAACGTCGCGCTCGACATCGCGCGGATGCTGGTGCGTACCCCCGAGCAGCTCGAGGCCACCGACATCCCGGCGCACGTCCGCGAGGGCTTCGGGACCAGCGCCACCCGCGTCGTCACCGTGACCGGCCGCCGCGGCCCCGCCTACGCCAAGTTCACCCCCCTGGAGTTGCGGGAGATGGACAAGGTGGAGGGTGTCACCATCGTGGTGGAACCGGCCGACCTGAAATACGACGACGAGGCCCGCGACCACCTGGAGAACGATCGCCGAGCCGGGCAGGTCTGCGATCAGCTGGCCAAGTGGGCGGCCGCGCAGGCGGAGGCGGGCCACGAGTCCGCCGACGCGGCCGAGGAGGCCGCGCTCGCCGCCGGCGGTCGCGTGGTGCGTTTCCGCTTCCACCGCAGCCCCGTCGAGGTCCTCGGCCCCGACGGGTTCGTCACCGGCCTCCGGCTGGAGCGCACCGAGCCGGACGGAACCCGGGTGCGGGCCACCGGCGAGTTCGAGGAACTGGCCGTGGACGCCGTCTACCGGGCGGTCGGCTACAAGTCCGACCCGCTCGAGGGCGTGCCCTTCGACGAGACCACCTCCACCATTCCCAACGACGGCGGACGGGTGCTCACCAAACCCGGTGGCGAGCCCGTGCAGGGGCTGTTCGCCACCGGGTGGGTCAAGCGCGGACCGACCGGGGTGATCGGCACCAACCGGCACTGCGCGGTGGACACGGTGCACGCCCTCACCGACGACATCGAGGCCGGCACCCTGTTCGACCCCGCCGACACCGACCCGCAGTCCGTCCGCGATCTGCTCGCCGAGCGGGGCGTGGCCGTGGTCGACGGCACGGGGTGGGCGGCGATCGACTCCCGCGAACGCGCACTGGGGCAGGCCGCGGGCCGCGAACGCACGAAGCTCGGGGGGCGGGAGGAGATGCTCGCCGCGGCCCTGGAGTCCCAGCCCGGCCCCCTGGACTCCCCCGTTTCTCCCGTCTCCCCCCAACCCTGAGTCCTCTGGGTCAGTCGGTGTCCGCCACGAGCCTGCCGATCTCCTCCAACGACACCGTCCCGCGGTCGAAGTAGGTCGAATGCGCGTCCCGGGTCGATCCCGGTCCGGAACCCGGTTCGGTCACGTCCACCGCGAGCCCGCCGAACTCCTCGGTCCCCGGCCGCTCGCCCAGCACCCCGGTAGTAGACCACCACGGCACCGGATCCCACCGCGTGGCCACACCCACCACCTCGTGATGAGCGGCCTGCCGCGCGGTCCCGCCCTCGTCTACCCGTTGCTCCGCCAGTGAGTCGACGGTCGCACCGGGGCTGCCCACGTGGATCATCCGGTCCGCGGCCAGCCCGCTCGGGTCCGCCGACGCCGCACCCAGGACAGCTGAGCCGTAGCTGTAGCCCACGACGGCGTGCGGGGAGTCCCGACCGTCCATGCTCTCGACCGCGTCCAGGCCCGCCGCGAAGGTCCGCAGGTCCTGCGCATGCTCGCGCGCGGATGCGGTGGAGAACCCGGCCGCGGCGACGTCGTCCGGGGCGTCGTAGCCCTGCCACGACACGGACACGCACGACCCGGCGGTCGGATCGCCGGGACCGGCGTCAGGACGTGCACTCGCCTCGCACACCGCTCCCGCGCGATCGGCGGTGCGATCGATCGACTCCAACGACGAGCCCGTGCCGGGGATCAACGTGACCACGCTGTCCGCGCCGTCGGGATCACCACTCGCCACCACCGCCCGGCCGTCCGGGTGCAGCGCGAGCAGGTGACGGGCGGGGTCCTCGGCCAGGTGCGCGGTCAGTTCAACGAGCCCCGGGCCCTCACCCGCCTCGAGCAGCCTGCGCAGCCGCGTCCGGTTGATCGCGTCCCGCGTGGCGGAGGAGACCCCGGCGACCGACCCCAGTTCCGGGTGGTCGCGCGCGAGTCGCTCCCGTTCTGCCGGGCCGAGCGAGTGCCAAAGTTCGGCGACGTCGCGGGGATCGTCGTCGGTCGACCCTGAGAGATCGATGCAGGCCACTGTCTCGGCGTCCGTGTAGCCGGCGAGTGATTCCGCCGCTTCGCGCAGTCGGACCGTCAGGGCCAGATCGGCATCGGCGACCGCCGTGACGTCGCCCCGGCCCGGGCGCACCCGCTCGTCGTCAACCCAGTTGATCAGCGCCCTCGACAGTCTCGAACCCTCCACCCTCAGGACGTCCGCCAGGTAGAGGCAGGCGCCGGAGACCATTCTGGCCTCGGCGGCCGCGTCCCCCACGCGGCTGCGGGCCTGCGCCCCCGCGTGGCCCGACCAGCCGCCGCCGACCGCAGCGTCTCCCTCAGAACCTGTACCTCCTCCGAGCCTGCGGGCCACCGAGTCCAGGTCAGCAGCCGTGTCCGCAACCGCCCGGCCCACCGCCGCGGCCCGGGACTCGGCGTGGTCGAGGGCCACAACCAGCGCCTCAACCCGCTGCGCCGGCGACACGGCGGGCCACCTCCTCGTCGGTCTCCAGCAGTAGCTGCGCCGCACTCTCCATACGCTCGGCGATCTGCTCGGTCTCCACAGCCGAGTCCTGCGCCCTTCGTGCCAGCAGCGCAGCGCACTCCTCCAGCGCCGCCCCGCTGAGCACTCCACCGGGCGGCGCGGCACCGGCCCCTCCCGCCGCGGCGGACGCCTCACCGAGCGCCGCGGCCAGCGAGCTGGTCTCTCCGAGCACGGCGGCCAGCGATCCCGCCTGCTCCGCCGCACGCACCCCGGCCTCACGAACCCGGGTCGCCTCGGCCACCACCGCGACCCGCTCGAACGCCACCAGCGCCGCCGCGACCGGCCCCACTCCCGCTCCCGCGACTGATCCCGGGCCCACTCCCGCTCCCGGGCCTGCTTCCGGCCCTGCTCCCGCGACCGGCCCCGCTCCCGCTCCCGCGACTAATCCCGCCATCAACCCCGCCCCCTCCCGGCCCGACAGTCCGGGCCGCTCGGGACCTCACGCTAGGTGCACGGCCGGGCCGGATGCGGCCCGTGAGAGGGGTCGGTGGATTGATCGGACGACCATCCACAGGCTCAGTCCAGGACGCGGTGGACGCGCCTGCCGGGGGTGCGCGTGAACCCGAACCGGGCATAGGCCCCGGCGAGCGACTCGTCGGCCGCGACCGCCACCACCACGTCTCCGGCGGGCAGTGACGCGATCAGCCTGCGGGTCAGGAGCAGTGCCGAACACCGCGTCCCCGGGCGCTGGGCCAACGCCATGATCGCCCACCGGCGACCATCCGGGGTGTCAGGTCCCACGGCATCCGTAGGAGACAACCCCACGGACATCAGCAGTGCCCCGGCCAGGACCACTCCGAGGATCCCACCCAGGACCACCAACACCAGGGGACGGTGATCGAACTCCGCCACGAACGCGCTGAACCCGAGACCGAAGAACGCCAGCCCAAGCACTGTTGCCACCACGACGTCGAGGACGGGCCGGTACCGGCAGAAGATCACCATCCCGTCCCGGTCCGCCGATTCGTACACGGCCCGGCGCAGCACATACGGGGCGATGGTCGCCAGCGCCGCGGCCCAGGCGAGTGCCGCCGCGGGACGACTGCGGGTGTATGCCCTGGCCACGAGCCAGGCCAGGGCACCGGTGTGCCACCAGGGTGCCGGATCACCGGGTGCAGACGTCACGGCGGGGTTTCCTCTTTCCGGGCTCAGAGCAGGTGGGAGCTCAGAGCAGGTCGGGCTGTTCGGCGTACCGGCTGCCGGCGTACATGCGCACCATCACCGCGACGATCCCGGCGCCGAACACAGCCAACCCGCCGAACAGGAACTCCTCCGGCATCCGCTGATCCGGAGTCTCGGCTGCGCGCACGATCCCCACCTGCATCGCCACCAGCAGCGCCAGGGTGACCACCGTGATCAACCACAGATCCTCACGCAGTAGCCGCTCGAACCGGCGAAGCCTCGGCGCCGTGGCCGTCCACCACTCCTTGTTGGGTCCGTTGATGAACTCAGGCGCCCGGAGAACGATGAGCGTGGTCAGCAGCGGGAGAGGCAGCACCATCAGCAGCGGCAACAGCGCCGAGAACGCCAGAGCGCCGGCTTTGCTGGACCAGCCGTCAGGCTCCCCGCCAGAGCGGAAGTGAATAGGGACGCGCTCCGGCAAGACCACCACCTGCCAGGCCAGCACCGCCAGCCAGACCACAACCGTGGCCACGACCAGGATCAGGATCCAGGTGCTGGTCGGTTCCTTCGGGAGGTCGCGGGCCTCGTCGGCAACCGAATTCGTCGTCGTCATGGCACTCTCGTCGTCGTCATATGGCGGGCCGTCCCGCCCCGGGGGCGGTGCGGTGCACGCCTACCTCACCACCGTCACACGAGAGGCGGCTTCGCGGGCCCGCCCACGGGCGGTCTCCACGTCCTCGGCGGTGGCCACGGCCACGCCCATGCGGCGGAACTCGCTGGCCGAGGGCTTGCCGAACAGCCGCAGATCCGTCTCCGGCACCGCGAGCGCGCGGGCCACACCCTCGAACCCGACCCCCGCGGTGGTCCCCTCGCCCGCAGAGCAGCCGCCCCCGGTGCCCTCTCCCCCGGCGCCGTCCCCGTTGACACCGTCTCCGTTGACACCGTCGTCGCCGATTCCGGCGCCGCCGTAGATCACCGCCGACGCGCCCGGGCTGGACATGGTCGTGACCACCGGTAGGCCCAGGACAGCCCGCGCGTGCATGTCGAACTCGCTGAGTACCTGACTGCGCAGCGTCACCAGACCGGTGTCGTGGGGCCGCGGGCTGACCTCGGAGAAGTACACGTCGACCCCCTGGACGAACAGCTCCACGCCGAACACGCCTACCCCGCCGAGCGCGCCGGTCACGCGCGCCGCCACCGAGCGCGCCGAGTCGTAGGCGTCTTGCGTCATGGCCTGCGGCTGCCACGACTCCACGTAGTCCCCGCGTTCCTGGCGATGACCGATCGGCTCGCAGAAGTCGGTCCGGATGCGCCCCGTCTCCGGGTCCACGCTGCGGACGGTGAGCAGGGTGATCTCGTACTCGAAGTCCACGAACGACTCCACGATCACACGCGCCCCCGCCACCCGCGCGCCGGACTGCGCGTAGGTCCAGGCGCCGTCCACGTCCTCGGGGCCGTGGAGGGAGGACTGCCCTTTGCCCGACGACGACATCGTGGGCTTGACCAGGCACGGGAACCCGATCTCGGTGCACGCCAGCTGCAGTTCCTCCAGGGATGAAGCGAACGCGTACCTGCTTGTGGGCAGGCCCAACTCCTCGGCCGCCAGGCGCCGGATGCCCTCGCGGTCCATGGTCAGCTGCACGGCCCGGGCGGTGGGCACGACACGAGCCAGGCCGTCCTGCTCGATCTGCGCCAGCGCCGCCGTGGCGATGGCCTCGATTTCCGGCAGGATCACCTGCGGCTTCTCCAGTTCCACCACCCGGCGCACCTCGTCGGCGTCCGTCATGTCGATGGTGTGGCTGCGGTGCGCGACCTGGTGGGCGGGGGCGCCGGCGTACCGGTCCACCGCGATCACCTCCACGCCCAGGCGCTGCAGCGCGATCGTCACCTCCTTACCGAGCTCACCCGAGCCCAGCAGCATCACGCGGGTGGCCGAGTCCGAACCCGGCGTCCCGAAGCGGTCGACGACTGGCGGGGCGAGGGGATCGTGCGCTGCGGTCATGCCGCCCACGCTAGTAGACCTGCGGCGACTGCCGGAACGCGGATGATCAGACGCCCGGGCCCGACACCGTGGAGGTGCCGGGCCCGGGCGGTGACGCGACGAGGAGAACCGGAATCACTCCACGGTCTCGACCGGGATGTCGCCGTCGTCGGTATCGTCACCGGCGTCGCCGAGTGAACCCAGCAGGGTCGCACCCGTCTCGACGCTCCCGCCCGAGATCATGTCGGGGCTGACGATCTCGAGGGAGCCGCCCGGGATCCGGCCGTTGATCTGGTCGGCGACGACCTGCGGGTCGATGCCGAAGCTCACGTCGAGGCCCTCCTCGTCAGCGCCCGGCGGAACACAGATCGTCGCTGCCGCCGCGGCCTCGGTGGGCGTCGGGGCAGTCCACGTCACGTCTCCGTCTGCAGCGACGGCGACCCCGCCCGTACCGAACAGCGCGAGCGGAGCCACTGCGCCGACGACTCCACCGTTGTCCACTGTGCCCTCGTAGGCGAGGGGATCGCCGTCGCCGTCAACGCCGAGAACCGACACTCCGCCTGCACCTTCGATCGCGGTGATCAGGTCGATCGCCGCGACCAGATCGCTGAGATCCAGACCGGAGGGGTCGACGCCAAGCGTCTCGACTGTGCTGTACGGCATCGTGAAGCCCAGACACTGCTGATCGACACCCGTCTCATTGGTGTACGTGACCGTCGGACCGCCTTCGGCGTTCCCGGAGACGGTCACGGGGCCGTTGAGCGCGGTGGCGGCGAGTCCGAGGTCGGCTGCGATCTCGGACGAGCCCTGGGCACCTGCGATTCCGGCGCCCGCGAGGACTGCTCCGGAGGCCAAGGCCACCGCGGATGCGCCGGCGACGAAGCGGGTACGTGAGAACATGGATGCTCCTTGGAATGAGGGGATTCCACCGCGTTGAGGACCGCGGTGACACTTGCGGACGTTCGGGGAACGCCTGAGCGGAGTGTCACACAGATCACAGCTACGTTTCAGGTAAGCGGCGAAAACTTCCTCGAGAGTGAGTTCATACTAACTTTCTTATTAACCCTGGCCACAGCCGCACCAAGAGCAACATCGCCGTCACATCGGACCGCACCACGACCGAAGCGATAGCGTGTGTGCAAAGCCACACGAAAGGGCACACCTGTGACCACTGCCTCCTCCGGCCCCCTGGCCGGCATCCGCGTCGTCGAACTCAACGGCATCGGCCCCGGCCCCCACGCCTGCATGATGCTCGCCGATCTGGGCGCCGACGTCGTGACCGTCATGCGCCCCGGCGAGCTCGCCAAGTCCGCCGACGGCTGGGCGCACATCACCCGACGGGGCCGGACCGTGGTGGAGGCCGACCTCAAGAGCGAGGACGGGCTGGCGCAGGTCCAGGGCCTGATCGCCAAGGCCGACGTGTTGGTCGAGGGCTTCCGCCCCGGTGTCACCGAGCGCATGGGCCTCGGTCCCGACGAGTGCCTCGAGTCCAATCCGCGGCTGGTCTACGCGCGGATGACCGGCTGGGGCCAGTACGGCCCACTCGCGCACACCGCCGGACACGACCTCAACTACATCTCGCTCACCGGGCACCTCAACGCCACCGCCCGCAAGGGCGAGCGCCCGGTGCCGCCGCTCAACCTCGTCGGCGACTTCGGCGGCGGCTCGATGTTCCTCATCCAGGGCATCCTCGCCGCGATCATCGAGCGCGCCACTTCCGGCAAGGGCCAGGTCATCGACACCGCCATGACCGACGGCGCTTCCGTGCTTGGCCAGTTCCAGTGGGCCATGCGCGCACGCGACCAGTGGTCGGACGTCGCCGGGACCAACATGCTCGACACCGGGTTCCCGTTCTACGACGTCTACACCTGTTCAGACGGCAAGTTCATGGCAGTGGGCTGCCTCGAGCCGCAGTTCTACGCGGAGTTCGCGCGACTGCTGGGTATCGACGGCGAGGGCATGCCCGGCCAGTTCGACATGGACCGCTGGGACGAGCTGCGCGAGGTCATCGCCGGCAAGTTCGCCGAGAAGACCCGCGACGAGTGGGCCGAGCTCTTCGACGGCACCGACGCGTGCACGACCCCGGTGCTGACCTACACCGAGGCCCTGTCCCATCCCCATATGACGGCGAGGGAGACCTTCGTCGAGGTCGGCGGGGACATGGGGCCGTCGCCCGCTCCGCGATTCTCGCGCACACCGGCCGGTGTGCCGGTCGCGCCGCCGCATGAGGTGACGTCCGTCGATCAGGTCTGGGCCTGAGCATGAGCGAGCCGGGTGCTGCGGCCGGGGCGCAGGGCGCTGACCCCCGCGGCCCCGGCTCGGCCCCGGCAGCGGCGGGCACTGCTCCGGCAGCGGTGGGCTCTGCTCCGGCAGCGGTGGGCTCTGCGCCGGTGGCGCGCGGCTCGGCCCCGGTAGCGGCGGGCTCTGCGCCGGCGGCGCGTGGCTCGGCCCCGGCAACGGAGGGCTCTGCGCCGGCCGCGCGCGGCTCCCGGGTGGCCGGAATGTCTCTCGCCGTGGACCCCGCCTCGGCTGAGCCGCCGTTTCGCCAGCTCAAGGGGCAGATAGTCGAGGGTGTCAAGCGGGGCGCGCTGACCCCGGGGACGCGTCTGCCCGCTGTGCGGAAGCTCGCGGAGGAGGTCGGTGTCTCCACCGCCACCGCCGCGAAGGTCTACCGCGAACTCGAGGAGTCGGGGGTACTGGAGGGCCGCGGCCGCTCGGGGACGTTCGTCTCGGCCGCCGATCTACCCGGCTCTGTGCTGGCCCGAGCCGCGGAGGAGTTCGCGGAGCGTGCCGCGGGCTCGGGTTTCGGTGCCGAGGAGGCCGTGGCCGCGGTCCGCAACGCCTTCGGGAATCTCGGCTGACCGGGCTTGGGCTTGGGTTGCGGATTGGGCTTGGGTTACGGCTTGGGCTTGGGTTACGGATTGGGCTTGGGTTTCTCGAGCCCACCGATCCGGCGCGTTCCTGGATGCATCGGCCGAGTAGATGCGTCCCAGATAGTGACGGATCTGCACGAAACGCAACCGATTTCCACGGAACGCGATCAGCTCAACCTCGGCGCCCGGCCCCTTGGCCATCCCACCCCTGCTTCTCGAACGCCCCGCGGACGAAGCGGGTCAGCGTCTGAGGGGTGTGGAGCATCCCCTGCGTCACCCGCCTCACCTCCCACCCCAGGGCGGGGAGCCGCAACATCGCCACCGAGTCCCCGTCCCGGCGGGCCCGTGTCAGATGCTCATGGCCGTCGTACTGCAATCCGACCTTCCATTCTCGATTCCCGAGATCCAGTCGAGACACCAGGGCGCCGACCCCGTCACGAACCTCCACCTGTGACTCGAGTGCCGGGAGATCGGTAGACCTCATGATCAACCTCAGCTCGGATTCCTTGGGCGATTCGGCCAGTGGATCCACTCTCGGCAGCAGCTCCAGCACGCGACGGACTCCGACCTGACCCGACATCGTGAACGCCTCTGCTGCGATCGCATCCGGATCAGTCCTGCCGGTGCGGCACATGGAATCCAGAGCGGCAACAGCCCGAACATCTGAGGTCAGGTGCCGCGCCAGGTCGATCGCCGTCCGGGCCGGAGTCGTCACTGCCATGCCGTGGTACTGCACCCATTCCGGAGCGCTGGACCACTTGCGGACCACAATGCCGGCCGGTGCGTGTCGCCACGTCGACCTCCACAGTTGAACCTCGTCGTCGACGAGTTCTTCCCCGAAGTACTCCTCCCCGGTCAGATAAGCGGCAGCACCGCCGCAGATGACGGAGCCGGAACCGCCCCACAGCCAGGCCGCGCGAATCTTCTGCGCCGGGCTCAGCTCGGTCGACTTCCGCACATAGACCCTCGGATGGACACGCCGGAATCGCGAACGAATGTCCTGACGGGTGAGAATCCCTGCGTCTAACGCGATCTTGACGAGAAACGGCTCGCCGCCGTGGACTGCTCTGACGAACGCCGCCTCTCGCCGTTGCGGTGGTGTCGCTCGGTCTGTGCTTCTCGCGGGCATGTGGGCATGGTGCTACGAGCGTGGCCTCCGACAGCCGGAGGATGAACCCAGTGTGGAAGAACTGCGCGACTCTCCACAGCCCCTGAACAGCGCACACCGTGGTCGAGCCAGAAGATCGAGCCAGAACCGTGGAAATTCGGAGCCGATCGAAGATCCCCGGCACGCTCCGGGACGGGCTCACTCAGCCGATGCATCCGGAAACGCGCTCAATTCCGGAGCTGCACGCGCGAGTGGCAACACCGTCGGTAATGCAGGATCGCCGGGGAACGATACGGAGGCATGACCATGACCAATTCGCGCCCTCTCCGCTCCGCCGCAGCGGCTCTCGCGCTCGCCACGGCGACCTCGGTGGCGGCCGTCCCCGCCCACGCCGCACCCGCCCACGCCGCACCTGCCCAGGGAGGTCACGTCGCCTACGTGGCGCAGGCGTCGGGGTCTGCAGACGGCGGCTCCATGGACAACCCGATCGTCGGGGCCGGCCTGATCATCCTCGCGGGCGTGGGCGTCTCGATCGCTCTGGCTGTCAGTGCAGGAGTGGCCGGCGGGGCATTCGAGCTCCCCCAGATCCCGGGCCTCCCACTCTGAGCTGACACCCGATCGCGGACCGCGAGGAGACTCAACCTGCGGGCCCTCGACGGGTCCCGCGATTCACGTCGCAGGGCCGATCAATTCACGTCGCGGGGCCGATCGATTCACATCGCGGGGCCGATCGAGCCGTGGGCGCCGGACGCGATGCTGGACACCGGCGGTGACGTCAGCGAGCGAGAGACCCGAGCTCCAGCGATCCTCCCGCAGCGGACTCGTACGCGAACTCGTACACGTAGAGATAGTCGTGTCCGCACAGTGCCATGGCGCCTGCGTCGAAGTCTGCGGTGGCGGAGAGCTCGACTTCCCATCTGCCGGCTTCACCAGCCGAGAGCCCGAGGAGATCGATGCCGACGGCCCCCGCACTCGTCGCGGCCGCGAGCGCATCCTCGTACCCTGCCGGTCCGTCCATTCCGCCCCCGGCTGCGAGGTGCTCCTCGAGACTGCGTATCAGCGGGGCCGGACCCACGAGCACTTCGCACTCGACGTCCACATCGGTGTTGTTGACCAGCATGCCCGCGGCACCGTCCGCGCCCGCAGAGGCGAAGGACAGTGACAGGGCCCTCTGGGCCTCCGACGCGGCACTGAAGGAACCCGTGTCGAGCGATTGTGCCTGGGCTATCCCGGCTCCACCGACGAGGGAGGCGGCACCGAGGGCGACTGAGGCTGCGATGGACGCTATGGACGCGAGGCGATTGACTCGCATGGGGGGTGTCCTTCCGTCCGCGATAGACCGGCGAGGGTGGATCCCGTGGGGACGACCGCTCCGAGCGGCCGCCTCACCCGTTGGCCGTAGGCCCGGACTCTGGTGAATATAGCCCCGCTTCCACAGCTGCGCGGAGGATGCGAGGGCAGCGCCTCGTCCCACGCCGTTCTGCCACGTCACCAGCGGGACTCGGACCCCTCAGACATGGTCGAGCCCCGGCGCAGGTTGACCCGCGACGGGGCTCGACCGCGAACTCGTGGTCCGCCGCTGAGGTCAGCTCATCGACCCGAAGACGCCCTCGATCGATCCGATGATGCCCTCGTCGTCATCGTCCCCGCCGCCGGCATTCGTGCCTTCATCGACGCGCTCGATCTCGATGTAAGTGGTCTCGGTGATCGTCGCGGTGCGGTCTACACCGTTGAAGCAGGTGACGATCCCACCTGCCCGCTCGCCCTCCGGGAGGGCCTCGTCCATCGTCGCAGTCCATTGCGCTGTCGCACCATCGTCCACGAAGTTCACGAGGTTCTGGTTCACGAAGCCCGGCCCGAGACCAGGGAAAACGACCTCGGCGTGCTCGAAGTACTCGTCAAGGAGCTCCTCGATCTGCTCGTCGGTGTAGTCGTCGTCGTCACCCATCTGCCCCAGGAAGATGACCCGCATGTAGTCCCGGTAGCTCAGGCCGTCGTCTCCCACAGCCATCGCGATGTGGCCGTTCTCCACCGCCTCCTCGTACGCTGCCTGCAGTTCGGGACTCAGCTCCGCTCCACCGGCCTCCGGGTCCCCCTCGTCGTCCCCGGTTCCGGGGAACAGTGCGCCGGGCTCCTGCATCTCCTCGTAGAGCCCTTGGGCGACCGCGCGTGGCAAGACCATGGCGGCGCAGGCGAGGTCCTGACCGGAGCGATTGGTGTAACCGACCCGGTAGATGCCTTCGCCCAGAGGTGTGAGAGCTCCCTCGCTCTCCGAGTCGAAGACCGGAACGACATCACTGCTGCCTGCGGCCCCGAGACTGCCCTGGGCAGAGGCCGCGCCGGCACCGCCGAGGACCAGAGCCGAGGCGGAGGCCACGGCGGCGAGGAATGTGAGGCGCTCGGATACAAGCATTGATGAGACTCCCTGTGCAGTGAATCGCCGGCCCCATTGACCGACCCCTCGGAGTCCATCTCGTTTCCCTGCGGCGCGGTATCCGATGTTCGCACGACATGTGTCGTCCGTTCACATGAAACTCCGCCTACGACGTCACAAAGGCCCCACGCATCCCACACGTGCCACACCCGCAGCGGGCCCCTCAACGAGAAGAGCGTCCCGCACACGCCCACTCGGGCGATGTGTGCGGAACGCTCTTGGCGACGGGCAAAGCGGCGACTCAGCCCAGGATGTCGCGCCGCACCACGTTCTCGTCGCGCCCCGGCCCCACGCCGATGTAGGACATGTGGGTGCCGGCCAGCTCTTCGAGCCGCAGGACGTAGTCGCGGGCCTCGGGCGGAAGATCGCCGAACGTCCGCGCCCCGCGGATGTTGTCCTCCCAGCCAGGCATGGTCTCGTAGATCGGCGTGGCGTGGTGGAAGTCGGTCTGCGTCATGGGCATCTCGTCGTGCCGGACACCGTCGACGTCGTAGGCCACGCAGATCGGGATCTCGCCGATGCCGGTGAGTACGTCGAGCTTGGTGAGGAAGTAGTCGGTGAAGCCGTTGACGCGGGCGGCGTACCGGGCGATCACGGCGTCGTACCAGCCGCAGCGCCGGGTGCGGCCGGTGTTCACGCCCACCTCGCCGCCGGTGACCTGCAGGTACTCGCCCCACTTGTCGAAGAGCTCGGTGGGGAACGGCCCGGCGCCCACGCGCGTGGTGTACGCCTTGACGATGCCCAGCGAGTGGGTGATCTTGGTGGGCCCGACGCCCGACCCCACGCAGGCGCCCCCGGCGGTGGGGTTGGACGAGGTGACGAAGGGGTAGGTGCCGTGGTCCACGTCCAGCATGGTGGCCTGGCCGCCCTCCATCAGCACGGACTCGCCGCGCTCCAGGGCCTGGTTGAGCATCAGGGTGGTGTCGCTGACCATGGGCCGGAGCCGGTCGGCGTATCCGCGGAAGTACTCGACCATCTCCTCGACCTCGACCGCACGGCGGTTGTAGATCTTGACCAGGATCTGGTTCTTGAGGTGCAGCGACCCCTCGATCTTCTGCCGCAGGATGGATTCGTCGAAGACGTCCTGCACGCGGATCCCCACCCGCGAGACCTTGTCGGCGTAGGTGGGCCCGATGCCGCGGCCGGTGGTGCCGATGGCCTTCTTGCCCAGGAACCGCTCGGTCACCTTGTCCAGCGCCTGGTGGTAGGGGGCCACCAGGTGGGCGTCGGCGGAGATGCGCAGCCGCGAGGTATCGGCGCCGCGGGCCTCGAGGCCGTCGATCTCCTCGAACAGCGCCTCCAGGTTGACCACCACGCCGTTGCCGATCACGGGCACGGCCGTGGGCGAGAGGATGCCGGCGGGAAGGAGCTTGAGCTCGTACTTCTCGCCGCCCACCACCACGGTGTGGCCCGCGTTGTTCCCGCCGTTGGGCTTGACCACGTAGTCGACGCGGCCGCCCAGGATGTCGGTGGCCTTACCCTTGCCCTCGTCGCCCCACTGGGCGCCGATCAGGACGATCGCTGGCATGGTTTGCTTTCACCTCGAAAAGAGTCGTCTTTCGGTGAGGGACGAAAACCGGCCCGCAGGCGGTGATTCCGCGCACACCAACGGTCCACGGTACTTGGTTCCGCCTCGCACACCCTAGTCGGTCACTCCGACACCCTCCGGAAGCTCACCGGCGCTCCCGGCAGGAGCTGCGACAGCGCGTCCGACGACCGCGAGGTCAGCACCCCGATCACCGGGTAGCCGCCCGTGACGGGGTGGTCGGGCCCGAAGACCACCGGTGAACCGTCCGCCGGGATCTGCACCGCGCCGCGCACCATGCCCTCGCTGGGGATCTCGCCACCTCCCAGCCGGGGGACGGGCCGCGCCGGATCGATGCGCACCCCCACCCGGTCCGCGTGCCCACTGACGTGACCGGTCTCCGCCAGGACCTGCCAGGCCCCGGGTGGGAACAGGTCGTCGCGCGGGCCGGGGATCACCTCCAGGACGACGGGGGCCGGTCCCCTACCCCTGCCGTCCGATCCCATGCCCACCCGCGGACCGATCCCACCGCGCGGAGCCCCGCCCGCCGCGTGCCAGTGGTCCGCCCAGGGGGCCACCACGGAGTCGCCGACGGCCAGCACGTCGCCGGCCACGACGGGCGGCGGTCCGAGCCCGGACAGCGTGTCCCGCGAGCGGCTGCCCAGCACCCGCGGCACCTCGATCCCCCCGCGTACTCCCAGGTAAGTGCGCACCCCGGCATCGGGCCGACCGATCTCGAGCGTCGAGCCGGCGTCCAACCGCAGCACCTCGCCGGTGGCGGCGGTACGTCGGGAACCGGAGGGGGTGGTGACGACGACGAGGCCCCGCGCCCCCGTCACCGCGACCACTGCCGGGGCGTCCGTCATCAGCACGAACCCACCCAGCAGCAACTCGAGGACCGCGGCCCCGGGGTGGGTCCCGAGGCAGCGCAGAGCGAGCGCGGCGGCGGCGCGATCCGCGGCGCCCGAGGCGGTGACCCCGAGTGAGGCGTGGCCCGGCCTGCCCAGGTCCTGCACCAGCGCCGACGGGCCGGCCCGGAGGATCATCAGGCTCATCGCGTCGGGTCCCGCGGTCCAGCGGCCCGGAACCGGACGCGATCGCCGGGGGCCAGCAGCGCCGGGTCCGGCCGGTCGGAGTCCCAGAGCACGGCATCAGTGGTCCCGACGAGTCGCCAACCTCCGGGTGAGGCCCCCGGGTAGACGGCGCAGAAGCGGTCGGCCAGGCCCACCGACCCCGCCGGGACCCGCGGCCTCGGAGACCCCAGCCGCGGCACGGACGGCAGCGGCTCGGCGACACCGCCACTGCTGCCGCCGCCTCCCTCGATAGCGTCTCCGTCGCCACCCGCGCTCCCCACACCGGCGCCACCGCCACCGTCGCTGCGGACCCCCGCGCTTCCCTCCAACTCCCGCTCGTCCACCAGATAGAAGAAGCCGGGCGCGAACCCCCCGAACGCCGCCCGCCAGGTGATCGAGGTGTGCCGACGCACCAGTGCCTCGGTCGAGACGCCGACGAGGTCAGCGACGGCGGCCAGGTCGGGGCCGTCGTAGCGGACGTCGAGAACCACCTCCCGGACCGCCGCCTGCGCCACCTCCTGCGCCACGTCTTGCGCCACCTCCCCCGGATCTTGGGCCGGATGGCGGGGCGGACCTTGGGCCAGCAGGTTCTCCACCCTCCGACGCAGCGCCGGCACCGCCGAGGCGTCCCGCGCGGTCACCAGGACGGTGCGGGCCGCCGCGACCACGTCCACGGCCTCCGGGCGCAGGTGCTCCACCCGCCCGGCCAGCGCGACGGCCTCGGCCAGATCGGCACAGTCGAGCAGCAGCGCGGCTTCTCCGCAGCGGCGGATCCTCGTCGTCGTCACCCCGAGCCCGTCCCCCCGACAGGACCGGAACCCGGCCCTCCGACCGGCCCGGACATCGGCCCAACCGGCCCGGACGTCCGGGCGGTCGGCTGCACGAACGGCGCCACCTCCACCCCGGCCACCTCGAGCGCGTGGCGGATGCGGCGCGCCAACCCGAGCGCACCGGGGGTGTCGCCGTGCACACACACCGACTCCGCGGACACCACGACCCGGGTGCCGTCGTCGGTGCTGATCTCCCGGCCGCTCGCCATGGCCACCACGCGGTCGGCGACCTCGTCCGCGTCGGTGAGCACCGCTCCGGGGCGACCGCGCGGCACCAGCGTCCCGTCGGCTCGGTATCCGCGGTCCGCGAAGGCCTCCGCGACGGCGGGGATGCCCACCGATCGGGCGTGCGAGAGCACCATCGAACCGGGCAGCCCCAGGATGGGCAGGGGCTCCTCGCCGGCGAGTTCGGCGTAGCGCAACACGGCGTCCACGACACCGGCCGCCTGCTCGGAATCGTGGACAATACGGTTGTAGAGGGCACCGTGGGGTTTGACGTACCGGACCCGCGTGCCGCGCCGACGCGCCGCCATGTCCAGCTCCACAAGCTGGAAGTGCACGTGGTCGGCCAGCTCGGCGCGCGAGACCTCCAACTCCGTCCGCCCGAAGTTCGCCGCGTCCCGGTAGGAGGGGTGCGCGCCCAGGGCCACGCCCCGCTCCGCAGCGGCAGCGGCGGTCGCCGACATGGTGGGGCGGTTGCCCGCGTGGAAGCCGCACGCGACGTTGGCGGAGGTCACCACGTCCAGCAGCGCGGCGTCACCGGGGTCCGCCCCGGATCGCGCGGCCAGCGACTCCGACCACCGCGGGGTACCCCGGCGGGCCTCACCGAGGTCGCAGTTGAGGTCGATGCGGTGCACCCTGTCCATCCTGCCGTCATCGTGCCCCAGGTTCGACCCGGCGAGGCCGGTGAGTCCATGATGGATGCATGATCGTCATCCGCTGCGGCTCGGCTCCGGTCCCGACCGTCCTCGGCGAGCACCCGCGCGTGGAGTGCAGCGAGGTCCCCACCAAGGACGATGTGAACCGCGCGCTCTACGAGATCGGCCCTCGTCGGCGGGTGCTGGTGTGCGGCACGGACGCCGGACTGGCCGCCCTGCTCACGCGGCTGATGCGGACCGAGAACCTGGACATGGAGATCGCGTACGTCGCCGAGGACCCCACGCCGGCGACCCGCGCCTACGACCTGCCCACCGGGTCGGCCGCGGCGAAACTCGGGGTGCGGGGTGAAGCCCGGGAGGTGCCGCTGATCCGCGACGAGACCGGAACCGTCCTGGTGGGCGAGGCCACCGTCACCGGGCCGGAGGGCACCCAGCTGGTGGGCGAGGCCTATGCCGACGACGACCGGATCTTCTCCGGGGGGATAGACAAGCTCACCGTCCGCCCGACCCCGGAGATGCCGGGGATCCGCGCCACCGCGGCACGACCCCGCAGGGTGCTGCGGCGGTCGTGGTTGCCGGCCCGCGCGGTTCAGCTGGGCACGGAGGCGGGGGTGGTCACCCGCGACGGCGTGACCGGTCGGCGGGCGGTCAAGAGGACTTCTTTCTATCGCCATACCGAGCCATGGAAGCTCGTGTCGCCCTGAGCGGAGGCATGACGGTGGCCGGCCGGTCCGGGGATTCGGGCCACTCCTCCAGCTGTTCCGGTTCCACCGCGGGCGTGCGCACCGTGGGTGGCAGCGTGGCCAGCGCCGAGATCTTGCTCAGGCCCGCCACCTGCATCATGTCCACCAGGATCGACCGGATCTGGGCCAGCATCACGGTCTCGGTCAGGCCGGAGCCCGGCACCAGCTCGCGCTTGGCCCGGGACGCCACCGCGCGCAGGGCACGGTGGACCTCCGCGTCGGTGGGCGCGTCCGGGTCCGCGGCCACGCGCCGGGTGAGCAGCTCCAGCGCCTCTCCCAGGCCGGCGATCAGTGAGCTCAGGGCCGGCGGGACGTCCACCTGGTCGTCGACCGCCACGATCGCCCGCCGGGCCAGGACGCGGATGTTGCGGATGCCGTTGTCCAGTGGGTTGAGGACGCTGGTGAGGACGATCTCCTCCGGCCGGCGGCGGCGGTAGAACGGCGAGATCCGGACCAGCTCGCGTGCACCTGCGAGCTGCTCGGAGATCTCGTCGACCGCCGGCTGCGTGTCGCGGGCGTCCTGCAGGGCGGAGCGGATGAGATCGGAGTCCCTGCGGTCCAGGCCGTCCGCGACCTCCGCCAGCACCGACGAGGCCACGCCCAGCAGGGACGCCGCCTCGCGACGGGCGCGGCGCAGCGGGTGGACGGGCATCAGCGCCATGGCCACCAGTGCCACCACACCGCCGACCGCGGCGTCGACCATCCGCTCGTACCCGCCCGCGCTGCCCGGGGGCAGGAGGGTGGCCACGAGGATCGCCGACGACGCCGCTTGCGTCCCCACGAGCGCCCCGCGGTCGAGGAACACCGCCGCGGACATGGCCAGCACCACCACGGCGGCGATCTGCCACGGGCCGGAGCCGATCTGGGCGATCAGCAGATCGCCCAGTCCCACGCCCACCACGACGCCGATCACCAGCTCGATGCCGCGGCGGATCCGCCGCCCCATGCCGGTGCCCAGTGCCAGGGCGGCGGCGATGGGCGCGAAGAACGGCGCGGGGTGGCCCAGTACGTCGTGGGCCAGGAACCAGGCGATGCCCGCGGCGAGGCCGCACTGCAGGATCGGGAGGAACGCGTACGCCAGTCGTCGCGTCCGCGTCCTCAGCGGGACCGGCAGCGCGCCGTAGACGCCCTGCGTGCGGGCGTCTAGTCGGTCACGCCAGGCCGAGAGGCGCGGCGGCGTGCGGGTCTGACTCATTGACCAGGTCCAGGCAACGGATGTACTCCTCCTCTTCGCCGATCGACTGCGCGGCGCGGGCCAGAGCAGCCACGCACCGCAGGAAGCCGCGGTTGGGCTCGTGGTCGAACGGCACGGGGCCGAAGCCCTTCCAGCCGTGACGACGCAGCTGGTCCAGACCACGGTGGTAGCCGGTGCGGGCGAAGGCGTAGGCGCTGATCACGTCATCGGCGTCGAGTGCGCGCTCGGCGAGTTCGGCCCACGCGATCGAGGCCGTGGGGTGCGAGGCCGCCACGGTGCGGGGATCCTCCCCCGCGGCGATGGCGTCCTCCGCCTCCGGGTCGCCGGTGAGACGGGTGGGCGGGGGGCCGAGGAGATCTCCGAACTGGGTCATTCCCCCATTGTCCACTAATCGGCTCCACCCCTGCCGGGGAGGGCGTTTGCTAAGGTGAGGGCATGCGGCGTCCCGCCTGGGGCGCCGTGCTCACGTTGCGGCGGGCCCAGAAGAGACCGCTCGGACGGAGCGAAAATCGTCGACCCGGTGTCGAGGCCCCGTACGCGGATGAACGTCCCGCGTCGGATGAGCTTCCACCGCCTGCGTCTGACGAGAAACGACGTGTGGCCGACCACGGCCGGGAGGACATCTGTGTCTAGACAGCGAATCGCGATCATCGGAGCCGGACCGAGCGGGATGGCGGCTTTGCGCGCCTTCGAATCGGCGCAACGAGCCGGGGCGAAGATCCCGGAGATCGTCGCGTACGAGAAGCAGGACGACTGGGGCGGCCAGTGGAACTACGACTGGCGCTCCGGCACGGACAAGTACGGCGAGCCGGTGCACTCGTCCATGTACCGCAATCTGTGGTCCAACGGGCCCAAGGAGGCGCTGGAGTTCGCCGAGTACACCTTCGACGAGCACTTCGGTCGGCCGATCTCGTCCTACCCGCCGCGCGAGGTCCTGTGGGACTACATCGACGGCCGTGTCCGCAAGTCCAAGGTCAAGGACAAAGTCCAGTTCTCGACCGCGGTCCGTTGGGTGGACTACGACCGCGACCAGGACATCTTCACCGTCACCGTGGAGAACCTCAGGTCCGGCAAGACCACCAGCTCCGAGTTCGACCGGATCATCGTGGCCACCGGCCACTTCAGCTTCCCCAACGTCCCGGAGTTCGAGGGCATCGACTCGTTCCCGGGAACCGTGCAGCACGCCCACGACTTCCGCGGGGCGGAGAAGCTCGCGGACCAGCGCGTACTGCTGATCGGCGCGTCGTACTCCGCCGAGGACATCGGCGTGCAGGCCTTCAAGATGGGCGCCCGCTCGGTGACGATGTCCTACCGCACCGGCCCCATGGGTTACGACTGGCCCGACGGCATCGAAGAGTTACCGCTCGTCGACCGCTTCGAGGGCCAGACCGTGCACTTCACGGACGGTGAGACCCGCGAGTTCGACTCCGTGATCCTGTGCACCGGCTACCTGCACAAGTACCCGTTCCTGCCCGGGGAGCTGGCCCTGTACTCCCCCAACAACATCTATCCCGCGAGCCTGTACCGCGGGGTGGTGTGGCAGAAGAACCCCAAGGTCTACTACCTGGGGGCCCAGGATCAGTGGTTCACCTTCAACATGTTCGACGCCCAGGCCTGGTATGTCCGCGACCTCATCCTCGGCCGGGCGGCGTTGCCGTCCGCCGAGCAGCGTGCCGCCCATATGAGGCAGTGGCGCGATCGCTTCCAGGAGCTGGACGGGGACGCGGACGACGTGCGATTCCAGGCCGAGTACATCCGGGACCTGATCGACGCCACGGACTACCCCATGTTCGATCTCGACGAGGTCGTGCGGATCTTCCTGGCCTGGAAGCAGGAGAAGAAAGAGAACATCATCACCTATCGGGACAAGTCGCACCCCTCCGTCATCACCGGCACGATGGCCACGACGCACCACACCACGTGGCTCCAGGAGCTGGACGACTCCCTCGAGCGGTACCTCTCCACACCGGAGAGGTCCGAGGTGGAGGCGATAGTGGTCGGTACGGAACCCGATGCGGAGAAGGACGAGGCAGCCACGCAGGAGTGAAGACCCGGTGACCAGTCGGGGCATTCGCTTCCGCCCGATCAGGGAACCCGTCAAGCTGAACACATGACCGTGTCTTCATCGCCCGGGACCCCCCGCACCGTCAGCGGCCTCGCCCGTCGCACCGTCCTCAAGGCGGGAGCTCTGGCAGGAGCAGCGGCGGGCACCAGCGCCCTGGCGGGCCGGTCCACCCTCGCCTCCCCGGTCGCCTCCGCAGCCGAGGGTGTCTTCCGGCACGGCGTCGCGTCCGGCGACCCGATGCCCGATCGCGTCATCCTGTGGACGCGCGTCACGCCCTCCCCCGAAGCCGTCCCCGGGTCCGGTCTCGGCGCCCCCGTCGTCGTCAGCTGGGAGGTGGCCCTCGACCCCGGTTTCTCCCAGGTCGTCCGGTCCGGTTCGCTCGTCACCGACGCCGGCCGCGACCACACCGTCAAGTTCGACTGCACGGGCCTGGCTCCCGACCGCTGGTACCACTACCGTTTCCGGGCACTCGGGCAGACCTCGCACACCGGCCGCACCCGCACCGCCCCCGCCGACGGCGCGCTCCCGGCCACCGGTCGTTGGCGCATCGGGGTGGTCTCCTGCTCCAACTGGGAGGCGGGGTACTTCTCCGGCTACCGCCACCTCGAGGCGCGCGGTGACCTCGACGCGATCGTCGAACTGGGCGACTACATCTACGAGTACGGCCGGGGCTATTACACCGGCAAGTTCGGCGCGGTGCGGCCCCACGATCCGGCGCACGACATCGTGACGCTGGCCGACTACCGGATCCGCCTGGCCCAGTACCGCACCGACCCGGACCTGCAGTCGCTGCACGCGCACGTGCCGTGGATCTGCACCTGGGACGACCACGAACTCGCCAACGACTCGTGGTCGGACGGAGCCGAGAACCATGAGCCCCACCAGGGGCCGTTCTCCGACCGCAAGGCCGCCAGCTCGCAGGCCTACTTCGAGTGGATGCCCGTGCGGCCGGAGTCCCTGCGCGACGGCGGGCACCTCTACCGGCGGCTGCGGTGGGGTTCGCTCGCCGAGATCAGCATGCTCGACCTGCGCTCCTACCGCACCGAGGGTCCGGATCGGTTCGACGGCCACGCGATCGACGTCACGGGCACCATGACCGGCGCCGTGCAGTTCGACTGGCTGGCCCGGGGGCTGAGTTCGTCGACCGCCCGCTGGAACGTCATCGGGAACTCGGTGATGATCACGCCCGTGCTCCTGCCCCCGCTCGAGCCCCGCACCACCGCCGCACTCACCGAGTTGCTGGGCGTCCCGCGCGAGGGCATCACCTACAACCCCGACCAGTGGGACGGCTACGCCGGCGAGCGCCGCAGGTTGATGGAGGTGATCCGCACCGCAGGCACCCGCAACACCGTCTTCCTCACCGGCGACATCCACACCTCGTGGGCCAACGAGGTGCCGTTCGAGCCGGCGAACTACCCGGGCGCGGGCGTCGGGGCGATCGAGTTCGTAACGCCGTCGATCACCAGCAACAACATCGACGACATGGTCGGTCTCCCCGAGGGCAATGCGCTGTCGCAGACCGCGCAGGGGGCACTCACCCAGGTGAACCGCCACGTGCGCTGGGTGGACCTCGACCGCCACGGTTTCACGGTGGTCGAGTTCACGACCGACTTCGCCCACGCCGACTACTGGGCCCTGGTCTCGCGCGAGGACCCCGCCAGTGGCGCCTACCCCATCGCCAGCTGGCGCGTCCGGCACGGCACCGACCAGCTGGAGCCCGCCGGACCTCTGCCCTGATACTGCTCCCCCCGGGACTGCGGGGGGCGGCACGCACAGCCGGTTCACGACTTCGTGGACTACGGTGGCGGGTCGATGCGCCCCGTCCGGGGGCACGACGCGGTACCGGGAGTGATGGATGACGACGACGAGTCAGCAGCCGCCGGCAGGCGAACCCGAGCCCGGGGATCACACGGGCGGGAGCCCGGGGGGCACGAGCTCGACAGGTGCGGGCTCCACAGGTGGGTCACGTGCGGTCGATGGTCGGCGGGGCGGTCTCCGTGTGGCGCTGGTGGCGGCGGCCGTCGTCGCTGCCGTGGTGGTCGCTGCGCTCGTGTGGCTGGTCGCGGCCGGGCCGATGTCGTCGTCGGCTCGAGCGGAGCGCGCGGTCGAGCAGACATTGCGCGAGATGACCGGCTCGGACTCGTTCTCCGAGTTCAACAGCCATCTCTGCGAGGAGAACCGGGTTCCGCAGGACCTGGTGGACAACATCACCGCCTCGGGTGAGCAGACCGGCACCGATCTCGACGCGATGCTGCGAGAGTCCATCGCGGGTTCGTTCCCGCAGGATCTCGAGGTCACCGGTGTCGAGATCGAGGGCGACGTCGCCACGGCCACAGTGGAGTCGGAATCTGACGATTCCGCGCCTGAGCAGGTACGGATGCTCAACGAGGACGGCGCCTGGAAGGTGTGCGAGCCCGGTGTGGGAATGGGCGCGGTGCCTCAGGGCGATCAGCCCGGCTGAGTCCCCGACGGCCGCTCGCCCTGAGCCTCGCGGGCAGACTACGCGCCGCTCAGCCGGATCGACCCGTGGCAGCTGTTCCGCTCGGAGCCTGGTGGGTTGGTGAGGTGGCCGTCGTCGGCGATGAGGCGGTCGAGGTGTTGTCGCCATCGGTGGTCGAGGATCCGGTCGCGTGCCTGGGCCAGTGGCCCGTGTGGGGTGGTGCGGTGTTCGTGTCCGGTTTCGGTGATGATGGTCAGTTCGCCGAGGGGTCCGGGCTTGTAGGCGCAGTGGCCGAAGGTCTTCTCGCGGTGGTGCTTGCGGCACAGGCAGATCAGGTTCCACTCGGCGGTCGGTCCGCCCATCTCGGGGCGCAGGTGGTCGAAGGCGATGATGTGGTCAATTTCGCAGTCGTGGGCATCGACGGTGCATCCGGGGTGGCGGCAGGTCCCGTCACGAAGCCGGATCCGCTCGGCCAGCGCAGGGGTGATGAAGTACTTGAGTACCGCGTCCGGTTTGTCCAGCACGCCCGGCTGCGGGTCGATCAGTTCGAACCGCACCTTGGCCTCGCCGCCGGAGAGCAGTTCCTCGCACAACCAGTCGAAGCTCGAGTAGGCGCCGTTGACGAACTGGACGCGGTTGGGCAGCCCCTGGGCGATGCTGTCGATGATCGAGATCCGGATGGGTTGTTCGGTGCCCCACGACGCACCCGGTCGCGGCCTGGCCGAGCCGGCGGCGGCGGGGTCGGCGGGGTCGGCGTGACCTGAGCAGTCTGCGCCGCTGTCGGCGCGACCGACGTGATCAGCGCGGTCGGCGGGGTCGGTGGCGTTCTCTGCGTCGTGCAGGGCCGTGCCGATGTCGTTGGTGTTCGGGTCCCCGAGCGCGCACAGGGCGTCGGCGCGTAGTTGGTCGCGGGTGCGGGGATGGCCTGCCTCGGAGGCGGCGCGGGCGGCGGCCTCGATGCGGCGGCGCAGCTTCTCGGCGGCGCCGCTGGGCAGGGTGGCCCACATGCTGGTCATACCGTCGCGGCCGGGGCGGAACCGGACGGTGCGCTGTTCGACGGCGGCGCCCACTGCGTCCTCGGCGGCCCGGGGATCGTGGCGTTCTCTCGCTGCGTCGACCGCGGTGTCCAGGGCTGTGCGGCTGGGCCGGTGGCCCCCGTCCAGGTCCCGGGCCAGGGCGCCGACGATCTCCGATTCCACTGCCGCGATGATCTGGTCGGGGACCTCGGCCAGCCGGCAGGCGGTGTCGATGGCCAACTGTTCGGGCAACAGGCCCCGCTCGACGGCTTTGCGCAGAAGCGGAAGGCGCGTGTGGATCTGCACGCCGGCGGTGACCAGACGCGCGGCGTGCCACCCGGTCAGGGACATGGCCGCGGTCAGGTGGTCACGAGCCCGATCGGCCGGGTCCAGGCGCGCGTAGGCAGGACGAGAATCGGCGGGGCGGGAATCGCCAGGCTGCCGACAGGGGTCCGGCCCATGCGCCTCACGGTCGAGCCGCCCCATCGCCTCGACCAGCAGGTGCGCGGCCTGCAACCGGGTGGCCGCGGCCAGGTTCTGCGCCACCGTGGCCGACCGCGCCACCTCGCTCAACGCCTCGGCGCCCAGGGTGTCGAGAGCCTCCGGCACGGCGCGCAGCGCCCCGAACGCCGCCGAGCTCGTCGTCGTCATCATCGGATCCACCACCACACCCCCCGCCACTAATCGAACGTGTGGTCTATTCTATCGGCAGCGAGTAGATAGCACAAGAGTTCGAAAGCACTTCCTCCGGATATGCACCCAGGCCTCCTGGCCATCACACGACAGCGGCGCCCCTCCGCTGAAGGAGGGACGCCGCTGGTGCACCGATCCCGTCGGGTCGCCGTGAGTCAGATCAGGCCGGAGACTCTGTTCAGGCAGACGCACCCTTGGACTTGCCGGCCGACTTGAGGTCGTTGCACGCCTCGACGACGCGCTCGGACATGGCCTGCTCGGCCTTCTTCAGGTACGAGCGCGGGTCGTAGAACTTCTTGTTGCCCACCTCGCCGTCGACCTTGAGCACGCTGTCGTAGTTGGCGAACATCTGCCCCACGATCGGGCGGGTGAACGCGTACTGGGTGTCGGTGTCGACGTTCATCTTGATGACGCCGTAGCTCAGCGCCTCCTCGATCTCGCTCTTGGCCGAGCCCGAGCCGCCGTGGAAGACGAAGTCGAACGGCAGGTCGCCCTGGTCCAGTCCGAGCTTCTCCACCGCGACCTCCTGGCCCATCTTGAGCACCTCGGGACGCAGGACAACGTTGCCCGGCTTGTAGACGCCGTGGACGTTGCCGAAAGTGGCGGCGAGCAGGTAGCGCTGGCCCGTGTTGCCGGCACCGAGGGCGTCGATGGTGGCCTCGAAGTCCTCGCGTGAGGTGTAGAGCTTCTCGTTGATCTCGTTCTCGACACCGTCCTCCTCGCCGCCGACGACGCCGATCTCGATCTCGAGGATCTGGTTGGCGCTGGCCGTCTTCTCGAGCAGCTCCTTGGCGATCTCGAGGTTGCGGTCGAGCGGGGTGGCCGAGCCGTCCCACATGTGCGACTGGAACAGCGGGTTCTTGCCGGCGTCGACGCGCTCCTGGGAGATCTGGATGAGCGGGCGGACGAAGGTGTCGAGCTTGTCCTCGGGGCAGTGGTCGGTGTGCAGCGCGACCAGTACATCGTACTTCTCGGCCACGATGTGCGCGAACTCGGCGAGCGCGACGGCGCCGGTCACCATGTCCTTGACGTTCAGGCCGGAGCCGAACTCGGCTCCACCGGTCGAGAACTGGATGATGCCGTCGGAGCCCGCATCGGCGAATCCCTTGATGGCCGCGTTGATGGTCTCCGAGGAGGTGCAGTTGATCGCGGGGTAGGCGAAGCCCTCCTTGCGAGCCCGGTCGAGCATGTCTTTGTACTGCTCCGGGGTGGCGATAGGCATTGACGATCCTCCAGTTTTCGGCGCTGTGACTGACCCCATCCTACGAGGCCTGTCGAGGTCGCGGGCCCGGAGGAGCAGCGGGGGCACAGCTTCAGCGGTTTCCCAGGAGTGCGGGTCTACGATTCCCGAGGTGATCACGCACCTGTTGGCCGACCAGGCCCAGCACGTCCTGTCGCTCGGCCCCGGATTCATGGACCCCGAGTTCTGGCTGTCCGGCGACGGTCCGTTCGGCAGCGCCATCCTCCCGGCCCTCCTCGCCGTGGTCTTCATCGAGTCCGGCCTGCTGTTCCCGTTCCTGCCCGGCGACTCGCTGTTGTTCACCGCGGGACTGCTCACCCAGCAGGACAACCCGTTCGCACCGCTGTGGGTGGTGTTGGTGGCCGCCCCGATCGCGGCGTTCCTCGGCGACCAGGTGGGCTACTTGATCGGCAACAGGTGGGGCCATCACCTGCGGGACCGGCCCGACGGCCGGATCTTCAAGCAGGTCTACATCCGCGAGGCCCACGAGTTCTTCGACAAGTGGGGGCCGGCCACCATCATCCTGTGCCGCTTCGTGCCGATCGTGCGAACCTACGCGCCGCTGGTCGCCGGCATGGCGGGGATGCGATACCGGGTGTTCGTCACGTTCAACGTGGTGGGTGCCGTGCTCTGGGCCGCGGGGGTGACGTCACTCGGCGCGTGGCTGGGGCAATTCGCCTTTATCAAGCAGCACATCGACCTGATCCTCATCGGGATCGTGCTGGTGTCGGTGCTGCCGATGGCCGTCACCGCCGGGCCGAAGCTCGTCGACCGCATCCGCAACGGGCCCTCCGCCCCGGCGGCCTGATCTCGACTCCTACCGGTGCCGACCGCCCCGCCAGCGGAGGGCGGTGACGGTCGCGCCGATCACCACGATCACACCTGCCCCCTGGAGACCCGGCGAGTCGTCCGCACCGCCGTAGACGATCGCCGCGCCACCGAGACCCAACACCGCCAGCACCCCGACGAGGACCAGGACGAACTCCGCTGCGTTCCTCATTCCTCCACCCACTCCAACAGGTCACCGGGTTGGCAGTCGAGCACGCGGCACATGGCCTCGAGCGTGCTGAACCGCACCGCCTTGGCGCGCCCGTTCTTCAACACCGACACGTTCGCGGGCGTCAGCCCCACCCGTTCCGCGAACTCGCCGACGCTCATCTTGCGTTTGGCGAGCTCGACGTCGATCCTCACGATGATCGGCATCAGACCACCGTGTCCAACTCGGAACGCAGCTCGGTGGCCTGCCGGAGCAGCGCGCGCATGACCACCATGAGCAGCGCCGCGACGGTGACGATGACGACGACGAGGAAGAGCAGCAGCGGCAGTCCGGGATCATCGGCGTTGATGCCCACGAGCACCAGGACCAGTAGCAGGACCGCCCACGCCGCGACGATCGCCCCCAGGATCACGTCGACCCACACCAGTGACGCCTGGGTGAAGATGCGGCCGGCCTCGACCAGCGAGAGCAGCTTCCAGGTGGCCACCACGACGACCTGGATGCACACCACCCAGTAGATCGACACGGCGGTCAGCGGCCACCGCAGATGAGCGGCGTCCGGGGTCGTCTCGGCCATATGGGCGAACTGCCCCGGCAGCGACATCGTCTGGAACAGGATCAACACCGCGAAGAGCAGGACGAGGAACACCCTGAGCGGAAGGACTGCTCGTCTTTCGATCTTCATATGGCGACTATGGGCCATAATCTATCGAAAATCAATACATTACGAGGGGCGGGCGCGGTCAACCGTCGCCCGGGGTCGGTCATACTCACGGTGGCAGGGCGCACCGCTGTGTCAGGGCGCACCGGTTACTGGTGGAACAGTTCCGCGAGCTCCGAGTCGGCCCGGGCGAGATCTCCACGGTCGTACGTCGAGGTGGACGCCATGATCTCGTCGGCCCCGGTGCGCTGTGCGAGTCGGGCGAGCTCTCCGGCGACCCGCTCGGCGTCCCCGTGAACGGTCCCTGCCATCCACTCGTCCATACGTCGGAGCTGTTGCGGACGGAGTATCCGGTCCCGGATCTCCTCCGGGGACCGTAGTGGCCCGAACTCCCCGGTCTCCCGGGACTCAGCCATCGCCCACCCCTCCGGAAGCAGCAACTCCCTCGCTGCGGCCGTCGAGTCGGCGATCATCACCTCCAGGCTCACCACCACGTAGGGCTCCGACATTGCCCCGCTCGATCGGAACGAATCGCGGTATCGGTCCAGCGGCGACGGGTCGGCGAGAAGTCGCGGTCCCCCCACGACGACCGGCAGGCCGGCACGCGCAGCACTCTCCAGGCCTCGGCCGGTGGCCAGGACGAACACTGGGGGCGGGTTCTCGAGGACCGGCAGCGCGGTGACGGGACCGCGGCCGTTGAGGAAGTCCTGCACGGCGGTGATGTCGCGGCTGAACGTGTCAATGTCGTATTCCGTGACACCGAGCGCCTCACGGACAGGTGCGGTGAACCCGAGGGACCGTCCCACCCCGAGGTCGATACGGCCCGGGTACAGGGCCTCGAGCATGGCGAACTGCTCGGCGACGACCAGTGGCCGGTGGTGGGGCAGCATCACGCCGCCGGAGCCGAGTCGGATCCGCTCGGTGCGCGCCGCGGCGGCGGCGATCAGCAGTGGTGGGCTCCCGCTCGCGATGCCGGGGACCGCGTGGTGCTCGGCCGTCCAGAATCGGTGGAAGCCCAACGTCTCGGCATGTTCTGCGCGACGCAGCGTGGCCTCGAGCGCGGCGGCGTGGGTCTCGCCGTGGCGGGTACGGGACCTGTCCAGGAGGGACAGTCGGAGCGTCTCCGGCAGGTCGATAGGAGCCATCGCCCCACCGTAGTGCCGTCAGTTCGGGGGCGGCCCCGCGTGCTGCCGGACCCACGCGTGCATCGCGATCCCGGCGGCCACGCCCGCGTTGATCGACCGGGTCGAGCCGAACTGCGCGATCGACACGGTCCTGGCCGCCCGCAGTCGCGCGTCGGCGCTGACCCCGGGACCCTCCTGGCCGAAGAGCAGCACGCACTCGTGTGGGAGCCGGACGGTCTCGAGAGGCTCGGCGCCGGGGAGATTGTCGACGGCGACCACCGGCACTCCCTCGGACTCGGCCCAGTCCATCAGCGCGGCCACGTCCTCGTGGTGGCGCAGGTGCTGGTAGCGGTCGGTGACCATCGCCCCGCGGCGGTTCCAGCGCCGCCGCCCCACGATGTGCACCTCCGCCGCGAGGAATGCGTTGGCCGTGCGGACGACGGTGCCGATGTTGGAGTCGTGGCCGAAGTTCTCGATGGCCACGTGGAAGGGGTGTCGACGGGTGTCGAGGTCGGCCACGATCGCCTCGCGCCGCCAGTAGCGGTAGCGGTCGACCACGTTGCGTCGGTCGCCCGAGTCGAGCAGGTCCGGATCCCAGCGGTCGCCTGTGGGCCGCGGCTCACCGGGATGCTCGAGTTCCCACGGTCCCATCCCGACCAGGCCCTCGCCCCATTCGGTCGGCCCCGCCGCGGGATCGATAGACCCGGCCGCGGGGTCGGACGCGGGGTTGACCGACCCGGCCGCGGGGTCGGACGCGGGGTCGACCGACTTGGCCGCAGGGTCGGACGCGGGACCGCTCACGAGGTCAGGCGCTGATTGACCAGCCTGATGACCCGACCCGGACCGACCTGGGACGCCAGGTACATGGCGGTGGCCTGCTTGCCGACCGGACGATGGACCTCGCGACCAAGGGAGCCTCGGATCCTGCCGAGCAACCCGGATGGCGTGCGGCGCGTCTGCTCCGCCAGGTCGAGGATCTCGCCGGCCACGTCGGCCTCGGTCAGGCGCACGCCCATGTTTCGCATTCCCGCGGTGTTGACGCCTTCCAGCATCCCGGTCCCCACGTACAGCGGCCACACCGAGCACACGCGGATACCCTTCGGGCCCCACTCCAGGTCCAATGCCTCGGTGATACCGCGGACCGCGAACTTGGTGGCCGAGTACACGGCCATCTCGGCCTGGCCGTAGATCGCCGAGGCCGAGCAGAGGTTGACGACGGTCGGGGTCTGGGCCTTCTCCAGATACGGGAATGCCGCCCGGCACCCGTACATCACGCCCTTCACGTTGACGTCCACCAGCGCGGAGTCCCGCTCGTAGCTCGCGTCCGTGAACGGCATCCCGTACAGCAGCCCGGCATTGTTGACCAGAACGTCCAGCGCGCCTCCCGAGCGGGCCGTCAACTCCGCCAGAGCCGACTCCCAGGCGGCGGGGTCGGTCACGTCCAAGGAGCCGGTGACCACGCGGTCGTCACCCCGGGCCCACTCGCACGGCTGCAGGTCGTACGCGCCCACCAGGTAGCCGGCGTCGGCGAACCTGCGTGCGGTGGCCTCGCCGATCCCGCGGCCGGCGCCGGAGATCAGAACCGTGGGCATCGCGGATCCGTTCTGTGAGCCCGCCCCGGCGGCGCTCATGCCGACTGCCCTGCGGTGCGGGCCGCGGCCGCGCGGGCAGCGGCCGCGGTGCCCGTGAGCAACAGCAGCGCCGCGGTGGCGTAGGTGTCGATCACGCCGACGTCCAGGGCACGCGCGAGTGCCGACCCGCCCTCCGTCCTGCGCCGGACCAGGATCAGCGAATCGCTCAGCAGGAACACCGGTCCCGCCACTGCCAGCACCGAGGCCGCCGGACCGGAGCTGCGGTCGACCGAGGTCGCCAGCGCCGACAGCGCCGCCAGCAATCCTCCGTACGCGGCCAGCGGGGCGTTGGAACGGTCCTCCGACAACAGGATCGCACCGGCAGCGCCGGCCACCACCCCGTGAACCGCGGACTGGACCGGCTTGAATCGCAGGCCCGACCGGAGCATCAGCCCGCCGAGGGCGAGATGCCCCACCCCGAACGCAGCCGCGCCCGAGACGAGTCGGGACCCGGAACGGCTGGCGTGCCCCCCGCCGAGCATGAGGATCACATCGCCGGTGGTGTACGCGACGCCGGTGGCCGAGAGCAGCGCGGTGTCGACAGGCCCGAGTCGGCCGTCGCGCAGCCCCCCGTCACGCAGCCCCCCGTCACGCAGTGCGATGGCCAGCGCGGCCGGGACGATCAGCGGCTTGCAAATCTTCTCCAGCGGACCGAACCCGGTCGCCTTGGCGACCTCCGTGCCCGCGGCCGCGGCGAGGAACGCGGGCCCCTCCGGGCGGGAGGTGTCCGTGAGCGAGACCACCCGATCCCTCAGCGCCTGCGTGAGTCGGGTGGCGAACGTGGTCGTCGTCGTCATCTTCCCTCCAGTCCCAGGTCGGCCAGGCCGAGCAGGGCGCGGTACTCCACGCCCTCGGCCCGGATCACGTCATCGGCGCCGGTGGCCCGGTCGACCACGGTCGCCACGCCCACGACCTCGGCGCCCGCCTCGCGCAGCGCGGCCACCGCGGTGAGTGGTGAGTTGCCGGTGGTCGTGGTGTCCTCGACCACCAGGACTCGCCTGCCCACGATGTCCGGGCCCTCGATCCGGCGCTGCATCCCGTGCTTCTTGGTCTCCTTGCGGACGACGAACGAGTCGATGGGCCGCCCGGGTGCGTGCATGATCGCGGTGGCGACGGGATCCGCACCGAGGGTCAGACCACCGACAGCGTCGAAATCCCAGTCCGCGGTCAGTTCACGCAGCAGACGGCCGATGAGTGGCGACGCCTCGTGATGCAGGGTCGCCCTGCGCAGATCCACGTAGTAGTCGGCCTCGCGTCCCGAGGAGAGGGTGACGCGGCCGTGGACGACGGCGAGCTCGGCGACCAACGCCGCCAACCGTGCTCTGGACTTCGCATCGACGGTGGTGGGGGCGGGCATCGGGCTCCTCTGATCGGCGGGCGGCGAGATCGGCTCGGAAGCAGCATCGGCGCATTCGTCGCTGGATTCGTCGGTGGACTGGTCGGTGTCGGCTTGGGTGTAGGTGTAGGTGTTCGGGGGTGCGCCGACACCATCGCTGACGACTCTAGACGGCAGGCCCGACACACGCGGACGGGTCGGTCGCGTGATGCGACCGACCCGTCCGGTCCCGGTGTCCACGTCGACTGTCTGTGTCGACTACCCGGGCCCACCTCCGTCAGTGTTCAGCTCCCGGGATTCACCCGTCGGCGTTGTCGTCACCAGTCCCGGTGTCGTCACCAGTCCCGGTGTCGTCACCATTTCCGGTGTCGTCACCGCCACCTTTCTCGTCGTCCTCGACGGGGCCGTTGCCACCCATGCTGCCGGCCGAGCCGGTGTCGCCCTCACCTGAGCCGAGCGCACCCGCGCCGAGACTGCCCGTGCCGGGCTCGGGCGGCGGGACGTCCTCGTAGGCCGCGAACGCGTAGTGCGGGCCGGCCGAGGCCCCCACCCGGCAGACGAAGATCACCCCGAGCGGGTCGGTTCCGCGCTCGCCGATGGACGGCGGGCTCAGAGTGGTGCTCCAGTTGGCCGTGGTGCCGCTATTCACCGTGAAGGTGCCGATCCGGCCCACCATGCCGCTCATGAGCGCATCCTGGTTGGCGTTCGCGATATCGGCCGCCTCGGAGACCCCGTCGTTCAACGAACCGGCAGCGCTGCCCGACGGCAACAGCTGGAAGAGGGGCCAGAACGGCACATCGATCCCGGCCTGGCCGAGGAACGGGATGCTACTGCCCGCGGCCACCTGGCCGGGTTGCGTGTTCTGGAAGCGGGTGTAGTAGTCGATCGACCTCTCGACCACATCCGCGGTGCTCACCGTGCCGCCGCGGACCGTGGTCGGGTTCGCGTCCGGCGAGGTGCAGTTCAGGTTGCTGCCGAAGGTGTTGGCGAAGGTCCCGGTGACCGCACCGGTCTCTCGGTCGATCCCGTCGATGGTGATGGTCACACCGTCACGGTTGGTGAAGATCGTCTGCCGGGGATCGGTGTCCCCCGGGATGACGTTCTGCGCCGACGCAGCGGCGAGACCACTCACCACGAGTCCGGTGGCGGCCACTGTCGCGACGGCGGCGCGGCGTAGGGAAGAGGGCATGGCTTTCCTCGAATGATCGGGGGTCGGGGTGGGGTGGGGTGTCCGGAACCCGGGCAGGCGCATCACAGCACCCCGGGCTCTTCGTTGTTCTCGAATCCGGCGAAGACGAAGTTCTCCACCGGGTTCGAGGTGTGGCGGCAGAAGAACATCGCCGCCGCCTGCCATTCGCCGCGGTCGCCGGTGCCCGGCACCGCGAGGTCGGCGACCCAGTCGGACGACTGCCCGGCGCCGAGGGTGAAGGCCGTCGAGGCTCCGACCCGCGGATCGCCGGTACGCCCCGCGAGTCTCGCCGCGGCCTGCATATCGCGGATCTCCACCAGCTCGGCCGTGGAGTCCCCGAGCACGGAACCGCCGATGCTGCCGCCGGGGAGGATGTCGTAGAGGCTGCCGGCGAACACGGGGCCGCCGCCACCGATCGGGATCGCGAAGCCACCGGGCGCGTAGATGTGGGTCGCGTAGTAGTTCATGGCCCGAGCGACGACGCCGGCCTCGGTCACCTGGCCGGGGTACTCGGCTCCGTCGAGCCCCGGTGTGGCGCACCGGAGCGGGCGGTCACCGGTGTTGGTGATGCTTCCGGAGATCTGGGTGGGCGCCTCGCCCTTGTCGTCGACGGTGACCTCGACGAGGTCGCTGTCGGTGATCACGACGACGCCTTCGTTGTCGGCACCGGGGATCTGTGCGGCAGCCACTCCGCCGGCGAGGACGGTCGTGGCTGCGAATGCGACTGCGGCGGCCGCGCCGAGAACAGTCTTGGTGGGAGTCTTCATTCGGTCTTCTCCTGAGAGTCCGGCCTGTGCCTGGCCAGGTGGGGGTGGTGGCTGCTTCCTGGATTCGACGTCAGCATCGGGGGATCAGCTGCCCGGGAAGCGACCGGTGTCGCCGCTGGGGTCCGGGATGACGGCCGGGCGACCGTTCTCATAGCCGTGGAAGACGTATCGCTGGCCGTCGAGCACGCAGGTCACGAACACCCCGGTGCTGAAGTCCTGCCACCCCCCGACGCTGGGCCGCGGGAGTTGGACCGTGAACGGCTGACTGGTGCGGGCCGGGACCGAGAGGGAGGTACCCATCGAGACGGCCTGGCCCGCCAGGCGGGCCGCGTCGTAGGACTGCGCGATGGGCGACATGGCAGCGAGATCGGGCCACAGCATCTGCGCCAGGCTGGCCGGGGCGGAGCCGACCGCACTGCCGAGATCGAAGACCTGGTCGTCGAAACCCGGACCCTGGACTCCCAGAGTGAACGGTTGCAGCGGCGAGTAGGGGAACTGGGCGTAGAAGTCCACACTCTGCGCCACGATCGTGTCGCGGGTAACGGTTCCTGCTGGACTACCGTCCACGCCAGTGCATGTGAGGTTCGAATCGGTGTTGTTCTGGATGCTGCCGCTGACGGATCCGGTGGCCGTGTCTGGACCCTGTACCGCCAACTGGATTCGACGGTCGTCCACGGGGAAGACCTGGGTGGCACGGTTCTCGCCGGGAATCTGCGCGGACGCGACCCCACCAGCGGCGATAGCCGCCAAGGCGGTCAGCGTGACCGCTGTAGCGCGGCGTACCGACGTGTGGCGTGTGGGCATTGTGAGGGCTCCTCGGGGGTGGGGTGAACATGCCCGGTCTCAGAGGCCAGCCCGGGCGGGGAAACTGAAAACAAGAGTAACGGAACTCTCACTGAAGTGTTACAGATCACAACAATTACTGCTACCGTTTTTTCAGTCCCCCTAACGTCTCCCGACCATCGTCGGCCCCACGATCGAAGGATCCCAAGCCCCATGTTGATGAAAAGACTCACGTCGGCACTGGCCGGCGTCTCCATGGCCGCGGTCACGGCGGTCGCCGTGACGCCGACGGCCAACGCCCAAGCCGATGTGATCGACGACACCCGAACGGTGACGTTCACGTGCCAGGGCACCGACGTCGGACAGGCTCTCGTCTCGCCCACCGAGTTCGACGTGACCTTCCCCGAGGAGGTGGCCCCGGGTGAGTTCTTCTCCGTGACCCTCCAACCGGGCCAGATGCGCAACAACAACCGCGCGCTCCAGCGCATCACCTTCGACTACGCGCTCCCCGCCAACGCCTCGATCATCGGTCTGAATCTGGGTTCCGACGGCCTCAACGTGGGCGGGACCGCCCAGGTCGGCCGCGTCGACGCCACCTCCAAGACCACCAGCGCCAATGGCGGCGTGGCTCGGATCTGGGGCGGGGTTTCGGCGAGGTACGGCACCTCCAACAGCACCAACGGCACCGGCGGTCTGACCGTCAACGCCAGCACCGACTTCCGTCTTCCGTCGCTCGAAGTCGTCATGCGCGCTCCCGCCACGGTGGGTGAGGAGATCTCGATCGGACTGCCCGGGGCGAACCTCACCGGCTTCAGCGCCGCGTCCACCGACTTCCAGTGGATCAAGGCCCGCACGAGCTCCTTCAGCAACAACGCGGTGGCCAACGAGTGCACCTCCGGGGCCGACGCCGCCGAGCTCACCACGACCACCGTGGGCGACCTTGACCCGGTCCTGCTCGACACCACCACCACCGTCACCAGCTCGGTCGACGTGCTGGGCCCCAACCAGCCGACCACACTGACCGCCCAGGTCGGAACGCAATACGGGGTGCTGCCGCAGATCGCCAGTGGCGATGTCACGTTCCGTGACGCCACCTCGGACGAGATCCTCGGTACCGCGACCCCCGATTCGAGCGGAGTGGCGTCCATCCAGCACACGTTCGACCCGCTCACCCCGGGGCAACCGGATGAGACCCGCACCGTCGTGGCGGAGTTCTCGGGTGTCGACGGTGACCTGACCGGCAGCACGTCCACGCCAATCACTGTGACGCTCACCGGAGACCCGACCGTCACCTACACCACGACGTTCAACCTCACCGCAGTGCTCAACCAGGAGGATGAGGGCTTCGTGCCGGTCACCATCAACGCCTCCATCGTCCGTCCGTCCGGCACCACCATTCCTGACGGCTTCCGGGTTCAGCTCTTCCGGGGCAACACCGCCATCGGCGAGCCCATGGCCCTGCCCGAGGGCAACACGATGAGCTGGACCGACAGCATCGAGCGTCTCCCCCAGACGAGGACGCAGACGTACCGAGTCGAATCGGTGCCCTTCGTCGAGGACTTCGAGGAGTGGGCAGGCACCTCGCCCGCACCGGTCACCGTGACCGTCAACGGCACCGACCCCTCACTCGACCCGCCGATCGTTCCCGGCACCGGGAGCCTGGGTGCACTCACGGGCAGCCTCGGTTCACTCACCGGCAGCTGACACCCCGCACAAACGAAGGACCCGTCCGCGCATCCCGCGCGGACGGGTCCTTCGTCGTCGGTCGTCAGTCCCGGATGTCCGGCGGCATCTGGATGCGCGTGGTCTGTTCGACGTCCGGTTCCACGCCCGGCCGCTCCCGACCGGAAGCCGTAGTGTCCGAGGCCGCAGCCGGAGAACCGGTGTCGGGGGCCTGCTCGACCTCAGGCTCCTCACGCCGATGCTTGCCGCTGCCGGCCCTCGGGGGCGCGGGTGTCACCTCGGGTCGCAGCCACACGGGGGTCTCGTCCTCCGCCGGCTGGGCGTGACGCCCACCGGTCCCCGCGTCCAGATCCGACCCGCCGTCGATGCGGGCCGCGTCGAACCGCTCCACCTCGGTACGGATCTCGTCCTCGTCGTCCTCCGAACCGAGCGGCTTGATACCGGACCCGCCCGTGGACAAGCCCGCGGCCAGCGGCGGGACCGAGGCGTCCTCGGGATAGGCCTGGCCGGCGCCGCGGGTCGGCCGGGACAGGGGCGGCCTCGGGGCCAGATGGTCTGCGGCCACGTCACCGCGGGCCGGAACCGGCCCTGCGGGCTCCATGATCTCGGCGAAGGGGTCGGGCTCCTCCGCCACGGGTTCCTTCGCGGGGAGATCCTCGATGCCGGGCACGGTGTCCCCCGCCGGCTCCGAGTCGGCTGCGGATACGGGGTCCGGCCCCGTTTCGGAACCGGGGTCGTCGCCGGTGTCTCCGCGGTCGGCCACCACGGGGACGTCGGCGAGATCGCGTGCACTCTTGCGCTCGGGCACCAGTCGAAGGTGCCCGGCCCGCCGGGGCTCGGTTCTCTCCGGGGAGTGGCCCTCGTCCGGGAAGTGCTCCTCGTCCGGGGACTGTTCGCCCCGGTCCTCGACGGCCGTGGCCTGCGCAGGGGCCGCGACCGGTGTCTGCTGTCCGAGGACGTCTCCGGACGGGGGATCCGGGGTGGCCGCCGGAGCGGTCAGTCCGTGCGTACCGGTCCCGACCTCACCGTCCATACCCACCGTGGGGTCCGCTTCCGGGCCGTCCGCCGCCCCCGGCGCGCCCGGGTCGATCTCGAGGGGCAGGGCGCGGGCCCGGCCACCAATGGGCGGGAACGGGGCCAGCACGTCCGCCGCGGCATGCAGGGCCACCACGACGTCGTCCCAGGTGGACGGGTCGTTGACACCGTCGATGGTCGCCGCCACCCACTCGCCTTCGGCCCAGATGCGTCGCACGCCGGCCGGGACCTCGCTGACAGCGCTGGTCAGACGATCGCGGTCGATCAGGTCGAGCCGCCCGTAGTCGGAACTCCGCGCCTCGAGGGACGCGACCTCACCGGCGTCGTGGAATCCGGGTTCGGCATCGACGTCGGCGCGGCTCAGGTCCAGCACCACATCGGAGGCCGTGTCGCGGCGCAGTGCCAGGACCGTCCGACCACCGGAGACGCCCATGATCGCCCTGCGACCGCGGAACATCCCGTGCGAGACGGTGCCCAACGCGCTGAGGCCACCCGCGAAATCGCCGTGCCGGAACTCCGGCGCCGGGGTGGGGGTGGGCTCGAACTCGCGGTCCTCCAGCCACCGCACCACCGGCGAGTCGGCGAGCGGGTCCGCCGGGGGCGCCGCCGCAGGCTCGGGTGGGCGCCCGGTCTGCCGGCGCGCCGGGAGGAAGCCCCGGACCCGATCGAGCAGACGCGGCGACGACTGGGCGGTGGGCTCAGCGGCGCGCGCCGTGGTGCGCTCGTCGGTGGGCGGGTCGACCGGCTCGGTGGTGCGCTCGGGATCGGGCCCGGCGACGCGCTCTGACATCTCGGGGGCGGAGGCCCCGGCAACGACGTGCCCGGGGTCGACCCCGCCGGTGTCCGACACCCCGGAGTTCACCCCGCCCGCCTCCGGCACCACCGGGTCCTCCGACATCCCTGCGATCTCCGGCTCCTCCCGGAGATCCGCTCCCCCACCGGGATCCGGTTCGTCGACGCCCGGATTCTCTGCGCCCAGTTCCCCCGCGCCCAGGTCAGTCGCGCCGTGGTCAGTCGCGCGCTGGAACGGCGCGAGCTGCGGAACCCCGGATTCGTCACCGCGCTCCGCCTGGTCCGGGTCGACCTCACCCGCCGGCGGGGCGACGGGAGGGACCTCGTCGTCGTCGTCGGATCGGGCCTCCTCACCCACCGATCCGGCGCCGACCGCCGGCGGGGTCTCGCGAGACGCGGAACCCCCGCGTTGCCTGGCGTCCAGGCGTAGGAGGATGAGCGCCGCCGCGAGCAGCGCGAGGGCCAGGAGGAACCAGAACACGACCATGTCCACAGAGGGTAGTCAGCGCTGGTGGGGTTGCCCGCCAGGCTCTGCGGCGCTGCGTGACCTGGACGCTCCCGGAGAGCCGCGCCCGGCCATGCACCCGGCGACACGCGCCCGGGGCCCGGTGGCCGGACGGGGTCCGGGCTACCGGGGGTTCTCGCCCAGCGCGATCGGCCGCTTTCGGTCCGCTGACCACTGCGACCACGAACCGGGGAACAGTCGCCCCGCCTCGATCCCGGCGATCTCCATCGCCGCGAGCGCATGGCACGCGTGGATACCGGAGCCGCAGTAGACCACCGTGTCCCTACCGCTGGTCACGCCCACATCGGCGAACATCTGACGGAGGCGCTCGGCGGGTAGGAACCGTCCGCTCCCGTCGAGGAACGACGCGGTGGGCAGATTGACGGCGCCCGGGATGTGGCCGGCCCGCGAGTCCATCGGCTCGGTGTGTCCGGCGTACCGCTCGGCCGCGCGGACGTCGATCAGAACACCCTCGGCGGGGCTGACCTCCGTCTCGTCGATGTCGGCCGTGCGCATGTGGTCGAGCGCAAAGGTGAAGTCGCCGCGCTCGACCGGATTACCCGGCCCCACTGCCAGGTCCTCGCCCTCGGCGATCCACGCCTTGAGGCCGCCGTCGAGGAGGTAGACGTTCTCCTTGCCGGCCCACCGCATCAGCCACCAGGCGCGCGCCGCGGAGGTGTTCCCGGAGTCGTCGTAGATCACCACACGACTGTCGTTGTGCACCCCGGCACGGCGCAGTGCCTCCTCGAAGTCGTCGTGTGAGGGCAACGGATGGCGGCCCTCCCGGACGTTGCGCTGGCCCGAGAGTTCCGTGGGGAGGTCGATGTACTGCGCACCGGGGATGTGACCGGAGTAGTAGTGCTCCCGGCCGCGGGCATCGCCGAGCCGCCAGCGCACGTCGAGGATCACGGGGGTGGGAAGACTCGCCACGTCGCTGATCAACTCACGCGCCGTGACGAGAAGGGGACTGACCTGGGTGTCGGGGACGGGGGCGGGGTTACTGGTCACGGTTCGAGGATAGTCCCGATGACGACGACGTGGTTCCCTCCTTCCTGGCTATCCCGTCACACCGTGGTCGCCGGGGGTGGACACCCGGCGCCGGGGCGGTCACACATAAGACTCATGGACTCAGTCCACGGCCGATGCGGCGATCCTCTCGGGCGGCCTCGCCTGCGTCACGGATGCACGGAAGTGATCAGCGTCCGCGGCCCGAGCTCGCCGCCGCCCACCCAGTCGACGTAAACCTGAGTACGGTCGACACTCTTCGTGACGGAACCACCTCCGGACGAGCCACACGTCAACCGAACACCACGGCGAGCGCACGGACGAGGGCCGCCTGGACCGGGGTGTTCACACCGAAGCGGGCCCGGCCACCACACGGGTGACCGGGCCCATTCGATATTGGGCGAATCAGCCCAGGCTCAGCGACTCGCCGTCCTCTGCCAGCGAGACCCGCACGGTGTCACCGTCGCGGATGTCGCCGCCGAGCAGAGCCCGGGCCAGCTTGTCGCCGATCGCCTGCTGCACCAGCCGGCGTAGCGGGCGGGCGCCGTAGGCCGGGTCGTAGCCGCGCCGGGCCAGCCAGCCCTTGGCCGCGTCGTCGACCTCCAGGACCAGTCGCCGACCCTTGAGACGCCGGGCGAGCTCGTCGACCTGGATGTCGACGATGTGCTCGAGCTGCTCCTCGCTGAGCGAGTCGAACATCACCACGTCGTCGAGCCGGTTGATGAACTCCGGTTTGAAGGCTCGCTTGACCGCGTCCATCGTCTGCTCCCGCGACCCGCCCGCGCCCAGGTTGGAGGTGAGCACGAGGATCGTGTTGCGGAAGTCCACGGTGCGGCCCTGGCCGTCGGTGAGCCGGCCGTCGTCGAGCACCTGGAGGAGGATGTCGAACACGTCCGGGTGCGCCTTCTCGACCTCGTCGAGCAGCACGATCGTGTACGGACGCCGCCGCACGGCCTCGGTGAGCTGCCCGCCGGCCTCGTAGCCGACGTACCCCGGAGGGGCACCCACCAGCCGCGAGACGCTGTGCTTCTCCGAGTACTCGCTCATGTCGATCCGGACCATGGCGCGCTCGTCGTCGAACAGGAACTCCGCGAGAGCCTTGGCCAGCTCCGTCTTGCCCACGCCCGTCGGACCCAGGAAGAGGAAGGAACCGGTGGGCCGATCGGGGTCGGCGACCCCCGCACGCGACCGGCGGACAGCGTCAGACACCGCCTGGACAGCATCACGCTGTCCCACCACGCGGCGGGCGATCTCGTCCTCCATGCGCAGCAGCTTCTCGGTCTCGCCCTGGAGCATCTTGCCCACGGGGATCCCGGTCCACGCGGAGACGACCTCGGCGATGTCCTCCGGGCCGACCTCCTCCTTGAGCATGGCGTTGGATGCGGCGTCGTTCTCCTCCGCGCCCGCGAGTTGCTTCTCCAGCTCGGGCAGCCGGCCGTAGCGGATCTCGGCGACCCGCGCATAGTCGCCGTCGCGCTCGGCTTTCTCCGACTCGGTGCGCAGCGCGTCGAGTTCCTCCTTGACCTTCTGCACGCCCTGGATGGCGGTCTTCTCGTTCTGCCACCGCGCGGTGAGCTCGGCGAGCTTCTCCTTGGAGTCGGCCAGCTCGGCCTGGAGCGCGACCAGCCGGTCCTTGGACGCGGCGTCGGTCTCCTTCTGCAGCGCCACCTCCTCGATCTCGAGTCGGCGCACGATCCGTTCTGCGGCGTCGATCTCCTCCGGGCGGGAGTCGATCTCCATCTTGAGCCGGCTCGCGGACTCGTCCATCAGGTCGATGGCCTTGTCGGGGAGGAACCGCTGGGTGATGTACCGATCCGAGAGCGTCGCGGCGGCGACCAGCGCCGAGTCGGTGATTCGCACGCCGTGGTGCACCTCGTACCGCTCCTTGAGCCCGCGCAGGATGCCGACCGTGTCCTCGACGCTCGGCTCCCCCACGTAGACCTGCTGGAAGCGGCGCTCGAGGGCCGCGTCCTTCTCGATGTACTTACGGTACTCGTCGAGCGTGGTGGCACCGACAAGGCGAAGCTCGCCACGAGCGAGCATCGGCTTGATCATGTTCCCGGCGTCCATCGACCCCTCGCCGGTCGCGCCGGCGCCGACGATGGTGTGGACCTCGTCGATGAAGGTGATGATCTGGCCCTCGGAAGCGGTGATCTCGTCGAGCACGGCCTTGAGCCGCTCCTCGAACTCGCCGCGGTACTTGGCGCCCGCGACCATTGACCCCAGGTCCAGCGAGAGCAGGGTCTTACCCCTGAGCGACTCGGGGACGTCGCCGTCCACGATCCGTCGAGCGAGCCCCTCGACGATGGCGGTCTTGCCCACGCCGGGCTCGCCGATGAGCACCGGATTGTTCTTGGTGCGTCGGCTCAGGACCTGGACCACGCGTCGGATCTCCGAGTCGCGGCCGATGACCGGGTCGATCTTGCCCTCACGTGCTCGCGCAGTGAGATCTGTGGAGTACTTCTCCAGGGCCTGGTACTGGTCCTCGGGGTTCTCGGTGGTCACGCGGGTGTTGCCCCGGACCGCGGCGAACGCCTGCGTGAGCGCGTCCTCGGTGGCACCGAGCTCGTTCAGGAGCTTGGCCGCGTCACCTCCCTTGTGGCCTGCGGCGATGCCGACCAGCACGTGCTCGGTGGAGACGTAGTCGTCGCCCATCTCGGACGCGAGGGTCTGGGAGGCACTGATGACGGCGAGGGCGTCGCGGTTGAAGTTGGGGGCGGCCAGTCCCGAGCCGGACGCGCTGGGGTAGCTCGCGGTGAGGCTCTTGGCCTGGGTGAGCGCGAGCTGCGGGTCCACCCCGCAGGCCTGGAGCAGCGGCGTGGCGATCCCGTCCTGCTGTTCGAGCAGCGCCACGAGGAGGTGACCCGGACGGACATCCGGGTTCCCTGCCGCCGAGGCGGATTGGACTGCGGCCGACAGAGCCGCCTGGGTCTTGGTCGTGGGGTTGAACTGGCTCATCAACCGGTCCTTTCTTCGACGTGTTATTGAGCGTACTCGGATCAAATTCGGCCTGGTTGGGGCCGGACAATCTGTACAACTACCGAACAGTTGAGTCTATTCCGCTCAAGTCGATGGATTCCGGTGTGAGTGCCGACACCATATGAGTACGCTCTGACGAATCCGGACGGCCCCCTCCCGTCCGACCGGCGCACGATCCGACCGTCGCACCCGAACCCCAGGCAGGCCCGTGAAGACCCACCGAACCGTTCCCTCGGGTCTCACCCTCCTCGCCTACCTGGTGGCATTCGCCGTACCCGTGGTCCTGGGAGTGGCGGCGGTCGGATCCTCCCCGTACCTGCTGTCCAAGGTGGTCCCGGAGGAACACCGCGAGACGGTGGCCTCCTTCGGCACGGCTGCGGCGAGTTTGTCAGGAGCGGGTGGGGGTCTGTTCAGCCCGGCGGCGGAGATCGGAGAGCAGCGCTACACGATCCCGGGCACCCCTGTCGCCCACGAGGGAGAGTGGTCGCCACGACTGGCCGACGACTACCCGGCGCCGGAGGGACTGGTCCCCGGAGTCGACTTCGCGGTCGAGATCGTCGACGACACCTACATCGCCCACTGGCCCTGCCGACACGACGTCCCCGTGTGGTCCTTCGACGCGCCGCCGGGCAGCGAGGCCGACCTGGCCTGGGCCGTCGAGACCCTCGCCTCGGCCAGCGGACTCGCCCTCAGATACGCGGGACCGGGTTCGGAAGAGGACAGGGAGAGCCGGGGAGCCATCTCCGTGACCTACGGGGATCATCCGATGTTCCACAACGCGGAGGTGGCGGGAGTCGGCGGTCCGGCCATCTGGCCCGAGGGACTGATCCTCCAGGGCTCGGTGACCCTCCGGCCCGACCAGATAAGTCCCGTCCCGGGCGACCCGTGGTCCCGTGCCCTGACGATGCACGAACTCATGCACGCGGTGGGGGTCGATCACGCCGCCCGGCACAGCCGGGAGATCATGGCGGAGAGGCCCGGACCCGACCCCCAGATGCACCTCGGCACCGGCGACCGGTTCGCTCTCCACCTGGTGGGCTGCCACTGATCCCGAGCGATCCCCGATACCTCGGGCACACCCGGCCCGGCGGGCCTACGCTCACCTCATCGTCGTCGTCTTCCCCGGAGGTCTCCCGTGCCCACCCGAACCCGGCCCGCGATGCTGGTCGCCCCCCTCGCCACCGCCGCCCTCGCCCTGGCGTCACTCACCGGCTGCAACGCGATGGACCCGAACCAGGGTGGCGACACCACCTGCGGCGACTACATGGAGATGCCGCCCGAGGACCAGCGCGAGGTGATCACCACCTTCCTGGACGAGAAGGGTCAGGAGGATCCCGCCGGTATGGAGGTGACGCTGAACCAGGAGTCGGCCAAGCTCTACTGCAGCACCGTGGGCCAGACGAGCGACCCGATCCGCAATATCGACACCGGCTAGTACCCCACCACACCCAAAAACCCGCCCGCTACGAACTATTGGTGACAATGGTCGGTGTGGAACGGGAGGCGATCTGATGAGGAACGGTGTCGTCGTCGACATCGGCGGCAGTGGGACGCGGATCGGGGCAGTGCTCGACGGCCGCGTCGTGGGGGTCCACGGGGCCGAGGTGGCCACCGCCGAGGATCTGGCCGCGGCGATCCGGGCCGTCGACCCGTCCCCCAACGGGGTCGGGGTGTCGGTCAGCGGGCACGTCGACGCGGACCGCGGGGTGATCGAGGCCTCCCGCGCCGCCGCCTGGGCCGAGGGATCGATGCGCTCGCTCCTCGTCGCGCTTCTCGATGCGCCGGTGTCCGTGATCGGTCACGGCGACGCCCACGCTCTCGCGCTGACCCAACTGCCCGACGTCGAGTTCGGCGGCATCGCGATCTCCCTGGGCACCAGCCTGTCCTTCGGCGCCCTCAACCGCCACGGTGCGCTCATCCACCCGTGCGGGCCCACCGGGTGGGACCTCGGGCACTGGCGCCTGGTCGTGGACGGCGGCACCACCGAGGCGTGGTGGGGCCTGGGCGGGCACGGGCTCTACGACCTGGAGCGGGAACACGGCGACGGCGCCGCCGAGATCTACGCCCACCGGCTGGGCTCCTTCGTGGTGGACGCCGTCCAGCTGTTCCGGCCGCGCACGGTCCTGCTCACCGGCGGGATCGTGGTGGGCCTGGGCGAGGCGCTGCACGGGCCCGTCGCCGAGCAGCTCCACACGCTGCCGCACACCATCTCGGCGCCGCGGGTCGTCTTCTCGCCGTCGCGGGATACCGCGCTGTTCGGGGCCGCGGTGGCGGCGGGGCTGGCGATGCCGGCGGTGCGGTGATCCGGCAGGTGCGTCCGGCCGCGCCGGCGGTGCGGTGATCCCGCTACTCGATCAACCCCCGCAGGTCGTCGGCCGTGAGCGCCGCGGAGAAGTGCTCGCCACTGTCCAGCACGGAGGCGAAGAGTTCGGCCTTGCGTCGCTGTAGTTCGACGACCCGTTCCTCGATGGTGTCGCGGGCGACCATCCGGTAGACCAGCACGGGCCTGGTCTGGCCGATCCGGTGGGCCCGGTCCACGGCCTGGGCCTCGGTCGCCGGGTTCCACCACGGATCCAGCAGGAAGACGTAGTCGGCGCCCACCAGGTTCAGGCCCACGCCCCCGGCCTTGAGGCTCAGGCAGAACACCTGCGCGCCGCCCTCCGTGAACCTGCCGACGGCTCCTGCCCGGTCGGTGGTCTTGCCGTCGAGGTGAGCGACCGTGATGCCCTCGGCGTGCAGCCTGTCGACCACCGTGTCGAGGTAGCTGGTGAACTGGCTGAACACCAGCGCCCGGTGTCCCTCGGCCACGACCTCACGCAGCGACGCGATGAGCTCATCGGTCTTGGCGGAGGGGATCGACGCATGATCGGGGTCCACCAGCGAGGGGTCCAGGCACAGCCGGCGCAGCACGGTCAGTCCGGCGAGGATGCTGATGCGGTTGGAGTCGAAGTCGTCGAGCAGCGCCAGCAGCGATGCCCGCTGCCGGGCGAGTTCGCGCTCGTAGACCCGCCGGTGCGCGGCCGAGAGTTCCACCTCCATCACCGCATCCGTGCGCGGTGGCAGCTCGCCGGCCACCAGCTCCTTGCGGCGCCGCAGCAGGAAGGGGCGCAGTCGGCGGCGCAGGCGATGCAGCGCCTCGGCGTCGCCGTCCTTCTCGATGGGCGTGCGGAACAGCGACCGAAACTCCTTGGCGTCGGGCAGCACTCCACGGCAGGACAGGGCCGCGATCGCCCACAGCTCGGTGAGGTTGTTCTCCATGGGGGTGCCGGTCACCGCGAGCAGGAAGTCCGCGCGCAGACCGGCCAGTGCGGCGAACAGCTTGGACGCCGGGTTCTTCGCCTGCTGGGCCTCGTCCAGGATCACCCCGGCCCAACCGATCCCTGCGTACGCCTCGGCGTCCAGGCGCAGGACGGTCGCGGAGGTGACCACGATGTCGTGGGCGGCCGCGTCCTCGGCCACGGTGGTGGGCGACTTGCTCTCCGTGGCCGAGCGTCGGGCCACGCGCAGCGAGGGCACGAACCTCCGGGCCTCGGCCTCCCAGTTGGGCACGACCGACGAGGGCGCCACCACGAGGAACGGCCCCGGCGAGGCGCCCGCCGTCTCGGCACCGGCACCGGCACCGGCACCGACACCGAGCGAGTGGGTCTCGTGCACGTGGGCGATCAGGGCCAGCGCCTGGACCGTCTTGCCGAGCCCCATGTCGTCGGCCAGGATCCCGCCGATCCGGTGTCGCCACAACATGGCCAACCAGCCCAACCCCTGCTGCTGGTACGGCCGCAGCTCGGCCTCCAACGTGGCGGGGACCGGGACCGGCTCTGGAGTATCCGAGGCCAGCTCGAGTAGTGCCTGCGCCCGCCCGGTGGGTGGCGCGAGGTCGTCGGCCAGCTCGGCCAGGTCCGCCCACAGTCCCGCCTGGCCGAGCCCGATCCGGATGTCGCCCGGGCCCGGTGCCGTGCCCGCCCGCGCAGCCGAGGCCGCGAGCGCCTCGTCGAGCAGGGTGCGTAGTTCACCGAAGCGCTCGAGGTCCACGGGGACCAGGACGCCGTCCTCGGTGACGAACTCCGACTGCCCGCTCACCACCGCCCGGAACACGGTCGCGAACGGTACCGGACGCCCCTCGACGGTCACGCCCACCGACAGTCCCAGCCAGTCGATCCCGGACCGGTCGTCCTCGGCCGCGACCGTGATCCGCGGCCCCTCGCTCGCGCGTCGTATCTCCGGGACCCCGTCGCGCACGGTCACCCGGACCCCCTCGAGGGCGCGCAACGCGGCCACCCCGTCGGCGAGCAGTACCGCGGCGTCATGCCCCGTGACCCGCCAGGGCCCGGGCGTGACGACCCATCCCCACCCGGTCTCCTCTGCAGTAACGGCGAGGTCGAGCGAATCGGGGTCCGCGAGGATCGGGCCCGCATCCCCCAGGTCCCCGGCCGTCAGTGGACGACGCCGAACCGTCTCGGTACCGTCGCTCATCCGCATCACGTCGAGCCGGTACCACTCCGCGACGAGGTCCGGCCCGTCCGAGGAGTCGGGCCCGGCGTAGCGGCGGATCACGAGTTCGAACTCCACGCGGTCCTTCTCCGGCAGCTCCAGGCGACCGGCGCGGTCGATCACCGGGAACGCGTCGACGAGGCCGGGGAGGAACTCGCCGCAGAACTCGGGCACGGCCTCGTCCGGAATGGTCAGCTCTCGCCATCGGCGCAGATCACGGGCCACCCCGGGGTCGAGTCGCCCGACCGGGCACAGCTCCAGCACCCGGCCCCGGACCACCGCGACGAGGTCCCCGCGTTCCCCCACGAGGGCGCCGGGCAGGGGGCGGTCGAGCTCCTCGTCGTCGTCGGGCATCGTCCGGGCGCCGTCGGAGTCCGGCAGTATCTCCGCCGCGGCGGTGACCACCACCTCCCGGCCGTCGGGTGACCACGCCGTGAGTCCCACGCGTCGGCGCGGCCCGGGCCGGACGTCGTGCAGACCGTCATCGGGGACGATCTCCACTTCCGCCTCCGCAGCAGTGGAGATGAGCGGCCACAGCGCGGGCACCTCGGCATCGCACAGGTCCAGCCAGACCCTGGCCTGGCGACGACTGCGGGCCAGCGCGTCCATGGCGCGGAACCAGCTGGTCTGGGCGGCGTTCATGTCCGCGGTCCACCCGTAGCGCAACCGGTCCCATTCCACGCCCGCCGACTTCCACCGCCCGCCCCGACCCGGGACCACGATGCGCGCGCGGAGTCGGTTGCCCAGCCCCGGGCGCAACCCACCGGCCCACCCGTCGTCGACGGTCTCGTCCGCCACCATCGACAGCTGCAGCCCGTAGACCTCGGGCTCCCGCGGCGGCGACTGCGACCCAGTTGCGTGCAGCAACTCCTCGACCCGCTTCCGCCATTCGGGAACCGGTTCGGTGCCGCCGTCCGCGCCTCCGTCCGCGCCGCTGTCCAGTCCCGCGCCGGCGAACAGCATGAGCGCCGCGGCGTGCTTGCACCGCATCGCCACCGGGCACGTGCACGTGCTGAGCTTCGGCCGGGACCAGCCGCTCGGATCGGGTGTGCCGAAGGCGACCTCGGTCCGGTACCAGCGGCCACCGCTGCCATTGACCAGGGCCGACAACGTCCGCGACTCCGGGGTGTAGTCCACCTCGCGAATGGCGTCCGGGGTCGCGTACGGACGCGAACGGGCCAGCGCCGCGGACCCCACGAACCGCTCGACCTCGGACTCGGGGACCCACACGCTCGACCGCACGCACCCAGGGTAGGGGCCACCCACGACAAGACGGCGTGCGAGTTCGGCCACACCATTGACATCCCTGCCGCCCCGACCTAACGTGAAACCAAATGGTTTCATATCGCACGCACGAGGTGTCTCTCGATGACGATGAGGTGGACCGATTGTTCCGGGCGCTGGCCGATGCCACGCGCCGGGACATCGTCCGTCGCACGCTCACTGACGAGTCCTCCATCTCCGACCTCGCCCACCACTACGACATGTCGTTCGCGGCGGTCCGGAAACACGTCAACGTCCTCGAGGAGGCCGGACTGGTGACCGACGACCGCCACGGACGCGAACGCCGGATCCGGGGCAATCCCGAGGCGATCCGCAGGGCCCAGCGCCTGCTGGACGGCTACGAGCGCCTCTGGAGGGGGCGCATCGACCGACTCGACGCCCTGTTCGCCGACGACTGACCCGGCCTGACCCGACCCCACCCGCACAAGCCCGAACCCGAACCCAATACCGACACCGACACCGACACGACACCGAACCCAGCACCATCCGCAGACCGCCGCAACGAAAGAGGCCGATCATGCCAGTGACATCCGTGGACAAGGACCTCGAGGGGTTGACGATGACCATCGTCGCCGACTTCCCCGTGACGGTCCGCCGGCTCTGGGACGCGTATGTGGACCCGCGCCAGCTGGAGAGGTTCTGGGGGCCGCCGGAGTGGCCGGCCACGTTCACCCGGCACGACATCTACCCCGGCGGCCGGTCGGAGTACTACATGACCGGGCCGGACGGGAGCAGGAGCGGTGGCTACTGGGAGCACCTGGCGGTGGACGAGGGCAACTCGTTCGAGATCCTGGACGGCTTCACCCACGAGGACGGTCGCCCCAACACCGAGCTGCCCACCATGCGCGCGACCTTCGCGTTCGAGGAGACCGACTCCGGGGCCCGCCTGACCACCACGACGTACTTCAACAGCCTCGACGAGCTGGAGAAGCTCCTGGCAATGGGCGTGGAGGAGGGCACCCGGTCCGCGATGGCCCAGATCGACGACGTACTCGCCGACCTGCGCTCCTTCGCCGCCGACCGCGCGACCGCCGCGCAGCTCCTCAGCGACACGCAGGTCCGGATCAGCAGGGTCCTGCGCGGGACGCCGCAGCAGATCTGGGACGCGCACCACGACCCGGCGCTCCTCCGACTGTGGAGCTTCGGACCGGACGGCTGGTCGATGACCGTCTGCGAGCCGGCCGCGGCACCGGGCGAGAGGCACCGCTACGAGTTCTCACCCGAGCAGGGCGTGGAGGGAGAGACCTTCGCCCTCACCGGCGAGCTCCTGGAGTCCGATCCCCCGTACCGGGAGGTCTTCACCGAGACGATGGAGGGGGTCGACGGCCCACCCACGCACAACGAGCAGACCCTCACCCCGGTCGAGGGCGGGACCCTGGTCTCCCTCGTCGTCACGTACGCCGACAAGGAGATGCGCGACATCATCCTGGGCACGGGCATGACGGACGGCATGGAGGCGGGCTACCGGCGGCTGGAATCGGAGGTCCTGTCCCGGGCCTGAGCGGCCACCGGATCGCATCCCCACACCACCAGCGCACACCGGGAGGACCCACATGCGCCCACTCATCATCACGGCCTTCATGTCGCTCGACGGGGTCATGGAGGCTCCCGGCGGCGAGGAGGGCTATCGCAACGCCGGTTGGACGTACAAGGACGTGGCCTACGACGAGGCCGCGTACGAGATCAAGGGCCGCGAGCAGGACCAGGCCACCGCGCTGCTGCTCGGTCGACGGAGCTACGAGGCGTTCTCACCGATCTGGCCGGAGATGACCGAGGACTTCGCCCGGTACAACGAGCTCCCGAAGTACGTGGTGTCCTCCACCCTGACCGCCGACGATCTCGTGGACAACTGGGGACCGACGACCATCCTGCGCTCGGTCGACGAGGTGGCCCGGCTCAAGGAGACCGAGGGCGGCCCGATCCTCGTCCACGGCAGCGCGACGCTGGGGCACGCCCTGTCCGACGCGGGCCTGGTCGACCGGTATCACCTGCTGGTGTTCCCGGTGCTGCTCGGCGCGGGGAAGCGACTGTTCAGCGCGGCCGACGTCGATGCCACCGCACTCGTCCTCACCGAGCACGAGGCCTACGGCAACGGCGTCCAGAAGATGGTCTTCGATGTCGCCCCTCCGGAGGCGACCTGACGATCGGCCCTGCAGGGGCCACCTGACGATCAGCCCAGCGGGGACGGTCGCCCGGCGGTTCCGGCTACTCGCGGTCCTCGAGCGCGGTGACCCGCGGGTCCGGGTCGGTGGTCGCGGCCTTGTCGGCGAACACCCGCTCGACCGCCAGGACTATCACCACCACGACGACGCCGACGGCGGCCGCGGCCAGGACCATCGGCCAGTCGGAGCCGGGGGCCAGCACGTCGGCCTCCTCGGTCTGCCAGGGCCACAGCGCCCGCAACGAGCCGAGCATCAGGCCCGCCATGGCGATCAACGTGGGCTTGCGGAAATCCTCGAGCAACCGGTCGAGCACCTTGACGAACAGCGAGATACCGAGGAGCGCGCCGAGCGCGAACACCCCGAGGTAGGCGAAGTTCCGGTCGTCGACGGCGCCGAGTGTCGGCGCGTAGAGCCCCATCGCGAGCAACAGGTACGACCCCGACACCCCGGGCAGGACCAGCGCGCAGATGGCCACCGCCGCGGCCACGAACACCAGCAGGTAGGACGGATCGCTGATCGACCCGCTCGGCAACCCCGACAGCACCAACGCCAGCGCCGCGCCGCCGGCGAAGATCAGCCCCAGCACCCAGTTCCGTCCGCCGGGTGTCGCCCGTGCCATCCCGAGCGGTACGGCGATACTCGCCGCGACCATCCCCAGGAACAGTCCCCGCGCGATCTCCGGGCTGCCCTCGACGAATCCCTTCATCACGCCGGCCATGGTGAAGACCATCGCCAGCATGCCCACCGCGAGCGGCAGCAGGAGCCACCAGTCCACGTGCCGGAAGGCCGCAGCCGTACGCGCCCGGCGCTCCGGGCCCAGGGCGGCCGACCGCATCCCGTCCACCACGTGCGCGCCGGAGTCCAGCAGTCGCGGGTACACGCCCGTCACCAGCGCCACCGTGCCCCCGGAGACGCCGGGCACGAGCTCGGCCATGCCGATCAGCGCGCCGCGGAGACCGTTGCCGAGCACCCCGAGCGGCCCCGGAGGGGCGGGGACCGGCGAGCGCGGATCCAGATCGGAGTCCGCGACGGGGTCGTGGTGAACCGACTCCGCCGCCGCGCCGGGGGGCGTTTCTCCCGGTTCCGGAGTGGACGCAGGCCGTGGTGACTCGACAGACATCCCTCTACTTTCCCCGACGACACGCCCCTACGCCCAGTCACCACCCCGCCCACGGGCTATTCCTGTGACCAACCCGTCACGTCGCGGCCGACTAGAATCGTCCGGACCGGGGCGACGATCCGGGGTTTTCGACCGGTCGACGAAGGGAGCGCGTCATGCCGATGCACTACCCGCCGCTCGACGACGGCACCTACCGCTATGGCGATCCACCCCGGCCCCTGCCCTCCCCGGTCCCGGGGCCCGAGTCGACGGGGCCCGAGTCGACGGGGCCCGGGTCAGGGAGTGGGTCGGGGAGCGAGGCGGCCGGACCAGCGTCCGGGCGCGAGAACACCTGGCCGCACCCACCCGGCACTCACCTCCAGCCCGGGCCGCCCCCGCCGGACGGCCGACCCGGCCAGGGCACGCCACCGGAGGACGACCCTCGGAACGACCGCAGGAGCGGCAGGACTGCAGCCGCGGCGATCGTCGGGGGGTTGGCCCTCGTCGTCGTGGTGGTCCTGGGTTTCGCGCTGTTCGGCCCCGGCGCCGACTCCGGCCGCGGCCCCACCGACCAGCTGCGCGGGCCGCTCCCACCCCAGGCCGCCCCGCCCGCCGAGCGCCCGCCGGGGGCGTTGTTCACCGTCGAGGGCCGCTTCACCGTGATGTCGTCCCCGGGCGAGCCGGTCTCGGGCGACGGATCCGGCTGCGACCTGCCGGTCACCCTCTCCGACATCGGCGAGGGCACGCGGATCACGCTCACCGAGGGCGTGTACACCACCCTCGGCAGCACGGTCCTCGCCTACGACGGGGGCGACCTCTCCTCCTGCACCTTCACCTTCGACTTCGGTGAGATCCCCTCGGGCGCACCGTTCTACCTGATCGAGATCCCCGGCCGGGGGCAGCTCACCTACACCGAGGACGAGCTCCGCGCGGGAGTGGACATCACCCTCGGCCGGTGAGCCGGCCGGGCCCTCCGCACCCGAACCCGAACCCGAACCCAAACCCGGCGAACCGTTGACCCCGTGAACCGTTGACCCCGTGAACCGGGCTCCGTACACTCCCAGGTGCCAACCGGACGCTTGTCCAGAAACGCTGATCCCGGGAGCCGCCGTGAACCGCCCGCCCGTCCTCGCCCGAGCCGCAGGCGCCATCGCGCTCGCCACGGTCACCGCCCTCGGCGGTGTGGTCGCCCCACCGACGGTCTCCGCGGCCACCGTCGAATCGCCGTACGTGAACCCTGCCGAGGGCCTGCGCAACGTCCTCTGGGTGGGCAACAACTGGGAGGGCACCGCCGACGCGGTACACCCGGACGGCGACTTCCATCGGATCGCCCGGATCAACATCATCCCGGACCGCAACGAGCGCCTGGTGGAGATCCACCGCGACCCCGCCCGCCTCGCCCTCTACTACGGCATCCGCCAGATGGTCGGCGAGGGCCACGACCAGTACGTCGACGACATGTACTCGACCAAGGACGGCCGGAACCTCATCGTGTCCCGGCCGAGCTTCGCCGATGTGGTCTCGATCGACATCGTCACCGGTGAGATCGCCTGGCGCTTCCCGGTCCAGGGGTTCCGTTCGGACCACATGGCGGTGAGCCCCGACGGATCTCAGGTCGCCGTGAGTGCCTCGACCGCCAAACTGGTGCACGTCCTCGACACCGCGACGGGCCGCGAGATCGGCACCTTCCCCTCGGGCGACAACGCCCACGAGAACACCTACATCAAGGGCGGCACGCAAATCGTCAACGAGTCGATCGGCAACGTCTGGACGCCGCTCGACCAACCGTGGGCCGACGTCACCAAGGGCGAGCGGGTGTTGCAGTTCGTCGACGCCGAGACGCTGCAGGTCATCAAGCGCGTCGATCTGCGCGCCCGGCTCGCCGAGGCCGGCCGTCCCGAGCTGAGCATCGGGGTGCGGCCGATGACCTTCTCCCCGGACTACCGCTTCATGTACTTCCAGGTCTCGTTCTTCCACGGCTTCATCGAGTACGACATCGACGCCGACGAGATCACCCGGATCGTGGACCTGCCCATCACACCCGCCGGCGACGTGCCCCGCGAGGCCCATCTGCTGGACTCCGGACACCACGGGATCTCCATGAACCCCCAGGGCACCAAGATCTGCGTCGCGGGCACGATGAGCGACTACGCCACGGTGGTCGACCGGGACACCATGCAGCACGGGCCGCTGGTCTCGACCGGGCTCAAGTCCTATTGGGTCACCACCGACCTCACCGGGGAACACTGCTTCGTGTCCTGGGCCAAGAGCGACAAGGTGAGCGTCCTGTCCTTCGAGACCGGTGAAGAGGTGGCCCAGATCCCCGTCGGGTACCACCCCCAACGCATGCGTATCGGCGTGGCACCGCAGGACTGGAGCGGCAACCCGGTTCCGCTCCCCGCCCCGGGAAGCCCCCTCCCCGTGTTCTCCTGACCGCCGGGACCGGCGCCGGCCGCTATCCTGGGGCACCGGCGGACGCCGACGGTAGGTGAGCAGGTTGGAGGCGCGGAGGTGGTCAGAACTTCAGGGAAGGACGCCGACGACGCCTCCTCCCGAGCCGCGGACGTCGAGCGCCTCGTCTCGGACATCGACCTCGCGCCGTATCTCGGCCGGGTCGCCGACCCCACTGCGACCCCGCTGACCGACCCCGTCCCGGTCTCCGCGGACACTCCCCCGCTGCTCGCGTTACGCGACCTCGTCGCCGACCCGCGCTTCGTCGACATGTTCGCCCGCGCCCTGCGTGAGGCAGACCCGGATTTCCGCGAGTTGTTCCCCCGCGACGCCTCCGGGGTGCTCGGCAGGTTCGTCCGCGCCATGACGTGGGCGCTCGAGACCGTCGAGAACGCCCGCGGAGACGAGGCCAAGGTCGCGGAGGTGGTGGAGTTCGCCCGTCATCTGGGTGCCGACCACCGCAAACTCGAACTCTCCCCCCGCCACCACGAGCGATTCGGCGAGGCCATGACCGACACCCTGCGCCACCTGGCCGGCCGCGGTTGGGACGACCGGCTGGCCACCACCCTGGGCACCACGTACCGGGTGCTCTCGACTGCTCTTCAACAGGGTGCGGCCGCAGCTCAGGGGCCCGCGAGGGTCGGTGCGACCGTCGTGGAGGTGCTCCGGCCGACCCGCGACGTGGTGGTGGTCAGGCTGATCTCCGACGTGATGGTGGACTACCACCCGGGCCAGTACCTGAGCGTCCTGACCCCGTACACCCCGGGCGTGTGGCGCCGGCTGAGTCCCTCGATCCCGGCCAACCCGGCGGGCCAGATCGAGTTCCACGTCCGCGACGTCCCCGGCGGGGCGCTCAGCGGGTCCCTGGTCCGGGGCGTCGGCGTGGGCGACCGGTGGGTCCTGGCCAGGCCGCTCGGGCTGCTCGAGGTGGACCGCACCGAACCCGTCCGGGATGTGCTGATGGTGGCCGGCGGCACCGGCATCGCCCCGCTGCGCTGCCTGCTGTTGGACATGATGCGGCACGGCTTCAACCCACGCGTGCACCTGTTCTACGGCGCGCGTCACCCCGGCGACCTCTACGACCTGCCGACGCTCGTCGACCTGGCCGCCACCGCGCCGTGGCTCACCATCCAACCGGTCTCCGAGCAGGACGCCGACCCGTGGTGGGCCGGCCCACGACAGGAGCTGCCCCGGACCCTGCACCGGAGGCAGACCGGGACGCTGGTCGACGTGGTCACCGGTTGGGGTTCGTGGGCGGACCGCCAGGTCCTGGTGTCCGGGTCACCGGAGATGCTGCGCGCGACCGTCAACGGCATGGTCGCCGTGGGCACCCCGCGGGAGAACATCCGCTACGACCGGCCCTGACCCGCTGCCGTGCCGGCTCCGGGATCAGGACTCCTCGGCGTCCCCCTCGGCACGGTCGCCGGCGTCATCATCGTCCACGGAGGCATCGTCCGCGGAGTCATCGCCTGCGGCTGCACCCTCCTCGACCCCACCGGCGCCCGGGTCCGCCGGCGGCGCGGGGGGCGTGGTCACGGTCGTGGGAGCCGTGGGCGGGGTCGGGCTCGCAGGCGTGGTCGCCGGGGTGGTCGGGCTGGGTGTGGTCGGGCTGGGTGTGGGCGCCTCACAGGGCTGGAAGACGCGGCGGAACTGATCCGGCACGCCAAGCTGCTCCAGCTGCTCCCGGCACACCTCGGATGACGGCTCGGCCAGGAACTCCCAGGTGTCCTCTCGCCACGAGAGCAGCTCGAGATCGCCGTCCTCGCCGCTGACCAGCAGGAACCGCCCGTCACACTCGCGCACGGTCGTGTCGTCGCCCAGCTCTTCGGCCACGAACTCCGGGGAACAGCGCTCGGCGACTCCGGGCGGGCCGGTCGTGGTGGGTGTGGTCGGTCTCGGCGTGGTGCGCGGTGTCGAGGTCGTCGTGGCCGTGGTGGTCGTGGGTACGGTCACGGGGTCGCGATCGTCTCGGCCCGAGTTGACCAACCACACGATCAACCCGGCCACCAGCACCACCGCCAGCAGTATCGCGACGATCATCCACGGGGTCGGACTCCCGCCGCGCCCGCTGCCGTCCCAGCCGTCGTCGCCACCGTCGACCGGGGGAGGGACATCTCCCGGCGGAGGCACGTGGGCCTGCGGGGGAACGTCGCCGGTCGGGTAGCCGCCGGTGGGGCTACTGCCCGTGGGTGCCGCCATCGCGGGGCCGGCGGGGTACTGCGACCACGCGGTACCGGTCCCTTCGCCCTCCACCGGTGGGAGGTGCTCGGTCGGCGGATCAGCGGGCGGGATCTGTTGGGTCGGCGGGTCCGCGGACGGGTTCGGCTCGGTGGGCGGGTCCGCTGACGGCATCTGCTCCGTCGGCGGGTCCGCTGACGGGTTCGGCTCGGTCGGCGGGTCGACCTCGCGCCCGCCGCCACCGTTGCCGGCGTCCCTACCGGCACCGCTGCCGTCGCGCGGCCCGGTCACCGTACGACCTCCGCGGCCCGGTCCTCGGTGATCCTGCCGTTCGCGAGCACGGGGATCTTCTTCCGGATGTCGGTCACCTCGTCGTCGTCGATCTCGAACAACACCAACCCCGCTCCGGGGCCCGCCTCGTCGCGCACGGTCCCGTCCGGTCCCACGAGCATGGAGTGGCCGATGCCGGTCGGGGCGCCACTCTTGACCTGCACACCTTCGGCCTCGGGGTCGGCCTGGCCGACAGCGACCAGGAACGTGGTGGCGTCGAGCGCGCGAGCCCGGGACAGCAGTCGCCACTGGTCGACCTTGCCGGGGCCCGACCCCCACGACGCGCTGCACAGGGTGACGCGGGCGCCGGCGGCCGCGAGTGCACGGAACTGACCGGGGAAACGGATGTCGTAGCAGACGCTCAGCCCGATCCCCACGCCGTCGACGGTCACCACGCGCGTGGCGTCTCCGGGCTCGACGGTGTCGGACTCGGCGAACCCGAACGCGTCGAACAGGTGGATCTTGTCGTAGCCCAGGTGGAGGTCCCCAGCGTCTGCGCCGTCCCCGCCGGCCCCACCGTCCGCGCCGCCCCCACCGTCCGAGCTACCCCCGGCGGGGCCGGTGACCAGGAGTGTGTTGCGCACGCGGCCGCCCTCGCCGGGCGTGAACATGCCGACGACGACGAGGACCCCGTGTGCCCGAGCGATCTCGGCCACCGCGGTCGCCCACGGGCCGTCGAGGGGCTCGGCGATCTCGTCCAGCCGGCCGGCCCCGAAAGCCCGCATGGTGGCCTCGGGCAGCACCACGATCCGGGCCCCACGGGTGGCGGCCTCGGCCACGGAGTCGCGGACCAGCCGGAGATTGTCGGCGGGATCGCGTCCGGACAGGATCTGGGCTGCGGCGATGCGCACGGCGGTCCTCCTGGGGCTCTCGGGGTCGGGCGGCCTCCGGCCGGGTGCTCGTCCCCCGACGCTACCCGCGCCGGAGCGCCAAGGCCGCGCGCGGTGCGGACCGCCGGACCGCCCGGGCACCCCGTTCCCAGAGCACCCACACGAGCAGGCCGACGGCTATCGACGCGGCGAACGACAGCCACACGTGGCCGGCGTCGCGGATCGGCGGGTAGACGAGGAAGTGGGTGAGGTAGATGAACAGCGACGCCGCGGCGAGCGGGGTGATCACCCGGACCACCGGGCGCGGCAGGCGGACCGACGGGATCCAGATCAGGGCGAGCAGTCCGGCCGTGATCACGACCTCGCGCCCCGGGTCACCGAACCACCCCGGCGCACACAGCAGCGCGACCACCGAACACGCGATGCGGAGCCACACCGCGTGCGCGGGAGAATCGGAGCGGCCGGGCGCGGCGGATCGCGCGATGACCCAGCCCAACCCGAACAGCCACAGCACTGCCGGCGCCGAGTACCAGACCTGAGGGCCGCCACCCAGGTCGATCAGCCCGAACCTCACGGTGAGCCCGGCTGCGACGAACGCGGCCGGCAGCGCCAGCGGCCACCGGCGGTCGAGGCGGCTCACCGCGGGCACGGCCATGAGCGCCGCCACGAGCAGCAGCCCGTAGACCACCGCCTCGATGAACCACATCTGCCACGGGTTCCACCAGCGGTCCTCCCACCACGACCGCGGCCCGAACAGGTTGGTGGCCAACAGTGGCGAGTACCAGTGATAACGGCTGGTCAGTGGCGTGACGATCAACAGCCAGAGCACCGCCGGCACCGCGATCCGCCCGGCCGTGCGCAGGACCCCGCGGGCGCGGTCGCGGGCGTCCGTGGCGTGGAGTCGGAACCGCGCCAACGAATAGCCGGCCAGGGCCACCAGGACGTGGGCGCCGCCGATGATCGCGATGGCCCGCGTGTGGGAACCGACTATCGCGAGGATGAACAGCGCGCGCAGCACGATGGAGGTGTCCACCCGCGCCCATGCCCGCCACGGCGCCCACCACCGGGCCACGGTGGGAACGCAGGCGCGGGCCAGTTCGTCGAGCTCCCCGACCGGACACAGGTGCCAGTCCCGCGGCAGGCCCGGCACCCGCTCCTCGAGCTTCGTGGACAGCACCACGTAGGTCAGCGAGTCGCCACCGAGGTCGACGAAGGTCGCATCGGGGTCGAGCTCGCGGGCGTCCAGGCCGAGGGCGTGCGCGATGAGCTCACCGGGCGACCCGGCGGCGTCGTCGGCCACCGCCCGGTTCCTCGCGGCGACGAGCTCGCGCAGCGCCATCTGGTCGATCTTCCCCGCCGGGGTGCGCGGCGGTTCGTCCACGACGAGGACCTCGACAGCTGAGGCTGGCAACCCCGATGAGGAGGCGGCTCCCGCTCGTGCGTCCTGCGTCCGATCGGCGTCCCTGGTCACCACCACCAGTCGATCCGGCTCGCCCACACACCACGCGTCCACTCCGCGGTCGGCCAGCGCGGCCTCGACGCGCCCGAGGTCGATCCGGTGGCCGAAGATCTTGGCCTCGCGCCCCATGCGGCCCACGATCTCCACGAGGCCGTCGTCGGCGATCCGCGCGAGGTCCCCGGTGCGCAACTCTGTCAGTTCGGGGCCGCGGGCGAGGTCGGCCGAGTCGCGGGCGTAGCCCATCATCACGTTGGGACCGGTGTAGACGAGCTCACCCGGGGCATCGGGATCGGAGCCGTCGGACTCCGAGGAGTCGGGATCCGAACTGTTCGGCCTGTCCACCCGGAATGCACCGCCGGGGATCGCGACGCCGATCGCCCCGGCCCGGCTGCGCGCGAGGTGTGGTGGCAGGTAGCCCATGCGGGCGGTGGCCTCGGTCTGGCCGTACATCACCACGAGCTCGGCGCCCCTGGCCTCGAGCCGCTCCGCGAGCGAGCGCACCTTCTCCGGGGCCAGTCGGCCGCCGGCCTGGGTGAGGTAGCGCAGGCGGGTGAGGTGGTCCAGCCGGTCCAGCCCCACCCGTTCGAGCAGTTCCACCGTGTGCGGGACGGCGGCGAAGGTCGTCACGCCGTGGGCGCCGGCGCGCTCCCAGAACTCGGGGGTCGCCACGGAGTCCTCGTTGAGCACCACGGAGGCGCCCACGAGAAGGTGACTGTGGATCACCGACAGGCCGTAACAGTAGTGCGGCGGGAGGGTGGTGATCGCGCGGTCGCCGGGCACGATGCGCAGGTACTCGGCGATCGCCGCGGCGTTGGACAGCACCGCCTGACGCGACTGGCGGACGAGCTTGGGCGACCCGGTGGAGCCCGAGGTACTGAGCAGCAGGGCGAGGTCGGGGTGGAGCTCGTGGCGCGGCGGGGTGTGGTGCGAGGAGCTCGGGATCGCCTCTCCCGCACCCGCCACGACGTCCGGGGTCCACGAGTCCACGAGGCTTCGCGTGGCCGGGCTCTCCGGCGGTAGGAGCAGGATCGCGTGACCTGCTTCGTGCGCGGCGAGATAGTCGACCAGGAAGTCGCAGGTGTTGCCCGCGACGAGGCCGATCATCCGCCGCCCCGATGCCACCGCCGGGTATTCGGTCGCCCGGTCGTAGACGCGAAGGGCGAGGTCGGTGTAGGTGAGTGTGGTGTCGTCGTCGATCACGGCCACGGCCCGGCCGCGGGCCGCGAGGGCCCTCGCGAGTCCCCCGACCTGCCCGGTATGCCCTACCTGCGTGATCGTCACCCGACCACTGTAAAAGGTAAGGCTATCCTAGGACAATTCGACGTGTGCTCGGATGCGGCCCTCGCGGGGCCCGGTCGTGGCCCGGGCCCCGCGACCGACTACGCGGAGGAGCCCGCGAAGAGCGACCTCAGGGCGGTACCGATCGTCCCGAAGACCCCCGAGACCGAGCCGGTGCCCGGCTCCTGCGGATCGGTGGGCTCCTCCGGATCACCCGGGTCGCCGTCACCGGCGAGGTCGAGGCCCACGAGGACGGGGTCGTGGTCGGACGCACGGTAGGCGTCAGGCGCGTAGATCGCGTCCTGGGCGTCCTTCTTGAACTCCATGGTGTAGTCGATCAGGTCCGGCTCATCGGCGTTGTTGGTCCACACGGCGACGTCGGTGACGTGTTCGGCGAGCCCGGCGCTGGCCAGGGCGTGGTCGAGGTAGCCGAGCTGTCCGTCGAAGACATAGGTGTACGCCTCGGGGCCGACGTGCTGGCGGATCACGTCCACGTAGCCGGCCTCGTTCAGGGCGAGGATCGGGTCCTCCTTCGCGTACGCGTTGAGGTCACCGATCACCAGCGAGTGGCCCGAGGCCGACAGCCGCGGGTGGTCGCCGAGCCAGTCCGCGAGCGCCCGGGCGGCATTGGTCCGCACACCGTTGCAGTTGCCCTGGCCGTTCGGGTCCTCCGGGTCGCCGAGATCAGCGCAGGCCGAGCCCTTGGACTTGAGGTGGTTGACCACCACGGTCACGTCCTCACCGGAGGTCTTGTCGGTGAACACCTGGGCCAGGGCCGGTCGGTTCTTGCTGGTGACGAACCGGGGGTCGACGGTCTCGTCCAGGACCTCGACGGCGCCGTCTGGGCTCACCGCGGCGGGCTTGTAGATGAACGCGGTGGTGATGGCGTCGGTTCCGAGCCGGCCGGTCTCCAGTGCGCGGTAGGTGCCCTCGCCGACCCGTGCGTTGAGCGCGTCGACCAGTCTGCGGAGGGCGACGTCGTCGTTGTTCTCGATCTCGGTGAGTCCCACCACGTCGGCGTCGAGGCCGGCGAGCATGGCGACGATCTTGTCCTCCTGGCGCGCGAACTCGGTCGCGTCCAGCGCGCCGCGGGCGTTGCGGTCGTCCGATCGCAGGGTGGTGAAGTAGTTGAGGACGTTGGCCCCGGCCACGGTGAGCGGTGCGTCGACGACCGGCGCCGTCGGACGCGGGTTGGCGACGGTGTGGGTGGCGCCCTGCGTGGGCTGGATGGCCCAGGCTTCGAAGCGGTAGTCGAGCACGCCGGTCACACCGTCGAGGTGGTCACCCATGCGGAAGCGGTGGTCGATGGTGAAGTCCGCTCCGTCCGGATGGATCGCCGGGTCCGGATTCTGGGTGCTGCGGCCGTCGTCGATCAGGATCCGGTCCGCCGCGTTGGCCTCGGCCAGCGCGCGCGCCTCGGATGAACCCGCCTCGAACTGGTTGGTGGGCTGGAACTGCCGGCCGGTGGAGACGGCGATCTGACCGTAGCGGTCGTAGTTGAAGGCCTCGATGATCGTCACCTGCTGCGGCAGCGTCACCCGCATGCCCTCGTACTGCTCGAGCGAGTCGCGGTCCGCGATCGGCAGGGCCACCTCGATCGGGGCGGGGAGGTCCTGGCCGGTCGCGCACACCTCGGTGGCGGTCGGCTGGATCTGGGTCATGCCGAAGTACTCGGCGACCGTCCCGGTCAACCGCACCCGGTCCCCCACCGACACCGCGGGGGTCTCGGTGTAGACGAAGACGCCGTCCGAGGTGGCGGCGTCGCCGTCCCCTGCGTCCTGCAGGTAGAAGCCGCGGAAGCCGCCGGTCTGCATGTCGCCCACCACGATGCCCTCGACGGTGGCGGACTGACCGACCATCGGGGACTGCGCACCGGGGCCCTGGACGGCGCCCACGGCGGTGGCCGCCTCGCCACACGCACCCACGGGCTCCTCGTCGCCCGGATCGCCCGGATCGCCACCGGAGTCGTCGTCCGGCCAGTTGCCGAGGCCGTCGAAGGTGTCCACGGGCATCGAGGTCCACTGCGCGGCGGGGTCGAACACGTTCGACGGATCGGTGTCCGGGGCACTACCCACGATGCGTCGCAGTGTGCGGTCGACGGTGCTCACCTCACCGGAGGTCCACGCGGTGCCGGGGTCGAACCCCACCTGGCCGAACGAGTCCACGACGCCTCCGTCGGTGGAGCGGAGGACGATGGCGTCGTCGCCGTTCCACAGGCCGGCCCCGGTGCCCTGGTCCACGGTGAAGCCCGCGCGAGAGCTGCCGTAGACGAACGAGGATCCGGGCGCCAGTGTCCCGGCCAGACGGTCGTTCGAGGAGGTGGAGGTGGAGCCGTTGCTGTACACCTCGACGGAGTATCCGGCCAGGTCGACCGGCGTGACGCCGGTGTTGGTGATCTCGATGGCCTTGTTGAACGAGGTGCCCTCGACGTACTCGGTGATCAGCAGGGCGTGCGCTGCCTGAGCGGAGACGACGGGGGCGGCGGCGATCGGCGCGAGTGCCGCTGACACGACGACCGTCGCGGCCAGGGCGACCGCCCTGCGGGGGCGGCCGACAGCAAAGCGTTCCATTCGGGGACTCCATTTCGAGGGCGAACCCGGCCGTGCGCTGACATCGGGAGCGATGACATGTCCCGACCCGGGCGGGGCCACCATATGGGCGAAAGGAGTTGCGCAGACGGTGCCCAGGAGACGCCCGGGTGAACCTCAGGCAGCATCTCCTGTCCGGTCCCCGGGGGTCCTCTCAGCGGCGGTCCTCGCGCTCGTGTCGGGGACGCCAGACCACGACGGAGGTGGACCTCGGTACGTGGACCAGCTCCCCACCGACCCGGCCTCGCGCCGGCCCGGCGCGGAGTTCCGCGAGTTCGTCGACCAGCTCGCGGACCCGCGACTGCAGGGCGTCGACCTGGTTGGTCAGCTCGATGATGCGTTTGATGCCGGCGAGGTTGACCCCCTCGTCCTGGCTGAGCCGCTGCACCTCGCGGAGCAGGGCCACGTCGCGGAGCGAGTAGCGACGTCCGCCACCGCTGGTGCGTTCGGGCGTGACGATGCCCAGCCGGTCGTAGGTACGCAGGGTCTGGGCGTGCAGTCCCGACAGCTCCGCGGCCACGGAGATCACCAGGACGCTGTCGTCAGGGCCCAGGTCCCCGACGTCCCGCCGGGGGCTCATGCCGACCCGGCCCAGCCCGACCGTGGATCGAAGCCGGCTGCGCGCAACGCGTCGTCGTAGGCGGCGAGCTCGGCCTCGGCCATACCGGCGGGGGGCGTGGCCACCCGGAGAGTGACCTTGAGGTCACCGGTCCCGGACTTGCGTGCGATGCCGCGTCCCCGGACCCGCAGGATCTGGCCGTCGCGAGAACCGGCCGGGACCTTGACGGTCACCCGGCCGGTGAGCGTGGGCACCGACACCTGCGAGCCGCGGACGAGTTCCGGGTAGGAGACCGGCAGGTCCACGAGCAGGTCGGCGCCGTCGCGGTCGAACACGGCGTCCTTGGACACGGTGACGGTGACGTACAGGTCGCCGGACGGCGCGCCGCGGAACCCTGCCTCACCCTGGCCCGAGAGCCGGATGCGCTGGCCGTCCTGGACCCCTGCGGGCACCTTGACGTTGATGGTGCGGGCGCGGTCGGTGACGCCACTGCCGGTGCAGTCCGGGCACGGGTCGTCGATCTTGGACCCGGTGCCGCCGCAGTCCGTGCACGGTTCGGCGAACCCGAACGCACCCTGGGTGCGCTGGGTGACCCCGGCCCCGTGACAGGTCCCGCACACCTTGGGGCTGGTCCCCGGGCGGGCGCCGCTGCCGTGGCAGGTCAGGCACGGTGAGGCGGACGAGAGTCTGATCTGCACCGTCTCGCCCAGGGCTGCCTCGCGGAACGACAGGGTGAGGGCGGTCTCGACGTCCTGCCCGCCCTGCGGCCGCTGGGCCCGACCGCGTCCCGCTCCGGCCCCGCCGCCACGGCCCTGGTTGAACAGGCCGCCGAACAGGTCGGAGAAGCCTCCGGCACCACCGGCTCCGCCGGCACCCGCGGCCCCACCGAAGAGGTCGCCGATGTCGAAGTCGCCACCGGTCGTGGTGTACCTGCCGCCACCGGGGGGTGCGAAGCCGCCGAACCCGCCCGAGGAGACCTGCGCCCGGAACTCGTCGTACTCCTTGCGCTTGGCGGGGTCGCCGATGACGCTGTTGGCCTCACCGACCCGCTTGAACTTCTCCTCGGCGGCCTTGTCACCCGGGTTCTTGTCCGGGTGGTTGTCGCTCGCGAGCTTGCGGTACGCCTTGCGGATCTCGTCCGCGGTGGCGGACTTGGAGACGCCCAGTTCGGCGTAGTAGTCCTTCTCGACCCATTCGCGCTGACTCACCAGACGCCTCCTTCCTCTATCGGGTCCTGCTCTTCTGAAGTCTCATTAGTCTCATTTTTCCACTTCGGCCGCCGGTGTGCGGGTGTGACCGCCCAGGCACTCGCACCTACACGGTCACACCCGACCGGTCACACCCGCATTCCGGCGGGATGGATCAGCGGACGGTGACCATCGCCGACCGCAGGGTCCGCTCGCCGTGGCGGTATCCCTTGCGCAGGATCGTGCCGAGCACGGGCTCGGAGCCCTCGGACTCGTCCTGCACGGCCTCGTGCACGGCCGGGTCGAACGCGTCGCCCTCCTCGCCGAAGGATTCGACCCCCTGGGAGGCCAGGACCGCGTGGACCCTGTCGGCGAAGACCTTGAGCGGCCCCTCCTCCAGGTCCCCGTGCGCCCGTGCCCGCTCCAGGTCGTCGACGATCGTCAGGAGCTCGGTGAGGACCGAACCCTTGGCGGTGTCGATGATGGCCTGCCGGTCCCGCTCGACGCGGCGGCGGTAGTTGGCGAACTCCGCCGACACGCGCTGCAGATCCGCGGTCCGCTCGTCGAGCTGGGCCTGCAGTGCCGACGTGGTGTCGTCCGACGACGGGTCGCCGGTGGTGGCGGCGCCGGCGGTGGCGGCAGCGGAGTCGTCGTCGACGATCTCGCCCTCCACCGTCTCCGCCGGAGCGGCCCCGGCCTTCTCGTCCACCGCCTGCGCGGCGGCCACGTCCTCGGCGTCTCCGCCGGCCCAGGCGGCCTTGTCCGTCTCCGGACCGTCAGCGTGTGGTGTGGTCACTGGAACTCACCCCTGGCTGTCTCGTCGTCTTCGGCGGCCGCCTCGACCTCGTCGGGCGCGACGCCGGCCGCACCCTCGGCCACGATCTCGGCCTCGGGGGCGACGGGGGCGTCCTGGACGAACTTCTCGTCCACGGCCTCCTCGTCGGTGACCTCCGGGTTGCCGGGATCAGGGATTCCGGTCGCGTCCGTCACTTGTTCTCCCCCTTGGGCTCGTCCTCGTCCACGACCTCGGCGTCGACGACGTCGTCGTCAGCCGACCCGTCGGACGAGGGGTCTCCGGCCTCGGCGCCCTCGGCCGCAGCGGCTTCGTAGATGGACTGGCCGACGGCCTGGGCCTCGGTGTTGACCTTCTCCACTGCGGCCTTGATGGCGTCGACGTCCGAGCCCTCGAGTGCGGACTTGGCCTCGGCGATCGCGGCCTCGAGGGACTCCTTCTTGTCCGCGGGGACCTTGTCCTCGTTCTCCGAGACGAACTTCTCCGTCTGGTAGATCGTGGACTCGGCCTGGTTGCGGGCGTCGGCCTCCTCGCGGCGCTTGTGGTCCTCCTCCGCGTGGGCCTCGGCGTCCTTGATCATCTGATCGATCTCCTCCTTGGACAGGCCCGAGCCGTCCTGGATCACGATCGTGTTCTCCTTGCCGGTGCCCTTGTCCTTGGCCGTGACGTGGACGATGCCGTTGGCGTCGATGTCGAAGGTCACCTCGACCTGCGGCACGCCGCGCGGTGCGGGAGCGATCCCGGCCAGCTCGAACGACCCGAGCAGCTTGTTCTGCGCCGCCATCTCGCGCTCGCCCTGGAAGACCTGGATCTGCACCGACGGCTGGTTGTCGTCGGCCGTGGTGAAGGTCTCGGACCGCTTGGTGGGGATGGTGGTGTTGCGCTCGATAAGCTTGGTCATCACACCGCCCTTGGTCTCGATGCCCAGCGACAGCGGGGTCACGTCGAGCAGGAGCACGTCCTTGACCTCGCCGCGGAGCACGCCGGCCTGGAGCGCGGCGCCCACGGCCACGACCTCATCCGGGTTGACGCCCTTGTTGGGCTCCTTGCCGCCGGTCAGCTCCTTGACCAGGTCCGACACGGCGGGCATGCGGGTCGAGCCACCGACGAGCACCACGTGGTCGATGGTGGAGACGGCGATCCCGGCGTCCTTGATGACGGCCTGGAACGGCTTGCGGCACCGGTCGAGCAGATCCTGAGTGATCTTCTGGAACTCCGAGCGCGAGAGCGTCTCGTCCAGGAAGAGCGGGTTCTTGTCCGCGTCGACGGTGATGTACGGCAGGTTGATCGAGGTGGACTGGCCACTGGAGAGCTCGATCTTGGCCTTCTCGGCGGCCTCACGCAGACGCTGGAGCGCCATCTTGTCCTTGGTGAGGTCGATGCCGTTCTGCGCCTTGAACTTCTCGACCAGCCAGTCGACGATCCGCTGGTCCCAGTCGTCGCCACCGAGGTGGTTGTCGCCGGAGGTCGCGCGGACCTCCACGACGCCGTCACCGATGTCGAGAAGGGAGACGTCGAACGTGCCGCCACCGAGGTCGAAGACCAGGATGGTCTGCTCCTTGTCGCCCTTGTCCAGCCCGTAGGCCAGCGCGGCCGCGGTGGGCTCGTTGACGATGCGCAGGACGTTCATGCCAGCGATCTGGCCGGCGTCCTTGGTGGCCTGACGCTGGGCGTCGTTGAAGTAGGCGGGGACGGTGATGACGGCGTCCGTCACGTCCTCACCGAGGTAGGACTCCGCGTCTCGCTTGAGCTTCTGCAGCGTGCGTGCGCTGATCTCCTGCGGGGTGTAGTTCTTGTCGTCGATCGAATCCGACTTCCAGTCCGTGCCGATATGGCGCTTGACCGAGCGGATGGTGCGGTCGACGTTGGTGACCGCCTGGTTCTTGGCGGGCTGGCCCACGAGGACCTCGCCGTTCTTGGCGAACGCGACCACCGACGGGGTCGTGCGTGACCCCTCGGCGTTGGCGATGACGTTGGCCTCGCCGCCCTCGAGGACGGCGACGCAGGAATTGGTGGTGCCGAGGTCGATACCGACTGCACGTCCCATGATGAACTCCTTCTCTCCGCGCTCTCATCGCGCGGACGGGGTGTGGTCCGAAACTCTGTTGTTAAGCAGACCCGGCTCAAGGCTCGGATCAGTGACTCCACCCTGCCTGTCGCCGGGGGCGCCGTCAACCCAAGTTGAGTCCGGATCGCTGAGGTTTGACGCACTGTACAACTGGGGACCGGCCCGATCAATTCCCGACGTGATCCAACTCACACCAAAACTTGAGCAAACCCGACTCAACAAGAAAAGCGGGGCGACGACGACGAAGGGACGCCGCCCACCCAGGGACGGATCAGATGACGCGCTGCACTAATCAACGCCTTGCACTTCGACGCCTTGCGCTGGATAGCGCCCTGCGATGGATAGCGCCCCGGGCTAGATGACGCCCTGGGCCAACATGGCATCGGCGACCCGGCGGAAGCCGGCGATGTTGGCACCGGCCGCCAGGTCGCCGGGCATCCCGTACTCCTCGGCGGTGGCGGCCGTGGTGGCGTAGATGTTGGTCATGATGCGGTCGAGCTCGGAGTCGACCCGCTCGAAGTCCCACTGCAACCGGCCGGCGTTCTGTCGCATCTCCAACCCACTGGTGGCCACACCGCCGGCGTTGGCGGCCTTGGCGGGGCCGAAGAGGATGCCCTTCTCGTGGATCACCTCGACGGCCTCCTCGGTGCACGGCATGTTGGCCCCCTCGGCCACCAGCCGGCAGCCGTTCGCCGCCAGGGTGCGGGCGGCGTCGCCGTCGAGCTCGTTCTGCGTCGCGCAGGGCAGTGCGATGTCGCACCTGACCTCCCACACCGGACGCCCCTCGACGAACTCGCAGTCGCCCCGCTCCTGCGCATAGACGGAGAGCCTCTCGCGTCGGACGTCCTTGACGTCGGCGAGCAGGTCCAGGTCGAGGCCCCTCTCGTCGACCACGTACCCGGAGCTGTCCGAGCAGGCCACGACGGTGGCCCCGAGCTGGGTGGCCTTCCTGGCCGCGTAGAGGGCCACGTTGCCGGAACCGGAGACCACCACGCGGGAACCCTCGAGGCTGAAGTCGGTCTCGCGCAGCATCTCGCGGACGTAGTAGACGAGTCCGTAGCCCGTGGCCTCGGTCCTCGCCCAGGAGCCCCCGTAGCCGATCCCCTTGCCGGTGATCACTCCCGCCTCGTTCCGGCCGGTGACCTTGCGGTACTGGCCGTACATGTAACCGATCTCGCGGGCGCCCACGCCGATGTCACCGGCCGGCACGTCGAGATCCGCCCCGATGTGATGGGCGAGTTCGGCCATGAACGACTGGCAGAAGCGCATGACCTCGCCGTCGCTCCTACCGTGCGGGTCGAAGTCGGAGCCGCCCTTACCGCCACCGAGACCGAGGCCGGTGAGCGCGTTCTTGAAGACCTGCTCGAACCCGAGGAACTTCAGGGTGTCCTCGTCGACGGACTTGTGGAAGCGCAGACCACCCTTGTACGGACCCAGGTCGGAGCTGAACTGGATCCGGAACCCGCGCTGGACCTGGATCACTCCCGAGTCGTCGACCCACGGCACGCGGAAGGACACTACGCGCTCGGGCTCGATGATCCGCTTGAGGATCCCGCCCTCCACGTACTCGGGGTGCTGCTTGACCACGGGGGCGAGTGACTCCAGCACCTCGTGCACTGCCTGCCGGAAGAGCCTCTGTCCGGGGTTTCGGGCCACCACGGTCTCGAGCGCGTCGTGCAGTGCGGCGTCGGCGTCGGACATGGGACCTCCGGTCTAAGGATGACAAGTACACGGGTGACCCGCTCTGGGCGATACCTCGTACCGAGGTTCCGGAGGTGGGTGCCACGGCCACAACCACGTCGCCGCCGTGCCGCAGCCTAGCGTCTGTTCAGGGAGATCACCGAGTCAGGCTGCGGCCGACCCCCGCCACGAACTCCCCCGGGGGAAACTCTCCGCCGGGGCGGATCCGGCCATACGATCAGGCGGATCCGGCCATACGATCAACGGTCACGGGCCCGACCGGTCCCTCCCCGTGCTGAGAGGAACAGTCACCCACATGCGACACCTCCCCCGTCCTCGTCTGTGGAGTATCGGCGCCCTGCTCGCCGTGGCGGTGGTCACCGCCCCGGTCGCGGCCCAGGCCCAGCCACGCGACGGCTCCCCGATGGTGGATGAGTCCCGCGCGACGAGCGCGATCGAGCACGATTCCCTCGAGGACGCGCTCGCGGAGGTTGGGACGACACGAGGCGGCTTCCGGTCGCAGTCCGAACTGGCGGACCGTCTGGCGGCCGCCTCGGACGACTACACCAGCCGGTTCCCCACGGCCTTCGCCGGCGTCGGGATCGTCGGTACCACCGGTCAGGTGGCGGTGGTCCGGGACGCCGACCGGGCGGACCAGCTGATCACGGACGCACGATCCCGCGGTTTCTCGGTGCACTCCGCCCCCTCCCCGGCCCGTCAACTGGACCAGAGGGCGGAGCGGGCGCAGGCCTGGGCGGATTCCCTTCCCCCGGGCCAACGGGACGGGGTCACCGCGATCGACGTGGACCCCTCGAGCGGCGACGTCACCGTGGTCGTCGAGGACTCCGGGGCCGCGCCCGTTCCCCCCGCCGACCTCGGGGCGGGCGTGCGTACCGCGGGCTTCCGCCCCGCCCAGGGCTCGCTCGGGTCGGGCGCGGCAACGCTGCCCGACGCCCCACCCGCCCTGCTGCCGAACTCGATGGTGGGCGGGACCCGTATGTATGTCCTCTCGCCCTCCCGCACCGTCGCCAACTGGTGTTCCCTCGGCTTCAACGGGATCCGCGACGGTCGGGTCGTCAACATCACCGCAGCCCACTGCAGTTCTTTCACCGAGCCGACCACGGGCCAGTCCGTCTTCCGGCCCGGCACGGTCTCGGAGAGCGGCTCCACCCCGAGGCTCGGGGCGTTCACGTCCGGCGAGGCGGATGAGTCCCTCGACGCGGCGCTGGTCACCGTCGATCCCGAGGACACTCCACGCTTCAGCAACTCCCACGTCCTCGCCGGCGGCGCGGAGCCCCTCGCACTGACCGGCACCCAGTCCCCGGTCAGGGGTCAGATCCTGTGCAAATACGGTCAGCGGACCGGGTACACGTGCGGGAGGGTGTCCGGCATCGACTCCGCCTCTCCCGGTGGCGTCAGGAACGTCACGGTCGAGCTGTGCGCGATCGCGGGGGACAGCGGCGGCGTGGTGTTCTCCGAGACCCGGGCGGTGGCGGTGACGAGCCTGTCCAACGCCTTCGACCAGTACGACCAGCCCTACCCGAGCTGCGAGGCGGCCCGGACCGACCTCGCTCTCCGCGGGGCGGTCCCCATGATGGTCGGGGTGACCGTCGGTGCGATCTCGGCCCGCTTCCCGGGTCTCCAGGTGGGCGCGACATGACACATGAATCCCACTAATCACACGTGTCACACTGGACTCAGTAATCACATCTCCGTAATCTTGGCCGCAACTGGTCGACCTGAAGTCGTCCACCGTGCATCACGGAAGGCCACAATGCGCACCACCTCTAAGCTCGCCGCACTCACCGCCGCCGCGGCCCTGGTCGTCACCGCCGCCCCCGCCGGCGCGGCCCCCTCCCCGATTCCCACCACACCGGCGCCGGCAGCCGCCCAGACGCTGCCCTCCCTCGACGGCGCCCTCGGATCGCAACTGACCTCCCTGGTCGAGGCCCTTCGTCGGGATCTCGGGCTGACCCCCGAGCAGTTCCTGGACCAGGCCGGGATCGGTGAACGCCTGGCCGAGTCCGGTCCCCGCTGGGAGCAGGCGTTCCGCAACTCGTTCGGCGGCGTCTGGCTGGACGAGCAGGGCACGGGCCTGGTGGGCGTGGTCGCCGGCGAGGCCGGCGACCTACTGCGCGCCGAGGCCACCGACGCCGGGTTCACCGTCCAGGACGTGGCCCTGACCACGGAGGAACTCACCGCCCGCGAGCGGCAGGTGGGCAAGATCGTCGAGGACCTCCCGGAGGACCTGAGAGCCCTGGTCACCGGGGTGCGGGTCGATCCCACCCGCAACGCGGTGGTCGTGGAGACCCGGGGCGGGGAGGCGGCCCAGCTGGGCAACCTCACCGCACGGCTCAAGGACCTCGCCGAGATCGACATGACCGAGGCCCCCGACCCCGCGGGGGACACCGCACCGTTCGGCAGCGAGGGCGGGACCCAGTCCGACGGCGAACCGACCACGGACGGGATCGAGCCCGCCACCACGCGCGCCGGCGCCCAGGCCGAGGCCGGCACCGGCGGAGACTCCGGCTCCCTCGGCAGCCTGGCCCTGCTCAACCAGACCGGCGTGATCCCGGAGGGCCCGATGCGCACGATCGTCGAGCTGCTCTCCGGCCTGACCCCCGGCACCGGCTCCATCATCGACGGGATGAGCCAGACCATGTCCGACCCCGTCACCCCGGTCCCCGAGAACCAAGCCCGCGCCGACGGCCCGGCCCCGACCGGACCCATCCCGGGAGGCACCGCCTACTCCGTCGCGGTCCCGGGCGGGATCCTCGAGTGCTCCACCGGGTTCAACGGAGAACTCGACGGTGCACCGGTCGTCGTCACCGCCGCCCACTGCGCCGGCGCCGACGGCACCCGCGCCGCGCTCGCCGACGGCGAGGAGTTCGGCACCATGACCCGGACCGAACGTGACGGGATCGATACGGCGCTCGTGGCCGTGGACCCCGAGTTCACCGACCGCTTCCGCACCAACCTGGTCGGCGCCGGTCCCGACACCACGCAGGCGATCACCGGGACCGCCGACCCGGTCGTCGGGCAGAAGGCCTGCAAGACCGGATTCCGCACCGGATTCTCCTGTGGCACCGTCTCCGAGGTCGGCGCGATGATCGACGTGGCCGGTTCCCGCACCATCGCCAACGCGTTCACGGTGGACCTCTGCGCCCTCCCCGGCGACAGCGGCGGCGTGGTGTTCTCGGGCGACAAGGCGCTGGGGATCTCCAGCGCGTCCAACGTCGCCGAGACCGGAACCTGCACCAACGCGGACACCGTGGCCAGGGAGAACGGCTACGTCCCGCGCCTGTCGGCGGTCCCGATCTCCGACGTCCTGGCCGCGCATCCCGGACTGACACTGCGCACCAACTGATCCCGAACGACCCGCGGGCCCCGTCCCACGAGTCGAGCGCGCTCCGCTAAGGGCGACCTCAACTCGTGGGACGGGGCCCGTGTGGCTTACCTTTAACGACAAGACCGTCGGCGGGCACCCCAGGGGTCGTCAAGTGCTCGTGCGTCGAGAAGTGCGACGAAAGGCCGCGAACCATGTCAGGCGTGACCATCACTCTCGGGACGATCGGTGTCCTGCTCAGCCTCTTCTGCTGGGCCTCCTTCATCGGGGGCGTCTCCAGGATGGTGCGGAGCATCATGTTGGGCCAGAAGGACGGATTCAACCGATTCGGCCCGGTGTTCGCACGGATGAAGAACACGATCGTCGAGGTCGGCGCACACACCAGGATGGCCAGGAAGCGGTCGGTCGGCTTCTTCCACTGGTTCGTCATGATCGGCTTCATGCTCGGCTCGATCGTCTGGTTCGAGGCCTACATCCAGACGTTCAACCCGCGCGGCGGCTGGCCGTGGCTGTCCGATCAGGCCTGGTACCACGGCGTCGACGAGTTCCTCGGCCTGGGCACCGTCATCGGTATCACCGTGCTGATCATCATCCGCCAGATCAATCAGCGTCGGGGCCTCAACCGCTTCACCGGCTCGGACCGCCGGGCCGCGTACTTCGTCGAGACCGTCGTGCTCCTCGAGGGCCTGGGCATGATCTTCGTCAAGGCCGGCAAGCTCGCGCTGTACCGCGCGGAGGGCCAGGACTTCCACTGGTCCACCGACTGGGTCTCCGGCCCGCTGTCGACGATCCTGCCGGCCAACGAGCTCATGGTCTCGGTCTTCGCCCTGATCAAGCTGCTCACCGGCATGATCTGGCTGTACGTGGTCGGCCGCAACATCACCTGGGGCGTCGCCTGGCACCGCTTCTCCGCCTTCTTCAACATCTACTTCAAGCGCGAGGCCGACGGTCGCACCGCGCTGGGCGCCCTCAAGCCCATGACCATGGACGGCGAAGCGCTGACCATGGAGAAGATCGAGGAGCGCACCGAGGCCGACGAGGACTTCGAGCCGGTCCTGGGTGCGGGCGCAATCGAGGACTTCTCGTGGAAGGGCTGGCTGGACTTCTCCACCTGTACCGAGTGTGGTCGCTGCCAGGAGCAGTGCCCCGCCTGGAACACCGGTAAGCCGCTCAGCCCCAAGCTGATGATCATGGCCCTGCGTGACCACGCCCACGCCAAGGCCCCGTACCTGCTCGCCGGTGGCAAGACCACCATGGGCGAGGAGACCGGACTGGTCGACGCCGACGGCAACCCGGATGAGAAGCGTCTGGCCAAGATCCCCGAGGCCTCCCGCCTCGAGGCCCAGCGCCCGCTGGTCGGCCACACCACCGCCGACGTCTCCGACGACCCGATGCTCGCCGGCATCATCGACCCGGAGGCCCTGTGGTCCTGCACCACCTGTGGCGCCTGCGTCGAGCAGTGCCCGGTGGACATCGAGCACGTCGACCACTTCATCGACATGCGCCGCTACCAGGTGCTCATCGAGTCCGAGTTCCCCACCGAGCTCGCCGGCCTGTTCAAGAACCTCGAGAACAAGGGCAACCCCTGGGGCCAGAACAACTCGGGCCGCGACGACTGGATGAAGAACCTCGACTTCGACATCCCGGTCATCGGTTCGGACATCGAGGACTTCTCGGACACCGAGTACCTGTTCTGGGTCGGCTGTGCCGGCGCCTTCGAGGACCGCGCCAAGAAGACCACCCAGGCCGTGGCCACCCTGCTGCACACCGCCGGTGTGAAGTTCGCCGTGCTGGGCCAGGGCGAGACCTGTACCGGTGACTCCGCCCGCCGCGCGGGCAACGAGTTCCTGTTCCAGATGCTCGCCGAGCAGAACATCGAGACCATGAACAACGCCTTCGACGGCGTGCCCGCCGGGCAGCGCAAGGTCGTCGTGACCTGTGCCCACTGCCTCAACGCGCTCAAGAACGAGTACGGCGACTTCGGCGGCGACTACCAGGTGGTCCACCACACGCAGCTGCTCAACCGCCTCGTGCGGGAGAAGCGGCTCGTGCCGGTCGCCCCGATCGACGGCGGCGTGACCTACCACGACCCGTGCTACCTCGGCCGGCACAACAAGGTCTACGAGGCGCCGCGCGAGCTCATGGACGGTTCCGGCGTGACCCTCACGGAGATGCCGCGCCACGGCCAGCGCTCCATGTGCTGTGGCGCCGGCGGCGCACGCATGTGGATGGAGGAGACGATCGGCAAGCGCATCAACGTCGACCGTGTCGACGAGGCGCTGTCCACCAAGGCGACGAAGATCGCCACCGGCTGCCCGTTCTGTCGGGTGATGCTCTCCGACGGCGCCACCGCGCAGACCGACGGTACCGAGCTCGAGGGTCAGGTCGAGGTCGTGGACGTGGCCCAGCTGCTGCTGGAGTCCGTCACCCGCGACACCGGTCTGCCGGAGCCACGCGAGGCCGCGTGGCTGGAGCAGCCGAAGCGCGAGAAGACCTCTGCGGAGAAGGCGGCCGCCGAGGCCGAGGCCGCCACGTCGGCCGAGGCCAGGACCGCGGTCGCCGAGCCCACCGAGACCGAGTCCACCACGGTCGAGTCCACCAAGGTCGAGCAGGCCCCGGACAACACGGTGATCGACAAGGGCGAGGGCGCCGAGGTGGCCGCGGCCGGCACCGCAGGTGCCGTCAGCGCCGCCGAGTCCGGCCCCTCAGCCGCTGACTCGACGGGGAAGCCCAAGTCGGGTGGCCTCTCGCTCGGCGGTGGCGGAAAGGCTCCCGGCGGTCCCAAGGCCCCCGGCGGTCCCAAGGCCCCGGGTGGCGCCAAGGCGCCCGGCGGCCCCAAGGCCCCGGGTGGCGCCAAGGCGACCGGTGAGTCCACGACCGAGGCGCAGTCCGCGGTCAAGGACGCCGAGCGCACCGAGGAGACCAGGGAGGCGGCCGCTGGTTCCGCGCCGGCCACCACCGGAGCTCCGAAGGCCGGCGGTCTGACCCTCGGCGGCGGCGCCAAGGCCCCCGGCGCCCCGAAGGCACCTGGAGCCCCCAAGGCCCCGGGCGCCCCGAAGGCGGCGGCGCCGGCTGCCACCGAGCCCGAGCCGACCGAGGCCACCGCGGCGGAGCCCGCCGGTGACGCGACCGGCAGAGCCGAGCCCGCGACGCCGGCCAAGCCGGCCGTCGGCCTCGGACTGAAGGGCGGAGGCAAGGCCCCCGGCGCACCCAAGGCCCCCGGCGCTCCGAAGGCGGCGGCCCCGGCCGCCGCAGCACCGGCCAACGACACGCCGGCGGAGCCCGCGTCCGGGTCCGGCTCAGAGCCCGCGTCGGCGCCGGACACCGCTCCGGAGTCAGACACCGTGACCGAGGAGCAGAAGGCCGACACCACGGTCCCCGAGACCGACGCCCCGTCGGCACCCGGGAAGGGCGGTTCGATCCCCCGCTCGACGAAGCCCGGCGGCTACGGCCTGTCCCTGGGCTGACCCCCGCCGGACGCCACTGCGGCCCGTGATCGGAACCTCGATCACGGGCCGCAGGCCATTTCCGGGCGCCGCCCTCAGCAGGTGTGATGCGCCTCCTGGACCCGGTACACCGGGGTCGGGATCCCCTCCATCCTCGCCTTGAGCTGCAGCGCGAGGTATTTCGAGTAGTGGCGGGACTGGTGCAGGTTTCCACCGTGGATCCAGAGCTGATCGACGTTCGTCGGCTTCCACATGTTGCGGAGCTCGCCCTCCCAGGGGCCCGGGTCCCGCGTGGTGTCCGAACCGTAGCCCCAGACCTTGCCCACCTTGTCGGCCACCTGCTGCGACACCAGGTCGGTCAGCCACTGGTTCATCGAGCCGTAGCCGGTGGCGTAGACGATGATGTCGGCGGGCAGCGTCGCTCCACCGTCCAGCTCGACCGCGTCGGGCAGGATCCGCGTCACCTGGCCGCGCTCCAGCGCGACCTCGCCGTCGATCACGAGCTGGCTCGCACCGACGTCGATGTAGTACCCCGACCCGCGCCGGAGGTACTTGAGGAACAGGCCGGACCCGTCCTCCCCGAAGTCCAGCTCGAACCCGGCCTCGCGGAGTCGGCGGTAGAACTCCGCGTCCTTCTCCGCCATCTGCTCGTACACGGGGATCTGCACGTTGGGCAACAGTCGGTACGGCCACGAGGCGAACAGCATGTCCGCCTTCTCGGTGGTCACGCCGGCGTCGAGCGCGTCCTCGGAGTACAGGGGTCCGAGCGCCAGGGACATCAGGGACTCGCTCCGCGCGATGTGTGTCGAGGAGCGCTGCACCATGGTCACCTCGGCCCCGTGGTCCCACAGCGCGGCGCAGATGTCGTGGGCGGAGTTGTTGGACCCGATCACCACGGCGCGCTTGCCCTCCACATCCCCCTCCCCCGTGAACTCGGAGGAATGCCACTGCTCCCCGGTGAAGCTCTCCGTGCCCTCGAAACGCGGGATGTTCGGGTACCCGGAGACGCCGAGGGCGAAGATCAGTTGGGTTGGTCGGAGCTCGACCCTCTCGCCCTGCCGGTCCACCTCGACCCGCCAGGTCCCCGACTCGTCGTCGAAGTCGGCGTTCAGGCACCGGGTCCCGGTCCAGTAGTCGAGCTCCATGATCGCGGTGTAGTGCTCGAGCCAGTCCCCGACCTTGTCCTTCGAGGGGAACACCGGCCAGTCCTCGGGGAACGGCAGGTACGGGAGGTGGTCGTACCAGACGGGATCGTGGAGGTGGAGCGACTTGTACCGCTTGCGCCACGAGTCTCCGGCCCGTTCGTTCTTCTCGATCACGATGGTCGGTACGCCCAGTCGCTTCAGCCGCGCGGCGAGCCCGATGCCACCCTGGCCGCCGCCGACGATCACGGCGTAGGGCTGTTCGCTGTAGCCGAGGGTCTCCTGACGCTCGGCCTTCTGCTCGAGCCAGGTCTTGCGTCCACGGCGGACCACGTGCTCGACCCCCTGGTCGCGGGTCCGGCGCTTCTTCTCCTCATGGCCCTTCAGCTCCTGCATCGTGGTCAGCAGCGTCCACGCCTTCCCGTCGCGCAGTCGGAGGTGGGCCCACCCGCGACCGGCCGCTGTCTCGAAGGTGACCCACGACTCGACCACGCCGTCGGAAACGGTGGCGGGTTCGTCGAGTGACCAGTCCGAGGGAGAGATCTCCGCGGGCTGGGTCTCGAGCATCCGGCGGATCTCCTCGCGGCCCTCGAGCGTCCGCAGGTTCCAGGTGAAGGCGACGAAGTCGCGCCAGTACCCGTCGGCTTCGAAGAGCTCAGCGGCCCGGTCCGGCTGTCCGTCGCGGAGGGCCTGATCGAAGGCCGCGAGCCAGTGCTCGACGGCGGAGTCCGCGTTCACCGGGTCGTCGTCGACGCCCCCGCCGGCACGGTCGCCCCGACCCCGCTCGGTCGGGGCTGCTGTCATCTCGGTCATGTCCACTCCCTCGTGCTCGTGTAGCTTCTGCAATGACGTAGATCACACTTTCTCCCCAAGGGGGTGGCAAGGTCGTTGCATCCGACGTTGCGCTTCTCCGACCCGCGGGCCTTCGCGGCGCGCTCGATCGAGGCCCACGGGGTCGCGTTGGCCGGGGGCACGACCTCCGTTCTGGACTCGAGGGTTCTTCGTGCGTGGCGTCGCAGCGGGGCGGCCGGGATCTCCCCGGATCAGGAGCACCCGACGCGCGTGCTCTCCCGCGACCAGATCACCGACGCGCGCGAGATCACGCCCCTGCGCCATATCGCTGCGGACGTGGTCTCGTCGGTGTCCGACACCTCAGCAGCGGGCCGGCACCTGGTGGTCCTCACGGACTCGCGGGGCTGCCTGCTGTGGCGGTCGGGGAGCGCCCAGGTCCTCCGGCGCGCGGATTCGATCGCGTTCGCCGAGGGTGCCGACTGGTCCGAGAGGGGGATCGGGACGAACGGCATCTCGTTGGCCCTCGAGACGGGCGCCCTGACGCACGCCACGGCCGGCGAGCACTACGTCCGTGCGCATCACGGCTGGACGTGCACGGCGAGTCCGATCAGGGACGCGCGGGGATCGATCGTCGGCGTCCTGGACGTCTCACACCCCCTGAGGTACTCGACCGCCGAGACGGCGTCCCTGGTGCGATGCGGTGCCCGGCTCGCCGAGACCCTCCTCGCCGCCCGGTCCGGTGAGGACGGCGATCCCGCAGCCAACCCGGTCACCGAGATCCGTCTGCTCGGCTGGAAGCCCTCGCTGACCCGTGCTGACGGGTCGACGATCGCCCTCACCCCGCGGCGCGCCGAACTCCTCGCCCTCCTGGCGTCCCGTGAGGCGTGGACGGCGCGGGCCCTGGCCGAGGCGCTGTACGGCGACCCCTCGGCCACGACCACCGTCCGGGGCGAGGTCCGTAGGTTGCGGCAGCTCACCGGACTATCGATCGACTCGCAGCCGTATTCGCTGGCCCCGCACGAGCGGCGTTGTGTGGACTTCCTCTCGGTGGAGCATCCGGACGAGCTCCTGCCCGACTCGGAGATTCCCGCCATCAACGATCTCCGCTACGGGATCTGAGCCGGAGGTCACCTCGGCCGGACCCCGGCCGGAACCGGCGGGGGTGGCACAATCATCAGGTATGACGCCTGAGACCCCGGGACGCGAGCTCCGCCAACCGCGCACGCTCGACCAGTCCTCCAAGCTCAAGAACGTCCTCTACGAGATCCGCGGCCCGGTTCTCGCGCGAGCCAACCAGCTCGAGGCGGAGGGTCACCGGATCCTCAAGCTCAACATCGGCAACCCCGCGCCGTTCGGGTTCGAGGCGCCGGACGTGATCATGCGCGACATGATCGCCGCGCTCCCCCACGCTCAGGGTTACTCGGAGTCCAAGGGCATCCTGTCGGCCCGCCGCGCGATCTTCACCCGCTACGAGTTGGTCCCGGACTTCCCCCACCTCGACGTGGAGGACATCTATCTGGGCAACGGCGTGTCCGAGCTCATCACCATGACGATGCAGGCGCTGCTCGACGACGGCGACGAGGTCCTGATCCCGGCCCCTGACTATCCGCTGTGGACCGCCATGACCTCACTCGCGGGCGGCAAGCCCGTCCACTACCTCGCCGACGAGGACGACGACTGGAACCCGTCGCTCGAGGACATCGCCTCGAAGATCACGCCCAAGACCAAGGCGATCGTCGTGATCAACCCCAACAATCCCACCGGGGCGGTCTACTCCCGCGAGGTCCTGCAGGGGATCGTCGACCTCGCCCGCGAGCACAGCCTGCTCATCCTGGCGGACGAGATCTACGACCGGATCGTCTACGACGAGGCCCAGCACACGTCCATCGCCACGCTCGCCCACGATCTGCTGGTCCTGACCTTCAACGGTCTGTCCAAGACGTACCGGGTGGCGGGGTACCGGGCGGGCTGGATGGCGATCACCGGCCCCAAGGCGCACGCGGCCGGGTTCCTGGAGGGGTTGGAGCTGCTGGCCTCGACTCGGTTGTGCCCCAACGTGCCGGCGCAGCACGCGATCCAGGTGGCCCTCGGCGGTTACCAGTCGATCAACGAGCTGATCGAGCCCGGCGGGAGGCTGCACGAGCAGCGCGGCATCGCGTGGGAGAAGCTCAACTCGATCCCCGGCGTGAGCTGCGTCAAGCCGATGGGCGCCCTGTACGTGTTCCCCAAGCTGGACCCGGACTTCCACGAGATCCGCGACGACCGGCAGTTCGCGCTGGATCTGCTCGAGCGCGAGCGCATCCTGGTCACCCAGGGCACCGGGTTCAACTGGCCCGACCCGGATCACTTCCGCGTGGTCACGCTGCCCGCCGGCCGTGACCTGGCCGTGGCGATCGAGCGGATCGGCAACTTCCTGTCCTCGTACCGCCAGTAGGCCCGTCCCGTCAGAAGTCCCGTCCCGCCAGTAGGCCCGTCCCGTCAGAAGTCCCGTCTCGCCAGTAGGCCCGTCCTGTCAGTGGCTCGCGCCCACGGTCGCCCGGTCCAACTCCTCCGGGGTCACGTCGCGGGAGAGCCACACCGCTGCAGCGGTGGTGAGCGGTACGCACAGCGCGAGCGCGATCGCGCCGACCAGCGACCGCATCAGCTCCACGGCCACGACGTCGGAGGTGAGGATCGACAGCGGCGAGCGGGTCCCCAGCGAGAACAGGAGCAACAGCGGCAGCGCCGACCCGGTGTACGCCAGGACCAGGGTGTAGACCATCGAGGCGACGTGGTCGCGGCCGACTCCCATCGCCGACCGGAACACCTGGACGGGACCGGCGTGCGGGTCGAGGTGGCGCATCTCGAACACGGTCGCGGACTGGCTCACGGTGACGTCGTTGAGCACGCCCAGGGCGCCGATGATGAAGCCGGCGAGCAACAGTCCCGTCAGCGAGACGTGCTGCACGAACACCTGGACCTGTGTCGTGGAGTCGCCGCTGAGTCCGGTGATCCTGGTGGTCTCGATGACCACCCAGCTCAGTAACGCCGCCGCCAGCATCGCCGACAACGTGCCGAGCAGCGCGGCGTGGGTCTTGAGGTTGATCCCGTGGACCACGTAGATCACCAGGTAGAGCACGGCGGAGCCGCCGACCACGGCCACGAGGATGGCCGGGTTGCCGTCCAGGATCGAGGGGAGGACGAACCCCACGACGACGACGAGGGCCACCGCGATCCCGATCAGGGCCCGCAGTCCCTTCCACCGCCCCACCGCGACCATCACCACGGCGCCCACGAGGAGCCACAAGGCCATGGGCACGGTCCGGGTGAAGTCCTCGAAGGCGTAGGTGTCGGTGGCCCCCTGGGGTGAGCGCCCCAGCTGGATCTGGTCGCCCGCGCCGAGGTCCGGCGACCCGGGGCCGGGCGGAATCTCCAGCAGGACCTCTCGGCCGGCGTCAGGGCCGGTGTCGAGTCGCACGATCGAGCGCGGACACTCCGGGCCGGGGAACCGGGGGTCGAGCGGCGGCCCGGGCAGCACCCGCCCGTTGTCCGGGGAACCACAGGGGGCCACCTCGGTGGACACGACCTCCCCGCGCTCGGTGACCACCGAGGAGCCGGACGACTGGGCGAAGTACGGGTCCAGTTCGGGGTCCTCGAAGGTCGGCCACAGCAACGCCACCCCCGATCATCGTCGCGACCGCACCCAGGATCAGACCCACCACCGTGATCCGGCCGGCGCTGCCGGAGGGCACGAGGTAGGACCCGCGTGGGGGGCGCTCGACCCGGTGCCGGTGCCGGGGAGGGGTCGCTGGCCGGTCGCTCACGCCGGTAACCCTAACCCGGCGGACCCCGCCGCTCAGGCCGTCGGCACCCCGCGGCCCAGTGCGCGGTAGGTCCAGCCGGCGGCGCGCCAGCTGTCGGCGGGCATGCAGTTGCGGCCGTCCAACAGGATCCGCCCGCGCGCCACCCCCGTCACGGCCACCGGGTCCAGTTCCAGGAACTCGGCCCACTCGGTGGCCACCAGCACCACGTCCGCGCCCTCACACGCCTCGATAGCCGAGTCGGCGTACGCGAGCGTCGGGAACAACGCCCGAGCGTTGTCCAGCGCCTGCGGGTCGTAGACCACCGCCTGCGCTCCCTTGAGGGAGAGCATCCCGGCCACGTTCAACGCCGGCGAGTCACGCACATCGTCGGAATCCGGCTTGAACGCCGCCCCCAGCACCGCGATCGTCTTGCCGATCAGCATCCCCCCGCACGCCTCAGTCGCCAGGTCGACCATCCGCTCCCGACGCCGCATGTTGATCGAGTCGACCTCCCGCAGGAACGACATCGCCTGATCAGCACCGAGTTCCCCGGCGCGGGCCATGAAGGCCCGGATGTCCTTGGGCAGACACCCCCCACCGAATCCCAGGCCCGCGCCCAGGAAGCGCCGCCCGATCCGCGGATCCATCCCGATCGCGTCCGCCAACACCGTCACATCCGCGCCCGCCGCCTCACACACCTCCGACACGGCGTTGATGAAGCTGATCTTGGTGGCCAGAAACGCGTTCGCGCTGACCTTGACCAGCTCGGCGGTCGCCAGGTCGGTCACGATCACCGGACACGGATCGGCCTCGAGGATCGGCGCGTACGCCCCGCGCACCACCTCCTCCACCGCACCACCCGGCTCACGTAACCCGATCACGATCCGGTCCGGCGTGAGCGTGTCGACCACCGCGAAACCCTCCCGCAGGAACTCCGGGTTCCACACCACCTCCGCCCGCACACCCTGCCGAACGTTCTCGTCGGCGATCTCCTGCAACCGCGCCGCCGTCCCCACCGGGACCGTCGACTTGCCCACCAACACCGCATCCCCCCGCAGCAACGGCGCCAACCGGGCCACCACGTCCTCCACATACGAGGTGTCGGCCGCGAACTCGCCCTTGCGCTGCGGGGTACCCACCCCGATGAAATGCAGGTCCGCGAACTCCGCCGCCTCGGCATAATCCGTGGTGAACCGGACCCGACCGGCCTCCACCTGCCGCAGCAGGATCTCCGGCAACCCCGGCTCGTAGAACGGCACCTCACCGGCCCGCAGGCGATCGATCTTCGCCTCGTCCACGTCCACCCCCAGCACCTCATGACCCAACTCGGCCATACAAGCGGCATGGGTGGTCCCCAGATACCCGGTCCCGAACACGGTCATACGCATAGCGCCGTTCTACCGTCCCCGAACGACCTCGCGGGAACACCGGGGTGAACGCAGGACGAGCGTCCTGTTGCGGGGCCCGGGTCGGGACAAGCCCGGTTCGGCGTCGGGCCCGGTTCAGCGTCGGGCCAGGTTCAGCGACAAGCCGGGGTCAGCGGAAGTTCAGGTACGCCTTGGAGGCCGTCGGGCCGCGTTGCCCCTGGTACTTGGAGCCCGTCGCGGCGGTGCCGTACGGCACCTCGGCGGGACTGGACAGCCGGAACAGGCACAACTGGCCGATCTTCATCCCCGGCCACAGCGTGATGGGCAGGTTGGCCACGTTGGACAGCTCGAGGGTGATGTGGCCCTCGAACCCCGGGTCGATGAACCCGGCGGTGGAGTGCGTGAGCAGACCGAGACGTCCGAGTGAGGACTTGCCCTCGAGCCGGCCCGCCAGGTCGTCGGGCAGCGCCAGTCTCTCCAGGGTGGCGCCCAGGACGAACTCGCCGGGGTGCAACACGAACGGGTCCCCCTCGGCGGGCTCGACCAGTTCGGTCAGGTCGTCCTGCTGTTGCGCCGGATCGATGTGGGTGTAGCGCGAGTTGTTGAACACGCGGAACAGACTGTCGAGGCGGACGTCGATGCTCGACGGCTGGATCAGCGAGGAGTCGAGGGGGTCGATCGTGAGCCGCCCGTCGGCGAGCTCGGAGCGGAGGTCACGGTCGGATAGCAGCACGGTCTAGAGGGTAACGCGACCCCCCGGCGAGCAGTCGGAGCTGGGTGCCCAACTCCGTGACGTTGACGCACGCCTCGGCGAAGGGCAGTCGCTCCCGGTGGATGCGCCCGTCACGCCCGACGAGTTCGATGTCCACCCCGGCGCGGTCGATGCCGACCAGCAGCGGGCGCTCGGCCGGGAGGCAGCGGCACACGCGGAGGGCCATCCGCGGCACCACCTGACAGCGCGGGTCGTTGAGGTGGTCCAGCCAGTGCCCCTCGAGGTCGGCGAAGGGGTCGGGGCCGGAGGTGGCCAGGTCCTCGGGGTCGATGTCGGTCACGCCGTCGTCGTCGGTGAGGACGACCCGGTCAGCGCGGAGCCGCACCAGGGCGACGCCGGTTCCCACGTCCAGCAGGACGGGGTCCGGGAGGTCGCGGGCGATCTCCCCGGCGGTGCTGCGCTGGGCGCGCACGCCCGGAAGTTCCACACGACCCTCGACGACGACGATGCGGCGACAGCGCCCCTCGGCCGCTCCCCCGATGATCTCGTCGAGGACCTCGAGCCGCGCCCGCACACCCCCGACTCCGATCGTGACCGCGTCGGCCATCGGTAGCGCCACCCAGAGGTCGGCGGTCCCGGGCACCTGGTGCACCAGGCTCACCTCGGGAGGGGGCACGGCGGCCGTGACGGACGGAAGACTCAGTGCGGCCCGGGGGCACCGGCGCAGCGCCGAGCTCACTCGTTCCGCGGGTTCCGGGATCGGCCCCACCAGTGATCGCATGCCAACTCCTCGTCGTCGTTCCCGCACCGTTCCGGCGCCTCAGGGGAAGGCGCCGGAACGGTCCGGGGGCGGGGACGTGACTACCCGCAGCGACTAACTTAGGTAAGGCTTACCTCTAAAGCAAGGGTTTTGTGCGAACCGGTCAGAACCGGGCTCACCCGGCGAGTGAGGTGAGCTCTCGTCGTACATCCTCGGAATCACGAACGACCTGCGCGAACGGGATCCGGACGACCTCTCTGACCCCGGTCGCGGAACCGACCGAGAGGTCCAGCCCGAACCTGTCGATGCCCACGATCCACGGGCGGGTGCCGGCGATCTGGCGGCCCGAGCGCAACGCGAGCCGCGCCGCGAGGCCGGTGTCGGAACCGAGGCGGCGCAACCACGCCTGCTCGTCGATGCCGATCGGGTCGACCGCCGCCGCCGCGAGGTCGCCACGGGGGATCACGTACGCCCCGTCGGCACACAGGTAGGAGACGTCGAGCGGCTGCAGTTCGCTCAGACGCAGCGATCCCGCCTCCCCGTTCGGGCCCGACCCGCCCCCGTCGGCGGCGACCAGCCTGCGCCGCCTCGTCGCCGAGGACGCGGTGACGATCCCCGAGATGGTGACCACTCCGCGAGCCACGGCGCAGTCGTCGTCACATGGCGTGACCCGACCCCCTGCGCGCGGACTCCCCGAGCGCGGGCCCCCCGAACGCCGGACCTGCGCCGAGGGCCGGCCGTCGACCGCGAAGGACGGCCCCCCGCCGGACTCACGACACCGGCCGGTGCACACCGTGTCGACGATCTCGACCGACGCCGAACCGCCCGCCGACGCGACTCCGGCCGACTCCCCCGCTTCGCGGGACATGCCTCCGACGTCCACCACCAGCACGATCACACCGTCATCGCGGACCCGCGCCGACCGCAGCGGTCGCGTCAGGAGCCCCGCCCCGACAGTGCCGGCGGCGCCGCGCGCCAGGACGGTCCGCACACGCTCGGCGATCGGCCGCTCCGTCACGTCGTCCATGATGATCCTCCCGGCATGGCTCGCCCGCCGGCCGTACACCCGGCCCTGAAACGGACTCTCATCCTTTTTCAGCGCCGATCGCGGCCGGTTCCATACCCGTATTCGCGCAGAATCGTCGTGAGACCTGCCACATCATCAGGCCGCGGCGGCTCCGGTAGGCCCCCTGCCCCGGCCACGGATATGCGCCGTCCCCTGCATACGTGGTGGAATCGAGGGCATGGACGAGTTCAGGGAAGAGCCCTCGAAGTACATCTGGCGATGGACCATCTGGTCCTGGGTGTGCGTGGGTGTGGCCGCCCTCATCGTGGTGATGGGCCTGACGGGCGGCGGTGCGCTCACCCCGTGGATCATCGGCGCGCTCGCCGTGGCGGTAGTGGGTGGCGTCGGGTTCGGGTTCGTTCCCCGTGCCTCGCTCGGCCAGACCACGCGGCCCATGACCACCGGGGCCAAGCGGAAGGCCGCCCGCAAGGGACCCCGGAACAGCTGACGGTCGGACCACTCGTGCTAATCTGAGTCCGCCTCCAGCAGGCATCGCCGATGTAGTTCAATGGTAGAACTTCTGCTTCCCAAGCAGATGGCGCGGGTTCGATTCCCGTCATCGGCTCCACAGCGAGAACGCCCCGCGGAGGGGCGAGAAACACTGTTCACTTGAAAGTCGTCTTATCGCGACACTTGTGGGTCTAGTGTCTCACCATCCGGCACAAGTCCGGATTACGGTGCTGTTCGCACCTCCCTCCCCGAAAGGTCCTCATGTCCTTGCTCAAGACCCCCCTCGCCCTCGCCGCCGCGGTCGCCCTCGCCCTGGGCGGTGCCGGCGTCGCCGCCGCCCAGGCCTACGACGACCACGAGTTCGACAGCCCCAGCGAGATCGACACGACCGGCCGTGGCGCCGAGACCACCGTCACCTACACCAACCGGACCGACCACACCCTGACCTGCGTCGTCCATGTCGGCGACCCCGAGATCGTCAACGCCCTGCACGTGGATTCCGCACCCGGCGACGGACCGCTCGATGACGAGACCATGCTCTCTCTCATCGAGGAGGCGATGGAATCCGGCCGGTTGGCGCTGGCGATGGGTGACGTCCCGCCGCAGGAGACCGCCGAGATCCCGTTCCTCTTCTCGCTCACGGACGCCTCGTTCGACCCCATCTCGTGGGGCACCTGCAGCGGCCACGGCAGCGACTACGGCGAGGTGGAGATCGACGTCCCGGAGGTCTCGTCGGGCTCACTCGGCTCGATCGACGTGTTCGGATCGCTCGGCGGCGGGTCGGGATCCCTGTCGGCTGCGCCTCTCGACCGCTGACCCTCCCCCACTGCACTGAACTGCGGAAGCCGCTCGCCGCGGGTCGGGACAGCCCTGTTCTGCCTCACCCCGGGTAGCTGGTCGCTCCCCGCCGTTGGTTCCGTCCTCGAGGCCCTCCCCACGCGGGGAGGGCCTCAGGTCACTTCCGTGCAGTCTTCACACGTCCGGGCCGGGTCGACCCGGATCGGTCCTGGCCGGCGCGGAGGATGACCCGGCCTTGCCGTTGTCGCCGCCGCGACGCCTCAGGAGCTGGAATCCGGGGATGCCCTGGACCGCCTCGAGACACTGTTGCGCCACCTCGAGGATCTGGTGCACCTCGGGGGCGACCGTGTCCAGGGACGCCAGGACCGGCATGACGTCGTTCTCGAGGCTGTCGCCCAGCGCGGGCAGGTGGTCGATGAACTGAACCACCGCCCTGATCTCCTCGGAGTCGACCGATTCGAGTATCTCGTCGGCGATCGGCTCCAGAAGCGCGATGGTCTTGTCCGTCCACACCAGCACCTCGGTGAGGCGGGTCACCACCTTCCTGGCGGTCTCCGGCGAGAGTTCAGCGTCGACCAGCAGGGCCTCGACGACCGGCTTGACGGGCGCCAGAGCCGAATCGGCGAAGTTCAGGAGCGGCTCCACGCGCCCGATGAGCCCGCCGGCCTCGATCACCAGCTCGTCCGCGACGTCGACCGTCGTACCGACCCGGGTCACCACACCGTCGGCCGAATCCACCGTCGAGTCGACCCTCAGCACGACCTCGTCCGCCGCGTCGACGGTTGAGCCGACGCGGGCGACGATCCCGTCAGCCGACTCAACCGTGGACCCGACACGAGCCACGATCCCGTCAGCAGAATCAACCGTGGACCCCACCCGAGCCACGATCCCGTCAGCAGACTCCACAGTCGAACCCACCCGAGCCACGATCCCGTCAGCAGAATCGACGGTGGACCCGACGCGGGCGACGATCGCGTTGGCAGTGGAGACCGTGCGGGCGACGTCGTCGACCACCCCGTCGGCCCGCGCCACCGTGGCGCGCACCCCGTCGACGGTGTCCGCCGCCGTCGCCACGACCCCGTCGATCGCGGCGACCGTGCGGTTGACCTCGTCCAACAGCCGCTGGATCCGTTGCACGATGCCCTCGACATCCTCCAGGAGCGCGAGGGCCCGCGCGGGCAGGAGGAGGAACTCCCGCGCCATCGAGAGTTCCCACTCGACCACCCGGAACGCGGTCTGGAGGAGGGACGACGGGGAGGGAACCCGGACCTGCATGTCAGCCATGGATCGATTCTGCCCGATCATCCCACCCGGGACCTCACGATCTGCGCACCATGGACGAAGCGACGGGTGGACATACCCGATCGTGTTCCCGGAGGGGTACGAGATGAACGCAGGGCAGGTAACGAACTTCGACGATCTACGACTCGACGACTCACCGGAGTACGGCGGGAAATCGGCCAACCTCGGGGAGATGACGGGCGCCGGACTCGCCGTGCCACCCGGCTTCGCGATCGGACAGTCGGCATACCTGGAGGCGATGGACGCCGGGGGCGTCCGTGCCCGCCTCCACGCCGAGAGGGTGCCAGAGGAAGGGCTCACCGAAGCAGAGCTCATGGTCAGGTCCGAGGACCTCACGCGGTCCGTCGCGCAGGTGGAGTTGCCTGCGCCCCTCCGCGAGTCGATCCTCGAGCACTACCGCGCGCTGGGAACCGATGTCCCGGTCGCGGTCCGCAGCTCCGCACCCGCCGAGGACGCCGGCGACACGTCGTTCGCCGGGATCCACGAGTCGTACACCGACGTCGTCGGCGGGGACGCCCTGCTCGACGCGGTCCGGAAGTGCTGGTGCTCGCTGTGGTCCCCGCGGGCGATGACCTACCGGGCGGTGTCGGGGTACGACGAGGAGCCGTCCATCGCGGTGGTCGTGCAGCGGATGGTCCGCTCCGACACCTCCGGGGTCGCCTTCACCGCGGACCCCCGGACATCGCAGACCGACCGGGTCGTCATCGAGGCCGCCTACGGCCTGGGCGAGGTCGTCGTCGGCGGGAAAGTCGAACCCGACACCTACGTGGTCGCCAAATCCGACCTGGAGATCGTCACCGCCCACGTGGGCCGGAAGGTCTCCCGGATCGTCGCCGGCCGCACCGACGAGGGACTCGTGCCCGTCCCCGAGGAGATGCAGACCGCACGAGTCCTCGACGACGAGCAGGTGCGAGCCGTCGCACGTCTGGCGATGGCGTCCGAGGAGCACTACGGCACGCCGCAGGACACCGAGTTCGCGATCGAGGACGGGGAGCTGTTCATCGTCCAGACCCGGCCGATCACCACCCTCGCGGCGCAGGCGACGAACGGGGACCCGGCGGGCGGGACGGGTGACGACGGAGACGTGTTCAATACCGACGCGTCCGACACCGATGTCGACCCGATCGTCGAGGGCCTGGGCGCCGGCCCGGGTGTGGCCACGGGGCGGGCGCGGGTCCTGCACGAGCTCGCCGACGGGGCCGACCTGGCGCCCGGCGAGATCCTGGTCGCCACGATGACCGACCCGGACTGGCTGCCGATCCTCAAGCGGGCCGCTGCGATCGTCACCGACGAGGGCGGCGTGACCTGCCACGCGGCGATCGTCGGTCGCGAGCTGGGCCGCCCCGTCATCGTCGGTACCCGGTCGGCGACCACCGACATCCGCGACGGTCAGACGATCACCATCGACGGCACCGCCGGCGTGGTCTACCCGGGCACCGTACGTCGGGCCACCGCCGAGCAGGCCCCGGCCGACGCCGGTCGGGCGCCCGAGGTGCGGACCCGCGAGGTCACCGCGACCGCCGTGTACGTCAACCTCGCGACCCCCGACGCAGCCGCCAGGGTGGCCGCGATGGACGTCGACGGTGTGGGCCTGCTCCGAGCGGAGTTCCTCATCACCAGCGCACTGGACGGCGTTCACCCACGCACGCTCATCGCCGAGGGGAGGGCGGAGGAGTACGTCGGCCGCATGGCCTCCGGCATCGCCACGATCGCCGCGGCGTTCGACCCCCGGCCCGTGGTCTACCGCGCCACCGACCTCCGCTCGAACGAGTTCCGTGGCCTGCTCGGCGGGGAGGTCGAGGCCGAGGAACGCAATCCGATGATCGGCTACCGCGGCTGCTTCCGCTACACCCAGGAGCCGGACCTGTTCCGGCTGGAACTGGACGCGTTGGCCCGGGTGCGCCAGAAGCACGGCAACCTGCACCTGATGATCCCGTTCGTCCGCACCAGGTGGGAGCTCCGGGCCTGCCTGGACATCATCGACGCCCATCCGATCGGCCGCGACCCGGGCCTCAAGCGGTGGATCATGGCCGAGGTCCCGTCTGTCGTCCACTGGATCCCCGAGTACGCCGCGATGGGCATCGACGGCGTCTCGATCGGGTCCAACGACCTCACCCAGCTGACCCTCGGGGTGGACCGCGACTCCGAGGTGTGCGCGGCGCTGTTCGACTCGATGGACCCGGCGGTGCTGGCGTTCATCGACCAGATCATCGACCGCTGTCACGAATCGGGGCTCACCGTCTCGCTCTGCGGGCAGGCCGCGTCGACCGACCCGGCGATGGCCGAGCACCTCGTCCGCAAGGGTGTGACGTCGGTGTCGGTGACACCCGATTACGCCGAGATCACCCGGCGGACCGTCGCGCGCGCCGAGAAGGCGATCCTGCTCGATGCGGCCCGTTCAGCCGGACGCCGCCCACCTGCGAAATAAGAGCGTTTCCTCACCTTGGACGGATCGCTGACGACGCACTAACATCTGTCTTGTTACCGACGGGTAGGTTCCGGTGCGCCCATGGCCACCAGAGCCGACCCGCGCGGCCACCTCAATTGCCACGACACCGCACTCCGATCGGAGAAGACCGTAATGGGTCACTACAAGAGCAACGTCCGCGATCTCGAGTTCAACATGTTCGAGGTCCTGCGCATGAACGAGGCACTCGACGCCGGCGAGTTCGGCGACATGGACACCGACACCGCCAAGGGCATCCTCGACGAGGTCGCCACACTCACCGAGGGCCCGGTCGCCGAGTCCTTCGCGTCGGCAGATCGCAACCCGCCGGTCTTCGACCCCGAGACCCATTCGGTCACCCTCCCCGAGGACTTCAAGAAGTCGTTCCGCGCCTGGTTCGACGCCGGCTACTGGTCGATGGGCCTCCCCGAGGACCTCGGCGGCATGCCCGCACCCCGCGCGATGGTGTGGGCCACCGGCGAGATGATGCTCGGCGCCAACCCGGCGGCGTTCATGTACGGCGCCGGCCCGTCCTTCGCGGCCGTGCTCTACGAGAACGGCACCGAGGAGCAGAAGAAGTGGGCGGCCACCTGTGTCGAGCGCGGATGGGGCGCCACCATGGTGCTCACCGAGCCCGACGCCGGCTCCGACGTCGGCGCCGGCCGCACCAAGGCCGTCAAGCAGGACGACGGCTCGTGGCACATAGAGGGCGTGAAGCGCTTCATCACCTCAGCTGACTCCGACGACATGTTCGAGAACATCTTCCACCTCGTCCTGGCCCGCCCCGAGGGCGCCGGACCGGGCACCAAGGGCCTGTCCCTGTTCTTCGTCCCCAAGACCCATTTCGACTTCGAGACGGGCGAACTGGGTGAGCGCAACGGCGTCTTCGTCACCGGCGTCGAGCACAAGATGGGCCTCAAGGTCTCCACCACGTGTGAGGTCACCTTCGGCGGCCACGGCGTGCCCGCCAAGGGCTGGATCGTCGGCGACGGCGAGCTCAACCTGGGCATCCGTCAGATGTTCGACGTGATCGAGCACGCCAGGATGATGGTGGGCACCAAGGCCATCTCCACCCTGTCGACCGGCTACCTCAACGCGCTCGAGTTCGCCAAGGAGCGCGTGCAGGGCGGCGACATGACCGAGATGGCGGACAAGAACGCCCCCCGCGTGACCATCACCCACCACCCGGACGTCCGTCGGGCGCTCATCCGCCAGAAGGCCTTTGCCGAGGGCCTGCGCGCGGTGTACATGTACACGGCCGCCCATCAGGACGTGTCGATCGCCGAGCGGGTCTCCGGCGCCGACGGCGAGCTCGCGCACCGCGTCAACGACCTGCTCCTGCCGATCGTCAAGGGCGTCGGTTCCGAGCGGGCGTACGAACTGCTCACCGAGTCCCTGCAGACCTTCGGTGGCTCCGGCTTCCTGCAGGACTACCCGATCGAGCAGTACATCCGCGACGCCAAGATCGACTCCCTCTACGAGGGCACCACCGCGATCCAGGCCCAGGACTTCTTCTTCCGCAAGATCGCCCGCGACCGCGGCACGGCGATCGGCCACGTGTCGGCGCAGATCAAGAAGTTCCTGGACAGCGACGCCTCGGGCGGGCAGCTGGCCACCGAGCGCGAGCACCTGGCCACCGCGCTCGCCGACGTCGAGGCGATCATCGGCACCTGCTTCGACCACCTGCTGGGTTCGCAGGACGACCCGAAGCGCCTCTACACGGTCGGCCTGGCGTCGGTGCGCCTGCTCATGGCGTTCGGTGACCTGATGATGGGGTGGCGACTGCTCGTCGGCGCCGAGGTGGCCCTGAGCAATCTGGACGGCGCGTCGGAGGCCGACAAGGCCTTCTACAACGGGAAGATCGCCGCTGCCAAGTGGTTCGCCAACAACGAGCTCCCGCTGATCACCGCCACCCGCGGGATCGTCGCCGGTCTCGGCAGCGACCTCATGGACCTGGACGAGGCCGCGTTCTGACGCAGGCCTGACCGAGTCCCCCGCGATCCCCGGGGGTTGTGCGCTGTGTCCGGTCCCGACACGGCGCACGACCCCCGGGGATCCGTGCATTTCGGGCGCATACCTCGCTCCGCGGCAAGGTGGTGCGGCCGGGTGGTTCGACCGGCCGACCGGGGGCCGCCCCGGTCGGCGGTCAGTTGCCGGGCAGCCCCGGGATCCGGAACTCCGGCAGGCCCGGGATCCGGATCGCGTCGTCCGGCACCGGCGGCGGCGCAGGCGGGCCGGGCGCCTCGTCCGTCGGAGTCGGCCGCTCGACCCGACACTCGACCCGGACCCTCGGCGCGTAGGTCGACGACACCGTGTCGGTGCTGACGGTGTCGTCGCCCCTCTGGACCACGCGCGTGACCCGGGCGGTGTACCCGTCGGCGCCCGGGTCCGGTGTGCACCCGGCGGTGGTGACGACGCGGGTCTCGGCGCGCCGGAGGTCGGCCCGTGGCGCGGTCGAGACCCGGACCGTGTACTCGCGGGTCCCCCACAGTCGGACGGTGACCGAGCTGCCGCTGCCCGAGGCGTCGATCACCAGGCCGGTGCCCTGATCGTTGCGGAATCCCACGTCCGCCGACGCGGTGGCGTCGCGACCGGCGGGGAACTGCGCCCCGTCGACACCCCGACCCGTCCGGACCAGTCCCTGTGCCCCGGACTCGAATGCGGCGTTGAACAGGGCCGTGGCCACCGCGTCGGCGGAGACGTCCCCGGAGACCGTGCCGGCGACGTCGGCCATGGAGAAGGACTCGCCGGCGGGGACGAGGTGCCCGGCGAGCGAGGCGATCATCGACTGAGCCCGGCCGCTGGCGCCCACCGCGACCGTGAACTCGCCGACGGGCTCGCGGATCCCGGCCCTCTCGGCGTCCTCGGTGGTGAGCTCCGGATCCCGGCCCACGTAACCGACGGGGAGCACCCGGGGTCCCTGGACGTCTGTGAGCTGACCCGGGAGTCCACCCAGCAGCGGTCCCCACGAGACCGTTCGTCCCTGGACCGCGGGGACGACGGACGCGGTGGACCCGCTGAAGGAGAACGTGGCGTCCCTGCCCTCCTGCTCGGTCTCCTCCAGGAGCGGCTCCAGGATCCCCTTGGCCGCGTCGGCGTCGAACCGGGGCTCGAGCTCGGCCCCGTCGCGCACGAAGGTCAGGTACTCCCCGATCCGGTCCCGGGGGAACAGGACCGGCACGGCGTCGGGGCCGTCGGCGTCGACCATCTCCATTTCCCGCTCGGCGGGGACCGCCCGCTCCCTGCCCGGGGGCGGCGGCGGGGCCGGCGGCCTGGTCGTGACGGTGGTGACGGGCGGCTCCGTCCCGTCCTCACGCATCCGCGAGGCGAGCAGCGTCATGTCGCGCCCGGCAGCGGGCTCGGCCACGTCGCGGATGAGCGCGCGGACCTCGTCCGCCTGCGTCTCGGTGGGGGTGTAGTCGACGACGAGGTCGACCCCCTCGTCGTCGAGCCAATGGGCGAGCACCGCATCGCGCGAGCTCTCGATCCGCAGGCGCTGGCCGTCCAGGGGGATGGCGGAGCGGACCTCGTCGCGGTCGAACCAGATGGCACCCTCGCGCGGCTCGAAGTCCGCCTGCAGTGCGAGCTTCTCCAGGAAGTCGGTCAGCCGTGCGTCGGGGATCACGCTGGAGATGCCCACCTCGGTGGACCACACCACGCTGATCAGCCGCGTCAGCGGGTTGAGCGGTTGTTCGCCCGCCCGGTCGAGGGTGCCCTGCCAGTCCACGGACAACCCGACCGACCGGGGGTCGAGGGTGGTGGACACGACCCCGGCGCGCAGATCCACCTCCTCGTCGACCCGCGGTCCCAGTTCGCGGATCAGGAGCTGCTCGGCGTCGGCCGTGCGCATCCCGCCCACCTGGATCCCGGCCACCTCGGCCCCGCGCGGAACCCGGCCGATGCTGTGGACCAGGTCGAAGCCGTAGAGCACGGACAGTCCCATGAAGACGCCGACACCCGTGTGGATCCACCGTGAGCGCACGCGATACCGGCGCCGGTCGGCGGCCGCGGGCTGCGGGCCGGCACCTTCTATCGCGACGGGCCGTGCGGGGCCGGCGTCGCCGGTGGTGGATTCGTCCACGCGTTCTCACGCCTCCTCAGGAGCGGGGGACTCTCGACCCGGTGGGGCGTCGACCGGGTTTATCCCACCCGAACCACTGTGGCGTCCACTATGACGGACCGGTACCGATGAGTGCAGCCCCCGCGCCGTACGCGGGGGCTGCACTCTCGGACGGCGTCAGCCGTGACCGGGTCTGGTCAGCGTGCCGGGTTCACCGTTCGACGATCGCCGTGACGCCCTGACCACCGGCCGCGCAGATGGAGATGAGCGCGCGGCCCGAGCCATTCTGCTCCAGCAGCTTGGCGGTGGCGGCCAGGATGCGGGCGCCGGTGGCGGCGAACGGGTGGCCGGCCGCCAGCGAGGATCCGTTGACGTTGAGCTTGCTGCGGTCGATCGATCCGAGTGCGGAGTCCAGACCCAGGCGCTCGGTGCAGTACTCCTCGGACTCCCAGGCCGCGAGCGTGGCCAGGACCTGCGAGGCGAAGGCCTCGTGGATCTCGTAGTAGTCGAAGTCCTGCAGGGTCAGGCCGTTGCGCTCGAGCAGCCGCGGCACGGCGTAGGTGGGGGCCATGAGCAGCCCGTCCGGGGTGCGGCCGTCGTGACCGTGGATGAAGTCGACCGCCGCGGTCTCCGAGTCCACCAGGTAGGCGCGGACCGGCAGCTTGTTCTCCTCGGCCCATTCCTCACTCGCCAGCAGGACGGCGGAGGCGCCGTCGGTGAGCGGGGTGGAGTTGCCGGCCGTCATGGTGGCCTCGGTGCCGTGGGCCTCGGCGTCGCGCTTGCCGAAGACCGGCTTGAGCTTCGCGAGCTTCTCCTCGGAGGAGTCGGGACGCATGTTGTCGTCGCGCGGCACGCCCAGGAACGGGGTGACCAGGTCGTCCTGGAAACCGGACTCGTAGGAGGCGGCGAGGTTGTGGTGACTGGTCGCGGCCAGCGCGTCCTGGTTCTCGCGGCTCACACCGAGCTCGCGGGCGGTGATGGCGGCGTGCTCGCCCATCGACAGGCCCGTGCGGGGCTCCGCGTTCTGCGGCTGCTCGGGGACGAGCGACTGCGGGCGGATGTCGCCGAGCAGCTTGAGCCGGTCGACCGTGCTCTTGGCCGAGGTGACCTTGATGAGGATCTTGCGCAGGTCGTCGTTGACGGCCAGCGGGGCGTCGGAGGTGGTGTCGGTGCCGCCCGCGATCCCGGCGTCGATGCGACCGACGGCGATGGCGTCGGCGACCTGGATCGCCGTGGCCAGTCCGGTGCCGCACGCCTGCTGCACGTCGTAAGCTGGGCTCGACGAGTCGAGCACCGAACCGATGACCGACTCGCGGGTGAGGTTGAAGTCGCGGGCGTGCTTCAGGACCGCACCCGCGGCGACCATGCCGACGCGCTTGCCCTGCAGGTTGTAGCGGCTGGCGAGGCCGTCGATCGCCGCGGTGAGCATGTCCTGGTTGGAAGCGTCCGCGTACTTGCCGTTCGATCGCGCGAAGGGGATTCGGTTGCCGCCTACGATGGCGACCTTGCGGGGGCTGGTGGTCACGTGTGTCACTCCCGTTGGTTCTCGGTATCCGGTGGCCCGCAACGCGGCCCGCCGAGTATTGTTACTCAGCAGTAAGTTACTTGTCGACCGGTAAAACCGCACCTCTCCAGGAGAAGATCGCCATGGCACAGGGCAACCTCGACCTCTATTCGCAGTTCGTGACCTCGGCCCCCGGGTCGTTCATCGCCGGCAAGGTCGGCCTCCCGCAGCCCGAGCAGCTCCGCCGACACGAGGCCGGGCAGCCCGCACTCCACGGACCGGTCCTGGTCGGGGGCGAGGGCCGCCTGGTCGAGCCCGTCCGCGCGATCCTCGAGTCGGACTACGATCTGGCCGGCGCGGACGCCGAGGGCAAGTTCGCCGGCCTCGTCTTCGACGCCACCGGCATCCGCCGCACCGAGGACCTCAAGGCCCTGTTCGACTTCTTCAACCCCGTCGTCCGCCGAGTCGCCGCCAGTGGCCGCGTCATCGTGCTGGGCACCACCCCGGAGGAGACCGGATCGGTCGAGGAGCGCATCGCCCAGCGCGCGCTCGAGGGCTTCACCCGCTCGCTCGGCAAGGAGATGAAGCGGGGCACCACCGTCCAGCTGGTCTACGTCTCCGCCGACGCCGACACCGGCGCCTCGGGGCTCGAGTCCACCCTGCGCTTCATCCTCTCCGGCAAGTCCGCCTACGTCGACGCCCAGGTGTTCCGCGTGGGCGCCGGCGCCGCGACCGCCCCCGCCTCCTGGGACCGCCCCCTCGAGGGCAAGGTCGCCGTGGTCACCGGCGCGGCCCGGGGCATCGGCGCGGAGATCGCCGCCGTGCTCTCCCGCGACGGCGCGCACGTGATCTGCTGCGACGTCCCCGCCGCCGGCGAGTCCCTCTCGGCGACCGCCAACAAGGTGGGCGGCACCTCGCTGCCGCTCGACGTGACCGCCGCCGACGCCGCCGAGGTGCTGGCCAAGCACGTGCAGGAGCGCCACGAGGGCGTCGTCGACATCCTCGTCCACAACGCCGGCATCACCCGCGACAAGACCCTCGCCGGCATGGACTCCGCCAGGTGGGACTCGGTCATGGCCGTCAACCTCATCGCGCCGGAGCGGATCACCGCCGAGCTCGCCGAGAAGGGCGTCCTCACCGAGGGCGGCCGCGTCGTCGGGGTCTCGTCCATGGCCGGCATCGCCGGTAACCGCGGCCAGACCAACTACGCGGCCTCCAAGGCCGGCGTGATCGGTTTCGTCGACGGCGCCTCCGCCGAGCTGGCGTCCAAGAAGATCACCGTCAACGCGGTGGCCCCCGGCTTCATCGAGACCCAGATGACCGCCGCCATCCCGTTCGCCACCCGCGAGGCCGGCCGCCGCATGAACTCCATGCAGCAGGGCGGTCTGCCGGTCGACGTGGCCGAGACCATAGCCTTCTTCGCCAGCCCCGCCTCCTCCGCGGTCACCGACAACGTGATCCGCGTGTGCGGCCAGTCCCTCCTGGGTGCGTGATCAGGGTGGATCACACTGACGCTCACTCCGTGCAGTACACCCGGCTTCCCGCCATCCCCACCCTGCTGACCCAGTACGGCAAGGCCGCCGTCGGCGCCCTCCCCGTGGTGGGCGGGAGCCGCGACGGCACATCGATGCCCGAGAAGGGCGTCGAGGTGGAGGGCGTGCGCGTGGACGCGGCCAACCTGGCCGCCTACGCCCGCGTCTGTGACCTGCGGTTCGGCGACGCGCTGCCGCTGACCTACCCGTTCACGCTGGCCTTCCCGTTGAGCATGCAGCTCATGCTGGACCCTGCCTACCCGGTGCCGGCAATGGGGTCGGTGCACCTGACCAACGAGATCGAGTCCCGCCGCGCGCTGCGGGTGGGTGACGAGCTCTCGATCCGCGCACGGGCCGAGAACCTGCGGGAGCACCCCGCCGGGTTGCTGCTCGACATCGTCACGGAGATCCGTACCGGCGACGACGACGAGCCGGCCTGGGTCCAGAGGTCGGGGCTACTCTCCAAGCGCAGGACGTCCCTGACCCCGCCCAAGGACGCACCGCGCCCGCCGCGGCCCGAGCCGCCCACCGCCGCGGAGATCGGCGACCCCACCGTGGTGAAGTCGGTGTCCGAGGCGCTGATCTCCGAGTACGCATCGGTGTCCGGCGACCGCAACCCCATCCACGTCTCCAAGGTGGGCGCCAAGGCATTCGGGTTCCCGGGCGTGATCGCCCACGGGATGTGGACGGCCGCCACCATGCTCGGCGTGGTCGAGGGCGCCATCCCCGAGCGGGCGCGCTACTCGGTGGAGTTCGGCAAGCCCGTCGTGCTCCCGGCCAAGCTCGCGATCTACGCCCGGCGCGGAACCGGTCCGGGCGTCGGAACCGGTGTGGGCGCGGGTACCGGCGACCCGGCCTGGTCGCTGCGGGCGCGCAACCCGCGCAAGCTCGGCACCGTGCACGCCACGGCCACCATCGAGGAGCTCTAGCTCCTCGCCGGGCGCGCGTCGCCCCCGACCCCGGTCACCCGCTCCCCTCAGGACGGGTGACCGGGGTTTTGTGGTCGGTGCGGTACCGCACCTGAGAGTTTGTGCATATGGTCTGTGTCACACCACAAGTCGTCCGCACATCGCAGAGGAGCCGCAGATCGTATGACCACGACCGCCCGCACCATCACCTCCCGTATCCGTTCCCGATCGATGGCCGGGGTGGCCGTGGCGGCCGCCGTCGCCCTCGCGGTCCCCGCCGTGGCACAGGCCCAGTTCGGATCTCTCGGCGGCGGCTCGGTGGACACAGGTTCCGTCCCGCCGGACGTTCTCTTCCCGCCTGAGGTGGGCGTCGGTGCGGGCGAGGGCGTGCGGGTGGTCGAGGGCCCCGCCGTCACCACGACGACCGTCATCGACCAGCTGAACATCCCGTGGGACGTGGTCCGTTCCCCCGACGGCACCCTCCTGACCGGCGAGCGCGGCGGCCGCATGGTCGCGCAGCTCCCGGGCGGCGAACGTCGGGATGTCGCGATCGACCTTCCCGGCCTGGTGCGCCAGTCGGAGAGCGGCCTGATGGGCATGGCCGTCGATGCCGGATTCGCGCAGAACCGCGAGATCCACGTGTGTTACTCCCAGAACGCCGGGGGGACGCGGGACAACCGGGTCACCACCTTCCGGGCGGCCGAGGACTGGTCCGAGTTGACCCGGGTCCGCGATGTCGTCACCGGTATCCCCCTGGGCGCCGAGGGGATCCACAGCGGCTGCCGTCTGCTGGTCGACGACGACGGGTCGATCTACATCGGCACCGGCGACACCTACACCGCCACCGATCCGCAGGATCCCACCTCACTCGCCGGGAAGACGCTGCACGTCAATCCTGACGGGACCGCCGCTTCGGGCGACTCGGTGATCCACACGATCGGACACCGCAACGTCCAGGGTCTGGCCGTCCAGCCCGGCACCGGCCGCGTCTACTCCGCCGAGCACGGACCGGACCGCGACGACGAGGTGAACCTCCTCGAGCCCGGCGCCAACTACGGCTGGAACCCGAACATCGGTGGGAGCTACAACCAGAACGTCCCGATGACCGACACCGAGCAGTTCCCGGACGCGGTCGAAGCCGTATGGTCCTCGGGTCGCCCGCCTCTGGCCCCGGCGGACATCGAGTTCCTGCGGGGCGAGGCGTGGGGCGAGTGGGAAGGCGGACTCGCCATGGCCAACCTCAGGGAGCAGAAGCTGGTCCTGTTCCGCCTCTCCGAGGATGGCCGGTCGATCGTCGACGCCTCCGTGCTCCTCGAGGGTGACTTCGGCCGCCTGCGTTCGCTGACGCCCGAGCCGGACGGCTCGCTGCTGGTCACCACCTCCAACGCGAACAACCGGGACGAGGTCTTCCGCGTCAGCCCCGCAGCGCTGTAAAGGTACTGCTGCAGGATCCGGGTCAGGGCGCGAGGTGCCGTCCGGCGGGCGACTACAGCCGCAGGACCTGCCGGGCGGCGTCGGCCAATGCGACCGCGTAGCCGGCGCCGTGGCCGGCCGAGTGGGTGGCCAGCGGGTGCAACTGATGTAGCGGCACCCGCTGCTGCCAGCCCTCCCGAAGCGGGTGCCGCTCCTGGTAGCCGCGCAGGATCTCGGCCAGGTGAGGCGCGCCGAACAGTGCGAGCATGGCCAGGTCGGTCTCGCGATGCCCGCCGTGGGCGGCCGGGTCGATGAGCACGGCCTCGACGGCACCTGTCCCGGCAGCCGAGCTGGCTGGCGCCCACAACACGTTTCCCGTCCACAGGTCGCCGTGGACGCGGGCGGGTTCGTCGCCGGGGTGGTCCAACTCGCCGGCCGCGATCCGGTCGCAGGCCCGCTCGATCACCGCGAGGTCGGCGCCGCCGAGCACTCCCATGTCCACCGCGATCGCCACGAACGGGCGCACGCGCTGCTCGGCGTAGAACTCCCCCCACGACCCGGTGGGTCTGCACTCCTGGGGGCGGTTGCCGATGAAACACCGGCCCGCCCAGCCCTCGGCGGGTGCGCCCCAGGCGGCGGCCCCGGCGTCGTGCATCGTGGCCAGCGACCGCCCGAATCGTCGAGCCGCCTCCGTCGTGGCGCGACCGGCGGAGATGGTCTCGAGGGTGATCTCGTCGTCGTCGACCCCCAGGACCTCCACCACCCGGGGCCCGCCGGGGGCCGCGGCGAGCCAGGCCAGCCCGGCGGCCTCATGGCGGAAGAAGTCGGGGCCGTGCCGGGAGCCCCGCTTGACGAACGGTTCGGCCCCTCGTGCGTCGCTCATGCGCGCAGCTCCTGCCTGTGATCGGACGGCCCCTGATCGGTGTGTGCCTGGCCGGTGTGTGCCTGGCCGGTGTGTGTCTGATCGGTGTGTGTCTGATCGGTGCGCCCCTGACCGGACCGACCGAGCAGGGGCCCGGCAAGCACGGTGATGAGGACGCCGCCCACGAGCACCGGGATGACGGTCCACCGCATCCCGGCGTGCTCGGCGATCAGGCCGACCAGCGGCGGGGAGGCCAGGAAGCCCAGACGCATGACCCAGTTGAGCACTGCCAGGCCCGTGCCCGGGGTCAGACCCGGGACGGAGTCGGCGCCCACCATCGCGCCCGGGATCACGGTGGCGATCCCCCACCCGGCCAGAGCGAAGCCCGCGAGAAGGACGGCGAGCAGAGCGGGGCCGTCCAGGGCGAACGACGCGATCAGAGCCGCGCCCGCTCCCATCACCACGCAGCCCCCGCCCATGCGGCCGACGTGCGCGGCTCCGAATCCGTCGACCAGTCGGTCGCCGGTGATCCGCCCGACCAGCTGCGCGCCCTGGACGGCGATGAAGCCCAGCCCCGCGAGCCCGGCGCCGGCCACCGCGACCTCACGGAGGTAGAGCGCGGACCACGTCTGCGCGAAGTCCTCCACGATCGCGGCGCAGGAGGCGAGCAGGCCGAACGCCACCAGGAGGAGCAGCATTCCGCCCCCCGGTATCCGGCGGTGCGGGGCCGCTGCAGGGGGAACAGCTGTGGCCGCCGGCCCGGGGTCCCGGTCGAGGTCCCGTCCGGAGCGGTCCTCTGCCGCTCCGGGGCCCAACCGCAGGGGGTAGGCGGCCAGCACGGCGAGCGCGCAGACGACGCCCGCCGCGCTCATCTGGCCCACCACGGGTGCCCCGGCCCCGGCGGCCACCGAGCCACCCGCGGCGCCGAGCACCGCCCCGAGCGACCAGACGGCATGGAAGCGGTTGATCAGCGACCGACCGTGCCGCAGTTGTACGCGGATGCCGTGGGCGTTCATCGCCACGTCGGTGAGGGCGTCGCACAACCCGAACAGCAGGAGCAGCCCGGCGAACACCCCGACGACCGGGGACAACCCGATGAGGGCGGCGACGAGCGAGGCCAGGACCATCGTGGCCACGGCCACCGCCCCGTCCGAACGCCTGCGCAAAAGGGCCGGGGCGAACAGTCCCCCCACGAGTGCGCCCGCCGGGTAGCACGCCATCGCCAGGCCGAACACGGCCGGACCCAGCTCGAGCGCGTCCTTGAGGTCCGGCAGTCGGGGGACTATGGCGCCGAAGATCGCCCCGTTCGCGGCGAAGAGCAGTGCCGTGCCGGCCACCGGGCCCCGGAGGGAGGCGCCACGGTCGTCGCCGCCCGCCGTCCCGCCCGCATGCTCGTCCGCCGCGCCGTACGCCGCCCCTCCCGTCGCGATCACGACCGTCAGACTACGTCGTGCACCCACGCCGGTAGCGTTGTCGAAGGTAACGGGCGGACGGGCAGGTAGGAGCGCGATATGTACGGGGTGACGGCTGAGATCGAGGCCACGGACGACGGCCGCCACGTGGTGTGCAGCGTGCCGCTCCCGGTGGCGACGGACGTGGTGTGGGACGCGGTCTCGACCGGCGAGGGCATCTCCTCGTGGTTCGTGCCGTGCGCCCTCGAGCCGCAGGTGGGCGGACGGATCGTGCAGTTCGCCGACCCCGGGGCCCCCGATCCCACGACCGGGCCGGAAGCCGCTGCCGAGGCGATGCTCACCGCGACGGTCGGCGAGATCACGGTCTTCTCACCTCCCACGGGCAGCGTGCCCGGTGTGTTCACCTTCGAGGAACGTGACTGGATGGGCGAGGGGATCCCGGTGCCCCCGTGGACGACTTCCTGTGAGGTCGCCGATGACGGCGAGGGCGGCACCGTCCTGACCCTGCGGTCGGGGTTCGCCTCCGGCGGGCAACTCGCGGAGGAGTCGGTCGACGGCAGCGTCAGCGGTTGGTACCAGTCCCTGACCGTGTTGGCACACCGGCTCACCCACCGGCCCGCCGACGGCGTGGTGACCGTCCACGCCGCCACCGATCCCGTCGAGTCGTCCCTACCCGAATTGTGGTCGCGCGTCCTCGGCCGACTGGTAGCCCCCGCGGCCGGCACCGGCGTGGTGGCCCGGCCCGGAGAGGTGGCCCGATCCGGCGCGGTGGCCCGGTCCGGAGAGGTCGGGGGCATCGTCGCGACGGAGTCGGAGGCCTCGGCGCTGATCGTGCTCTCCGCGCCTGTCGACGGCGTGATCGAGCTCTACGTCTTCCCCGCCGGGGACACGCCCGAGGACGCCAAGGGCAGCGCCGCGGTCGCCGTCCGCGCATACGAGTACGTAGACGCCCCGGGCACCACCGGCGCGCCGCTCGGGGCCGCCGCGGTCGACGGGGTCGAGCCCACCTGGGACGCCGAGCGCTGGCGTGGGTGGCTCGAGGCCCTGGTCACGGGCTGATCCGGGGGTAGCCCCCGAACGGTGACGAAACATCCCCGCTTGGTGCGACGATGTCCACCGAGACAGCAGTACTGTGTCGGAGAGCACCAGCCGTGCACCGATCACGAACCGCACGAACAGCAGACCGACGAGGAGCACCATCCGAATGGCGGATTCCAACGACACCGTGACCATCGCGACCGGCGATGGCGCGTCCGGCACGACCCTCCTGGGCATCGGCGCCTACCGTCCACGTCGCGTGGTGAGCAACGAGCAGATCTGCGAGACGATCGACTCGACCTCCGAGTGGATCTACGAGCGCTCCGGCATCCTCAACCGCCACCGCGCGGAGCCGGACGAGACGATCGTCTCCATGTCCAGCGAGGCCGCCAAGAAGGCCGTGACCTCCGCCGGCATCGACCCGGAGCTCATCGACGCGGTGATCGTGTGCACCTCCACCAACTGGACCCAGGTTCCGCACGCCGCCCCGCAGGTGGCCACCGACCTCGGCCGTAACGGCATCGCCGCGTTCGACCTGACCGCCGGTTGTGCGGGGTTCGGCTACGGCTTGGCCGTGGCCACCAACATGATCCGCGGCGGTGGCGCACGGTACGTCGTGGTGGTGGGCGTGGAGAAGATGAGCGACGGCATCGACTACTCCGACCGCAACACCTCGTTCATCTTCGGTGACGGCGCCGGTGCCGTGGTGGTGGGCCCGTCGGAGACCAACGACATCAGCCCGGTGGTCTGGGGGTCCGACGGCGAGAAGGGCGATGCCATCAGCCAGACGAAGGACTTCAAGCAGTACGTGGACGAGGTGGACGCCGCTGCCGCCGACGGGCGTGACGAGGCCGTGATCCAGCCGTTCCTGACGATGGACGGCTCCAAGGTGTTCCGCTGGGCCGCCGTCCAGGTGTCCAAGGTGTGCGTGCAGACGCTGGAGACCGCGGGCGTGACCGCGGAGCAGATCCAGGCGTTCATCCCCCACCAGGCCAACGGTCGCATCAACTCGGCCATGGCCAAGCACCTCGGCCTCCCCGACTCGGTGGCGATCGCCAACGACATCGAGCAGACCGGCAACACCTCGGCGGCCTCGATCCCGCTGGCCATGGAGGCCATGCTGCGCGACGGTGAAGCCGAGCCGGGCCAGATCGCACTGTGCATCGGATTCGGTGCGGGCCTGTCCTACGCAGGCCAGGTCGTGCGGCTGCCCGCCGCGCCGCCCGTCGACTGACGGCCCGCCCCACGCTGCGCCCGCCCCACGCTGCGCCCGCCCCACACAGCGCCCGCCCCACGCAGCTACTCCCGCGGCCCCGGTTCCCTCGAACCGGGGCCGCGATCCTGCTTGATGGACAAGTGTTCATGAGAGAGTGATCCCATGCACACTCCACGTCTCCGCGGCTCCACTCGCCGTGCGGTCACGGGTACCGCCGTGGCGGCCGCGACCGCTCTCCTGACCTCGCTCGCCGCCCCCGGAGTGGCCCAGGCCGCTCCCGGGATCCCTCTCGCTCCCCCGGCGACGGGGTCCACGATCGAGCAGGCGGGCGGGTCCGCGCAGACTCTGGGACAGAACATCGCAGGTCAGATGAGCAGAGCCGGCCTCGGCCCGTCCGTCTACGCCGGCACCGGAACCGGTCCGGCACGCTATGTGGCGTTGGGCGATTCGTACGCCGCGGTCGGCCGGGTGGCGCCGGGATCCTGGGGCGCCGGGCCGGTCGCGTGTGTGCGTACCGACGACGCCTACCCCACGGTCGTGGCCCGTGAGCTGGGTGTGGGGACGTTCATCAACGCCAGTTGCGGTGGAGCGACCGCCGACGACTTCTGGGAGTCCGCGCGCAACGGGGCCCCGCCCCAGCTCGACGCCCTGGACGCTCAGACCGACCTCGTCACCATGACCATCGGCGGCAACGACGTGGGGTTCGCCGCGGTGATCGTGGCGTGTGCACTGCGGCCCAACACGGCCCCTGAACTCCTGCCGGCCGTCGACGCGGTCACCGGGACGCTGGCCGAGGGCTTCGACACCACCACCGGCTGTGGCGACGTGATCGACCGCCAGGCCTCGCAGGCCCTGCGAACCCTCGACGGGCGTATGGACTCCGTGTACGCCGAGATCGCCCGCCGCTCGCCGGACGCCCGCGTGGTGACCGTGGGGTACCTGTCCGCGATGCCCGACGACCAGACGGTCCGGAACTCTCCCGACTGCGCGCCGTTCATGGCCATCTCCGAGGCCGAGCGGGACAAGGTCCGTGGGTTCCAGGAGAGCATCAACCGGGTGGTCCGGGACGCGGCCGACCGCAACGGTGCCACCGTCGTGATCCCCGACGAGCCCGGGCACTCGATGTGCACGTCCCCGGAGACCCGATCGGTCGACTTCACCGGGCTGCAGACCGCCTCGGTGCCCGTGCATCCCACGTCCGCCGGGCACGCTCACGTGGCCGGCAGGGTGCTGTCCGCGCTGGCCGGGCGGCCGTGACGGTGATCGACGGCGAGAGAATCACTTAGTTGACAAAACCGCCAACGGTGCGGCGGTCGGGATAGCAGACTGAGCCAATGTTCACCCCCCTACACCGCCGCGCCGTCGGCTCACGCACCCTCACCACGTCCCTCGCCCTGGCCGCGTCCCTCGCGCTGGCCGTCGCACCCGTCGCCGCTGCGCAGTCGACTACCGGGGCGGACGGCACGATCGCCCTCGGCTCCCTCGGCTCCACGGCCGGGACCCCCCTCCCCGCGACCGGCTCGCTCGGTTCCCTGGCCCAGCCCGCCTACGCGGACTACGTGGCCCTGGGCGACTCGTACGCCGCGCTCGGCGACAGCCGCGAGTCGGCCGGTGGGCCCGCGGCGTGCAGTCGGAGTCTCGCGAACTACCCCAACCGGCTGGACGCCTACCCGGCCGTCGACGACCTCACCGACGCCACGTGCGGTGGGGCCCAGATCCCCGACCTCGCCGGTTCGCAGTCCGCGGGCGTCCCGCCGCAGTTCGACGCTCTGGACTCGACCACCGACCTGGTCACACTGTCCATCGGCGGCAACGACGTCGGCTTCGGCACCATCGTCGGCTGCATCACGCAGGGTGCTCTCCCCACCGACCCCCGCGCGCCACGCGACTGCCGCGCGGAGCTCGGCGGGACCGTCGCGTCGGACATCACCGAGGTCTTCGGCGACGGCGGGGAGATCGACGAGGTCTATGCGGCCATCGGCGAGGCCGCACCGGGCGCGACCGTCATCGCCACGCAGTACCTGCCGTTGATGCCCGAGTCGGACGAGGACGGCTGCGCGTTCACCGAGGCGCTCACCGAGGACAACCTCCAGTGGGCCCGTGAGGTGGCGGAGTCGATCAACGACGCCGTCGACGACGCCGCCCAGCGAAACGGCCACATCTCGGTGCTGCCCACCTCTGATGTCGACCGCAGCGCCTGCGCCCCGGCCGATGAGCGCTGGACCGACTTCTTCGGCGGGGCGCCGACCTACGCCGCCGGGATGCACCCGACGGCGCTCGGTCAGCAGGCCATGGCCGACGCGATCGCCGCGGCGATCTGACCCAGCCCACCCAACCGCTCCCGACCACCGCCGCCCCCGGCGACGAACACCCAGCGTGAGCCGATGCTCGCGCGGGGGTTCATCGCCGGGGGCGGCTGCGTGTCAGATCAGCCCTCGAACAGCCCCTGCCCCACGTACCCGCCCTCCGGCGCGCCGGGCGGGAGCGCGAACACGGCGGACCCGATCGGGATGGTCCACGTGTTGAGCGCGTCCTGCTCGGCGAGCCGCTGCTGGACGGGGATGTAGGTGCGCACCGGGTCGGCCTGGTAGGCGGTGAAGATCAGGCCGCTGTTGCTGATCAGGCCGCGCTCCGGCGGGTCGTCGTAGTTGTACGGCCGCCGGAGCATGGCCTCGCCGCGATCGCGCTGCCGGGCCCGCGCCATGTGCGACTCGGGCGGGATCACCGGCAGACCGACGTCGTCGATGGCCTCGAAGTCGGCCGGGTCGTGCTCGGCCACCCCGGTCAGCGGCGCTCCGGTGTCGATCCGCCGGCCCATGCTCAGCTCGCGGGAGGTGCGGTCGATCTCCTCCCAGGTGTCCATGGTCATTCGGATTCGGCGCAGCACCAGTGAGGACCCGCCCCGCATCCACCGCTGGACCTGCCCGTCAGACGAGCTGCCGTCGGAGAACACGACCTGGTCGTAGTCCACGTCATCGGGCCGAGGGTTGACGGTCCCGTCGATCTGACCGAACAGGTTTCGCTGCGTGCGGCCGGTCGGGTCGGTGCCCACGGCCTTGCGGAACCCCCGCTGCGCCCATTTCTGTTCGGCCACCCCGCGCACGCCGGAGGCCAGGATCCGGGCGGCGTGCGAGACGATCAGCGGGTCGTCGGCGCAGATCTGCAGCAGCAGATCCCCTTCCGACCACCGGTCCTCGAGCTGGTCGATCTGCGGGAACGCCGGCAACTGCCGCAGCCACGACGGCCGCCGTTCGGGCAGGCGCACCGCGTCGAACAGTCCGGGACCGAACCCGATGGTCACCGTGAGCCGTGCCGGGTCCTCGGCCAGTTCGGGCTCGAGATCGGCCAACCCGCCGCGACCCGAGGTGAGCCGTGCGGCGTCCTGGGACCACGCCCGCAGGACGCCCTGGACCTCGGCGCGGGTCGCCCCCGCCGCGATGTCGAATCCGACGAACGCGGCGTGGGCCTGCGGCGGTGTGGTGATGCCGGCCTGGTGTGCGCCGTGGAAGGGCTCGGTGGCCGCCCCCACGACTCGCGAGTCGGCGACCGTCTCCCAGTCCGGGACGGCCTCGCCGTCGTCGAGGGCTCCCCGGCCCGCGTACCCGGCGGCGCCCCCGACCACGCCGCCGACCAGGCCACTCCCGACGACAGCGCCACCCACCACGGCTCCGGCGCCGCGGGTGAGCACCGACCGCCGTGACAGACCGCGGGAGGCCTGATCAGCCATCGTGGCTCATGGCCCCGTGGTCCATACCCCCCTCGTCCATGCCGCCGTGGTCCATACCGCCGTGCTCGCCGCCGACGTACTCCTCCTCGCCTCCACGGAAGTCGCGGGCGGAGACGGTGACGTCCTGTTCGGTGCCGCCGCCCTGAGTGCCGCCGGAGAACTCGAGCGTCAGGGTGATCTGCTGGCCGGTGGTGATGGGCTGGTCCAGCTCCATCAGCATGATGTGGTCGCCGCCGGGCGCCAGGATTAGCTCGCCGCCGGCGGGGACGAGGAAGCCGTCCTCCTTCTCCTGCATCATCATCCCGCTGCCGCCGGGGACGGTCTCGTGCAGTTCGGTGCGGCCCCCGAGCTCGCCGGAGACGCCGGTCAGGTGGACGTCGTCGTCGCCCGGGTTGCGGATGGTGCCGAAGACTCCGCTCATGTCGGTGCCGGTGGCCTTGGCCCAGCCATCGTCGAGAGTCACGACGCTGGTGGCCTCGGCGCTGTTCGTCTGGTCGGGGGCGCCGGTGGCCTCGGTGGTGTCGTCGGAGGCGCACGCCGCAGTGGTCAGGGCGAGGGCCAGTGCGGTGGCCGCGGCGAAGGCGGCACGCTTGTGGGGGGCACGTTTGTGGGAGGCACGGGTGTGGGAGGCACGGGTGTGGGAACGCATGGGTGTGTCAGTCCTTGGTGTGGTGTGTGAGGTCGCCCGGCAGCGCGTGGCGCAGCCGGAACGTGAGGTCAGGTCACACAGCCACGGGCGGCGCCCGGGTGCCTCCGCGGGCAAGGAGGAACCGGCCGCGTGGGGCGCCGGCGTCGTAGGAGGAGACGAGCTTGGCGACGACGACGAGGTGGACGGTCGCCAGAAGCGGCATCACCCGCGCTGCCACCCAGGCCAGGGATACGGACAGGACCGCCACCAGGGCGAGCGTGACGGCGATGGCGGCCAGGTGGGCGCCGAGCATTCCGGGGGTCAGCAGCGCCGCCGGGGAGGTGGCCAACTCGGATCCCGAAGCACTGTCCATCGCGGCGCGGACGAGTGCTGGGTCGGTCACGTGGTGGCCGAGCGCGGCGTGCGAGGAGCCCGGTGTGGACGAGTGCGTGTGCCCGGTAGCCAGTGCCAGGTGAACGGCGCCCTGCCCTACGATCAGACCGCCCGCGGCCACGAGGATCGGAGACCGTTGCCGGGCTATGGCCGCGGTGGCGGCCCCCACGCCCGCGCTCGCCGCCGCGATCAACAGGATCTGGCCGGGGGTCGGGGCCACCGCAGTCGTTCCGGCTGCCAGGCCGTGGGCGGCGATGCCGAACACCGCGCTGACCACCGCGACGACGATCCCGACGGCCGCTGCCACCACGGGCGGGACCTCGGCTCGGAATCGGTCGGCGGGCATGAGCCAATTCTAGATCGCGTGCGGGGCCGGACCTATCCGGCGTCTGCGGGCCCGGCTTCTGGGTACTCGGTGTCGGCGGATTCTGTGTCAGCGGATTCGGTGTCAGCGGATTCGGTGGCGGGCTCGATCCGGGTGCGTTCCTCGTCCGCCAGTCCCGCCTCGAGCCGCGCGAGCATGTGGGGGCGCATCTCGGGCAGGTCATCGACCGCGAACCAGCGGACGTCGGTGTTCTCGCCGTCGGCGGGGTGCGGATCGCCGCCGAGGTAGGTGCAGGCGAAGGTGTGGTCGAGGTATTGCGCGCGGTCGCCGTTGGCGTAGGTGACCATCCGGGAGACGCCGATGGACGCGACGCGGTCCACGCGGATGCTCACGGCGGCTTCCTCCAGCGCCTCGCGGACTGCGGCCTCGGCGGGATGCTCGCCCGGGTCGACGATGCCGGTGACCGGGGTCCACCAGCCGTTGTCGGCCCGGCGAACCAGCAGGACGCGTTCGCCGTGGGGGTCGCGGATGACGGCGGTGGCTCCGGCCAGCCAGAGCGGCGCGGTGCCCAAGTGGCGGCGGAGCTCGAGGACGAAGTCGGGGACGGACATAGCCCAGAGCGTATCCAGACACAGGAAATGCAGCGATCCCCGCCGACCGTGAGGTCGACGGGGATTACTGGTGGAGCTATCCGTTCGCTGACTCAGTCAGCGTGGATGGGGCAGAACCTCAGTTCTGCTCCTCCTCGGGCTCGCACTCATCCTGCTCCATGGAGCCGTTGTCCTTGAGGAACTCGATGGCCTCCGGCGGCAGCGTGCAGACGATGCCGACGTCGATCGACGGGAGCGGCGACAGGTTGACGCCACCGGAGACGACGAGGCCGATGCCGATGCCGGCAGCAGCGAGCGAGCCGACTGCGAGCAGGCTTCCGGCGTCGGAACCGGTGCCGGCCTCGGAGCCCTCGATGACAGAGCCGAGGTCCAGGTCATCCGAACCGGCGTCGGAACCGGAGGAGAGGTCGCCCGAACCCGTGAACAGGTCATCCGAACCGGCATCCGAACCGGTGAAGATGTCGTCAAGCGACCCATCAAGGTCATCCGAACCCGCATCCGAACCCGTGAACAGGTCATCCGAACCCGCATCCGAACCGGTGAAGATGTCGTCAAGCGACCCATCAAGGTCATCCGAACCCGCATCCGAACCCGTGAACAGGTCATCCGAACCCGCATCCGAACCGGTGAAGATGTCGTCAAGCGACCCATCGAGCTCATCCGAACCCGCATCCGAACCCGTGAACAGGTCATCCGAACCCGCATCCGAACCGGTGAAGATGTCGTCAAGCGACCCATCGAGCTCATCCGAACCCGCATCCGAACCCGTGAACAGGTCATCCGAACCCGCATCCGAACCGGTGAAGATGTCGTCAAGCGACCCATCGAGCTCATCCGAACCCGCATCCGAACCCGTGAAGATGTTGGTCAGCGAACCGGTGTCCAGATCGTCCGAACCCGCATCCGAACCGGAGGAGAGATCTCCCGAACCGGTGAACAGGTCGTCCGAACCCGCGTCCGAACCGGTGAACAGGTCGTCCGAACCCGCGTCCGAACCGGTGAACAGGTCGTCCGAACCCGCATCCGAACCGGCCAGGAGCCCGTCGGGACCCGTGGAACCGAGGGCAAGACCGAGGTCCAGACCCAGGCCTCCGAGTGAGGCATCCGGGCCGGACGAGCCGAGCGCGGTGCCGAGATCGAGGTTGAGGCCTGCGCTCTGCGCGTTGGCGACACCCGGCATGGAGCCGAGCGCGAGTCCGGAGGCTGCGATGACGGCGATCATCCGCTTGGTGTTCTTCATAGGAATTGCCTTCCTGATTGTTGGTGACGACCCAGCGACCCGGGTTCTCCCCCTCGTCGCCCGGTCCGGCGTGCAGCCCTGGGGCTACTCACCGTCGGATCGTGTCACCACCCTATCGAGCAATTTTCTGGACTTGTTACAAGAAGTCTCGTTTAGGCACAGGTAATACCAAGCCGCACGATTACGCCCAGACCCCGTGGTCCGGGCAATGATTGCCGCTTAGAGGCCCCTCCCATGCGACTACCTCGACTTATGTGAACCTTAATAAGTGAGCTTTAGTTAATAAACCTTTGCGCGGCGGTCCAATTAGTGACATTGATCACTTCTCACCCGGATTTGTCCGACTCGCGGCCAACACGCCGCGCACGGGGCCACGACATGGGTAAATGTGAGGCTAACCTCGGAAAACTCTGCCCCCGATCCAGGAGCGACATGACACCGAACATCACCGGAGTTCAGTTCCCCACCGATTCGGCCGGGAACCGCTCGTCCGGGCGGCTGGCCAAGCAGGTCGTCGCCGACGCGCTCGCCACCGTGGACCCGGCGGCGGCCGAACGGGTCCACAAGATCAAGGACTGGCGCAAGGGCTACATCCAGCCCTTCACGGAGCTGGTCAGTGCCGGCGTCGCCGATGCCGCCGCGTGGGACGGGGTGGCCAGGGCAGCCCTCGAGTCACTCCAGTCACGGATGGTCGGAGTCCATGAGGTCGATGGCCAGATGGTCGAGACCCCGATGGCGGACTACCTCGCCGTCGTCCCCTCCCGATCCACCCCGGGGACCGAGACGGTCCAGGGCACGGCGGCCCCGGTCACGGAGTTGTCCATCCCCTACCGCGGTGAGGAACTGACCGGTGACCTCCTGCGCGCCCGGTTGGACACGTGGGTCGCGGCCGGAGTGATCGAGCCGAGCTGCGCGGACGCTCTCAGGTTGGTGCAGGACAACCCTGAGTGGCTCTCGCTGCCCGGCCGCGCGATGCTCGTGCTCGGCCTGGGCTCCGAGATGGGACCCGCCCATCGGCTGCTGCAGTGGGGCGCCGACGTCCTGGGGGTCGACCTCCCGTCGAGCCCGGTGTGGGACCGGTACCGCGAGCAGGCCTCCGGGTTCGCGGGAAGGCTCCACTTCCCGACACTCGAGGATGGGCGGCCGGGCATCGACCTGCTGACCCAGCTCCCGGAGCTCGCCGCATGGGCCCGCTCCGCCGCCCCGGCCCCGCTCACCGTGGGCAGCTACTTCTACGCCGACGGTGGGACCCACGTCCAGCTCTCGTCCGCGGCCGACGCCCTCGTCGTGGACCTGTTGAAGGACGGAACCGCCGACGCCCTGGCCTACCTCGCCACCCCCATGGACACGTTCGTGGTCCCCGCCGACGTCCGCCGGGCCTCCGACGCGGCTCTCGCCGCGCGCAAGGCCACCGACGTCAAGAAGATCGTCGGCACCCTGACCGGACAGAAGGTCTTCCACCGCAACTACGAGAAGGGGAACGGCCCGGCGGTGCACGACGCGCTGGTCCCCCAGCAGGGGCCCAACTACACGCTCGCCAAGCGGGTACAGCGTTGGCGCGCCACCACCGCGTTCGCGGACGGCCACACCGTCTCGGTCAACGTGGCCCCCGCCACCGACACACGCTCGGTCACCAAGAACAAGATCCTCGCGGCCACCTACAAGGGCGCGCACGCGTTCGGCATCGAGATCTTCGATCCGGCCACCTCGTCGGCGATGCTCGCCGCACTCATGGTCCACGACCTCAACGTGGGGCGGCCCGACGTCGGGGTGCAGTGGGAGCACGAGTCCCACGGGGCGGCGTCGGGCGGACTGTGGCGCCAGCCCTACCTGCCGCGGACCGCCCTGCCGGTGGCCGCACTGCTCGGTACCGTCAAGAGGTAGGAACACGTCCCGGACCGATCACCCGGTCCGGGGTCCGCCGGTGCCGACAGTAAGGACCCCGCCATGCCGAACCCGTTCTCCAAGGGCTGGAACTACCTCAAGGCCTCGCTAGACAAGACGGTCGACGACAACGCGGATCCCAAGATCCTCGTCCGCCAGGCCATGGACAACGCCCGCCAGCAGCACAAGTCCGTGACGGACCAGGCGGCCGCCGTGATCGGCAACGCCAAGCAGCTCGAGATAGCGATGGGCACCAAGACCCGACAGCTCGACGAGGTGCAGGGCCAGATCCGGCAGACCCTCCAGGTGGCCGAGTCGGCCCGGGCCGAGGGGGACACCGCCCGCGCGGCCCAGTTCGACTCGCAGGCCGAGCAGTTGGCCGGCCGGATGGTCACCCTGGAGCAGGACCTCGAGAACACCAAGCAACTGCACGGGCAGGCGGTCCAGGCCGCCGAGCAGGCCAAGCAGGCGGTCAAGGAGTCCGACCAGCGGCTGCGCGAGACGCTGGCCCAGGAGGACCAGTTGCTGCTCCAGGCCACGCAGGCCGAGATGCAGCACCGCACCGTCGAGTCCATGACCTCGCTGGAAGGCGTCGGCGGCGGCAACTCGCCCACGTTCGACGAGATCCGGGCCAAGATCGAGGGCCGCTACACCACGGCGCTCGGCAAGCAGGAGCTCGCGGAGGCCACGGGGGCCCCGTCCACCGCGCAGCTCGACGCCGCCGCGTTCACGCGCGAGTCGGAGGGCAAGTCCAAGCTCGAGCAGATCCGTGCGTCCATGGGGCTGACCGGTGGCGGCGCCGCCGTCGAGGGCGCCGGGGCAGGTGCCACCACGGACCGCCAGCTGACCGAGGGTGCCGGAGCCGACGGTTCCGCTGACGCGGCGACGCCCACCGAGGCGGGATCCCCGGGCCCCACCCCCCAGGACACGGGGACCCCGGAGCCGGGCCCCTCCGATCTCTCCGGACCCACGCTCCCCCGCGACACCCGGGAATAAGAGGTTCGCGCGCGGCGGGGCGGCGAACTATTGTCGTTGCGTCACCGTCACGGGCCAGTTCGACGGTCGCATCCCGTTCCGCTCGACCTAGGAGCCCCGTGTCCGACCGCCGCTCGTCCTCCGCCTCCCGCTCGTTCGCGCCGACGCTGTCCCGAGTGCTCACCCCGGCGCTCGCGCCAGTCCTGGCCTTCGGGCTGATCGGCGGTATGGCCGCGCCGGTCGCCGCACAGTCACTGCCGGGCTCGTCGGGCTCGTCGGGCAATATCGGTTCGATCAACCAGGTCGGGGGCAGCGTCGACCCGTCCAGCGCTGGCGCTGGTTCCGCGACCATCGGTTCGACCGGGTCCACCGGGACGGAGTCGCTGGCGGGCCTGGGGACGCTGCCGTCGCTCGGCACCGGATCGCAGAACACGCTGGCCACCCCGCCGATCGGGATGGAGTCCGAGCCGGTCACGGTCTCAGAGGTCCGCCACAAGGAGATCGGTGACCCACGCGTGGCTGGCGGCGACACGCGCTTCGAGCGCTGGTGGATCGCGTCCGAGTCCATGAACCGTGTCCTGCCGGTGGAGATCTGGCGGCCCACGTCCAACGCCCCGGCACCGATGCTCTACCTCCTCGACGGCGTCGACTCGCCGTCCCCCAGCGGGTGGCTCCTGCCGGGCCACGTCCAGGACGCCTTCGCCGGCGAGCACGTCACCCTGGTCATGCCGGCGCGCGCCGACGGCTCCCTCCACGCGGACTGGCAGAACGACGACCCGATCCTGAGCCGCAACAAGTGGCAGACCTTCCTCACCGAGGAGCTCCCCCCGCTGCTCGAATCGGGCGAGCTGCCGTTCACCGGCAAGCGGGGTATCGCCGGACTGTCTATGGGTGCGGCGAGCGCCGTCACCCTGGCCGAACACCGCCCGGACCTGTACTCCGCCGTCGGAGCGATCGCCGGCTGCTACACCGCGCGCGACGACCTCGGATTCGTCCTGGCCAAGATCGTCACCGAGACCCGCGGCGGGAACATCGCGAACCTGTGGGGTCCGCGGACCGACCCCGCCTACGCGCAGAACGACGGGTTGCTCCACGCCGAGAAGCTGCGCGGCAAGACCCTGTACCTCGCCACAGCGACGGGTATGCCCGATGCCACCGAGTGGGACCGCAACGGCCGCGACCTGCTCCGGTTCTCCCAGGGCACCGGGCTGGAGATCGCCACCCACGCGTGCACCGTCGCCATGGACCGGCGCCTCGACGAGCTGGGCATCCCCGCCCGGGTCGACTACCTGCCCACCGGCCTGCACAACTGGGATAATTTCGGCCGTTTCATCGCCCCGATGCGCGATACGCTGATGCCGGCGCTGCGCTGACACCTCCCCCGGCGCCTCTCTCATCGCGAGGAGACGCCATGACCACCACTCCCACGGCCTCCGGATACCTCGACGACTCGGGAGCCGTCGTGTTCTCCCGCCGCCTGCCCATGTCCCGCGAGGAGGCGTGGGCCGCCGTCACCGACCCGGCCCGCACCGCTCGGTGGATCGGCCCGTGGTCGGGCGACCCGGCGTCCGGCACCGTCCAGCTCACGATGACCGCCGAGGGGGGCGACCCCGTCGACGGGGTCGAGGTGGTGACCTGTGAGGCGCCGGGACTCCTCGTCGTCAGGACCGGACCGGGCGGGTGGCTGCTCACCGTCCGTGTCGAGGGCGACGACGACGAGGCCGCCATCTCCCTGGAACAGGACATCGCAGACGCCGAGTCCGCGTCTTCCATCGGTCCCGGGTGGGAGTACTACCTGGACCGGTTGGTCGAGGCCGAGGCGGGCCGGGATCCGGACGCACTGAACTTCGAGCCGGATTACTACCCCGGCCTCGCAGAGCACTACCGGGCGTTGCTCGGCGGGTGAGCGGTCCGGAGCGGCTCGCTTCGCTCCCTGCCTTTCATCCCCATCCCCTTCGCCTTCTCCATCCCCTCCGCCATCCCCGTCCCCTTCGCCATCCCCATCCCCATCCCCGTCCCTGACACCGCAGCCCCGCCGCCCCGGCCGCCCCGGCCGCCCCGGCCGCCCCGGCCGCCCCTGCTGCCCCCGCTGCCCCCGCTGCCCCCGCCGCCCCGACCGCATAGACCGTGGTCAGAGCGCTGTGTCGTACCTCGTTGCTAGTGTTGCGCTATCGAACACACGAGCGATTATATGGGCATCGGGGAGGAGTGAGGCGGATGCCGGCAGAACACGGTTCGGGGATCGCGGCGGCCGGTCTGGCCGCCCTCGACGCCCTCCGCACAGAGAACCGAGCCGCTGCCGCCCGCCTGCAGGCCTGCCACGATCTCCTGGAATTGTGCGAGGAGGAGCAGTTCGCCCGAGACGTCGAGGCCGGCTACTACGACCCCGACGGGCCGGAGCGCCCGCGCGACCACGCGGTGCTCGACCCCTTCGACGTCGCTTGCGCGGAACTGGTCGCCACGTACGGCGTTCATCACCACCGTGCGTCGGCGATGCTCACGCTGGCCCGGGATCTCGTCATCCGCTTCCCGGGGATCGTCGAGGCAATGGGGTCCGGCCTCCTGGACGAGCGCACGGCAGGGATGCTCGTCCGGCAGATGCGGACGGTCGACCACTCCGTCCTGGACGCCGTGCACCGCCTGGTTGTGGACTGGCTCCTGGACGCCATCGAATCCGGCGAGCGGCCCGGCCGCAACGCGATCCTGGCCAAGACCGACAGCATCATCGCGGCCTTCGACCCGGAAGGGGTCCTGGCCCGGTGTGCCGCCGCGGCGCGTGAGCGTCGGGTCAGCGTCCGGCGCGGGGTGGACGGCATGGCCGAGCTCCGTGCGCACCTCACCTCTACCGAGGCGTCCGCGATCCACGACGTGCTCGAGGACACCGCCAGGGAGCGGTTCGATCGCGAGAAGGAGGCCCGAATCGAGGCCGTCCGCAACGGCACCGGGCCGGCGTACGACCCGCATGCCCGTTCCCGTCAGCAGCACCGCGCGGACGCACTCGTCGACGCGATCCTCGGTACCGGCGACCAGGACGACGGAGCCGGTGACCAGCGCGACGGTACAGGCCGGCCCGGAGCCTCCCCGGCGCCGCAGATCCGACCGATCATCACGATCCTGGCACCGCGCGGACCGGGCGAGGAGCCGGAGGTCTACCTCCCCCGGGGTGGGCCGGCGTCGATCGACGCACTCATCGCACTGCTCGCTCGCAGCGTCGGGGCCCACATCTCGCTACCCGATCCCGAGGCAGGGGCCGCGGACTCCGCCGGCGGCGCGCGCCGCTACCGGATCAGCGCCGAACTGGCCCGCCGGATCCGTCTTCGCGACGGCACCTGCCGACACCCCGGTTGTTCGGTACCCGCTGACGATTGCGACATCGATCATGCCGTCCCCTTCGACCACTCCGACCCGGGCCGGGGCGGACAGACCATCGAGGCCAACCTCATGTGCCTGTGTCGGCGCCACCACAGGTTCAAGACCTTCCACACCTGGTACTACCAGCTCCTGCGGGACGGATCACTGACCATCGTCACCGAGAGTGGCCACACCATCACCACTCACCCCGACGGCCCCCTGGCCCGGTGGCGGGACCGGACGAGACTCGGATCCGAGGCGCCTCCCGAACCCGGCTCCGCCACGCGACCCTGGCTCCGACCCCGGCCCCTCAGTACCCACTGGTACCGGCGTGCGTGTCGGATCGCCGCAGAACGCCGCGGGAACTCGGCCGCGGCTCAGGACGACGGGCCAGACGACTACGACCACGACCCCCCGCCGTTCTGACGCCCTGACGGCGCACGTCAGCGGTGCTTGAGCAGAACCGCCCGGATCCCTTCGTGGAATCCGTCGCGCAGGCGTACCCGCTGGGCCTCGGTCAGGGTGAACTCGTTGAGCATCTGGCACGCGAACTGCAGGAGCGGGCGGTCCACCGCCGGCGGCAGGACACCCCCGGAGAGCAGATGCGCCTGGTCACGCTGCTCCTCGGTCGCGGCCTGCTCGTACCACCAGGTGGCGTACTGCTGGCCCACGTCGAACGGAGTCTGCTCGCCGGACGAGGTCCACACCTCCTCGGACAACGGCACGAACTTGGACCGCAACGGGCGGCGGTGGGGGGCCATCATCGACGGGCTGGGCCGCGACGAACCATTGGGCGGCGAACCCGGCGTCGGGGCCGGCCCGGGCGTGGGTGCGGGAGCGGACGACGACCTCGATTCGTCGGGCCCAGCTTCTGAAGGCGCAGCTTCTGAGACCGGGGCCTCTGCGAGCGGAGCCTCCGCGGACGGGTTCCGGGCCCGCGTCTGCGACTGAAACAGGGACGGTGGCTGTGACTGGGGCTCGGCCACCTGCGACCGGGGATGGGGCTGGGATTTTGACTGGGCTTGCGCCTGGGGCTGTGGCTGCGCCCCGGCGACCTTCTCCGTCGACTCGGTCGCGGTGCCGGCCCCCGGCTTCACACCACGCCCGTTCACCGGCGGCGTCCCCGCACCGGTCGGCGGCTGACCGGATGCCTTCGTCTCTGGCGCGGCAGCTCCGGCCTCCGCACCGCGGGTATCGATGATCTCGGCACAGTCCTGCTCGTCGGCCGCGCGCTCCTCGGCGTCGGCGGCCCACTCCTCGTCGGCGATCGTCAGGCTGGTCTCGTCGGCGACCGAGGTGGCGGCGGCACGATCGGACCGCAGATCCACCTCGACCATCCCCACCGCGTCATCGCCCTCGAGTTCGCTGGCCTCGTCTCCGGGCGCGGTGGGCCGCTCGGTCGTCGTCCGCACCTTCGGCGGGATCGGCCCCTCGAGGACCCTGATCTGCATGGCGTCATGGAAGTCGGTCCGCGGATCCAGGACCATCGTGGTGTCGCAGGCGTGGCGCAACGCCGAGGAGATGGAATCCCAGCCGAAGCCCACGAGGTGCATCCGCACCCCCGCGTCCACGGCTACCCGGACCCCCGGGATCATGTCGGCGTCCCCGGTGACCAGCACCATGTCTGAACACTGACCCTTGTAGGCGGCCTGGATCATGTCCGCGACCAGCAGGGTGTCAACGGCCTTCTGTGTACGCCGCTCGCCCCACTCGATCAACTGTCCCGCGCGTAGCTGCACGCCCTCGATCACCCGGAGCGTCCGCTGATAACGATGCGGCCCGGAGTCCGGGATCCCGTCATACCAGTTCTGTCGCTGGACCGGCTGGTCCACGAGTCCGTGGGCTACCTGGTCTAAACGGTGCACGACCGTGGCCAGGGATATCTCCAACTGACCTCGCGCACCCTCCTCCCATGAGTTGTAAAAGCTAGCCAGTAGATACGAGGTATCTACTAGGACAAGAGTCCGTTCAAGCATGATGATCACTACCTATCACTTTGTCTACGTTGGACTTCCAGCATGCCGCAGGGCGGACGACCCCGCAGGGCCCGCCACCGAACACCGAAGGACACCCACCATGTCGAACCCCACCACCACCCCGCCCGAGCTGACCGGAAAGGTCGTGCTGGTCACCGGTGCCGCCCGCGGGCAGGGCCGGGCGCACTGCGAGGCGTACGCGGCCGCCGGGTGCGACGTGATCGCCCTGGACCTGTGCCGCGACATCGAGACCGTCCCCTACCCGATGGCCAACCCGGCGGACCTGCAGGCCACCGCGGAGGCGGTGCGGGCGCTGGGCCGGCGGTGCGTGACCGCGGAGGTCGACGTGCGCGACCTGGCCGGGATGCGGGACGCAGTCGACGCCGGGGTCGCCGAGCTGGGCGGCCTCGACTTCGTGGTGGCCAACGCGGGGGTCTCACCCGAGCCCAGCGCCTCGTGGGAACGCTCCGAAGAAGAGTGGGACACGACGCTGGACATCAACCTCAAGGGCACCTGGGTCACCACGACGGTCGCGATCCCCCACATCCTGGCCACCGGTCGGGGCGGGTGCGTCGTGATCATCAGCTCGATGGTGGGCCTGCGGGGCGCGCCGTTCACCGCCAGCTACACGACCTCCAAGTGGGCGGTCCGTGGACTGGCCAAGTCCCTTGCCGGCGAACTCGGCTTCTCGGGTGTGCGGTGCAACTCGATCCACCCCGGCAACGTCCGCACCCCGATGATCGAGAACCCGTCGATGATCGCGATGATGACCGGAGGCGAGGGCACGACGCTCGACGACGCGGCCGAGACCTTCAGCGGGATGAACCAGTTGCCGGAGCCGTGGGTGGAGGCGTCGGCGATCTCGTCGATGGCCGTCTACCTGTGCAGCGCCGCTGGCGCGGGCATCACCGGGGCGTCGATCCCGATCGACCTCGGCGGCAGTGAGAAGTTCGGGCTCTGACCGCTCGGCGTCTCACGCCGCGCGGCGTCGACCCCGTTCCGGGCCCTGGAAAGCACGACGGCCCGCCTCTCGTACGAGAGGCGGGCCGGTTCAGGGGGCCGGGATCTCTACCCGGCCGCGCCTGATCAGGTGGAGGGGGTGGGGGCCATCGGGCGGGGAACGCTGACGGTCGAGCCGGTCGCGGTCCACACCAACGTCCAGAAGATGTCGACGATGGGCTGGATGGCCTGCAGGAAGATGTCGTTGGCGCTGCTCATGATGTGTCCCCTTGTGATCCGTACTGAAAGCGTACTGGCGTATCTGGCGGTCTTTTGGTCTCCGTTGCTGCCGGACGGTCTCAGGTGATCTCCTCGAGCCGTCCGCGGCGCGTGACAACCACTATGTCGTCGCGAACTCGTCCGACGTTACACAACCGTGACATCCGATGTGGCATCGTCGGCCTCCGGCGCTGGCCAGAGCGCCGTACCCTCATCTCGAATGGTGTCGGCAGACCCCCGATCCCGATGCCCCACGGCGGGCCGGATCCGGATCCGTGGTGTGACCTATTCAACTAAACCCTACCTACGCAACCGTAAGTTACGGTACCGTAGGTTCATGGCAATCACCGACATCCCTGAATTCGCACATCTCACCGAGGCCGACATCGAAGCGCTCGGTGAGGAGCTCGAGCAGATCCGACAGGACATCATCGGCTCCCTGGGCGAGCGAGATGCCACCTACATCCGCAACACGATCCGCTTCCAGCGGGCGCTCGAGGTGAGCTCTCGCGCCCTACTGATGGTCGGTTCGCGCAACCGCACGGCGTGGGCCATCGGCGCCGGAGCGCTCGGGCTCTCCAAGATCGTCGAGAACATGGAGCTCGGGCACAACATCATGCACGGGCAGTGGGACTGGATGAACGATCCGGAGGTCCACTCCACCACGTGGGAGTGGGACATCGTGGGCACCGCCGAGCACTGGAAGCAGACCCACAACTACATCCATCACAAGTACACCAACATCGTGGGCCTGGATGACGACGTGGGGTACGGCGTGCTCCGCGTGACGCGTGACCAGCGCTGGCACCCGTTCTTCTACGGCAACCTCGTCTACAACGCGGCCCTGGCGCTGCTGTTCCAGTGGGGCGTCGGTATCCAGCATCTCGAGCTGGGCAAGGTCGCGAAGGGACGGGACGACCGCCGCGAGACCATGAACAAGCTCGGACTCTTCGCCAAGAAGGCCGGACGCCAGCTCGCGAAGGACTACGTCCTCTACCCCGCGCTGTCGCGCAAGGGCTGGAAGTCCACGATGACGGCGAACCTCACCGCCAACGGCATCCGCAACGTGTGGACCAACGCCGTGATCTTCTGCGGGCACTTCCCCGACGGCGCCGAGAAGTTCACCAAGAAGGACGTCGAGAACGAGACGCGGTCTGAGTGGTACCTGCGGCAGATGCTCGGTTCCGCCAACCTCACCGGCGGACCGGTTGTCGACTTCCTCTCAGGCAACCTGTCGTACCAGATCGAGCACCACATCTACCCCGACATGTCGTCCAACCGTCTGGCCGAGGCGTCGATCCGGGTCCGCGAGGTGTGCCGCAAGTACGACCTGCCGTACGTGGCGGGCCCACTGCCGGTGCAGTACTTCAAGGCGTGGAGGACCATCGCCAAGATGTCGCTGCCCGACCACATGCTGCGGCGCACGGCGGACGACGCCCCGGAGACGCACTCCGAGCGCATGTTCGCGGATCTGCCCAAGCCCCTCCCCACCCAGAAGGAAGGGCAGCGGGCCGGCCTCCAGACGGCACTGAATTACTCAGCGAAGCGTCGTGCCCGCAAGCTAGCGTCGGCGGCCTGACACACCCGGCCTCCCTCTCAGACGCCCCGACACCGAAACCGGTGTCGGGGCGTCTGTTGTTTCGGCGCCTCCGGCCCGCTCCCGGCGATAGGCTGACCCTCTAGTCGGCGTCAACCCGCGCTACAGCGGTCGAGCCGACGTCACGCGATTCACGACGACGGGAGCCACCATGGAGGACCGGCGCATGCTCATCGCCGATTCGGCGATCGAGGTGGTGGCCAGGGACGGCGTCCGCGCGCTGACCCACCGCGCCGTGGACTCCGAGGCGGGACTGCCCTCAGGCTCCACCTCCTATTATTGCCGCACCCGTGCGCAGCTCCTCTCCCTCACCGTCGACCGGCTCACCTCCCTACTGCGAGGGTTCGTCGAGGTCTCCGGGATCCAGGAACTGGCCTCCTCCGACGCCGACGACGTCCTGTCGATGCTCACGCGGATGATCGAGGGCCTCCTCGCTGACTACCGCGGCGAACTGGCGGCCCGCTCCGCGCTGATCATGGAACTCACCGGCAAGGACGACACCACCGATCTCGTGGCCGCCCTGCTGGACCCCAGCGACCTCTCCAGCGCCCTGGACGCCGCCGGCCTACGCGACCCCGCCGCCGCCGCCCTAGACCTCCTCGCCGTGTACGAGGGGCTGCTCTGGGAGCGCACCGTGGGCCGGTTGGCCGGTGCCGAGGTCGATCACCAACACGACGCCGACCTCCTGGGGTCCGCGCTCTCACGCCACGAGCACCGTGGCGGACGCCTCTTCGGCCTTCTGCGCTGATTCCTCGCTCCCTAGGGAGCACCTGTAGCACACCCTCGTCCGTGTGCGGCGCCCCTCATACACCTGTCCAGACACGGGACTGTCTACACTTAGGCCTCCCTTGCTAGATTTACAGGCTTCTCACAGGCTAGAGTTCCGTGCCAGAAGCACCGTAGCGCCCTCATCGCTCGTCAAGACTGCTCTACTCGTGCCTCCACCACCCCGCCGGCCGGATGCCCTCACAGCCGGCGACAACCACTGTGCGGGTGCATGTTTGCGGCGTTCAGTTGACATTTGGAGCTGCTCAGTTGCGGCCGGGCCGGCCGTTTCGGGCAACCCCCGACAGGGTCGGCCTGCGTCCACCAAGTGCCCAGGGGCGGACTGAGTCACCGAATTAATCAGTTTGTTTTGACAATCGAAGTTCATGTGCCATAGTGATTCTCGTCACAGATTCGAAACGAATCGGACGCACCCCTCCCCTCGGGTCGACCGACCCCCGCACCAGAAGGACGGTTCATCATGAGCCAGGTTGCTACTTACTTCTTCACGCTCTACGCCCTCGCCGGCGACCGCTTCGAGGACCGCAAGGACCGCGGTGCTACGGCCGTGGAGTACGGCCTGATGGTCGGGCTGATTGCGGTGGCGATCATCGCTCTGGTCGTGGTTCTGGGCGACCAGTTGGGACAGATCTTCACCAACCTCACCGGCACAATGGGCACGGAAGTCGACGGTGTGACTCCCACCGGGCAGTAGTTGCTCCCGAACTCCGGCGCAGCGCCCATTAATCGGGCGCTGCGCCGGAGCCGGTTTGATCCCCTCTTATGAACCCTCCCCTCCCCCTCGAGGACAAGCCATGACCAGACCCCTCGGCGACCGCGGAGCCGCGGCCGTGGAGTTCGCGCTGGTCGTCCCGATTCTGTTGACGCTCGTGATCGGGATCATCGAATTCGGACGCGCGTACAACATCCAGACCACGCTCTCCAACGCCGCCCGTGACGGCGTGCGAGTGATGGCTCTGCAGAACGACCGGGACGAAGCGCGCACCGCTGTCAAGAACGCCGCGCTTGGGTTGGACATCGCCGATACGGACATCGACGTCGACCCCCCGAACTGCGCACCGACCGACTCGACGCCGACCGCGACCGTCACCGTCACCTACCCGTTCGAGCTGCTCAGCGGGTTCCTCCCCCTCGACGACTTCGCACTGACCGGCACAGGGAGCATGCGATGCAACGGCTGAGCCTCCTGCGTGTGAGTGAAGACAGGGGAGCCGTCAGCGTTCTGGTCGCGTTGCTCATGGTCCCCTTAATCGGCTTCGCCGCCATCTCCATCGACTTAGCCGCAGCGCACGCAGAGCGCCAGCAACTGCAGATCGGCGCCGACGCAGCAGCATTGGCGATCGCACAGGACTGCGCGGTTCGTTACTGCGGAGGTCCGATGGCGACGGCCCAGGAGTACGTCGACCGCAACACCACTGCGACCGACACGTCGGTCGCCGTCGAGGCCGGCCTCTCATCAGCGAGCGGCCGGGTCACCGTCACCGCGTCCAGCGTCCGGCAACACTCGTTCGCCCCGGTGCTGGGGATCAACGAATCGGACATCGTCACCAGAGCCAGCGCCGGGTGGGGCTATCCCACCGGAGGGACGTCCTTCCTCCCGCTGACCTTCGCGCGCTGCGAATACGAACGCCGAACGAAAGACGGGACTCCGGAGAATCCTGAAGTGATCGTCCTCCCCAAGAAGGACGAGGACGGTTGCCTGGACCCCAACCGCAACCCGGTCCCGGGCGGATTCGGCTGGCTCAAGACCGACTCCGGGACGTGCACCGCCACTACCTCGGTCGACGAAGACGCCGGCAGTGACCCGGGCAAGTCGGTGCCCAACGGCTGCACACCCGAGGACTTCGAGCGGATGCTCGGATCCACTCTCCTGTTGCCGATCTTCGACGAGCACGGAGGCCAGGGCAACAACGCCTGGTACCGGATCTATGGCTACGCCGCGTTCACGGTCACCGGCTACTACTTCAGCACCAAGTACTCGTCGCCCGATCCGCCCTGTTCGAGTCCCCAGCAGTGCATCGAGGGGTACTTCACCGGTTTCACCGAACGCGTCGAGGGCTTCGACTACGGAACCGACGCCCCCGACCTCGGCGCCAACGCCGTCTACCTCCTCCCAGATCAGTAAGTGAGCTGAAGTGAACCGTCGTGTCGTGGCAGTAGCCGTCGCCGCCCTCTTGGCGCTCCTGGGCTCCGTTCTCCTCCTGCGTTACGTCAGCGCGGCTGACGAACGAGCCATGGCGGACCTCCAACCGGTCAGCGTCCTGGTCGCAACCGCGCCTATCGCCGAGGGGACCCCCGCTTCAGGACTCAGCGAGCTGGTGGAGGTTCGGGAGCTCCCCGCCACGGCTGTAGGGCCGAATTCGGTGACCGATCTTCAGGAACTCGGCACCATGGTCGCGGCCACAGACCTAGCCGCCGGGGAACAACTCCTCGCCGGACGCTTCGCGTCGCTGCAGTCCCTCCAGCAGTTCGGCGGCATCCCTGCCCCGGAGGGCTTCCACCAGGTGACGGTTCCGCTCAACTCATCCCGGGTCGTGGGCGGCACCATCACTCCCGGTGACACGGTGGGAGTGTTCGCCACGATCGGGGACCAGACCCACCTTCTGCTGCACAAGATCCTCGTATTGCGAGTCCAGGGCGGGCTGTCGCCGTCCGCCTCCGAGGAGGCCGGTTCGACCGATCCCGCTGATGCACCCGTTCACGAGGGCGGCGTGATGGTGACTCTGGCACTGACGGCGCCTGACGCCGAGAAGGTCGTCTTTGCCGGGGAGAACGGCGCTATCTGGCTCTCACTCGAGGACTCCGCCACGCCGGAGGACGGCACCCGCATCGTCAACCCGGGGAACGTGTACCGATGAACAACATCCTGCTGGCCACGGACTTCGTCGACCTTCGCGACCGTTTCCGGGCCGCCACCGGACAACCGATCCCGGCACTGCCCCCGGGCCCGCTGCCGGAAAGCCCCGCGCAGCTGTTCCAGCAACTGGGCGGCGGTGAGATCCCCGAGGTCGTCGTGATCGACGAGCGCTCCGGGACCGAGGCTGCCCTCGAGCTGGCCTCGCGGCTCGACGTCGAGTGCCCCGGCATCGCAGTGGTCCTGGTCAGTGATCGGGTTGCCGAGCTCGGACTCGCGGCCATGCGGGCGGGAGTGAGCGACATCGTCCCCACCGAATCGGAGGAGGACGAGATCCGAGGGGCGCTTGATCGAGCCATTCGGGTCACCCGACAGCGCGCCCCGGCCGGACACGGGGACGGCAACGACGCCGGCGGAGGCCCGCAGTCGCGGCGAGGGCAGGTGATCAGCGTGGTCTCGCCGAAGGGCGGCGTGGGCAAGACGACGGTCGCCGCCAACCTGGCCGTCGGACTGGCCCGGTCTGCTCCCCATTCCACGGTTCTGGTGGACCTGGATCTGCAGTTCGGAGACGTGGCCAACGCCCTGAACCTCACGCCCGACCACACCCTGGTCGACGTGGTTCAGGGTGTGGCCGCCCGCGATTCAATGGTCCTCAAGACGTTCCTCACCCAGCACGACACCGGTCTGACGGTGGTATGCGGACCGAACTCCCCGGCTGAGGCTGACCTGGTGGGCGTATCGGAACTCACCCACCTACTCCAGACGCTGGCAGCGGAGTTCCGCTACATCGTGATTGACACCGCCCCAGCGCTGACAGACCACACCCTCGCGGCGCTCGACCTGACCGACGACCTGATCCTGGTGACCAGCATGGATGTCCCCGGCGTGCGGGGACTGCGCAAGGAACTGGACATCCTGCGCGACCTCGGTATGTCATTCGAACGCCGCCACGTGGTGGTGAACTTCGCCGACGCCCACAGTGGGCTCACCCGAGCAGATGTAGAGGCGACGATCGGCACCGGCGTGGACCTGGTCCTGCCGCGATCGCGGGCAGCTGCGGTCTCCATCAATCAGGGGGTTCCGCTGCTGCAGAACGAGGTCCGCGATCCCATGACCAAGAAGCTGCGGCGCCTCGTGGACCTCTTCACGCCCGCGCCGTTGAGAGAGCCCGGGCCCGCGGAGTCCAAGATCGGATCCCGACTCGGAGGCCGCCACCGCCTGAGCAGGGGAGGGGCCAAATGAGTCTGAGTGACCGCCTGCGCGCCGCCCGTGGCGAGAGCCTTGCGCCCGAACTCGCCCCGGGCGACCCGTCTGCAGCGCAGTCACTAGAGCCCACGACTCCTGATGGTCCGGCCGGAGTCCCGGCTCCTTTGCGCTCCATCCCGACCACCAACGCAACTCAGGTCCCGAAAGCCTCGCAGCCGGCTACCCCGATTACCTCGGCACTTCCAGAACCCGACGCCCTGATCACCCTCAAAGAGCGCGCCTCCGCTGCGCTGTTCGAGCGGGTCGGTGCCAGGCTGAACAACCCGTCGCTCACCGAGGATCAGCTCCACGCCCTGGTGCGGACAGAGCTCAACAAGGTAGTGGAAGACGAGACGGTCCCGCTGACCGCTGAGCAGCGGCAGCGGCTCATCAGCGACATCCAGGACGATGTCCTGGGTCACGGACCGCTCGAACGACTCCTGGCCGACCCCACGGTCACCGAGATCATGGTCAACGGCCCGGACATGATCTACATCGAGCAACGGGGGCGACTCACCCGGAGTTCCGCCCGATTCACCTCAGAGGAGCACCTGCGGCAGGTGATCGAGAGGATCGTCTCCCGGATCGGGCGGCGAATCGACGAATCCTCGCCCCTGGTCGACGCCCGACTGGCGGACGGCTCCCGAGTCAACGCCGTGATCCCCCCGCTGGCGGTCAATGGCTCCTCGCTGACCATCCGAAAGTTCTCCAAGGATCCCTTCAAGGTCAACGATCTGATCGGGTTCGGCACCCTCACCCCGGAGATGGCCGAACTCCTGCGGGCCTGCGTCCAGGCCCGGCTCAACATCATCGTCTCCGGCGGCACCGGCAGTGGAAAGACCACGCTACTCAACGTCTTGTCCTCGTTCATCCCCGAGTCCGAACGCATCGTCACCATCGAGGACGCCGTTGAGTTGCAGATGCAGCAGGACCACGTGGTCCGGTTGGAGGCGAGGCCCGCGAACATCGAGGGTAAGGGCGAGATCAGCATCCGGGACCTCGTGCGCAACTCACTCCGTATGCGCCCCGACCGGATCGTGGTGGGCGAGGTCCGCGGCGGCGAGACCCTGGACATGCTGCAGGCAATGAACACCGGTCACGACGGGTCATTGTCGACCGTCCACGCCAACTCCCCGCGCGACGCGGTCGCGCGCCTGGAAACTCTGGTCCTCATGGCCGGGATGGACCTGCCCCTGCGGGCCATCCGAGAGCAGATCGCTTCCGCCGTGGACGTGATCATCCAGCTGACCCGCCTGCGTGATGGCACCCGGCGAGTCACCGCGGTGACCGAGGTCCAGGGGATGGAGGGCCAGACGGTCACCCTGCAGGACGCGTTCCTGTTCGACTACTCCGCGGGTGTCGGGCCGGATGGCAAGTTCCTCGGCAAGCCGGTCTCCACCGGGGTGCGTCCCCGCTTCACCGACCAGTTCAAAGAAATGGGTATCACGCTCTCCCCGAGGGTCTTCGACGTCCCCACTCCACCAGGCACTAACCGATGAGCGACACGTTGGGTCAGGCCCTGGCCTCTACGGCCGGCCTCGGGGTGGCAGCTTTGTCGCTCGCCCTGCTCATCGCGGCTTTCCTTGTGCTCTCCCCGCGTCCGGGACGCGTCCCCCGCGCCCGACGTCGACCCGGAGTTCACGAAGGGCCCGGGATCATCTCTCGAACGGCGACGGCAGCGACCACCGCCATCGATAACACCCTGAGCCGCCGCGGCGCGCCGGGTGCGGGCGCACTGGAACGCGCCGGGGTAAAGATGAGTCTGCAGGACTTCGTATTCCTGGTGGGTGTTGCCGCAGTGGTGACGTTCGCTCTGGGGCTGGTCGCGGTCGGGCCGGTGACCGGTCTCTTCCTGGCCGCGCTCACGCCGATCGGGGCCAAGTTCGCGCTGGACATCCGCGCCTCCCGCCGACGGGCCGCCTTCGCCGACCAATTGGATGACTCGCTTCAGCTCATGGCCAGCAGCCTGCGAGCCGGCCACAGCCTGCTGCAGGCCCTGGCCTCGGTCGCCCGCGAGGCCGAGGAACCCACCTCGGAGGAGTTCGCCCGCATCATCAACGAGACCCGCGTGGGCCGCGATCTCGCCCCCGCGCTGGAGGAGACCGCCCGCCGCATGGGCAGCGAGGACTTCGAGTGGGTCACGCAGGCCATCGCGATCAACCGCGAGGTCGGCGGCAACCTCGCCGAGGTGCTAGACGGGGTCGGTCACACCATCCGGGAGCGCAACCAGATCCGCCGCCAGGTCCAGGCGCTGGCCGCCGAGGGAAAGCTCTCCGCCTACGTCCTCATGGCGCTGCCGTTCGGCATCTCCGGGTTCCTGTTCATGAGCAACCCCGAGTACATCTCCAAATTCACCGAGGGCCTGCTGGGCTACACCCTGATCGGCGTCAGTGTGGTGCTGCTCGTGGTGGGCGCGCTCTGGCTCCGCAAGGTCGTCAACATCACGTTCTGAACGCATCACGCGTTCTGGAAGGAGGCACGCCGTGGAACCGATGGCCCTGTTCGCCGTCTCGGTCCTGGCCGTGTCGGTGTTCCTGCTGAGCTGGGCGGTGTTCGCCGGCCCCGGCCGGGCCCGCCACCGCACCGTCCTCAATCTCAACCGTGGTATGTACCCCGAACATCAGGCTGTGGAAGCCGATATCCCCGAAGAAGAGGAGGCCGGTGGCACCCTGGCCACGATCGCGCGGAAGTTCACCCCGGCGCCGTCGATCCGGATGCTCGACAAATTGCTGATCAAGGCCGGTAGGCCGCAGGGGTGGCCCCTCGAGAAGCTGCTGGTGGCCAAACTCGTGCTGGGCATCGTGGCGGCGGTACTCAGCGTGCTCTTCGTCTCCAGTACCACTGGCGCACTGCCTGTGTTCCTGGCCGCGGCGGTCACCCTGGTCTGCTACTTCGTCCCGGAACTGCTCCTCCACAGCCGCGGCCAGGAGCGTAGCCAGGCCATCCAGCTGGAACTGGCCGACACCCTGGACCAGATGACCATCGCGGTAGAGGCCGGGCTCGGTTTCGACTCCGCTATGGCTCGAGCCGCGAAGAACGGCAAAGGCCCATTGGCCGATGAGTTCACCCGCACCCTGCAGGAGATCCAGGTGGGGCAGCTGCGCCGCCACGCCTACGAATCGCTGGCCCGCCGTACCGACGTCGCCGACCTGCGCCGCTTCGTCCGCGCCATCATCCAGGCCGACGCCTACGGCATCTCGATCGCCGACGTCCTGCGCACCCAGGCGCAAGAGTTGCGGATGAAACGCCGCCAGCGTGCGGAGGAGAAGGCCATGCAGATCCCGGTCAAGGTGATCTTTCCGCTGATGGTGTGCATCCTGCCGGTACTGTTCATCGTGCTATTGGGCCCGACCGCGATGAACATGATGGAGGCCTTCTCCTAGTGGCCGTGATCCTCACCGCAGTGGTGTGCGGGGCACTCGCCGCGGCGCTGACCGGGTGGATCCGGACGATCGCCGACTCCGACTCGCGCTGGCTGCGGTCCGGACTCCACGTTGGACTGGCCGCCGCCGGCGGGGCCGGGGCCGCCGCGCTGGCCGACACTGGATCTGTCGGCACCGTGCCCGAACTGATCGCGTTCGCGGCGCTGGCGGTGGCGTGTGGGCTCCTGGTGCCGATCGACCTGGCGGTGCACCGGCTGCCCGACCTCGTCGTCGTCCCCATGTACCCGATTCTGTTCGCGGCGCTGGCCGGGGCGTCCGCGGTGACCGGCGACTGGGGCGCCCTGGGGCGCGCGGCCGCCGCGGCGCTGACCCTGCTCGCCCTCTACTTCACCCTGGCGTTCATCAACCCCTCGGGACTCGGGCTCGGCGACGTCAAACTCGCCGGCGTGCTCGGCGTATTCCTCGGCTGGCTGGGTTGGTACTACGTCCTGGTGGGAACCCTGGCCGCGTTCGCGATCAACGCCGTGGTGGCCCTGCTACTACTTGCCGCCCGTAGAGCGAACCGCCGCACCGGCATCGCGTTCGGGCCCGCGATGATCGCCGGTGCGGCGGCGGCCGCGTGGCTGTCGACTGCAGGCTAGTTCGCCCGCAATGCAGAATTCAGCCCACGACGGAGACCGGAACAACTCCGTTGGTGTCGTTGTCGTCCTCGGCGCTACTCTGCGCACTCCCGAAGAGTGAGCCCAGCGATCCCCCGCCGGGAGTGGGATCCGGATCCACATCATCTTCCGGATTCGGCGTCCACTTGGCGGCCGGGCAGCCGTTGATGTCCGGTACCACCTCTGCGCGCCATGTCGTCCCGTCCTCGAAGGTGTAGTCCACGCGGACGCCACCCGGCTGGTTGATCTGGGCCCGGGTCACGTAAAGCCACCGCCAGTCCGGGTCGTCCTCCATGTAGCCCGGAATCCCACCGCCGTTGATGTCGACGAGACCGCCGTACGACGAGGCGTCGAACAGATTCTGATTCGAGTAGAAGGGGGACCCCCAGGAGATCTCCCACATGTCCTGCTCGTCGAAGTAGTTGATGTCACAAGGGTCGGGAACAACGATCTCGGTCTGGGCCTGGGCGGGGACCGACAGCGCAGCGGCTGACAGCAGGGCGGCGGCAGATCCTGCGAGCATTCGGGTGAGCATGGTCGACATGGAGACTCTCCTTGTTCTCGGTGCAGGGCGTCCACTGTCCGGTGAGCAACCCAGCGGTTCACTGTTGTGATCCGGGTCACATAGTGGACGTCCTGCGGTCAGCCGTCAACCTCACCGCTAGTCCGCGATCGCCTCCAGCGGATCCGTCTTGGCGGCCCGGTGCGCAGGCCACAGCGAGGCCAGCACCCCCACGAACGCCGAGGCCACCAGCACGATCCCGATGGTCCCCCACGGGATGGTGGTCTGGCTCAACCCGCTGTCGGCCAGGACTGAGACGAAGGCCCAGCCCAGATAGACACCCACGGCCGCGCCGACCAGAGCCCCGAACACCGCGATCTGCGTGGACTCCAGGTTGATCGTCCGCCGGATCTGGGACCTCTGCATCCCCACGGCCCGCAGCATGCCGATCTCCGTGCGCCGCTCGATCACGGACAGCGCCAGGGTGTTGACGATCCCCAGCACCGCGATCACCAGAGCCAGGCCGAGAAGGGCGTAGATGATCGTCAGCAGCTGGTCGATCCCGCCCGACTGGACGTCGATGTACTGCTGCTTGCTCTGCACGGTGGCGATCGGGATCTCGGTGAGCTCTTCGGTCACGTTCGCGAGCACCTCATCCGACGACGTGCCCTCTTCCGCCTTGGCCAGCACGATCGCGGTGGAGCGGAGGTTCTCCGGCACCAGCCGCTCGTAGACGTCCATACCGGTGTAGAAGGGGCCGAGGATCTGGGCGTCGTCGTAAACGCCGGTCACCCGGAGGGTGGACTCGCTGCCGTCCGGGCCGACGAGCGGTACCCGGGTACCCATCGTCCAGCCGTTGTCGCGCGCGACCTCCCTGGAGACGACGAGGGAATCCGGCCCCGGCTCCAGTGAGCCGTCGAGAACGGTGGCCTCGAGCAGCTCCCCGACGGGCCCACCGGCGGCCGCGAGCGCCTGGGGTTCGCCGCCGAGTTGGCCGAAGCCGAACGCGAGCCAGGCCACGTCCCCGACGCCGTCGACGCCGGCGATCTGGTCCTCGATCCCGCCGGCCAGCGGGGTGGGCGGCCCCTGGGAGGCGACGCCCTGGACTATGACGTCGGCGGTGATCCCCTGGTCGATGAGACCGCTGACGCTCTCCTTGGTGGTGGCGCCCAGCGTGCCGAAGGCGGCCACCAGCGTGAGCCCCAGGGTGAGGGCGAAGGCCGTGGCCGCGGTACGGCGGGTGTTGCGGCCGGCGTTGGTGGCCGCCAGCTTTCCGACGGCACCGAAGGGCGCGCCGATGACCCGCCCGATCCCGCCGGCGATGGGTTTGGCCAGGGCGGGCATCACCAGGAAGCTGCCGATGATCAGGGCCGCGGCCCCGACGCCCACGGTGATTGCGCCGCTTCTCGTGGTGTCCTGCCAGGTGCCGATCAGGGCCAGCATGATGCCGCTGACCACTGCCAACAGCCCGACCGACGTGCGCCAGCCCCCGCCGGCCTCCGCGGAGGCGGCCCCGACCCGCATGCCCTGGACCGGGGCGACCCGTCCGGCGCGGCGGGCGGGCGCCCACGCGGAGAACACGGTGACGACGAAGCCCAGCACCAGCGGGGTGATGACGGACATCGGGGTGAGCGCCAGGGTCCCAGACGGGATCCCCAGATCGAAGGCGTCGAGTACGGCGAAGATGATCCTGGCCAGCCCGAATCCTGCCAGCACGCCGATCGCGGACCCGACCAGCCCGGTCAGCGCGGCCTCGGCCAGCACGGACCGGGTGAGCTGGCCGCGGGTGGCGCCGATCGCCCGCAGCAGGGCGAGTTCGCGCAGCCGCTGCGCCACCAGCATGGAGAAGGTGTTGTAGATGATGAACGTGCCCACGAGCAGGGCGATCAGGCCGAAGGCCACGAAGAAGTAGTTGACGAAGTCCAGGATGGTCGAGAGCTGCGCGGAGAGCCGCTCCTTGACCTCCTCACCAGTGCTCACCTCGTACTCGGGGAACTCCGCGGCGAGGGTGTCGCGGATCTCCTCCTGGCTCACGCCGGGCATCGCGCGGACGGCCACGCTGCTGGCGTTCTCGCCGTCGGTGAACAGTGCGCGGGCCTGCTCGGAGGTGAATCCGACCCCCACGTAACCGCCGACATCAGTCTCCGAGGAATAGGACCCCACGACCGTGACGTCGAGCATCCCCTGCGAGGTGGTGTACACCTGCGCGGAGTCACCGATCGCGAGTCCCGCGTTGTCCAGCACCGACTCGGGGAGGACGACCTCGCCGTCGGCGGCCGGAGCCCGTCCGTCTGAGATCCAGCTACTGCTCCCCACTGCCTCGTCGGGCTCGACCCACTCCAGCCCCTCCGACGGGGCGCCGCCGGACTGGTAGGGGGTGCCGTCGGAGTTGAACATCACCACGGTGCCGGTGACCCCGGGGGTGACGGCCTCGACGCCCGGCAGGCCGAGCGCGCGGTCGGCGACCTCGAACGGCACGCCGGCGCCCCGGGGGTCCTCGGGCTCGATCTGCGCGGACAGGTCTTGGGTGCCCTGGTCGAGCAGCGCGTCGAACGTGCTCTGGAGGGTCGAGGTGAACACGAGCGACCCGGTGACGAACGCCGTGCCCAGGACCACAGAGAGAACGGAGAGGACCAGGCGCAGCTTGTGTGCGGCGATGTTGCGGAGCGAGACCCGGAGCATGGGCCGCGGGTGGTTGGGGGCGTGACCTGGCGCGTTCTCGGGCGCGCTCCCAGCGGAGTGACCAGCGGCGTGACCAGCGGCGTGGCGGGCGGCGGCCATCACTGCTCCTCGAGCGCGCCCATGGCCGCCAGGATCTCGTCGGCGGTGGGGTGGGAGAGCTCACGCACGACCCGGCCGTCGGCGAGCAGCAGAACGCGGTCGGCGTAGGTGGCGGCCCGCGGATCGTGGGTGACTATCACTACGGTCTGCTGGAAATCGTCGGCGGCGCTGCGCAGGATCGCCAGCACCTCCGCCGACGAGGTGGAGTCGAGGTTGCCGGTGGGCTCGTCGCCGAACAGGATGTCGGGGCGTCCCACCAGCGCACGTGCGCAGGCGACGCGCTGCTGCTGACCGCCGGACAGCTCCGACGGCCGGTGCGAGAGGCGGTCCTTGATTCCCAGCCGCCCGATCACCTCGTCGAACCACGCGCGGTCGATGGCGTGGCCCGCGATGTCCTGCGGGAGTGTGATGTTCTCCTCGGCGGTCAGGGTGGGGACCAAGTTGAAGGACTGGAACACGAATCCGATCCGGTCGCGGCGCAGCGCGGTGAGTTCCTTGTCCGCCAGACCCACGATCTCGGTGTCCCCCACCCGCACCGAACCGGAGGTCGGCCGGTCCAGGCCCGCCATGCAGTGCATCAGAGTGGATTTGCCGGAGCCGGACGGGCCCATGATCGCGGTGAACCGTCCGCGCTCGAACGAGGCGCTGACGTGGTCCAGCGCGCGGACCTCGGTCTCGCCCTCGCCGTAGGTCATGACGAGGTCTGTGGCGACGGCTGCGAGCTCCGCGCCCTCCGCTCGGTGCTGGGTCTCGGCCTGCGTGGTCATCTGCTCCCCTGGATCATGGTGGTCGACCTAAAGCATGCAGGAGTTCGGAGCCGTTGCCGATGGGGGATGGCCCGGATCTTCACCCCGGGCCCTCCCGGTCGGCCACGCCTCGAGCGACCTGCGGCTCCTGAACTGGCGTTTCGCTCCGGAGATGGGGTCGGTGAACCCGATGGTCTCCGCGAGGAGCTGTAGGGGGTGGGAGAAATCACCGACGGTGATGGTCCGCACCCGCGGGTACAGGTCGTCGCCGAGGATCGGTGTGCCCAGTGCGTTCATGTGCACCCGGAGCTGGTGCGTTCGCCCGGTGGTGGGTTCGAGTCGGTACAGGCCGAGCGGCTCCCCGGACCCCCACGCCCCGTCCCCGACATCACGGGTCTCGACACCACGGGACTCCAGCAGTGTGATCCGCGTGTGTGCGTCCGGCTGTCCGTCCACCTCGGTGGCCTGCAGTACCCCTCGCGTCTTGACGATCCGGCTGGACCGCTCGCGCACCCGCGGCGTCCCCTCCGGGGCGGGAGCCACGGCGAGGTAGGTCTTGGCGACCCGCCGGGCGGCGAAGAGGTCCTGGTAGGCGGCGCGGTGGGCGGGGTCGACGGTGAACACCAGGACGCCCGCGGTGAGCCGGTCGAGCCGGTGGGCCGGAGCCAGGTCCTCCAGCCCGAGGTCGCGGCGGAGGCGCACCAGTGCGGTCTGGGTGACGTGACCGGCGCGGGGGGTGGTGGCCAGGAAGTGGGGCTTGTCGACGACGAGGAGGCGATCGTCCCGGTGCAGGACCTCGGTCCCGAAGGGCACCTCCACTTCCGGCTCGGGGGTCCGGTACGTCCACACGTCCATCCCCCGGCGCCGCCGGGTGGCCTCGGTGACGACCGCCCCGTCGGCGGTCACGACCTGCCCGGAGGCGAGGGCCGCCTCGAGCTCCGCGAGCCGGTCGGGAAACCGCCGGCGCAGTTCCTCGGGGATGCTGCGGGGCCCCTGACCGGGGTCGGCCAGCCGGATCCGCACCGGGTCCACGCCGTCGCGCAACGGCAGTGGCCGGCGCGGGCGTCCGGGCTTCGGCATGTGCAGAGTCTAGTCGCTGGGCTACACTCGCCCTTCGCACCACCTGCCTCATCCGCCACTTCTATGCCAGCGGCCCCCTTTACCCCAGGAGCACCCATGATCGACGCCGTAGTCGACTTCTTCCTCTTCGGCCCCGGCCGCGCCCTCCTCCCGGCGTTCCAGGGCAGCTTCAACATGGCCTACCCGCCTAACGCCCCCTTCCCGGACGAGTTCTGACCGGACGAGTTCTGAGACACATGGCCGAGTTCTGAGAACGCATCCCCGAATCGGGAGCGGCGGTATCCTCAGAGGTATGGCTTCTCTCGAGAATTCCGTGGTCGTCGGTATCGACGGCTCAGCCGCGTCGACCGGCGCCGTCGCGTACGCCGCCAACACCGCCGCGACACGGCGGGTCCCGCTCGTCCTGGTGACCAGCTACACGATGCCGGCGGCCATGTTCGCCGAGGGCATGGTGCCGCCCCAACCCGTCTACGACGAGTTGGAGAAGGAGTGCGTGCCAATCGTCGAGCAGGCCAGGGCTACCGCGCTCAAGGTCGCGCCGGACATCGAGGTCTCGCACGCCATCGTCGAGGGCAACCCCTCCCAGGTCCTGATCGACTACTCCCGCAAGGCCAAGATGATCGTCCTGGGGTCCCGTGGCCTCGGTGGGATCAAGGGCATGGTGCTCGGGTCGGTCTCGGCTTCGGTGGCCAGCCACGCGTTCTGCCCGGTCGTGGTGACCCGTGAGGACACCGACGACCTCGACCGCTCGGGCCCGGTCGTGGTGGGCGTCGACGGTTCCGAGGTCAGCGCCAAGGCCACCGCCTGGGCCTTTGCCGAGGCCTCGGCGCGCGACACCCCCCTCATCGCGGTGCACACCTGGATGGACCCCCAGGTCCAGGCCGCGGCCGCCGGGATCGCGTTGACGGACGAGGACTGGAAGCAGCTCGAGGAACAGCAGCTCGAGACCCTGTCCGAGCGTCTCGCCGGTTTCTCCGACCGCTACCCCGACGTGCAGATCGAGCGGTTCGTCACCCGCGATCGCGCGGTCCGAGCCCTCGTGGAGCAGGCCGCGAACGCCCAGCTCGTCGTCGTCGGCTCCCACGGGCGGGGCGGATTCACCGGCATGGTCCTCGGCTCGACCAGCCGGGCGCTCCTGCAGGCGTCACCCTGCCCGGTGATGGTCGTGCGTCCGGAATCGCACTCATGAGCGAGGAGAACGTGCAGGTGAGGCGCAACCTCGCCGCCGGTCGGTTCGAGATCCTGGTGGACGACGTGGTGGCGGGATTCGCCGACTACGGCGACGCGGACGGCGTCAGGACCTTCCCGCACACCGTCGTGGACCCGGAATTCGGCGGCCGCGGCCTGGCCGGGCGGATGATCGACGAGGCCCTCAGGGCGACCCGCGAGGACGGCCTGAAGGTGCGGCCCAGCTGCACATTCGTCGAGCGCTACATCCAGAAGAACCCCGAATCGGCGGATCTCGCCTGAGTTAACCTGTTCACATGACGCCTGAGGCGCAGGTAAGTAACGAATAAGCGACGATTAACGCCACACGAGGCGCCACCGGAAGCGTTTGTGGCCGTCTCGTGTTCTCCTGTGGGAGCGGCTCGCACACGGGCCGAGTATCTCTCGGGAAAGGATTACACCATGTGGACCATCATCGCCTGGATCATCATCGGCGGGCTCGCCGGCTGGATCGCCTCCAAGATCATGAAGCGTGACGCCCAGATGGGCATCCTCGCCAACATCGTCGCCGGTATCGTCGGCGCCTTCCTCGTCGGCTGGATCGTCTCGTTCTTCACGGGCGGCGACGCGATGCCGGAGGCCTTCTCCATTCCCGGCGTCATCGCCGCTATCGTCGGCGCCTGCCTCGTGATCTGGCTCGTCAGCCTCGTCACCGGCCGCAGCAAGCGTGGCACCCGGGTCTGACCAGACCAGCACCACGCATGCCGGACGGCCCGGCCCCGATCGATCGGGGCCGGGCCGTCCTTGTGTGTATGTCACAGCCGATAGTCTGTCCACTGTGACGAGCGAACGGTCGACCAAGCCCGGTCCGCGGGAGCGGCTCCTGGCCACGTCGACCCGCCTGTTCTCCACCGACGGGATCCGGGCCGTGGGAATCGACCGGATCCTCAGGGAGTCCCGGGTGGCCAAGGCCAGCCTCTACAACACCTACGGATCCAAGGACGAGCTCGTCGTGGCCTACCTGCGGGCCATGGCCGAACGGGACCGGGCCCTGTGGCAGCGACGGGCGGACGCCGCACCCGATTCACGCGGACGCATCCTCGCGCTGTTCGACATCGTCCGCGAGCGCGTGGAGCCGGCGACCCCCGGCTCGTGTCACCTGGCCGCCGCCATCGAGTTCCCCAGCCCCTCCACCGACGGTGAGCGCGCCATCCGCGCGGCCGTCACCGACCAACGGGCGTGGGTCGCGACCACCCTCCGCTCCGAGCTCGCCGGCATGGGGCTGCAGGACCCCGACAACATCGCGGACCTGGCCGACCGGCTGGCGATCCTCCACGACGGCTCCGTCACCGCCGCCATGCTCGGGGAGGTCGAGACCTCCGCCAAGACGGCGCGGAGCATGGCCGAGCTCATCCTGGGGATGGTCACGGAACCCTCGTGAGGCGCGCGACGGGAGTGACGGGAGTACTGGGCGAGGTGCTCGTGACGATCGGCGTCGTGCTGGCGCTGTTCGTGGTCTACCAGGTGTGGTGGACCGACCTGGGCGCGGCGCGCGCCCAGTCCGCCGCCGACGACGAGCTGGAACAGCGGTGGGGTCCGGCGGACAATCCACGCGATCGCGGGGCGAGCGCCGATGACGCGGAGCTCGACGCCCTGGGATCCTCCGGGATCGCCGAAGGCACCGCGTTCGCCCGCCTGTATATCCCCTCGTTCGGGTCGGACTACCGGTTCGCCGTGGTCTCCGGGACCAGCGACGCGGCCCTCGAGATCGGGCCCGGGCACTACACCGAGACCCAGGCGCCGGGCGAGCCCGGGAACTTCGCCGTCGCGGGGCACCGGGTGGGCCGTGGCTCGCCGTTCAACGACCTGGACGCCCTGCGCTCGTGTGACGCCCTGGTCTACGCCACCGCGGACCAGTGGCTGATCTACCGCGTCCTGCCCGTCGACGCACCCGACCCCGCATCGGCTCGCGCACAGGCCGCCGAATGCCTTCCCGCGGACCTCGCCGCACGCGCGACCTCCGGAAGGTACGAGGGCCTGTCCGGCGTCTCGGTGGTCCGCCCGGAGGACGTGTGGGTGATCGACGCCGTGCCCGGGCGCGCCGAGCCCGCCTCCCCCGAGCTGCTGCCCCTGACCACGCTCACCACCTGCCACCCGCAGTTCTCGGCGGCGGAGCGGCTCGTGGTGCACGCGGTCCTCGAACGGGCCGAACCGCGAGTGGCCGGAACGGTCCCCGCCGAACTGGAGGGTCGGTGATGTACGCCTGGCTCTACCGGAGGCTCCCCGGCCCCACCCCGCTCCGGATCCTGCTGGTCCTGGTCCTGCTGGCGGCGGCGTTCCTACTGCTCATGGAGGTCGTGTTCCCCGCGGTCGAGTCGCTCATGCCGTACTCCGACGTCTCCGTCGACCCGGTCGCGGCGCCCCGTCCTGCCACCTGAGCCACACGGCACACCGAGACAGTCGGTAGCTCGTGTCAGTCTGTAATCCGTGCCTGTCGGCAACCCGTGTCAGTCGTCGACCCGTGTCAATCGGCAACCCGGGGCGCGACGAGTTCGGCCACCCGCTGGACCTTGACCGACTGCTCCTGCGTGGACTGCACCGCCAGGACCTGCGTGCCCCGGGCCAGGACCACCAGTGCGCCCCCCGGGCCACCGGTGCGGCCACCGGTCCACCCGTCCTCGACGTCCGAGCGTTCGGACTCGCCCACGGGTGCCGAGGCGTCCACCAACTCGGTGGCCCGCTCCTCCGACTCGACCGAGTACACGGTGGTCGTGAGCTGGACGGCACCGTCAGCGCTGTAGAAGAAGCAGGCCGCGGGGTCGACGCGGTCGTCGATCCGCACGTCGGTCGCCAACTCGCCGTTGAGCCGCGACACCTCGTCCACGGACAGGTACGGGCACTCCGCGCGCGTCACTGGCTCGACCTGGGGGATCTCCGGCTCGCTGGTCTCCGGCGGCGCGGTCTGGATGGTCCCCATCTCCGGCGCGGGTTCGGTGTCCCCGCCGCCGCAGCCCGCCGTCACTCCGAGCAGTACGACGGACAGGGGAGCGAGGAGGGTCGTGGCGGCGATACGCATGATGCCCAGGATAGGACCCGGCCCGCTGGGTAAGGTCATGCACACTGAACTGAGACGACCGACTCTCATCGACGACCGGCGGGGAGGTGCCCACATGACCGGACCACCCACGCAGGCCCAGGGCACCGACCGCACCGAGGGTCGTCGGCGCGAACTGCGCGAGACCATCTCCTCCGTCGCGTTGGACCTGGCCCTCGAGCGAGGGCTCGACGCCGTGACGGTGGACGAGATCGCCAAGGCCGCCAACGTCTCCCGCCGGACGTTCTTCAACTACTTCCCGTCCAAGGCCGCCGCGTGCATCCCGGATGCCTTCCCCCCGGACCGCGACGCGGTGCACCTGTTCCTCACCGACCGATCCGTGTCCACGCTGACCGCGCTCACCCGCCTCCTGTGGCTACAGGTCGCGATGGCCCGGCAGGAGACCCCACTGTTCAACCGGTTCCACGACATGTGGCGGCGGGAACCGGGGATCCGGACCGAGGTGCACGCGATCCTGTCCCGGACCGAGGATGAGCTCGCCGCCCTGGTGGCCCGCCGGGAGGGCAGGGATACCGGGTCCGTGGAGGCCGCCACGGTGGCGGCGGCCTCCATCGCGATCGTGCGGGTGGCGGTGGAGCAGTGGCGCACCGACGAGTCGCCGACGCTGCTGGAGGACCGGATCAGAGAGTCGTTCGACGCCATCATCAGGGCGACCGAGATCCCTCCCGACGACGCCTGAACCGTCCGAGCAGGCGCCCGCGAACCGGTCGAGACCAGGGATCGAACGCCGACGTCGTAGGATCGACCCATGCGATCGCAGCGACCTCGTCCCCGCTCGGGACGACGCGTCGCCCGGGTGTTCGTGGCGTCGGCGGCGGTTCTGGCCGTGTCGGGGTGCTCCGCGCTCGGCCTCTCGGACACCGCCGAGACCGGCCCACCGCGGATCTCGCCGAACCCGCAGCCCGACGTCGCCGCGGCGATGGTGGAGGGACGCCCCGCCCCCGATGCGCGGATGAATGCGTGTGAGCTCCTCGACCTGACGCCCGCCGAGCTGATCGAGCTCACCGATGCCGACATGCCGGAGGTCGAGCCCATCGGCTCCGGCGACCTGGGCCTGATATGTACCTACGGCGGCCCGGGGTCGCCGGAGCTGTACGAGATGCAGCAGGAAGAAGCCGAGACTGAGTCTGAGGCGGGTTCTGAGCTCGACGCCGAGGATCAGTCCGAGACCGGCACTACTGCGTCAGAGGACACCGAGTCCGAAACCGAGTCCGAAACCGACGCTGAGACCGATGCCGAAGCCGAAGCCGGGGAAGAGCCGGAGGCCGTGCAGGACGCTGACGGAGTCACCACGGAGGGCGAGTCCACGAACTCGCCGACGACCACCACCACGACCGCAGGCGAACGGGATGACGTGCCCGATACCGTCGCCGCCGGGGTCGTCAAGCCGCGTGGGGGGCCGCAGGCCGCACTCCGTGGCCAGCCCACGATGCTCGGGGTGCGGTACGCGTGTTCTGAGGTCCGCGGGGGTGACGCGGCAACGGTGGAGGCTGCGCCCCCGGCCGCTCCCGGGGCGCCCTCGTCGGTGGCACCCGAACTCGACACCGCGTACATCGACTGTGTGGCGGCGCCGACCGGCGGAGGCGTCGAGGTGCACACGATCCTCGTCGCGGACGACGATCTGTGGCACATCACGCTGATCAGTCCGGAGACGCCGCGCTCCCCCGAGACCGAGGCACGGGCGCTCCGGGGGTTACACAGGGTCGCCGAGCACATCCTCGACTGAACCCGGCTCGACTGAAGCCCGGGACGTCCGGCAGTCGGACCGCGGACACGGAAATGGGAAACGGCGCCGGAGCCCCTCAGCATCCGACGCCGTTCCCACTAGCGGACTGCGCATCGCGCCTTCCGGAATCCACGCTCGCCTCGGAAGGCGGCGGGCCGACACCCCCCCAGGTGCCCCGGTGATCACACCGGCCCCTCGTCGTGAAGTAACAGCCCCTCGTCCGCACTTCACCTCGCCACCGCACCCCCTGGCCGGTGACTGGTTGAACCCTATGTTGCACCCGTTCCGCAGGCAAGCCCATGAGCAGCGGTTCTTCTGTTGACTTTGGGTCAATTAGCGAGGTCGGGGTATCTACCTGCAGTTCTGCAGACGCCGTTACCAATGAACATTGGAACTATTCCCGGCGACCCCGGCGACCGTGCGGGACGGGCCCGGGGAGCGGCCCAGGCCCGCCCGGGACTGCAACGGGTACCCAGCCGCCCCGCCTGGATGTACTGTTACTGCTGTTACCTGTGTGGCGCATGAGGTTCCCGTGGGTCGCATGCCCGTCCCACCGTGCCCGTCCCACAACGCCCGTCCCACCGTGCCCGAACCGCACCGCCGCCCGCCGAACCGCGGCCGAAGGAGAACGATGCCCCGCCGATCCCGCTTCGTCGCGACACTGCTGGTCACCACCGGCCTCGTCGTGGGCCTCGCGCCCGCCGCGTCGGCGCAGTCCGTCGCCGGACTCCCCGGCCTGGAGTCGGCGCCCGTCTGGACCCCCGCGCTCCCGGGGCTGGCCTCGCAGCCGGTCCTCACTCTCCCCGTGCCGGCTCCGTCGCGCCCCGCCGTCGAGTCGGTGGCGTCGGTCTACCCCACCCGCGACGAGACCGTGGGCGTGGCGCAGCCCGTCATGATCCGGTTCGACCGCCCCGTCGCCGACCGCGCCCGAGCGGAGGCCGCCGTGGGCATCCGGACCGCGCCGGCAGTCCAGGGCAGGTTCTACTGGGTCGGGGATGCGGAACTTCGCTGGCGGCCCCATGAGTTCTGGCCCGCGCACACCTCGGTCACCGTGTGGGCCGGCGGGCGCGAGAACGCGTTCCGCACCGGCGACGCCGTCGTGTCGACCTATGACGACGCCACCCACCTCGTCACCGTGACACGCAACGGCCAGGTCGTCCGGACGATGAGGGCCTCCGCTGGACGGGACCCCTACCCCACCCACAACGGCGTCTACTACAACGGATGGCGCGCCCGTGAGGTCCGGATGGACTCGTCCACCTGGGGACTGTCCAGGACGGCCGGAGGCTACGACACGACCGTCGAGAACGGCGTGCGGCTGAGCTATGACGGCATCTTCATCCACTCCGCCCCGTGGTCGGTGGCCGACCAGGGGGTTCGCAACGTCTCACACGGCTGCATCAACCTCAGTCCCGAGGATGCGGCCTGGTACTACGACAACACCCGCAACGGCGACCCGTTCATCGTGGTCAATGGCCCGGGACGGCAGTTCGGCGCCTTCGACGGTCAGGGCGACTGGAACTACTGACGAGCCCACCCGCGGGTCGGGGTGAAACACAATCGGTATGGCACGCGACACTCTAAGAGAGTCCTCCGCCTAGGCTGAGAGGAACCCCCTCGTCTCCGTCCCTCCCAGGAGTAGCAATGACCCGTTCGTCCCGGATCCCGGTCCTCGCCTCGATCCTCGCTGCGGTCGCGCTCGTCCTGGGGCTCGCCCCGGCGGCGAACGCGCAGTCCGTGATGCCGCCGAGCCCTCCCGGAATCCCGCAGCTGGAGAACGCGCCGTTGCCCACCCCTCTCATCCCGGGTGTCGGGGCGATGCCGGTGCTCACCTACCCGGTGATCGGGCCGGACCGGCCCGCGCCCGAGTACGGCAACGTCAACATCTTCCCCACGCAGAACGAGGTGGTGGGTGTGGCGCAGCCGGTCATGTTCTACTTCGACCGGCCCATCGCGGACCGGGCACGTGCGGAGGCCACGCTCGGTATCCGCACCGAGCCCCCGGTTGCCGGGAAGTTCTACTGGGTCAACAACTCCGAGGTGCGGTGGCGTCCGCACAACTTCTGGCCGGTCAACACCTCGGTCACCATCTGGGCCGGAGGCAAGCGGCAGCAGGCCTTCCGCACCGGAGACGCGCTGATCGCCGAGTACGACGACCGCACCAAGCACATCACCGTGACGCGCAACGGCCAGCACGTGCGCACCATGCGGGCGTCGGCCGGGATGCGCGGCTGGGAGACCTACAACGGCGTCTACTACACCGGCCAGCGTGGCCGGAACGTACGGATGAACTCGGAGGCCTTCGGACTACGGATCGAGGACGGCGGGTACAACTCGATCGTCAACGACGCGGTCCGGATGAGCTACGACGGCATCTACATCCACTCCGCCCCGTGGTCGGTCGCCGACCAGGGCGTCCGCAACGTCTCGCACGGCTGCATCAACATCAGCCCCGAGGACGCGCGCTGGTACTACGAGAACTCGCGCAACGGCGACCCGATCATCGTCAAGAACGGGCCCGGTCGGCAGTTCGGCGCCTTCGACGGCCAGGGCGACTGGAACTACTGATCCTCGTCGCCCGTCCTGCCGACCGCCCGGCCCGGCGCGCTACCGCGCTGGTACGGGCGCCAGGACGCCCGTGATCCCGTCGGCCGGCACGCAGCGCGGCGGCCGCACGTCGGCGTCGCCGGCAGCGGTTCCGCCGAGAGCATCCGTCACTAGGTCCACCGCCCGCGGTGACGCGAGAACGGTCAAGTGTCCGGAGCGGTCGGCCTCGCAGCCGTCCTGGAGCCGGACGACCCGCAGGTCCACGAAGTCGGGCACCACGGGCGCGGTGACGGGGCCCGTGAGCTCGTCGTAGTCCGAGACCACCGCGACGTACCGGACCCCTCGCGCGAACGGCACGCCCTCGTCCCCCAGCCAGGCGAGGGTGGCCTCGGCATCACGCTGCGCGGTCTCGGCGGACAGCACCCCGAACGCCTCGGTGACGAACTCCGGTGGGCCCTCTCCCGAGCGGGCGGGATCGACGCCCAGCGTGACGACGGCGCGTACCGCGTCCTTCCGCGTGGTGGCGGTGACATAGGACGCGATGATCGCCCCCTGCGAGTGCCCGACCAGGTCGACCTTCTCCGCGCCGGTGAGCGTATGGACGCGGTCGATCTCGGCGGCGAGTTGCGGTGCCGAGGCCCCGGTGAGCGAGTCGAACCCACCGGTGGAGCCGAGCCCGGGCGGGGCCCCGACCGTCGGCGCCCACACGCAGTAGCCCTCGGCCGCCAGCGCGGCGCCGAAGGTGGCCCACGAGTTACCGCCGTTGAGCCCGGTGCCGTGGACGAGGATCACCGGAACGGGATGGCGGGCGCTCGGTCGGCAGTCGTCACGGTTGATCCCGGGCGGGTCCGCGAGTCCGTTGGTGAGCTGGTGGGCCGCTCCGTCCCACCACCGCCACGGGACCTGCACTGTGGTGGGAGAAGCCGTGGTGGGAGAAGCCGTGGTGGGAGAAGCCGTGACCGGTCCTGGAGCGACGACGACGAGGAGCGCGGCCGCCACCAGTCCCGCGATACCGGAGACCGCCCGCGGTGCAGTCATGAGCCCGGAAGGACCGGGATCGGACCGAGGTACGGGGCGATCGCCTCGCAGCGCGGCGCACGAGGGTTGGCGGGATCGAGCGCGTTGAGCACGAAGTCGGCCGTGCGCGGATCGGAGGCGATCGCCAGGTGCTCGGCCTGGTTCTGTTCGCAGCCGTCCTGGATCACCACGTTGGTCGTCATAGGTCCGGGCACCAGACCCGAGGTGTAGGGCGTGACCAGCTGGTCGTATCGGGTCACCGCGTTGAGGTAGCGCACTCCGGGGGCGTAGGGCGACCCACCACTCCACAACAGTTGTAGAACCTCGGAGCCCGGGGACATCTGGGACAGGGCGGGGATCTGACCCAGTTGGTCCGAGACTCCTGGAAGGCCGTCCAGAGACCTGCGCATACCCCCACCCGAGCCCTCCCACAGCGGGGCAATCGAGGCGACGGTGTTCACCTTGCCCGGGCGTCCGACCTTCGCCACCAGACCCGAGACGATGGTGCCCTGCGAGTGACCCACCAGGTCGACCTGCTCGGCCCCGGTGGTCGCCAACACCCGGTCGACGAACTCTCCGACCTGCGGCACCGAGACCTCGGCGATGTCGGACAACCCGCCCAGCTCATTGACCGGCCACGGGGTGCCCGGCAGCGCACCGTAGGTCAGCACGAAGACGCAGTAGCCCTCGTTGCGCAGCAGCGGCCCGAAGGTCGCCCAGTTGGTCACGGCGCCGCCGGCGGTGCCGTGGACCAGGACCACCGGACGGGGCTTGGCGGGCGAGGGACGACAGTTCCAGTCGTTCGCGCCCGGCAGCGTGGCCCCCGGCTGCGTGATCGCCATGGCGGCGCCGGTGAGGAAGCTGTAGGGCACGGGGATCGGCGCCCGGGCGGTCGGGTCCGTGGCGTGGGCGGCGCCCGCGCTCGTCAGCACGAGGGCTGCAGCGGCCAGCGAGGCCGCCGCGGCGCGTGAGGCGCGGGCGGCGCGCTCTATGTTCATCTTTTCATTAAGCCACGCCCGGTGATCATCGGCAGGTCCTTTGCGTATACCAGCCCGGGGTCCGCTGCGACCACGGCCTCGACGGCGTTGACCAGCCTCATCGCGGTGACGAGCATGCCGGATTCGTTGTGGTCGCCGTGCTCGGCGTGGTGGGTGAACTCCACGCGCATCGTCGGTTCGCCCTGGATCTCTATGCGGTAGCAGCCGTCCCCGTGGTCGGGCCGGGGCCAGTCCGGCGCCTGGTCGACGGCCGTGCGGGTGACGTGCTCCAGCACGATGCGGTCCTCGCCGTCGACCTGTCCCACCACCTCGAACCGCAGTGCCGCCTGCGTCCCGGCCGGGACCTCGCACGCCAGCAGTGACAGGTCGCGGTCGGCGGGCAACCGCTCGTGACGCTCGATCAGCGGCTCATCGAGGGTCACCTCCAACGCGGCGGCGAGTTGTCGGACCACCGATCCCCAGCCGGCGGCGAGCATCCCCGGTCGCAACAAGGGCGGGAGGGTGTCCATGGTCCGGCCGAAGCCGAACAGCCTCCGCATGGTCTCACCCTGGTGGTACACCGAATAGTCGGCGATCTCTCCCACCCGGATCAGGTCGATGCGCCGGGACAGGCTGGTCATGACCAGCGGTAGGACGTCATTGGCGAAGCCCGGGTCGATTCCGTTGACGTGCAGTGTCGCGCCGCCGTCGCGACCGGCGGCCGCGAGCGCGTCGATCATCTCCTCCGGGAGGGTCCCGTGCGGGTACTGGAGCAGCACCGGGCCGGAGGCCACCACGTCGATGCCGGCCCGCAGGAATTCGGTGAAGTCCTCGATCGCACCCATGAAGCGGGTCTCGGTCTCGGCGGTGTAGACCACCACGTCCGGCGACAGTGCGAGTAGCGCTGCGCGGTCGTCAGTCGCCACCACGCCCAGGTCGCGATCCATACCGGCGAGCCGACCCGCGTCGACGCCGACCTTGGCGGGGTCGGAGACGAAGACGCCCACCAACTCCAGCTCGGGTCGGGCCTCGATCGCCTCGACCGCCATCCGGCCCAGATACCCCGTCGACCATTCCACTACCTTGATCGACACTTCTTCGCCCGATACTGCGTTGCCCGACACATCCCGGATCGTCATGTCCGGACAGTAGCGGCTCGGACGCCCTGCCACGACCCCGTTTCGTCTATCGGGCAGATCAGCGCGCGGCACCGTCCCCTCTGCGGCATCAGCCCCTCTGCGGGGAGGTTCCGCGCTGTGCGACATCCTTCGACGAGTCAGGATCCTGGGAGTCCGGCCGACCGCCGACGTGGGCCTCCGCGCGCATCCGCTCACTCATGTGCGGGTAGTGCAGCTCGAACGCCGGGCGCTCGGAGCGGATCCGGGGCAGCGTCACGAAGTTGTGACGCGGCGGCGGGCACGAGGTCGCCCACTCGAGCGAGTTGCCCGCGCCCCACGGGTCGTCGGCCGTGACGATCTCGCCGTACCGCCAGCTCTTGATGACGTTCCAGATGAACGGCAGCATCGCGATCCCGAGGATGAACGAACCGACCGTCGAGATCTGGTTGAGGACAGTGAAGTTGTCCGTCGCAAGATAGTCGGCGTAACGGCGGGCCATGCCCTGGTTGCCCAGCCAGTGCTGCACGAGGAACGTGGTGTGGAAGCCGATGAACAGCAGCCAGAAGTGCCACTTGCCCAGCGTCTCGTCGAGCATCCGGCCCGTCATCTTGGGGAACCAGAAGTACACGCCGGCGAACGTGGCGAACACGATCGTGCCGAACAGCACGTAGTGGAAGTGCGCCACCACGAAGTACGAGTCGTGCACGTGGAAGTCGATCGGCGCCGCGGCCAGCATGATGCCGGTCAGACCACCGAAGAGGAAGGACACCAGGAACCCCAGGGCGAAGATCATCGGCGTCTCGAACGTCATCTTCCCGCGCCACATGGTGCCGATCCAGTTGAAGAACTTCACACCCGTGGGAACGGCGATGAGGAACGTCATGAAGGAGAAGAACGGCAGCAGGACGGCACCGGTGACGAACATGTGGTGTGCCCAGACCGCCATGGACAGCGCGGCGATCGCGAGGGTCGCGAAGACGAGTCCGGCGTAGCCGAAGAGCGGCTTGCGGGAGAACACCGGCAGGATCTCGGTGATGATCCCGAAGAACGGCAGCGCCAGGACGTACACCTCGGGGTGACCGAAGAACCAGAACAGGTGCTGCCACAGGATCGAGCCTCCGTTCCCGGCGGAGAAGATGCGACCACCGAACTGGCGGTCGTAGAAGACGCCGAGGGCGGCGGCGGTGAGCAGCGGGAAGATCAGGAGGATCAGTACGGACGTCACGAGGATGTTCCATGTGAAGACCGGCATGCGGAACATGGTCATGCCCGGCGCGCGGAGGCAGATGATCGTGGTGACGAAGTTGACGGCGCCGAGGATGGTACCGATACCGCCGATGCCCACGCCGAGGATCCACAGGTCCGCGCTGACCTGCGGCGAGTACTCCTGGCTCGCCAGCGGCATGTACATGGTCCAGCCGAACGCGGCGGCCCCGCCCGGGGTCAGGAAGCCGGACATCACAACGATGCCGCCGACGGTGAACAGCCAGTAGCCCAGGGCGTTCAGTCGCGGGAACGCGACGTCGGGGGCGCCGATCTGCAGCGGCATGATGTAGTTCGCGAACCCCACCACGATCGGCGTTCCGTAGAACAGCAGCATGATCGTGCCGTGCATGGTGAACAGCTGGTTGAACTGCTCGTTCGACAGGAACTGCATGCCTGGGAGGAACAACTCCGCCCGGATGAGCAGGGCCATGAGCCCGCCGATGAAGAAGAAGACGAAACAGGTGACGATGTACATCAGGCCGAGCAGCTTGTGATCGGTCGTCGTCATCATCTTCCACACGAACGAGCCCGGTCGGGAAGTGCCCGTGGGTACGCCCGGTGGATGGTCCAGATCATCGACTGGGCGCGTTCGCGGGACAAGAACCTCTGACATTTTCTCCCCGATCGTCGGTGGGTCCGAATCTAGGGAGCCGCCCCGTGGCGCGCATTGATCTACGTCAACATCGGGTGAGGCAAAACACCCGAGGCGGGTGCCAGGAGGCCACACTGGGAGACATGACCGCTCACGGGGACGACTCCGGGCTCGCCGGTTCCACACTGTTCGCCTCGTTGCCGCCGCGCTGCCGGGCCTACCTGACCGACTCCTCCCGGACTGTCGAGGCGCGACCCGGTTCCACGGTGCAGCTGGCCGGGGAGTCGGTGAGCCGCCTGACGCTGATCGCCTCCGGCGCCCTGCACGTCATCCGGGAGGACCGGTCCGGTCACCAGCGGCATGTCAGGATTCTCGGGCCCGGCCGTCATCTCGGCCTGGTGGAGTTCGCACTCGGCTGCTCCGCCCGCCACAGCGTCGTCGCCGCCGAGGCGACCACGCTGATCACCGTCTCACACGACGCCCTGCGCGCAGCGGCCGCCGCGTGCCCGGTCCTCAACGACTCGATCTCACGCGCCCTTGCCGAGAAGGTGGTCGAGTGCGAACAACATCTCGATTGGCTCACCTCGGAGGACGTGTCGACGCGGCTGGTCGCCTACCTTCTCTCACTGCCTGCCACGCCCGGCCGGGACGGTCGCTCCCATGTCCGACTACCGATGTCCCAGTCCGATCTCGCGTCGCACCTGGGGACCACGCCGGAGACGTTGAGCCGTCGCCTCCACGATCTCATCGACTCCGGTGCGATCGAGCGGGTCGCCCGCCGCGAGTTCGTACTCGAGAACGGTCGGCTCACCAGATACTGACGCGCTCCTCGGGGGCCAGCCACAATCCGTCGCCCTCGGTCACCCCGAACGCGGCGTGGAAGTCGTCGAGGTTCCTGACCACCTGGTTGCAGCGGAACTCCGGCGGGGAGTGCGGATCCACCGCGAGCCGGCGAGCGGCCTCCTCGGCGCGGGTCTTGGTGCGCCACACGATCGCCCACGAGGTGATGAGCCGCTGGATGCCGCTCATGCCGTCGATCTCCGGACCGACGTCCGTCCCCTCCGCCGGCTGCCCGTCAGAACCCTGCCCGGTCGAACCCTGCGCCAGCCGGTAGGCCAGCAGCGCGATGGTCAGCCCACCGAGGTCGCCGATGTTCTCGCCGACGGTGAACGCCCCGTTGACGTGGTCCTTCTCGGGGTCCAGACCGTCCGGGGTCAGGCCCTGGTACTGGTCGATCAACGCCTCCACCCGCGTGGAGAACGCGGACCGGTCGTCGTCGGTCCACCAGTCGACGAGGTTGCCGTCGCCGTCGTACTTCGATCCCTGGTCGTCGAACCCGTGGCCGATCTCGTGACCGATCACGGCGCCGATCGCGCCGTAGTTGGCGGCGTCGTCGGCATCGGCGTCGAAGAACGGGGGCTGGAGGATGGCGGCCGGGAACACGATCTCGTTCATCACCGGGTTGTAGTAGGCGTTGACCGTCTGCGGGGTCATGTGCCATTCACCGCGGTCGACCGGGCCGCCGAGCTTGCCCAGCTCGTAACCGTGCTCGAACTCTGCGGACCGCCTCACGTTGCCGAGCAGGTCATCAGGGCGCACCTCGAGCGCCGAGTAGTCGCGCCACGTGTCCGGGTAGCCGATCTTGGGGACGAACGCCTCGAGCTTGGCCTGCGCCCGCTCGCGGGTCTCCGGGGTCATCCACGGCAGCCGTGCGATGGAGTAGCGGTAGGCCGCGGTGAGGTTCTCGACCAGTTCCACCATCCGCGCCTTGTGGCCGGGCGGGAAGTGGCGGGCGACGTACTCCTTGCCCACCTCCTCGCCGAGCGCCGACTCGACCGCTCCCACACCGCGCTTCCACCGGGCCTTGATCTCCTCGGTGCCGGACATCGCGGTGCCGTAGAAGCGGAAGTTCTCCTCCACCAGATCGCTGGTCAGGTAGGGCGCGCGCGAGCCGAGGACGCGCCAGCGCAGCCACTCCTTCCACGTCTCCAGCGGTTCGGTCGACCACAGCTCGGCGACCGCGGTGAGGAAGTCGGGCTGCATGGCCACGAGTCGGCCGAAGGTCTCCTCCGTGCCGCCCACCTCGCGGGCCCAGTCGTGCCACGGGAAACCGGGCGCCAGACCGGGCAGCTCGTCCCACGTGACGGGGTTGTAGGTCTTATCGGCGTCGCGGCGGGCCACCACGTCCCAGTGGGCGGCGGCGATGCGGGTCTCCAGCGCCACGATCCGCTCGGCGCGGGCCCGGGCGTCGTCGTCTCCCGACAGGCCCGCGAGTACGAACATCCGCGCCGCGTGGGCGGTGTACTGCTCGCGCAGCTCCGCGTACTGGTCCTCGCGGTAGAACGACTCGTCAGGCAGGCCGATGCCGTACTGCACGAGGTACAGGATGTACTCGGTGGAGTTCTTGGCGTCGTTGTTGACGTAGGCGCCGATCAGCCCGGCCACGCCCACCTTCTCCAGCCGCGCCATGGCCAGTGCGAGCGCGCCCGGGTCGGTGGCGGCGTCGATCTCCGACAGGTCCGGCGCGAGCGCGGCGACACCCGCGGCCTCGACCGAGTCGGTGTCCATGAAGGAGGCGTAGAACGCCCCGATCTGTGACTCCACCGGGGCGTCGGTGATGATGTCGCGCACCCGCTCCTCCGACAGGTCGCGCAGGGCGAGGAACGCCCCGTCGATCGGCCGGTCTGCGGGTATCACGTGATCGCGGATCCAGGTGCCGTTGACGTGCCGGTAGAGGTCGTCCTGGGGCCGGACGTCCCTGTCGACGTACTGCAGGTCGAGGCCCGAGGAGCGGGATTCGTCGGTCGTGGGGATCTCGGTCGCTGTCATGCGACCAGGTTACGGAAGGTCCGGCGCTGGGTCCTTCACGAGCCGTGTCCGTCAGGAGCCGGGTCCGTCAGTGGAAGCCGTTCCGGAGGTTGTGCGCCTTGGCACCCGAGTAGCCGTCGATCATCCCCCAGACCCAGAAGCCGAGCATGATCGGGATTCCGATCAGGACCACGGACAGCAAGATGCCGAGGAAGTACCCGGCCATGATGCCGATCCCCTTGCCCGTCTCGCCGTTGATCAACGTGCCGAGTCCGGGCAGGAAGAAGGACAAGACCAGCGACAGTGCCGGCTCCTTACGCGAGACTCCGTAGTTCGGCGCGTACGGATGCATCGCGCCGTAACCCGGTGAGACGTAGGGCTGAACGCCATAGGGGTGCTCCCCGAACGGCTGGTTTCCGAACGGCTGGGCTCCGTACGGCTGGTTTCCGAACGGCTGGGCTCCGTACGGCTGGTTTCCGAACGGCTGGTTTTCGAACGACTGGGTCCCGTAGGGCTGATTTCCGAAGGGCTGGGTCCCGAAGGGCTGATTTCCGTACGGCTGGGATCCATAGGTGCCGGGGCTGTAGGGCTGGTCCCCGTGGAACTGGTCCCCGTACGGCGACTGGAAGCCGTATGGCTGAGTGCCCGGCGAGTACGGGTCCCCGGGGTTGGACTGGTCACCGTATGCCGACCCGTAACCGTCGGGGTCGCCGCCGTGGGACTCGGGATTCTCGGACGGGGTGGTCATACGTCGACAGTAGCGCGGTGGGACGACGGCGCGGTCGCGAGCCGGTCTCAGTTGCGCGCGGCCATCCCGGGACGAGCCCAGATGTCGGCGCAGTCGACACACGCGTCCTCCGACACGACCCCTGCCCGCTGCAGTTGCCCGTACATCCAGCACCCCAGGCAGAAGCCCAGGGCTGCCTCCGCGAGGGCGGCCGCCACCAGCACGCCCAGGACCACGACCCCGGCCACTGTCAACCCACCGAGGAACAACCCGAGGGCGACCGAGGACATGACCAGGCCGATCGTCTGGGCGAATCGCTTGGGTGCACCGGCGACCAGCTTGGGCTCGGAGCTGACCCGCGGTGCCAACACGTGCACCGAGAGCCTGCCGAACGGCGAGTACCGCGGCCCCCCGGCCACCCGCAGGGCAAAACCGATGACCAGCGCCGCGGCGAGCCAGGTCTGCACCGGCGGCGGAACGAGCATCGTCACCACCGCGAGCGTCACGACGAGACCGGCGGTGCACCGGGCTGCGTAGTCGTTGACGACCTCCGGGAATGCGAACACCTCTCGCAGGCTCATACCCGACCTCCTCGACTTCTCGACACCGTGCACAACGGCAACACATATAGACAGATCTGTCTATCCATGTCCCGAGAGTACGCCTCTGCCCGCGAAAGTCCCAGTCCGGTTATCCTCCAGGGCATGGCACACCGGAGACCAGCGGCCCACCGGGCCTGCAGCGTGATCGCCGCGGCCGCCGGCCTCGCCCTGGCCGCCGGCGGCTGCGGGCAGGTGACCCCCGGTGAGCAGTCCACGACCACCGCCGGATCCGGCGCCCCCGCCACCTCGATCGCGAGCGGGACCACCGCGGCGCCCGCCCCCTCCCCCGGCCCGGATGCCACGCCCGGGTGCGAGGTCCTGGTCGAGCCGGTCCACCGCCTGGTCACCGATCAGGTCGACACCGAGGTCGGCTCCGAAGAGGTGCGGCGCCTGGCCGACGGCGTGGAGGACAACGCCCTGTCCGCGGTGGCGAGCCGGATCTCGGGACTGGTACTCCAACCCGGCGCCGACCCCTCGGCCGTCGACGAACAGTGGGGGCAGTTCGCTCAACTCTGCGATCTGGACTGACGTACCCCACCCCTAGGCTGGCGCCCGTGCCCCCACCACTTCGCCGCCGATCCGGCTCACCCCGACCGCCCGCCGCCCCGTCCGTGCCGCGACGGGAACAACTCCAGCCACCCCGGTCCGATCTCGAGCCGGACGGCCTGTGGGACGGCGTGTGGGCCTCCGCCGAGCACGCCCCCTCCCCCGACGAGGGCGCGGCGCACATCGGTGGTGCGGAGATCCGCGAGTCAACACTGGAGGGCATCCGCCTGAGCAGCGCCAGGGCCGACTCCCTCCGACTCACCGACGTCGTGGTCAGCGGGTGCGATCTCTCCGGGATGGTCGCCGACGGGGCCTCGCTCACCCGGGTCAGGTTCATCGGGTGTCGACTCACCGGCATCGTCCTGTCCGACGCCAGGCTGACCGACGTGTCCTTCGAGGACTGCCACGCCGACATGATCAACCTGCGGATGGCCCGACTCCAGCGGGTGCGGCTGTCCGCCACCCGCTGCAGGCAGGCCGACCTGCTGGAGGCGCGGGTTGCGGACCTGTCGACCGACGGCGCGGACCTGCGCGGGGCGACCCTCGAACGGGCGGTGTTCACCGCGGCGGACCTCAGGGGCGCCGACCTGGAGGATGTGCGGGGCGCGTCCGCCCTCCGCGGGGCGATCATCTCGCCTGAGCAGGTCCTCGGGGTCGGCCTGTCGTTGATCGGCGAAGCGGGGATCAGGGTCGAATGAGCAGGGTCGAATGAGCAGGGTGGCGCGAACAGCGCGGAGTGCGCTCAGGGCAGATGGGAGGCGGCGTCGCGCCACTGGTTGACGGCCCGGTTGATCACTGCCTGGAGGCGGAGGACCTGGTCGCGGTCGGTGAGGGTGATGCCGTCGACCCCGGTCCGCAGGAAGAGTTCCGGCACCCCACGTCCGGCGCCGTTCTCGTCGAGGACCACCTTCTCGGCGACCATCACCTCGAGAACCGCGTCGTCGGCCGGCCCGTCGACCTCGGCGATGAGGTCATGGCGGAAGCGAGGGGTCGAAAAATCTACTGCATCGGTCACGAGGGGCACTCCCGACTGGAACGGTGGGACAACCACAAGGGTAGGGGCGAAAAGTCGCTAATCGTACTCGTGGGGCAGCGTGTTACGGGTTGTAACGGATCCGTGACCCACGCCACCCTCTCCACGGACGTGGCGTGAGCGGAAAATGTGAAAAAAGTTGCGCGAGTTGCTTGTGTGACAGTTGTTGCTCGCTGATACTCCCCCTATGACACCTGTCGGCCAATCGGCCCACCGTGCCCTCCTGCCCCGCCTTATCGTGGCCCTCGCATCCGCGGCCGCCCTGGCGCTCGGCCTCCTCGTCGTCGTCATATCTCCCCGCGCCGACGCCGTCGTCCCCCTCTCCCCCGCTTTCGACGGCCTGGCCCGAGGCATCGACTCCTCCAGTTGGCAGCACCCACACGGCGCACCCGTCGACTGGCACGCGGCCGCCGCGTCCGGCCAGTCCTTCGCCTTTATCAAGGCCACCGAGGGCACAGGCCCCGCCAACCGCTACTACGAGGCGGACGTCGAACAGGCCCGGGCCTCCGGCATGGCCGTGGGCAGTTACCACAAGGCCCGGCCCGCGATGGATCCCTCGGTCCAGGCGCGCGCCTTCGCCGCCCGCCTGCAGTCCGTGGGTGGTCAGCAGCTGCCGCCGGTACTCGACATCGAGACCGACGAGGGGAAGAACCCGGAGGAGCTGATCGAGTGGACGCGCGTCTTCCTCACCGAGCTCCAGCACCTGACCGGGCGGACCCCGATCATCTACACGTACCGCTTCTTCTGGATCGACCGGATGGCCAACACCACGCAGTTCTCGGAGTACCCGCTGTGGCTGGCCGAGTACGGGGTCCCGGAGCCGACCCTTCCCGTGATCGGCGGCTGGACCGAGTGGTCGTTCTGGCAGAACTCGGAGACCGGCGCGGTGCCGGGCTTCACCGGCCCCGTCGACCTCAACGTCTTCGCCGGGACGCACGAGGACATCTGGGCGTGGGTGGGCCCCGTCACGCCGGGTGAGGCGCCCGCGCACGAACCGGCCCCCGCACCAGCACCCGAGCCGGTCCCCGATCCGGCGCCCGAACCCGCCCCGGGTCCCGGCGGACCGGCGGAGCCCGTGACCGTCGCGATCCCGGAGGGCATACCCACCCCGGACGGCGTCAGGCTGCCCGAGACCGTCACCGTCCCGGCCCACATGCTCGATCAGATCCCGCCCGAGTTCCGCTAGGGGTTCTGACGAGCTAGGCCTGACGAGTTAGGCCGCCCGACGCCGGGACAGCGCCGCGCGCACGGCCCGCCAGCCCACGAGGAACACGGCGGTAGCGATCGCGGCCACCAGGATGAAGCTCCAGTGCGGTACCCGCCCGTCACCGAGACCGCGGATCAGCATCCCGCCGACGAGGGTGGTGATCCACACCAGCACGCCCGAGCGGACGGTCGACGGATCGCGTCGCGCGGCCAGCACCACGATCCACCCCAGCACCAGTCCCACCAGGAACGGCCACGCCGTGTCCCACACCTGCCCGATGCCGAGGCCCTCGGAATGGGCGCCACGCCCGAAGGTCGCGAACACCACCACCAGAGCGGCGTCCAGAAGGAAGACCAGCGGCAGCGCCACCCCGATCACCGCTCTCTCTCGTCACGGCGCTCCGCGCCACTCACCGAACAGGAGTCCTCGCCGCTCTCGTCGCTCGTTGGTGCGTCGTCGCGGACGCGCAGGAGATGGATCGGTCCGGAGTCGTGGTGGATGGTCGGGCGCCACGGGGAGCCCTTCATCGGCCACACCGCGGCGACACCGGCCTGCGGGGCGGCGGTGACAGCCGACCGGACGGGGACGGAACGAGATGACGACGACGACGAGGAGTCCTCGCGCGAAGGGGTGCCGTCCCCGGGTGCGGCATCGGGATCGACCTCCACCGCGCCACGGTAGAAGAGGAAGAAGACCACCCACCCGGCCAGCGCGACCAGGACGAAGCTGACGATGCGATAGAGGAACACCGCCGCGAACGCCTGGTGCGCACCGAGCCCGCCCGCGGTGAGTGCGGTGATGAGCGCGAACTCGACCGTCCCGAGCCCGCCGGGGGTGATCGGTGCCGAGGCCACGATCTTGCCGGTGACGTACGCGATGCACAGACCGCCGATGCTGGGCTGGGCCCCCACCGCGTGGGCGGCCGCCCAGAGGCAACCGATGTCGGCGACCCAGTTGAGCAGGGAGAACGCGAAGGCCTTGGAGAACTGGGTCTTGGTCATCTCGACCGCCTCGGCCTGCTTCACGATCTTGCGTACCCCGGTGGCACCGTGATCGGCGGGCTTGCGGCGCCGGGCGTTGACCCACGCCAGCAGCGCCAGCAGGGCCTCCTCGATCCTGTCCGGGTTCCGGGCGGCCCACTGCACCACCACGACGATCGCCACGAGGCCGGCGGCGGACAGCATCAACAGGAACGGGTTGGAGACACGCCCCACCAGGAAGAAGCCCATCAGCGCGAGCAACACGATGCCCACCGTCGACAGCACGCCCGAGATCACCAGCTGCCACGACGCCACCACCCGGGTCGCACCCCACTGGCGGGTCTTGCGGTAGGTCAGTGTGGTTCCGAAGACCTGACCGCCGGGGATGCAGGTGGAGAACGCGTTGGCGGAGAACACCAGGCCGACACTCTCCCAGTACCCCACCTTGACGCCGGCCGACTGCAGCAGCACCTTCTGCACCGAGCCGTAGCTGGACATGGAGAGGTACGAGAACACCAGCGCGACCGCGACCCAGCCCCAGTGCGGACTGACGACCGCCGAGAATCCCTCGGCGAAGAACGGCATCTGTCCGCGGAGCCAGTAGAGGACGAACCCCAGGACGGTCAGGGTCGCTACGGCCTTGAACCACGGGTTGACCAGGACCGCCCGGATACGACGGCGCAGCGTGGCGCCCGGCGTCCCCTTCATCCCGCCACCATAACCCTCAGGACGGCCCCGGCCCAGGCTCCCACTCCGGAGGCCGGACCGGGCGTCACGCGTCGCGATCCTGTTCCCGCTCGCTCTCCCGCTCGCGCCGCAGCCGGGCGATCAGCTCCGCCGCGGGGATCTTCTCCCCGCCACCGTCGTCGCGACGACGGGACTCGGGCCTGGGTGCGGGCTGGTGGCGCGCCTCTGGCCTGGGCTCGGGCTGGGCTTCCGTCTCGAAACGGGGCCGGGGCTCGGGCTGGGCTTCCGTCTCGAAACGGGGCCGGGGCTGGGGCTCGGGCTCGGGCTCGGGCTCGGGGTCGAGAACCGCGACAGACGACCCGGGGGCCGACGTGTCCGCGGCCGCCGAGGAGCCGGCGGCGGTCGTCCCGGCGCCAGGACCGGCGGACCCGGCGGAGGCCGGAACGCCGCCGTCCGCACCAGTCGGCCCGGTGCTCGCCGGGCCGCCGCGCAGGTGCTCGGGCTCGTCACCGATCTCGGCCTCGCCCAGGCCGATCCGCTCCTGGACCCGCTTCATCCACTTGGGGGCCCACCAGTTGTCGGTGCCCAACATCTGCATGACCGCGGGCACCAGCAGCATGCGGATCACCGTGGCGTCGATGATCAGGGCGGCGATCATGCCGTACGCGATGTACTTCATCATCACGATCTCGGAGAACGCGAACGCCCCGGTCACCACGATGAGGATCAACGCCGCCGAGGTGATGATCCGACCGGTGTTGGCCACGCCGCTGCGGATGGCCTCGGAGGTCTTGGCACCCCGGGATCGCGCCTCGACCATCCGGGACACGAGGAACACCTCGTAGTCCGTGGACAGGCCGTAGATGATCGCCATGAGCAGCACCACGACGGGCGAGGTGAGCGGCCCCGGGGTGAATCCGAGCAGGTCGGCGAGGTGGCCGTCGACGAAGATCCACGTGAGGATCCCGAGCGTGGCACCCAGTCCCAGCAGGTTCATGATCGCGGCCTTGATCGGCAACACCAGCGAGCCGAACGCCAGGAACATCAGAATCGTGGTGGCGATCAACACGTACAGCACGAACCACGGAAGGCCGTCCACCAGTGCGTCGACCGAGTCCTTCTCCATGGCCGGGTTTCCGCCCACGTGGACCTCGGTGCCGGCGGGGATCGGGAAGGTCTTCAGGTAGTCGACGGTCTCGCCGGCCGCGTTGCGGTCGACCACACCGGACTGCAGGACCACCACGTCGCGCCCCTGGGCGTCCTGCTGCCCGGACCGGGCGAACTGGAACGGGCCGGTCAGCCCGGGCGCGTTGTTCGCCTCGGAGCGGATCTGCGAGAGGGTGGTGCCGTCGGACCCGATCACGACGAGTTTGACCGGGTCGGTGCGGGTGCCGGGGAAGTTCTGGTCGTACTGCTCCTGCGCGACGCGGGTGGTGTTGTCCGGCGGGAGATAGGTCTCGTTGATGCCACCGAACTTGACCCCGGAGAACGGGATGATCAGCGCCACCAAGACCACCACGACGGGCACCGCCACCGCCACCGGGTGCTTCATGGAGAAGTCGGCCACCCGGCCGAACACCCCGTTCTCCACCTGCTCGCGGGTGCGGTGCCGCTGCAGCCGCTTGATGCCGAGCATGTCGACACGGTGCCCCAGCATCACCAGGACCGCCGGGAGCAGCGTCACCGACAACAGTGCGGCCAGGATGACGGCGGCGATCGCCCCGTAGGCCACCGACTTGAGGAAGTCCTGCGGGAAGATCAGCAGCCCGGACAGGGTCACGCCCACCATGACGGCCGAGAACACGACCGTGCGGCCGGCGGTGGCCACGGCTCTGCGCACCGCCACGTCCGGTGGATACCCCTCGGCCATCTCCTCCCGGAAACGGCTCACCACGAACAGTCCGTAGTCGATCGCCAGCCCCAGGCCGATCAGCGTGACCACGTTCTGGGCGAACGAATTGACCGGCACGACCACGGACAGCAGGTGCAGCGCGCCGATCGAACCCAGGATCGTCAGGATGCCCACGGCCACCGGCAGGAACGCCGCCACCACGCCGCCGAACACCACGATGAGCAGGATGAACACCAGGGGCAGCGCGATGAGCTCGGCGCGCACGAGGTCGGCGTCCATACCGTCCTGGAGCGCCCCGGCGACGGCCTGGACGCCCGCGACGTCGGTCTGGATTCCGTCCACCGCGATCCGGTCCTCGATCACCCGGAAGTTCTCGAGGATCTCCTCCTCCTCGCCCGCCAGCTGGATCGAGGCCACCGCTATCCCCTCGTCCCTGTTGACCAGGGCCGGGGACTGGTTGAAGACGTAGCTGGTGACGCCGGTGACCTGGTCCGGGAACTCGCTGCGGATGGTCTCGAGGGAGGCTCGGACGGGGTCCTGGAACGCGGGATCGTCGACCGTCGTGCCCTCGGGGGCGTGGTAGGTGACGACGACGTCGCCGAGCGCGTCGCGGCCGTACGCCTCCTGCTCGAGTCGTTCGGCGGTCGCCCACCCGCTCTTCGGGTCCTCGAATCCGCCTTGACCGAAGGCGTTTCCGAACATGCTGCCCGCGACGCTGAGGACGGCCATGACCACGACCATGAAGACCAGGACGAGTACGCGGCGATGGGCGACGAACCGCCCGAGTGAGTTGAACACAGCTGCGCGCTCCTAACGCGAGTTGAGCAGGGCGGTGAGCGGCCGGAGCGGCTGCAGCCAGGCACCCTCGTCGGGCAGGTTCTCGAGGCTGACCCGGGGCAGGGGCTCCCGGAACACACCCGGGATGTCCTCGAGGTCGAGGAATCTGATCGTGTCGTGTTGGACGGCCCAGGTGGCGTGCTCCCGGAAACCGATGACGGTGACGGGGACCTCGTCCGCGAGCTCCTCCAGAGGCTCACGGAACGCCTGGCCGTCGGCCGAGGCCACCACGACTCCCGCGAGTCGTCCGGACTCGGCGCGCCGGTCGATGTGCTCGAGCATGTCGTCGTCGACATCGGAGTCTTCGCTGGTCTTGGGCTTGGCAAAGACGGCGAAGCCGACGTTGCGCAGCGCCTCGACCCAGGGGCGGACGTTGTCCGAGGTGCCCGGGACGATGTTGGTGAAGACTGTCGCCTCGGCCTCGAGGGTGTCGTTGGTGCTGACCGACAACTCGGCCGCGTAGCCGAGCAGCCACCGCCCGAGTGCGTCGAAGCGCGGACGGTACACGGCGGTGGGTCGACCGCCGAGGATCGATCCCAGCCCCATGTCGACGTTGGGCGCGTCCCAGACGAGCAGCACCAGGCCCGGGGCGTCGGGCGGCACCACGTCCGACATCTCGTGGTCGTCCGGTCCGTCAGGTGGGGTCATGGTCTGCTGCCTCGGTCTTCTTGTAGATACGGGGTGGTCAGTCTCTACGACGCCAGAGGAACTCGTTGATCACTCGCTCCTCCTGCAGACCCTTGCCCTCGAACTTCGTCACGGGTCTTTTCAGACTGAACGGTACGTGTCCGGCTTCTGTCGTGGCGTCGAGCCGCTCGAGTGTGGGTTCCGCGTCACCGGTCTCGGCGATCCACCCGGCGTAGTCGACGTGGTCGGTGGCCACGTGGAGCACACCGCCCGGGCGGAGGCGTGAGGCGATCAGGTCGAACGTCCCCGACTGCAGGAGCCGCCGCTTGTGGTGGCGAGCCTTGGGCCACGGATCCGGGAAGAACACGCGCACGCCGGTCAGGCTCGCCGGCGCGATCATGTTGGTCAGCACGTCCACGCCGTCGCCGCGGATCATCCGGACGTTCTCGAGCCCCTCGCGCAGGATCATTCCCAGGAGCTGGGCCAGACCCGGTTGGTAGACCTCCACCGCGATCACGTCCACGTCCGGCTCGTCGGCCGCCATCGCCGCCGTGGACGTCCCGGTCCCGGACCCGATCTCCACGATCAGCGGCGCGACGCGACCGAAGAGGGCCTGCTGGTCGACGAGCTCGTCCGCGACGTTGCGGCCGTAGGTCGGCCAGTGCTCCTCCCAGTTGCGCTGCTGACCCGGGCGCAGGGTGCCGCGCCGGAACCGGTAGGCCGTCACGCGGGGGAACAGACGCGGGTCGTAGTCAGGGGTCGCACCGCCTGGGAATTCAGCGCCCCGGGTGTCACCGTCCGGGGTCGCACCGTCCGCCGGTCCGGGGCTCTCGCTCTGGTTCACCCGGTCATCATCCCGTAGTCCGCGTCCCGGTTCCGAATCCGGTGGCCGGGCGGGTCGCGGCCCGGGGCGGCAAATCCGGTCCGGTGAGCCACGCCGGCTGGGGGAAGGTCTTGCCGCGGGAGCGCGGCCGGGACACCATGACCCCGTGCCGATCGTGACCCAGGACACCGCTCTCCGTCCCGCGGTGCAGCCGACGATCGCCGATCCCGCCTCCCGGGTCCGGCGGATGGTCGGTTCCGCGCGGGAGCAGGGCGGCAACGGCATCTCGACCGACGGACTCCGGGAGCTGGAACTCGCGCTCGCCCGCTTCGACGCGCCGGTGGACATCCGTGTCCGCGGCGGACTCGGGTCGGGTCGACGCACCCTCGCGGCGGCCCTGCGGACGCGCCGGGGATGGCGCCCCACGATCGATGACCTGGACGTCCTGGCCGCGGCCGGTCGAGCGGTGAGCACACCCCCCGACGTGGAGATCGTCTGTCTGCGCACCGCCCCCTGCCGTCACGAGGAGGCCTGGCTGCGTCGTCCGCGGGCGCACGCCCTGCTGGTGGTCGCCACCGGCGTCGACGGGGCGGAGCCACCCCGATGGGCCCGTGACCTACCCGCCGTGGACGCCCGACGGGCGTCCGACGGGTCGATCGACGTCGTGGTGTCCTTCCTCGACCGGGCCGTCGACGGTCTCGCCGCGGTCCGTTGTCTCCGACTCGAGGCGGAGCTGGAGAGGCTCTCCGTCCACCACGAGGTCGGCGATCTCGCCGAAGCCGCGCTGTGCGCACTCGGCCACCGGGGACGCACATGAACTCGGTGCCGCCCGAGCCGGACGGGCGGACGACGCGGGCGACGCGGACCGTGGCCGTCCTCGGCGCGAGGGACTCCGCCGCACCGGCCGTGGCCGAGGCCCTCACCGCCGCCGCCGGTCAGGCACCCGCCGACCGCGAGCGTGGCATCCGGGTCCTGGTCGACGCCGGACCCGACGACCGGCCGGATGCGGCGGTGCTCGTCGTCGACGCCGTCTGCCCCATCCGGCCCGACGACCTCGAGGTCGCGCGCGGCGTGGCCGCCCGCGTCCCGCTGGCGGTGGCACTGGCCGGGGGCGTCGGAACATGCGACCCCGAGACCCTGTCGGTGACTCTCGACGTCACCACACGACGCCTCGCCGACGCCGGGGTGGCGGCTCCGGTCCGGGTGATGGACGCCGATCCCGCCTCCGCGGCCGCCCTGCTCGAAGCGGTACTCGACATCCCCGTCGGACGCGGGATGGGCGGGAACCCCAGCAGGGGCGGGGGAACCCGGGCGCCCGGGACGGACCGGGCCACCACACCGGACTCCGCCATGGACACCGTCGACTGGCTCCTCGCCCGCCGCACCGAGGCGATCACCTCGCGCTCGCAGTCACTGCGGCAGGACGTGCAGGCGCTGCGCATGGAGGTCGTGCAGGACCTCCACCGCTCGATGCGAGACCTCGGTTCCCGCGCGCGGGAGGAACTCGCGGCGGCGCCCCGCTCCCGGGTCGACGGGATCGTCCGGGCACTGGCCTCGGACGCGGACACCGCGGTCGCCGGGACCATCGCCCGCGCGGACCGTCGCGCGGATTCGCTCGTGGCCCGCCACCTCGGGGCCGCGGCACCGGTCACACCGCGGATCCCCGCCCCGACCGGCGGCATCACCCCGGGTCGACCGCCCCGCAACCTCGGCGAGGAGTCGCTCGTGATGATGATGGGAGCGGCCGGCGGGACAGGGGTGGGGCGCATGCTGCTGTCCCCGCTCTCCGAGGTCCCCGGACTGGCGACGATGGTGATCCCGTTGGCGCTGCTCTGCGGCGTGGCGCTCGGGTGGACCACGGTCGCGGTCCGACGGACCCAGACGCTGCGGACGCACACGGCGTCCGTCGTGACCGAACGGCTCGCCGCGCTCCGCTCCGAGGTCGAGCAGTCCCTCGGCGCCAGGATCCTGGCCGCGGAGGCCACGATCACCGACGGTTTCGCCCACGATCCGGGCCCCCGGGTCGGCGACCTGGAACGTCGTATCCGCCGGTCGCGGCTGGCGGGGCGGGCCCCCGCGCCCGCGCCGCGCACCACGGATACTGTTGCGGGGCCCTCCGGTACGCCCCCGCCCGCCCTCGCCACCTCAGGGAGCCCCTCCCCATGACCGACCCCCTCTTCGGTTCCGAGCCGTCCGATTTCAGTGCCAAGCCCGACGTGTGCGGTCTCGACGGCGCCCCGCTCGCGGAGGCCTCGTCGCTCGGCCTGCACGTTCCGGTCGGTGACGGCGTCCTCGATCTCGGGTCACCCGAGGCGGACCTCGACGGCGACGGCTTCATGGAGGCCGTCACCCGGGGGGACGGCCGGGGGCTCACCGTCTATACGGATGTCGACGGCGACGGGACCGTCGACCACGTCTCGACGGTCCGCTTCGACGGCAGCTACGACTCCTGGCGCCTGGCCAACCCGGCGGAGGGAGTCCCCTTCGGCGGCTTCACCAACGAGGCCCGTGCGGGGTCCTCCGATTCGTCGCCGACGTCCGCCAGGTGGGAACGCATCGACCACGGCCACATCTGAAAAGTTGAGGCATTGCTCACGTCGGGGCCACGATCGGGGGCCGGAAGGCGGCGGGACCACCGGGTTGACGATAGTCTGTGATGGATACCATGCACCGTGCACGAGGAGCTGTGATGACCACCACCACCATTCCCGGCCTCGAGGGTCAGGCGCCAACCGATCACGCGGAGATGCTCGCGTGGATCGCCGAGGTCGCCGAGCTGACCCAGCCGGACCGGGTCGTCTTTGCTGACGGTTCCGACGAGGAGTGGGACCGCCTCACGACGGAGCTGGTGGAACGCGGCACCTTCGTCCGGCTCGACGAGTCCAAGAAGCCCAATTCGTTCCTCGCCCAGTCCGACCCCAAGGACGTCGCCCGGGTCGAGTCGCGGACGTTCATCTGCTCGGAGACCGAAGAGGGTGCCGGCCCCACCAACAACTGGCGGGACCCGGCCGAGATGCGCGGCCACATGAGGGAGCTGTTCAGCGGCAGCATGCGTGGCCGCACGATGTACGTCGTGCCCTACTGCATGGGCCCACTCGACGCCGAGGATCCCAAGCTCGGCATCGAGCTCTCCGACTCCGCCTACGTCGTGGTGTCCATGAAGATCATGACCCGCATGGGCACCGCCGCCCTGGAGAAGATCGGCTCCGACGGCGCGTACGTCAAGGGCCTGCACACCGTGGGCGCGCCGCTCGAGCCCGGCCAGGACGACGTCCCGTGGCCGTGCAACGAGGAGAAGTACATCACCCACTTCCCGGAGACCCGGGAGATCTGGTCCTTCGGATCCGGCTACGGCGGCAACGCCCTGCTGGGCAAGAAGTGCTTCGCACTGCGGATCGCCTCCGCCATGGCCCGCGACGAGGGCTGGATGGCCGAGCACATGCTCATCCTCAAGCTCATCTCCCCGGAGGAGAAGGTCTACTTCATCGCCGCGGCCTTCCCGTCCGCGTGCGGCAAGACCAACCTCGCGATGCTGCAGCCCACCATCGAGGGCTGGCGCGCGGAGGTCGTGGGAGACGACATCGCGTGGATGCGCTTCGGCGAGGACGGCCGTCTCTACGCCGTCAACCCGGAGTACGGCTTCTTCGGTGTCGCGCCCGGCACCAACTACTCGTCCAACCCCAACGCCATGAAGACGCTGGAGGCGGGGAACTCCATCTACACCAACGTCGCCCTCACGGACGACGGCGACGTGTGGTGGGAGGACCTGGAGGGGACACCGGACCACCTGATCGACTGGCTCGGCAACGACTGGACGCCCGTCGGCGACGGCGGAGCCGGCAACGCCGCTCACCCCAACTCCCGGTACTGCGTCCCGATCGACCAGTGCCCGGTCACCGCCGCGGAGTTCAACTCGCCCGAGGGCGTGCCGATCTCGGCCATCCTGTTCGGCGGTCGGCGCGCGGACACCGTGCCGCTGGTGAGCGAGGCGCACTCGTGGAACCACGGTGTCTACATCGGGGCCACCCTCTCCTCCGGCCAGACCGCGGCCGCGGAGGGCCAGGTCGGTGCGGTCCGCCGCTTCCCGATGGCCATGCTGCCCTTCATCGGCTACAACGTCGGTGACTACTTCCAGCACTGGGTCGACATGGGTACCCGCGGCGGCGACAAGATGCCCAAGGTCTTCCTGGTCAACTGGTTCCGCAAGGGCGCCGACGGCCGCTTCCTCTGGCCCGGTTTCGGCGAGAACAGCCGGGTCCTCAAGTGGGTCGTGGACCGCATCGAAGGACGGGTCGAGGCGGACGAGACCGTCGCCGGGTTCACCGCCCGAGCCTCGGACATCGACCTCACGGGACTCGACACCCCGATCAAGGACGTCGAGGAGGCCCTGGCGATCGACCCCGAGGAGTGGCGCCGCGAACTCCCGCTCATCACCGAGTGGCTTGAGTTCTGTGGGCCCAAGGTCCCGTCCGAGGTGCACGAGCAGTTCGCCGCCCTCAAGGAGCGCCTGGGCTGACACGACCGGGCTGCGACACGACGCCCGGAGAGGACTACTGACGGGCCGCACCCAGCCGGGTGCGGCCCGTTCGCGTCAGTGTGACGGAACCCTCTTTCCAAGATCTCCAATCGGTGGGACAGTGGTTGCGTCATCAATACACTGAGCGCATGTGTGAAGGAGTGGCATGAGGGTCGCCGCTGCCGGACTCATAGCCCTCCCCGTCTTCGTGGGAGGACTGGGGATCGCGGCTGCGGTCGTCGTCCTCGGACCACCAGAGGCCGCCGCCCCCGCCGGTGACGAGGTGGCGGAGGAGCTCTCCTCTCAAGAACCGGAAGAACTGATCAACCGCGGCGGCACCGCCATCGAGGGTTCGAGACCGCACCTGACGGTGAGGGACGGAACCCCCACGGTCATGATGGCCGGGCCGATCCAGGGCTTCCTCGCCCTCCTGCCGGCGTCGTCCAGCCCCCTGCCCGCATTGACACCGTTCACGAGCGCGACCGCAGGGCCAGGCGTTCCGGGCACGGGCACGAGCCCGGCTCCCACCCCGTCGCCGGTCGGCGGCCCGACCCCGACAGTGGGCAGCCCCACCCCCTCACCCGACTCCCGCGACGGTTCCTCGACGACGAAGGACTCCCCCACCGGGGTGACGGGCGACGGGGGGCCCGTCCGGTCGACCGCGGTCGGTGGTCCGGCGCTGCTCACGACGGGGCCAACAGCCGAGCGCGACACGAACGGATCCGCCGCGGACCGGCCACCGGCGACCCTTCCACGGCCGTCACACGCCGCGGAGACGGGGCGGCCGGATCACGCCGGGACCACGGGGCCGCCGCCTCACGCGTCAGCCGACCCGCGCGGGGACGGGGCACTACGTGACGCCTCGCGGTCCGACACCCGATCAGCTCCGGAGTGACCCCGCGGCTCAGAAGGGCACACTCGGTCCGGTGGTGGTACTCGGCGCGCCTGCGCATCACGCTGGGCATCACGCTCACCTCGGCCGCAGTGTTCACCGCGATGGTGTTGTTCACACTGCAGGTGCTCTACCTCACCGCGGAGCGGACGACCGATCTGCGTCTCAACCGTGAAGCGGCGGACTTCACGACGTTCATGGAAGCCGGGATCCTGCCGTCGTTCGAGTCGGAGAGCCCCACCGCCGAGCAGTTGATCCGCGCCTACCTGGCCCAGCAGTACCCGTCGGCCGAACTACTCCTCGTCGGGACCGCCACCACCTCGGGAACGCAGTTCACGCTCTCGCGGTTCAGCTCGGAGGACGACCCCCTGTTCCCGCCGGCCATGCGGTCCCGGATCCAACGGATCGGTCTGGTGTCCGACGAGGGGTCCGGTGTCATCGACGGCACCGTGCGCTGGCGCAAGGCCGAGGTCGACAGCCCGGCCGGACCGTCCAATATCGTGGTCGCGATCAGTGACGCACCCACCCGCGAGGACACCGGTCGCGTCGCCGACCTCCTCCTGAGCACCGGAGCCGGCGGCATCGTCCTCAGCGCGCTCGTGGCATGGCTCCTGGCCGGGCGGATGATCGTCCCCGTCCGGCGGATCCGCGAGGCCGCGGAGACGATCTCCGCCGCCGACCTGTCGCGACGGGTTCCCGTCGACGGTCCGGACGAGATCGTCTCCCTGGCCGACACGGTCAACGCGATGCTCGAGCGCGTGGAGGACGCCTACCGGACGCAGAGGGAGTTCCTCGACGACGCCGGTCACGAACTCCGCACGCCTCTGACCGTGGTGCAGGGGAACCTGGACCTCATGCCCGAGGACCCGGAGGAGCGGGCCGAGACCACCCGGATCATGCAGGACGAGCTGTCCCGCATGACCCGGATCGTCGAGGACCTGCTCACCCTGGCGCGCTCCGACCGCCCCGACTTCCTCCGGACCGCCCCGACGGACGTCGCCGAACTGGTGTTGGACGTCGAGGCGAAGATCGATGTGATCGCTGATCGCGAGTGGTCGGTGCTGCCGTACTCCGAGGACGTGGCCCTACTGGATCAGCACCGGATCACCCAGGCGCTCATCCAGTTCTGCTCGAACGCCGTCCGGTTCACCGGTCCGGGCGACCTGATCGAGATCGGGTGCCGGGCGATCGCTCCCGGGGACCCGACGGTCACCGAGGATCTGGCGGCCGGACCGTTGCCCGAACCGCCACCTCGCGAGAACTACCGACGAAGGCTGCTGTGGTGGGTGCGCGACAGCGGCCCGGGGATCCCGCCCGGCGAGGAGGAGAGCATCTTCGAGCGGTTCCACACCGCGCGCGGGCAGCTCCGCGACGGGCGAGGGGGAACCGGACTGGGGTTGGCGATCGTCGCGACGATCGCCCGCGCTCACGGAGGCCGTGCGTTCGCGTTCAACGCTAAGGGCGGTGGGGCCGCGTTCTGCATCGTCGTCCCCTACATCGCCGCGACCCTCGAGCCCGACACCGGAAACGACACCGGAAACGACACGGACGTAGTCATCGACGAGGCGGACTCCGCAGTCGGTAGGGGGCGGGAGCGCCGCCGTCGATCCGTCGGCGGAAGGTCCGAGTGGCACCGGCGATCCGGTGGACCCGGGGACACGGCCTGAGGTCACCCTCGAATCGTGGGCTCCGCGTGGGATACTCCATTGTCGTAGAAGGAGGGTTGCATGACGAATGTTCTCGTCGTGGAGGATGACGACCTCATCCGCTCGGTACTGGTCAAGGCACTCGGCGGCGCCGAGTACACCGCACTCGAGGCTGTGGACGGGGAGAGCGCGCGATCCATCCTGTCGACCATCTCCGACATCGACCTGATGTTGCTGGACATCGGGCTGCCGGATATCGATGGTCTGACGCTGCTCCGCGAGGCGCGGGACCGCGGGTTCGCGGCCCCCGTCATCATCCTCACGGCCCGCGACAGCGTCGCGAACACCGTCGAGGGTCTGGACTCCGGGGCCAACGACTACATGGTCAAGCCCTTCCGTGTGCCGGAGCTGCTGGCCCGCATCCGGCTCCGCCTGCGCGAGCACGAGGCCTCGGAGGATCCCGGCATTCTCGAGCACGCCGGGATGCGTCTGGACATCCGCACCCGCCGGGTCGAGGTCGACGGTCGGATCCAGGAGCTCACCAACCGTGAGTACTCCCTGCTGGAGATGCTGCTGCGCAACAAGGGCGAGACCATCAGCCGTGAGCAGTTGCTGGAGAGCGTGTGGGGCATGGACTTCGACCCCGGCTCGAACATCGTCAACGTCTACATCCGGTCGTTGCGCCGCAAGATCGGCGAGAACAAGGTCCACACCGTCCGGGGCGTCGGCTACCGGGTGGAGTGACAGCGGCGGGCCGGGACCCCTGTGAGGTCCCGGCCCGCCGGCGCCGCGATTCCGTGCGGTGCGGTCAGCTGGTCACTGCGCGGGGGGCTCCCAGCCGAACGGCATGAGCACGCTCTGCAGCTCGCAGTAGGCGTCCAGCCCCTCGGGTCCGTTCTCGCGGCCGAGGCCGGAGTTCTTGAACCCGCCGAACGGTGCGCTCGGGTCGAAGGCGTACCAGTTGACGCCCATGGTGCCGGTGCGCACCCGCTGGGCCACGGCGAGCGCGGCGTCCGGATCAGCCGAGTACACGGCGCCGGCCAGGCCGAACTCGGAGTCGTTGGCGATCTGCACTGCCTCGTCGACGGAGTCGTACGCGATGACCTGAATCACCGGGCCGAAGATCTCCTCCTGGGCGATGGTCATGGAGTTGTCGACATCGGTGAACACGGTCGGCTGGACAAAGGCACCGCCGGCCACGTCGTCGGCGAGACCCTCGACCTTCCCGCCTCCGTAGGCGATCGTCGCGCCCTCCTCGACACCCTTGCGGATGTAGCCCTCGACGCTGTCCTTCTGCTTGTGGTTGGCCAGCGGCCCGAACGCGGTGCCCTCGGCGGCCGGGTCACCGACCGGCATGGCCTTGACGTTCTCGACCAGGGCCTCGACGACCTCGTCGTAGCGCGACCGCGGGGCGAGGATGCGGTTCTGGGACACGCACGCCTGGCCGGAGTTCATCAGCGCGGAGAACACCATGGTCCCGGCGTTGGCGGCGATGTCGGCGTCCTCGAGGATGATCGCGGCGCTCTTTCCGCCCAGCTCCAGCGAGCAGCGGGTGAGGTTCTGGGCGGCGATCCCCGCGATGTGCTTGCCCACACCGGTGGAGCCGGTGAACGAGATCTTGTCGACCTCCGGGTGCGAGACGAGGTGGTCGCCCACGGAGCTCGGACCGGTCACCACCGACAGCACGCCCTCGGGCAGCCCCGCCTCACGGAAGAGATCGGCGAGCCACAGCGCGGACAGCGGGGTCGCGGACGACGGCTTGAGGACCACCGAACTCCCCGAGAGCAGCGCCGGACCGAGCTTGGCGGAGTTGAGGTAGAGCGGGACGTTCCACGCGGTGACGGCCGCGACCACGCCGACGGGCTGGCGGCTGACCACGGAGGCACCGTAGTCGCCGTGCCGGACCTCGGACCACGGGAAGTCGGCTGCCAGCGTCGCGTAGTACCGCAGGACGCCGAGAGTGGGCGTCACCTGGATCATCGCCGCGGTCCCGGGAGGGGTGCCCATCTCGTCGGAGAGTATCTGGCAGACCTCGCCCTGGCGTTCCTCGAGCATGTCGGCGACCCGACCGATCAGCGCACCCCGCTCTGCGGGAGGGGTGTTACGCCAGACCCCGGACTCGAAGGAGTCGCGGGCCTGGTTGACCATCTCGTCGACGTCCTCCGTGGTGGTCTCGGCCACCCTCCCGACGACGGCGTTCGTAGCGGGGGACGTCACCTCGAGAACCCCCGTGGTGATGGGATCGGTCCAGCGCGTGCCGGAGAAGAGCTTGTCATGGATGACGACCACGGGGACCTCCGAGAGGTAGAAAACAAGAACGCGTTTCACCCATGGTAGACGAGTGTCCGACTCTCCGGGTGGACCCGCGGACGGGCGTCCGGCGCTCTCGGCGCCCCTAGCGGGCCCGCAGTACCAGCACGAGGTTCGACACCATGACCTCGCGGACCAGCGGCGCACGCACCAGCCACCACGCCCAGCGCGGGTGGTAGCGCGGGAAGGCGGCGAGCAGTTCACCCGCGTCGGTGCCCCGCGCCCACTCGAGCCCCTCCGCACAGCCCACCTCGAACAGCGACTCGCCGTACACGTTCTTGGGCGGGTGCCCGTGACGGCGTTCGTACATCCGCCGCGCCCGCTCACCGCCGAGATAATGGGTCAGGCCCATCTCGTGTCCGCCGAACGGTCCGTACCAGAGCGTGTAGGAGACGACGACGAGGCCACCGGGTCGAGTGACCCTGAGCATCTCCTCGGCCATGGTCCACGGCTCGGGCACGTGCTCGGCCACGTTGGAGGAGATGCACACGTCCACCGAGTCCGACCGGATGGGCAGCGACATCCCGCTCCCCCGGATCGAACCGGACTGATCAAGCCCGGCGGCGGACATCTCCCCCACGTCGGGCTCCACGGAGACGTAGCGCGCGCCCTCCGCGGCGTAGGCGTCGGAGAAGTAACCGGGACCGCCGCCCACGTCGAGGACGGTCAACCCCGGTAGCCGCGCGCCCGGCAGCCCGCCCGACCGGCCCACCTGCCGGCCGACCTGCTGGCCCACCTGCTGGCCCCCCGCTTGGTCTCCCAGTCGGTCTCCCGGTTGGTCCCCCGACTCTGCCCACAGGTCCGCGACCAACTCGACCGTGTCGCGCGCCAGCCCGGAGTAGAAGGCGTCCGGGTCGGACTGTTCGAGGGGGAACGAGCGCAGGAGCCCGAGCGAGCGCCCGAAGGTGGCGCGCCGGGCGACCGACCGCAGCGCGCTCGACCGGTGATCTGCTGGTGGGGTCACAGCGGAGACGATACCGACGGGCCTCCGCCCCACCCGCGCTGCGTACAGTGTGCGCCGTGGCTCGAATCCTGCTGCTGTGCTGGCGAGACAGCACCCATCCGCAGGGCGGTGGCAGCGAGCGGTACCTGGAGCACGTCGCGGACGGCCTGGCGGCCGCAGGACACACCGTCATCTATCGGACCTCCCGTTCCCGCGGCGCGGCCCGCTCGGAGGTGAGGGCGGCCGGCGCAACCGGGTCCGCTGTCACCGGGTCGGGCGTCACGGTCAGCCGGGGAGGCGGCCGTTTCACCGTCTACCCGCGCGCCCTGGGGGCGATGCTCCTCGGGCGGGTCGGGCTGGGGCCACTCGGTCGGTTGCGGCGGCCCGACGTCGTCGTCGACACGCAGAACGGCGTCCCCTTCTTCTCCCGGCTCGCCACCACCGCCCCGGTCGTGGTGCTGGTCCACCACATCCACCGCGAACAGTGGCCCGTCGCCGGATGGTTGGTGGCGAGGATCGGCTGGTGGATCGAGTCGTGGCTCTCGCCGCGCGTGCACTCGCACAGTCAGTACGTGACCGTCTCGCTGCCGTCGGCGGAGGAACTCGCCGAGCTCGGTGTGGACCCGGCCCGCATCGCCGTGGTCCGCAACGGCCTGGACCCGCTACCCGCCGGGGTGCTGCCGGGCGGGTCCGGGACCCGTGCGGACGGCCCGCGCCTGGTGGTGCTGTCCCGACTGGTGCCGCACAAACACGTCGAGGACGCCCTGGACGTGCTTGCAGCGCTACGCCAGACCTGTCCCGAGCTGGTACTGGATGTGATCGGGAGCGGCTGGTGGTCCGACCGTCTCCGCGAGTACGCGGGCGATCTCGGACTGGACGGCCCCGGGCCAGATCACCCCGCGGGTGCGGTGGTGTTCCACGGGCACGTCGACGAGGCCACCAAGCACCGGATCCTCGCTTCGGCGTCGCTCCACCTCATGCCCTCGCGCAAGGAGGGGTGGGGTCTCGCAGTGTCCGAGGCCGCCCAGCACGGCGTGCCCACCATCGGCTACCACCACGCGGCCGGGCTGCGGGACTCGATCGACGACGGCCAGACCGGCCTCCTCGTGGACGACGTCGCGGCCATGACGGCGGCGACCGGGCGCCTGCTGGCCGATCCCGCGCTGCGCGGCCGCATGGGCGAGGCCGCCCGCCGCAAGGCCGCCGGGCTGTCGTGGCCCGCGACCGGGGAGGCGATGGCGGAGGTCCTCACGGCCGTCACCGAGGGACGCCGGGTCAGCGGCGTGATCGGCGGCGGGATCGGCGGCCCGCCCAGGCGAGCGCCGCAGCCACCACACCGGTGAGCAGCCACGCCGCGTGAGCCACCAGGACCGCCGCCCGGGAGTCGGCGGCTGCCGGGGGCGGAGCCGTTGCGAGGGGCGGAGCCGTTGTGTGGGGCGGAGCCGTGAGCTCCCGCCCGTCCGCCGCACCCAGCTCGTAGAGGGTCAGTTCGGAGTCGGCGAACCTTGTCGTCGTCGTCGCAAGTGTCCGGCCGGACTCCCCCCGGGGGCCGGCGGAGGTGCGCTCGTCGAGCACCCACCGCACGCCCAGGTCTGTCAGCGCCGGGGGGTCCTCACCGCGGAGCAGGGCCTCGGTGGCCTCGCGGGCGCGGTCACCCTCCCCCGCCACCGTGCCGGCCCGGCCCACGACCAGATCACCGGGAACCAGCACCCGGGTGTCGAGCATGCGGGGAGCGGGGTCGAGCACGGCGGCGCCACCGGCCCACAGCGGGGTCGAGCGGAAGGACCCGGCGGGGAGGACGAGCAGGTCTCCGGGACGGCCGTCGACGATCCCGGCCACCTCCGCCCACCCGTCCCCGTACGTCACCGGGCGTAGCGACTCCCAGAGTGCACGCGGCGCGTCGGGGACGGCGGCCACGGCCACGGCGGTGAGCACCAGTGCCGCCCCCGCGGGCCGCAGCCGCGATGCCAGCGCCCGGGTGGCGACACCCCACGCGAGCACGGTGGCCGGCAGGGCGAACGCGACGAACTTCTGGGTGTCACGCAGCAGACCGGCCGCCGGCACCGCCCCCACCACGGCGTCCAACGCGACCAGCCCGGGACCTGTCGCCGCCAGGCCCACCAGCAGCCATGTGACCAGCGCGAGCGGAACCGTGGCCCGGACCGCCGGGGAGCGCCGGGCGCGCCACAGCCCGCGAGCCGCCGACGCCCACACGGCGAGCAGCAGCACCAGCGCCGCGGCCGCCCACCAACTCGCCCGCGAGGGCGGCACGGCTGCCGAGTTCCAGATCCCGCCCAGCGCCACCACAGAACCGAGGGTCCCGATGCTGGTCTCGGCGCGGGCGGCGAACGCCGCCACCCCGGTCTCCCCGCCGGCGCCGGCGCCACCCACAGCGCCCCCACCCGCGAGGAGCGTGGCCAGCAGCCACGGCAGCGCGGTCACCACGGCCACCACGGCCAGCGGAACCGCCGACCGCACCCGCCGGCCAGACCCAGACCCAGACCGCGACCCGGACCCCGGCCCCGCGCAGCTCAACGACACCACCGCGGCCACCACCGCCAGCACCCAACCCGTCGGCGTGAGTCCCGCTGCGGCCACCGCCGCGCACGCCGCCGCCACCCGGGGCCTCGCCCGGGCCAGCAGCACCGGCATCGTCACCACCGCGGCCACCCCGGCCAACAGCGACCACTGACCCTGCAGGAGCCGCTCCACCACCAGCGGATTCCACACCGCAACCACGACGGCGGGCACCCTCAGCAGGTGGCCCGACCAATTGGCGGCGTCGGCGCCCGGCCCGCTTGCAGCCTGCACCGCCTGCCGGACCAGGGCGCCCGCCGCCACGGCGATCCACACGCAGAACGCTGCCGTGAGCAGGCCCGTCAGCGGCCACACCGGAAGCCCGACCGCATCCAGCGCGCGGGTCGCCCAGACCACCGCCACATCCTGCGGCACCGCACGCGCCGCCGACTCGCCGAGCCCCAGAGCGGCGTCCGACAACGGGGGCGCGGGGGTGGCCACCCAGTCCCGCACCAGCGGGAAGCCCGGACGTGCCAACCCGGCCAACAGCAGAGCCGTCACCGCCAGCCCGACGCCGGCGTCGACCGCGGCCCCCGCCCCCGGGCCCGCGAGAGCGCGGCGGGGCCCGACCGAAGTGGCTGACATGCGCACATTTCACCACGGCAACCGCTGCGACCGGGCCCCGGGCGACGCCCTACGATCACCGGTGTGGACCCTCAGGCGCGCGCGGCGGTACCCGGATCCGCCACCAGGCGATTCCTGACCGGCGCCGGGGCGGTGACGCTCGGTTCCCTCCTGGCCAACATCGCCGCCTACCTGCTCCACCTGCCGGCCTCCCGGTGGCTCGGCCCCGAGGGGTACGGCGCGTTCGCCGCCCTGCTCTCCGCTCAGCTCTTGGTCGCGGTGCCGTCGCTGGCGCTGCAGGCCGTGGTGGCCCGGGAGCACGTCCGCGGGGTGCCGCACGAGGCGCTGCGCTCCCTCGGCGCGCGGGTCGCGCTGCTCGTGGCCGTGATCGCCGCACTCGCCGTGGTCCCGGTGTCGCTGCTCCTCGACACCCCGACGCTCGCCACCGCGGCCGCGCTGTCCCCGGGCCCGGTGTTGTGCCTGCTGGCCACCGAACAGGGGCTGCTGCAGGGCGCCGAGCGGTTCCGTGCACTCGGTGTGGTGCTCGCCCTGGCGGGCGCGGGCAAGGTCGTGCCGGCGGTCGCCGTACTCGCCGCCGGCGGCGGGGTCGGCACGGCGCTCGCGGCCGGTGCGGTCGGCGTGACCGCGGCCTGGGCGACGGCGGCGTGGGTGACCAGAGGGACGACGACGAGGCGTTCCCGGACCCAGGACAGCGGAACCACACCGGCCTCGCCCGGTGTGCCAGCCGTGCTTGCCGCCGGGCAGGTCCAGCTGGTGATGATGGCCCTGACCTCGGTTGATCTGCTCCTGGCTCGCGCACTGCTGTCGCCGGAGGACGCGGGTCGCTACGCGCTCGGCGCGGTGGCCGCGAAAGCCGCGTTCTGGCTCCCCCAGGCGGTCGGCACCGTGCTGTACCCCCGGATGGCCGACCCCGCCGGACATCGCGGCGCCGTCCGCTCCGCCGTCGGGGTGCTGCTCGGGATCGGGGCGGTCGTCGTGCTGGCCGCCGCGCTCGCGGCCCCGCTCGTGCCGGCCGTGGTGGGCGAGGGGTACCGACCGGTCACCGGGGTGCTGTGGGCGTTCGCCGGCCTCGGCGTCACCCTGAGTGTCCTGCAGGCGTTCCTGCTCGCCACCATCGCCACCAATCGGACGACGGAGGCCGGGATCGCGTGGGGCGGTCTCGTGCTCACCGTGGTGGCCGTGTGGGCGGCGCCCCGGGAGCTGGGATCCGTGCTGGGGGCGACCCTCGTCGTCGTGGTCCTCACCACCGTCGTCGCGGGGTGGCGGGCGTTCCGGGTGCGACCGGCCTGAGCCGGCCCCTCCCCGCGATTCGCGGACGCCTCCCGCGCGATCCGCGGGGTGGCGTGCATACGAGAAGAGCGTTCCGCACACCCGCCCTCGGTCGGGCGATGTGTGCGGAACGCTCGTGACGGTCCAGGAGGTCAGGACGATGTAGGTGGCCCGGGCGACGCGGGGTCGCGGGGGTCAGCGGGGCGTCAGGCGCGAGTCCCCGCCCCGGCGCCCCGGTTCCCGCGGGCGCCACGGGTGCCACGGGTATCGCGCCCGCCGCGGACACCCAGGAGGATGCCGCCGATCAGAGCCAGCACGCCGAGCACACCGAGCACCGCCGGCAGGACGCGACCGAACGTGTTGAGCGTGTCGGCGCTCTCCTGCGCGGTGGCCTGCGTCTGCTCCTTGGTCTCCTCGTTCCAGCCGGACTCGAAGCGGACAGCCGTCCGGGTGGGCTCGGCCTTCTCGGCCTCCATGCCGGCCGCGTCGTTGAAGAAGGCCTCGGCCTCGTCCTGGTCCTCGGCGAAGAACTGGAAGATGCTCTCGCTGCCGTTGACGATCTGCCCGGTGTCCGGGTTCACGTACACCGTGCGGGTGTTGGTGTAGAAGCGTCGCATGTCGACCTCGCGCTCCGGGTCACCCTCGATGCCCCACTGGCCCGCGGTCATGCCCTCACGGCGGTAGCTGGCGAGCACCGACTCGACGGCCGGGTCGTAGCCGTCCGAGATGGCGGCGAAGTGGTCGCGGATCGAGGACCACATGTCGATCGGCCCGAGCTCCTGCCGGAACTCGTAGGCCTCGACCCCGCCGACGGTGGTCTCACCGACGAACGAGATCGGGTTGGTGGTGAAGGTGCTGGCATCGAAGTAGTCGTAGTTCCCCTGCTCGGTGTCGAACGGGAACTTGTACTGCAGACCGTTGCGGACGAACCCGGTGGGGGCGGAGTCGTCCGCGTTGCCGGTGGCGACCACCTGCAGGGTGCTCACGGGCTCGTCGATCGGCATGGCGGTCACGCGGTCGACGGTGACGCGGTCGATCGTGGCGTTGATCAGGCCCTCGACCCCGTCCGACCCGGTCTTGTCCTCACGCAGCAGCGACTGGGCTGCCTGCAGCGTGATCACCTCGCCGTCCGACGGCTCGACGGCCTGGACGCGACGCTGGGAGTAGAGCGGGACATCGTTGTCGATGAAGCAGGAGACCGGGAACTGGACCTCCGAGTCGTCGGCCTCGTCGCCGTCTTGGGTCTCGACGACCTCGGCGGCATCGCCCTCGCCGGCCTCCTCGACCTCGTCGCCGGCCGCGTCCCCGGCGCTACACTCAGGGCGCGTGGAGTTCAGCTCGGTCGGCGCGTTGCCCGCCAGGGCCCCGCCCACCAACACGGCTCCCGGCGACGTCTCGGTGACCGTCGTGGAGTTAATGTCCAACGGGGTCTTCTTCTGTGCCGGGACCACGAAGAAGACGAGTGCCAGTGCGATAGTGATCAGGAAGGCGCCGAGACCGACGAGGACCAGTGCGGGTACTGACGACCTCCGTCCCGCGGAACTGCTCTGTCGTGCCATCGGTTGTCCTCCTGGAGTCGCACCCTCGGTCCGCCGGTTACTTCCGGGTAGCTTCCCGGGTCGGTCACCGGACCGGACCATCATCAGGAGAAGATTAACAGTGATGAAGAACGCATTCTCCACCCCCGACCGACGAGTCGGAACTCTCCCGTCGGCGACCGGCTTCGTGCCGGCCCTGGAGGGCTTTCGCGCCGTGGCTGCGCTGGCCGTTCTCACCACTCATGTGGCGTTCCAGACCGGGTCCTCGACCGGGTCGGTGATCAACCGGGTCTGGGGCCGGTTCGACCTGTCCGTGGCAGTCTTCTTCGCCTTGTCCGGGTTCCTGCTGTGGCGGGCCCACGCCCTGCACGCGCGGCAGGGCGGGCCCGGAACCGCGCGGTCTCCGCGGGTCTACCTGCGTTCCCGCCTCGTCCGGATCATGCCGGCGTACCTCGTCCTGGTGGCCGCGGTGTTCCTCCTCCTGCCCCAGAACGCGCACAGTTCGGCCTCGACCTGGACGGCCAACCTGACCCTGATGCAGGTGTTCGTCCCCGACTCCCTGGTCGAGGGGTTGACCCATGCGTGGTCGCTGTCCGTGGAGATGTCGTTCTACCTCGTCCTGCCGTTGCTGTGGTGGGCGCTCGCCGGGCTCCGGGGCCGCGCGGCGCGGTGGCGCATCCCCGTCATCGCGGCTGTGGGGGTGCTGAGCCTGGCGTGGGCTCTGGTCCCCTGGTACGAGCTCGGACTGCCCGAGCGGATCAACGACCAGATCCTGCCCCCGGCGTTCGCCTCGTGGTTCGCGGCGGGGATGATCCTCGCCGAGCTCGCCGCCGCACCGCCGGGACGCCTCGCGGCGCTGGCGAGGCACCGCCACGCGCGGTGGGGCTGGTGGGCGGTGGTCGCGCTGGCGTTCGGTGTCAGCACCGTCCCGCAGTGGTTCACCGAGGGGTTCGTGCACCCCTCCGGGCCGGAGTTCGCGACCCGGACGGCACTGGGCGCCGTGGTGGCGTTCTGCCTGCTGGCCCCGGTGATACTGGCGCCGCAGGGACAGCGTTTCGCGGTGCTGGACTCCACGGTGGTGGGCATGCTGGGCAGGTGGTCCTACGGCGTGTTCCTGTGGCACGTGCTGGTCCTGCACTTCGCGTTCCAGATCGCGTTCGTGCCCATGTTCTCCGGCCACATGCTCGAGATCTGGGTGATCACCGTGGTGGTCTCCACCGTGCTCGCGGCGGCCAGCTACGCGCTGGTCGAGGAGCCGTCGGGGCGCTGGTTCGCCCCCCGGCGCACTCCCCGCGGAACGCCGAGCACCGACGGCCAGGCCGCGGCCAACCCGGCGCAGACGAGCCCCGCCACCGTCGCGACCTGAGGAAGCCAGCCGTCGCCGGCGTACCCGGCTGGGGTGGGCCACGGGGCGCGGGCGAGTAGCGCGGCGCCCGCGACCATCCCCACACCCGACCCGACGATCAACAGATCCCGCGCCCGCCCTGCACCCAGGTAGCGGCTCGCCACCAGGGCACTGACGGTGAGCACCGCCGAGAGCCCCAGACCCACCGGGCCCGCCAGCGCGTAGGCGACGGCCACCGTGGCGGTCGCGGTGACGGCCCCGCCGCCGCGCCACACCACTGCGCGGGCGCCCGCCCGGTCGCGGCCACGGAGCAGGAAGAGGATCAGGACCAGCGTCAGCACGAACGGCCCGGTCATGAGCGCCGCCCGGTACGGCCCGTCGAGCGGGACCGTCAGGACGAGGGTCGCCCCGGTGCCGGCGGCGGGCAGGACCCAACCCTGCTTCCAGCCGTCCACGGTCACCGGGCGGACATCGGGCAACTCGGTGCCGTCGTCGGCGACCAGCGTTGCCTCCCACGCGGGGGACACCGACTCGGGCACCACCAGGACCCGCTCCCGCGGCGCTGCGGGTACGTGCAGCTCGCGGCGCGAGGCGTCCCACCGGACCGTCGCGACCGCTCGGGTCGCCTGCAACGCCCCGCCCAGGACCGGCGTGCGGGTGGTGGACTCGGCGCGACCGGTGCCCGCGCGGCCGGCGCCGTCACCCCCGACACCACCGCCTTCACCACCACCGTCACCACCACCGTCGACGACGACGAGGCCCACCGAATCGACCGAGAACGCCTCCCCGGGGTCCACCGAGACCTCCACCGGCCCGGCGGCCATCGCGACCGGGTCGTCGTCGCACGGTTCGACGGGGATCGCGCGGCCCTCGAGCAGCTCCCGCCGCGTGGTGGTCAGGCGGGTGGAGACCGACCGGTCGCCGATGGACAACCGGGGTCCGTCCTGGCAGGCCAGGGTGACCGGATCGTCGTTGGCCGCGGGCAGTGCGCCGATCCGGGCACCGGTGCCGTCCTGGACCCACACCTCGGCGATCCCGGTGGGGACCTGCGTGCCTCCCGGGGTCCGCACGTCGTGCGCGGTGTCTATCCGGACCGTCACCCGGTCGGTGTGGTCGGCGGGCAGGGGGACGACGACGGACCCGTCCTCCTCCGGCGCGATCGCGTCCAGGTCGACGCGGGTGGTCTGGACGCCGGTGTCCACGGTGATCACCCGGGGGGCTGCCGGGGCGTCCGACCGCGGTGCCCACAGCCTGATCGAGCCGACCAGCTGGCGGCCGGGTAGCTGCAGCTCGAGCGTCGGCGAGGGGACGTCGGGCGCGTGCCAGCTGGTCGACCGGTCACCGTCGACGGCTGCTGACGGGCCGCCGGCGGGGTCGGTCACCAGGGACTCGCCCACGGCTCGGACCTGGCGCGCGCGGGTGGCGGGGTCGCCTCGCAGCACATCGTCCAACGCCGCACTGACCCGCGGGCGCACGAGGAGCTGCGGTAGGACCGCGGTCCCGGTCGGCACGTCGAGCAGGCGGGCGAAGCGCTTCGGTTCCTCGGCCTCGATGGCGAGCTCCGGAGCGCACCGCACAGCGCCGGTCTCCTCCTCGGCGCCCGCCAACCCCTCGACCGGGCTCCCGCCGTGGACGCAGTCCGAGCGACCGCCCAGTTCCTGCCGGAGCACCCAACCGGACGGCGCCGCGGAGTCCGAGGGCCGGTCCGGCAGCGCCACCACCCGCAGAAGCGGGATGTCCTCGCCGGCCGAGCTCAGCCGGATGTCCGACACCTCGAAGTAGGTGCCGCGGCCTCCGTCGGCGAGGCCCGTCGCCGTGACCCGCACCGTCTCGGTGGGGCCCGGGGGCAGTGCCACGACCAGCTCGCCGCCGCCGGTCGGATAGGCGGTGGTGGTGCCGGAGTCCGTACGGATCTGCAGGGTGCTGACCTCGGGCCCCGCATCCGGGACCGGCACGGTGATCCGGAGCAGTCCCCGGTCGACGGGCTCGGGGAGGTCGATCTCGATCCACTGACCGAAGGCCGAGCCGTAGCCCCCGGAGCGCCAGGCGGTATCCGGGTCACCGTCGACCGCCGCCGCCACCGAACGTGCGGGCCTGACCGGCCCTGTCTGGGCGGAGTCCGATGCCGACGACGAGACCCGGACCCGGGCGTCCCACCATCGGGCCTGCGCCAGTGGTGGTTCGGTGTCGGAGACGGAGGCCGCGTAGTCCGGAACCGAGCCACGGCTGCGTCGCGGGTCGCCCTCGGCCCGGACCGCCGACGAGTGGTGGTCGAGGCGGCCGAAGTCGGTTTCCCGGTCCGTCGGGGAGTCCGTGAGGACAGGGGCCGTGGAGGTGACCGGTCGCGGCCTGGGGAAGGGATCGGAGGCGGGGTCCACACCCGCAGCGTCGGCGTCGACCTCGAGCAGTCTGGTCACCCGGGCCGGGGACCCGACCGTGTCCCGCACGGCCAGGAGGTCGTCGAGCCGGGACAGCGACTCCGGCCCGCCGGACACCACCGGCAGGTCACGCACCTCCACCGTGTACGGGGCCGTGGCCGACCGGGGCGGCCCCGGGGACGCGGCGTCCGAACCCAACCGGGAGTCGACCCGGTAGATCTCGATCGCCGGATAGGCCGGGCGGAGGCCCGAGTCGGGGACGACGACCACCTCGTCGTCGTCACCGGTTACGTCCCCGACCTCAGTGCCTCCTACCTCCGTGCCCCCGACCTGAGTGCCCCCGACCGGTTCCCCGAACTCCGCGACCTTGACCAGACCCGGAGAGCCGTCGATCGCCTGGTGGACCAGGACCGGCCGGGGCGCACCGGAGTCGGCGGTGAGGTCGTTGCGCACCACCAGGAATCCGATCCCGAGCGAGGCGAGCGTGGCGGCCATCCCCGGGGCGGGGTTGCCGTCGGCGAGACGACGCTGGACGGCGTCGAGGGCCCGGATCGCCGGCGCGGGCTGCAGCGGCACCGAGTCCCGGACCGCCCACGGTGTGGTGGCCAGCGGCTGCAGCGGTTCGTCGCGGGTGACGCCCCAGACCTGACGCCCGAAGGACGACCCCGGCACCACCAGTGCACGCGTCGTCGCCGCGGGGTCGGGGTCACCGCCCTCGGCGATCGCTGCCCCCGGCACCGCGACCGGCGCGTTCTCCGAGAGCCAGGCGGCGGCGTCGGTCCAGTGGTCGGGGATCGCGGCGTGGGCGCCGACCGGGGCCAGGCGACCGAGCAACGCCGGGGCCACCGCGACGGTGCCCGCGAGCACCACGACCATGGCCACGGCCACCGAACGGTTCCGCTCGGGGTGCGCCACCGCGGTCCAGCCGCGCGCGGTCGGTTCGCCCTCTCCCGAGCGTTCCGAACCGCCGTGCACACCGGCGAGCAGGCGCGCCAACAGATGGGCCGTGCCCAGGACCAGCGGGAGACGAAGCAGTGGCTCGAACTTGTGGACGTTGCGCAGCGGCGCGCCCGCGCCGTCGAGGAATGCGCGGAGCGTCTCGGCCAGACCGCCACCGGCCGGCCCGACCCACGGCGCCGCCATCGCCACCAACCCGACGGCGGCGATCACCAGGAGCCGACCCCGGGCGGGCATCCCCCGGTGGAGCAGTCCCAGCACCCCGACCGCCGCGATCACGCCGGTGGCCAGGACGAACACCGGTTCGCTGGTGAGCGCGGCGCCGGCCACCCGGTCCGTGGACACGAACGGCACCCACGTCGCGGCCCCGCGCAGCACCTCCGTCGCCGACGACCACCGCGTCGTGACCTCAGCCGACTCGATGAGGTCGAGGAATGGCGGCGAGACCCGTCCGAGCAGGACCAGCGGCACCGCCCACCACAGACACACCGCCGCCGAGAGGGGCAGCCACCACGCCGCCAGCCTCGCCCAGGTGCGTCCGGGGCGGTGCATGAGCCACCACAGGACGGCGGGCAGGCAGGCGACCAGGGTGGCGACCGCGTTGACCGCGCCCATCAGCGCCAGGGCCAGCGCGGCCCCGGCAGCGCCCCGCCGAGGGGACATCCGCCCCTGCAACACGCGGACTACCGGGAGCAGCACCCACGGGGCCAGCGCCACGGGCCAGATCTCCGAGGAGATCGAACCGAGGTCGCCGAGCATCCGGGGCGCCAGTGCGTAGAGGATCCCCGCCACGGCCCTGGTGTGGCGGGTACCGATCCTCAGAGCGGCCGCGACCCGGACCACCCCGACATAGGCGACCGTCAGGACCACCGCCCACCACAGACGTTGGGTCAGCCAGGCAGGCATCCCGACCAGGTCGAACAGCGCGAAGAACGGTCCCTGAGGGAAGAGATACCCGTACGCCTGGTTCTGGACCTGTCCGCTGAACGACAGTCCGGTCCACAGATGGGTGGCCTGTGCGAGGAAGCGTCCGGGGTCGACGACGAGGTCGTACTTGGTATCGGGGACTACCAGTCCCGGGGACTGCAGGCAGGCCAGGAGGAGAAAAGCGAGAAAGGCGACGACCGCGTCGCGCGCGCCTGCGCCGAGACGGATCCCGCGGGTCACCTCGGCGGGCGCGAAGGGGGACTAGCGGGCGCCGTACTCGACCTGGCCCAGGAGGGCCTGGTCGGCGGGCGGCTGCGCGACCTCGGGGATGGAGTTCTCGGCCATCGCGGAGTTCGCTCCGAACGCGACGATGCCGCCGAGGACGATTCCGCCGACTGCGCTGGCGAGCGCTCCGGTACCGAAGCTCATCGAGTTCTCCCTGCGGGTAACGAGAATTGGGCGTCATGGCAGTGCCGTAGGGCACACCGACGCCGAAAGAGTATCACCCGGTGCAGCACGGATCGTGCGTAGTGTCGCCCACAACTCCTTACTGGCCGGTAAGTTGGTGTGGGACACGACACCACGTCCCGCCGGAAGGAGTCCTGTGACGACGGGGACCAAACGGATCCCACGCGCGATCCGCGAACAGCAGATGCTCGACTCGGCCATCCGCGTGTTCTCCGACCTCGGCTACCGGTCGGCGTCGATGGACACCATCGCCAAGGACGCCAGGATCTCCAAGCCGATGCTCTACCTCTACTACGGCTCCAAGGAGGAACTGTTCTCCGCGTGCGTGGTCCGCGAGTCCGGGCGGCTCATCGACCACCTCACCTCCGCGGCGACCAGCGGGACCGGTGCGCGTCACAGTCTGGAGAGCGTCGTGGAGGCGTTCCTCGACTATGTGGACGACCACGCCGACTCGTGGAACGTCGTGTACCGCCAGGCCGTCGCGGAGCCCTCGTTCAGTGACGAGGTGGAGAAGACCCGCTCCGTCCTGGTGGACCTGACCACCGACCTGCTGGCGCAGAACTCGGTGGACGAGCGCAGCCGAGAGGTACTCGAGGTGGTCGCCACGGCGCTCGTCGGGGCCGGAGAGGCGGTCGCCGACCGCGTCGCGCACCGGTCCATCCCCAAATCGGTGGCCGCAGGAGTGGTCGTCGAACTCGCGTGGCGCGGCCTCGCAGGAGATCCCGCCAAGTCACTCACCACCCCTAAAGAGGAGAAGCCGTGACCGACACGACCGAAGACAGCACCCGCCGCAAGTCCCAGGGCGCCAGGACCCTCACCCCGCTCGACCTGGCGGGAGGCCTCCCTTCTCTCGTCTCCGATCTCCCGACCGTCCTGCGCGGTCTCCGGATCGTCCGCTCCTCCCGCGGTACCGACAAGATCTCGATCGGCAGGAGGTTCCAGGAACTGGCGGCCTCGCAGCCGGACGCACCGTTCGTGCGCTTCCTGGGTTCCGAGGTCACCTACGGCGAGGCCAACCGGCGGGCCAACCGCTTCGCCGAGGTGCTCAAGGCGCGTGGAGTGGAGCGCGGCGACACGGTCGGTATCTGCATGGTCAACCGGCCCGAGGTCATGCTCGCCATCCTCGGCGCGGTCAAGGTGGGCGCCTCGGTCGGCCTGCTCAACCACCACCAGCGCGGAGAGGTCCTGGAGCACTCGCAGAAGATCCTCGACTCGAAGGTCATCCTCATCGGAGCCGAGTGCGCCGAGGCCGCCGGGTCCATCCCCCGTGAGAACTGGCGCGGCGAGCTGATCGCCGTGGGGACCGAGGTCGACCTGCCGTTCCGCGAGTTCACCGCCGGCCACCGCCCGGATGAGCTCTCCGATCTGACCTGGCTCGAGGACGAGCTCGAGGCCCTCGGTGCGGACGCCGGCGCCACCAACCCGCCCGAGGCCGACGAGACGCTGGGCAACGAGACCGCGTACTACGTGTTCACCTCGGGCACGACGGGGCTGCCCAAGGCCTCGACCATGACCCACTATCGCTGGAACCGCGCACTCGCCGGGTTCGGCCTGTCGGGCGTGCGACTCAAGAAGGACGACGTCCTGCTGTGCCCGCTGCCGATGTACCACAACAACGCCCTGACCGTCGGGCTGGGCTGCGTGCTGGCCGCCGGTGCGTGCCTGGCCATCGAGGAGCACTTCTCCGCGTCGAAGTTCTGGGACCAGGCCCGCGCGGCCGGGGCCACCGCCGCCATCTACATCGGTGAGATCTGCCGCTATCTGCTCAACCAGGAGCCCGGCCCGGGCGACCGTGACCACTCCGTCCGGGTGATGACGGGAAACGGGTTGCGCCCCGAGATCTGGGACGAGTTCAAGGAGCGCTTCGGCGTCGAACGGATCTGTGAGTTCTACGCGGCCAGCGAGTGCAATATCGCCTTCGTCAACGCCTTCAACATCGCCAAGACCACCGGCTACTGCCCGATGGACTTCGCGATCGTGGACTACGACCCGGACACCGGGGAGCCCCGCCGCGGCGAGGACGGCAGGCTGACGAAGGTGGGCAAGGGCGGGATCGGCCTGCTGATCAGCGGCATCTCCGACACGCAGCCCTTCGATGGCTACACCGACAAGGAGGCCACGGAGAAGAAGGTCATCCGCGACGCCTTCAGTGACGGCGACGCCTGGTTCGTCTCGGGCGACCTCATGCTGGACCAGGGCCTCAAGCACGCCTCGTTCGTGGACCGACTCGGCGACACCTTCCGGTGGAAGGGCGAGAACGTGGCCACCACCGAGGTGGAGGCGGCCGTCAGCTCTCGGCACGAGGTGGACCAGGCCGTGGTCTACGGTGTGCCCGTGCCGGGCGCCGACGGCAAGGCGGGCATGGCCGCCGTGCGGCTGCACGACAAGTCGGACTTCGACGGTGCCGCGCTCGCCGAGCACCTGCGCAAGTCGTTGCCGTCGTACGCGGTCCCGCTGTTCATCCGGCTCTCGAAGGAGCTCGAGGTGACCTCGACCTACAAGAGCCGCAAGACCGAACTGCGCGAGCAGGCGTTCGACACCTCCACGTTCGACGACCCGCTCTACGTACTCTCCTCCGACAAGGGCTACATCCCCTTCTACGATGGGGCGGAGAACGACGTCGTCGCCGGCAAGGCCTGAGGCCGGGGACACCCCCGAGGAGGTCCCGCCGCCGCATGCCCAATCGCCGCATGCACAGCCGACGCACGCACAGTCAACGCATGCACAGTCGACGCACGCCCGGTCGCGGCGGGGCCGAACTCTCCCGCCGGTCCCTGCTGATCGGCTTGTCACTGGGAGCGGGCGGTGGGGCGGGATGGGCGTTGACCTCGGCACTCGGGGCGGACGACGACGAGGCGACGTCCGGCCCGGGTACCGAATCCGTGACTCCCCGCCCTTACGTCGCACCCGAGGGCGCGGTCCCGGTCATGGAACCCCGCCGGTTCTTCTACGCCGACCCCGGCGACACCGACGGGCAGACCTTCGGTGACCTCTACCTGCCCGAGTCGGACAATCCGGCACTGCCGGTGGTGGTGTTGATCCACGGCGGCGGGTGGAAGGACTCGCTGGGCCTGGCCTACATGGAGAACCAGGCACGCGACCTGGCCTCCTTCGACGTGGCGGTGTGGAACATCGAGTACCGCCGCGTGGGCTCGGGGGGTGGCTGGCCCACCACGGTCGCGGACGTGTGCGGGGCCGTGGACCACCTGGTGGAGGTCTCCGCACAGGTGGGTCACCGTCTCGACCTCCGGCGGGTGGTGGTCTCCGGGCATTCGGCCGGCGGACACCTGGCGCTGTGGGTGGCCGGGCGGGCGCGCCTGCCGTCCTCACTGCCCGGGTCCCGCCCCGTGGTCCCGGTCTCCGGCTGTGTGTCCCTGGCCGGGGTCGCCGACCTGCTCCACGCCGAGGAGTCCGGTGACAAGTACGTCGCCGGACTCCTCGGCGGTCGCTCCGACACCCGCCGTCAGCGCTACCGGGACGCCTCGCCCGTGGCTCACCTTCCCACCGGCGTCCCGGTGGTGTGCGTCCACGGTCGTGACGACGAGGTGGTCCTGCCCGAGCAGTCTGAGGACTACGTGCGGGCGGCCCGCCGGGTGGGCGATCCCGCCCGCGTCTCGCTGGTCCCCGGTGGCCACGACCCGTGGGGCGACATCACCGGCCGGGCGTGGCACGACACCCGCGACACGATGCTCGCGATGGCGCGCGGGATCCCCGGCCCCACCGGGTGACGGACGGTCCCGGGGTCAGGCGTCGGTGTAGCCGGTGTCGACCCTGATCCGCTCGAGCCGCCGGTGGGAGATCAGCCACCGACCGTCCACCCTGCGGTATCGCTCGTGGTAGTGGCCCCAGCCGTGCAGCCACCGCTCACGCCCGTCGTCGGTCCACCACAGCCGGTCCTCCATGGTCCAGATCCCGGTGGCGGTGGGCTCGCCGGTCTCCGGGTGCGGGCCCGTGAGGTCCAGCAGCGGGGTGTGACCGTGGTGGACGCTGGTCACCGGGACGCGGCCGTCGAGGGTCGCGCGGATCGCGGCGGTGAGTTGCTCGCGGCCCCGCACCTCGGGCGCCCCGCCGCTGGCCGCCCAGGACTGGCTGACCACGTCCACGGTGTGACACGGCCCGTAGTCGTCCCACTGCTTGGTGTCCATCACGTACAGCCGGCGGGCGAACACGGCCCGGATGGCCTCCAGGTCGTCTGCGCGGGGGGTCACGTGGTGTGGTCGGCTCGCGTCGTGCGGTCCGCTCACGTCGTGTAGTCGGCGTTGATCGAGATGTACTCGCGCGAGAGGTCGCAGCCGTAGACCGTGCAGGACCCGTCGGCTGCGCCCCCCTCCACACCCAGGTCGACCGAGATCGTGACCTCCTCGGCGCGCATGATCTCGGTGAGCCGCTCGAGCTCGGCCTCGCCGGGGAACGCCGGGTAGGTCTCCAGGTCGCCGAAGACGATGCGGACGCGCTCCGGATCGATGTCGGTGTCGTCGTGGCACTTGCCGATCGCCATGGCGACGCGGCCCCAGTTGGGGTCCGCCCCGTGGACGGCGGTCTTGACCAGCGGGGAGTTGAGGATCGCCTTGGCCACGCGCTTGGCCTGATCGCGGTCCCGTGCCCCGGTGACCTCGACGGTCAGCAGCTTGGTGGCTCCCTCTCCGTCGCGGGCCAGTTGGAGGGTCAGGTCCAGGCACACGGCCTCGAGGGCCCTGCGCAGCTCCCCCTCGTCCACCGGCCCGGCCACACCGCTGGCCACCGCGATCGCGGTGTCGGAGGTCGAGGTGTCGGTGTCCACGGACAGGCAGTTGAAGGTGTCGTCCACCGCGCCCCTGAACGCGGTGTCCAGCACACCGGGCTCCACGGCGGCGTCGGTGAAGACCACGGCGATCATCGTGGCCATGTCGGGTTCGACCATCCCGACCCCCTTGGCGATGCCCACCACCCGGGCGGTCGCGCCGCTCGTCGTCGTCATCTCCACCGACGCGGTCTTGGGATGGGTGTCGGTGGTCATCATGGCCGCGGCCAGCGCCAGTGCGTCGGCGTCGAACTCCGCGCCGGCCAACCCGTCCAGGTGGGTCCGCAGTATCGACATCGGGTAACGCCGACCGATCACGCCGGTGGAGGCGATGAGCAACTCCTCGGGCGCGACGCCCACGGCACCGGCCGCCCGCTCCAGGACCTCGCGCGCGTCGGCCATGCCCTGGTCCCCGGTGGCGACGTTGGCGTTCTTGGCCACCACCACCACACCACGCGCGCGGCCGCCCGCAGCGTTCTCGCGGCTGAGCACGACCGAGGGCCCGGCGAAGAGAGAGCGGGTGAAGACCGCCGAGGAGGCCACCGAGGGACCGTCGGCGACCACGACGAAGACGTCGTCCCCGTGCTCGCGCAGTCCCGCGGCCCCCGCGTGGGCGCGAAAGCCCGCGGGCAGGGGGATCGGTCCGGAGGGGCTGGTGTCGGTGCGGGTGGCGTTCACGCGTCCGAGTCTAGGCCCGTCGACAGGGCCCGGGCCGGTCGGTCAGGAGCTCCCGTTCCGGCCACCGGACCAAAGTGTGAGATAGCTCGCACCTGAGCAATCCCAGTCCCGGCCTTACTGTTGCTATGAACGTGGGCTTACCGCCTCCGGGGCCGCATAACCCCTCGTCAGGTGGGTTTCGACGTCACGGCTGGGTAACGTCGGCCCGAGTCGTTCGGATGTACCCAACGAGCGTCCGAACGACGCAGACCTCGGCGGTGGAGAGTCCACCGCCGGTACGACGAAAGGATCTACACCATGATCTCTGACTTCATCAACGGCATCGCCACCGGTTCCGCCACCGTCAACACCGGCTCCGAGGCCGCCGATTTCGGCACCGACCTCATCGCCCAGGTCCTCGGCTTCTTCGGTGGCTTCGTCGAGAACTTCGGCTCCTGAGCCGACGCGCCTGACGGCGCGCCGCTCGGGCCAGGCCCAGCCTGACCCGGGCACCACGTGTGACCGGCCCCGCCTCGGCGGGGCCGGTTTTCGCATTTCCGGCCCGCCTGCGGCCGGTCGGCGCCGGTAACCTGGATGCCATGCATCTCGACCTCTCCCGTCACGTCGCCGCCGACCCCGACGCGGTCTGGGCGGTGCTCACCGACATCCCCTCGGCACACCGCACCCTCAGCGGGGTCCTGGCGGTCGAGATCCTCACCCCCGGCCCCTACCAGCCGGGACTCCGGTGGCGGGAGACGCGCAAGATGTTCGGCATGAAGGCCACGGAGGAGATGATGGTGGTCGCCGCCGAACCTCCGCACTCCACCGCGATCGTCGCCGAGAACGGTGGCACTGAATACAAGACCGTGTTCACCGTGACCCCGGACGCCGACGGCACCGGATCGACCCTGCGGATGCGGTTCGGTGCCCATACCGCACATGCCCCGGCGATCTCCCGGGTCGCGATGGCCGTGATGGGCGGCCTCGCGGAGAGGTCGACCCGCAAGACCATGGAGCAGGACCTGGCGGACATCGCGGCGGAAGCCGAACGCCGCGCGGGCTGAGCCCGGCCCCTCCCAACCCAACCCAGCCCAGCCCAGCCCGCGAATCAGCTACTGTCCTGCGCGGTCCCAGAGCTCGGCGACGATCTCCGCAGCCGGCCGATCGGCGTAGGTGTCGGCCGCGCGCCACCCCGAGCCGGCCCACAGCGGCGGGACCTCGACGTCCCCGGCGTCTGCGGCGGCCTTGCGCATGGGCCCGGTGAGCAGGTGCAGGTGCGGGTAGGCGGGGGGCGCGAGCGCGTCGAACTCCGCCACGAACCCGTTGACCAACGCACGGGCGAAGCGTCCGGTGTAGCAGCGTGTCGGACGCGACTCGGTGAACCGGGGATCGGCCAGGGCGGCCCGGTAGAGGGGGCTGGTCCCCGCCTCCGGGGTGCGCAGCAGGACGGTCCCGAGCTGGACGCCGTCCGCGCCCGCCTCGACCACCGCCGCCACGTCTGCCGGGGTACTGATCCCACCGGCCGCGACGAACGGCACGTCCGGAAGCGCCTCGCGGACGGCCCGCACGAGGTCCACGGTGGTGACGGAGTCGGGCTGCTCGCCCACTGCGGTGGTCGACCGGTGCCCACCCGCCTCGGCGGACTGCACCGAGAGCCAGTCGGCCCCGACCTCCACCGCGCGCCGGGCGTCCCGGACGCCTACGACGGTGACGACGACCGCCGTGCCCACCTCCTGCAGCGCGCTGACCACGTCTCGATCGGGGATGCCGAAGGTGAACGAGACCACGGGGACCGGATCGGCGACCAGCGCGGCGAGGGTGGCGGCCTGGTCGAAGTCGGTGAAGTCCGGTGTCCCGGCGAGCGTGATCCCCAGCCTCTCGGCGACAGGGACGAGAGCGGCCGCGTAGCGGTCGACGGCCCCGGGTCCGCCGACCCCGTCCAGCGCGGCCCCGGAGTCGGCCCGGTCCACCAGGAAGACGTTGACGCCGAACGGAGCGGCGGTGAGTTCACGGACCCTGGCGACCTCCTCGCGGGTGGCCGCGGCGTCGAGATAACCCGATCCGATCATCCCCAGACCGCCCGCCTCGCCGACCGCGGCGATCAGCTCCGGAGTCGTGGGACCACCGGCCATCGGCGCGCCTATGACGGGCCTGCGCAGGTCGGACGGCAGCAGGCGATCACGTGGGTCGCGGACCCGGGGGAGGCGCTCGATCATGCCTGAGACGGTACGCCCGGCGGGAGGGCGCGACGGCGGGTGACCACGTAGACCACCCCGCCGACGGCAAAGACGACGACCCCGGCCGCCACCGATTCCCACGGCAGACTCCCGGCCACCACCACGCACCCGACCGCACCCAGCGCCGGCACCCACGCGGGCAGTCGGCGGTGCTGCCGGGCGAGCCGCAGCGCTGCCGCGTTGGCGACGAGGTAGTAGACCAGGACCGCGAACGACGAGAACCCGATGGCCTGGCGCACGTCCGCCACCAGCACGATGCACGCCACGAGCACACCCACGCTGATCTCGGCCACGTACGGTGTCCGCGTGGTCGGGTGGACCGCGGCCAACCGCGGGGGCAGATGTCGGTCGCGCGCCATGGCCATCGTCGTGCGCGAGACCCCGAGGATCCCGCCCAGCAGTGCGCCCAGCGCCGCGATCCCGGCGGCCACCCGGACGATCGGTGCGAGCCCGCCGCCGCCGATCCGCTCGGCCGCGTCCAGGACCGGGGCCGGGCCCGCCGCCACGCCCCCCACCCCGAGGACGTGCACCGTGGAGGCCAGGACCACGGCGTACACGACGATCACCACGGAGATCGCCGTCACCACCGCTCTCGGGATGGTCCGTGCGGGGTCGCGCACCTCCTCGCCGAGAGTGGCGATGCGGGCGTAACCGGCAAAGGCGAAGAAGCAGAACCCGGCCCCGCCGAGGACGCCGAGGATCCGCAACGGCCACGCCTCGTCGTCCACCGGCGGGACCGGCGGCGCCACGCCCGGAAGGGCCGGTTCGGCGGTCCACGCGGCCACCACGAACACCGCCAGAACCGCCACCACGATCGCGACGAGAACCTTCGACGCGGTGGCCGTGCGCTGCACTCCGAGCACGGACAGCAGCGTCAGCGCGAGTACCGCGGCGGCCGCCACGACGTGAGCGTGCTCGGGCCACACGTACAGGCCGGCGGTGAGGGCCATGGCGGCGCACGAGGCAGTCTTGCCCACGACGAATCCCCAACCGGCCAGGAATCCCGGCAGCGGCCCGAGCACCTCGCGGCCGTAGACGTAGGTGCCGCCCGCGGCGGGGAACCGCGCGGCCAACCTGGCCGACGACAAGGCGTTGCACACCGCCACGACCGCAGCGACGGCGAGCGCCGCCCACACCAGCGACCCCGCGCGGGCCGCCGCCGGCGCGAACGCGACGAACACCCCGGCGCCGATCATCGCGCCGAGGCCCACCACCACGGCATCGGTCAGGCCGAGACGGCGGGCGAGTGAGGCGGTCATCGGCACACTGTCGCACCCGTAGTTGGCCGGTGGATGAACCGGACCCGCGGCCCACGGCCCGGGGCGGCACAGCGGTTACATTTGAGGCGTGTCCTCCACCCGCCGGCTCCGACTGAGGATCACCGTCCTCATCGCAGGACTGGCACTGGCCGGTTGTGGCGCGGACGGATCCCCGGACCCCGGACCCGACCGGGACCGCGCGCCCGCCGGCCCGACCGCGCAGGACCGGCCCGCCGCCCCGCCCTGTGAGTCTCCGCTGGACTCGCTGAGCCAGCGCGAGCGGATCGCGCAGCTGTTCACCGTGGGCGTGAGCTCGATGGCCGACGCCCGTCGGGCGGTGGACGAGCACAACATCGGCGGGATCTTCCTCGGCGGCGACGTCGTGGGCGAGGTGGTGTCCGGCGACGGCCTCGCGCGCCTCCAAGAGGACTCACCGCTGCCCCTGTTGGTGTCGATCGACGAGGAGGGCGGTCGCGTGTCCCGCATCGCCCCCTACGCCGGACCGATGCCGTCAGCCCGCGTCATGGCCGCCACGATGAGCCCCGAGGAAGTCCGATCGACGGCGCGGACACGCGGAGAATTCCTCCGCGGGATGGGCGTGACAGTGGACTTCGCCCCCTCCGTCGACGTGTCCGACCAGCCGGACGGGGCCGTGATCGGAGACCGGTCGTTCTCGCCGGATCCGGCCCGCGTGGTCAGCTACGCGCGCGCGTTCTCCGCCGGTCTCCTCGACGCCGGGGTGACGCCGGTGTTCAAGCACTTCCCCGGCCACGGCCGCTCCTCGGGGGACAGTCATCACGAATCGGTGACCGTGCCGCCGCTGGACCAACTCCTCCCCCACGATCTCCGGCCCTTCTCCGAGCTCGCCAGGACCCCCGGCGCCGGGATGATGCTGGGACACCAGCAGGTGCCCGGCCTGACGGGGGTCGACCGGCCGGCCTCCCTCTCCCCCGCCGCATACCGTCTGCTCCGCGAGGGCCACGGGTACGGCGCCCCTCCCTTCGACGGTGCGATCTTCACCGACGACCTGTCCGGGATGCGGGCCGTGACCAACGACTTCCCGCTGCCCCGGGCGGTCGCCGAGTCGCTCATCGCCGGAGCCGACTCCCCGCTCTGGATCACCACCGCCGGGATCCCCGAGGCACTCGATTCGGTTGAACGCGCCCTCGTCGACGGCGCGCTGAGCAGGAAGGCCCTGGACCGCTCATTGGCCCGAATGGCCGCCCTCCGCGGGATCCCCGGATGTCTGAGCTGGCCGGACACCGGACAGTTGACGGAGGCGGGTTCGCTCGCCGGCACCTCCCCCGAGCTCCCGCCCCGCCCCGACCTGCCGGCCCTGCCCGGTCGCGGCGACCCGCCAGGTCAGCCCGATCAGCCCAGTCAGTCCAGTCAGCCCAGCCAGCCCGGGTCACCGGGCTGACGTCGGCCCCCGGGCCCGGTCAGGGCGCGACCTCGCGGGTCCAGACGCCGGAGCTGCCGCGCCGGTGCGACTCCACCAGATGCGTGTCGACCACACCGATGGCCTCCATCAGTGCGAACACCGTCACCGGCCCGACGAAGCTGAAGCCCTTCCGCTTGAGTTCCCTGGCCAGCGCCTCCGACTCCGGCGACCGGCTGGGCACCTCGGCCATGGTCCGCGGCTCCGGAGTGCTCTCCGGCCGGTACGACCAGATCAGCTCCCCGAGGCCACCCTCGGCCCGAAGCGCGATCGCGGCGCGCGCGTTGCCCACGGCCGCGTCGATCTTGCGCTGGTTGCGCACGATCCGGGCGTCCGCCATGAGCCGGGCGACGTCGGTGTCCCCGAACTCCGCGACCGCGTCGGGCGAGAACCCGGCGAACGCCTCCCGGAACGCCGGACGCTTGCGCAGGATCGTCAACCAGCTCAGCCCTGACTGGAAGCCCTCCAGGACGAGCCGCTCGAAGAGACCGGCCTCGTCGTGGACCGGCATCCCCCACTCGGTGTCGTAATACTCCCGCAGTAGCGGGTCCCGCGCCGCCCAGGGCGGCCGCATCAGCCCGTCCTCGCACAGCACCGCGCCACCGGCCTGATCCACCTGGTGTTCCGCCATGTCTCCCCCTGCAGGTTCGTGGACCACCCTTCACGGTGATCGCGCTCACCCTAGGATTTAGCTACGACAGGATCCCGGTGAGCTGCACGATCCGTACCGCCGCCAGGACGACGAGCGCCACGCCCACCACGAGCGTGAGCAACCGTCCGGCCACCCGGCCGTAGCCGAGGAACCTGTCGATCCTGCGGGTCGCGGCGGCGACACCGGACGAGTCGACCCGCGACAACGCGATGATCAGTCCCGTGCTCGGCAGGATCGCGATGACCGCGAAGAACAGGACCTGCAGGAGCTTGGACCACCACGGCGTCTCGGCGAAAGAGATGAGGACCATGCCCGCGGCGAACGGCGCCGAGGTCGCCGACTGGATGACACCCAGCGAGACGCCGGTGGCCATGATGCCGAACTTCTGCAGCACCGACTGGGTCAGCGGGGCCTCGACGTTCTCCTCCTTGGCCTCCGCGGGTCTGCGCAGGCCCATCACGGTGATCACCAGACCGATCACGCCCAGGACCACCATCGCCCAGAGGTTGTAGAACAGGCTGCGCACGAACTCCTGGTTGTTGCCGATCACCCATACCGACACCAGCGAGAGCAGGACGATGCCGCAGAAGGCACCACCCGTGAAGCGGGCGGCGCGCGAGGCGAAGCCTCCCCCCCGGCCGGCGGCCGTGAGCCAGAGCCCCGCGATCACCGCGAAGGCCAGGAGGTTGACCGAGTCGACTGCCGCGAATCCCAGCAGGCTGAGGTAATACTGCACGTCGGCACACACTACCGGCGGGGGCCGGGTGGGCGATCCCGGTAGTCGTCCACGTCGCGGTCGCGGCGGGACTCGTCGTCGTCGCCCTTCATCCGTCCCGGACGGCCGAACACCGACCGGTCGCGCCGCAGGCGGGTATCGATCCCCCTCATGCTCCAGCCGCGCATCGGCGCCGGTACCCGCCACTGGAGACGCCACGCCACCATCCGGAACGTGAACGCGAACGCGGACAGCACCACCGCGGCGACCGGGCCCCACGTGCCTGTCGAGACGGCCAGCGCGGTGAGCGCCGCGCCGGTGGCCGCGGGGATGACGTACAGGTCGGAGCCGTTGAACACGGCGGGGATCTCGTTGGCCACCACGTCGCGCATGAGACCGCCGCCGACCGCGGTGACCACGCCGAGCAGGAGCGCCGAGGCGATCGGCATGCCGTGGTCGAGCGCGCGAGCGGTGCCGAACGTGCAGAACAGTCCCAGCCCGGCCGCGTCGAAGACGATGATCAGCGTCCGGACCCGGTGTAGGTGCGCACCCATCAGATACACCACCGCGGCCGCGACGAACGGTGGTACCAGCAGAATGGGCTGCGCCAACGCGAGCGGCGTGACCCCCAGCATCACGTCCCGGATGATGCCGCCGCCGAGGCCTGCCAACAGACCCAGCACCAGACCACCGGTGATGTCGATGTTCTTCCGCGCGGCCAGCAGGTTGCCGGACAGTGCGAAGAAGAACACCCCGACGAGGTCGAACCACAGCAGCAACGCCGAGGACTCCACTGCCGTCCCCCTAGACCACCGCGTCGGCGGTGGAGCGCGCGTGGTGTCGGCGACGCACGGAGCGGAACGTCCAGAGCTTGTTGACGACGAAGTTGATCGGCATCGTGATGATGATAGTCAACAGCTGGCTCCAATACTCCCGGGAGTGGATCCCCGCGTCCTCGTGCCACCACGGCTCCGGCAGGTAGAGCGGCGAGGTGGGGTTGGTGAAGGCCAACTTGATGAAGATGCCCGCAACGGCGGCCACCGACCCCACCAGCAGGAACGGCCAGAACTCCTGCAGGACCGGCGCCTTGTGGCCCTTGCCGAACGTCCAGTGCCGGTTGAGCATGAAGTTGTAGACGTTGGCCACGAGGAACGCCACGATCCACACCAGGGTCGTGAAGCGGAAGTTGTACTCCGTCCCGGAGAATGGGAACAGGATGTCCTGGGCGTTCTGGGTGCCACCGTTGGCCCTGTTCATCAGGACCGTGATGACCATGTTGACGACGAGCCCCGACCCGCCGACGATCCCGAACATGACGAACTGCCGAGCGCTGTTGCGGTAGCGACCGATATCGCCGGGGTTCGGGTTCACAGGCGACCAGTCTAGGCCCACCGACCGGAACTAGCCCGCTCCGTGCCCCTCCGGCACCCTCTCGGCCGGATCCTCGACGGGGCCCGGGGCGGTGCCGTCGCCGAACGGGCGGCCACCCAGCTCCTCGCGGTGGTGCGGGGAGAGGAAGTTGCTCAGATCCGGCCCCTTGGGCACGATCCCGGTGGGGTTCACGTCGCGGTGGACGTTGTAGTAGTGCTCCTTGATCTGCGGGAAGTCGCAGGTGTCCCCGAAGCCCGGCGTCTGGAACAGGTCGCGCAGGTAGCCCCACAGGGCCGGCATCTCGGTGATCTTGTTGCGGTTGGCCTTGAAGTGGCCGTGGTAGACCGCGTCGAAGCGCACCAGTGTCGTGAACAGTCGGATGTCGGCGACGGTGATGGTGTCACCCACGAGGTACCGGCGGGTGGTCAGCCGCTCCTCGAGCCGGTCCAGCGAGGCCCACAGCTCGTCGTAGGCCTCCTCGTAGGCGCCCTGCTCGGCGGCGAAACCGGTGCGGTACACGCCGTTGTTGACGGTCGGGTAGATCCACGAGTCCAGCTCGTCGATCTCGTCGCGATGCTCGGTGGGGTACAGGTCCGGGGCACCGTCGCGGTGGAACGCCGACCACTCGGTGAGCAGGTCGAAGTTGAGTTTCTGGTACGCGTTGGTCACCACCGACCTGGTGGGCAGGTCGACGAGTGCCGGGACCGTGATGCCGCGCGGGTAGTCGGGGATCCGGTTGAAGTAGGCCTCCTGGAGGCGGTGCAGACCGGTGACCGGGTCCTTGCCGTCCGGATCGAGGTCGAAGACCCAGGAGTTGACGTCGTGGGTCGGGCCCGCCAGGCCCATGGAGATGGCGCCCTCGAGGCCCATCAGCCGGCGGACGATGATCGAGCGGCTGGCCCAGGGGCACGCGCGGGCGGCCATGAGGCGGTAGCGGCCGGCCTCGACGGGCCACCGCATCTCTCCGATCGTCGCCCCCACCGGGTCCGACCCCGCCGGGAGATCCGCCACCACGCGGTCGTTGATGTAGGTGGCGTCTCGGACGAACTCGCCGTCCTCCGACGCGTTCTTGGCTGCGATGAACTCGGTGTCGTCTGACATGGGGGCTCCTGCGGTCGTCGGCGCGTCGAGTGGTTGATGCATCACCAACATACCCGCTCCCGGACCTCCACGCCAGCGCGTCGGGCTCGCGCCGTTCCCCGGGTTCGGGTTGCTCGGGGCTCGGGTTCCGGATGATCCGACGCGGCCGATGTGCCACGCTGGCCACATGGACTCCGCGCATGTCGACGACGTCCCCAGCCGCTACGCCGACTTCGCCGAGTTCGAGGTCCGCGGCCGCACCCCCGTCTACCTGGCGTGGGCCCGGGGCATCGCCGAGGATCCCGCGACGTGCGAGCTGATCGGGAGGCTTCCCCGGATCAAGCGGCAGCCCGCACTGGTCTTCGCCTCCACCCGGCACGCCGGCGCGCCCGAGACCGAGGACTACGCGCGGTTCCGCGAATTCGTCCACGCCCACTGGTCGGAGATCGAGCAGATCGCGCTCACCCACTCCACTCAGACCAACGAGGCCAAGCGCTGCGCGGTGCTCCTACCGTTCCTCTCCCTGCTGCCCGGCCCGCTCTCGCTGGTGGAGATGGGGGCCTCGGCGGGTCTGTGTCTGTACCCGGACCGGTACGCCTACCGCTATTCACTCGACGGCGGCTCGATCCACGAGCTGCCGCCCTCCGATCCGGACTCGGGCGCGCACCCGGACCGGCGCGCCCCGGTCCTGGACTGCGCCCTGCGCGACGGGGTCCCGCTCCCGCGCTCCCTGCCGGACGTCGTCCACCGCGGCGGAGTGGACCTGTCCCCGATCGACCCCGCGGACGCCGACTCCCGTGCGTGGCTGCGCAGTCTGGTCTGGCCCGGGCAGCAGGCCGAGCGCGTGCCCCGACTGGACGCCGCGCTCGACATCGCCGCCGCCGACCCGCCACAGATCCTCGCCGGCGATCTGGTGGAGAAGGTGGAGGAGTCCGTGACCGCCTGTCCCGCGGGATCCACGCCGGTGGTGTTCCACACCGCGGTACTCGGATACCTCGAGCCGCCGGCCCGCGCCGAGTTCGTCCGCCGGGTCACCGCGCTCGACTGCGTGTGGATCTCCGTCGAGGGGGTGACCCTCCTGCCCGACATCGCCGAGCAGGTCCCCGAGTCGATCCGTCGCCACAAGGGCATCTTCGTCGTCGCCGTCAACGGTCGGCCCCTGGCCACCGCCCACGGCCACGGCGACTGGGTCCGCGCGCTCGACATGCCCTGAGGGCCGGGCCGGGTTCAGTCGAACGGCCACCCACGGCGCATCGGCTGGTCGGACCCCGGCTCGATGAGGTACTCGGTTCCGAACGTCACCGCGTAGATGTCCGGCGGCAGGGCCAGCATCATGCCGATGTCGCTGGTCTGGCTGGCGTGGCACTCCATCGCGCGACGCTTGAGCTCCACGACATCCGCGGGCAGGTCGATCGCCCACGCGATCTCGGACTGCGGGACGCCGACCGGCAGACCGTCATCACCGGTGAGGATCATCCGCCGCAGTTCGTCCACGTCCATTCCGCCGGCCGCGAGCGTCGCCAGGAACTCCGCCGCCCCGGGACTGTCGAGCATCTCGCGCTGGGCGTCCTGGTTGGTGGTGGCCTCCATCAGACGCGGACGGCGGGCCGCCAACTCCACCGCGCGGCGGGCGATCCGGTGCACGGCCAGGTGATCCGGGTGCCCGTAGTTGCCGTGGTGGTCGTATCCCACGAGCACGTCGGCGTCCTCCCGGTCGAGGATCCGAGTGAGCCGCGCGGCCGCGTCGTCGGTGCCGGCGCTGTGCAGGCACAGCGGGTCGTCGTTCTGCGCCCACCCGGTCATGCCCGAGTCGCGGTACCCCAGCCAGTCGAGTCGCTCGACGCCCAGCACCGAAGCCGCCGCCCGCGCCTCGACCCGCCGGTGTTCGACCAGGTCTCCGTCCGGGCCCAGGTGCTCGGGGCGCTCCCCGTGGTCGCCGTCGGTGGCGAAGACCGTCACCACGCGGTGGCCGCCGCGCGAGGCGATGGCCATCATCCCGGCGGTCTGGGAGGTCTCGTCGTCGGGGTGGGCGTGGAGGAACACGATCGTGGACACCCGGACAGTCTGCACCCCCTGCCGGCCTCGCGCCGTTCACCCGCCCGAGAACGCACGACTCCCCGGCCGAAACCGCTCGGGATGAGCGTATTCGGCCGGGGAGGGCGCGGGTGATGCGTGTGGCGTCTACTTCTCGCGGACGACCGAGCCGTCGTCCTGCAGGCGCAGGAGGGGGTAGATGCCGTTCTCGTCGTGGTTCTCCTCGCCCACTACCGGAGGGTTGAACACGCAGAGCATGCTCATCTCCTCCTCCACGATCACCTGGTGCTTCTCGTGACCGTCGAGCAGGTACATCGACCCGGCCTCGAGCGGGTACTCCTCGTCGTTGGTCAGGTCACGCAGGATTCCCTTGCCACGCGTCAACCAGACGGCCTCGATGTGGTTGGCGTAGTGGAAGTCGTTCGTGGTGCCGGCGGCGATGGTGGTCTCGTGGAACGAGAACCCCACGCGGTCGTCGGCCAGGACGATCCGCTTGGACACCCAGTTGCCGTTGTTGCCCTTGACCTCGCGGTCGGTTCCGGTGATCCCTGCGGTGGTACGGACGATCATGTGTTGCCTCCTCGTGGAAGGTGGATGGTCGGGTGTGACTCGTGCGAGCGTCAGGCGTACTGCGCCGACAGGACGTTGTCGACGGCCTCGTAGCAGATCTCGATGCCACGGTCACGCTCGTCATCGGTGAGCGTGAGCGGCGCGAGGAACTTGACCACCTCGTCGCTCGGGCCGGCGGTCTCGACGAGCATCTTGTGGTCGAAGCAGCGGGCCATGACCTGCTGGGCCAGCTCCGGGTTCTCGAGGAACGCGATGCCGAACGCCATGCCGCGGCCGCGCAGCTCGAGCTTGCCCTGGTGCTTGTAGACCAGCGGGGAGAAGCGCTCGCGGAGGATCCGGCCGTTCTCGAGGGTGCGGTTCTGCAACTCGTCGTCGGACCAGTACTTGCGCAGCGCCACCTCGGCGGTGACGAATGCCATGTTGTTGCCACGGAACGTGCCGTTGTGCTCGCCCGGGGTCCACTCGTCGAGATCCCGACGGAACAGGGTCAGGGCGAGCGGCAGGCCGTAGCCGCCGATGGACTTGGAGAGCGTGACGATGTCCGGCGTGATGCCCGCGAACTCGAACGAGAAGAACTCGCCGGTGCGGCCGCAGCCCATCTGCACGTCGTCGATGATCAGGAGGATCTCGTGGCGCTTGCACAGCGCGTCGAGCGCCTGCAGCCACTCGGCGCGGGCGGCGTTGATGCCGCCCTCGCCCTGGACGCACTCCACGATCACGGCCGCGGGGCGGTTCATGCCGGATCCGGAGTCGACGAGCACGCGCTCCATCCACTGGAAGTCCTCGGTCACGCCGCCGAAGTAGTTGTCGTACGGCATCGGCGTGGCGTGCACGAGCGGGATACCGGCGCCGGCGCGCTTCATCGAGTTGCCCGTGACGGACAGCGACCCGAGGGTCATCCCGTGGAACGAGTTGGTGAAGTTGATGATCGCCTCGCGGCCGGTGACCTTGCGGGCGAGCTTGAGTGCGGATTCGACGGCGTTGGTGCCCGTCGGCCCGGGGAACATGACCTTGTAGTCCAGCCCGCGCGGCTCGAGGATGTTCGAGGTGAACGTCTCCAGGAACGCCCGCTTGGCGACGGTGTACTTGTCCAGCGAGTGGGTGACACCATCCCGCTGAACGTATTCCAGCAGCGCGGCCTTCATGTCGTCGTCGTTGTGTCCGTAGTTGAGTGCGCCGGCTCCGCCGAAGAAGTCGAGGTAGTCGTCGCCGTCAACTGTCGTGAGCTTCGCACCCTTGGCGGTGTCGAACACCACCGGCCAGTTCCGGGAGTAGCTGCGGACCTCGGACTCGCGGTCGCTGAAGATCGAGGTGTCCAGGTTTGCGTCGTGCGTGGCTTCGGTCATGGTGGTGATCACTCCGTCGAAAATTGTGGCGGGCGGCGGTGGCGGACCTGTGGGTCCGGGCGCCCTTCTAGGAAATCGTGTAGAGATCTTCGGGTTCGTGTCCCTCGCCGAGCAATTCGACGCCGAGATAGTCCTCGCTGGACAAGGTCATTCCCCGATCGCGCGCGACCGCACCGAAGGTGCGCTGGGACGCCTCGTTGTCCGGGCTGATGGTGGTGCGCAGTCGGACCACGCCGCCTTCGGCGAGCCGGTCCATGAGGCTGTGGAGCAGTCGTGCCGCCAGCCCCTTGCCGCGCTGGTCCGCGTCGACGCCCACCTGCCAGACGAAGATCGAGTCCGGCTCCGAGGGTCGTAGGAATCCGGTGACGAAGCCGACGACGCGGCCCTCGACCTCTACGACCACAGAGCTCTCCGAGAACTCCGCTCCCCACAACACGTAGGCATAGGACGAGTTGAGGTCGAGTACTCCACTGTCGCGGGCGATCTCCCACATGCGAATTCCGTCTGCCGCGGTGGGCGGGCGGAAAACCGCGTCGGACGAATCAGGTTTACGGGGTGCTTCTCGTTCTCCTGGGTTCATAGGTATGTCCCACCGTAGTGACGACGACCGGCTACTGCATCTCCCTTCGCCGGATCGTTACCCGATTGCCGGGCGAGTCCGCAGGTGGCCGCGGTGCAGTGAGGTCCATCACCCAACGGGTTAAACCCGAGGTCGCGATAGCCTTCCTTACCGGGCGTGAGCCTGGGAGAATCTGTTCATGGACGAGAACCCGATCACCGAATTCGACGAGCGCCGTTCACTCGAGCTGCTGGGGACAGAGTCGCTCGGCCGTCTGATCACCGTCTCGGGTGGGCGGGCCGACATCTTCCCGGTCAACTACGCACTGTCGGCGGAGGGCAAGCTCTTCTTCCGCACAGCGGAGGGCAGCAAGCTGGCCGGCCTCACCATTCATCCCGACGTGGTCTTCCAGGTCGACCACATCGAGGACAATGAGGCATGGTCGGTGGTCGTTCGTGGAGAAGCCCGGCGGCTCGATAGTTTCGAGGAGATCAACCGCGCGGAGGAGCTCGACCTCAAGCCGTGGATCCCGACACTCAAGTACAACTTCGTCGAGATCACACCGGAGCAGATCTCGGGCCGCGGCTTCACGTTCGGCGAGGAGCCGGAGCGCTACGTCGGCTAGGCGCGATATCCTGCTAGTCGGCTGGACCAGTTCCCTGGACAGGCAGCCCTGCCTGGCCGGACAGCTCTGCCCACAGTCGTCGCACGCGGGCGTCGATGTCGTCGCGGATCAGCGCCATGCGTTCCGCACCATCGATCCCTCTCTCACTGGGCTCGTCGGTGTCCCACACGTCGATCGCCGCGCTCATCCCGTCGACCGGGTCGAGCCGTGCGGCCGTACCGAGCACGACCACGCGGTCCGCGCGGCGCATGACGTCGTGGTCCACCGCTGCCGCGGTGCCGCCGGACATGTCGGCACCGATCTCAGCGAGGGCCGCCACGGACTCGGCGTTGGGGGACTTTCCCAGCGCGGGCTCCGTTCCGGCCGAGAAGACCTCCACCGCGTCCCCCGCCGCGTGGCGCAGTAGCGCCTCCGCCATCTGGGACTTGCCGCGGTTGGACTTGCACACGAACAGGACTGTGGGCCGGTGGTACTGCGTCATCGGCGTCATCGGCGATCGGCTCCCGGCGCGTCGGAGTCAGAAGCCGAGGCGGAGGCGGGGCCAGTGGTTGGGGCAGAGGCGGGGCCAGTGGCGGGGGCAGAGGTCATGTCCTGGTGGATCGCGTTCGGGACAGTGGGGTCTCCCTTGAACAGCCGCTTGCCGGCCCACAGACTCACGTACACGAGAGCGATCAGCACGGGCACCTCGATGAGTGGCCCGACCACCCCTGCCAGCGCCTGACCGGAGGCCACTCCCCAGGTGCCGATGCTGACGGCGATCGCGAGTTCGAAGTTGTTGCCCGCGGCGGTGAAGGCGACCGCGGTGGACTTGGCGTAGTTCAGCCCGGCCGCGCGTGCCGCGAGCAGGCTCCCGCCGAACATGAGGATGAAGTAGGCCAGCAGGGGCAGCGCGATACGCGCCACGTCGAGGGGCCGTCCGATGATGGTGTCGCCCTGGAACGCGAAGAGCACGACGATGGTGAACAGCAGGCCGTACAGCGCCCACGGACCGATCTTCGGCAGGAAGGACTCCTCGTACCATTCCCGCCCCTTGGCCTTCTCGCCGAAGTGCCGGGTGAGGAACCCGGCCAGTAGCGGGATGCCGAGGAACACGAGGACGCTCAGCGCGATCGCCCACACCGAGAACCCGGCAGTGGTGGTCTCCAGTCCCAACCAGCCCGGGAGGACCTGGAGGTAGAACCATCCCAGGCCCGCGAACGCGATCACCTGGAACACCGAGTTGATCGCGACGAGCACCGCCGCCGCCTCCCGGTCGCCGCATGCGAGGTCGTTCCAGATGAATACCATCGCGATGCAGCGGGCCAGGCCCACCACGATCAGGCCGGTGCGGTATTCGGGTAGGTCCGGCAGCATCAGCCAGGCCAGCGTGAACATCAACGCGGGACCGACCAGCCAGTTCAGAGCGAGGGACAGCAGCAGGAGCGTGCGATCCCCGGTGACGCGACGCGTCTCGTCGTAGCGGACCTTCGCCAGGACGGGGTACATCATCACCAGCAGGCCGACGGCGATGGGAACAGAGATGCCCCCGACCTCGACCGCCTCGAGCGCTTCGGCGATACCGGGCACCAGGCGTCCGAGCAGGAGCCCGAGCGCCATGGCGGCGAGGATCCACACGGCCAGATAGCGGTCGAGGAAGGACATCCTCGCGGCGACCGGAGTGTCGGGATCGGCAGGGGCGGGGGGGCCGGCAGTCGCCGATACCTGGGTGCTCATGCGGCCAACCCTAGGGAATTCATCGATGTTCGTCAATGTGTGTCGTGCGACACACCGTGCCGCGCGGTCAGCGCTCCGTGCCGCGGGGTCAGAACGGTGGCGGGTCGAGGATCTCGTCGAGGAGTTGCTGGACCTGCTGCTCGGCGCGGCTGACAACTGGTTTGTTGCGATCCCACCAGCGGCCGGTGGGGGGCCTGGCGTTATCGGGACCCGCGCGATCGGGGCCGGCGCGGTTGGCTCGGGCGCGTTCTGCGCGTTCTGCGCGGTGGCGGGCGGCACGGCGGGCCCAGTAGGTGGGCTCGGACTGCAGGTCGCCGTCAGCGGTGTCCGGCTCGGGGTTGCGGGTCTGCTGGGTGTCCCAGGCGTCCTGTTCGGCCCGGGCCTGTTCGCGCCTGTACGCCGCCAGGGGCCCGGAGGGTCTGGTGAGCATGGTGGAGCCGTCGGGAGTGACGACGACGAGCGTGCCGTCTGGCGCCAGGTCATAGATCCATCCAGAGAAGGTCTTGAACCGGTGATGGCGCCGACACAAGCACATCAGGTTGCACTCGGTGGTGTGTCCGCCTCGCTGCGGGTCCGCGTGGTCAAAGGGCCGACAGTGATCGATATCGCAGTTGTCTGCCGAGACGGTGCATCCCGGGTGCCGGCAGGTGCCGTCGCGAAGGCGGATGCGGCGGGCCAGGGCGGCGCCGGGCCGGTAGGTCAGGGCTCGGCGGGCGTCGTCGGCGGCGCCGATGGCGGGGTCCACGTGTTCGAGGCTGGCCCCGTCACTGGCGGCGAGCATGTCGAGTAGCGCCCGGAGCGCGGAGTCGCCGGTACGGGGAAACTCGACCTGCGGGTCGAGACCTCGACCGCAGCCGAAGACCGTCACCCGCGGCCGCAGTGGCGCGGGCGGCTCGTCCGGCGAAAGACCGGTGACACGGGTGCGGCCCCGGTCTCCGCACACCAGGGACAGCAGGGCGTCCGCGCGACGTTCGGGCACCGGATAGTCCGACATGTCCGCCCCCTCGGCGTCGGCGGGGGCCTGCGCTGATTCCGCGGGGGTGCGCGGGTCGGGGTTGGCGAACTCAGCAGCGCGCTGGTCGATGGCTTCGGCCAGCACCGCGGCCTCATCAGAGGCCAGGGTGGCCCACAGGTTGGTCATGCCGTCGGCGCCCTTGCGGATGTGGACTCCGCGGCCGCGCGCGGCGGCGTCTCTGCGTTGGCGGATGCCGTCGGCGTCGTACCGGGCGATTATCGCGTCGACGGACTCGCGCACCGACCGGGCACCCAGACGCTCGCCGGCCTCGAGGGCGGCGAGATAGTCGTCCACGACCTCCTGCTGGACGCGGGACAGGACGGCGGGGTCGACCGTGGCCATCTGGCGGGCCAGCAGTTCGGCGGCGCGCTGTTCCATCCGGCCGGCCGAGAGGGCCGCCATGACGGCGGGGTAGCGCTCGGTCAGGCCCGCGGCGAGGCTGATCATGGTGGCGGCCCGGCCGGTGGAGATGGGCATCGCCGCCACGACGTAGCCGGTGCACACGTCGAACGGGTCCACCACCGCGTGCCCGGGCGGGGAGCCGTCCCCCGCCCCGGCCTCGTCCTGGCGCACACATTCGCGGAACAACTCGTAACACGCGGCCAGGCGGGCCCCGGCGGCGCGATTCTCCGCGACCCACGTGCCGCGGGCGGCATCGGACAACCTGCCGAGCGCCGACGGGGGACCAGTGCGGCCGACCCCGCTTGTCGCGCCGCCAGCCGTGTCGCCCATGCCCCCACCTCGAATCGTACGTCGCCGCCGCATCTTGTCGAACTCGTGTTCTACTATACGTACACACTTTCGAAGAGGCAAGGGGTGACCTCCGACGGCCTCCCCCATCCCGGTCGTCCGAGTAATCTGGACGGATGATCTCGCCCGAGCCCACCGAATCCTGCTGCATCGCCGGCGCGAACGGGCCGCTCACCCAGGCAGAGGCCGAGGCCGCGGCGGCCCGGTTCAAGGCACTGGCCGATCCCATGCGCCTGCGCCTGCTCTCGCACATCGCGGCGGCGGAGTGCAGTGACGTCTGCGTCTGCACCCTCACCGAGCCCCTCGGCATCACCCAACCCACGGTGAGCCATCACATGAAGAAGCTGGTGGAGGCGGGACTCGTCACCCGGGAACAACGCGGCCGGATGGCGCACTACAGCATCGTCCCGGAGGCGTTCGCCCAGATCCGCGACATCGTCGACGTCCGAGGCCTGCGCTTCGTCTGAGCCCGCCTCGGGATTACGTCGTCGGCCGAACGGAAACCCCTACACCGGGGCAGCCGTCACCTGGCACCCGTCACCGCAGAACCAGTCACCTGGCCCCAGTCACCGCAGCACCCGAACCTGAGGCCAGGCGACGCAGCGCCTCCGGACCGACGGGATCCTCCGCCGAGTACGGCACCACGGCCAGCCTCTCGGCGAGGCCGCCCCGCACCGCGTCCAGTTGCTCGCGCTCGAGCTCGGCGCGCCGGTGCAGGACGGGATCGGTGGTTCCGCTCGCCGCGAGAGCGTTGTTGACCACCCACGCCCACGGCTCGATACCGGCCCGTCGCAGGTCATCCTGGAGCGCGGCCGCCTCGAGGACCGGCGTGGTCTCCGCGAGGGAGACGATGACGACTTTGGTCTGCGCCGGATCCTGCAGCCTCATGAGTGGGGTGGTGAAACGACCTCCCTCCCCCATCTGCCGGGCGATCTCGCGGTGGTACGACCCGGTCGCGTCGAGCAGGAGAAGCGTGTGGCCGGTCGGGGCGGTGTCGACGACGACGAAGCGGCGCCTCGATTCGTGGATCACCCCGGAGAAGGCCTGGAAGACCGCCACCTCCTCAGTGCACGGCGAGCGGAGGTCCTCCTCGAGTGCGGCCAGGCCTGCCTCGTCGAGCTTCGTCCCCTTGCGTGCGATGACCCGGCGACGATACTCGGCGGACGCCTCCTCGGGGTCGATGCGGGAGACGGTGAGTCCCGGGATCTCACCCGCGACGGTGTCGGTGAGATGAGCGGCGGGGTCGGTGGTGGTGAGGTGCACCTCGTTCCCGCGCGCGGCGAGTTCGACGGCCACGGCAGCGGCCACGGTGGTCTTGCCGACTCCCCCCTTGCCCATCGTCATGACCAGGCCGTGTCCGTCCGACTCGATCAGGTCGACGAGGTCCGAGAGCGGAGCGGACAGTGGAGCGGGACCACCCGCCACCGCGTGCGCCGATGCGGTCGAGACCTCCACTGGTTCGAAGAGCCTTTCCAGCGCCGCGACGCCGACGAGGTTCTCCGGCCGGAGCGGGACCGTCTCGGTGGGCAGGGCGCGGAGGGCGTCGGGCATGGCGTCGAGGGCAGCCTGCTGTCGCTGGCGGAAGCCGGCGGCGATGAGGTCGATCTCGTCGTCGTCGTCATCTTCGTCGTCTCCGTGAGCACCCGCGAGCACCCCGTTCACCACGACCGACTGGTTGCGCATTCCCACGTCGGCGAGCTCGGCCGAGGTCCGGGCGATCTCGTCGAGGGATGAGGTCTGCGGGCGGGCCACCAGCACGAGCCGTGTGGTGGCCGGGTCCGCCAACCGCGCCACGGCGTCCGCGTACACCGCGCGTTGCTTGTCGAGCCCCGCCATCGGCCCCAGACAGGAGGCGTCGCCCTTGCCGCGCTCCAGGAACTCGGTCCATGACCCGGGAAGCGTGAGCAACCGGATCGTGTGTCCGGTGGGCGCGGTGTCAAAGACGACGTGGTCGTACCCGTCCATCACCCCGGGGTCGGTCACCAGCGCGGTGAACTCGTTGAACGACGCGATCTCGGTGGTGCAGGAACCGGAGAGCTGCTCGGTGATCGCGGCGATCTCGGCCTCCGGCAACAGGCCGCGTACGGGCCCCACCACGCGCTCGCGGTAGGCCTCGGCGGCTGCGTCCGGTTCGATCTCCATGGCCGAGAGCCCCGGGACGGCGCCGACCTCGACGATGCGGTTCCCGATCCGCTGCCCGAACACCTGCCCCACGTTGGAGGCGGGGTCGGTGCTCACGAGCAGGACGCGCACGCCCGCCCGGCAGAGCCGGACCGCGGTGGCGCAGGCGAGTGAGGTCTTCCCGACCCCTCCCTTGCCGGTGAAGAACACGAAGCGGGCGGGGTGGTCGAGGAACGAGTTCACGAATACCTTTCGGGGATCAGCAGCAGCCGGACGGGCCGCAGCCGTCGTCGCCGGACGCCAGGAGGTCCGCACCCACGGGCGCCGCGCCGGCGACCGAGGGGGCCGGCGTGGTCACGTCCAGTCCCGCCCACCTCGCCAGCTCCGCTCGCGTGGGGTAGCGGCCGGTGAGCGCGGTGACGCCGTCCACGCGGAACAGCGGGAGTCCCTCGGATCCACTCAGGCGGAGAAACGCGGCGACCTCCTCGTCCGACGCGAAGCGCATCGGCTCGGCGGCCAGGTTGAGCCGCTCCACCGGTGCCCCCGCAGCGGCGAGCCAGTCGCAGTTCGCGGAGAACTCGACGAGTTCGGCGGGAACGTCGGGTCCGCACACCCCCGTCGAGCAGCAGAGCGCGGATTCGAAGACGGTGATGGTCGCGGTCATAGTGCCGGAGCCTCCTCGGTGGACGGAGTACCCGAGGCGGGTGCGGGCGTCATGCCGACGATCTCCGGCAGGGTCTTACGTACCCGGGCGTCGATGTCGTCACGGATGGAGCGGACGCGGTCGAGATCCTGGCCGGCGGGGTCCGAGACGTCCCAGTCCAGGTACCGCTTGCCCGGATAGACGGCGCAGGCGTCCCCGCACCCCATGGAGATCACCACGTCGGCGGCCGCCACCACGTCGTCGGTGAGCGGCTTGGGGTATTCCGAGGTCAGGTCGAGTCCGATCTCGGCCATGGCCGCCTGACAGTTCTCGTCGATACCCGAGCCCGGGAGCGACCCGGCGGACCGGACGTGGACCCGCCCCTCCGACCGGTCCGCCATGAGAGCCGCGGCCATCTGGGAGCGCCCCGAGTTCTGGACGCAGATGAAGAGCACCTCGGGGACGTCCTTGGTGACCCGCCCCTCGGCCTGAGCAAGAGCCTTGAGCCGGTCGGTCGCGAAGCGGCGGGACAGCGACGGCAGATGCGTGGTGACCCGGGCGGTTCGACGCAACGCGGCGTAGGACTCGAACACCACGCGCTCGACGGTCTGCGGACTGAACACGCCTTCGTAGTGTCGGGCCAGCTCGCGGGCGTCGCGCTGGAGTTGCGTCTGGGGCATGAGCAGCTCGGGAAGAGGAGCGTCGTGCACGGATCGGGACATGTCGGCCTCCAAGCCTCGTATCGACACCCATCAATATAGACACTCATCGATATTTTGGGAAGGCATCCGGCACGGCCGGCAGAGGCGGATGATCAGACCATGAGCCTCTCCAACCGACTTCTCCGCAGCAAGGACACCTACTCGCGCGAGGCCGTCGCGGACCTGCTGGCCACACTGGCCGAGCGCATCCGGTCCGGCACCGTGACCTTCGACCAGGACGGCAACAGTCTCGACATCGAGGTCCCCGACTCCGTGCGGCTCGACATCGAGATCAAGGACACCCCCAAGACCTCCGGCACCAAGCGCGAGCTCGAACTCGAGATGTGGTGGATCACGGGGGCGGACGGCCAACCGGGCCCGACCGGCGGCGTCACGATCAGCTGACCGCGCCCGCAGGACCGGATGGGCCGACGCGGCAACGACCCGTGCTCAGTGCCCGGCGCCGAGCCGGCCCGAGAGTTTGTCCAGGCGTTCCTGGCTCGCACCGTCGAGTCCGATCACCGAGAGCGTCTTGCCCTTGGCGGCGTACTTGTGCTGCACGGCGTCCAGCGTGGCGACGGTCGAGGCGTCCCAGATGTCGGCGTCGGTGAGGTCGAGCACCACGTGCTCGGGGTCGCCGGAGTAGTCGAACTGGTACACGAGATCGTTGCTCGACGCCCAGAACAGCTCCCCGGTGACCCGGTACGTGCGGGTGTCGACCGCACCGTCGTGGTCCGTGTCCAGCTCGGCGACCTTCTCGATGGTGGTCATGTGTGCGACCCGGCGCGCGAACATGATCATCGCGGTGACCACACCGAGGATCACGCCGATCGCGAGATTGTGCGTCCATACGGTGGCCACCACGGTGACGACCATGACGAGGGTCTCGGACAGCGGCATCAGACGCAGGGTGCGGGGATGGATCGAGTGCCAGTCCATGGTCCCCACCGAGACCATGATCATCACCGCGACCAGCGCGGCCATCGGGATGAGTCCGACGATGTCGCCCAGGACGACGACGAGGATCAGCAGGAACACGCCGGCGAGCAGGGTGGACAGCCGCGTCCGGGCGCCCGAGGCCTTGACGTTGATCATCGTCTGGCCGATCATCGCGCAGCCGCCCATCCCGCCGAAGAAACCGGTGACGAGGTTGGCGACGCCCTGACCCCAGCCCTCACGCGTCTTGTCGGAGTGGGTCTCGGTGATGTCGTCGACCAGCTTCGCCGTCATCAGGGACTCCATGAGCCCCACGAGCGCCATCGCCAGCGCATAGGGGGCGATGATCTGCAGGGTCTCCAGGGTCCACGGCACGTCGGGGATCAGGAAGGTCGGGAGCGATCCGGGCAGTTCCCCCTGGTCACGCACGTTGGGGACGGACCACCCCACCCAGACGACCACCGCCGTCAGGGCCACGATCGCGATCAGCGGCGCGGGGATCACCGTGGTGAGCCTGGGGAAGAACACCATGACGGCAAGACCTACGGCCACCAGCGGGTACACCAGCCACGGGACCCCCACCAGGTGCGGGATCTGGGCCATGAAGATGAGGATCGCGAGCGCGTTGACGAATCCGACCATGACCGACCGGGGGATGAACCGCATCAATTTTGCGACCCCGAACACGCTCAACAGGATCTGTAGGACCCCGGCCAGCAGGACCGTGGCGATGAGGTAGTCCAGTCCGTGCTCGAGCACCACCGGCGCCACCACGAGGGCGATCGCCCCCGTGGCCGCGGAGATCATCGCCGGGCGGCCACCTGTGAAGGCGATCGTGACCGCCATGGTGAAGGAGGCGAACAGACCCACGCGGGGGTCGACGCCCGCGAGGATGGAGAACGAGATCGCCTCCGGGATGAGTGCCAGCGCCACCACGAGGCCGGCGAGGACCTCCGTCCGGAGCCGGGCCGGGGAGGAGAACGCGGCGCGGAACGAGGGCAGCACGCCGGTGGGGAACTCGGTGCTCACGGATCACCTACAGTCGAGGTCGGGACTCTCACACGGCGCGAGAGTAGAAAGCTACCGTAATGGGAGAGTTGTGAGCGGGCCAATTCGCGGCGAGCAGACCATGAAGATCGGGGAGGTCGCCGAGCGCACCGCCCTGTCGATCCGGAGCCTGCGACACTACGACGAGCTCGGTCTGGTCAGCCCGTCCGCGCACTCCCCCGGCGGTTTCCGCCTCTACACGCCGGGAGACGTCGAGCGGATCCTGCTGATCCGCCGGATGAAGCCCCTGGGGTTCAGCCTGGAGCGGATGCGGGACTTCTGCCGGGCCCTGGACGGCCGCGCCGAGGACCCGGCGGGATCGGCCACCCTGATCGCCGAGATCGAGGCCGAGGCCACCGAGCGGCTCGACCGCCTGCGGACCCACCTGGGTTACGCGGAGGAGTTCGTCGAGATCGTCGAGCGCCTCAAGGCGTGATCACCGGCCGAGCGCTGCGGCCACGGCCGCCTTCGCCCACTGCCCCACCCCGATGAGGGTCGCCGAGGCCGCACCGCACCAGTCGCCGTAGCCGAGCAGGAACAACCCGGGCACGCCCGGTACGGCGGGGCCGTCGGCGACCACCCTGCCGTTGACCCGCGGTAGCCCCAGGCCGCGGAGGTGCCCGAGAGCCGGACGGAACCCGGTGCACCAGATCACCGCGTCGACCGGTTCGCGTCGGCCGTCGTCCCATTCGACACCGTCCGGGTGGAACCTGTCGAACATCGGGGTGGCCACCAGCAGGCCCGCGTCGCGGGCAGCACGGACAGGGGGGACGACGACGATGTCGCCGAGCGCGGCGACGCCGCGGCCGCCCCCGTTCTCCCCGGCCGGTGCACGCACCGAGGCGCTGGCCACCCGGAACAGCTCGCGCCCGTCGACGTCGTCGGGCAGATAGCGCGGGGGGCCGGTGGTGCACCAGATCAGCTCGCCGCGGCCGGGGTCGAGCACCGCGGCGAGGTCGGCGGCGATCTGCGCTCCCGAGTTGGCACCTCCCACCACCACGACGCGCCGGCCGCGGAACGCCTCCGGCCCCCGGTAGCCGGCGCTGTGGATCTGTGCGCCCCGGAAACCCCCGACGCCCGGGTAGGTCGGCACGAACGGCCTCGACCACGTGCCGGTGGCACTGATCACCACGCGTGCACGCCAGCGACGGCCGTCCGCGGCGTGCACGACAAAACCCTCCGGGTCCCCGCGTTCCACTCTCGTCACCCCGATCCCACGCCGGACGGGCAGCCCGTAGTACTCCTCGTAGCCGCGCAGGTACTCCACCACGTGGGCCGCGTCGGGGTTGCCGCCGTCGGTCCGGTGCATCCGGCGGCCCGGGAGCGACGAGTAGTCGGCGGGCGAGAACAGACGCAACGAGGGCCAGGTGTGCGGCCACGCACCCCCCGGCCCCTCCGATCCGTCGAGAATCTCGAAGTCCGCGCCGGCCCGGGCGAGGTAGAAGCCGGCGGCCAGTCCGGCCTGCCCGCCGCCGATCACCACCACGTCCTTCACCACCACGTTCTTCACCACAGCGTCTGTCGCCTCGGCCTCTACCACCGCACAACCCCCGTCCGGCACCCTCTGAACAGTTCTTATAGACACTTATCGATATCAATTCTACAGTGGAGGCATGAGCCCGTTGCCCGCCTCCGCGACCGGCCCGTCCGGCCCGTCCGGCACGGACACCGACACCGGTGTCCGAGAGCATCGTCGACTGGTGGCCTCACTCGCCGCGGCCGCGGTGGCCTGGATCGCCCTGTGGGTGGCCAACGAGTGGTTCTGGGACGCGACCGTCGACTGGCTCGGTCTCGACCTCGCCGACCGGGCGGTCGGGGCAGTGCACTTCTTCCTCTACGACACCGTCAAGATCTTCCTCCTGCTCCTCGGCCTGATGTTCCTGGTGGGCATGCTCCGGGCCAGCCTGGACCTCAACCGCGCCCGCGACTGGCTCGAGGGCCGGGGGCTACTCATCGGCCTCACCCTGGCGATCGTGCTGGGCGTCGTGACCCCGTTCTGTTCCTGCAGCTCGATCCCGCTGTTCATCGGCTTCGTCGCCGCCGGCATCCCGCTCTCGGTCACCCTGACCTTCCTCATCGCCTCCCCGCTCATCAGCGAGATCGCGGCCATCATGATCGGCGAGATGTTCGGCTGGCACATCGCCGCCGCCTACGTCGGCGCCGGTGCCGCCATCGCGTTCATCGCGGGCTGGGCCCTGTCCCGGTTCCGGCTGGAGAAGTGGGTCGACGACGTGGTCTTCACCACCCGCGTGGCCGCACTCCGCGCGGACGGCCATGTGCCCACCCTCCGCGAGCGGGTGGACGCCGCCCTCGGTGAATCCCGAGACATCGTCCGGGGCGTCTGGATCTGGGTGGTGGTGGGCGTCGGGATCGGCGCCGCGATCCACGGCTGGGTACCAGCGGACTTCTTCCTACGCTGGGCGGGCCCGGACAACCCGCTGGCCGTGGTCGTGGCCACCCTCGCCGGGGTGCCGCTCTACGTCAACGGCGCGGGGGTCGTGCCGATCGCCGAGGCACTGTGGACCAAGGGCATGAGCCTGGGCACCGTCATGGCGTTCATCATGAGTTCGATCGCGCTGTCCATCCCCCAGGCGATCATGCTCAGGCGGGTCATGAAGCCGCCCCTGCTCGCGCTGTTCTTCGCCGCCGTGGCCGTCGGCATCCTCGCCATAGGCCTACTGTTCAACCTCATCGCCTGACCCCCACACGCAGGAGGAACAATGATCGTCAAGGTGCTCGGGCCCGGTTGCCGCAACTGCCACACCCTCGTCACCCGCACGCGGGAGGCCCTGGCCGCACTCGGTGAGGACGCCGAGATCATCGAGGTCTCCGACATCGGCGAGATCGCGGGCTACGGGCTCATGAAGACCCCCGGACTGGTGGTCGACGACGAACTCGTTCTGGGCGGGAAGGTGCCCACCGTCCGCCAGCTCACCGAACTCCTGCGCGGACGCTAGACCGGCTGCACCCCGAGTTCGGCGAGCAGACCCTCTACGCGGCGCCTGATCTCGTCGCGGATGGGCCGGACGGCCTCGACGCCCTGCCCGGCGGGGTCGTCGAGGCTCCAGTCCAGATAGCGCTTGCCCGGGAAGACCGGGCAGACGTCACCGCAGCCCATGGTGATGCACACGTCGCTGGACTGCACCGCCTCGGTGGTGAGCACCTTCGGCGTGGCAGCCGAGATGTCGATGCCGTCCTCCGCCATCGCGGCGGCGACAGCGGGGTTGATCGAGTCCGCGGGTGCCGAGCCGGCCGAGCGGACCTCCACCGCGCCACCGGACAGGTGGGAGGTGTAGGCCGCGGCCATCTGCGAGCGGCCCGCGTTGTGGACGCAGACGTAGAGGACGGAGGGACGATCGGTCACGGTGACTCCTCGGCAGAATGTATCGACAGCTGTCGATAGTAGCCGCTCGGGGTCCGGGCGCGGTGGGTCACAGCGCCCGGCCGATGACCTCCTTCATGATCTCGTTGGTGCCGCCGTAGATCCGCATGACGCGGGCGGCGGCGAACTTCTGGGCGATGGGGTACTCCATCATGTAGCCGTAGCCGCCGAACAACTGCAGGCATCGGTCCACCACGTCGTCGAGCATGTCGGTGGCCTGCAGTTTGGCCATCGAGGCGGTGACGGCATCGAGTTCGCCGGCGATCTCCTGCTGGATGCAGTGATCGATGAAGGTGCGGGTGGCCATGACGGAGGTCTTGCACGTCGCCAACTCGAAGCGGGTGTTCTGGAATTCCAGAATCGGCTTGCCGAAGGCCTGCCGCTCGCGGACGTAGGCGAGGGTCTCCACGACGGCGGCCTCGGCCATCGCCAGGGCGTCCACCGCGATCGCCAGACGCTCGCGCGGCAACTGGTTCATGAGCTGGTAGAAACCCTGCCCCTCCTCACCGCCGAGGAGGTTGGCCGCGGGTACGCGCATGTCGTTGAAGAACAGCTCGGCGGTGTCGGCACCGTGGCGGCCCATCTTCTCCAGGACGCGACCGCGCTCGAAGCCGGGAGTGTCCGCCTCGACGGCGAACAGCGCCATTCCCCTGTGACCGGCGTCCAGGTCGGTCTTGGCCGCCACCACCACGAAGTCGGCGGATCCACCGTTGGAGATGAAGGTCTTGGAGCCGTTGATGACGTACACGGCGTCCGGGCCCTCTCCCTCCCTGCGCGCGGTGGTGCGCACGCCCTGCAGGTCGGAGCCCGCGCCGGGCTCGGTCATGGCGATCGCCGAGATCCATTCGCCCGAACAGATCTTCGGCAGCCAGGCCTGCTTCTGCTCGTCGGTGGCGTAGTTGGCCACGTAGTGCGGGGTGATTGTCGAGCCGACACCCATCCCGAACGCGGTGTCACCCGAGTAGACGAGCTCCTCGGTCACCAGGTACTCCATGCCCGGGTCGCCGCCCTGCCCGCCGAACTCCTCGGGCACGTCCAGGCAGATCAGCCCGGCCCCGCCGGTGCGCAGCCAGGTCTCCCGGTCCACGAACTTCTGCCTGGCCCACTTCTCCTGATTGGGCGTCATCTCCTTGGCGAAGAACGCGCGGGCGTGCTCGCGCAGCAACCGGTGGTCGTCGGTCTCCCAGGAGGGGCGGTAGTCGGGGAAGAGCAGGGTCACCAGGGCCTCCGGTGGTCGATGTACGCGGCATGCGCCGATCAGCCTAGTCAACCCGACCCCGCGCTCAGAGCGGAGTCACCGACCTGTCCCACACCGAACTGAGCCACACCGAACTGGCTCACACCGTGCCGCGGTCAGTACCGTCCGCGCAGACGCAGGCGCCAGGGCCGACTGTCCGGGTCGTGCAACCAGCGATAGACGGGAAAGGCCAACGCCATGGTCACCGGATTGAGGCGCGGTGGGTCGAGGGGCCGCAGGCGACCCGGGGGCCGCTCCCCCCGGCGCCCGCCGAGGTGCCACTCCTCGAGCGCGGCGGCGGAGTCTGCGAACGCTCGGAACGTCCCCTCCGCGTCCAGGCAGTCGGCCATCACACGCGCGATCTCGTCGTCGTCGGGGAGCGCGCTGGCACGATCGGCGATCTCCGACACGTCACCCGGGAACGTCGGACCGTCCACGGACCGATCCAGGTGTTCGGAGGCCAGGACGAGACGCAACCTGCGGGCGAACGGACTGTGGTCGGGCGCCGCCGTGTCCACGACCACGGCCGAGAGCTCCGAATCGTGGGTCCACGAGCGGCGGCTGAAATTGTCGGACCCGACCGTGCACCAGGTGTCGTCGACCACGCACACCTTGGCGTGCACGTAGACCGGGGTGCCCTGCAGGTTCTCCGGAGCGTAGAAGGCCACCCGGCCGGGGGCCGCCGCCGCGAGCCTGCCCATCGCGCGCTGCCGTCCCAGGAGCTGAGGGATCCGCGAGAGCAGGTTGTCACTGTCCGTCCACCGGGGCATCACGACGATCATGTGCAACCCCTCGTCCCGCTGGAGGCACTCCACGAAGGAGTCGGCGATGGCGCGCGACCACAGGTACTGGTCCTCGACGTAGATCAGGTGACGCGCCCGCTCGAACGCCTTCGCGTACCCGCGGGCGATGCTGCGCTCTCCCCGACGGGCGAACGGGTAGGCCTCCCGCACACCTCGGCCCGCGTAGGTGCGGAGCAGTTGCACGACATGAGTACCCCCCGGCACCGCTGGCGGCGGCGGAGCCTGCTCGGGCAGCGATTCGGCGTGCACGTCCACGTGGTCGCGGTCCGCACGATGTCTGCGGGGGGAGTACGTCAGCGGCGTGGGGTCCTCCCACCGCTCTCGGAATGCCGTCTCGGCGTCGTAGACGGCCGGGCCCGAGATCGCACACTGGACGTCGTGCCAGGGCGGCGTCGGCCCGTACACGTCGGACATCGCCTGGGCCTGCGGGTCGCCGAGGTGACGGGCGTCGTCCCTGCGCGAGTGGGACAGGTCGATCCCGCCCACGTAGGCCACGTCCCGCTCCGGAGCCCCCGCATGGCGGATCACCACCAACTTCTGGTGGTGCGACCCGCGCGGCGGCACGCGCATGTCCAACAGGACGTTGCCGCCCCGGTCATCGACCTTCCGTCCGAGCTCCCTGTTCTCCTCGTGCGAGAACTCGTCCATCCCCGAGTGCGACCGCCACACGAGTCCGTGCACGGCCACCCCGCGGTCGACCGCCCGCCGCAGTACCACCGAGACCTCGCTGCCGGGTTCACCGGTCAGCTGCTCGTCGGCGTCACCCCGCCAGTCGGTGAACAGGATCAGGTCACCCTCCCCGGTGGCCTCGATCTTCTCGTGGAGCTCGGAGAAGTACGTGGACCCGTGTACCAGGGGGCGCACCTCGTTGCCCTCCGACCAGGCCCTATCTCCGGGATGGCGGGAATCCAGACGGGTGTCGGGGTTGCCCCGCTCGTGCGCGGAGAGCAACCACTCGGTGAAGGCCATGTGTTCGGACGCTACAGAATCTGCTTCCCGGATCAGCAATACTCTCCCCATGACCCCACCCGAGCCGTTCCCCACCGACTGGACCCGCTGCCTGGTGCTGGTAGCGCATCCCGACGATCCCGAATACGGCATGTCCGCGGCGGTGGCCCGCTGGACCACGGAGGGCCGGCACGTGGTGTACGTCCTGGCCTCGAGCGGCGAGGCGGGCATCGAGGGGATGCCGCCCTCCATCGCCGGGCCCGTCCGTGAGGAGGAGCAGCGCCGGTCCTCGGCCATCGTCGGGGTCGACGAGGTGGAGTTCCTCGGCTTCCCCGACAGCAGGATCGTCAACGACGCGTCGCTCCGTGACGCCGTGGCCGATTCGATCCGCCGCCACCGCCCGGACATCGTGATCTCTCTGTACTCCGGACCCGAGTGGGCACCCGGCGCCCCAAACCAGAGCGATCACATGGAGTTCGGTGTCGCGGTGGGCGCAGCCTACGACGACCTGGTGGCCGCCGTCGGCGTGGACGCGGCCGAGGGCCGTCCGAAGATGTGGTTCGAGAGCTCGCCGGAGCCCACCCACTACGTGGACGTCGAGGGCTTCGTCGAGCCGGCCGTCGAGGCGCTGGCCGAGCACAAGGAGTACCTCTCCGTCCTTGACCCCGGGACCCCGGTGCGCGAGCAGGCCCGCCGGCAGGTCGAGAGCGTGTGTGCACCCCGCGAGGACCTGGCCGGAACCCGACACGTGGTGAGCTTCCGGCGGATGCGGCCCTGAGCCGGGATCAGGCGGGCGCGCCCGGCTGCCCGAGTGGTGCGTAGTACCCCTCCGGGATTGGCCGCAGGCGCTCGACGATCTCGTCCGCCCACTCCGCGTGGGGCGAGGACACGGTGCCGTCACCCGGGAGGCCGATATACGTGAGCCAGTAGCGCTGCCCACCCTCCCCGACGACCGCGGAGTACACCAGTGCACCCTCCGGACCGATGAGGTCCTGCTGGACGGCGGGGAGCACGCGGAACGACACGGACCAGCCGTCGCCGACGCGGGTGGTGATCTCCTCCGCCCGCTCCTCGACCGGCTGCCCCGGAACGGGGAGTAGGAACTGTCCCATTCCGCTGGCCAGCGTGATCGCCGCCTGTCGATTATCCGGATTGCCCGGGTCGAACAGGTCCTCGGTGAGCGCGCCCGCCAGCACGACCCCCTCCGATCGGCCGGCCTCCCCGCCCCCGGCCTCGCCGCCCCCGACCGGGGTCAGGGCGGTGGTGCCGAAGACCAACTCGCCCGATTCGGCCCCCCAGCCCTCGGGGACGCGGATGACGAGGCCGGAGTAGGGATCGTCGTGATCAGAACCGGCCGCCACCTGGGTCTTGGGTGACAGCGTGCGGGCACCAGGACTGTAGGTCGCCGAGGAGACGACCACCGTCAGGACCGCCGCGGCCACCGCGAGAACGGCCACCAGCGCCACCATGAGAAGGGTCCGGTTCCGGCCGGACGACGGGGTGTGCCGTGCGTTCATGCGCCCTGAGTTCATTGGCCCAGCGTAGGCGGGCGGGTCACGCGCAACGTGATGTTGACCCGCCCCGGTTCGGCGCCGAGCACCTCGCGGCACCACGCCGGAGCGGTGCCGTCGACCACCTTGGGCACTCCGTGGAACGCCAGTCTCGACGGGCCGCCGAACACCACGAGGTCGCCGGACTCCAGCCGCACGTCGGTGTACGGGCGGCCGCGGTGCTGTGGGGTACCGAAGCGGAAGGTGCAGGCGTCGCCGAGGCTCAGCGAGACCACCGGTGCCGAGCTGGCCTCGTCACGGTCCTGGTGCATCCCCATCGTGGCGCCACGACCGTAGAGGTTCACGAGTGCCGCATCGGGGGTGTACGCCGGTTCGCGCAGCGACGGGTCCACCGCCACCGCCGCCTCGAGCCCGGACCGCGCCGCCCGGACCAGCCAGTCGGGGAGCGGCGGGACCACCTCGTCGTCGTCGTACCGGTACGGCGTCCAGAGCCGCCCCAGGCTGAGCGTCCGTACCGACATCCTCCCCCCGCCGGGCAGCACTATCGAACGGGGGTCCCACACTGCGGCCCAGTCCACGCAGGCCCGCAGCAGATACTCCTGCTGCGCGCGGTCCATCCACCCCGGCACGTGCACCGCGCCGGGAGCCAGGATCGCCGGCGGGCGGTCGATCCCGAAGAGGGGGTCCGTCACCGACGGTCCACGCCGAGCACCGCCCATGCCTGCTCCGCCAGCGCCGGTGTCGCGGCGGCCACCACCGTGCCGCCGTCCAGCGGCTGCCGACCGTCCGGACCGGTGATCACGCCGCCCGCGGCTTCGATGATCGGGATGAGCGCCACGATGTCGTAGGAGTTCAGGTCGGACTCGACCACCAGGTCGACCCGGCCCGCGGCGAGCATGCAATAGGCGTAGCAGTCACCGCCGAAGCGCTGCAGGCGGACCCGACGGCCGAGGGCGTCGTAGCAGCTGCGCGCCTCGCCGTCGTCCCCGAACATCGACGGGTGGGTGGTGTACATGATCGCCTCGGACAGCTCGTCACACCCCGACACGTGGAGATCGAACGCCTCCGGTCCGTCCGATCGGCGACGCACGGTGGCACGGCCGTGGACCGCGGAGAAGGTTTCCCCCAGAACCGGTTGGTCCATCCACCCGGCCACCGCGCGGCCGTCCTCCACCACGCCGACGAGCGTGCCCCACCCCGCCATCCCCGTGAGGAAGGCCTTGGTGCCGTCGATCGGGTCGAGGTACCAGGTACGGGAGGCGTCCGCGGGGCCGGACTCGCCGTTCTCCTCCCCCACCACCCGGTCCCCCGGCGCCATGGACGAGATCCCGGCCCGCAGCAGCGCCTCGATGTCGCGGTCGGCCTCGGTGACCGGGTCGTACCCCCGCTCACCGCCCTTGTCGCCGGCGACCAACGCCTCGAGCTCGCCGTGGAAGTGCCGACGGGCGATCCGGCCGGTGGCGGCGAGCAGCTCGTCGAGGCGCTCGATCAGGTCGTGGTCCAGGGGGCGGTCGGGCCTCGCAGTCATGGCCCCATGGTGCATCACGGTCGCCGTCGGCACACCGGATCGCACCGCGACATCCTCGTTCCCACCCCTCTACACGTGCCCATCCGGATAGCGTGAGCGGACCCAACCACACGGACGGAGCCGAGATGTGATGACCGACCTCGTGGACTTCATCTCCACCCGCCGGCTCCAGCTCGCCACGGACTCCTGGCAGCACGTCAGCGCGACCGTGCAGGCGGTCCTGCTGGCCACGCTGCTCTCGGTGGCGGTCGGCGTGGCGGTGTACCGCAGCAGGGCCGGATCCGCAGTGGCCACCGGGGTGGCGGCCACGGCGCTGACGGTGCCCTCGTTCGCACTCCTGGGGTTGCTGATCCCGATCCTGGGGCTGGGCGTGCTGCCCACCATGACCGCGCTGGTCATCTACGCCGTGCTGCCGATCCTGCGCAACACCATCGTCGGACTCGACGCCGTCCCCGCCGCCACGGTCGACGCCGCGCGAGGTGTCGGGATGAGCCGGATCGGGGTGTTGGGCCGGGTCGAGATCCCACTGGCGTGGCCGTCGATCCTCGCCGGGATCCGGATCTCCACACAGATGTCCATGGGCATCCTCGCCATCGCCGCCTACGCCAAGGGCCCGGGGCTGGGGAACCTGATCTTCGCCGGACTCTCCCGGGTGGGAACGCCCACCGCCCTCCCGATGGCGCTCACGGCGACCGTCCTCATCGTCGTCCTCGCGCTCGTCCTCGACGCACTCCTCGTCCTGCTCGGACGCCTGACCATCAGGGGGAACCAGTGACCACACCCACCGCGCACGACGCCGACGAGGCCGTGTCCGGGGTGCCCATCACCCTGGACGACGTCACCAAGATCTACCCCGGCCAGGAACGACCGGCCGTCGACCACGTCTCGCTGGAGCTGCCCGCCGGCCGGACCACCGTCTTCGTGGGACCCTCCGGCTGCGGCAAGACCACCACCATGCGGATGATCAACCGGCTGATCGAACCCACCTCCGGCACCATCACGATCGACGGCCAGGACAACCGCACCCTCGATGCCGACACCCTGCGCCGGCACATCGGCTACGCCATCCAGGCCTCCGGCCTGTTCCCACACATGACGGTCGCCCAGAACGTCGGGACCGTGCCCCGGCTGCTCAAGTGGAAGAGATCGCGCATCTCAGAACGCGTGGACCAGATGCTGGAGTTGGTGGGCCTGGACCCCGGCGACTACCGCGACCGCTACCCCGCCCAGCTCTCCGGCGGCCAGCAGCAGCGGGTCGGGGTGGCGCGGGCCCTGGCCGCCGACCCGCCGGTGCTGCTCATGGACGAGCCGTTCGGCGCCGTGGACCCCATCACCCGCGCCTCGCTGCAGGACGAACTGATCCGCCTGCAGGACGAGTTGCACAAGACCATCGTCTTTGTCACCCACGACTTCAACGAGGCGGTCAGGCTCGGCGACCGGATCGCCGTCCTGGGACCCGGGTCATCGGTGCTGCAGTTCGACTCCCCCGAGGCGATCCTGGCCAACCCGGCCGACGAGACCGTGGCCGGCTTCATCGGCGACGACGCCGCGTTGAAGACTCTGACCCTCCGGCGCGTGGGGGACGTGGACCTGGGGCGGGCGACGACGGCGAGGGAATCCGAGGACCCGGCCGATTTCGCCTCCCGCGTGCGCGGGACCGACGACGAGTGGGCCGTGGTGCTCGACGACTCCGGACGGCCGCTGCGCTGGGTGCGCGGGGACCTGGTGGCCCGGATGCCCGACCTGCGCTCGGGCGGTCAGCCGGTGGCCGGCACCGTCACGGTCGACTCCACGCTCCAGGAGGCGCTCGACGGGCTGCTCTCCACCGCCAGCGCCACCACCGTGGTGGTGGACCGGTCCGGGGCGTACCGGGGCACGATCGGGATCGACGACCTGGTGGGCGAGCTCCGGCGCATCCATCACCACCACAACGAGCCCGGTGCCGCGGACCCCGGGGCGCCCTCGTGAGCGCCGCGGCGACCGCGTCCCGTGCAGCCTCCCGCGCGGACTCGGCCCGGCTGGTGGTGCAGCCGGTGCTCATCACGCTGGCCGCGGTGGGCGTGCTGTGGTGGGCCTTCGGAACCGAACTCGACGAGACCCAGAGGGCCTCGCTCAACGCCTCGTCCATCACCCTGCGGACCGTCGAACACGTCCAGATCACCTTCACCGTGGCCGCGATCGTGGTCGCGGTGGGAGTTCCGCTGGGGATCCTGCTCACCCGCCGCCGGATGGGTTTCCTCGCGCCCGTCGCCATCGGGATCGCCAACATCGGCCAGGCGGCGCCGGCGATCGGGCTCATCGTCCTGTTGTTCCTGGCCACCAACCGGACCGGCTTCTGGATCGGCGTACTGCCCGTGGCCGTGTACTCGCTGCTCCCGGTGCTGCGCAACACGATCGTGGGGATCCGGAACGTCGACCCCGCGCTGATCGACGCGGCGCGGGGTCAGGGCATGACGACGAGCCGGGTCCTGCGCACGGTGGAGTTGCCGCTCGCGGTGCCGTTCATCCTGGCCGGGCTGCGCACGACGCTGGTGTTGGCGGTGGGCACGGCCACCCTGAGCTTCCTGGTGGACGCGGGCGGCCTGGGGATCTTCATCGACACCGGATACCGACTCCAGGACACCACCACCCTGGTGGTGGGTTCGGTGCTGGCGGTGTGCCTGGCGCTGCTGGTCGACTGGCTCGGCGGTGTGGGCGAGGTCCTGTTCAACCCGAGGGGACTGCGATGACGGTGATGAAGCGACTCCTGACCTCGTGTCTGGCCACCGTGCTGGTGGCGACCGGCTGCGGGCTGAGCGACGGCGGATCCGTGCCGCTGCCCGTGGGACCCGGCCCGGACGGCACCGTCCCGGCTCTGGAGGGCGTCCGCGTGACGGTCGGCGGCAAGGACTTCACCGAGGGCGTGATCAGCAGTTACCTGGTCGAGTTCCTCCTGGCCGCCGCCGGGATGGAGGTCTCCGACATGTCCTCCCTGGCCGGGTCCAACAGTTTCCGGCAGGCCCTGATCACCGGTCAGGTCGACATCGGGATGGAGTACACGGGCACCGCCTGGATGAGCTACCTCGGCAACTCCGAACCAGTCCGGGACCCCGAGGCGCAATGGGTGGCCGTCCGGGACGCCGACCTCGAGGCCCACGACATCCGGTGGCTACCACCGACCACCGTCGACAACACCTACTCGTTCGCCATGAACCGGGCCACCGCGGAGGAGACCGGGATCCGCACGTTCTCCGACTACGCCCGGCTCGTCCAGACCGATCCAGCATCCGCGGTGACCTGCATGGAGACCGAGTTCTCCGTGCGCCGCGACGGCTGGCCGGGGCTGGCCGAGGCCTACGGTTTCGATGCGGACACCGTCCCGGTGCCGATCATGCAGCCCGGGATCATCTACCAGGCCACCGCCACCGGCCGGGAGTGCCGCTTCGGGGAGGTCTACACCACAGACGGCCGGGTCAAGGGCCTCGACCTGGTGGTCCTGGAGGACGACCAGCGCTTCTTCCCCGTCTACAACCTCGCCACTGTCGTGCGGGGCGAATTCCTGGACGCCCACCCGGAGATCGAGGAGGTCCTGGCGCCACTCGTCGAGGTCCTGGACAACGAGGTGATGGTGGAACTCAACATGCGAGTCGACGTCGACGGCGACGATCCGGCGCTGGTCGCGAGGGATTTCCTGGTGGATCGGGGACTGGTATCGGCGGACTGACCGCACTGCTGGCCGTGCAACCGGCGGCGAAGTGGCGAACAATCGAGGTCAGGTATCCGAGGAGGACACACACATGACCAGGAATTCGCTGGGTTCGCTACCGAGGTCGGCGGCGCGGCTGCCCCGGATGGCGCCGGACATGGCACAGCTTCCGGCCGGGAGGATCGTCACCCTCACCGACGACGTCACGACCAGGCTCTACGACACCGGCGAGGAGCACCTCACCCCGGTCGTCCTGCTCCACGGCATGGCCGCCACCGGGATGCTCAACTGGTATCAGACCTTCCAGCGCCTGCAGGGCGAGTACCGGCTCATCGCCTTTGACCAGCGCCGCCACGGAATGGGCCACGGTGGCCCGTTCGACTTCACGGCCCTGAGCGAGGACGTACTGCGGGTGGCCGACCACCTGGAACTGGACAAGCCGGTCGTCGGCGGCTACTCGATGGGAGGAATCGTCGCCCAACTCGCGGCCCGGCGGGACCCCTCCCGGCTCGGCGGACTGGTGCTGGCCGCGACGGGCACCGGCGCCGAGCGCAACGCCCTGGAGAAGATCACCCTCGGCGGGTTCCTGCGGTCGAGTCCACTGCTCAACGCGGTGCCCGTCGAGGTCGCCCGGGAGATCGACGACGAGGTGCTCAGTGCCCACACCTGGGCGCTTCGGGAGTTGTCCTCGGTGTCGTTCGCCACGCACCGGACCGTGATCGGGGAGGTGGCCCGGTTCAACTCCACGTCATGGCTACACGAGTTGGACCTGCCCGTCGCGATCGTCAAGACCATGCGCGACATCGCCTTCCCCCGGTGGATCCAGGACGAGATGGCGGACCTGCTGCCGCACAGCGCGGTGTTCCCGATCAGCGCCGGTCACGCGGCGTGCGCGACCCACCCGGGGACGTTCGCACGTCGGATGCGCACGGGCATCGGCTGGGTGGTGTCCAACTCGCACTGAGGGCGGGAGGTCGTCGGTCGGGTCATCGTCGGTCGGTTCTTCGCCAATGCTGGCCGACCGGAACTACAGCGCCGAGTAGCGCACCGCGGTCACCACGAACACCACGATGGCGAGGCCGCCCAGCACGACTCCCCACAACGCCCGGCGGGTGTTCGGCTCCTCGCGGGTGAGCCACCCGGTCGGCCAGCGGGCCAGCAGCCCGAAGGCCACCGCCATCATCGCGGCGAGGAACGCGATGATGTTGAGCAGAGGGACCCAGGACAGTGCCAGGGAGCCCGCCCCGAGTACCAGGGCCCGGGTACCCAGATCCATGCCGTCGGGCGACTTCTTCCTCGGCGAGGCGGCATCGGAGCGGGGGCGCAGCGGCATGGGGCCAGACTAACCGCGCCCGCCCGGAACGCACGTCAGCTCAGGAACTGCCCGTCGACGAACCCCGCCAGCAGTACCGCGAACCCGCCCATCTCCCCCACGATCAGTGCCACCATGCCGAGGTGCAGCATCGACGAGGGGTGCTCGAACTGGTTGGTCGTGTCCTGCCGTGCACCGTGGACGATGTAGCTGGCGATCGCCACCACGAAGAAGAACACGAGGACCCCCGCCGCCGTGAGGTTGACCCACGTGGGCCAGCTGCTCAGCTCGACGAACGCGGCGATGAGCAGGGTCGCGAAGGAGTAGAGCAACGCTGCGCGGTGCGCGATGTCCACGTAGGGGTGCGCGAGGTGGCTGGCGTTCGTGGCCATCTGCCGGTACTTCCACACGCCCAACCCCAGGGCCAGCAGGAAGATCAGGCCGGCGGCCAGCAGGGTGAGCCTGGTGTCGATGCCGAGATCGACCGTCACCGCCGGGAGAGTCGGGGCAGTGGCTGCACTGAGGGGGTCCATGGGTCCTTCCGAGGGCACTAGACAACACGGCTGCCTTTGTCGAGTCCGACACTAGGGCAACCCGGCGCCCCGGACGCTGTTCACCCCGGTCGCCGTTCACGTCACCAGCCGTCCGGAGTGCAGATGACCACCGGACCTCTCACCACCGACGGGTCGCGGTCGGGATTGTCGTTGCACCGCACCACCCACGACAATGGTGCGCATGCGACGACTCCGAGAACTCGCGGGACGGCCCGACGTCAGGACAGACCTGCTGCAGATCGTCAAGAGCGTGATCGCCGCCACCGCCGCGTGGTGGCTCTCGGCCCACGTTCTGGACTCTCCCCTGCCGTTCCTGGCGCCGTGGACCGCCCTGCTCACCGTGCACGCCACGGTCCACCGGTCGCTGTCCCGCGGAGTGCAGACGACGGTGGCGTCCGCGATCGGAGTCGGACTGTCCTTCCTCATCGGGTTCTACCTGGGCGTGAGCGTGTGGACTTTCGCCCTGGCGATCTTCGTGGGTCTGGCCGGCGCCCGGATCACCTGGATCCGGGACGAGGGCGTCGCGATCGCCACCACCGCGATCTTCGTGCTCTCCAGCGGGTTCTCCGACCAACAACCCCTGCTGGTCGACCGCATCATCGAGGTCGCCGTCGGGGTGGGGATCGGCGTGCTGGTCAACCTGCTGATCATCCCTCCGATGCGCGACCAACAGGCGTCGAGCCACGTGGACCGCATCGACCGCCGGATCGGCGACATCCTCGTGAACATGTCCGACGAGTTCTCCACCTCCTGGGAGACCGACGCCGCCGACGCGTGGCGTCGCGAGATCGAATCGGTGTCCGATGAGGTCGAGACCGCGTGGGGGACCGTGCACTTCGCCCGCGAGAGCCGACGCTCGAACCCCCGCCTGGTCCGCGCACGTCTGGTCCGCGCACGTCAGGACCGCGTACGTCAGAACGGCGGTGGCGACGGGCACCGGCCGCCGGAGGACCACCAGACCGGGACGGGCCAAGGAGTCGACTACGAGGAGGTCCTGGGCCGCGTCGACGAGGCGGTCTCGCACATGCGGCACCTGATCAGGACCCTGCACGACGCCACCTACTCGGAGGGGCCGTGGGACGAGCGGTTCCGGAGTGAGTGGGCCGAGATCGCGCGCGACGCCGGCCACGCGATCGCCGATCCCGACGCCCAGATGGAATCGATCCACGACCGGCTGGTCGGGTTGACGCACGCCATGGCCGAGGACGGCCGGCTTCCCCGGGACTCCTGGCCGGTCTACGGATCGCTGCTGACCAGCATGTTCCACATCGCCGTGCTCATCGACGACGTCGCCTCGATGCGGAGCGTGCGATAGTCCGCCCCCCTGCCTGAGTGCGCGGGTACCCGGACCCCAGCCACCGGGGCCACCCTAGCGATCGCCCCGGTCGACCCCTCGCTGCTCGGCGTCGAGGCGGGCGACCCTGCGGGGCCCGGCGAGTTGCCGGTAGGAGGACTCGACCAACTCGGCGACCTCGTCCCAGTCCACGGCACCGGGGCTGCCCGTTCCCTGCCGCCCGGGCCGGTCCAGTGGCAGCGCCCGCCATCCCCGGACGCCCACATAGGCGGGCACCACGATTCGCTCGTCCTGCTCGAGAGCCGGCAGGTCCTCCGGGTCCGGGAGGAACAGCAGGGCGCGAGCGAGCAGGGGATCGGCGTGATCGCCCTTGACCGTGCCGCCGTAGGAGGCGAAGACCTTGGTCGTGTACCAGTTCGGCCGCCCGTGCGAGATCTTCTCCGCGGCGTCCGGCAACGCCAGGCAGATCCGACGCAACCGGGCGAGCAGTGGATCAGTGTCGTCGAACATGATCGGGTGGCCCATGACTACAGCCTCACGTCGTTGTAGGCGCGCTCGTCCTCGATCGGCTCGAGGTGGGTCGTGATGTGCGAGTGCGGGAGTGCGGAGTGGATCTCCTGCTCGACCTTCTCCACCAGATCGTGGCCCCGCTCCACACTCCAGTCGCCGGGGACCAGCGCGTGGAACTCGACGAAACGCCACTTGCCGGACTCGCGGGTCCGCAACTCGTGGAAGTCGATCCGGCCCGGCTGCCGGTGCCTGTCCAGGACCGCCTGGATCGCCTGGTTGTCCTCATCGGGAAGGGTCGCGTCCATCAGTCCCATCCCTGATTCGTGGACCAGCCTGTAGCCGATGAACAGGATGTTCAGCCCCACGGCGATCGCCACGATCGGGTCGAGGACCTCCCAGCCGGTGAGCCACACCAGGGCCACGCCGACCACCACACCGACAGAGGTGACGACGTCCGTCAACAGGTGCTTCCCGTCGGCCCTCAGGGTCGGCGACCGGTGCCTGATCCCGGCCCGGACCAACAGCGTCCCCACCACGCCGTTGACCACCGCGGCCACGACCGAGATCGCGAGGCCCAACCCGAGAGAGCCGATCGGCACGGGATTGAGGAGTCGCTCGACACCCGTGTAGAGGATGAAGGTCGCGGCAACGAAGATCATCGCGCCCTCGACCCCGGCGGAGAAGTACTCGGCCTTGGAGTGGCCGAACTGGTGATCATCGTCGGCCGGGCGCTCAGCGACGGTGATGGCGATGAGCGCGACCACGGCGGCCACCAGGTTGACGACCGACTCCGCCGCGTCGGCGAGCAGGCCGACCGATCCGGTCACCCACCAGGCCACCAATTTCAGCGAGATGGTGACGATCGACGTGGCCACGGACAGCCACGCGAACTTCTTGAGAGTCGACACGTCATGAGAGGGTAGTCCGCCCGCGGGAAGACGTCCCCCTGCCGACCGCCGGATATCGGTAGGGTCGGGTCATGCATGTAGGACTTGCCTGGCTCGGAGTGGCGGTGTTGCTCGCCGCCGGTGAGGCGGCGGGCGGCGAGTTGTTCCTCATCATGCTCGCCGGTGGTGCGCTCGGCGGATCCGCCGCAGCCTATCTCGGCGCTCCGGTCTGGGGACAGGCGCTGGCGTTCGCGCTCGTCTCGATCATCCTCGTCGCGGGGGTACGCCCCATCGTCCGCCGCCGTCTGCTGTCCGCTCTCCCCGAGCACGACACCAACACGGCAGCGCTCACCGGCCGCGACGGCACCGTCGTCGAGGCCGTGGGTGCCGCCGGCGGTCTCGTCCAGATCGCCGGCGACACGTGGACAGCGCGATCGCTCATCGAGGGCGAGACGTTCGAGGCCGGGGACAAGATCCTGGTGCATGAGATCGAGGGCGCCACCGCGATCATCGTTCGTGGCATCTAGACCGACGCAACCAACCGACGTACACAGAGAGCCCGACGAACTGCCGACAGCACGACACAACCGAAGGAAACCATGAGTGGCTTGATCTTCCTCGCCGTCATCGTCGTCTTGATCGCCTCCGTGGTGGTGAGCTCAGTGAAGCTCATCCCGCAGGCGGAGGCCGCGGTCATCGAGCGGCTCGGCCGCTACCAACGCACGGTGAGCGGACAGCTCACCCTGATCATCCCGTTCATCGACCGGGTCCGCGCGAAGGTCGATCTGCGTGAGCGGGTCGTCACCTTCCCACCGCAGTCGATGATCACCGAGGACAACCTGACGCTGAGCATCGACACGGTGGTCTTCTTCCAGGTCACCGACCCCAAGTCCGCGGTGTACGAGATCAACAACTACATCGTCGCCGTCGAGCAGCTGGCCACCACCACGCTCCGTAACGTGGTCGGCGGGCTGACTCTCGAGCAGACTCTCACCAGCCGCGACATGATCAACAAGCAGCTGCGCGGGGTCCTCGACTCGGAGACCGGCCGATGGGGCCTGCGAGTGGCCCGTGTCGAGCTGCGCTCGATCGATCCGCCGCTGTCGATCCAGGAGTCGATGGAGAAGCAGATGAAGGCCGATCGTGAGAAGCGCGCCACCATCCTCACCGCCGAGGGTCAGCGCGAGGCCGCGATCACGACCGCACAGGGTGCCAAGCAGGCCTCGATCCTCAGCGCCGAGGGCAACAAGCAGGCCTCGATCCTCAACGCCGAGGCCGACCGGCAGTCGCGCATGCTCCGCGCCCAGGGTGAGCGGGCAGCCCGCTATCTCGTGGCCGAGGGCCAGGCCGCCGCCATCGCGCGCGTCAACGCGGCCGTCAAGGCCTCCAAGCCCACGCCGGAGATGCTGGCCTACCAGTACGTCCAGAACCTTCCGGAGATGGCCAAGGGCGAGGCCGCCACGATGTGGATGATCCCCTCGCAGTTCGGCGACTCCCTCGAGAACTTCGTCAAGTCCGTGGCGAAGAAGGACGACGACGGGGTGTTCCGCTACGAGCCGGCCGCCACCGACGGTGACGCCGAACTGCCGTCGGCCCCCGAGGACTGGTTCGACACCACCACCGACCCGGAGATCGCCCGGTCCGTGGCCGCCGCCGAGGCCGCCGCGGAAGGTGGGTCGAGTGCCACGGCCACGGAGAAGCCCAAGCCGAAGCCCAAGCCCGGCGTCTTCGACATGGTCCCCACCTCCGAGGGTGGCGTCGCTCCCGACGACACGGCCGCCATCGCGGGCCCGCAGGGGGCGCAGCCGGGGCAACCCGCCGGTGTCGATCCCGGCGCGGATCTGAATCAGGGCCAGCACCAGGGCGGATACCCGGTCGACGAGGCCGGCCGGAACCGTCCCCAGAACTGATCCGGCCAGGTTCCGGGCGCCGCCGCGACCACGGGAAGTAACATGCCCGTGTGGCACGTAACAGTGGTCGCGGTGGCGCCCAGCCACCTGATGCCGAGGACATCCGCCTGATCGAGGCGGCTGCCTCGGTCTTCGCGGAGCGCGGGATCAAGGGCGCGAGCACCGACGACATCGCCAGATCCGCCGGGGTGACGCGGGTGACGCTGTATCGCCGGCTCGGTCCACGCGAGCAGATCCTCCGCGCGATGTACGCCCATGAGGCCCAGCGTCTGATGATGTCGGTCAACGCCCGCTTCACCCCGTTCGAGTCCCTCGAGTGGGACCCCGTCAGGCACGTCGAGGATCTGCTGGTCGGCACCGTCTTCGACATCCGTAGGAGCGAGCTGCTGCAGCGGCTGGTCGAGGTGGACAAGGTCGAGGCGATGGCGATGCTCGCCGGCCAGTCCGACTCCGTCCTGGGTGCCATCACCGAGATCGTCGCGGAGTTCGTCCGCAGCACATGGAACGCCGACGTCCACACCCGGCCGATGGACGCGGACGAGTTCGACACGCTCTCCCGGGAGGTCGGCAGCGTGGCCGGCCGCTTCCTCCACTCCATCGCCGTGATGCCCGACGGTCCGCCGGTCCTGGAGACCGAGGACGAGATCCGGTCGCTGGCCCGGCGGGTCCTGGTCCCGATGATCCTCCAGCGCTGACCTCCCGGCCGATCGACCACACCCCATAGAGCCCCGGTCAGAGCGAGGCAGGCACCTGCTCCGCTCCCAGTTCATGGTCGAGCGCGGCTCGGAGTCCGGGGTACCGGAACGGGTGGTCGAGCGCGCGGAGCGCCTCCGACTCGACCCGCAGACTCGACAGCGCCAACTCGTCCGCTCCACGCTTTCCCAGTACCAGCGCGGGCGCGAACCCGGGGACCGGGACCACTGTCGGACGGCGGAGCACGGCGCCCAGAACACGGGTGAACTCGTCGTTGGTCACCGGTTCCGGAGCCACCGCGTTCACCGCGCCGGACATGGTGGGGTCGACGATGGCGCGGAGGTAGATGTCGGTGAGGTCGTCGAGGGCGATCCAGGACATCCACTGCCGTCCCGAACCCAGCCGGCCCCCGAGTCCCGTCCGGACGATGGCGGCCAGCGGCGCGAGCAGCCCACCCGCCCCGGACAGGGCGAGGCCGGTGCGGACGATGACCACCCGGGCTCCGGCGCTGAGAGCGGGCTCGCAGTCCAACTCCCAGTCCACCACGATGTCCGCCACCGGTCCCGACCCCGGGTCGGAGTCCTCGGCCAGAGTCTGGTCCCCGCGGTCCGCGCCGTAGAGGCCGATCGCGGAGGAGGACACCATGGCGGTGGCACCCTCACGTGCCGCCACCAGTTCGGCGAGCCGCCTGGTCGGTCCGACCCGGCTGTCGCGGACCCCGGCGAGGTGCCGGTCGGTGAACCGGCCCGCGATGGGGGCGCCGGCGAGGTGGACCAGGACGTCGACGCCGTCGAGGAGCGCGGGGTCCGGATCCACGGTGTCCCAGCGCCGCTCGTCAGCCCCGCGGGGTGTCCCGCGGACCAGCCTGATGACGCGGTGGCCGGCGACCCCGAGCAGGGCACACAGCGCGGTCCCCACCAACCCCGAGGCGCCGGTGACAGCGACGGTGAGTGGGCGTCCGCCGTCCGGTCCGGGGAACCGGCGGATACGGTCGAGGTCCGCAGCCATCTGGCGGTAGCGGTAGGCGAACACCGGCGACAGCAACCGTCCCGGTACGCGGGCGCTGACCCGGTCGCCCAGCACGGCGGTCCCGTCCGGACCCGCGGTGACGGTGTGCTCATGGACCCACCCGGTCAGACCCGCGTAGGGCTGGGAGACGCAGCGGTCCACGAAACGCTCACCCTCGACGTACCCGGCGGGGTCGTGCTGCGCGATCCAGCGCGGGCCGAATCTCACCCCCAACGGTCCAGGGAGCGCGGACCTCGGTTCGAGCACGGCTACACCGTCCCGCAGCGAATCGGCCTCACTGACGGGCCGCAACGGCATGAACGGCGGGGAGATCCGGACGAAGGCACCCGGTGAGGCGAGGTAGTCCCACGCCTCATCCGCGCCGGCCCGGATCGAACAGGTGAGGTCGATGCTCATCGGACCGTCTCTCAGGGCAGGAGGCACAGCGGGGTGACGTCGCCACGCCCGCCGGCCATCGGAACGGTCAGGAACGCACACGGCCACCAGCCGCGCGCCTCGACGACGTCGCGCACGGTGGACCACTGCTCGGCGCCGAGCTCGGGGGAACGGCTCAGCACGAAGCCGGAGGACCGGCTCGGGTCACCGACGACGGCCACCGAGTAGTCGTCAGCGAGGTAGGTGATCCGGTAGTTGACCGGCCCGTTCTCGTCCTGGAACGGCACCTGCGGGAAGTTCACGCGCAGGGAGGCGTTGGTGCCGGCGTCGCGGATCGTCGCCTCCCCCTCGATCACCGAGTCGGAGCTGATGGCCGAACCGCAGGAGTTGCGCACCGAGATCGTGTCCGGCGAGATACGTGCGTACTCGGCGGTCGTGTCGTTGGTGCACTGCAACGTGTACGGCTGCGGGACCGCCGCGACCTGGTACCACTTGCCCACGTAGCGGTCGGGGTCGACATACCCGACCTGCTCCAGCTCGGGGCCGCCGATCGACCCCACCGCGACACCATCGGGCAGCAGCAGCTGCGAGGAGCCTCCTCCGAGTCGGCCCCCGTCGGTCAGATCCTGCGCTCCGGCGACGGGCGCGGCCCCGAGGCCTGCCGCCAGCAGCGGAGCCACGGCGAGGGCGGTGACGAGTGAACGGAACCGGGAACGGCGCGAGGCGGTCATGAGTGGGACTCCTTGGTGTCGGCGGTGCTGGCTGACATGGTCGACGCGGGCGAATCTGAAGACGCGGGCGAATCCGAGGACGGGGGAGTCTCTGAGGATGTGACACCGCGGCGGGGGTCTCCCGGCCACCAGACCCGTTCCCCGACGAGGGTGAACAGGGCCGGCACGACGAGCGTCCTCACGACGAAGGTGTCCAGGAGGACGCCGAGGGCCACGATCACGCCGACCTGGGTGAGCACGATCAGCGGCAGCACGCCGAGCACCACGAACACCGAGGCCAGCACGATGCCCGCGGAGGTGATGACGCCGCCGGTGAGGGCGACCGCCCGGACCATGGCCTCGCGGGTCGAGTGGGTGGCCGCCTCCTCCCGGGTCCGGATGATCAGGAAGACCGAGTAGTCCACGCCCAGGGCGACGAGGAACAGGAAGCTGTACAGCGGGACCGACACGTCCAAACCGGGGAAGCCGAGGATCTGGGTGGTGACGAAGGTCCCCAGACCGAGCGCGGCGAGCGACGACAAGACCGTGGCACCCAGCAGGAGCAACGGAGCGATCAGCGCCCGCAACGCCAGCACCAGCACGACGAACACCACCAGGAGGATGAGCGGTGCGATCAGTGCGAGATCGCGCAGGTTGCCGTCGGAGGTGTCGACGCCCTCGGCCACCGATCCGCCGACGATCGCCTCGGATCCGGGGACCTCGTCGACCGCGGAGCGCAACGCCACCACGCTGTCCTCCGACCGGTCGGTCGCGGGGGCGGCGTCGAGGGTCACCGTGATGCGGCTCCACCCGGTCCCCGACTCGCCGGCCGGCATGGCGGACACGACGCCCTCCACGCCCTCGACCACCTCGAGGACATCCGCCTCGGTGCCGGTCCGGGCGAGAACGGTGACCGGGTCGGTGACGCCGGCCGGGAAGTGCTCGGCGGCGGTCTCCAGACCGGCCGCGGCCTCGGACGGTGTGCGGAACTGCTCGGTCTGGCTCAGTCCGATGCGGGTGCCCAGCAGCCCGAACGCGAGGATCACCAGGATCAACACACAGGAGATCAGGACGCGGGCGGGTCGCGTGACGACCCCGGACGCGATGCGACCCCAGACGCCGGACGGGATGTTCTCGCGGAAGTCCTCCGGGGTCGTGGGGGCGGTCAGCCGGGAGCGTGTGCCCGTGCCCTTGCGCTGGGACTCTCGTCCCGGTCGGGGCACGAACGGCCAGAACAACCCGCGACCGCACACGGCCAGAGCCGCCGGTAGCGCCACGAGGGCGTACGCCAGGGCGACGAGCAATCCGACGGCCGCGGAGATCCCGAGCGAGCGGTAGTTGGGCAGGGTCGCCAGCAGCAGCGTCAACAGCGCCAACACCACGGTGATGTTGCTGGCGACGATGGCCGGGACGGCACCCCGGTAGGCGTCGCGCAACGCCTGTCGACGGTTCTGGGTCTTCCGCAGCTCTTCGCGGTACCTGGAGACCAACAGCAGCGCGTAGTTGGTGCCGGCGCCGAACACCAGGACCGAGACGATGCCGGAGGTGGAGCCGTCGACTGTCACGCCGGCGGCCTCGCCGACCGCCGACACCAGAAGCGCGGCCACGCGATCGGCGACGGCGACCACGATGAGCGGGACGAGCCACAGGACCGGCGAACGGTAGGTGATGATCAGGAGCACGGCGACGACCGTCGCGGTTGCGGCGAGCAGCCGGAAGTCCGCGCCCTCGAAGGCGGCGGCGGTGTCCGCGGCGAAGGCGGGCCCCCCGGTGAGCTGTGCGTTCAGACCGGGGTCCAGGCCGTCGGCGATGGCCTCACGCATCTCCCGGACGAGCTCACTGCCCTGTTCGTTGGAGATCGACTCGGCCTCGACCGGCACCAGGACCAGCGCGGCGGCGCCGTCCTCGGACGGGATCGGACCCTGGGGCGCGGCGCCGACGACCTCCGCCATCCGCTCACCCGCTCCCACGGCCGCGGCGGTCCCCTGTGGGCCCAGTTCTCCGCCGTCCTCCCTGGTGACCACCAGGACCGCCGGAACCGACCCCGCGTCGGGGAACTCCTGCTGGATCTGGGAGACGAGGGCGGCCTCGGAACTGTCCGGCAGTGTCTGGGGGGCCTCGGACGCGCCGTCCGACGACGCCAGCGCGAAGACCGCGCCGGATAACAGCAGCACCACGGCGAGGATCAACCAGGCGGTGAGCTTACCCGTCAGGATGCCCAGCCAGCCTCCGGCCGTCGTGTCATCGTCCACCGCGGTGCTCTCGGCTCTCATCGTCTCCCTCGCCCTCACGCGTTGTATTCGGAGAGGAACGCCTCAAGGATGGCGTTCACCTCGTCGGGCCGTTCCATGGTCGGCGAATGGCCCGCACCGGGGATCTCGTGGAGGGTCGTGGTGGCGATGAGGTCGGCGATCCGGCGCGACTTCTCCGGCGGCGTGGCGGCGTCCTCGGCACCCACAACGACCAGCGTCGGAGCGATGATCCGGATGGCCTCGTCCTCGCACGGGTCACGGTCGGCGACCGACTCGATCGCCTTGACCAGACCGACGCGGTCGGTGCGCTCCACGATCGCCATCCACTCGTCGACCCAGGGTGCCGAGAGGTTTCGGTCCGCGAGCATGATGGGCGCCACCCGGGACCGCAGGGGCTTGATGCCCGCCAGGCGGTAGACCTTGGAGAGCGTCTTGTACTTGCTGCGGTTGGCCGGCTCCTCGGCGGTGGCGGCGGAGTCGAGCAGGGTGAGCGAGTGCACGACCTCCGGGTTGCGGGCCGCCAACCGGATCCCCACGAAACCGCCCATCGACAACCCCACGAAGTTGACCACCGGGATCTGCAGGTGCCTGAGGAGTTCGGAGACGTCGACCGTCAGCGTGTCCATGTCGTATCCGCCCATGGCGCGGGGCGAGTCGCCCTGACCACGGAAATCGATGGTCACGCACCGGTACCTGTCCTTCAGGTGGGCGATCTGGTGCTGGAACATCCACCCGGAGAACAGCAGACCGTGGGCGAAGAACACCACGGGGGCGTCCTCACGGCCGGCGGGGACACCGGTGTCGGTGTAGGCGATGGTCGTGTGACCGCGCTGGAATGTGGGCATCGGGGCTCTCCTGACAGTCGGACGGCCACCGTGTCCGGCCGCCACAGTCGTACGATACGGCGACCGGAGCCCCCTCTCCGTCACCTCGAGGTGATCGGAGGGCGGGTCACCTCAGGGTGATCAGGCCCCGCGGGTCCTCGGGCCCGGAGGCCCGCTCCAGGTGCTGGTGCTCGTTGACGGCGATACAGGTCATCCCACCACGGCCCACCACGACCCGGGCGACACCGGTGTTGACGGTGACGCGCTGGAGGCGACTCCACAGCCCCACCACGCCCTCGGGGTCGGCCAGCAGACCCGCGACCGCCAACGAGATGGTCCCGGCCGAGCTCACCACCACCGTCGTGCGGCCCGACCCGGACCTGGCCGCCGCGTCCGCGATCGCCGAGTTCGCGGCCGTACGGTAGTCCTCGAACGCCTCGAGACCCGCCCAGTGCCCGAGCGCGGCGTCGAGCTGACGCTGGAACGTCTGCTTGGCCTCGTCCGATGAGCCCGCCGAGTCGAGGGTGCCGTGACCGGCACTCACCCCGGCCACCCGGGCTGCGGTGAGCACCTCGTCCGCGTCGTACTCCGCCCAGCGGTCGTCGAGCTCGACCGGGCAGTCCCAGCCGGCACCCTCTCGCAGGCCCTCGAGCAGACCCTCGGCGGTCTCGCGCTGTCGCCGCAGGCCACCGTGGATCACCACGTCGGGTCTGAGTCCGCGGGCCGCCATGTCCTGGCCCGTGAGCCGGGCCTGCAGGTGGCCGGTCTCGGAGAGCCGGTCGTAGTCGCCGCTGCCGAACGAGGCCTGGCCGTGTCGGACCAGGTGGATGGCACCCATCAGAGATCGCCCCCGGTCACTTCCGGTTCCCCGTCCCCGGCAGTCCCCCGAGGATCCCGCCGATCCTGGTGCGCGCGTCGTGAACCCCGCCGGCGAGCAACGGCAGGACGACCCTGGGCACAGCGAGGAGCTCCGGGATCACGTCTCGCGGTCCGAGCCGGGTGGGCGTCAGCCGCCCGTCACCGGTGCGGATGACGCGCATGCAGCGCTGTTCGAGGAACGCCACCGCGGGACGGAACGCCCGGAACGCCGGGTTGGTGGTCTGTCCGTGGTAGAAGCGGTGGTTGATCTGCTGGGCGATCACCGCGAGGCGGAACAGCCCGAAGACCTCGTAGAAGCGCCAGCTCTCCTCGTCGATCTCCAGGCCCGACCCCTTCGCGTAGCGCTCGACCACCTGCCGGCGGGTGAGCATCCCGGGCGCGTGCGTGGGCTGGCGCCGGAACGCCTTGAACACCGGGCCGTCACCGTCCTCGACCCAGTACGCCAGTGCGCCGCCCAGGTCCATGAGCGGGTCGCCCACGGTGGCCATCTCCCAGTCCAGGACGCCGATGACGGAGGTGATGTCGTCGGGGTCCAGGACCAGGTTGTCGAAGCGGAAATCGTTGTGGACCAGGCAGTGGCCCACGTCTTCCGGCTGGTTGGCGTCCAGCCACTTGATCACCGGCGCGAAGTCCGGCACGTCGGGGGTCCGGGCGCGGCGGTAGCGGGCAGACCAGCCCTCGACCTGCCTGCGCACGTAGCCCTCGCCGCGGTCGAGGTCGTCCAGGCCGGCGGCCCGGACGTCGACGGCGTGGAGTTCCACCAGGGCGTCCACCGCCCGCTCCGACAGTCGCCGGATGGTGGCCCTGTCCGCGCGGAGCTCCCGGGGGAGGTCCTTGCGCAGGATCGTGCCCTCGAGCCGCTCCATCACGTAGAAGTCGGACCCGATCACCGACTGGTCGTCGCAGAACCCGACCATGCGGGGCACCAGCGGGTACACCGGGCGGAGCGCCGACTGGACGCGGTACTCGCGCTTCATGTCGTGGGCACCGCGGGCCTTGGTGCCGGCCGGCGGGCGGCGCAGCACCAGGTCCAGGCCGGGGTAGCGCAACACATAGGTGAGGTTGGACGCGCCTCCGGAGAACTGGCTCACCTCCGGGATGACCGGCTCGTCGTCGTCGCCCAGGTCCACTCCCGCCAGCACTCCCGCGTCGTCCGGGGTGACGGAACGCAGCCAGGCCGCGACCGCCTCGACGTCGAACGCGTCCTCGTCGCGCACCGCACCCGCACCCGGGATGCGGCGGCTCAGCGGGGAGGCCCCGGCCGGTCGGCTCATCGGCCCGACCCTGCATCTGTAGTGGATCGGGTACCCGTCGTGGGTTCCGCGGCGGCGGCATCGCGGTACGGCGCCAGCATCGCGCGGGCGACCACCCCCAGGTGCACCTCGTCGGGGCCGTCGGCCAGTCGCAGGGAGCGCGCGGTCGCGTAGGCACCGGCCAGCGGGAAGTCGTCGCTCATCCCCCCGCCGCCGTGCAGCTGCAGGGACATGTCGATCACCTGCTGGGCCATGCGGGGCACGGCTGCCTTGATGGCGCTCACCTCGACGGCGGCCTGTCCCTCGGTGTCGAGCTTCCAGGCGGCGTGTTGCACCAGCAGGCGGGCCTGGTCGATCGCGATCCGGGCCTCCGCCAGCCGCTCCCGGTTCCCCCCGAGGTTGACGATGGGCTTGCCGAAGGCCACGCGGCCCGAGGCGCGTCGACAGGCCAGGTCGAGCGCCATCTCCGACAACCCGATGAGCCGCATGCAATGGTGCACGCGGCCGGGGCCGAGCCGACCCTGGGCGATCTCGGCGGCCCGTCCGGGACCGGTGATGATGTTCTCCACCGGCAGGCGCACGCCGTCGAAGGACACCTCGCCGTGGCCGAGCGGCTCGTCATAGACCCCCTGCGCGGTGAGCATGCGCTCGACGCGCACCCCGGGGGCGTCCATGGGGACCAACACCATGGAGTGACGCAGGTACCGGTGGGCGTCCGGGTCGGACACCCCCATGAAGATGCCGACCTTGCAGTCCGGGTGCCCCACGCCGGTCGACCACCACTTGCGGCCGTCGAGCACCACTTCGGCGCCCTCGACCCGCGCGGTGGCGGACATGTTCGAGGCGTCCGAGGAGGCCACGTCCGGCTCGGTCATGAGGAACGCGCTGCGGATCCTCCCGTCGAGCAAGGGGTCAAGCCACTGGTCCTTCTGCTCCTGCGACCCGTACTTGAGCAGGACCTCCATGTTCCCGGTGTCCGGGGCGTTGCAGTTGAACACCAGGGGGGCGATGAACGACCGCCCCATCTCCTCGGCGACCGGCGCGTAGTCGGTGTTGTTCAGGCCCGTCCCGCCGTGGGTGCCGTAGCGCTCGGCGTACGGCCCCTCGTGGCCGGCCGGGAGGAAGAGGTTCCACAGTCCCTGCTCACGGGCGCGGGCCTGGAGATCGGTCACCCGAGGGTCGACCGCCCACGGGTCCTCGCCGGCCAGACGTCGGCGGGCGATGTCGGCGTGGATCTCCGGCTCGACCGGAGCGATGTGCGTGTCGATGAACTCGCGGACCGCCGCGGTGAGCTCGGCGGCGCGGGGTGAGGGGGAGAAGTCCATAGTGTGCATCGTGGCACACCCGGGTGAACGGGTACGTCCCACGGCGGCGGCTCGTCGGACACCTCTGGCAGGATCGCGGAGGTGAGCGAGAACGCGCGTACCCCCCTTGCGGATCGGGTCGACCCGATCCGCGACTGGTCGGCGCGACGCACCTACCTGGCCGGAGACTTCCGCGCCGAGGACCTGGTCGCGGCCAAGGCCGGCCGGCGGGTGTCCGTCGTGCTCCCGGCCCGCAACGAGGAATCGACGGTCGGCGTGATCGTCGCGGCGCTGCGGTCCGAGTTGGTCGAGCGGGTGCCGCTCATCGACGAGTTGGTGGTGATCGACTCCCACAGCGCCGACGGCACAGCGGGTGTGGCCCGTGCGGCCGGCGCGAGAGTGGTGGCACAGGGAGACGTGTTGCCCGCGCTCGGGGACGTCCCGGGCAAGGGCGAGGCGCTGTGGAAGTCCCTCGCGGCCACAGACGGCGACATCGTCGCCTTCCTCGACTCCGACCTGCGCGATTTCGACCCCTCGTTCGCAACCGGCCTGTTGGGTCCACTGCTCACCGTGCCCGGCGTGGTGTTCTGCAAGGGTGCGTACGAGCGTCCGCTCGACGACGGACGCACGGTCCTGCCCGCAGGTGGAGGTCGAGTGACCGAGCTGGTCGCGCGACCGCTGCTGGCCACCCACTGGCCCGCCCTGGCCGGATTCGTACAGCCACTGGCCGGCGAGTACGCCGGGACGCGGCAGGCTCTCGAGTCGATCCCCTTCGCCGGCGCGTACGGGGTGGACATCGGGATCCTCGTGGATCTGTTCGAGTCGTACGGCCTGGACGCTCTCGCCCAGGTCGACCTGGGTCGCCGCACCCACCGCCATTCGCCCGATTCGGCGTTGGCGGTGATGGCCATGCACCAGCATCTCGCGGTGCTCAGTCGGCTACGGCGCCATGGTCGGGCACCGGACTCCCACCTCCCGGGCGACACCCTCACCCTGCACCGTCGCGACCCCGTCGGCCATGGCTTCAGCGCCGAGACCGTCGTGGTCTCCCCCGGCGAACGCCCCCCGATGCGCGAGATGCGGGCTCAGCTCCGGGCCGGTTCCTGACCGGACGGGCGGTTCTGGTCCCGCGCCTGCTCATCCCGCGCTCGAGCCCCCCGCGCTCGAGACCCCCGCGCTCGAGACCCCCGCGTGCGACGCCGGTCGCGCAGCACCCACCCGGCGAGGACCACGGCGGCCAGGGCCAGCGCCGCCACGAGGAACCACAGATCGTCCACCCCGGCGACCCAGCGTTCGACGGCGAGTTGAAGTTCGAACTGCTCGTCGACCCCCATCAGCGAGCCGAGCGCCGCGGTGCCGTCGGTGAGCACGAACAGCAGACCCACCGCGACGAACAACGACCCGGCGATGACCGAGGTGGTGTGGGTGCGGATCGGCCCCAGGGTGAGCTCGCGACCCCGGAGCACCCGGCGGCGCGACACGCCCAGCGAGTCCCATGCCAGGGCGAGAATCGCGAGCGGGACCACCATCCCGATCGCGTAGGCGCCCATGACCGCGGCGCCATAGGCGGGCGACCCCCCGGCCATCGCCAGGGTCAGCACCCCTCCGAGCAGCGGGCCGGAACAGAACCCTGCGAAGCCGTAGAGCGCGCCCAGCACCAGCACCGACAGGGGGCCGCTGCCGGTGATACGGGAGGAGGCGTCCGACAGGCCGGGGAGCCAGAAGCCGCCCCCGAGGACGGTGTAGAAACCCAGGACGACGACGACGAGGCCGCCCACCAGAGTGACGGTCCCGCGATGGACGGTGAACAGCGAGCCGATCGCCCCCATCCCCGCCCCGAGCGGGACAAGGACCACCGCGAGCCCGAGCAGGAACAACCCGGTGCGGGCGACGATCATCCGGCGGGTGCCGAAGGCGTAGGCGAAGAAGGCCGGCAGCAGCAGTGCCGAGCAGGGGCTGAGAATACTCAGCACGCCGCCGAGAAAGCCCCCGACGAGCCCGATCTGTTCTGTCATCCGCGCCCACTCACCCGTCCAGCGAGTTGTCGATGACAGTGCGGAACGTCTCGACGGAGCGGGCGCCGACGATCCCCGTCCCGTTGATGAGGAATGTCGGCGTGGAGGTCGCACCCAGCGCGGTGGCCGCCTGGTAGTCCGCTCGGATGGCCTCGTCGTACGCTGCGCCGGTCATGTCCGCGCGGAAACGTTCGAGGTCGGGGACCCCGGCCTCGGCGGCGTAGCCCACCAACTCCTCCTCTCCGAGATCCGGATGACCACGGTCGGGGGCGTCGGCGAACACGACCTCGGTGAACTCCCAGAACCTGCCCTGGTCCGCGGCGGCGCGCCCGGCCCGGGCGGCCATCATCGACTCTTCCCCGAAGATCGGTAGGTCAACCCACTCGATCCGCAGATCGCCGCCGTCGACATACTCCTCGATCAGCGCCGGTTCCACCTCGCGGGAGAACTTCGCGCAGAACGGGCAGCGGAAGTCCGAATACACGGTCATCACGACCCGAGCGTCCACCGAGCCCATCGCCATCGGGTCCCCCTCCTCGAATCGCGCGATGCCTTCCATGGACTCCGGTCCGGGGGCCTGCTGGGGACTGGTCTGACGCTCGTCGGACACCGCCGCGGAGCCGGTGGCGGACCCGGCCGCGGGCTGATCGCCGCCGGTCACATCCCGGGCGAGGAGGATGACGACCAGGACGATGAGCAGAGTCACCACGACGGACAACGCGATGACCGGGACACTCGGACGACGGGACACGGGAGGGCTCCTGCGGGCTGATCGAAGACGTGGACCGGCCCGCGAACGGGACCGTATCTACTACGTTACATAGTAGACCGGTGTGGCGGTGTGGCGGTGTCAACCGGCCAGCATCGAACACCACGCGAGGACCGCGGCCGTCGCGACCGCGGCGACCGTCACCGCCGGCGAGACGGCGTGCACCAGGGCGACCGCGGAATCCCGGGCCGTCGCGCGCCCCAACGCCGAGGCGGCCACCCGACCGGCCGGGGCGCCCAACTCGGCGAGAGCGCCACGCACGGCCGCGGGTCCACCGACGCCGCGCCCCGCGCGGCGGTCCGCGACCAACTCGACGAGTACGCACACCTCGGCGGCGGCCCGCCGGAGCAGGGGCACGGGCGCGAACGCGGCCCGCAGAGCAACCGCGGCGGTGACCGCGATATGGTGCCGCCCCCTGAGGTGGGCGACCTCGTGCGAGAGGACCACCCGGCGGCGTTCCTCGGTCAGGTCCCACAGCGCGGTGGAGGCGACGACCGTCCCCGTCGACCAGACCCCGGGCAGCGCGTACGCCACGGGTTCATCGTCGGCGATCCACCACACCCGGACCCCCTCCACGTGGCCGGTGGCCTCGACGAGCGAACTCAGCACACCGGCGTGCTCCCGGGCCGAGCGCCGGGCCCGGGACAACGCCGCCCCGACCACAGCCACCGCCGAGAACACCCCGGCCAGCGCCAGGGCCACGGCGACGCCGCGCGTGGCGGCCGGCCAGCCCCCGCCGACCGCCGGGTCGAACACCGCCGCGCACGCGGTGACCGCGGCGGCGGTGGGGGCGAACCCCCTGAGCGGTTGCACGTGCATCACGACCGGGGCGGCGACCAGCATCGCGAGAAAGACGACGCCGGTGCCGATCCAGGCGCCCAGTGCAACGGCCGGCCTCGCAGCCGCGTCCACCGCACGGCGCAGGTAAGCCGGCCCGCCGGCCCCCACCACCAGTGCGGCCACCAGCAACCCGACCCCCATCAGGCGCCGGCCCCGTCGCGCCGCAGTCGGGCGGTGATCCTGCGCAGCACGCTCGCCTCCTCCGGGTCGAGCCCGCCCCCCTCGCGGGTGGCGAAGTGCAGCAGGAGCTTCTCGGCGTCCCCGCTCCCCCGGAGCAACTCGCCGAGTGCGTCGGCACCGAAGTCCTCGCGACTGCGCGCCGGCCGGTAGCGGTATCCCCGACCCACCTTCTCGCGGGACACCGCACCCTTGTCGTAGAGATGCGCCAGGACCGTCATCACCGTCGTGTAGGCCAATGGCCGGGTCCGCGACAGCAGGTCGGTCACCTGCCGGACGGACAGGTCGTCCGAGCGGTCCGCAGCACCTGCGTCGACCGCATCGCCCGTGCCTGCCGCACACTCGTCCCACAGCAACTCGAGGACCGCGGTCTCGAGCTCGCCGAGCCCGGGCAGCGTGCGAGCCATCGGACGGCCCCCTCCGTGTCGATTGTCCAGGGCGGGTGGCGGATACCCCGCCGGTATGGTGACCATGGTGGCATGAGCGCCCCTCCACCCGCCGCACCGACCGACCCCGATTCGACCGGCCCCACACCGAGCGGCCCCTCGGCGCCCACCGACCCCGCTGTGTTCGCGCCGGTCCGCTCAGCGGTCGCCGCCGTGGGGACCCTACTGCTGATCGGCATCCCCACGGACATCCTGCCCAACCCGCTGTTCGGCCGGGAGATACCGGTGCGCTGGTGGGAGTACCCGGTGCTCGCCGCGACGGTGCTGCTCACGGCGGCGTGGTTCGGCATCAGGTCCGCGCGCGAGTCGGGCACCGCGTCCCGTGTCGGCAGCGACCGGTCCGAACGCCCCGCACTCGTCACGGTCGGCGTCTTCACTGCGTGGTTCGCGGTGGCGTGCCCCGTGTGCAACAAGATCGTGTTGCTCCTGCTGGGGACCACCGGCGCGCTCGGGGTGTGGGCCCCGCTCCAGCCGTGGCTCGCGGCCGTGTCACTGATCCTGCTGGCCGGTGCCGTGGTCTACCGGTGGCGGGCCCGTCCCTGTGGGGACGGGGCGTGCGGGGACGGGACGCGTGTGGACGGGGCGTGTTCAGTCCCCACTGGCGACGTCGGCCCGCTGGAGGCGGGGGCCGCGCGTCCGGCTACCGACGCCGCGCCGAACCGCTGAGCATCGGGGTCAACGGTAGCACCGGCGGGAACGGTCGGGTCCTGAGCCCGGAGACGTCAAACCCGGCCTCGACCAGGCTCTGACGGGTGTCCCGGTTCGGGCGACATCCCCCACCGAGCCGGCTCCACACCGGGGAGAGCCGATCGGCAACGCGACCCAACCTGCCGTCGGCCCGCACGTGCTCCATCAACCGCAGCTCGCCCTCCGGCGCCAGCACCCGCCGGGCCTCGGCCAGCGCGGCGGGCACGTCGGGGACCGTGCACAGGACCAACCCAAAGACGACGGCGTCGGCCTCGCCATCCGCGAGCGGCAGCGCCTCCGCCACCGAGTCCAGCACCTCGACCGGGACCGCCGCGCGGGCCGCGTACCGCCGGGCGTGGGCACGGAGATGCGGATCCGGCTCGATCGCCACCACTCTCCTGACCTCCGGCGGGTAGTGCTCGAAGGTCACGCCGCTGCCCGCGCCCACCTCCACAACAGTGCCCGACAATCCCGCCACCAACCGGCCCCGGGCACGGGCCAGCCCGACCCGTTCGAGCACGGGACCGGCCGCCACCCAGACCCGCGCGAAGAGCGAGACGTCCGTCCGTTCGCGAGGAGCACCCATGAGGCGATACGGTACCGGGTATCCATTCCTTCCGGAACCGCTCGAGGAGAGGAACGCGGCGATGACCGAGACGACCGGACTTCCACCGTGGGATTCAGTTCTGGCCGTGGTCGCCCACCCGGACGACGAGTCGTTCGGGCTCGGCGCCGTGCTCTCGGCCTTCGCCGCCGTAGGCGCGGCCGTGGACGTCCTCTGCCTGACCAGGGGCGAGGCCTCGACCCTCCACGGCGTCGAGGGCGACCTGTCGCAGATTCGCGAGCTCGAACTACGAGCCGCCGCCGACGCGCTCGGCGCACGGGGGGTCACGCTGCGCGACCTCCCCGACGGGGGCCTGTCGGCCCTCGACCCGGCGGTGCTCGACGACGAGGTCGAGCACGCGATGGGGCGGGCCCACCCCGACGGGCTCGTCGTCTTTGACTCCACCGGGATCAGCGGCCACCCCGACCACGTGGCGGCCACCGCGGCCGCCGTCCGGGCGGGAGAACGCCATGGGCTGCCGGTAGTGGCATGGACCCTCCCGGAAGAGATCTGCGGGGCGCTCGCGGGTGAGGGGTACGCCGGGTTCCTCGGGCGACCCGCCGGAGAGATCGACCTGGCGCTGACCGTCGACCGCACCGCGCAACTGGCCGCCGTGGAGTGCCACCCCAGCCAGGCCGTGCCGGGCAGCGTCCTGTGGAGGAGACTGGAGCTGCAGGGCGACACCGAACACCTGCGGTGGCTCCGACGTCCGTGAGTTCGTGCCGCCCCGCCGCCCCGAGAACACCCGGGTGCAGCACCAACTAGACGCAGCACCAACGAAACGCAGTACCGAAAGGACCACCGCCCGTGGACGCCTCCGACTGGAACGCCCGCTATCTCGCCCAGCCCGACGTGTGGGGCACCACCCCCGCCGCACGGATCGTCGCTGAGGTCACCGGCGCCGAGGACTCCGGCCTGCCCGTGGACACCGCCGTCGACCTGGCCTGCGGCGACGGCAGGCACGCACGGTGGCTGGCCGCACACGGGTGGCAGGTCTCGGCGGTCGACTTCTCCGAGGTCGCTATCGAGCAGGCCCGCGCCAAGGACTCCGACGACGGTCGCAGCGGCAGCGTCGACTGGGTGGTCGGCGACGCCACCACCTGGTCACCGGAGGAGTCCGTGGACCTCGTCGTCATCGGTTTCCTCCACCTCGAGATGGAGAGCCTCACCCGTGTCCTGCGCAACGCCGGTGGATGGCTGCGACCCGGCGGGCACCTGGTGTACCTCGGACACGCCGCCGAGAACCTGCGGCGCGGCGTCGGTGGCCCGCAGGACCCGACCGTGCTGCCCGGGATCGCCGACCTGGCAGGCGGCGTGGCGGGCCTCGAGGTGGTCTCGCTGCGCCACGACCTACGGCCGGCGGGGAAAGCGACCGCGATCGACGTGCTCCTGCACGCCAGGTCCTGGGTCGACAGGTGAACCGGGAGCGCGGGGCCACCGCGGGCACGTCGGGCACTTCGGGCACGCCAGCCACGTCGGCCACGCCGGGCACGCCGGGCACTTCGGGCACGGGCGCGAACCCCGGTGCGAACACTGAACAGGACTACGAGCGGGCACAGCGACGGGTCCTGACCGTCCTGGTGCTGGGCCAGCTGCTGGCGGGTGCTGGCCTGGCCGCCGGTGTGACCGTGGGCGCGCTGCTCGCCGAGGACCTGCTCGGCGGCCCGGGCCTGTCCGGCCTGCCGTCGGCGTTGTTCACCGGCGGTTCCGCGCTGGCCGCCATCCTGGTGGGCAAACTCTCCCAGGCGAGGGGCCGGCGGCCCGGACTGGCCACCGGGTTCGCGTTCGGCGCTCTCGGGGCTGTCGGGATCGTGTTGGCGACGGCCATGGAGTCGCTACCACTGCTGTTCGCCGCGTTCGTGGTCTACGGCTCGGGCACCGCCACCAACCTGCAGGCCCGCTACGCCGGCGCCGACCTGGCCACCCCCGAGCGCCGCGGCCGCGCACTCTCGTACGTGCTGCTCGGCACCACCGCGGGGGCCGTCGCCGGGCCCAACCTCGTCGGTCCGACGGGCGCCGTCGCCGAGTCACTGGGCCTGACCCCGCTGACCGGCCCCTTCCTCCTCGCCGCGGTGGCCTACGGCGGCGCGGCGCTCGTCATCTCCCTGCTGCTGCGGCCCGATCCCCTGCTCGAGGCGCGGCGGCGGGAGGCCGCGGCACTGGACGCGGCGGCGGCCTCGTCGTCGTCGTCCACAGGGTCCACCGACGTCCCCTTCCCGGTGCCCGCGCGAATCTGGACCGGCGACGTGATCACGGGTGTCGCCGTGATGGCGCTGACGCAGTTCGTGATGGTCGGGCTCATGACCATGACCCCGGTCCACATGCGCGCGCACGATCACGCGGTGACCGTGGTGGGGCTGGTGATCTCCCTGCACGTGGCCGCGATGTTCCTGCCCGCGCCGCTGTCCGGTTACCTGGTGGACAAGTTCGGCACCCGCCTCGTCGCCGTCTCGGCGGGCCTGGTGCTGTTGACCTCGGGCGTGCTCGCCGCGGTCTCACCGCCGCAGTCGACGGTGCTGGTCTCCCTCGCGCTGATCCTGCTGGGGCTGGGCTGGAGCCTGGGCCTGGTGGCCGGCACGACCGTGCTCACCACGTCCGTGCCGACCTCGGTCCGCGCCACAGTCCAGGGACAGGCCGATGTGGCCGTGGCGCTCGCCGGGGCTGCGGGCGGCCTGGTCTCGGGCCTGGTGTTCGCGTGGATCGATTTCCGCGGTCTCGGCTTCGCGCTCGCGGCGTTGTCGCTGATCGTGGTGGCCGCGGTGCGGCCCCGACGTGCGGCGGGGTCTGCGGCGGGGTCTGTGGCGGAGTCCGCCCAGGTCACCGCCGGCTGACTCTCGTAGTCATCGCGGCCTCCCCGCCGCACGCTCGGCGAACGGGCAGCGCTCAGCACAGGCCCGGACCGGCCGGGGGCGTCAGACGACCGTCGGTTGCTCCGACCGATGCCCGGGGGACGACTCCCCCACCCGCTCGGCCAGGTCGACACGCCACCACACCACGAAGCCCCAGATGACGAACACCGCGTACACCAGGTACAGCACCGCCGACGGGTAGTACCCCGCCTTGAGCAGCAGCGGCACGCCCACGATGTCCACCGCGATCCACAGCAGCCAGAACTCCGTCCACCCTCGGGCCATGCCGTAGGTGGCCAGGATCGACCCGGTGAAGATCCACGCGTCAGCCCACGGGCCCCACGAACCCAGTTGGGAGAAGATCCAGCCGAAGACCACGGTGCCCACGAGCATCCCGACGACGAGGCCCGCCCGCTGCCTTCCCGTGGCCCAGTGTGGACGGACCGCAACCGCTCCGACCCCCTCCTGCGCGGGCAGCGCCGCATTGATCCGCTTGTCCCGCGACCAGCGCCACCAGCCGTAGAGTCCCACCGCGAGGAACATGACCTGCCTGCCGGCCTGTCCGTAGAGGTCCACGTCCTGCGGGGTGTGGAAGACGCCGCCGAGGAAGACGGTGAGCAGCGTCAGGTTGCCGACGATCCCCACCGGCCACGCCCACACCACACGGCGCATCCCGCCGATCGCGGCGGCCAGGCCGAAGACGTTGCCGACGATCTCGCGCCACAGGATCGGGACTCCGCCGATCAACAACTGAGCGTCGAGGAATGACACGAGAAGGCTCATCGTGTGCCCCTTTCACGGGCTCTACACAGACGGCCCAGGGCTTGAGCCACGTCGCCCACAGGTCCACGGCGGGGCCGGGGACGCGCGGCAACGCGTTGTTCTCTTCCATCCGGACTATGACCGTCGGCCCCGGGATCACACCGGGTCTGCTGACCCCCGCGCGTGCGGTGGGGCCGGAGTAGGTGTCCGGCCCGCCGCGTGTGCGGGGCGCTCGCGGGCTCGTCGCCGGTCATGGGACCGGTGACATCACCGCCGGTGGGGAGTTCCACCCCGCCCTGAGAACGTGTTCCTGTTCTACTCCGGGCAGGGGCGGCGCCGCAACTCCCGCACCTCGGGTCACCGCGGAGTCACTGCGTCAGCCCGTCGGCGAGAAGTACACCATCGAGAAGAGCGTTTCACGCATTCTCACTCGGCCGATGGGCGCGGAACGCTCTTCTCGACGAGAGGCGGGTGCTGGCGCCCCCGTGACAGCGCCGCGGGTCAGCCGATCGTCAGCTGGCCGTTCGCCTCGGTCACCGGGACCACGTCGAGCGGACGCGGGGCCGGGGCGAGGGTGTTGCTGCCGTCGGTGGCGTCGTACTCGGCACCGTGGAGCGGGCACCGCAGGTGCAGGTCACGGACCACCTGGACGGTCCCACCCTGGTGGGTACAGCGGGCCGAGTAGGCGACGAACTCGCCCTCGGTGGGCTGCGCGACGATCACGGTCGAGTCACCCGACTTGACCTGCGTGGCGGTGCCGACGGGCACATCCGCGGCGGGGATCGTGGTGGCCTGAACCTCGGTGGTCTGCTGCACGGTGGACGGCGGCTGGGCGGGCTCGGTCATCCCGCACGCCGAGGCGATACCCGGCAGCAGGATGATCCCGGGCAGGGCGGCCAGGACCGTGCGACGCTGGGTGCACGGTCCGACCGTGATGGATGCGGCGGCGGGGTGCTCGGTCATGGAGTACATCGTATCCGGCGCCGGCGGCCGACCTAGGCTGCCAGCATGACCGTCCGCCGCCTCGAGCCCCACGCCACGACGATCTTCTCCGAGGTCACCCAACTCGCGGCACGCGTCGGGGCCGTCAACCTGGGACAGGGCTTCCCTGACACCGACGGCCCGGCGTCGATGATCGAGGCCGCCGTGCGCGCAATGCGGGAGGGCCACAACCAGTACCCACCCGGGACGGGGGTGCCCGAGCTGCGTCACGCGATAGTCGCCCACGAGACCGAGCACACCGGACTGGTCCACGATCCGGACACCGAGGTACTGGTGACCGTCGGGGCCACCGAGGCGATCGCCGGTGCGGTGGTGGGACTGGTGGAGCCCGACGACGAGGTGGTCGTGATCGAACCGTACTACGACTCCTACGCCGCCACCGTCGCGATGGCCGGGGCCACCCGTCGCGCCGCGAGGATGGTCCGCTCGGGGGACCATTTCCGCCTCGATGTGGACTCCCTGCGGGCGGCCTTCTCCCCGCGGACGCGTGCCGTGCTGGTCAACACCCCGCACAACCCCACCGGGGCGGTACTGCCGCGGGAGGACCTCGCGCAGATCGCGGCGCTGTGCCACGAGTTCGACGCGATCGCGATCTCCGACGAGGTGTACGAGCACCTGACCTACGACCACAACGAACACGTCTCGATCGCCACGCTGCCGGGGATGGCCGAGCGGACCCTGCGGATCTCGAGCGCCGGCAAGATGCTCAACTGCACCGGCTGGAAGATCGGCTGGGTGACAGGGCCAGCCGAGCTGGTCGCGGGCGTGCGGGCCGCCAAGCAGTACATGAGCTACACCGCCGGCACGCCGCTGCAGCTGGGCGTCGCGCACGCCTTGAGCCACGAGGGCGAGTGGATCCGGACGCTCCGGGACGGGATGCAGGACCGGCGGGATCAGTTGGTGGACATCCTCACCGGCGTCGGGCTGGACCTCGCCGTCACCCAGGGGACCTACTTCCTCACCGCGGATCCGCGACCCCTCGGCGTCACCGACGCCGCGTCCTGGTGTCTGGAGTTGCCCGAACGGATCGGCGTGGCGGCGGTACCGTTCGCGCCGTTCACCGACTCCTACTCCGACGAGTGGTCGCACCTGGTGCGGTTCGCGTTCTGCAAGCGGCCCGGGGTCCTCGAGGAAGCCGGGCTCAGGCTCCGAGCGCTCGCGAACTGACCGTTTCCGGAGCGCGCTCCGGACGGACTCGCGCGAGTGCCTGCCAGGCTCTACGGTGGGTCCCTGACGCGCCGGTCGGTGCGCCCGTCCGCCGACGAGGAGTACCCGAGTGTCCCACTACCGCAGCAACCCGCGCGACCTGGAGTTCGTCCTGTTCGAGGTGTTCGGGCTGGACGAGATCCTGGAGCGAGACGACACCGAGCTCGACGGCGAGACGGTCCGCACGATGCTGCGGGAGGCCGCCGCCCTCGCGGAGGGGCCCGTCGCCGCCTCGTTCTCCGTCGCCGACCGGAACCCGCCGACGTTCGACCCCGAGACCCACGAGGTCACGCTCCCGCCGGAGTACGTGGCCTCGGTCCGCGCGTGGCAGGAGGCGGGCTGGGGCCTGGTCGGCGTGGACCCCGCCGTCGGCGGCGTCGCGGCCCCACGCATGGTCACCTGGGCGATCACGGAGTTCCTACTGGGGGCCAACCCGTCGATCTTCATGTACCTCTCCGGCCCACTGTTCGCCGAGATCATGCACACCATCGGCAACGAACAGCAGCAGAAGTGGGCCGCCAGGGTCATCGACCGCAACCACGGCTCGTCCATGATGCTCACCGAGGCCGAGGTGGGCTCGGACGTGGGTGCCGTTCGCGCCAAGGCGATCGAGCAACCCGACGGCACCTGGCACATCGAGGGGGCCAAGCGGTTCATCACCGGCGCCGACACCGGGGACCTCTTCGAGAACATCTGGCACCAGGTGCTCGCCCGGCCAGAGGGCGCGGGCCCCGGCACCAAGGGCCTGAGCTACTTCCTGGTCCCCAAGTACCTGCCGGACCCCGAGACCGCGGCGCCCGGCGAGCGCAACGGCGTCTACGTGACCGGGATCGAGAAGAAGATGGGGCTGACCGCCTCCGCGACGTGCGAGGTGTCGTTCGGTGCACACGACCGGCCGGCGGTCGGGTACCTCGCAGGTGACTCCCACCAGGGCATCAAGCAGATGTTCAAGACCATCGAGGCCGCGCGGATGATGGTGGGGACCAAGGCGATCTCCACACTGTCCACCGGGTACCTCAACGCGCTCGACTTCGCGCGGGATCGCGTGCAGGGCAACGACATGGCCGACGCCGGCAAGCCCGACGCCGGGAAGGTCACCGTCATCCACCACCCCGACGTGCGGCGGTCCCTGCTCACGCAGAAGGCGTACGCGGAGGGACTCCGCGCGGTGTACCTCTACGCGGCCGCCCACCAGGACGTCGTCGCAGCCGAGGTCGTCTCGGGTGCCGGGCCGGAACTGGCGCACACCGTCAACGACCTGTTGCTGCCGATCGTCAAGGGCGTGGGATCCGAGCGGTCCTACCAGTGCCTGGCGGAGTCGCTGCAGTGTTTCGGCGGCTCCGGCTACCTCAGGGACTACCCCCTCGAGCAGTACATCCGCGATGCCAAGATCGACTCCCTGTACGAGGGCACCACCGCGATCCAGGCCCAGGACTTCTTCTTCCGCAAGATCATCCGCGACGGCGGAACCGCGCTCGGCCACCTCGCCGCGCAGATCCACCGGACGGTCGACGAGGCCGGACCCGCCGAGCTCGAGACCGTGCGCACGGCCGTGGCAACCGCCCTCGCGGACGTCGAGTCCATGGTCGGCACCCTGACCGGGCACCTCATGTCGGCGCAGGAGGATCCGGAGTCGCTGTACTTGATCGGGCTCGGCGCGGTGCCGCTGCTCATGGCCGTCGGCGACCTCATGGTGGGGTGGATGCTGCTGCGCGAGGCACTGGTGGCGGCGGAGAAACTGCCCGGGGCCACCGGCGGCGACCACGATTTCTACACCGGCAAGATCGTCGTGGCCGGCCACTTCGCGCGAGCGCACCTACCGCAGGTCGGCGCCGCCCGCGCCACCATCGAGGCCCTGGAGTTGGACGTCATGCGGATGCCCGAGGGCGCCTTCTAGATCGGAGCCGCCGCGTCGGCGTCCAGGCTTCCTCCCCGGTTGGCGGACATCACCACCCGGTTGGCGGGCAGGAATCGCGGATCTCACCGCGACACTCCGCGTGGTGTCCGCCAACCCGGGATGGGTGTCCGCCAACCGGGGCAGGTGTCCTCCGGTTCGGCCGGGGTCAGCGGCCGGCAGCCGGGGTCAGCGGCCGTGGGTGAGGACGATCTTGCCCACGGCACCGCGACCGTCCATGAGATCGAGCGCCTCGGAGGCCTTCTCAAGCGGGATCTCGGTACCGACGAGCGGGTCGAGCTTGCCTGCGGCCAGCAGCGGCTCCACCTCGGCCCACTGCTTCTGCAGGTAACCAGGATTGCTCATCCAGTATTCGCCCCAACCCACGCCGATGGCGCTCTTGTTGCCCAGCAACAGGCGGTTGACCTTGACCGTGGGGATCTCGCCGGCGGTGAAGCCGATCACGAGGATCCGCCCCTCCTGGCCGAGGGAACGGATTGAATCGGTGAACCGGTCACCGCCCACGGGGTCGACGACGATGTCGACCCCCTTCCCGCCGGTGAGCTCCTTCACCGCGTCCTTGAAGCCCTCCGGCGCGATGGCGTCGGACGCGCCGGCCTTCAGCGCCAGGTCCCGCTTCTCTTCGGTGGAGGCGACCGCGATGACGCGGGCCCCCAGCGCGGTGGCGAACTGGGTGGCGGCGATCCCGATGCCGCCGCCCGCACCGTGCACGAGGACCGTCTCCCCGGGCTGCAGTCGACCCCGGTGGGCCAGCGCGAAGTGCACGGTGAGGACGTTCATCGGGATCGACGCGCCCTGGGCGAAGGTCATCGAGTCGGGCAGCCGGAACACCTGCGCGGGGTCGGTGGAGACCACCTCCGCGAATCCGCCAAGTCCCGGGAAGGCGCAGACACGATCGCCGGCGGTGAAGCCCGAACCCTCGGGGGCGGAGCGCACTACGCCCGCGACCTCTGACCCGGGAACGAACGGCAACGGGGGCGAGATCTGGTACTTCCCGCGGGTCTGGAGCACCTCGGGGAAGGTCACACCCGAGGCGTGGACGTCGATGAGGACCGCACCCGGCTCCGGCTCGGGGAGGTCCACCACCTCGAGGGCCGCGGGTCCGTCATGGGATGAGATGTGGATGGCACGCATGGCCCCATAGTGTCAGCCCGGTCGCGCGCCTCGCCGGGACACGGCCGACCGGATCACGGGTCAGGTCGCACCGGCGGTCTCGGATCGGCTGTCTCCGGGCGGCCACGGAACCTCCGGCGGCGGAGGAGGTGGAGTGCGAGCCCCACGGCCACCACGACCTGTCCCACTTGGTAGGCCAGCGCCATCACGATGAACTCCCGCCCGAAGGTGGTGGGCAGGACCAGGAGCAACGCGCAGATGGCCAGCAGGGCAACCGTGAGGATCTGCCCCCCGGCCAGGAACCGGCGAGGGCCGGTGACGAGGCGGCCCCGGGAGAGCAGCAGCACCGAGTTCAGGGCCACGAGCAGGCACACCGGCACCCCGATCTGAGCCGGGAAAAGGAACAGGATCACGAACAACGGGTGCGAGCTCAGCGTGACGGTCCCGGTGGCGAGGAACTGCGGAACGCTCCACAAGGCGGTGAGAAGAGCGCAGGACACTGTGATCCACGAGCCGCCCACAAGGATCCGCACCCGTCGAGGATAGCCGTGCGACCCCCGACTCGGGGCTCCGCCCACCTCGGGGCCGCCCTACCCTCTCGGGGTCACCTGCGGTTCACTCCCTGGTCAGCGCCTCACCGATGGGGGTCTCGCCGTCGGAGAACTCGATGGTGCGACCCACGGTGTCCGGCCTGCGCAGTACCGCCGCCGTGACGGCGGCCACGACGTCCCGGCTCGTGGCGCGGTCCTCGCGCTTGTCTGCGCCCACGCCGATCGACTCCCCGCCCGCATCGTCGGTGAGCATCCCCGGACCGAGGATGGTCCACTGCAGGTCCGAGTCCCGCAGGTGCGCGTCCGCGGCGGCCTTGGCCTGTGCGTACGGGTAGAACGAGTTGTCCTCGGGCACCCCGTGGTCCGGCCCGGCTCCGTCATAGGAGATCATTACGAACCGCTCGACACCCTCCTCGACGGACGCGTCCATGGTCCGGATCGCCGCATCGCGGTCGACCGCATAGGTGCGGTCGGCACTGCCGCCACCCGCTCCGGCGGCCCACACCACGGAGCCACTGCCGCGCAGCACCTCACGCAGGCCCTCCACATCGAGTTTCTCGACGTCCGCGACCACGGGACTCGCACCCGCCTCCCGGATGTCGTCGGCCTGGTCCGGGTTCCGGATGACCGAGTTCACCTGGGCCCCCGCCTCCGACAGGATCCGGGCGGCGCGGAGAGCGACCTTGCCATGGCCGCCGATGATGGTCACTGGACGTTCGATACTCATAGCATCCGTTGTACTCCTCCGGCCCGTCCCGCGCGCCTCGGAATGTCGCGGCCCCGTCCACTGCCCGTGCCCCCGCCCCCGGGCCCCGGCGCCCGGAGTCCTGCGCCCTGCGCCCTGCGCCCTGCGCCCTGCGCCCTGCGATCCAGATCACACCCCGAGGGCTGCCCCTCTCGATACGGTCACAACTCCACAACGACACGCCGTGTGCGCCCGTGTGGGTTCGCGTCATGTCGGACGCCGCGTGCATCATGTGCGCATAAGCCGGTGTTCACCGATAAACCCTCTGTTCTGCCTCGGAGTCACGCATGTCCTTGTCCCGGTTCGGGTCCACCACGCGCTCGGTAGCGTTAGCCCCTCTCGTTTTTCTCGCCGGACTACTCGCCCTCCTGCTCGTCGTCTCCGGATGCACCATCCCCGTCCCCACCGGTTCGGCCGGGGAGACCACCCCGACCGAGACGTCTGAGGCGCAGGCTCCGGCTCCGGCTCCGGCGACGCTCCGGGTCACCCCGACGGACGGCGCCACGGACGTCGCCGTGGTGGAGGGAGTCCGCGCCCTCGTGGAGAACGGCTCGCTCACCGAAGTGGTACTCACCAACGACGCCGGCAAGACGATCGACGGGAACCTGTCGCAGGACGCGTCTTCGTGGGAGCCGGCGGTCACCCTCGGCTACGGGCGGACCTACACCTTGGAGGTCACCTATCAGGGTGCGACCGGCGGGCCGAAGACCGACACGCGCACGTTCACCATGGCCAATCCTCAGACCATCCTCAGGCCCACTCTCGTGACCCCGGGCGGGGGTGCCCTGGAGTCGGACCGTGAATACGGCGTCGGCATCATCGTGGCCGCCAAGTTCGACCAGCCCGTCGCCGACCGAACCACCGTCGAGAAGCACATGACGGTCACCACTGAGCCCTCAGTGGAGGGCAACTGGTTCTGGGTCGACGACGCCACTGCTCACTGGCGGCCCGAGGACTACTACGCGACCGGCACCCGGGTCCGGGTGGAGTTGGACACCGAGGGCAGGAACCTCGGCGGGGGTCAGTGGGGCGGCGAGAGCACGGAGGTCGACTTCACGATCGGCGACCGCCGCGTGGCGATCGCGGACGACGAGACCAAGACCGTCTCGGTGTTCCACAACCAGGAACTTGTCAAGACCATGCCCACCTCGATGGGCAAGGGCGGGTGGGCGACCTACAACGGCGTGACCATGCACTTCTGGACCCAACGGGGCACCTACACGGTCCTCGACAAGGCCAGCACGGTGGTCATGGACTCGTCGACCTACGGTCTGCCGCTGGACGTCGGGTACAAGGTGACCGTCGACCACGGGGTCCGTCTCACCAACGAGGGCATCTACTTCCATGCCCTCGCCTCGTCGATGTGGGCACAGGGCAACACCAACGTCTCCCACGGATGCCTCAACCTCTCTCCGGACGACGCGTCCTGGTACTTCGACCAGGCCGTGGCCGGCGACATTGTGGAGGTCCGCAACACCGGTGGGCCGGAACAGGAGATCTGGCAGAACGGCGACTGGGCCGTCCCGTGGAGCACCTGGCAGAGGGGTGCCGGCGCCTGAGGGGCCGATCGAGACCGTTGCCCCCGTGGTGGTCGGCGCGCTAATTTTGCGCGATGGAGCCCCGCTCACTGCACACCCGCCTGTCCGGCGTCTCGGTCGGTCACTGGACGGATTCGGAAGCGCTGACGGGGTGCACCGTGGTGCTGCTCCCCGAGGGAGCGGTGGCCTCGCGCGAAGTGCGTGGTGGCGCCCCGGCGACCCGCGACCTCGACGCACTCGCCCCCGACAAGGCGGTGACCGCTATCGACGCGGTACTCCTGACCGGCGGATCAGCTTTCGGACTGGCCGCCGCCGAGGGGGTGATGCAGTTCCTCGAGGAGGCCGGGCGGGGCGTACCCACTCCCGGCGGGCGCGTGCCGATCGTCCCGACCCTGGCACTGTTCGACCTCGGGATCGGGAGTTCGAAGGTCCGCCCGACTGCGGACAACGGATACTCCGCCGCGGCCGCGGCGACGACCCCGCTGTTCGACGTGGGGCAGGTCGGCGCGGGTACCGGGGCATTCACGTCGCAGTGGCGCGGAACTGAGAACATCCGGGCGGGCGGGATCCGGTTCGCGGAGTCCACGGTGGGCGACCTGGTCGTGGGCGCGTTGTGTGCGGTGAACGCCTACGGGGACGTCGATCAGGGCGGCACCGCGGTCGACCTCGCTTGTGTCGCCAACCTGGTCCCGCCGTTCGACTATGCCTCCGATCGGGTCCACACGACCATCGGGGTCGTCATGACCAACGCCAGACTGGACAAGACCGGGTGTTACGTCGTCGCCCAGGGCGCGCACGACGGCCTCTCCCGGGCACTGACGCCGCCGCACACCCGATACGACGGTGACGGTTTCGTCGCCGTCGCCACCGGAGAGGTGGCCGCCGACGTCGACACCGTCCGCCTGATGGCCCTCGACGCCGTCTCCCGGGCGATACGTTCTGCCACTGTGTGATCCTGAACTGTGTGATCCCGCACTGTGTGATCCTGCAGTGTGTGATCCCGCGATCGTGGCCGTATGGTGCCCGCGATCTCATCGGATCGTGCGCTCCGCAGGCCGTTTTCCCGATCCCGAGTCGACAATTCCGGCGATGGGCGGGACAATCGGTAGTCACCCCGGGCACCGGCCCGTGGGCGACCCCGACGAAAGCGCAGGAGCACCTCCAGTGAGCCGAGCCGATACCCCGGCCCGATCTATCAGCCCCCTTCTCAGAAGGGGGAACACCGGATGAGCATCGCGCTCTCGCTGTTAATCGGAGTCGTGGTGGTCCTGGCGATCACCGCACTCACCGGCTACTTCGTGGCCCAGGAATTCGCGTTCATGGCCGTCGACCGCTCCCGGATGGGGGCCGCCGCCGAGAAGGGTGACCCGGCCGCCGCGCGCGTTCTCGGCGTGACCAGGCGAACGTCCTTCATGCTCTCGGGCGCCCAGCTCGGAATCACCGTCACCACACTGGTCGTCGGGTACGTGGCAGAACCGCTCATCGGTCGCTCGATCGGTGAGCTCCTCGGGATGGCGTCCGTACCGCAGGGGGTCGGCGTGGTCGTCGGCACGGTCCTGGCCCTGCTCTTCTCGACCGTCGTGCAGATGATCTTCGGCGAGTTGGTGCCCAAGAACCTGGCCATCGCCAAGCCGGAGCCGGTCGCCCGGTGGCTGGCTCGCTCCACCACCATCTACCTCGGGCTGTTCGGGTGGCTTATCGGACTGTTCGACAAGGCGTCGGAGGCTCTCCTCAAGGCCGTCGGCATCGAGCCGGTGCACGACAAGGAACACTCCGCCACGGCCCGCGACCTCGAACACATCGTGGCCGAGTCCGGTGAGACCGGCGAGTTGTCCGCCGAGCTCAGCCGACTGCTGGACAGAATGCTCGATTTCCCCGGTCAGCCCGCCGAGCACGCCATGATCCCGCGTTCGCGCACCGATGTGGTCCGCGCGGAGGACACGGTGCACGAGGTCCTGTCGAAGATGGCGACCGGACACACCCGATATCCGGTCGTCGGCGACGATTCCGACGACGTGATCGGGATCGTGGACCTCCACGATCTGCTCTCGGTAAGTGACGACGGGCAAGCCGATCTCACGGCGGTGTCCACCCTGATGCGGGCGCCGATCATCGTGCCCACCTCCCTGCCCCTGCCGGACGTGGCCAACCGCCTGAGTGCCGAGAACTCGGAGATGGCGGTGGTCGTGGACGAGTACGGCGGTTTCGCCGGTGTCGTGACCATGGAGGACATGGCCGAGGAGATCGTCGGAGAGATCGCCGACGAGCACGACCCCCAGCTCGCCGCCGGCACCCCGGTCAGCGAGGGTCTGGGGTGGCTCCTCTCCGGTGACACCCATCTCGACGAGGTGGAGCGTCTGCTCGAGATCACCCTTCCCGAGGTGGACGCCGAGACGCTCGGCGGGCTCGTGATCGAGACCACCGGTGAGCTGCCCGAGGTCGGCGACTGCGTCGACATCCCCCTCCCCGACACGGACGTGCTCGAAGAGTTCTCGGCGGACCGGGTCCTCAGGACCGAGGTGCGCCGGATCGAACGACGTGTGCCGGCTGAACTGCACGTCGTGGTCGAGGAGGCCGCACGATGAAGCCCACCACTTCCCTGCTCGCCGCCGAGGCCGGTTCGGGCCTCATGAGCAACCCGTTGGTCGTCGTGGTCACCACGATCCTGCTCATCGCGGCGTCCGCGTTCTTCGTGGCCGTCGAGTTCTCCCTCATCTCCGCGCGGCGCCACCGCCTCGAGGACGCGGCCGCCTCGAGCGCCTCCGCCCGGGCCGCCCTGCGCAACGCGTCCGAGCTCACGCTGCTGCTGGCGGGTTCCCAACTCGGGATCACCCTCTGCGCGCTGGCGCTCGGCTCCGTCACGAAGCCCGCCGTCCACCACTGGCTCACCCCGGTGTTCGCCGGCTGGGGCCTGCCCTACTGGACCGCCGACGTCATCGCGTTTGTCCTCGCGCTGCTCATCGTCACGTTCCTGCACCTCGTGGTGGGTGAGATGGCCCCGAAGTCGTGGTCCATCACGCACCCGGAGTACTCCGCGACCCTGCTGGCCATCCCGATGCGAGGCTTCCTCTGGCTCACCCGCCCGCTACTCGTGACGCTCAACACCATCGCCAACCGGATCCTGCACCGACTCGGAGTGGAGACCCGCGACGAGGTGGCCTCCGGCCAGGACGCCGACTCCCTGCGAGAACTCGTGCGCCACTCCGGTGAGGCCGGCACGCTCGACGACACCCACCACCGGCAACTGCTCAACGCACTGGAACTCCAGGAGCTCACAGTGGGTGACCTGCTGGGCGAGCGCGGGGTGGACACTCCCGCCGCCCCGGAGGAGATGTCCTCGGTCAGCGTGGACGCCTCACCGGAGGAGATCCGCGAAACGGCCCGCCGCACCGGCCACCTGCGCCTGCTCGTGATGGACAGCGACACCGCCGTGGGTGTGGTGCACGCTCGGGATGCGATCAACATCCAGTCGGCCGCCACGGCGCGGGAGCTCATGCGGCCGAGCCTGTCGCTCGAGCACGACCTCTCGGTGGCCGAGGCGTTCCGCAGGATGCGTGAGGCACGAGCGCACCTCGTCGTCGTCGAGAAGTCCGGCGGCTACCCCGGCACCCACGTCTCCGAGGTCAGGGGCGTCCTCACACTGGACGACGTGGTGCGGCGCCTCCTGCCGGTGACCTCCGTCTAGGCCGCAGGTCAGGGTCCGGGTCACGGTGCAGTGGTCCGGGCCGCAGGTCAGGGTCCGGGCCACGGCTCAGTGGTCCGGGCCACGGCTCAGTGGTCCGGGCCATGGTGCAGCGGTCCGGGCCGCGCGGCAGGCGTCAGAACAGTCCGATCACCCTGAGCAGACCCCAGAGCGCAAGCCCGGCCATGCCGAGCAGCACCAGCAACATCAGGCCCACCGCACCGACCGCCCGGAGCAGGTAACCGCGGGCGTCGGTGTCCACACGCCTGCCCTCGGTGATGGTCCGGTCCACCAGACGCAGGTTCTTGGAGGTTGCCTTGTGCGCGACGTCCGCCACGTCGCCCACGAAGGGGATCACCCCGAGCACCGCGTCGACGAAGTAGTTCCATCCCATGCGGAACAGGATGTGGACCGGGACCCGGTTGCGGATCGCTTCGGTGAGCACCGCCGCCGCGACCACGGTCCCCAGCGCGTCGCCCACCACGGGCACCATGCCGATCACCGGGTCCAGTCCCACGCGGTACCTGGTGCCCGGGATCCGAACGAGGTCGTCCATGACGCGCGCGAGGCCGGAGGTCACGGGGGACGATCCGGTCCGGGACACCCCGGGGGCTGTCCGCCCCGCCGCGACGGGGTCGGTCACCGGGTACGGCACCGGGTCGGGTCGACTGCTGGTCATGGGGGTCGAGCCTACGGGGACGGGGGCACCTCGCCACCGCGGCCCGGAGGCGACCCGGCAGGCATCTGCGCGCCTCCGGTCGGCGATCCGCCGGGGCCGCCCGCTCCGCTCGCCGCGTTGTCCTCCGCGGCGGCGACGCCGATCGTGATCGTGACCCGATAGCCGTCGGTCGGGGAGCCGATGACCTCCGGCATCTGGGTGTCCCACCCGTCGGCGAACACCGTGTCGGACCCCAGGCTCACGCCCGACATGTTGCGGACCGAGGCCGAGTACCCGGGGTCGTGGGCGTAGACGTCGTCCGAGACCGCGGCGGGCAGGGCGATCTGCGAGGTGAGCCGGGCGTTCTCGCCGGCGACGGCCGAGGCCAGGGTGTCGTAGACCTCGAAGTGCACGTGCGGCCACCTGCCCGAGTAGCAGGCCGGGAAGATGCTGGTGAACTCGACGTGGCCAGACTCGTCGGCGGTCTGGACACCCCGGAGGAAGTTCTGATCGGTGACGCCCTCGCTGTAGAGGGAATAGCGGCCCTCGCGGTCGCAGTGCCAGACGTAGACCGCCATCCCCGCGCCCGGTGCGCAGTTGCTGGTCAGGTCCCGCACGTTCATGGTCAGGCGCATGGGGACCCCCTCGGCGGTGCCGGTCATCCCGCCGAAACTCGACGTGATGTCGGAGCGGTGGACCCCGGATTCGATCAGCACGTTGGGCCCGTTGGACCCGTCACCCGGATAGGGGCCGGCGGTCTCCCCGGGTGCCGCCTCCACACACTCCCCCGTCGCTGCTGCGGACGAACCGGTGGTGGTGGCCGTAGAGGTGCCGGAGGCGGCGGCACCGGAGGGTGAGTCGGTCGCACACCCCACGGTCAGCCCCACCGCCCCCACCCCGGCCGCACCGAGGATCCCGCGCAGTGCGGCGCGCCGGTTCATCACGACCAGATCATGACCGAGGCCCAGATCGTGGTCGTGGACTCCGTGGTCGGGCCGATCGGGGGTGGCCGCTGAGCGGGATCGTCGGTTGGTGAACATCGGGGCCTCCAGGGGTCTGGCACACCGGCTCCTGCCGACGTGACTGATCCAGACGGTAGGAGTCGCAGTCGTGAGCCCGCTGCGGGTTCGCTGTGAGTTCCCTGCACGTCGTTCGGGCGTTCGACCCGTGCGGTGGGGCGCCGTTTCTGGTTTCGTGGAGTGATGACGCCCACGCCACTGCGCCGCCAGTACCCCAGCAGCGCTCGCCGCCGTTTCGGCCCCGCCACCGGACTCGTCGCGACGGCCTTGACCGTGGCGCTGACCGGCGCCGGGTGCGCGGCGCTGACCGGGGACACGGGCGCCGATGAGCTCGACCACTTTCTCGACGAGCTGAGCAGGGGAAACCTGCCCGCCGCCGTGGAGCTGACCACCAACCCGGCCGCCGCGGAGGAGCAGCTCGTGGCGAGCATGGAGGGGATGGGGATGCCCACGATCTCCGCGACCACCGCGGGCGGGGACCGCCCGGACCGGGATCCGGTGGCGGTGGAGATCACCTGGGACATGGGTGCTCCGGGTGGAGACGACGGAACGGGCGACGACGACGAGGTCGGCTCCGACCCGGCCGGCGGGACCCCCGCGGCAGAGACCGCCCCGCGCACTGTCACGACCACCGGCGAGGCGCGAACCACCAAGATCGGCGACGACTGGAAGGTCGAGTGGGCGCCGACGATCCTCGACACCCGCCTCGCCCCGGGGGGCACCCTGGCATTCGCCGAGGTCCTCGACTACGACACAAACATCCTCGACCGCACCGGTGAACCGCTCATGCAGTGGACCCCGGTCACTGCGGTGACCCTGGCGCCGGAAGCGGTGGAGTCGGCTGACGCGGTCGCGGCCCTGGTGAGCGCGGCCGCCCCGACGATCACCGGGCAGTCGATCCGTGACGGCATGGCCGAGGCCGGCGACCAGCCGTACCAAGTGGTGGCACTGCGCCCCGAGGACATCGAGCCGATCCGGGAGCAGCTCGCTGCGATCGCGGGCGTGAACCTGCCGGAGCAGGGGCAGCTCATCCGTACCGACCGAGGCCTCGACGCACCAGTGCTGGACGGACTGCCGAGCGCCTGGATGGAGGCCCTGCAAGGGGTGGGCGGCTGGTCCGCGGAGATCGTCAACCCCGACGCGGAGCCGATCGAACTGGGTAGCGCCCCCGCCGGGCAGGTGGACGACCTGGTCTCCACCCTGCAGATCTCGATGCAGCGAGCCGCCCAGCAGGCGGTGGACGGCTCCGCTCTGGGCGCCTCGATCGTCGCGATCCAGCCCTCGACCGGCGGGATCCTGGCGGTGGCACAGAACTCCGCCGCCGACCAGCAGGGACCGGTGTCCATGCAGGGCCGCTTCCCGCCGGGGTCGACCTTCAAGATCGTCACCACGGCCGCGGCGCTCGAGGCCGGAGTCGTCGGCCCGGATGAGGTCGTGCCCTGCCCGGCGTCGGTCACCGTGTCGGGGCGAACGATCCCGAACGATGACGACTTCGAGCTCGGCCCGGTCCCGCTGGAGACGGCGTTCGCCCGCTCGTGCAACACGAGCCAGGCCGTCATCAGCGACCGGCTCACTCCGGAGGCAATGAAGGACACGGCCGCCAAGCTCGGTCTGGGCGTCGGGTTCTTCGCCCCCGGCCTCGGACTGGACGCTTTCACCGGTTCGGTGCCCGTCACCGAGCAGGGTCCGGCCCGTGTAGAGGCGGCGATCGGGCAGGGCGAGGTACTGGCCAGCCCGTTCGGGATGGCCGTCATGACGGCCTCACTGGCGAACGGCGGGCGGATGATCCTGCCGCACGTGGTCGACGGGATGCCCGCCGACGCCAACGACGCACCGGAACCGCTGGATCCGGGGGTCGTGGACACCCTGCGTCGGTACATGGAGCAGACCGTGCGGTCCGGCACCGCCACGGCCGCGAACTCGATCCCCGGGCTGGGCGGCAAGACCGGCACGGCCGAGGTGGGGACCGGCCCGTCCCACGGGTGGTTCGTCGGCTCCACCGGCGACATCGCTCTCGCGGTCCTCGTCGAGGGCGCCGATTCGTCGGGGCCCGCGGTGGCGATGGCGGCCGATTTCCTCGGCGCCGCGGGTCAGCCCGCGCCACTCGCCGGCGGGTGAGCCGGTAGGTTTCGCGTCATGCGTCTCCCCCGCCTTCACCTGTCCGACCTCCCCATCCCCGGCCTCTCCCGGCTGCCGTTCGTCTCCACCCCCTCCCCCGCGAACACCAACCGCCGGGTGTTGGTCACCGGCGGCGCGTCGGGTCTCGGCCTGGCCCTGGCCACGGCGTTCCTCGAGCGGGGCGACCGCGTGATCGTCGCCGACCTCGCGGCCACCGACGACCGGCCCGAGTCGGTACCCGAGGATGCGCGCTACCTCCGCCTGGACGTGCGCTCCGAGGACGAATGGCAGGCGGCGCGCGCGGAGATCGAGCAGATCTGGGGCGGCATCGACGTCGTGGTCAACAACGCCGGCATCGCACAGGGCGGCCGCATCGAGTTCCTCACCGAGGAGGACTGGCGGCTCATCACGGACATCAACCTGCTGGGAGTGGCCAGGGGTTGCCGCACCTTCGTGCCGATGCTCAAGGCGCAGGGCAGCGGACACCTGGTCAACACCGCGTCGCTCGCGGGGCTCGTCCACCCGCCGACCATGGCGTCCTACACGGCCGTCAAGGCGGCCGTGGTGGCGATCTCCGAGAGCCTGCGGTGGGAACTGGAGCCGTTCGGGATCGACGTGTCCGTGCTGTGCCCCTCGTTCTTCCGCACCAACCTGGCATCGAGTCTCAACTCCTCCGACCCCGCCGCGAGCGGCTTCGCGAGCAAGCTCATCGACCGCTCCGAGCGTGGCGCCGACGAGATCGCCGCCGAGGTGATGACCGCCCTGGACGCCAAGCAGTTCCTGATCCTGCCCGACCCGGACGCCCGCAAGGCCTACCGCGGCAAACGGTTCATGCCCGCCGCGTACGCCAAGACCATGCTCGGCATGGGACAGAAGTTCGCCCGCGCCACCGCGAAGGGCTGACCGTCGGGGGGAGGCGGTACGCCCGCGGCCCTCGACGCACTGGGTCGACCCCATCCCGCTCAGGTTCCCTGAACTCGCGAGCATCCTGTCTGCTGCTTGACGAACCCTAGAAAATGAATCACAGTTCAGTAATGAACTTCGATTCAGCCGGCGGAGGTGAGCCTGAATCGGCAGAGGGGGCGACGCCACTCAGTCGCAGCCCCCGGATCGCCGCGCGGCAGCTCGAGGCACGACGCAGAATCCTCGAGGCCGCGCGCCTCGTAGTCGCCGAGCAGGGATTCGCAGCGGCCCAGGTGGCTGTGGTCGCGTCGCTTGCCGAGGTGGCCACAGGCACGATCTACAGGCACTTCCCCTCCAAGGCCTCGTTGTTCTCCGAGATGCTGCGGCAGGTGTGCCACCGGGAACTCGAGGTGGTCCGGTCCGTTCTTGATAGCGCCGACCTGCCCGCCTCCACGCGGATCGCGGACGCTGTACGGACGTTCGTCGACCGTGCCCTCAGGGGAGGGGGCCTGTCCTATGCCGTCATCGTCGAGCCCATGGACCCGGACATCGACCGGGTTCGACTGGACGCCCGCGCCGCACTCGCGGAGGCTTTCGCCCGTGCGATCTCCGACGGGATCGACTCAGGTCAGCTGCCCGCCCAGGCTCCGAGACTCCGCGGCGCCGCCATCGTCGGCGCATTCCTCGAGGCCGTCGTCGCCCCCCTCGACGAGCGCCCCGTTCCCGCCGACATCAGGGACTCGGTCAGTCGGGAGACCGCGGCCTTCTGCCGCAGTGCGGTCTCCGGATCCACAGCCGTTCGCGAGACCTCCGGTTGACCGAACCCCCGACCATCACTCCCACCCCTCTGCGCCGCACCCGTCGATGACCCGGCGGGAGAGAAAGGACCCATCATGACCATCGCCCCCCTCGCCAAGCCCGACGACACCGACGACGATGCCGATTTCTCACGTCAGCGCCCCGTCCCGGTGGAGAACCTCGTCCCGGACCTCAACGACGTGAACGCGTTCGACCGCGACAAGATCGCCGTCGACGTCATCGAGCGGTGCGCGCCCTGGGCGGCGACCCGCGCGAGCGAGCTCGGTTCCCGCGTCTGGGACCCCACCGTGCTCAAGTGGGCCCACGATGCCCAGCGGCACACCCCGGAGCTCCGAACCCTCGACCGGATCGGGCACGAGGTCTACGACGTCGACTTCCACCCCGCCTACCACCAGCTGATGGGGCTGGGGTTCGGCTCCGGCGTCCATTCCCTGGCCTGGACCACCGACCAGCCCGGATCCCACACCGCCCGTGCGGTGCTGTCCTACCTGTGGAACCAGATCGACGGCTCGACCGCGTGCCCTATCGGCATGGCGTACGCCGCGATCCCCGTCCTGCGCAGCCAGCCGGAACTCCTTCCCTTCGCCAACGCGGTGTCCGCCGAGACCTACGACCCGCGTGACATCCCGGTCGACCAGAAGTCCGGTGCCACCATCGGCTACTTCATGACCGAGAAGCACGGCGGCTCGGACCTGCGCGCCAACGTCACCGTCGCGCGACCGGTCAACAAGCGAGGCCCCGGAGAGGCATACCTGGTCAACGGCCACAAGTGGTTCGCGTCGGTACCCATGTCGGACGCCTTCCTCACCGTCGCCCAGACGGAGGCGGGGACGTCCTGTCTGCTCATTCCGCGCCGGTTGCCCGACGGCCAGCTCAACAACATCCGTATCAACCGGCTGAAGGACAAGCTCGGCAATCGGGCCAACGCCTCGTCAGAGGTCGAGTACCACGACGCGTACGCCTACCTCGTCGGTGAAGAAGGGAAGGGAATCCGCACCATCCTGACCTCGGCGGAATTCACCCGCAGTGACTTCGCGATCGGATCCGCCGGCCTCATGCGCGCCGCCCTGTCCCAGGCGCTGCACTACAACGATCACCGCGAGGCGTTCGGGGCGCCGTTGTCCGAGCTGCCCATCCAGGCGCCCGTGCTCGCCGACCTCACACTGGAGTGGGCCGGTGCCGCTCACCTCGGGTTCCGCGTCGCCCGCGCAGAGGACTTCCAGGACGACGTCATCGAGGGCCTGGTCGCCCGCATGCTGACCCCGGTGGCCAAATTCTGGAATTGCCGCCGGGTCCCCGCGGTCACCGACGAGGCCATGCAGGCCATCGGTGGAAACGCCTACATCGAAGAACGCCCCATGCCCCGCTACTACCGCGAGGCACCGCTCAACGCCATCTGGGAGGGCACCTCCAACATGATGGTCATGGACGTCGGACGTGTGCTCGCCCGTGACCCCAAGGCGCTCGAGCCCGTCCTCGACGAGATCCGCCCCGGCGCCGCCGAGCACCCGCTGCTCGAGGCCGCGCTCACGGAGATCGACGAGTTGGCAACCGCGCCGGAACAGACCGCGCGCTATCTCGTGACCAAGTTGGCGCTGGCCGTCCAGGGCAGCCTGCTCATGCAGCACGCCCCCTCCGTGGTGGCCGACGCGTTCATCGAATCGCGCCTGGGCAACTCCGGCTGGGGTCCCGGATTCGGCACCCTTCGAGACGTCGACTTCGACGCCATCATCGACTACGGCCGTCTCGGCTGACCGCATCCACATCGACCCGCGAGTAGCCTGCGGGGCATGAGCCCCCTCCCCTCCACCGTGATGTCCCGTGCCGACCTCGACTTCCTGCTGCACGACTGGCTCCGGGTGTCCGAACTGTGTGGGCGCGAGCGGTATGCGGACCACTCGCGCGAGACCATCGACGCCGTGGTGGGCCTGTCGGCCGAGCTCGCCGAGAAGTACTTCGCGCCGCACAACCGCAAGTCGGACCTGAACGAGCCCAGGCTCGTGGGCGAGGAGGTCGAGCTCATCCCGGAGATCGCCGAGGCGCTGCGCCGCTTCGCCGACGCCGACCTGGTGGGTGCCGCCATGGACTCGCGGGTGGGTGGCATGCAGTTGCCGTACACCGCGTACCTGGCGTGCATGGCGTGGTTCTACGCCGCCAACGTCTCCACCGCGGCGTACCCGCTGCTGACCACCGGGAACGCGAACCTGTTGATCGAGCACGGTTCCGACGAGCAGGTCGACAGGTACGTCAAGCCCATGGTCGAGGGCCGCTTCACCGGCACCATGTGCCTCTCCGAGCCTCAGGCCGGCTCCAACCTGGCGGACATCACCACACGCGCCGAGCCGCAGCCCGACGGCACCTACCGGCTGTTCGGGCAGAAGATGTGGATCTCCGGCGGCGAGCACCAGATGTCCGAGAACATCATCCACCTGGTGCTGGCCAAGGTGCCCGGCTCGCCCGCCGGCACGCGCGGCATCAGCCTCTTCGTGGTGCCGAAGTTCCTGGTCAACGAGGACGGCTCGCTCGGGGAGCGCAACGACGTCGTCATCACCGGCCTCAACCACAAGATGGGCTTCCGGGGAACGGTCAACACCATGCCCACGCTGGGCCAGGGCATGCACACCCCCGGTGGTCGGCCCGGCGCGGTCGGCTACCTCGTGGGCGAGGAGAACACCGGCCTCAAGAAGATGTTCACCATGATGAACGAGGCCCGACTCGGCGTGGGCCTGGGCGCCACGGCCCTCGGCTACACCGGGTATCTCAAGTCGCTCGACTACGCGCGCAACCGGCCCCAGGGCCGGTCCGTCGGTGCGGATCCGTCCTCACCGCAGGTCATGCTCACCGGGCACGCCGACGTACGGCGGATGTTGCTGGCCCAGAAGTCGTACGTGGAGGGCGCGCTGGCGCTGGGGCTGTTCTGCGCGAGGCTCGTCGACGACGAGAAGACCGGTTCCCCGGAGGAGGCCGCAACCGCCACCACGCTCCTGGACGTCCTCACCCCGATCGCCAAGTCGTGGCCGTCGCAGTGGTGCCTCAAGGCCAACGAGCTGGCCGTGCAGGTGCTCGGCGGGGCCGGGTACACGATCGACTACGACGTCGAACAGCACTATCGCGACAATCGCCTCAACCCCATCCACGAGGGAACGCACGGGATCCAGGCCCAGGATCTGCTGGGGCGCAAGGTCCTCGCCGGGGGTGGTGCCGGACTCGCCGCACTCAGCGAGCGCATCGCCGCCACCTGCGACCGGGCGGAGGCCGCCGGCGGCCCGGCCGAGGGATTCGCCGCGCTGCTCCGACCGCGGGTGACGCGCCTCATCGAGGTGACCACCGCGCTCGCCGGGGTCGGGGCGACCGACCCGGAGGCGTTCCTGGCCGACGCCACCGAGTACCTCGAGGCCGCAGGCCACATCGTGATCGCCTGGATCTGGCTCGAGCAGGTACTCGCCCTGGGAGGACGGGTCGACGACGACTCCGACGGGTTCGCCGCGGGGAAGAGGCAGGCGGCAGCGTACTTCCTGCAGCGCGAACTCCCCCTCGTCGACGCGAAATTCGACCTGCTGGCCGCGGGTGACCGCACCACCCTGGACATGCGCGACGACTGGTTCTGACGGCTGGGCCTCCTGTCCGGCTGGGCCCCTGCCGAACAGGAGGCCCGGCCGGACACGGAGTCAGTGGGCAGCAGACGTCGCGAGCACCGCGTCCAACTCCTCGAACGCCTCGGTCCAGCCGTCGTAGACACCGTGCTCGGAGCCGCGGTCGTCAGGCTGTCCAGCCATGTGGAAGGTCATCAGGGTGCGTCCCTTGCCCGCCTCGGCGAGGTCGACGGTGATGACGGGGACGTCGTCCCCGCGCTCGTCGTCCGGGCTGCCCCAGGTGAACCGGAGCCGGTCGGGCTCGCGGACCTCCAGGTATTCGCCCGTGGCCGGCCACTCGCCGCCGCCCGGGTCGATCATGAGGTAGGCGTAGCTCCCACCCACGCGGAGATCGATCGAGACGCTCTCGGCAGGGGTGGTGACCTCGTGTGGGTGCCACCAGCGGGCGGCCAGGGTCGGATCCGTCCACGCCCGCCAGAGGGTCTCGCGCGGGGCGTCGAATGTGCGGGTGATGGTGAATTCTGCGACGGACATGGTGTCGTCACTCCTTCGATCGAGGCGTGATGCCTCTATCCGTGGGGTCGACGTGCCCGGGCTGGATATCGGTGAGCACGTCGTCGAGTCGGTCGAACTTCTGCTGCCACAGCGCGCGGTTGCGCTCGACCCAGTCCGTGGCGGCGTCCAGCGGTTCCGGCCTGAGGGTGCACACCCGCCACTGGGCGCGTGTGCTGCGCTCGATGAGACCGGAGGCCTCCAACACCCTGAGGTGTTGAGAGATGGCGGGTGCACTGATGTCGAAGGGTTCCGACAACTCGCCCACAGTGGCCGGCCCGGTGCTGAGCCGTTCGAGGATCCCGCGACGCGTGGGATCGGCGAGCGCCTGGAACACCCGGGACAGCGGATCACCAGCCTGCTTCACTTCACTCATTCCTTAATTAGGCGATAGCTTAATTATCCTCCCCGGACCGCCGACGTCAACACCTTCACGCATGACCACGCCTTACGGATCCCTCACCCCGCGCGTGCGCCGGGGGTCCGGCCGCGGGACCCGGTGACACCGAAAGGCCCGGGCCGACGCTCTCGCGCCGGCCCGGGCCTCGGTACTCCTGAACGGTGGGGAGGTCACAGCCCCCCGGGGTTCAGTGGTCTCACATCGGGGGCATCAGCACCTCGTCCACCAGGTACACGGTGGCGTTGGCGGTCTGGACTCCGCCACAGATGACGTTCGCACCGTTGACCATCAGCTCGTCACCGGAACCGGTGACGTCAACGTCCTCACCAGCGAGGGTCGTCTGCATGCCCTCGATGTCCTCGGGGGAGATCTGCCCCTCGACGACGTGGTAGGTCAGGACGGTGGTCAGCAGGTCGGCGTCGGTGCCGAGCTGATCCATGGTGGCCTGGTCGACCTGCGCGAACGCGTCGTCGACCGGCGCGAACACGGTGTACTCACCGTTGTTGAGCGTGTCGACCAGGTCGACGTCCGGGTTCACCCCGCCCGACACGGCGGCCGTGAGGGTGGTGAGCAGCGGGTTGTTGGAAGCGGCGGTGGCGACCGGCTCCATGGCCATGCCGTCGACCGAGCCCGGGCCGTCCGGGTTGGCCTCGGCGTAGTCCGCGCACCCGGGGCCGACCAGCATGCCGGCCGGCTCCGCCATGGCCGAGGTCTCTTCCGTGGTCATCTCGGAGGTCATGGGGGCGCTGGTGGTGCCCTCGGCCTCGGTGGTGCCTTCGTCGTCCGCGCAGCCGGCCAGAACGAGGCCGCTCACGGCAGCCGCCGCAGCGATCGATGCCATACGGCGGGAGATCGTGATGCTCATTGTGTTGGTCCTTTCAACAGAGCCTTGCGTGCTGGGTCAACGGTTCTTCGGCACTGCCGTCGAGCCGGATGGGTGACCCTCGGAACATTTCTTCCGAACCGTCCGGGGAGGGCTGTGCTCCGAACTCTTGATGTGGACACCAACCAGCCCCGACCCCGCGTGACGGCCCAGATCTCCGCGGGGATCCTCTCGACCGGCGTCGCCCTCGCGGTCGGTCACGCAGTCGCGGGACTGGTCGCCCCCGGGTCGTCGCCATTCCTGGCGGTGGCCGACTCTGTTGTCGACCGCGCTCCCTCGGCCGTCCGCGAGGCGACCATCGACGCGCTCGGCACCGCGGACAAACCCGCGCTGTTGATCAGCCTCGCCGGCATCCTCGCGGTGCTGGGCGTGGTGGTCGGACTGCTGGAGCGTCCGCGTCGCCCGATCGGTTCCCTCATCATCGTGGCCCTCGGACTCACGGGAACGCTCGCGGCGGTGACCCGGCCGACGGCCGGACCCGCGTGGGCGCTGCCGACGCTCGTGGGCACCGCCCTCGCCGTGGTGGCGCTTCGACTGATGATCGGCGCACTGTTCCCCGCGCCCTCGTCCGCGCCCTCGTCCGGGGCCGGTCAGGTATCCGGTGCCGGTGCAGAGGCCGTGGCGGGGTCAGGCACAGAGGCCGGGCCGGGGTCGGGTGCTCCGGATACCTCGGACGAGTCGGCCCCCGCCACGCGGCAGGGACCGGATCGACGGCGCTTCCTGATCCTCGCCGGGTCGGCCGTGGCCGTGATCGCTGCGGCGGGTGCGACAGGGTTGGCCCTGACCCGCCGGGCCGCGGACGCGATCGCCGAACGCACGGGCCTGCAGTTGCCGCGGGTGCTCAGCCGGAACGCCGCCGCACCGGTCCCGGCCGGAGTGACTCCCGACGCTCCCGGGGTCACGCCGTTCCTCACGTCCAACGAGGACTTCTACCGCATCGACACGGCGCTGCGGGTACCCGCGCTCACCACGGCGGACTGGCGTCTGCGGATCCACGGGATGGTGGAGAGGGAGATCGAGTTGGACTGGGAGTCCCTGACCGCCCGGGAGTTCCTGGACCGGATCGTCACCCTGACATGTGTATCCAACGAGGTCGGGGGCGACCTGGCCGGAAACGCGACCTGGACCGGCTTCCCGATCGCCGACCTCCTCGCCGAGGCCGGCCCGCTGCCCGAGGCCGACATGCTGCTCTCCACCTCCGTCGACGGGTGGACGGCGGGCACCCCGCTCGAGGCCCTCACGGACGGCCGGGACGCGCTGCTGGCCGTCGGGATGAACGGCGAGCCGCTGCCCCTCGAGCACGGTTACCCGGTCCGGCAGGTCGTGCCCGGCCTGTACGGCTACGTCTCGGCCACCAAGTGGGTGGTGGACTGGGAGGTCACCCGCTTCGACCGGGCCAGCGCCTACTGGACCGACCGGGGGTGGGGCGAGCGGGGACCGATCCTCACCGCGAGCCGGATCGACAGGCCCGCCCCCCTCGCCGAGCTGGAGCCCGGCCCCGTCGTGGTGGCCGGGACGGCGTGGGCCCAGCACCGGGGCATCGATCGCGTGGAGGTGCAGGTCGACGACGGGCCGTGGATCGAGGCCACGCTGGCCTCGGAGTACTCGATCGATACCTGGCGGATGTGGTCGTGGACATGGGACGCCGAGCCCGGCCTGCACACGCTGTCCGTCCGGGCGACCGATTCGACGGGAGAGGTGCAGACGGAGGTCCGGCAGCCCCCGATCCCCACCGGCGCCACCGGCTGGCACAACCGCACGTTCCGGGTATCGGGATCATGACCGTTCTCGACACACCCCTCCTCACCACCCGCCCGTCCCGTACGTTCCTACCGCCTCGCACTAGACTGTCCCCCGTGTCCGAGCCCACCGCCCCGTCGCTGGCCGATCCGGGACGCCTACTGGAGCTCTCCGCAGCCGGCGATCTCGATGCCTTCGCCCGCTTCTACGACCTCATGGCGCCCCGCGTGCACGGTCTCGCGCTCCGGATCCTGCGCGACCCGGGGTACGCAGAAGAGACGGTGCAGGAGGTGTTCCTGCAGGTCTGGAAACAGGCCTCGGGGTACAGCCCGAAGCTCGGGTCGGTTCACTCGTGGGTGTTGACCATCGCCCACCGACGTGCGGTGGACCGGGTGCGGTCCGAGAGTTCCGCGGCCCGCCGCGACGAGGCGGACGCGGCCGCAGGGGTCGCCCACTCCGGGGACATCGCCGACCAGGTGACCGACGAGATCACCCGGGAAGAGGACGCTGCGGACATCCGTCGATGTCTGGGAGAACTCACCGAGAACCAACGTGAGTCGATCGAGATGGCGTACTTCTCCGGGCTGACCTACCGCGAGGTCGCGGACCAGCTGGGGGCCGCACTGCCCACGATCAAGTCACGAATCCGCGACGGCCTGCGCCGTCTCAAGAATTGCCTGGGAGGTGAACTGTCATGACAGTCCGACATCACGATCATCCGGAGTCCCCGGACACGGTTCATCCCGAGGACCTGGATCTCTACGCGCTGGACGCTCTGGATGAGCAGGAGGCCGAGACCGTCGAGCAGGCGCTGGTCGCCTCGGCACCGGATCAGCGCCGGTCGATGCTCGCTCACATCCGGTCCACCCGGGAACTGGCGGCCGATATGGTGGCTGACGCCAACCTGGACGTCCCTCCCCCGCCCACGCTCCGCACCAGGGTTCTCGACATGGTCGCGGCGGAGGCCGGGCCCGGGAACGACACGATGGATGCCGCGAACACCGACGACGCCCGGGACACCGGGGGCGCGGCAGTGGTCGATCTGAGCCGGATGCGTGAGCGTCGGCGCCCCGGGACGTGGACCTTCGTCGCGACCGCGGCGGCGGCCATCGTGCTGGTGGCCGCGGGGGTGACCGTCGGGAGACTGACGGGCGGCGTGGCGACGGACGACAACCTTCCGGTCGCGGCCCCGCCCGCCGCGACGATGCCGGAGGAGGTGACGTCCCTGCTCACGGCACCTGACCTCGAGGTGGCCCGCGGCCAGGTGGGCGGCACCGGCAGCGCGACCGTCATCGCGTCCAAGTCGGCCGACATGGCGGTCATCTCCATGACCGGGATCCCGGAGCCGGCCGAGGGCCGCGCCTACCAGCTGTGGCTGATGGGTCCGGATCACGACCCGATCCCTGCCGGCACGATGGAATCCGGCGAGGTGGGCCCGTCGCCCTCCGCCGAGCTCAGCGGGATCCGCAACTCCGCTCAGATCGGGATCACCGAGGAGCCCGCGGGCGGTTCCCCGGCTCCGACAGGCCAGGTCCTGCTGGCGCTCGACCTGGCCTGAGTTCAGGGTGTGACGAGGACCTTCAACGACTCGCGCTCGTCCATCGCGCGGTACCCCTCGGCCACGTCCTCCAGGCCGACGGTGCGATCGAAGACACGGCCCGGGTCGTCGGTGCCGTCCATGATGCCGGGCAGCAGCTCCGCCACGTACTCGTGCACGGGCGCCGGGCTGCCCGTGAGCTCGATGTTGCGACCGAACAGGCTGGTGAAGCCGACCGGCGCCTCGGAGTACTGGGGTACGCCCACGCGGGAGATCACGCCGCCGGGCCGGACGATCCCCACGGACTGCTCGTAGGCGGGCATGTGGCCGACGGCCTCGAGTACGGCGCGGACCCCTCGCCCACCGGTGAGCTCGAGAACCTTCTGGATGCCCTCCTCGCCGCGCTCGACAACCACCTCGGTCGCGCCGAACTCGCGGCCGAGGTCGGTACGCGACCGGTGCCGGCCCATGAGGATGATCTGCTCGGCGCCCAGCTTCTTCGCGGAGAGCACCGCGAGCAGGCCCACGGCGCCGTCACCGACCACGGCAACGGTGTCGCCCTCGCGCACGCCCGCCATCACCGCGGCGTGGTGGCCGGTCCCGTAGACGTCGGCCAGGGTGAGCAGTGAGGGCAGGATCTCCGTCTGGTCCTCGCCCACCGGCATCACCGTGAGCGTGCCGTCCGCCAGCGGCACGCGCGAGACCTCGGCCTGGCACTCGGTGAGGTACCCGCCGGCAGGGCACGCGCAGGCGAAGTCCTCGACACAGGTCACGCACGTGGCGTCCTGGTAGTGGAAGGACGTGATCACCAGGTCGCCCTTCGAGACCTTGCTCACCCCGGACCCCACTTCCTCGACCACGCCGAGCAGTTCGTGGCCCATCCGCGCGGGGCCGTCGGTCGGGTCCATGGAGTGATAGGGGTGCAGGTCGGAGCCACAGACGCAGGTGCGGACCATCCGGACGATCGCGTCGGTGGGCTGTTCGATCCGGGGGGCGGCGACGTTCTCCACGCGGACGTCGCCGGGGGCATACATGAGGGTTGCTCGCATGCCGCCCACAGTACGGGCGGTGCCCGATCGGGCCGGCCAATCAGTGTCGGTGCGTCACGCCTGCCACCACTGCCTCAGGGGAACGTCCCAGGTCATGGTGTCGCCGAGGCGGACGGCCAGGATCTGGTGGAGCTGGATCTTGTTGTGCTCGAAGCCGTACTGGCAGGCCCCCATGTAGAGCCCCCACAGCTTGGCCATCGGTTCGCCCACCTCCTCGACCGCCTCGTCCCAGTGATCGACGAGGTTCGCGCACCAGTCACGGAGGGTATACGCGTAGTGCTGTCGGAGGTTCTCCTCGTGGACCACCTCGAATCCGGCGTTCTCGGCCTCGAGGTGAATGGTCCCGGCCCCGGCGAGCTCGCCGTCCGGAAAGATGTACCGGTCGATGAACCCGCCCGCTTTGGTGATCCGCGTGTTGTCGGGTCTGGTGATGCAGTGGTTGAGCAGACGCCCGCCCGGCCTGAGGTAGCCGTGTAGCCGGGTGAAGTAGTCGTGGTAGTTCCGCCGCCCGATGTGCTCGGTCATCCCGATCGAACTGACCGCGTCGAAGTCCCTCTCGGGCACGTCCCGGTAGTCCTGCAGCCGCACCTGCGCCAGGTCACCGAGCCCGTCGGCCTCGATACCGGCCCGGCCCCACTCGGCCTGCTCCCTGGACAGGGTCACCCCGATCACGTGCACGCCGCGACTCGCCGCGTAGCGGACCATTCCGCCCCACCCGCAGCCCACGTCCAGCAGCCGGTCGCCGGCCTTCAACCCGAGTTTGTCGAACACCAGGCGGTACTTGTTCTCCTGCGCCGTCTCCAGCGAGGCCTGAGTGTCGGGGTAGCAGGCACAGGTGTACGCCATGGTCGGCCCGAGGATCCACGAGTAGAACCGGTTGGACACGTCGTAGTGGTAGCTCACCGACTGCGAGTCCCTCGCCTTCGAGTGCCGTCGCATGCCGTGCAGCACGCGTTGCCACGGCGGGGGGACCTCCTGCTCGGGGATCGGTGGGACCGTCAGGTTCTCCCGCCCGATCGACCGGGCGATCCGCACCATCGTCCGGGCGTCGGGCCGACGGGTCATGGACTTGCGGAACACCTCGAGCGCGCCGAACACGTCCCGCGGCGCCCCGGGATGTACGCCCACCACCTCGAGTTCGCCCATCAGGTAGGCACGGGCCAGTCCGAGGTCGCCGGGCGCGGTCACGAAGTACTGCAGCGCCCTCTCGCTCTTCAGGCGTAGCACCAGACCGTTGTCCTCCCGGCCGATCGCTGAGCCGTCGTACGCCTCGATCCGTAGGGGCGGTTCGCCCGTCGCGAACGCGCCGATGATCTCACCGATCGTCATCCTGTCCGTCGTCACCGTGCACCCACCGCCTTGTCGTAGAGGGTCGAGAAGCGACCCTGCGGATCGAACTGGTTCTTGAGCCGCGCCGCGTGCTCGCCGCCGTACAACTGGTCGAACTCCTCCCGGGAGTAGAAGACCTCGGAATACAGAGATTTGTGTCCGCCGAGCCGGGAGACCTCCTCCTCGATGCGTCGGTTCCACGCCCCCTCGGCCATTCCCGGCTCGATCGGGGCGGAGGACCAGAACCCGATGTTGACGTAGGTGGTGTCGGGTGCCAGCGGATACAGCGGCCACGGACGATCGGACCCCGGTCCGTCTCCGAGAGTCGGTGCCGGGGTGCGCTCCCGGAGTCGCAGCGGGCACACCCACAGTGGTTCGATGGGCACCTCGCGCAGAAACCACTCGAGGAACTCGGCGGTGCGGTCGATGGTCACCTCGACGTCCTGCACCACCCGTTCGCGCGGCCCCTCGCCCTTGAGCGCCCCGATCCTGTCGCCCAGGTCGTAGCGGTGGTCGAGCCCGATTATCTTCCAGTACGCCGAGGACCTGAGCAGCTGCTGCGGCCACAGCCTGCGGATTCGGGGGTTCTGCACCCCGAACGCGCGCGAGCACCAGAACCAGTCGGTGTCCCAGCGCCAGAGGTAGTCGCGGATGGTCAGCCGGTCGCGGACCACCGACCCGGCGGGCCCACCGTGCCGGATCGACCGGTAGTAGACGGCCTGCTTGTCCCGCACCCCCGAGTAATCCGAGACGGGGCCGGGCTCGTCGGTCCACCGCCCCAGGGTCAGGTAGGACTCGTCCGCCGTGAAGACGACCCCGTCGAGGAAGTCGACCTCCTCGTCGTCGTGGGACCCGGACTCGCTGATCCGCGCCAGCCCGTCGGTCAGCGCGGCGAGGGTGTCGAACCGGACGTGCCGCAACTCCACGTACCGCGACACCGGTTCGAGCGCGATACGCAGCCGCACCGCGTAGCCCAGCGAACCGTAGGAATTGGGGAAGCCGCGGTGCAGCGCCTGCTCGCGCTCGGTGCCGTCGGGGCGCGCCGTGACGATCTCGCCGGTGCCGGTGAGCACGTCCATCTCCAGCACCGACTCGTGCGGCAGTCCCAACCGGAACGAGCTGGACTCGATGCCCAACCCGGTGACCGCGCCGCCCAGAGTGATGGTCTTGAGCTGCGGCACCACGTACGGCATCAGCCCGTACGGCAGGGTGGCGTCCACCAGGTCCTCGTACGTGCACATGCCCTGGACGTCGGCGGTGCGGGCGTCCGGGTCCACGGAGACGACGCGCGTCAGACCGGTGGTGTCCAGGCCTGGTGACGACGACGAAGTGCGCGGCCTGAACAGATTGGACGTCTTCTTGGCAAGCCGGGCGGGCTCACCCCGGGGAATCGCCTCGAAGCTGGCCAGGAGTCGTCCCACACCCTCGTCGTGGCGACGGCGTCCGACGATCAGCGATCCGGACGGATGACCATCAGTGCCCATGCGCCCCACCCTAGTGGCGGTCGACGAGCATCGGAGTTGATACGTCCGGTGTCCACCCCGGGGACCCCGACGCGTCACCGTGGCGGCCTCACCGGGAGGAAGCCGGCGACTCCCTGGATCCCGTCTCGATCGCATTTCGATTGTGACACCAGTCATATCGCGCGGGCCAAACGGTCTCTGTCCCGTCCGCCGCTTACGTACCCTTCCCGCATATCGACCCCCGCATCTCACCACCGAGGAGGGCCCGTCATGACCGCACGTGCACACCGAGCCGCCCAGGCCACCAGGCGAACCCCTGCAACCCGCCCCGGTCGCCGTCGCGCGGTCGCCGCGGCGTCCGGATTCGCGGCACTCGCCCTGGTCCTGGGGGCGTGCGGCGAGGAGGGCACGGCGGAGGACGCGGTCGGTGACGCGACCAGCGCGGTGGGGTCCGTGGCCGCCGAGGCCACCTCGGCGGTCGGTGACGCCACCGACGGTGACGGGGCGACGACCGGTGAGCAACCGGCGCCTGACAGGACGGGCGAGAACGGCGGTGACGACCGGGCCCCCGACGAGCAGTTCCTGAGCGAGATCCGGACCGTCGGTGTGGACGCCGAGGACGAGCAGGCCTACCTCACCCGGGGGCGCGACGCCTGCGCATCACTCGATGGCGACATGGGTTACGTCGACGTGGTCCGGCAGTACAACGACGCGCACCCCGATGCCCCTGTGACGGAGGCGCCGGTGGTGGTGGCGGCCGCGGTCAGGGCGTTCTGCTCCCAGCACCTACCGCAGGTCGGCCAGGGGGGCTAGGTCCGCCAGGGTCGAGGTGGGGAAAGCGCCGATCCGGGGCACGGCCGAGGTGGGCACTGCCTCACAGGCCCTCCCTGTCCAGCGCCTCCGCGGTGAGCCGGCGACCGAGTTCGATCATCTCCTCCGCCCGGTGGAAGTCGAACGCCGAACACGAGTCGGAGGGCACCTCCACGAGTACGTCCGGACGGTTGCCGGCCATCCGGTACCCGGTGAGGATGCTCTGCATGGCCTCGATCGACTGGGAGACCACGTCGAAGATCCGCAGCGTGCCCGGGAGGGACTCGAGGCTCCGCTCGTCACCGAGCGCCTCGGCCCGGACCTCCCGTTCGCCCTCCTCGACCGCTTCCTCGACCTCTGGCGACGGCTGCTCCGACCCTCTCGGGGTCGGCGCGCCGACGGCTGCCGGGTCGAAATCCGTTCCCTCCCCGCCAGAGTCGATCCCGTCCACCCCTGCCGTCTCCGCCCCGGCCGCGTCCTGACCGAAGCGGGCCGCGACGAGCCGCACCAGGTCGGCGTCACGGACGTCCGCTGCCGCGATCCGAATGCGGCCGGAGAGCCTGGCGGCGGTCCCCGCGGCGACGGTGCCGCCCTTCTTCGAGATCTTCGGATCGGCCACGGCCGACGGTTCCTCCGGGTCCGAGCTCTCCTGGAACGTGGAACCGCGGATCCCGGCCCGTCGACCGGTCAGTGACACGGCCAGGACCAGATCACTCTCCACCGAGGCGAGCGGTTCGAGCGGGACCGGGTTGGTCACCCCTCCGTCGATCATCAGTCTCCCGCCCACGATCGCCGGTGTGACGATGCTCGGGATCGCGAACGACGCACGTACCGCGATATCCGCCGGGCCACGGGTGAACCACACCTCCCGGCGCGCCCGCAGGTCGGTGGCCACCGCGGTGTAGGGGATGGCCAGATCCTCGATCCGCACGTCGTCGAGCATCTCGCCGATCACGCCCATGATCTTGTTGGCACGGATCGCTCCCCCACCGGCGAAGGACACGTCGAGCAACCGCAGGACGTCCCGCTGTGCCAGACCCCGCACCCATTCCTCGAAACGGTCCAACTCGCCGGCCGCGAGCAGCGAACCCACCACAGCGCCCATCGACGCCCCGGACACCCCGACCACCTCGTGTCCGCGTGACTCGAGTTCGCGGATGGCCCCGATGTGCGCGTACCCGCGCGCCCCACCGGAACCCAATGCCAACGCGACCTTCATCCGGTCCTCCTCATACGTCTCCTCGAGCGCCCCCGATGACATCACACCGGTGCCGTCCCCTCGGCGAATCGGCCTCCAGTGTGCACCGGAGCGGCCCATGACATCCCTGGACCACGGCCATCGTGTCGTAGGCGCGATCTACCTTCAACAACGTATCGAGCACCTGTTCGATACGAACGAATACACAGCCCGATCGCACACCGCGATCGCACACCGCGATCGCACACCCAGAACGCACACCCCAATGAGGAGTTCCCGTGTCCCACACCGCCATCCAGTTCCGTCCCGTCACCACAATCGATCCCGACATGGCGCTCGTCGCCGCCCACATCGACCGGTTCGGACTGCACCTGGTCCATGTGGGCGAGGGTTGTGCCTGCGAGGACTGCGAGTCCGCCCCCCTGCCACCGGATCAACGCTTCGGATACACGGTCGGGCTCACCGACCGCGGACACCCGGAACTCCTGGTCCGCGGGTTGCGAGCCCGGGAGACGGCCGAGCTCCTCAACCGATGGGGCGGCTCCGTCCTGGACGGCCAGGTACTCGCCGCCGGCCACCTGCTGTGCGAGGGCCCCGACGGGCCGACGTGGGAGCTGGTTCCGGTCCGGCGCCCCTCCAGGACCCTGCGATGGGCGGGGCGCTACTACCGCACTGCCGGAACCGGCGGACTCACTGCCCTGGAGCTGGTGCCCGCGCGGCGGCCCTGCCCGTGCGACGGGTGCTGCTGAGGCCACCGCTCGAGCGGGGTCGTCGTAGGGTCTACGCATGCCCCGCCACCGGCTCACCCTTGATGCGCGTTCGCCGTCGATCATCGTCCCGCTCACGGGACGCGACCTCACGGAGCTCGACGAGCAGATCGGGGCGCTGAACGCCGCTGGCGCCGAGTTCGGTGGGACTCCCCCAGCGGGAACCAGCCCCAATGCAGTCCAGCTGTTCGACGTCGTGGAGTGGCGTGTCGACTTCTACGAGCCGTTCACCGCCGGGGCCGGGAGTGATCCCTCCCCGGCGGTGGAGGCCCTGGAGCGGATCTCGGCGCAGCTGCCGGGGCTGCCGGTCCTGGCGACGTTCCGCACCCGCGCCGAGGGAGGAGACGCGGAGATCTCACCGGAGGCCTATCTCGCGCTGGCAGAGGCGCTCGCCTCGACAGGTCTGGCGGCGGCGATCGACGTCGAGTACCGTCACGCGCTCGCCGGGGACGCGATCGCCGCTGCTCACAGGCACCACACCCCGGTGGTGGCGTCCACTCACGACTTCGCCGAGACCCCGCCGGCAGAGGAGATCGTGGCGCGGCTCGCCGCCATGGAGGACGCAGGGGCGGACGTGGCCAAGATCGCCGTGACTCCACGCTCCGCGGCAGATGTGGTGACCCTCTTGTCGGCCACCGAGCAACGATTCCGGGTGGCCGGCATCCCGCTGATCACCATGTCCATGGGCGGACTCGGGGCCGTCACGCGGCTCGGCGGCGGCACCTTCGGCTCCTCGGCCACGTTCGCCACCGTGGGCGCGGCCTCGGCACCCGGCCAGCTCCCGGCCGAGGGGGTCCGCAGCGCACTGGACCTGCTCCGGACCGGGTCAGCTCCGGGCCTGCTCTGACCCGCACCCGGTTTAACCACCGGACCTGACCACTGGATCTGCCTACCGGATCACGGCCCCGCAGCCGCGAACCGGGAGAACTGAAATGCGGTCACGGCCTGGCCGGGGCCACGCCGTCACGCTCACGCGCGTCACGCCGCCCGCTCCGGCGCGCGAGGGCCACCAGCTCCCCCGCCGGTCCGGACAACTGTCGGGGCGGTCGCCACACCGCCCGCAGCTCGCGGTTCAGCTCGAGTCCCTCGACGTGGATGGCACGCAACTCGCCGGACGCCACCTGGTCGGCCACGGCGAGGGAGCTCATCACCGCCGGGCCCACGCCGTCGAGGACGCTGGTCCTGATGGCCGCCGCGCTCGCGAGTTCGAGAAGCGGCTCGGCGCGCTCGTACTCCTCGAGAGCCCGGTCCAGCGTGGTCCGTGTGCCGGATCCCGGCTCCCGCACCACGAGCCGCGTGGCCGCGAGCTCCGCGATGGTCGGTGGAATACGTCGACGCGCCCACGCATGGGACGGCGACGCCACCACCACGAGACGGTCCCGCGCGACGGTGCTCGTGTGCAGGTCGCGGGGCAGGGTAGGCGACTCCACGAACCCGACGTCACACGTGCCGTCCAGAACGAGCTCGGTCACCCGGACCGAGTTGTGGACCTGCAGGTGTATGCCAACCTCCGGCCGCGAACCCCGGAGCGCCGCCAGCCAGCGCGGCATCAACTGCTCGGCGACCGTCATACTCGCCCCCACGGTCAACGTCGCCGACCGCTCGGTCTGCAGACTCTCCGCCACGTCGAGCAACCGGGCCGCCTCCGCGAGAACCCGACGCGCCCAGTGGGCGATCACCGTGCCGTGCGGCGTCAACGTCGCACCTCGTGGGTGCCTCCGCAGCAACGGCGTCCCGAAGTGCCGTTCGAGTTGCTTGACCGCCCTGCTCGCGTTGGGTTGCGCCATGCCCACCCGCCTCGCTGCCGCGCTGAGACTCCCGTGCTCGTCGACTCCGACCAGCAGCTCGAGGACGACGAGGTCGGGCCAGGTCCGTGTCATGCCGTCAGCATATGACTGTCGGCTCAGTCATATCTTCTTGATATGTTTCGATATCGGATCGGGGACTACCGGACGGGACCCCGGTGCTCGACCCTGGAGACATGATCGGCGACCTGTCCACCCGCCCGCGCGGGCTCGCTCCCGGGGTCGCCGTCGCTCTCGCGGGCATGGCCGTGGCGATCTGGACCAGCCGCCTGGTCCCGGCCCTCAACCCGATGCTCGTCGCGATCGTGCTCGGTGCCGTGCTCGGCAACTCAATCCGCCTACCTCCGGGAGTCGGCGCCGGCCTGGCCTTCTCCGCCCGGACGCTGTTGCGGGTCGGCATAGCGCTGCTCGGCCTGCAGCTCCTGTTCGGCGACATCGCGGCGCTCGGCTGGCAGGTCATCGCGCTCGTCGTCGTCATCGTCGGGCTGGGCATCGCCGGCACCGTCATCCTGGGCGGCGCGCTCGGACTCGGCTGGACGCAGCGACTACTCATCGCCTGCGGATTCTCGATCTGCGGCGCCGCGGCGGTCGCGGCGGTGGACAGCGTCACCGAGGCCGACGAGGAGGAGGTGCTCACCGCGGTGACCCTCGTCGTCATCTTCGGCACCGCCATGATCCTCGCCGTTCCACTGCTGTCGAGTGCGCTGCACCTGTCGGACACCGCGGCGGGGATGTGGGCCGGTGGATCCATCCACGAGGTCGCCCAGGTGGTCGCGGCGGGAGGCGCCATCGGCGGCACCGCTCTCGGCGTGGCGACCGTCGTCAAGCTCGCGCGCGTCCTCCTGCTCGCCCCCGTGGTGACGGCGATCAGCATCCATCGGCGACGACTCGCAGGGGCGGGCGGGCACGCGACCAGACCGCCGATGGTCCCCGCGTTCGTCGTCGCGTTCATCGCGTGCGTCTGTGTGCGGTCGTCCGGAATCCTCCCCGAGGGGATCCTCGACGCCGCCTCGCTCGCGCAGACCGTGCTGCTCACGTGTGCGATGTTCGCGCTCGGTGTCGGCGTCCGCGTCGCCACCATGCGGAGGGTGGGCGCGCGGCCGGTCGTCCTGGCCGCCGCGTCCACCGTGTGGGTGGCGGGCATCGCGCTCGCGGGGGTCCTCCTGATCGGTCCCGTGCCCGCCGGGTGAGACGGGATCCGCCGCCGATGTGGCGTGCCTCAGCCGTACCGGCGCAGGACCTCGTCCCGCAGGCCCGTGGTGGCCACGTCGGCGATGTGCTTCTGCGCCTTCTTGACCACGGGGCCCGGCAACTTGATCTTCAGATCCACCTCGAGGTCAAAGACCACCTCGGTGGTGCCGTCCCCGTTGTCGGTGAGCACGTACCGGGCGTTCTGGATCTTCTGGGAACCGCTCTCGACCAGGGACCAGCTCACCTCGCCGTCGTACCACTCGTAGCGCACGACCATCTCGTCGGTGACGCCGTACTGGGCCACCTTCTCCCACACGACGATCGGCCACCCCTCGTCGTCGGCCTCCCTGATCTCGACCGCACGGTGGGCACTCGACCAGTCGACGAGGGAGCCGACGTCGGCCAGGACCTCCATGATCTCGGAGACGCCGGCCTCGATCTTCACAACGGACTGCACTGACACTGCCATGGCGGGAAAGCTACCCGCGTGGGGCTGTTCCGGGAGGAGGATCAGGACATGAGTTCGGGATCGTCAGCCCCTGATACCCGGCGCCACCGGAAGGTGGCGCTGCTGCGCGGGATCAATGTCGGCAAGGGCGGCCGGATCGCCATGCGCGACCTGCGGGCGTGCACCGAGGCCGCCGGCGGGACCGCGGTGACGACCGTCCTGGCCACCGGCAACGTGCTCGTCACCGACCCCAGGCCGGTGTCCGAGCTGCGCGCGGCTCTCGAGGCCGCATACGCGGAGCGGTTCGGCTACGGGGCGGTGGTGCAGGTCGTCACCCTCGATTCGCTGTCGGCGGCGGTGGCGGCCTACCCCTTCGACACGCTGGAGGAACACCACGACTACGTGGTGTTCTCCGACGACCCGGTGGTGACGACCCGGGTGACGCAGGCGATGCGCGCGGCGATCGAGGGGGCCGCTCTCGAGGCCGGGGCCGAGGCCATCAACGGAGAAACCGACGCGGCCGGTCACGCGAGCGACCTGGCGGTTGCCGGCACCGAGGCGGTCGCCGAAGGGCCGGGCTGCGTGTACTGGCGGGTCGCGAAGGGCTCGACGCTCTCCTCCGACGCCGCCAAGGTGCTCGACAGACGGGACAACAAGCGTCACCTCACCACGAGGAACGTCAGGACCCTGACCAGGATCCTCGCCGCCGGCTGAACCCGGAGCCGTGGGCCGACCGGTCACGCCGGTGAGGCGTCAGGGACCCTCGACGGATGCACCGATGGTGTCGACGAAGCCCGCGAGGGGCCCGAAGACCGCCGGGAAGATCCCGTCCCAGAAGGTCTGCAGCTGGCTGAAGTCGAAAATGGGCATGAGTAGCGCTCCTCGCACGGGGGCGGCGTACGGGCTCTCCGCGGCCACCGGGTTTCCCCGGAACACAGGATCGCGGCAGGGACGCCGGTCGCGCAACCCCGTGCACCCCGCGAGTCTCCGAACGGGTCTGGGATCCACCGCCTGGCAGACTGCCATCGATGCGCCCTGATTCCGTCCGATCGTTCGTGGCCGCCGCGGCACTGCTCGCGATCGCGGCCACGTCGGGGTGCTCAAATACCGGGACAGGTCCGGAGGCGGGACCTTCGGTGGAGGAGGACACCTCGTCGTCGTCGCGGATCGTGCCACCACCGGCCGCGCCCTCACGACCGGGGCCCCCACCGGTCACACCTCCACCGTCGACTCCGGTCCCGCTCATCGTCTCGGCCACGTGGGCGGACTCCGACTTCGGCGTCACGCTGAAGGTCGCGCCCACCCCGGCGGGCCGTGAGGCGTGGGGCGCCCTCGACGCGGACGCGGCCTGGCAGGAGGTGCTGCAGCTCGCCCCGGACGCGGACACCCCCGGTATGCGGGAGCAGTTCGACTGCCACTGGACGTGGGCGCGGATCCTCGAGCCGGACAAGCCCACCTGGAATCTGGAGCCGTGGCGTCCGGTGGTGGCGGACGAGCAGATGCTGGCCGAGGGCTGCAACCCGGGAGGGCCGGAGGTGTGAGCCCGACGCCTCGCCGGGTTCGGGTTCACGCACTGACGATGGCTCGACGCGGCGTGGCCGCAGGCCGGTCCCGGTCCGGATCCCGCGGCCCCGCCGCGCCTCCCCGGGCCCGCGGACCCGGCCCGTTGAAGGACCGCCGGACCAGGCCCGCACACAGTTCGTCCAACCAGCCCCCCACCGACTCGCGGGCCCGGGCGGTGTCCGGGTAGCGGCATCGCACGTGCAGTCCGGAGCCGTTGACCACGAACCACACCATCACCCCGTCCGTGCGGATCGCCGCGGACACGTGCTGCGGGCCCAGGCTCAGGTCCACGTCGATCGGCAGCCGCCGGTGGTCCAGCCACGAGATGGCGAACATCCCGGGCGTGTGCGGCATCCCGCCGTACGGTTCGAGGATCGGGCCCAGGGCGTGGGAGCCCAGCTCGACGGCGTCACGGACCGCCGCGGCGCAGGCGCGAGGATCGGGGTCGGAGCATTCGATCACCGAGTTGGTGATGAACCATCCCACGGAGTCGTGCCACCGCTCGTGGTGGCGTGAGTGCACGGGCAGCACCGCCCGCAGGCCCACCCCGGCACGCCGGCGGAACACGGCCGTCATCTCCGCCATCGCCAGGGCGATCATCCGCACGCCGCCCGCCGCCGCCTCGCGCTCGAGCGCGGCCACGCCGTCCGGGTCCAACACGTCGCGCACCTCCACCACCTCCTCCCGCGGGGTCGACAGGTCACCCAGGTCGAGCGGGAAGACCGGCATCCCGCCATCGGCGAGGATCTCCGCCCACCTGCCGTGCACCCGGGGCGGGGCGGGGGGTCGCTCCGCCAGCTCCCTGGTGTGCTCGGCGAACGCGGCCGCCGGGGCCAGGCAGGTGCCCGGTTCGAGGCCGCACGCGAGGTCGTCCAGGCACGAACTGAAGTCCCGCAGCAGGACCAGCAACGACCACGCGTCCACGTGCGAGTGGTCCAGGCCGATCACCACCACCGGCCGCTCGTCCCCGTCCTCCGGCTCCACCAGGCACAGTGCGTGGGACGGCGTCGCGAACGGGCAGCAGGCCTGATCGAACACCCGGCGCAGCACCGCGCGGGGGTCCTCGTCCGGCCCGGCCGGCGGCACCTGCCAGCCGAGCGGGTGCACGGTGACGGGGCGGAGCCGCAGCTCGTCGTCGCCCTTCTCTCCCCCCTCGAGCACCGTCCGCAGGGTCCCGTGCCGGGCGACCACGGCGAGCCACGCCCGCGCCACCTGATCGCGGTCGGCGGGGAACGGCAGGGCAAACGCCACCGCCATCCACGACCCGGCGCGACGGCCGAGCGAGGCGTGGCGCGCCTGGTCGAAGGACGGCGGCGTGTCCTCGCCCTGAACTGGGGTGATGTGTGTCGCAAACCGGTGCACGACGCCGGACGGGAGCGACATCCGCGTTACGGTGGTGAGCCTCATGCACCGCACGGTAGGAGCGGCGTGTTACGGGGAAAGGCGCGGATTGTGACGACGACGAGACGGCCGCACACCCTGGTCGGCGGGAGCGGGAACGCACTCGACCACGACCTCAGGGGCGACGGACTCCCGGTGGTGCAGCTTCACGGCCTGTCCTCGAGCCGGCGACGCGACGAGGTGTTCGGGCTGGACCTCACGGCGGGCCGGGACGGTCTGCGGGTGCTGCGCTACGACGCCCTAGGCCACGGCCGGTCACCGGGCTCCGCCGACCCCGCGGACTACACGTGGCCGGCGCTGGCCCGAGACCTACTGGCGCTGCTGGACGAGGTCTTCCCGGGTCGGCCCGTGCACGGGGTGGGCCAGTCGATGGGGGCGGCCACCCTGCTCACCGCGGCCGTGGCCGAGCCGGACCGGCTCGCCTCGCTCACGCTGGGGATCCCGCCGACCGCCTGGGAATGGCGTCGCGAGCAGGCGGCGCTCTACGACCTGGCCGCCCGGCAGGTCGAACGCTGGGGCGGGGCCCGCTGGGCCGAGAAGACCCGGCAGCCGCCCACCTCCCCGGCGATCGACCCCGACCGCCCGTTCACCGTCCCGGACGTCGCGGACGAGTGGTTGCCGGCGGCGTTCCGGGGCGCGGCCCTCACGGACTTCCCGTCGCGTGACGAGGTCGCGAGGGTCTCCGCTCCGGCACTCCTGCTGGCCTGGCCGGACGACGCCTCACACCCACTCGCGGTGGCCGAGGAGCTGCTCGACCTGCTTCCGGAGGCCCGACTCGAGGTGGCGCGCACACCCGCCGAGGTGGCGGCGTGGCCGCGGCAGGTGGGGGATTTCGTGCGAGGATACGGCGGCTGATCGGCGGGACTCCGGGGACCTCCGGGCGGGCCTTCCGGTGGCAACCCGACGGAACACGGCCGCACACTGGGCCCCATGCGCGAGACACAACGGAAGATCATCGACGCCCTCGGCGTCCGTCCCGAGATAGATCCCGCCGACGAGGTGGAGCGCCGGGTGCGGTTCCTGGCCGACTACCTGACCGCCAGCGGCGCGAAGGGCTTCGTCCTGGGGATCTCGGGCGGGGTGGACTCCTCACTGGCGGGGCGCCTGTCGCAGCTGGCCGCCGAGAGAGTCCGGTCCGACGGTGGTGACGCCGTCTTCGTGGGCATGCGCCTGCCGTACCGCGTGCAGCACGACGAGCACGACGCCGTCGCGGCCCTGGAGTTCGTGGCGGCGGACGAGTCCCTCACGGTCGACGTGGCGCCCGGCGTGGACGCGCTGAACGGGGAGATCCGGCAGGCCACCGGCGAGGAGCTGACCGACTTCACCAAGGGCAACACCAAGGCCCGCCACCGCATGGTCACGCAGTACGCCGTGGCCGGCGACCGCGGGCTCCTGGTGATCGGCGCCGACCATGCGGCCGAGAACGTCACCGGGTTCTTCACCAAGTTCGGTGACGGCGCCGCAGATCTCCTTCCGCTGTCCGGTTTGGACAAACGCCAGGTCCGGGCCCTGCTCCGTCACCTGGAGGCGCCGCAACAGTTGTGGGACAAGGTGCCGACCGCCGACCTGCTCGACGACGCCGAGGGCCAGACCGACGAGGCCGAGCTGGGGATCGGTTACGACGCCATCGACGACTACCTCGAGGGACGCGAGGTCCCCGTCCGGGCCGCCGAGACGATCGAGGCGGCATGGCACGGCAACCGCCACAAGCGCACCACCCCGGTCGAGGTGACCGACACCTGGTGGCGGCCGACCGGGCAGCCGGATGAGCCGACCGGCGAGGGAACGGCTCTTGTCGTGATCGACATGCAGAACTCCTACTTCGAGTTCCCCGAGCTGGCGGCGGTGCGCGACGAACTGGTCGGATCGATCAACGAGCTCATCCGCGCCGCCCACGACGCCGACCGCCCGGTGGTCCTGGTGCGGACCGAGCACGCCGAGGACGGCTCCACCTGGACCCTCAACATGCGCGAGGACGACCAGGGCTTCGCGTTCCCCGGCACCGAGCAGGCCCGGTTCCTCGACGGACTGGCGACCGGCGGCCACGTGGAGGTGGTCAAGACCCGGGACAGCGCGTTCTTCAAGACCAGCCTGAGAGCCGAGCTGGACAGGCTCGGCGCGAGCCGACTGCTCGTGTGCGGGGTGTCAACGCACAGCTGCGTGGCGCAGACCGCCATCGACGGCTTCGCCGAGAACCTCCACGTGGCCGTGGCCCGCGGCGCCGTCTCGTCGGACAACTCCCCGTTGTCCGAGGCGCTCCTGGAGTTCCTGCACGACCAGATGCGTCAGCCGCTGCTGGACCAGACGCAGAGCCTGGAGTTGCTGCGCACCGGCCACTGGCCCGACTGAGCTGCGCGATCGGGCGGTTCAGTCGGGCCAGTGGCCGGGCGGCTCAGCGGGAGCCGGCCGGGCGGCTCAGCGGGAGCTGACCGGTCGCTTCTCCCTGCCGTCCGGGTAGCGGGCGAAGCGGGTCTCGTCGTGAGCGTGGACGGGATCGTTCCGGTCCAGGTGCCAGGTGCCGAACACCCCGGCCCGGTACTCCTCCATGGCGGTCACGATGTCCTCGCGGGTGTTGCCGACGAACGGACCCTGCTGGACCACGGGTGCGCCGATCGGACGGGCCTGGAGCACGAGGAACGCCGCGCCGTCCGTGCCCGCGGTCACCGTGACGGCCTCGGGGGCGAGCACGGCGGCGTCGTAGCCGAGCCGCTGCGCTGCGACGGTCAACTCGCCGCCGTAGTTGTACAGGACCCGGGTGGCGGACGGATCGAACGCGGGGAGTTCGGTGCTGACGCCGGGGTCGAGGGTGACGATCCAGATGGCGAGGTGGTTCTCCGGGCGCGCGGCCCAGGAGTGCGGTGGCGGGTCGAGCGCGCGCACGCCGTCGATCTCTCCGGCGATCACCCGGAACCGCGCGGCGGCCCCCTCCTCGCCGCGGGCGATAACGGGCGTGTCCTCGGACCAGAACATGTCGAAGTATGGCTCTGCCGCCTTGTCCTCGGGCGCGAGGTTGAGCCAGATCTGGAACAGCTCCATGGTGTTGGGACCGTCGGGATTCAGCAGCGGGAACATCTCGGAGTGCGAGATGCCCGCACCTGCGGTGAGCCACTGCGTGTCACCGTGTCCGAAGCGGGCGGCGGCGCCCAGCGAGTCGGAGTGGTCGACCACGCCGTCGAGGACCACCGTCACGGTCTCGAAGCCGCGGTGCGGGTGCTGGGGGAAACCGGGGACGTCTGAGCCGTGGTACATGGACCAGCCGTCCTTGCCGGAGAAGTCCCCTCCGATGGACCTGCCCTCGAGCGAGGCCGCGGGGCGCATGGTCCGGCCCTCGGCTGCGGGGAACTCGTCGCGATGGTGGACAGCGAAGAGGAACGGGTCGACGCCCGGCCACTGCGCGCCCAGCGGGACGACCTGACGGATGGCGGACATGGGCTTCTCCTATGACGAGACGATTATTGCTGTCGCGTCATACAACTTCGGGTCGCCGTGGTTTGTTCCCACACCCGGCAGTGGCCCGATCAGCCCCGGGCCACTCAGCCCCGAGTCGCTCAACCCGAGCCACTCAACCCGAGTCGCTCAACCCCGGGCCACCACTCCGGTCACCGGTATCCGGCCGTCGACGGCCTGACGGAAGTTGAGCACCGCGCGCTGCACGTGATCGCCGGTGGAGACCACGACCGCGCCGGTGGTCCCGCGCTCGCGGAAGATACGGTCGGTGAACTGGGCGTTCTGGACGGTGGAGTTGGAGTTCCCCTCCTCCGTGATCCGCCACGGTGCGACGCCGGCGCCGCGGAGCCAGTCGCCCATCGCCCGGGCCTCGGTGCGGCCGTTCTGCGGAACGCCACCGGTCACGATGATGCGGGCGGTGGGGTACTCCTGCGCCAGCCGGAAGCCGGTCCTCAGACGCTCGTCGAGCACCGGTCGGATGCCGCCGTCCGGGAACAGGCCCGCGCCCAGGATGACGATGTCCGTGGTGAACGGGTTGACCGTGAGTACCGCAGGATCGTCGCTCGTGAGAGCCTCCAGCCCTCCGCACACCTGCAGCATGGACGGGTCGACGTTCTGACACCCCAACATGGTGAGGCCGTTGTAGAGCGCGACGCCCGAGGGTATCTCCGCGGAGCCCGCGGATGCGGTGCCGGCCCCTACGCCCAGCGCGAGCGCCGCCGTGGCCGCGACTGCGGCGAGACGGATCTGTGTCCTAGCCACGATAACGTTCCTCTCCCAAACCTTGTGGGCCATTTCGTGACCCGATAGTTATCGGTGGCGACGGTACCGCTGTTACCTGTGAGGCAAGATGGGCAAGAAATTCGCCGGGTAGCCTGATCGGCATGCCCGCAGGATACGACAAATCGACGGCCGTTCGACACCTCTACGTGGCGGACCCCCAGCTCGGGCGGCACATCGACACCGTCGGTCCGTGCACCCTCACGCCCGCCCCCGATATCGGACCGCACACCCTGTTCGACCGCCTGGCCTCCTCGATCCTGTCCCAGCAGCTGTCGGTCAAGGCCGCCGCGACGATCGCCGGCCGGCTCCGGGACCAGGCGGCCGGGCCTCATCATCTCGACCCGGGACGCGTCGCCGCCCTGTCCGACGAGGAACTCCGCGCGTGCGGTATCTCCCGCCCCAAGGTCGCCGCGCTGCGCGACCTGGCCGACGCGGTGGAGACCGGTCGGATCCCCACGCTGGCGGAACTGACCGGACTCGACGACGACGAGGTGGTCACCTCCCTGACCACCGTCCGCGGGGTGGGCCGATGGACAGTGGAGATGCTGCTGATCTTCCTATTGGACAGACCCGACGTGTTCCCCGTGGCTGATGTCGGGGTGCGCCGCGGATTCGAGCGCGTCACGGGGCTCGACGAGACCCCCACCGCCACCCAGATGCTCACCCGCGCCGAGAGCTGGGCCCCGTACCGGTCGGTCGCCTCCTGGTACCTGTGGCGGGCGGTCGACCAGACCGGCCAGGCGGTGCCCGCGCCGCCACCGCGTCCTGTCCGGTAGAACGGACACATGGCAACCACCGCATTCAAGGGAAACCCCGTCACCACGTCCGGCGAGCTCCCCGCCGTCGGCTCGACCGCTCCGGCCTTCGATCTGGTCGGCACCGACCTGGCACCCGTGACCTCCGAGTCACTCTCGGGCAAGAACGTCGTGCTCAACATCTTCCCCAGTGTCGACACGGGCGTCTGCGCTCAGTCGGTCCGCACCTTCAACGAGAAGGCCACCGACCTGGACAACACCGCGGTCGTCAACGTCTCGGCGGATCTCCCGTTCGCGCACAAGCGATTCGCCGCTGACGAGGGCATCGAGAACGCGTCCGCCGGCTCCACCTTCCGCGGCGACTTCGCGTCGGCGTACGGCGTCGAGATGACCGACGGCCCCCTCGCCGGACTGTGCGCCCGCTCGGTCGTCGTGCTCGACGCCGACGGCAAGGTGGTCTACACCCAGCTCGTCGACGAGATCACCACCGAGCCGGACTACGACGCCGCGCTCGCAGCACTCAACTGACACCGGCTCGGGCCTGACACTGCCCAGGCCACCGCAGACGGCAGACAGCGGCCCGCCCCTCCCCGGGGCGGGCCGCTGTCGTTCACACCGTGGCTGCTCAGACGGTGGAACCCACCAGGGAGAAGCGGCGCGTGGCCTCCTCGAGCTGGCCGAACAGCGTGGCGAGCTCATCGGCCCGGCGCTCGGCCGGCTCGACACCCTCCGGGCCGAACTCGGTGAACAGGCTCAGCGAGACCTGCTGGCGGACGCCGAACATGCGGAAGTTGGCGATGATCTGGCGCCAGTGCTCGACCGCGCGCACGCCACCCTCGGCGCCGTACGAGACAAAGGCGACCGGCTTGTCCGCCCACTCGTTGCCGAGCGAGTCGAAGGCGTTCTTGAGGCCGCCGGGGACGCTGTGGTTGTACTCGGGGGTCACAAAGACGAAGGCGTCGTAGGAGTCGATCGTGTCGCTCCAGCGCTGCACCCGCTCGTCCTCGTACTGCTTCTGCGCCGCACCCGGCACGGTGGCCGAGGTGAGCAGTGGGACGTCGAAGGCCTTGAGGTCGACCAGTTCGTAGGTAGCGTCCGGTCGCGACGCCGCCTGCGCCGCGACCCACTCGGCCACGGACTCACCGGTCCGCTCGTCACGGATACTGCCCAGGATGATGCCGATCTTCATTGGTGTTCCCTCTCGTCGGTGGACGTGCTCAGTGCCCCCACCATACTTGGTGATACGACAACTATCTAGCGCCTCCCGTAGACAGTGACCGACGCCACCGCGCACACCCGTCCACGCTCGTCCCGCGTGACCGCCTGCGCGATCCCCCAGCTCCGGCCGTCGTGGAGCGCCTCGGCGCGCACCGTGACCGGGCCGACGAGCGGGATCTGACGCACGTATCGCACGTCGAGCGACGACGAGCTGACCTCCCGCTCGTGCGGGAACACCGCTGAACCGGCCACCTCCGCCACGGCGGCGAAGACCCCTCCGTGCAGGTTGCCCAGCGGATTGGCCAACGCCGGCTCGGGAGCGATCACGGCCTCCACCGCGCGGGTGCCCGCCGGGCCGTCATCGTGGTGCGTCATCGTCAGGCACAGCACCTCGGCCAGCGTTCCCGGCGCCAGCGCGGAAGGCCAGGGCGGCTCGTCGTCATAGTCGTCCGGGTCCACGACCCCGGCGATCTCCATCGACTTGACCAGTCCCGCGGCGACCACTCGGCCGTCATCGTCGAGTACGTCGCCCCGCGTGGTGAGGCAATGACCGTCGTCGCCCAGGTGGTCCGTGCGCACGCCCAACCCGGTCGACCCCTCGCGGGGGCGCGCCAGCAGGTCCAGGCGGAGCTCGGTGGTGACGGTCCACATCCCCTCGGGCCGGTGGCGGTGGTTCTCGGCGCCGAGGCCGGAGTCGACCAACACGGCCAGTCCCCCCGTGGCGAAGCGACCGGACGGGTCCACGAACTGGTCGGCGACCGGCTGATGCCAGCTCACGGTGCCGTCGTCGGCCTGGCTGAAGGTCAGCCCCAGTCGTGGTTCCGGGCCGTGGTGCGTCGATTCCCTCATCTCGCGACGCTAACACGTGTTCCAGTCCTGCTCGACGGGCTCAGGTGGCCGCACAATGGGGTGGTGCCACTAAGAGCAGTGCCCCTAAGAGCTGTGCCCCTGAGCAGCGAGGTTCTCACGACGCCCCGGCGGTGGCCGATCCGCGTGGCCACCACCGTGATCGCCACCGCGATCGTCATGCTGGTGTTGGCCGCCGCTGCGGGAGGCGCGTGGCTGCTGCTGCGCTCGGCGGCGCACAGCGCGATCGACTCCGCCGACCGCACCCGGGCCGTCGACGTGGCGGGGGCGCTGTCCGCCCGTGGACCACAGGCCGCCCTCGAACTGGTCGCCGAGCCGCTGTCCGGTGTCGACCTCGTGAGGATCGTGGGACCCGACGACAGGCTGGTCGCCGCCCAGGTCACCCGGGGACTCGAGGACGTGCCCCCGGTGCCCGCTCCCGAGGCCGGGGAGGTCTCCCGGCACCAGCTGGAGTCGCCCAACGGGGCGGATCTGCGGGTGACGTCGGTGGGCGTGGACGTCGGCGGCGTGACGTTCACCGTCGACGTGGGCACCGACTCCGACCGGTACGACACCGTGCTCGCCGCCGGCGCGATCCTGTTCCTGTCGTTCGTGCCCGTGGCGGGCCTGGCGACGGCGGTGTTCGTCCACTACGCGATGGGGCGGGTGCTGCGGCCCGTCGAGTCGATCCGATCGCGGGTCGCCGAGATCTCCGCCTCCGGACGCGGGGACCGGGTCCCGGTCCCCGAGGCGGAAGACGAGATCGCACGCCTGGCCCGGACGATGAACGCCATGCTCGCCCGCCTCGACGCCGCGCGGACCGCGCAGGTGGCCTTTGTCGGCGACGCCTCGCACGAGCTGCGCAGTCCGCTCTCCACCCTGTCGACCCTGCTGGAGCTGTCCTCGACCTCCGGCACGCCGGTGGACGTGGAGACCGTCGACGAGCTCCTCCTGCCCGAGGTGCAGCGGATGAGGTCGATGGTCGAGGACCTGCTCCTGCTGGCCAAGAACGACGAGCGCGGTGTCCCACTGCGTCGCGAGGACGTGGACCTCGACGACATCGTCCTCTCCGAGGTCGGACGGCTCCGTGGTCTGGGCGGCCTCGACGTCACGGGCGCGGTGGAGCCCGCCCGACTGGTCGGCGACCCCGACGCCCTGCTGAGGGTCGTGCGCAACCTCGTCGACAACGCACGGCGGCACGCGCGCACGGCCGTGTCGATCGGGCTCACCGTGGATCGCCCCGCACACGGGGAGCCGCGCGCGGTGATCACCGTCGACGACGACGGCGAGGGTGTGCCACCCGATCAGCGCGACACGGTGTTCGACCGCTTCGCCCGCCTCGACGCCGACCGCGCCCGGGGCACCGGCGGGTCCGGCCTGGGACTGGCGATCGTCGCCGAGATCACCCGCTCCCACGGTGGAACGGTCCATGTCTCCGACGCGTCCTCGGGCGGAGCCCGGTTCGTGGTGGAGCTACCGGTCGAGACCATCGGGGAGCTCCCCGATCAGCCGTGACCGATCCGGGCCGCCACCACCCGCGGCGGCGCGCGACCGACCGGGCGGCGAGCGGATAGGATCAGCGCCCGTGTGGGCTCGCCTGAACCGCCTCTTCGACGCCGAGGACGTGTGGACCCGCCCGTTGCCGGAGAACTACCTCCGCGCCGACGTGGTCCTCGCCCTGGCGATGTTCGCCTGCTCGGCGGTGGGCCTGGAGATCCTGCGGAGCATGGGTGTGCTGGGCGGCGAGACCGCGCCGCTCTGGGCCCAGTACCTGGCCATGGTGAGCGCGGCGGCACTGCTGGCGATCCGGCGTCGGTACCCGCTCCTGACCGGTCTCGGGGCGACCGCGCACCTGCTGATCATCGGCAGCGTCATGCCGTTGGTGATGGGTCAGGTCTCCCAACAGGTGCTGTACTTCATCGCGGTCTACTCCGCGGTGGCGTGGGCCCGCGACAGGCGGGCTCTGGTGGGTGTCTCGGTGGGGATCGCCGCCGCGCTCGTCGTGTGGATGATCTGGTACATCGCGCTGGGATCCGGGATGCAGCAGATCCTCGACGCTCTCGACGACACCGACCGCTCGTCGGGGCTCGTCCCTCCCGTGCCCGCCTACCTCGTCTACACCGCCCTCATCAACATCGTCTACTTCGGGGGCGCCGCAGCACTCGGTATCACCTCGTGGCGGGGGGCACGTCGACGCCACGCCCTTGCCGAACAGGCCCACACCATCGAGGACCAGGCCGAGGCGTTGCGCGACCGCGCCGTCGTCGAGGAGCGACTGCGCATCGCGCGCGAGCTGCACGACGTGATCGCCCACCACGTCGCCGCGATCGGCGTCCAGGCCGGCGCCGCGCGCAAGGTCATGGGCAGCGACCCCGAGGCCGCGGCAGGAGCCCTGCGCACGGTCGAGGAGTCGTCCCGGTCCGCGGTCGGCGAGATGCGGGCCCTGCTGGGTGCACTCCGGTCGGCAGACCAGGCGACCGGCCCGAACGCCGCCGACACCGGCTCCGCCGACGTGCCCTCCGCCGACACCCCCACCGCTGCCGCCTCCGACCCCTCCCGGTCCGCCGGCCACGGGCTCGCGGACGTCGAACGACTGGCCACCTCGCTGGACACCGCCGGATTCTCCACCGACGTCTCGGTCGTCGCCGGCGCCGGGCATCCCCTCGACGAGGTCCCGCCACTCGTCGGCCTCTCCCTGTACCGGACCGCGCAGGAGGCGCTGGCCAACGTCCGGCGTCACTCCACCGCCGATCGGGCAGGGGTGGTCCTGCGCACCGGCGAACACCCGGACGGCACCCCGTACGCGGAGATCGAGGTCCTCGACGGTGGTCGCCCCCGTACCGGGACCTCGGGCAGCGGTCTGGGGCTGCTGGGCATGCGCGAGAGGGTCCGCTCACACGGCGGAGAGTGCGAGATAGGCCCCCGGGTGACCGGTGGGTATCGCGTCCGCGTGAGGTTGCCGTACCGCCCGAACCTCGACGGGGACCGGGCATGACCGGGGCCCAGGGGGGCGAGGGCCCCGGCGGGAGCCACGGCCACGCGGGTGTCCACGGCTCCCCCGGTGTCCACGGCTCCCCCGACGTCCACGGCTCCCCCGACGTCCTGCGCGTACTCGTCGTGGACGACCAGGCGCTCATGCGCTCCGGTTTCTCGATGATGCTCGGCGTGGAGCCGGACCTCGAGGTGATCGGCGACGCCGCCGACGGCGCGAGCGCGGTCGAGCTGTGCCGACGACTGCGCCCCGACGTCGTGCTGATGGACGTCCAGATGCCGGGGACCGACGGCATCGAGGCGACACGACTCATCACCGGCGAGGGCCTCGCGAAGGTCCTCATCCTCACCACCTTCGACCGCGACGACTACCTCTTCGACGCCCTCCGCGCCGGAGCGAGTGGCTTCCTGCTCAAGAACTCCGACCCCGACGACCTCGTCGACGGCGTCCGGGCCGTGGGCCACGGCCACGCCCTGCTCGCTCCGGAGGTCACTCGACGAGTCATCGAACGCCTGGCCACTGCCCCGCAGTCGACCGGAGCCGGCACTGCCCAGGGGCCGGGGCACGACACAGGAAACCGCACAGCGCGCGGCACTGAGCCCGGCACTGAGTTCGGCCCTGAGCCCGGCTCCGAGTCCGGCGCGGTGCCGTCGCATCCTCTGAGCCTCGACCTGCTCACCTCCCGCGAAACCGAGGTGCTGCGTCTGGTCGCCCAGGGGTTGTCCAACGCGGAGATCGCACGCACTCTGGTCGTCGGCGAGGCCACCGTCAAGACCCACGTGTCGGCGTGCCTGTCCAAGCTCCACCTCCGCGACCGCGTCCAGGCGGTCGTCCTCGCCTACGAGGCCGGCCTGGTCCACCCCGGCGAGTGATCCGCGACGAGCAGTCGACCGTCCGCCGTCCACCTCCCCCCTGAGGGGGAGATCTCCCCGCCCCTTCCCGGAGAAGTCATCCTCCCGGCTGATCCGCCGAGGCACCCACCGGCAATAGCGTGGACCGGGTACAGGACACCAGGGAGGACACGATGCTGGAACTCGACGGGCTCACCCGACGCTTCGGTGAGACCCTCGCCGTGGACGATGTCGGATTCGGGGTCCCACGTGGGGCCATGACCGGCTTCGTCGGCGGCAACGGCGCCGGGAAGACCACCACGATGCGGATGATCATGGGCGTGCTGCAGCCCACTGCGGGCACGGTCACGTGGCAAGGCCGGGAGGTGACCGTCGCCGACCGTCGCACCTTCGGGTACATGCCGGAGGAACGCGGGCTCTACCCGAAGCAGCCCATCCTCGACCAGCTCGTCTACCTCGGCAGGCTTCAGGGGCGCAGTCCCGACGGGGCCAGGCGGTCGGCGACGGACCTGCTGGGGCGGTTCGGGCTCGGCGACCGCACCTCGGACAAGCTCGAGTCGCTGTCCCTGGGCAACCAGCAGCGCGTCCAGATCGTCGCGGCGGTCATCGGCGGGCCGGAACTGCTCGTCCTCGACGAACCCTTCTCGGGCCTCGACCCGGTCGCCGTCGACTCCATGGTCGACCTGCTGCGCGAGCACACCACCCAGGGCGTGCCCGTGCTGTTCTCCTCTCATCAACTCGACCTGGTCGAGCGGCTCTGTGACAACCTCGTCGTCCTGTCCCGCGGGCGGGTCGTCGCCCGCGGGACGGTCGACGACCTCCGCCGACGGGGACGCGTCCTGCACCGCCTGGTCGTCGGCACGGACGCCGGGTGGGTCCGGGGTCTCCCGGGCGTGCACGTCGTCGACGTCGACGGACCCACCGCGCTGTTGGACCTCGACCGGCCCGAGGCGGCCGACCTCGTCCTGCGTGAGGCACTCACCCGGGGCAGCGTTCGTGAACTCGCCGAGATCGTCCCCACCCTGTCCGAGATCTACCGCGAGGTGACGTCATGACCACCACGACCACCACCCGGCCGCCGTCGACCGATTCGGCGTGGCGCATCGTCGCCGGGCGCGAGATCATGGTCAAACTCCGCGACCGTAACTTCATCATCTCCACCCTCACCACCATCGCGATCTTCATCGTCGCCTTCGGTCTGTCGTTCTTCCTCGGAGGGCGCGATGGCGAGAAGACCGTGGCCGTCGCCTCGAACGACGCCGCGGCCATCGTGCAGGCCGCCGCCAGCGCCGAGCCCGCTGCAGCCGGCGCAGGCTCGGACGAGGGCACCGGGTCCGACTCGCCACCGGCGGCCGGTCCCCCGATCGAACTGTCCGTCACCGAGGTCGCGAACCCCGAGGCCGCCGAGCAGGCGGTACGGGAGGGAGAAGCCGACGCCGCCCTGCTCGGCGCACCCGGCGGGTGGACGCTCGTCGGGTCGGACGGGGTCGATCCCGACATCGCCGCCGCCGTGGGGGCCGTGGTGGCTGCCGACGCGCTCGAGCGCAACGCGGCAGCCGTGGGCACATCCGTCGCCGACCTCACCACCGGGTCCGTCGTGCAGGAACGGCTGCTCGATCCGAACGGGGCCGCCGACGAGGGCGTGCAGTTGATCGCCGGGTTCGTCTTCGTGTTCCTGTTCTACATGGCCGCCATCCTCTTCGGATACGCCATCGCGAACAGTGTCGTCGAAGAGAAGCAGTCGCGGATCGTCGAGATCCTGGCCGCCGCCATCCCGTTGCGCCAGTTGCTGGTCGGGAAGGTCGTGGGTGCCACTGTGCTCGCACTCGGCCAGATGGTGGTCTTCGTGGCCATCGGACTGATAGGGCTGACGTTCACCGACTACGCCTCGTTGCTGCCCTCGATCGCGGGTGCGGCGGGGTGGTACCTGGTGCTCTTCGTGATCGGTTTCGTGGCGCTGGCCTGCCTGTTCGCCGTGGCGGGGGCGATGGCCACCCGCGCGGAGGATGTGCAGTCCACGTCGTCCCCACTACTGACGCTCATCATGGTGGCGTCGTTCGCCGGCCTGTTCCTCCAGGACACGTGGCAGGTGATCGCCTCGTACGTGCCGATCATGTCGACGGTGACGATGCCGATCCGCCTGGTCGAGGGCTCCGCCGCGTGGTGGGAGCCGCCGGTCGCCGCCGTGATCACCCTGGTCGTCGCCGGCGCTGTCATGGTGGTCGCCGAGCGGGTGTACCGGAGGTCGATCATGCAGACCGGCGGCAAGCTCACCTACCGTCAGGCGCTCTCGCTGGCCGAGTGACCGGGGCGGGTTGTCCGCAGGCCGTGTGAGGTGGGCGGTGTGGGGCTGGCGAGGTGTCGGGGGGCGGTCATCCCCCGGCCCTCGCCACCTCGCTGTCCACCAGCCGGTACCCCTGACCACGCACGGTCTCGATCGCACGGGCACCGAACGGGGCATCGATCTTCCGACGCAGATAGCCCACGTAGACCTCGACGATGTTGTCGTCCCCGTCATACGCGGCATCCCACACCGCCCGGAGGATCTGCGGCTTGGAGACCACCTGGTTGCGGTTCCTGATGAGGTATTCGAGGACCGCGTACTCGCGGGCGGTCACCGGGATCCGTTCCCGGCCTCGCCGTACCTCCCGCGCGGCGGGATCGACCTCCAGGTCCCCTGCCCTGAACGACGTCGGCCGCTCGGGGGCTCCGCGCCTGACCAGCGCCCTGAGCCGCGCCTCCAGAACGACGAAGGAGAACGGCTTGACCAGGTAGTCGTCGGCGCCCAGATCGAAGGCGTCCGCCTCGTCGTACTCCCCGTCCTTGGCGGTGAGCATGAGCACGGGGGTCCAGATCTCGCGGCGGCGCATCTCCCGCACGACCTCGTATCCGCTCCGTCGCGGCATCATGATGTCCAGCACCACCACGTCGAAGTCCCCGTCGGCGGCCATGTCGAGACCGACCTCACCGTCAGGGGCCGTCTCCACGGCCCATCCGCCGGCGACGAGCCCGCGTCGCACGCTCTCGAGAAGCGCCGGCTCGTCGTCGACCACGAGTACCCGCATACAGTGCCCTCCGACCGTGTCCTGTTCGACCGTGTCTCGATCGCCCGTGTGGCCCGCGACGCCTACTCGGCCGCCGGGTCGATCTCCTGGTCCATCTCCTCCGCGGGGACCAGTGAGTCGGCGTGACGCCGGACCACCTTCGCCGGCACACCGGCAACGGTCGTGTGCGGCGGCACCTCGTCGAGCACCACCGAACCCGCGGCCACCCGCGAGCAGTCACCCACGAGCACGTTGCCCAACACGATCGACCCCGCCGACAACAGCACTCCCGAACCGATCTTGGGGTGGCGGTCGCCGTCCTCGTTCCCGGTCCCGCCGAGGGTGACGCCCTGCAGGATCGAGACACCATCGCCGATCACGCAGGTCTCACCCACCACGATCCCGGTGGCGTGGTCCACGAGGATGCCCGAGCCCACGCGCGCTGCCGGGTGGATGTCCATCGCGAAGACCTCGGACACCCGGCTCTGGAGGAACGAGGCCGCCATGACCCTGCCCGCGTTCCACATCTCGTGCGCCACGCGGTGGACCTGGAGTCCGAGGAATCCCTTGGCGAACAGGTAGGGCACCAGGTAGTTGGGATAGGCCGGGTTTCGCTCGAAACTCACCACCAGGTCGGCCGCGACCGCCTCCAGGACGTGAGGATGCTCGACCAGGACCGCGCGGATCTCCTTCTCCAAGACGTGCCGGCCGATCTCGGGGGTCGCGATGCGGGAGGCGGCGAGCCTCGCCAGGGATTCGCCCAGGTCGTCGCATCCGTCGATGAGATCCAGGACCAGACCGGCGATCAGGGGCTCGTCGCGACTCTGCGTGGCATCCACGGACAGCCGGTCCCAGACGGCGCGGACGGAGGAGTCGGCCTCAGTCTGCGGGACGCAGGGGTTCTCGATGCTCAGCTCGATGGTCACCCGGTACAGGGTAGGCGCGTTCCGCTTTCCGGGGCGAGTCACCTCGGGATCGGGTGCGGCGGGTGCAACGGGCGCGGCGGGCGCGGCGGGCGCGGCGGCGGGCCCGCGTTCGCCCCGGCGCAGGATCCGGCGGGGGCGCAACGCTCGACGGGGTCGCGCCGGCCCGGGCAGGATGGAGCCATGATGCTCATCAACGTGCGATTTGACGTCAAACCCGAGTTCGCCGACTCCTGGCTCGAGATCACCCGCGACTTCACCGACGCCACCAGAGCCGAGCCCGGAAACCTCTGGTTCGACTGGTACAGATCACCCGATGCCCCCACCACCTTCCTTCTCTGCGAGGCGTTCCGCGACGGAGATGCGCCAGCCGAGCACGTGGGCTCGTCGCACTTCACGGAGTTCACCGGCTCCGCCGCGCAGTACCTCGAGCGCACCCCGCGGATCATCAACACCACGGTCGACGGCGAGGAGTGGGGAACGATGGGCGAGATCACCGTCGATTAGCCTGATCGGGTCGCAACGCACCTCCCCGCCACCGCGCCCCGCCACACCGTCCGGCGGCCCGGCGACCCGGCGGCCCGGCGGGTCAGAACGGTGGCGGGTCGACCACTGCGGCGGCGTGCTCCTCTGCGCTCCGCGCGTGCTGCCGGGCCCGGCGCTCGAGGATCAGCAATTCACGTTCGCCCTGACGACGGGCTCGTCGACGGCGTTCCCTGGTCGTGTACCGGAATCCGATGAAGACCCCTCGCGGGGAACCGTCGCTGTGCGTGGGTTCGCGACTGACCTCCCCCGGGGCACTGTCCACGCGTGGGGCGCGGCAATCATCGTCGCGGTCACCCGAATCGTGAGCAGCTCCATCACCCGGGAAGACCTGTCCAGGTGACACCCTCGTGCGGGCCTGCGCGGGCCGGTCCGGCCACTGAGCGGCCTCGGACTCCGCCTCGACCGCCTCCTCGACCTTCCGTGCGCGGGCCAGGGGGCCCGAGGGCCAGGTGCGGACGGTCCGACCCGTCTCCGTGACGATGTCGACCACGCCCTGAGGGTCCACGCTGTATCTCCAGCCGGAGAAGGTCTTGAGCCGGTGGTGCGTCCGACACAGACAGATGAGGTTCCACTCGACTGTCAGTCCACCAGTCTCCGGATCCTCCTTGATGAACGGGATCACGTGGTCCACATCGCAACGATCAGCGGCGACCGAGCATCCTGGGTGACGGCAGGTGCCGTCGCGGAGTCTGATCCGTCGGGCCAGCCAGCCCGGGACGGAGTACTTGAACTCGGCGCCCTGATCGGAACCGGCCCGTCCGGTGAAGACGGTCTCGAAGGTCGCCCCGCGGGCACGGTCGAGAAGATCCTTCAGCATTTCCAGGGAGCCCTCCCCCGAACGGCGGAAGAACACCTCGGACCCGCCGTCCCCGGTCATGACCACGGTGATGTGCGGCTGCAGAGGTTCGGCGAGACCGTGTCCGTCAGCGGGGCTCCCCGTCCGAGCCATGGACGGGTCCGGGGCGGGGTGCGCGGCGGAGCCTGTGTCGAGATCTGCGGCAGGGACCGGGGAAGAGCTCGGACCCACGGTCGCGAGATCGACCAGGGCGTCCGCTCGGCGCTCATCGGCACTGCGGTCGTCGACGGGCGCGCCGCCCTCGTCATCGTTGTGGCCGTCTCGACGGCCTGCGCCTGCCGTGTGTCTGGACCAAGTCCCGGTCCCCGCCATCTGGTCCAACCGTTCCGCCAGAACCTCGGCGCCGGCGGCGCTGAGACTGGCAGAGACGGACGCCATGCCATCCGGCGCCTTCCGGATCCACACGCCACGGCCACGGATGGCCTCCTGCTGGCGTCTGCGCACACCGTCAGGGTCGACCCGACGGACTGCGCGGTCCATCATCCGCCGGAGTTGACCCAAACCCGGTCGACTACCGGCGTCAAGCGATTCAACGTAGCGGCGCGCCGCCAGCTCGGCTGCGTCACGGCACAGCGCGTCGTCGGTCACCCCGCGAAGACAGCTCACCATCGTGCCCGCCGTCCGCTCGTCGATCCGCCCGGACTCGATCTCCTCGAGAATCGCCGGACAGCGTTCGACCAGTTCAACCGCAAGGTCCACCATGGAACCCGCCCGGTTCGCGTGGACTCCCAATGTCACAGCCAGCTCCGAACGCGCGAGCTCCCATGGGTCGACGGCGGCGTGATCGCGGACGGGGCGCTCGGAGTGGTGGGCGACGTCATCGATGGCCCGAACGTGCTCGACGGCGGCGTCGAAAGTCCTGTAGACGGCCCGAATGCGCAACCCCGCCGCGCGATTCTCGGCATCGACAGCGAGACGAGCGATCTCGGACTCGCACGCGAACAGCCGCTCGGTCTCCCTCGACTTCATAACACCCCCATCGCCTCTATGTTCGATAGTAGTCGAACATAGAGGCGAACACTGGGGCCTTCTCGGTGAGGAGTTGCTTATTCATCGAGGGAGTTCGGCGAGACCCTCCGCGGACGGCGCTCCACAGATCTGACACGGGCCGGCCGACCGGGTGGTCCCGGTCGGCCGCCCCCGACGTTCGATCCGACCGACCTCAGCCCACGCTGCCCAGCGCGGCGCCCACGAGCGCGGCCGGGTCGGTCGGCCACCACTGGCCGTAGTCGAGCGCGTAGACGCGGTTGAGGTCCGAGACGACACCTCCGACCGTCACCTGCTGGCGGATCGGGAGCTGATGAATGGTGGCGCTCGGGTTGAGGCGTCCGCCGGAGCCCCAGTCGTGCTGCCAGAAGTACTGACCCAGGCCTCGCTGCCGACACCAGTCGATGGTCGGCGCGTTGGCGTAGACGCCGAGCTTCATCCCCGCGCCGTGCAGGTGGTGGCGGAAGCGCTCGAGGTACGGGGCGATCAGGTTGTCGAACTCCCAGCGGGTGGGGTTGTCGTCGATCGCGGCGTACATCGGCACCCCACGAGGACCGCCTGCGGCGAAGTGGATACCGATGCCGATCCTGGAGTGGTGGTCACCTCCCGCCGCACCCGCGCGCCAGTCGGCGGTGGTGTCCCTGCCGAACTGGTAGCAGGAGACCATGTTGAGGCCGTGCGCACGGAAGTCGTCGACCTCGCGCCGGAGCAGCGGCTTGCCGGTCATCCACTCCGCGCCGGGACGGCGGTTCGAGCAGTACCGCACCGCGCCCATGTGGCCGGCCGCTCGGACCGACGCCGCCGACGGCGGGCCCGACGCGTAATCGAGCAGCGTGCCGATCGGGATTCCTGCACCCGCGCCGGGGAGGGCGCCGAGAGGTGCGGGGATGGACGACTGGGCACTGACCGCGGGCGTGAGGCCCGCAGCGAGTGCGCCGGCTCCGGCCGCACCGAGGCCGGCGCGACGGAGGAAGGAACGGCGGTCGAACGTCATGAGGGAACTCCGAGATCTCGGTCGAAGACGAAAGGCGGGTGTGACGCGTGGGACCTCACCGCCTCAGGCGAGTGTGTCACAAGAACATCGCGGCGTCTCCCCTGGCGTTATCACACGGGTGTCGAACCGCGGCGCAGGCGCGACTGGTTGACTGTTCACCATGAATCGCACGCCCAGATGGTCCGCCTCCGACGTCACCGACCAGACGGGACGCACCTTCGTGGTGACCGGGGCCAACGCGGGGATCGGCCTGGCCACCACACGCGCGCTCGTGGCCAGGGGCGCCCAGGTGGTCATGGCCTGCAGGAACCTCGAGAAGGCCGAGGCCGCGCGAGCCACCCTGCCGGCCGCGACTCGTGACCTGGCGCTGGCCCGCCGGCTGGACCTGGCAGACCTCGACTCGGTGGACGAGTTCGTCGCCGGGACGGGAGATCGGGTGGATGTCCTGATCAACAACGCCGGCGTCATGAACCTCCCGCCGTCCCGGACCGCCCAGGGCCACGAGATGCAGTTCGGCGTCAACGCGCTCGGTCACCACGCACTCACCCAGGGATTGTTGCCGAGGTTGACCGACCGTGTGGTCTGGCTTGGTTCGTTGGCGCATCTGCGAGGCCGTGTCGACACCGACGATCTGAGCATGGACCTGCGCGGATACCGCCCGATGGCGGCCTACGCCAACTCCAAGTTGGCCTGCATCATGCTCGCCTACGAGTGGAACCGCCGGCTCGGGCGCGACGGCCGGGGGATCCGGTCGATGGCCGCTCACCCCGGTTACACCACCACCGAGCTCATCCGGCAGAGCGGCCGCCCCACCGCCGACCGGTTCTTCGAGCTGGGAAACTCGATCTCGTGGGCCGGGCTGACGCCGGAGATGGGCGCACTATCGGTGCTCTACGCCGCGACCGTGCCGGACCTGCCCGGCGCGACGTTCGTGGGCCCCGATCGACTCGGCGGGCTGAAGGGGCATCCGAAGATCGCCAGGTCGAGCGCCAGTTCTCGTGACGCGCGGGTGGGCGCCGCCCTCTTTGAACGCTGCACCGAGATGGTGGCGTTCCGGTAGTCCGCACCCCGTTCCACGACGACGAGGGGTGCATCCACCCGGCGCCGCCCGTGCCGGGTCCGCGGCGAGGCGGGTCAGGCGAGCCCGGACGCCGCCAGGCCCTTGCGGAGCTTGTCCTGGTGCTCCGGCGGACCCTGGAGCAGGGGCATGCGCAGTTGGTCGGAACCGAGCAGTCCCTGCATCTTGAGAGCGGCCTTGACCTGGATGGCGCCCTGTGAGGTGTGCATGATCGCGTCGATTGCGGGAATGAGGCGGGTGTGGATCTCGCGGGCGCGGGGGAGATCGCCGGCGTCGACGGCGTCGATCATCGCCCGGTAGTCGTCGCCGGCCACGTGTCCGACCACCGAGACGATCCCGGTGGCGCCCAGGGCGAGGAACGCGAGGTTGAGCACGTCGTCGCCCGAGAACCACAGCAGGTCGGTCTCGGCCATGAGTCGGCTGGCCTCGAACAGGTCGCCCTTGGCGTCCTTGACCGCGCGGAGGCCGGGGATCTCGGCCAGCCGCCGGATCGTGTCCGTGGCCAGGGCGGTGCCGGTTCGTCCCGGGATGTCGTAGGCCATGACGGGCCGATCGGCGGCCTCGGCGATCATCCGGAAGTGCTCGACGATCCCGTGCTGTGTGGGTTTGTTGTAGTACGGCGTCACCACCAGGAGGGTGTCGGCGCCCCGCTTCACCATCTCCGTGGCCGCGCGGATCGAGTGCTCCGTGTCATTGGTGCCGCAACCGGCCATCACCGCCACGCGGTCACCGACGGCCTCGACCACCGCACCCACGGCGTCGTAGTCCTCGTCGTCGGTGGTCGTGGCGGACTCACCGGTGGTGCCGTTGACCAGCAGACCGTCGTGGCCGTGGTCCGCGAGATGGACGGCGAGTCGCTGCAGCCCGTCGAAGTCGATTGAGCCGTCGTCGTGCATTGGGGTCACCATCGCGGTGATGACCCGACCGAAGGGATTGTCCGACATGGGCACCAGGATAGGCGGTCCCGCCGGATCGTTGTTCCGGTGCCGCCACCGGCCTCTCCGACGGAGTCGTCCGGAGGCACGTGCGGTCCGTCGCGGTTAGGGTCGTCACCACCCCACACGCACGACCCAGGAGGACCACATGAACTCGGAGACACCCCCGGAGACCCCAGAGGACCTGGGCAACACCATCGACGGAACGCGTGTCGGTGACGGAAGTGCGACGGATCCGGCATCCGGGCAGGGAGAGACCGGAATCGACCCGGACGCCCCGGGCAGCGGTGGACACAGTGACGGACAGAGCGTCGGCCACGGTGACGGCAGCGCGACGACGGGAACGCGCGACCTGGAGGAGCAGAAGCGGATCTACCAGACCCCGGAACAGCCGGACCACGCGCTCGGCGGGAGCGAGGGCACCGCCGACGGCATGTAGTCCGTCAACTCCCTGGCGCCCCGGTCCGAGGGGAGGTTCAGCGAACCTTGTCCGGGTTGGTGTTCAGGAAGCGGCCCAGGGTGTTGTCGACCACGATGTGAGCCACCTCGTTGGTCGTGGCCATACCCACGCGCAGCGTGGTGGCCAGAGCGTTCTGCAGCATGGAAACCTCCCGGCGAGTGATGTGACTCCCGTCACTGACAGCTGTCACCCTACGCCCCGGAACGGGGAAACGTCGCCGTATCAGCGAAAAACCTGGACGGCCGTTCTGGACGGGCGATCCGGCCGGGCCGATCCGGCCGGGCCGATCCTCACGATGCTATTGTTGTTACATCAACTAGCCGAGGGGGTCGTCGTGCCCGATCCAGGGGTCAGGATCCGTCGCTCTGCCACGCGATCCCACACCGGAGGCGGCTGGTTGGACTCCCGTCACTCGTTCTCCTTCGCCCGCCACCAGGATCCGATGAACACACACTTCGGACGACTGCTGGTGAACAACGACGACAGGATCGCTCCGGGTTCCGGCTTCGACACCCATGGTCACCGGGACATGGAGATCGTCACCTGGGTGCTGTCCGGCTCGCTCGTCCACCAGGATTCCGAGGGCCACAACGGGATCATCTACCCCGGTCTCGCCCAGCGGATGAGCGCGGGGTCCGGGATCCTGCACTCCGAGCGCAACGACGACTGGCGCGACGGGTCGATCCTGCGCCCCGTCGGCGGGGCCGAACCGGTGCACCTGGTGCAGATGTGGGTCGTCCCCGACTCCACTGGCGGGGATCCGGGATACGAACAGTCCGAGATCGACCCCGGTGAGCTGGAGAACCACCTCGCCGTCGTCGCGAGTGGCCTACCCTCCCACGCCGACCGGGCCGCGATCCGGATTCGCAACCGCTCCTCCGCACTGCTCGCGGCGCGAGTGCAGCCCGGTCGAACCGTCCAACTCCCCGACGCGCCGTACCTCCACCTCTATGTGCCCGTGGGTTCGGTCGATCTCGAGGGCGAGGGCGTACTGGCCACCGGTGACGCCGCGCGGCTCACCGCCACGGGTGGGCGCCGGGTCACCGCCGGCGTGGACGGCGCCGAGATCCTCGTGTGGGAGATGCACGCGGGGATGACGATGCTCGAGGTGAGAGGGCACTGACTGCGAGAGGACGCTGACTGCGAGAGGGCACTGATGGCAGACGGGCGCTGAAGGCAGACGGGCGCTGACGGCGACAGGGCCCTGTCGGCGGGAACGCCCCGGCCGACGTCAGTCGACCGTGGCGTTCCCGGTCGACGTCAGTCGGAATCGGAGGTCCGGAGCGGATTCGGCGCTCCGTCGTCCTCCTCCTCTGACGGGATGCGGTGCAGCGGGCCGATCGGCTCGGGCGAGGGTGTGGTCTCGTTCTTCTCGAACTCCTCGGGCGAATAGGCACGATCCCACTGCCTGGTCACCGTGGGCGGGCGTTCGCCGAGGTCGGCGGAGATGCCCTTGACGAGGCTGTACATCATCACGAAGCCCATGACGAAGAACGGCAGCCCGATGACGGTGATGACCTCCTGCAGGGCGGTGAGCCCACCCGTGCCGGTCCCTGCGAGCAGCGTCGCCGCGACGGCACCCATGAGGACGCCCCAGATGATGCGCTGGTGGATGGGCGAGGGGGAGACGGTGTCGTCCTCGCCCGAGGCCATCATGTCCACGACCATCGCGGCCGAGTCGACCGAGGTGGTGAAGAAGATGACGACGATCAGCACCGCGATCCCGGAGACGAGGGTCGCGAGCGGGTAGTTGGACAGGAACGCGAACAGCGCGCCCGGGATGTCGCCGTCGTCGACCACCGCTTCCACGAGCCCGCCGGGGCCGTTGAGCTCGATGTCGAAGGACGCCATGCCGAAGACGCCGAACCAAATGATGGAGAAGGCCACCGGGAGGACGAGTACACCGAAGACGAACTGGCGGATCGTCCGGCCGCGACTGATGCGGGCGATGAAGATCCCGACGAACGGCGACCACGTGATGGTCCATGCCCAGTAGAAGACGGTCCATGTGTTCTGCCACGTCGCGAGGTCGTCGCTCGCGGGGAAGACGTTGTTCCAGAACGCCAGCTCCGGCAGTGTCGAGGCATAGACCCCGAAGGTCTCCACAGTCCCCTTGAGCAGGAACAGGGTGGGGCCGGTGACGACGATGAAGACGAGCAGCGCGATGGCCAGGGTGATGTTGATCGTGGACAGTCGCTTGATGCCCTTGTCCAGGCCGGCCGCCACCGAGATGCAGGCGATGGTGGTGACCACCACGATGACGGCCACCTGAACCAGCGGCGACACCGCGATCCCGAAGAGCTCGTTGAGTCCGGCGTTGATCTGGAGCGTGCCGAGACCGACGGAGGTGGCCACACCGAAGATCGTTCCCACCAGAGCGACGATGTCGATGGTCTTGCCGATGGGTCCGTAGACGCGGTTGCCCAGGACCGGTGCGAAGATCGAACTCACACGCGGGGGCATCTTGCGCTTGTAGATGAAGTAGGCGAAGGCCAGGGCCGGCAGCGCGAAGATGGTCCAGGTGTGCAGACCGAAGTGGTACAGGGTGAAGGCCATGGCCTCCTGCGCGGCCTCCGTGCTCCCGGCTTCCACCCCTCCGCGCGGAGGGGTGGCGAAGTGCGAGATCGGCTCGGCCACACCCCAGAACATGAGGATGGTGCCGATCCCCGCCGCGAAAAGCATGCCGAACCAGGCCGCGGTGGAGTGTTCGGGCTCCTCACCGTCGGCGCCGAGCCGGACGTGACCGAACCGGCTCATCGCGATCCACAGCAGGAAGAGCAGGAAGATCGACACCCCGGAGATGTAGAACCACCCGAGGTTGGTCATGATCCACCCCGAGGCCGCGCCGAAGAGGCTGCCGACCTGGTCTCCGGCGACAAAGGTGATGATGACGAACGCCAGCACGATGCCGACTGTCGCCAGGAACACCCCCGGGTCCGTTCTGAGCTTGAGTGCGCGCGTGATCCGTTCGGACATGGTCTCCCTCGTCTGTTCGGCAGTACTGCGGGCCGGGACTGTCCCCGGGGGGCGGAGTTTCAGTACGCGAAGTTGTGTACCACGAACACCTTGCCACCCGCGGAGAAGGCGATCCCCATACCCGCCGAACGGTACCCGGGGTCGATCAGGTTGTCGTTGTGGCCGGGCGAGTTCTTCCACAGGTCAACCAGGCACACCGGCCCGCAGTGAGTACCGGCGGCAACGATGTTCTCCCCGTGGCCGCGGTTCAGCAGGGCCTGGTTGTGGTAGACGGCGTCCTGGGCGGCGAGCCGGTCGGCCCACAACTGAGCCTCGCGGTCCAGAGTCTGGTTGGGGGCCAGCGCGCCGAGCCCCCTGGACACCCGGTAGGAGTCGATCTCCCGGACGATGCCCTCGCGCAGCCCGCCTGAGACGTCCTGGTAGATCATCCCGGTCGATCCGACCGCGGCCCACACCTCGGCGGGCACCGCGGCACGGGCCTGGGAGACCAGTCCGTCCACCACGTGCTGCGGGATGAGCGGCGGCAGAGCCTGGGCGGAGGCCGTCGCGGCTCCGCCACCGATCAGAGTGGCGGAGGTGACGGCGATGGTCGCGAGTGACGCGGTGAGCCTGGAGCGCATGGAGGTGATCATGCCGTCCCGGCGAGCCTGAAGCGAACCGATTGGCGGATGAGGTATTCGCAGTGCGTGACGCCCGTGACCTGCGTATATCAGTGTTACTAATGGTGCCCGAGTGACCTCGGCACGAGGAACAGTCCCGCCCCCGGCAACACCTCGACGTTCACCGGGAGCGGCGCCACGGCGTCGCCGTCCGCGAAGGCCTCCACGTCCTGCGCCTCGATCCGGACCGCCCTGCACCGACGCGTGGTCACCCCTCGGAGCCCCACGTGCGTACCGGAGTAGATCCTGCGGAAATGCCACGCCAGACGAAGTCTGGAGATCCTGCCGACGTAGCAGACGTCGAATAACCCGTCGGACCGGTCGGCGTCGGGGGCGATCATCATGTCGCCGCCATAACTCCGGGTGATGGCGAACGCGCTGAGCAGGACCTCTGCCTCCACCGTCTCCTCCCCAGCCTCGCCGGGGTCGAAGGTCATGCGGAACCGACGGGGCCGGTATGTCGGGAACTCGATGATCGAGGCCAGGACATAGCGCAGTGGCCCGCCGAGGATCGTCATCTCGTTGACGCGCCGGTTGACCGCCGAATCGAGCCCTGCGCACAGGACGGAGGCGAAGACGTGCGGGGCGCCGCCGTCCGGGGTGGCCCGGCCCAGGTCCACCTGCTCGACGCGGCCGCCGGCGACGACGTCCGCGGCCGCCTCGGGGCTGTCCAGCGGGACGCCGTACTCGCGGGCCAGATCGTTTCCCGTGCCCGCCGGGATGATGCCGATCGGGACGCCCGTGAACGCCTGCGCCTGCACGGCCAACGAGACCATCCCGTCCCCGCCGCACACGGCGAGCGCGTCCACACCGCCGGCGATCGCCTGCCGGGCCAGGTCGAGGGACTCCTCCGCACTGGAACCCCTCAGGGAGTCGACCTCCAGCCCGTGGGACCTCAGCCTCTCCGCAGCCCTGTGGGCGACACGGTCACCACGCCCACCGCCGGCGACCGGGTTGGTGAGCAGGGCGACCGTGCGGATCCGACGATCGGACAGCCGCGCGGTCACGGGATCAACGTCCCCGGGTTGCACACGCCCTTCGGGTCCACGGCCTGTTTGACCGCGCGCAGCATCCGCACGCCCACCTCGCCGATCTCGGCCTCGAGGTAGGGCCTGTGGTCCACCCCGACCGCGTGATGGTGGGTGATGGTCCCCCCGGTGGCCACGATCGCCTCGGTCGCCGCCCGCTTGGCGTCGGTCCACTGCGCGACGGGGTCCTCGCCCCGCTGACCCGCCACCACCGTGAAGTAGAGCGACGCGCCGGTGGGATAGACGTGACTGATATGGCACATGACCAGTGCGGGCGTGCCACTGGCCTCGAGCGAGGTGGTCAGCGCCCCGGCGACGGCGTCCCGCAGCGCGGTCAGGTTCGACCAGTCGGTCGCGGTCTCCAGGGTCTCGACGAGCGCGCCGTTGTCGAGCAACGAGTCACGCAGGACGGGCGCGCCGAAGCGGCCGTGTTCCCACGCCTCGGCCGGGCCGGCACCCAGCGAGATGCCGCCGTGGGCCAGGAGCACCGCGCGGGTCTCGGCGTGTCGCGACCCGGCGTGCTCGGGCGTGCCCTCGAACAGCGTCAGGCACAGGCAGCCGCCGGCCTCACCGCCCGCACTGTCTCCACTGCCGCCACTGCCGCCGTCGCCGCCCGCACCCTCTGCGCCCACACCCTCCGCACCCACGCCCTCGGCCCGCTCCCCGATCGCCTCGGTGGCGGTGGCCAGGTTGACGGCCGTCTCCGCCTCATCCGACAACCGGATGACCGTGGGGCCCGCCCCCTGCTGCTCGACCGCGCGGAGTGCAGCGGCCCCGGTGGCGAAGTCGGGGAAGCGGAACGCCTCGTGTCGGACCGTCTCGGGCACCGGATGAATCCGCAGCCGCACCCGGGTGCACACCCCGAAGGCGCCCTCGGAACCCATCAGCCACTGCCGCAGGTCCGGTCCGGCGGCCGACGCGGGGGCCCGGCCGGCCTCGATCACGCCGACCGGGGTCACCACGGTCAACCCGCGGACCATCTCGTCAAAGCGCCCGTACCCGGCGGAGGCCTGTCCGGACGAACGGGTCATCGCGTAACCGCCCACGGTCGCGTACGGGAAGGACTGCGGGAAGTGCCCCAGCGAGAACCCGTGCTCGGCCAGCAGTTCCTCTGCCCGGGGGCCGGACAAGCCCGCCCCGAGGACCGCCTCGCCCGATTCGGGATCGATCGATTCGAGAGCGTCGAAGTGCACGAGGTCCACCGAGATCACGGCCCGGTGGCCGCCGGCGTCAGGAGTGAGGCCACCCACCACGGACGTGCCGCCACCGAACGGGACCATCGCGACCCCCTCGCGTCCGCACCAGTCCAGCAGGGCCGCCACTTCGTCGTCGTCCCGTGGTGCGACCACCGCGTCAGGGCAGTCCACCTGGGGCCTCAGCCGCCAGGACAGCAGATCGGGCGTCGACTTCCCCCTGGCGCGGAGCAGGCGCTGGGCGTCTGCGGTGGAGACGTTGCCCTCCCCCACGACGGCTGCGAGGGCCGACAGATCGGGACCGGTCAGGCGGGACGGGGAGGCCGTCACGGCGCCGGGATCGAAGTGCAGGCCGCTCTCGGCGGTCACCCCGAGCACGTCGCGCAGCAGGCCGCGGATGCCCTCACCCAGGTCCCTCGCCTCGGCCTCGGTGCCCCACCGGGACAGGGCCATGGGAGGCATCGGAAGGTTGTCAGCGGAGTTCATGTCGCTCATACTGGAACAGTAAACAGCAATCTGTTCCGTTTTCGACGATCTCCGCCCCGACGGGCACCGAACCCGCGAGAGATCGCCACAGGGCGCCGCGCGCCAGTCAGGAGCTCCGGTGACCTCGTCCGCCCCGGCACTGTCGACCGACCGCACCGCGGGCACCCGCGACCGCGCGCTCAAGGCCGCCCACACCTCGATACTCGAGATCGGGGCCACCCGCACCACGATGGTCGAGGTCGCCCGCCGATCCGGGGTAGGACGGACCACTCTCTACCGCCACTGGCCGGACATCACGGCGCTCTTCGCCGACCTGCTCACCCGCGAGCTCACCGCAGTCGTCGAGCGGGTCGACCCGGCGCTCCCCGACTCGGCTCTCCGCAACTCGGCGCTCCACGCCTCAGCGCTCCCCGACTCGGCGCCCGGCGACGCGGACGAGCTCGTGGAGCTGCTGTGCACCTTCGCGGACGAGGTGCGCGCCGATCCGCTGCTGGACGCGTTCCGGCGGCACGAGTCCGACATGCTCTCCGAGTACGTCTTCCACCGTCTCGGCACCTCACAGCGCCGGCTCATCGACGTCCTCCGCGGACTGCTCGCGCAGGCGATCGCGACCGATCCCAGGCTGGCGGGGCGCGACGCCGACCGGACCGCGACCATGCTCTTCCTCGCCGTCCAGGGGCTGGTCCTGTCCGCTCCGCTCGCCGACCCGCCGCTCGACCCGGCCACCTGGCGGACCGAACTGCACCTACTCATCAAGGGGTACCTCGGCCTATGACCGGTCACACCGCGCATGGCACCACTGCGCCCGCCACCACCGCGTTCGACAACAGCGCGTCCGCCAACAGTGCGTCCGCCAACAGCGTGTCCGTCCCCACCACCGCACTGTCCGCCGCCCGCCGGGCCGGCGAGCTCGCCGAACTGCGGGACCGCGACACCCCCGTAGATCTGGTCGTGATCGGCGGGGGCATCACCGGCGCCGGGATCGCGCTCGACGCCGCCTCCCGCGGGCTCGAGACCGTGCTTCTCGAGGCCCACGACCTGGCGTTCGGCACCAGCCGGTGGTCCTCCAAGCTCGCCCACGGCGGCCTGCGCTATCTGGCCACCGGCAACATCGGCATCGCGCGCCGCTCGGCCGTCGAGCGCGGGATCATGCTCGAACGCACCGCCCCCCATCTCGTGCGCCCGCTCGCCCAGGTCGTTCCGGTGTTCCGTGACACCCCCCCGCTGGGCGCGGTGCTCCCGGGGCTGGGGTTCCTCGCCGGCACCGTGCTGTCCCGCCTCGCCGGCACGCGGGCCGACAGGCTGCCCGGCGCGCGGATCCTGAGCGCGGGGAAGGTCGCACGGTACGTGCCCGGGGTCCGACGCCGCGGCCTGGAGTTCGGGCACCTCAACTGGGACTGCCAGCTGATCGACGACGCCCGCCTGGTCACCGCCGTGGCGCGGACAGCGGCCGGGCACGGCGCCCGCGTGATCACCCGGGCGCGCGTCCTGGAGGCCACCGGGACCCGGGTCACCGTCCGAGATGAATTCGGCGGAGGTGGCGGGGAGAGTAGTGACGACGACGAGTTCACGATCTCCGCGCGGGCCGTCGTGAGCGCCACCGGCGTCTGGGCCGGCCAGACCACACCCGGGGTGCGCGTGCGCCCCTCACGCGGCACGCACCTGGTCGTCAGGGCGGCCGCGTTGGGCGATCCCGTGGGCGCCCTCACCGTGCCCGTCCCGGGCGAGACCAACCGGTTCTGCTTTGCCCTCCCCGCCGAGTTCGGTCGGCTGCACGTGGGCCTGACCGACGTGGACGCCCCCGGACCGGTCCCGGACGTGCCTGAGGCCACCGAGGACGAGATCGACTTCCTGCTCGACGTGGTCAACCGGGCACTCGAGACCGGGCTGACCCGCGAGGACGTCCTGGGAACCTTTGCCGGCCTGCGCCCGCTGGTCGACTCCGGGGACGGCAACACCGCCGACCTCTCACGCGAGCACGCGGTGCTCACCTCGGACAACGGCCTCATCACCATCACCGGCGGCAAGCTCACCGAGTACCGGCTCATGGCCGAGCAGGCGGTCGACCTCGTCGTGGGGCGGACAGGGGTCGCCGCCGGGCCGTGTCGCACCGCCGATCTGCCGCTGATCGGCGCCCCGGGACATCCCGAGGTCGCTCGACCCACTCCTGTTTCGGGTGGTGGTCGGTTGCCGGCGTCACTGGTGGCGCGCTACGGACAGGAGGCCGCGGCCGTGGTGTCCGAGAGTCTGCTGGACCGGCCACTGGAGAAGGTGGCGGACGGACTCGACGTGACCCGCGCCGAGTTCTCCTACGCCGTCACCCACGAGGGCGCACTGACCGTCGGCGACATACTGGACCGCCGCAGCCGGATCGGGTTGGTGCACACCGACCGCGCGGCCGCCGAGCCCACCGCCCGGGAGGCACTCGCCGCATCCCCCGGATCCGCCACTCCCCCACCGGATCCGCTACCGCTGTAGGAGTAGCGGATCACGCGAGAGGACAGCGGATCCCCCGGGGGGACCACGGGGCTCAGGCGAGGGGCCGGGGCGCCTGGAACTCGGCCTCGAAACGCTCGAAGGAGAACGTGGCCAGCGCGCGAGCCCGGTCGAGGCCGAGTTCACGCACGGCGTCGGCGATGCGGGCGATATGGGGATCGCCCTCGTCGGCCCCGGAGGCGATCGCCACGCGCGCGCCCCCCAGTGGCCGGAACCGACCGCCCGCGACCTTGGCGCCGGCGCGGACCAGGACCGGCTTTCCGTCGAGGACCTGGATGCAATTCATCCCCAGGGAGTGGCGACCGGGGAGCGGCACTCCCAGGCGGGTGTCGAGCTTCAGGTCGATTCCACCGGCCCCCGAGGACCCGACGGCTCCCAGGCGGGCGTCGTCGAGAGCTCCACCGGCCGTCCCGACCATGTCGCCCTTCCACTTGGGAAAGCCCCAGAGTTCGTTGCCCGCCGCGAGGGTGAAATCCTGGTCCACCGGCAACTCGTGGATGTGCTGCTGCACCCCGGCTCCCGGGACCTTGACCTGGAATGCCAGCCCGACCTCGTGGTATCCACCCAGGACGTTGCCCGGGACGTCGTGGTACCGCACGTGGATCATCGTCACCGGTGTGCGGCCGCCCGGGAGCGACACCGGCTCGGCCCCTGCGGAATCGAGGATCGCGGACTGGGGGCCGGCGGCGATGAGCCGCCGGGCGACGGCCGTCCGCGACAGGAACGCGGCGCCCGAGATCGAGGCGGAGACGACGGGGACCGGGAACGTGATCTGGCGGCCTGCGACAACACGGGTGGTGGGAGAACTCATGCCCCGACGTTAGTCGCTGCAGTAACAGGTTTCATCACCTTTCGGGGCTAACGTCCCGGGTTTGTGCGGGGATAGACCAGGTAGAGACGGGCACTCGGTCCGCCCACGCGGCACCGACCGCGACGATGTCCACCCGGAGGCACACCATGGTGAAGGCATTCGCTGACTTCCTCGCACAGTTCGACTTCACCGTAGGCTCGTCCGCTGCGATCAACGGATTCATCTCCGGCTCCAACGCCGCGCTCGAGCAGTCCTTCGGATTCGACAGCTCGATCGGCCGACTCGCGGTGAGCAGCATCGGCTGGGTCGGCCCGGGCGAGCCCGTCACCTGATCCGGGTCCCCCGGCACCGGAGAACCCCCGGTCATCCTCTCGGGTGGTCGGGGTCCCTCGTGCGTCAGGTGGGTTCCGACAGATCCTCGGTCGGCAGGCCCGCCACCTGCGCACCCGACTTGCCCTTGTACCGCGGCCGCAGCAGGTTGGCCGGGGACAGGATGTCGTCGACCTCCTCCGCCGAGAGCAGGCCCATCTCCAGCACCACCTCGCGCACGCCACGACCCGAGCGCGCGCACTCACGACCCACCAGGTCACCGTTGTGGTGCCCGATGACCGGGTTGAGGTAGGTGACGATGCCGATCGAGTCCATGACGTTGCGGCGCGCCACCTCCACATTGGCGGTGATGCCCCGGACACACTTCTCGGTGAGGGTCTCGATCGCGGACGTGAGCAACGAGATCGACTCGAACATCGCCTGGGCGATCACGGGCTCCATCACGTTGAGCTGCAGCTGGCCCGCCTCCGCCGCCATCGTCACCGTGACGTCGTTGCCGATCACCTTGAAGCAGACCTGGTTGACCACCTCGGGGATCACCGGGTTCACCTTGGCCGGCATGATCGACGACCCCGCCTGGAGCTCCGGGAGGTTGATCTCGTTGAATCCCGCGCGCGGGCCGGAGGAGAGCAGACGCAGGTCGTTGCAGATCTTGGACACCTTGGACGCCGTCCGCTTGAGAGCGGCGTGGACGTTGACGTAGTCACCGGTGTCGCTGGTCGCCTCGATGAGGTTCATGGCCCCGGTGACCGGCAGACCGGTCACCGCACGCAGGTGGTCGACCACCGCGCGGCGGTAGTCGGGCGGCGTGTTGACCCCGGTGCCGATGGCCGTGGCGCCGAGATTCACGTCGAGCAGCATCCGGGCCGCCGCGCCGAGCACGTGGAGCTCCTCGTCGAGGGTCACCGCGAATCCACCGAACTCCTGGCCCATGGACATGGGGACGGCGTCCTGCAACTGCGTCCGGCCCATCTTGAGGACCTCGCGGAACTCCTCCGACTTGTCGTAGCAGGCCTCCCGCAACGCGACGATCGCCGGCTCGAGCCGCTCGAGCGAGTGCCACAGGGCGATCCGGAAACCGGTCGGGTAGGCGTCGTTGGTGGACTGCGAACGGTTGACGTCGTCGTTCGGACTGATGACGTCGTAGGCGCCCTTGGGGTGGCCGGTCCGCTCCAGCGCGAGGTTGGCCACCACCTCGTTGGTGTTCATGTTGACCGAGGTGCCGGCCCCGCCCTGGTAGACGCACGAGGGGAACTGGTCCATGCAGCGGCCGTCCCGCAGGATCTCGTCGCACGCGCCGACGATGGCCTCCGCCACGTCCGGGTCCAGGACTCCCATCTCGAGGTTCGCCAGCGCGGCGGCCTTCTTGACCATGACCATCCCGCGGACGAAGTCCGGGATGTCGCTGATGGTCTTCGAATCGATGGGGAAGTTCTCGACGGCCCGCACGGTGTGGATCCCGAAGTAGGCGTCAGCCGGGACCTCTTTCTCACCGAGCAGGTCTCTTTCCACACGGGTGTTGGTCATTCGTCCTCCGCTGGTCGGGTCGGCACGATCCACAGTAGACACGGCTCACGGTAACCGCGTGGGGTCACGGTTCGCGGGGATCCCCCGCGGCCGCGACACCTTGCCTAGGGTGTGGGCATGTCGCGCACGACGGCCTCCCGCCGCACCCGGGCCCTGACCACGGCGAAGGACCTTCTGCGACCACTGTCCCCCTCGGACGGTGTCCTGGGCAGCATCGTCGACAGGGGCCAGGTGCCCCTGCCACGCGGGACGTGGGCCGTCTTCGGGGTGGCGTTCGCGGGATTCGCGCTGCCGGTGATCGGGTTCGTCGAACTGGCCGAGCGGATCAGCTCCGGCGCCAAACTGCCCTTCGACCGGCCCGTCATGCTGTGGTTGCGTCGGCGGCACACCCCGCGCAACACGCGGATCGTCCGGGTGGTCACGGAACTCGGCGGGGTCACCGCCGTCCCGGTGTTCGCCCTCACCGCCGCCGGCTACCTCGCCTACGTGCGGGGGAGTCGACGACCGGCCGCGTTGCTCACCGTGTCCCTGGTCGGGTCCACCCTCATCAACTCGGTCCTCAAGCTCATGTACCGGCGGGCCCGACCCACCTTCTTCACCCACATCGTGGAGGAGAAGAGCTACTCGTTCCCCAGTGGACACGCCATGGCCAGTGCCGCGCTCGCGGGCTGCGCCTGCGTGCTCGCCTGGCCCACCGGCTGGCGGTACCCCGTGATCGCCGGGTCCGCCGCATATGTCCCCGCGGTCGGTGTGACCCGCATGTATCTCGGGGTGCATTTCCCCAGCGACGTCCTGGCCGGCTGGTGCGTGAGTCTGGCATGGGTGGGCGAGGTGGCCACGATCATGTGGCTCGTCGACCGTCTCGACGACCTACCTCCGTTGACCTCGCTCTCGGCGTCGCGATGAGCACGCCCGCCCGAGTCGAACTGCGCCACGGGGACATCACCCGACTGTCGGTGGATGCGGTGGTCAACGCCGCCAACAGTTCCCTGCTGGGAGGTGGCGGCGTGGACGGGGCGATCCACCGCGCGGGCGGGCCCGCCATCCTGCGGGAGTGCCGCGAACTGCGGGCCACCAGGTTCCCGGACGGGCTCCCCACCGGCCACGCGGTCGCGACCGGGGCCGGCGAACTGCCCGCCAGATGGGTGATCCACACCGTCGGCCCGGTGTACGGACGGACGCCCGACGGACCGCAGCGGCTGACCGACTGTTACAGCACCTGCCTCGCCGTGGCCGACGACCTCGGGGCCCGGACCGTGGCGTTCCCGCTCATCTCCGCCGGGGCCTACGGATGGCCGCGCGAGGACGCCGTCCGCACCGCGCTGGACACCCTGCACGGGGTGTCCACCGACGTGCGGACGGCGATCCTGGTGCTGTTCGACGCCGCCACCCTGCGACTGGCCGAGTCTCTTGTCGGCTGACGCGACCGCAGCGGCTGTCTCGCCGGCGGCCCCGGAGGTGATCCTGACCGAGGTCTTCGCCCCGTGGGCGGTTCTCACCGTCGCGTCGCTCCACCTCGGGCACCGGGTGGGCTCGCCTGCCTGGGGCGTGGCGACCGCCGCGGGCCTCGGGCTGGTGCCCCAGTCGGCGATCGCCTGGCGGGTGCGACGCAAAGCACTGTCCGATCACCACGTGACCCGGCGGGAGGACCGCCCGCTCGTGATCGCCGGCATCGCCGGGTCGGTGGCGACGCTGATGGTGGCGCAGCGCCGCCGGGGCGCGCCTGCAGAGCTGCGACGGATGACGAGAGCCGCGCTGGTGGCGTTGGGGGTCGCCGGGGCAGCCACCTGTCGTATCAAGGTCTCGTTCCACACCGCCGTGTTGGCAGGTGTCATCTCGGTGCTGGCCCGGGAGATCTCACCCGGTTACTGGCGACTCCTGGTCCTGGTACCGCCGGTGGCGTGGGCGCGGGTGCGGATCAGTCACCACACCCCGGTGGAGACGGCGCTGGGCGGAGCGATCGGGGTGGTCTGCGGCTACTGGGGCGGGGGGCACGTGGGCAGGCCCCCCCGAGACCCCGCCGGGGCCCTGAGCCCGACCTCCCCGCGGGAACCGTGGTGGGGGTTCCCGCGGGGCGTCGGCTAGACGACCTACGTCAGATCCGGTCGACCAGCAGCTTGGCGAAGGCGGCGGGGTCGGTGAGCGTGCCCCCCTCGGCGAGGACGGCCGCTCCCGAGAGCAACCGCGCGGTGTCGGCGAGTCCCGGTGCCGACGGGTCCTCGGCGTACTGCGTGCGCAGCCGCTCGACGAGTGGGTGCGAAGGGTTGAGTTCCAGGATCCGCTTGCTGACGGGCATCTCCATCCCCGAGGCCCGGTACATGGCCTCGAGCTGCGGGGTCATGTCGAACTCGTCACCCACCATGCAGGCCGCGGACTCGGTGAGCCGCTGCGACAGGCGCACCTGCTTGACCTCGTCGGACAGCTCCTCGCCCAACCACTCGAGCAGGCCGGTGAACTCGGCGGAATCCGCCTCGTCCTTCTTCTCGGCGGTGTCGGAGCCGATGCCGGACAGGTCCACGTCGCCCTTGGCCACCGACCGCAGGCGCCTACCGTCGACCTCGCCCACCGCGTCCACCCAGACCTCGTCGACCGGGTCGGTGAGCACCAGCACCTCGACACCTCGCGCTCGGAACGCCTCCAGGTGCGGGGAGTTCTCCACTGCTGCGCGGCTCGTGCCGGTCAGGTAGTAGATCTCCTCCTGCCCGTCGGCCATGCGGGAGATGTACTCGGCGATGGTGGTGCCCACCTCGTCGTCGTCGCCACCGGAGGCCTCTTCGGAAGCTGCGCGAGTGGACGCGAAGGTGCTGACGGCGAGGAGCTGATCGCGGGCGTCGACGTCGGAGATCAAGCCCTCCTTGAGGACCGCACCGAAGTTGGTCCAGAAGGCACGGAACTCCTGCGGCCGGTCGTTGCGGATCTGCTCGATGGTCTGCAGCACCCGCTTGACCAGGCGCTTGCGGATCGCACGGATCTGACGGTCCTGCTGCAGGATCTCGCGCGAGACGTTGAGCGAGAGGTCCTGGGCGTCGACGATGCCCTTGACGAAGCGCAGGAACGGCGGGACCAGCTCCTCGCAGTCGTCCATGATGAACACCCGACGGACGTAGAGCTGCACGCCGCGTTTGCTGTCCTGCGAGAAGAGGTCGAACGGCACCTGCGTGGGCAGGAACAGCAGCGCCTGGTATTCGAACGTGCCCTCGGCCTTGAGGGTGATGGTCTCCAGCGGCTCGTCCCAGGCGTGTGAGACGTGGCGGTAGAACTCCGCGTACTCCTCGTCCGTCACCTCGGAACGGGGCCGCGTCCACAGCGCCTTCTGGGAGTTGAGCGTGACGGTTTCGGTGAGGGTGCTCCCGGCGGAGGAGTCGTCTCCCTCGTCGCTGTCCCCCGTCGGCTCCGGAGCCGGGCGCTCGACCTCCGTGCGGATGGGCCAGGCGATGAAGTCCGAATAGGTACGCACCACCCGGCGCAAGGTGGACTCCGCGGCATAGTCGGGCAACGCCGCGTCCCCACCTGCGGGCTTGAGCTGCAGGATCACCGACGTGCCCTGCGGGGCGTCGGGGACCTCCTCGATCGTGTACGTGCCCTCGCCACCCGAGATCCAGCGCGTGCCCGCGGCCTCGCCGGCCTTGCGGGTGACCAGGGTGACCGTGTCGGCGACCATGAAGGTGGAGTAGAAACCGATACCGAACTGGCCGATGAGGTCCGCGGTGACCTGCTCGCTGGCCTCCCCCGACTCCTGCGCCGCACGGGCGGCCGCGAGGGCCTCCCGCATCTGACCGGTACCCGACTTGGCGAGCGTTCCGATGAGGTCCACGACCTCGTCACGGGACATCCCGATGCCGTTGTCGCGGATCGTCAGCGTGCGGGCCTGCTCGTCGGGGATCAACTCGATGTGCAGGTCCGAGGTGTCGACCCCCAGCGTGGAGTCCTGGAGTGCGGCCAACCGCAGCTTGTCCAGTGCGTCGGAGGAGTTGGAGATGACCTCTCGGAGGAAGGTGTCCGGGTTGGAGTAGATCGAGTGGATCATCAGATCCAGCAGCTGCCGGGTCTCGGCCTGGAACTCCCGGGTCTCGGCTGCACCGGAGGTCTGCGGGCTCATGGTGGCGGCGGTTCCTTTCTGGTGGACTGGCGGACGCGACCCGTGCGGGCGCGCCCGGTGCTGTGCGCGACGTGCTGTTCACGACGACACGATCAACCTACTGTGGGGCCCGGACATTCCTGAGGAGCCCCCGTGACTACGAATCCACTGCCCGACACCCACCTGGCCGTCCTCGACGCCGCCACCGCACTGTTCGGCCGCGCACTCGCCGGCGGGCTCGACGGCGACTGTGAAGCGTGCCCCGGCTGGACCCGCCGCGACTGCGCCAACCACGTCCTCGGTGGCGGGTTGCGGTACGCGGCCTACTTCCCGCGGCTGCCCGAGTCGGAGATCGCCTGGACCCGCACCACGGACCATGCCGGCGAGAAGCCGGTACCCGCGCTCTACCGCACATCCGCGGGTCTGCGGAAGGAACTGGCCGGGGCCCCCGACGCCGACGCGCCGGTCCCCCACCGCCTGGCCGAGATCCCCGTGCGGGACCTGCTCGCCCTGCGGGTCGTCGAACTGCTCGTCCACGCGCACGACCTCGACCCGTCGACCTGGGACTCACCCGAGGCGGAAGAACTGGCCGGGTGGTGCCTGGACCACGCCCGTGAGGTGCTGGAGCTGATGAGGTCCTTCGACGTCCTCGCAGAGGCCCGCGCGGTCCCTATCGGTGCGGACCCCCGCGCGCGACTCCTCGCGCTGTCCGGGCGGTAACCGCCGCCCGGGCCGCGACCCGTCGGCGGCCGGAACGTCGGAGGGGATTTTCTCGTGACTCCGGTCAGTGCGCGGACTAGCGTCGACCATGCGGAGGACGCCACGGCACGGGCCGGGGCACGCACGCGAGAGGATCCGCGATGACCATGCAGTCCAGCCCCTACATCTCCTTCCCCGGCAACGCGTCCGAGGCGTTCCCGTACTACCGCGACCTCTTCGGTGGTCGACTCGACCTGATGACCTACGACGCCATGCCGTCAATGGAGGGGTTCCCGTTCACCCCGCCGCCCGGGTCGGTCGCCCACGCGACGCTGGAGGCCCCGGGCATCACCCTGACCGGCGGCGACAACATGGGCGAGGACCTGCCCCAGCTCGCCAGTGAGGTCTACTCGTTCCTGCTCGCCTTCGACTCCACCGAGGACGCACACACCTTCATCGCGAAGGTCGCCGACGGCGGCGGCGAGATCGCGATGCCGTTCGAACCGGCTCCCTGGGGGGATCACTACGGTCAGGTCAGGGACCGGTTCGGCATCCGCTGGGACGTGATGGTCGACGGCTCGACCGGGTGATTTCGTGCTGACCTACCCGTGACCACCGTATCGATCACGTCCGCTTGTTACGGTTCAGCCATGGATATCTCCGGAGCAAGTGCAATCGTCACGGGCGGAGCGTCGGGCATCGGCGCGGCCGTCGTCCGTCAACTCGCCGCGCAGGGTGCGAAGGTGGTCGTCGCCGACCTCAACGCCGAGAAGGGCGAGGCCCTCGCGAACGAGGTGGGGGGCGTCTTCGTCGCCGTCGACGTGACCAAGACCGACCAGAACATCAAGGCCATCGAGGCCGCCCTCGAGCTCGGCCCGCTGCGCTACCTGGTCAACTCGGCCGGCATCGGCTGGGCCCAGCGCACGATCGGTCGTGACGGCGAGTTCTCGTCGGCCTTCGACATCGACTCGTTCCGCAAGGTCATCGACATCAACCTCATCGGCTCGTTCGACATGCTGCGACTGGCCGCCACGGCCATGTCCCGTGGCGAGGCCGACGACGACGGCCAGAAGGGCGCGATCGTCAACATGGCCTCCGTCGCCGCGTTCGACGGGCAGATCGGCCAGGCCGCGTACTCCGCGTCCAAGGGCGGCATCGTGGGCCTGACCCTGCCCGTGGCCCGTGATCTCTCGGCCGCAGGCATCCGCCTCAACACCGTGGCCCCCGGTCTCATCGACACCCCGATCTACGGCGAGGGCCCCGACTCGGAGGCGTTCAAGGCCAAGCTGGGCGAGAGCGTCCTGTTCCCCAAGCGTCTCGGCTCGGGCGACGAGCTGGCGTCGATGGTCATGGAGCTGCTCACCAACCCGTACATGAACGCGCAGACCGTGCGCGTCGACGGTGGTATCCGGATGCCACCGAAGTGACCCGGAGCTGTGGAGACCCGCCCCCGGGTCGCCACAGCAGAGAGGGGCCCCGCCGGATCGGATCCGGCGGGGCCCCTCTCGTCGCACTGGGTCTGGTCGTGTCTGGTCTGGACGTGCCAGGCCTGGTCGCGTCAGGCCTGGTCGTGTCAGGCCTTCGCGCGCTTCTTCTTCAATCGCCCCTCGAGGTAGACGGCGAGCTTGGTGAGCGTGTAGTTGATGATCACGAAGAGGATGCCGGCCACGATGTACGCGGGAACGGTGTTGGCGTAGGCGGAGCCCAGGGTCTTGGACCAGTTGAGCAGCTCCAGGTAGGTGATGCCGTAGCCGAGGGCCGAGTCCTTGAGGACGACGACGAGCTGGCCGACGAGCGCCGGGAGCATGGCCGTGAGGGCCTGGGGGAGCTGGATCGAGCGCAGCACCTGTCCCGGGGTGAGCCCCACCGCGAGTCCCGCCTCGGTCTGCCCCGAGGGCAATCCGTGGACTCCCGAACGGACGAGTTCCGCGATGACCGCACCGTTGTAGAGGGTGAGCGCGGTGACCACCGCGGCCAGCGGCGCGTGCTGGTTGGGGACGATGTTCGAGGTGGCGAAGTACCCGAAGTAGGCGAACACCATCATCAGCAGAACCGGGACCGAGCGGAAGAACTCCACGATCACACTGCAGAACCACCGCAGCGGGGCGAACGGCGAGAGCCGACCCATGCCGAAGAGCAGCCCGAAGATCACCGCGAGGACGATCGAGATCGCCGCCGCCGTGAATGTCCCCTTGAGGCCGGGGATCAGGTAGGAGGTCCACACCTCCGGATCGGTGACGAACGGTTCCCACATGAACGCCTGCAGCTGGCCGGCGGCCTCGAACTGGACGTAGACCACGTAGGCGATACCGACGGCGATCAGGGCACCGATCACCGTGAAGATCTTGTGGCGGAGTCGGGCCTTGGGGCCCGGGGCGTCGAACAGGACGGCCTGGGTGCTCATCGCTTCACCGACAGCTTCCGTGAGAGGGACGTGGTCCAGAGTCCGATCGGGAGGGTGAGGATCACGAACACCATGGCAAAGAAGAAGAACGTCGGCAGGCTCGCGCCCTCGTTCTCCGTGATCACCTGGAGCAGGCCCGCCGAGTCGCCCACGCCGATGACCGCGGCGACCGTCGAGTTCTTGATGAGCGCGATGATGACCGACCCCATGGGGGCGATGGAACCGCGGAACGCCTGCGGGAGGATCACCTCACGTAGTGACTGACCGAAGCCGAGGCCGATGGACCGGGCCGCCTCGGCCTGTCCCACCGGCACCGTGTTGACGCCGGAGCGCAGGGCCTCGCAGACGTACGCGGCGTGGTAGACGGCGAGCATGATCGCGGCCCACCAGAAGGCGTTGCGGGCGAAGTCGTCCGAGACGGACAACTGGAGGATGAAGGACAGGCCCAGGATGCTGAACACCATCAGCAGGGTCAACGGCAGGTTCCGGAAGATGTTGACGTAGGAGGTGCCGAGTCCGCGGAGGACCGCCACCGGGGAGACCCTGAGGATCGCGATGATCGTCCCCAGCACCATGGCACCGATGATCCCGAGTAGCGAGAGCTGGATGGTGACCCACACCGCCCCCAGGACGTCATAGTCGGCGAAGATATCGCCCATGGTCGACCTTTCGTGATGTGGTGTCGGGGGCCTCCGCGCCACCGTTGACCGGTGGCGCGGAGGCCGTCGTGGATCAGATCAGTGGTTGCTCAGATCAGTGGTAGATCAGCTCAGGCGCAGGCGGCCGGGTTGGGCGGGTTGCCCTCGCCCGGCGTGAAGCCGGCCGCCCCGAGGTTCTCCTCCACGGCGGTGTCCCAGCTGCCGTCGGAGATCATCTCGCGGATGGCCTCGTTGATCTGCTCACACTTCTCGGTGTCGCCCTTCTGGATCCCGATGCCGTACAGCTCCTCGCTGAACGGCGAACCGACGACCTTGAGCTGCCCCTGATACTGGTCCTGCGCGGCGTAACCCGCGAGGATCGTGTCATCCGTGGTGAGCGCGTCGACCGCATTGGACACCAGCGCCGAGACACACTCGGAGTAGGTGCCGAACTCCTGGAGGTTGACCCCCGGGACCTCTTCCTGGACGTTCTGGGCGGAGGTCGACCCGGAGACCGAGCAGAGGCGCTTGCCCTCCAGGGACTCGGGCCCGGTGATGCTGTCGTCGTCCGCGCGGACCAGCAGGTCCTGGCCGGCGATGAAGTACGGTCCGGCGAAGTCGACCTTCTCCTTGCGGGCGTCCGTGATCGAGTAGGTGGCCACGATCATGTCCACCTGCCCCGTCTCGAGGAGGGTCTCGCGCTGGGCACTGGGTGCCTGGACCCACTCGATGTCCTCGGCGGGGGTGCCGAGCTGCTCGGCCACGTACGTGGCCACGTCGACGTCGAGTCCGTTGTAGTCGTTGCCCTCCTTGAGGCCGAGGCCGGGCTGGTCGAACTTGATGCCGATCCGGAGCTGGTTCTCGCCACCCTCATCGCTTCCGCACGCGGCCAGGCCGAGAGCCAGGGTGACGGCCGCTACGGCCGATCCGATCCGTCGGATGTTCATGTGTTCTCCTCGTGGGATGGGTGGGTAGAGCTCTGTTTGTGGGTCGAACTCTGTTGTTGGGTTGAGCTCTGCTGGCGGCTGACGCTGGTGGTGGAGTCCGACTCAGTTGGTCAGGATCTTGGAGAGGAAGTCCTTCGCGCGCCCGCTCTGCGGATTGGTGAAGAATTCCTCAGGGGTGGCCTGTTCGACCAGTTCCCCGTCTGCCATGAAGATGACGCGGTCGGCGGCCTTCCGCGCGAAACCCATCTCGTGCGTCACCACGACCATCGTCATTCCGGACTTGGCCAGCCCGGTCATCACGTCGAGGACCTCGTTGATCATCTCCGGGTCCAGGGCCGAGGTGGGCTCGTCGAAGAGCATCACCTTGGGATCCATCGCCAGGGACCGGGCGATGGCCACGCGCTGCTGTTGGCCACCAGAGAGCTGGGCCGGGTATTTGGACGCCTGGTGCTCCACACCGACCCGCTCGAGCAGCTCCATCGCCCGCTTCTCCGCCACCGACTTGGACTGCTTGCGCACCTTGATGGGCCCGAGCGTCACATTCTCGAGAATGGTCTTGTGTGCGAACAGGTTGAACGACTGGAACACCATGCCGACGTCAGCGCGGAGTCTGGCGAGTTCCTTGCCCTCCTCGGGGAGCTCCTTGCCGTCGATGGTGATCGAGCCGGATTCGAAGGTCTCGAGCCTGTTGATCGCGCGGCACAGCGTCGACTTGCCCGAGCCCGAGGGGCCGATCACGACGATGACCTCACCCTCCTCGATGGACATGGTGATGTCTTTGAGCGCCTGGAAGTCACCGAAGTGCTTGTTCACGCCTGAGATCTCGACGAGTGCCATGGAGGGATCATAGGCGCCTGAGGATTGATTGAAGATCGACTCGCCGATCTGGGTTTCCGGTCGACAAGTCGGCCAACCCTCCGTACCGTCTGCCTATGGCGATATCAGACGTGAAGGAATACGCCCATCTCTCCGCCGAGGATGTCGAGGCCATCGGTGAAGAACTGGACGCGATCCGCCAGGAGGTCGTGGATTCACTCGGCGAGGCGGACCGCAAGTACGTGCAGGACACCATCAGGCTCCAGCGCGGCCTCGTCGCCGGCGCCCGCGTCGTTCTCCTCTTCTCCGGATACCGCCCGGCCTGGCTGGTGGGCACCGCGATGCTGGGCGCGGGCAAGATCATCGAGAACATGGAGCTCGGACACAACGTCATGCACGGGCAGTGGGACTGGATGAACGATCCGGTGATCCACTCCACCACGTGGGAATGGGACATCGTGGGCACCTCCGAGCACTGGAAGGCCACCCATAATCACCATCACCACACGTACACCAACATCATCGGAATGGACGATGACGTCGGGTACGGCGTGGTCCGCGTGACGAGGGACCAGCCCTGGAACCCGGCGTACTCGTTGAACATCGTCTGGAACACGATTCTGGCATTCGCGTTCCAGTGGGGCGTGGGTGTCCAGCACCTGGAGATCGCTCCGGGCACCATCAACTCGTCCGGCCGCGCGGAGCAGAAGCGCCGCATCGGCCAGTTCCTGCGCAAGGCCCGCCGCCAGGTGGGTAAGGATTACGTGTGGTTCCCGCTGCTGTCGGGCCCCAACTGGAAGTCGACGATGTCGGCAAACGCCACCGCCAACGTCATCCGGAACTTGTGGTCCAACGCCGTGATCTTCTGCGGGCACTTCCCGGACGGGGCGGACAAGTTCACGCTGGAGGACCTCTCCGAGGAGACCCAGGCGCAGTGGTACCTGCGGCAGATGCTCGGCTCAGCCAACTTCACCGGCAGCCAGCTCACCCACTTCATGTCCGGCAACCTGTCGTACCAGATCGAGCACCACCTCTTCCCCACCGTCCCGTCCAACCGGTACGGCGAGATCTCCGAGAAGGTGCAGGACGTGTGCCGACGCTGGGATCTGCCGTACACGACGGGCCCGCTGTACAAGCAGTACTGGCAGTCGTGGCGCACGATCGCCAAGCTCTCCCTGCCGAACCGCTTCCTCAAGGCCACCGCGGACGACGCCCCGGAAACCAGGTCGGAGCGCATGTTCGAGGGTGAGCCGCGGACCTACAACGACCACGAGGGGCCGCGCTCGGGCCTGGTCACCGCCCTGAAGCATCGGACCGACCCGAACCAGCTCCGGCGACTGACCCGCACGGTCTGACCGTGGCGGGCGATCGGTCGGACGTCGGAGCTGCCAGCGGAGGCCCCACCCCGAGCGTCGACGAGGCCCACCGGCGCCCACCCGGGGTGACCGATGCCGAGGTTGAGGCCACCGGCACCGCGACCGAGGCGCTCGAGTACGTGGAACGTGCCCGCGGGTACCTCTACGACCTCCACCAGCTGATCGGGCGGGCGGACCTCCTCTACAAGAAGGCCGCGGACCAGTTGGATGCGGTCGGACGCAGCGAACTCGCCGAGCTCATCCGGAGTGAGATGGTCGGGGTGAACGTCCTCCACGGACGGTGGACGTTCCAGATGGTCGAAGAATTCGACGACGGCTACTGGACCACCGCCCGCGAGGTCAGCAGGGCGGTCAGGAACGAGGTCACCGGCGGGCACCGACACGTCCAGGAGGCCGAGCTCAAGGAGCAGAACCGGACCTCGGGTCACCCGGTGCACGAGGCGACCCCACGGGAAAACAACTAGATCGTCCGTGGGGTCACTGGGTGTGAGCCGGCATCAACCGGTCCGGTGTCGGCCCGCCATGGCGTGTCGTTCGGACTCGGTCGTTCCACCCCAGACGCCGTAGAGCTCTTTGGACTCCATGGCGAACTGCCTACAGGCGGTGAAGACGGGGCATACCGCACACACGGTCTTCGCCTCCTCCTCCTTGCGGCGACGCTCCCCCTTGGATTCGTCCTCTGCGCTGTAGAAGAGGTCCTCCCGACCGATGCACGCGGCCCTGTCCCGCCACGACCAGAAATCCGACGTGGGCTCAAGGTTCCTGTATCGGGGCATGGCATCTCCTTCCCGCCAACCTGAAGTGCCCTGCCATGAGCCCTGGATGTTCAGAAAGCGGTTCCCCTCATCCTGTCAGGCGACAGGGAGAGGTCAAACGAACGACGGGGCACAAAGGCAAGCCTAATTTTCTGAAAAGGCCTCCGCCGCTTCCCTAGTCAGCCAATTTCCCTCGATGTTAAATTTCGACAATGCGCTCGGAATGCCGAGTAGTCAGCTGTTGCGACCGGTCGCGGCTGCCATCCGTATCACCTCGGCCGCACGAGATGCCGCGCCGTCGACACCCCACCAGGATCTGATTCCGGCCGGCTCCCCGTCGCGGCACCTGTCGATCTGTGACCTGACCGCTCGCGCGACGGCCGTCGGGCCGTTTCCGTATCGCATCACTGAGGCCCCCGGGACCCCGTCGAGAGCCCCGGCCGTGGCGTCCTGCTCCCCGTACGCGCGACGGCCCGGCACCACCACCAGTGGCACATCGGCGCACGCGGCATCGGCCACGGACGCCTGACCTGCCCCGGTCACCACTACATCCGCAGAGCACAACTCCGGCCAGGGGTCCTCGTGCCAGGATCCGTCCGGCCCACCGATCTCGAGCCACTCGGCCACTCCGAGTTCGCGCGCCGTGGTCCGCACCGCCCGCCAGAACCTGTGGTCCCCACCCGAGCCGGAGCCGTTCAGGTGAACCACTCTTGGTCGACGTCGTCGATCCCGGGGTTCGCGATCCCGGCGCTCGAACCGGGACACACCACCGATCTCCGCTACCGAACTCTCGGTCCGCCGCAGGGTGGCCTGGTGCACGCCAGGGGGCCAGGCACCGATCAGGCGCTCCGCCGCACGGACCCTCAGCAGGTGGGGCTCGTCCACCCTCACCCCGGGCGGAAGGGTGCTGACCATCGGAATGCCGGTCATCCGCGCGGCCAATGACATTGCGGGCGAGGAATCCACCCAGAAGGCGCGGGGTCGCGCACGGTCCATCCACGCGACCGCCACGCGACGGGCGCCGAGGGTGATCTCATCCGGGAACTCCTGGTCCCCAGTCTCGGCGGGGAGATGGATGACCTGGGTTCCCGGCGGCAGGAGTGCGTCATCGAACCGTCCCGCGATGAGCATCGTGACCTCGAAGCCCCGCTCCCGCAGGGCTTCCATCACCGGGAGCACGCGGTGGAGATGACTCCGCCCACGGTTGTGGACGTAGATGCCGATCATCTCTGCGCTCCCCTCCGCCGCTGTTCCCGACCAGACCCCGTCCGTGCCCTAGTCCGCTCCGCGGATGGCCCCCAGGAGTGCGTCGCAGAACGCGGGGAGGTCGTCGGGGTTACGGCTGGTGAACACGCCGTCCGAGCTGACCAGTTCCTCGTCCACCCACTCGGCGCCGGCGTTGACCAGATCCGTCCGCAGGCTCGGGTAGGAGGTGACGCGGCGCCCGCGGACGACGTCGGCCTCGATAAGGACCCACGGCGCGTGGCAGATGGCCAGAACCGGCTTACCCGCCTCGACCATCTCGCGAACCATGGTCACGGCGTACTGGTCCTGTCGGAGTGCATCCGGGTTGGCGACGCCGCCCGGCAGGACCAGGACGTCGATATCGGCTGCGGTCACGTCGGCGGTGGTGCGGTCGACCGCCTGGGTGCCCGCCGGGGTGAGATGGTCGACCAGATCGACCTCGCCGTCGGAGGTACTGACCAGGAGCGCGGTGTGACCCGCCTCGGTCACCGCCCCCCAGGGTTCGGTGAGCTCGACCCGCTCGATGCCCTCGCCGGCCACGAGGAATACGACGGTGCTGGTGTCGGTGGTGTCGTCCTGAGTCTCGGTCATGACCTGATCGTGGGCCCGGACCCCCCAGGCCCGCAACCGGACCAACGGTGACCCCCGCCCGGTGGCCCCGTGACGCGTGGTCCGGCACGATACGTGGATGCGACGACGAGACCCGATCGACCGACGAGGGCGGCGCGACCGCCGGCGAGGCGGATGTGGCTGTTCCCTGCTCGTGCTGCTGCTCCTGTTGGTGGGGCTGGTGGTGGCCGCGGAGTTCGGCGCCCGGTGGTATCTGTCGGACCGCGCGGAGCGCGAGGCGTCGGCCCGACTCGGCGCGCCGGTGTCGGTGGGATTCGGGCCGACCCCGATCCTGTGGGACCTGGCCACCACGCAGGCCGTGGACTCGGTCCGGATGACCTCCCCCGGTGACGCCACCGTGCCCCGTATCGACGTGACCGGATACTCGGTCCGGTTGGTCGACGGTGCGATCCTGGCCGGGACGGCGGACGGGACCGCCACGCTCAGCGGCGAGCAGCTCGCCGCGGCCGCGGCCGAGGGCAATCCCGCCGGCGGGTCTCCGGTGGCCGGACTGACGGAGGTCCGTTCCGTGCGTCCCGACGCACAGGCGGGGCTGCTGCGCGCGGACATCGGCGGTATCGCGGAGATCGGCGTGGCCCCGGGGGTCTCCGGCGGCCAGCTCACCCTGACTCCGGAACAGACCGAGCTGGTCGGCTTCCCTCTGCCGGACGGCTTGTTCTCCGGCATCACCGGCACCGTCGACTCAACCCTCGCCGCACTTCCCGAGGGTGTGTCGATCCAGGGCGCCCGCGTGGTGCCCGACGGCTTCGAGGTCGCGCTAGTCGGGACGGACGTCACGCTGCGGTAGCGCTCACCAACTAGTCCGCAGGACGCTGGTCGGTTCCGTAGACCGCGGGACCCCGGTCTGTTCCGTAGTCCGCGGGTCCCCGGTCGGTTCCGGCGGCGGCCGGGACGCACAGTTCCGTGGGTTCGGACCTGCCCCTCACCACCTCGGATCCGACCCGGTCCCACCGGGCGGCCTCTGCTCCACCCGCCGACGACACCGCGGTACCGGAGGCCAGCACGAGACCGGTCTGGTTCTTGGCCAGTTCGCACAACCGTGATGCCTCGTTGACCGCGTCGCCGATGACCGTGTACTCGAGACGGTCGTCGGCGCCGACGTACCCGGCGACGACGCCCCCGTAGGACACCCCGATCCCCGCCCGGCATCCCGGCACCCGGTCCGGCAGCCGCTCGCCGAGGACACGGGCGCAGGCCAGCGCCGCGGAGGCGGGATCGTCCATCGACCGGGGCGCGCCGAACACCACGAGAGCCGCGTCGCCGAGAAAGCTGTCCACGACGCCGTCGTACTCCTCGACCGTCTCCACGACCACACGGAAGAACTGGTTCAGGACGTCGACCACCTCCGCCGCCTCGGACCGGACCGCCATCTCGGTGGACCCGATGATGTCCACAAAGACGACGCCGACGTGGGAGGCGCTGCCGCCCAGCTCGGGGTCCCGCTCCTCGGCCGCTTCCGCCACGTCGCGGCCCACGTGCCGGCCGAACAGATCGCGGAGCCGTTCGCGTTCCTGCAGCCCGGCCGCCATGCGGTTGAACCCGCGTTGGAGTTCACCCAGCTCGGTGCCGTCATAGACCACTACGCGTCGTGCCAGTTCCCCGTTGGTGATGTCTTCCATCGCCCAACGGAGACTGCGCAGCGGCCCGAGGACCGAACCCGTCGCCAGGGAGATGAGGAGGAATCCGGCGAGGAGAGAGGTGGCGCCGAGCACGATCACGATGACGGCGAGCCGTTCCAAAGACAGTGCCCGGCCCGCCAACGTATAGATCGCCACGATGATCAGACCCGCGATCGGGACCCCGCTGCCGACCACCCACGCCACCCGCAGGCGCGTCATCGCTCCCAGGAATCGGGTGCGCGGTGCGGTACCACTGGCCAGGGCGACCGCGGCCACGGGGCGCAGACAGAAGTCGGCGAAGAGGAACGCCACACCGCAGACGACCATGCCGGAGAAGACGATCGTGAACCCGACCGAGGGGATCGCCTCCGGGTCGATCACCCCGAAGGCGGGCGTGACCACGGCCGCGCCCAGCAGCCACAGGAAAGCCTGGATCAGCGTCATGCGGCCGGGCAACCGGAGGGTCCGCACCCGCTCCCGGTCCGTGGGTTCGCGGCCGTCGAGGAACCAGCGCACGCGGCGATAGACCGCACTACGCACCCAGACCGTGCCCACGATCGTCGCCAGCGAGACATAACCCGGGACGACGATGGCGGTGGGGACGAGGAACTCGGTGGAGGGCAGAGTGGGCCCCGGCAGGACGAAGAGGATCAGTACCGCGGCAACGCCCACCCCGACGAGGTTGGAGCCCAGCAGCGTCAGGACGAGCAGGACCTGGACGCGAAGGGATCTCAGACGGGCCGACTCCGTCCCCCGCCCGAGCAGCACCGAACCCAGTTCCGGGCGTCGCAGCAGTGACAGGTCGAGTCGCACGATCAACATCGTGCCATCCGTGAGCCCAGGAGTGACTACCTCGTCACACTAATCCCGGGGAACTGGGAGTGAGGCCCTCCGGGGCGTAGGGTGGACGAGTCGGCCCGCACCACTCTTGCCTCGGGCCGAATCGGATGTCGACCTCCCGTGGTCGCGCACCGGGCGCGTCGCCTCCGAGCGACGCGGGATCCCAGGAGCGCGCCGGGCAAGACGCCCCATCTATGTACGGAGATTCCTCCCTTGTCACGTTCTTTCGCCGATCTCGGCGTTCCTTCATCCCTGCTCGACGTCCTCACGGGCGTCGACATCGTCACCCCCACGCCGATCCAGTCGGCCACGCTGCCCGACGCGATGTCCGGGCGCGACGTCCTGGGCCGGGGCCGCACCGGCTCCGGCAAGACCTACGCCTTCTGCCTCCCGCTGGTCACCCGTCTCGCCGCCTCGGCACCCGCCGGCGGTCGGCGTAAGCGCAACTCACCGCGCGGGCTGATCCTCGCCCCCACCCGCGAGCTCGCCCGTCAGATCGACGAGACGCTCGCGCCGCTGGCCAAGGCCATGGGCCTCAAGACGACCGTGATCTTCGGCGGGGTCTCGCAGGGCCGCCAGGTCAGCGCGCTCGATCAGGGCGTCGACATCGTGGTGGCCTGCCCGGGCCGGCTCGAGGACCTCATGGGCCAGAAGCACTGCCGTATGGATTCGATCGAGGTCAGCGTCCTCGACGAGGCCGATCACATGGCCGATCTGGGCTTCCTTCCGGGAGTCACCCGGATCCTGGCGGCCACGCCCCAGGGCGCCCAGCGACTGCTGTTCTCCGCGACCCTCGACCAGGGTGTGGACAAGCTGGTGAGGAAGTTCCTCGACAATCCGGTCGTGCACGAGGTCGACGACGGCTCCGCCACCCCCGGCGCGACCGCGCACCACGTCTTCCACGTCGACCCGGACGACCGCGTCCGCGCACTGGCGGACCTGGCCGGAGTGAACGAGCGGACCGTCATGTTCACCCGCACCAAGCACGGCGCCAAGCGGCTGGCCAAGCAGCTCTCCGGTCGAGGCGTGACGAGCGTGGACCTGCACGGCAACCTGTCTCAGAACGCGCGCGTCCGCAACCTCGACGCGTTCTCCTCGGGCCAGGCGAGCGTGCTCGTGGCCACCGACATCGCGGCACGCGGCATCCACGTCGATGACGTCGGGCTCGTCGTCCACGCCGATCCGCCGGCCGAGCACAAGGCCTACGTGCACCGCTCGGGTCGCACCGCACGCGCGGGTGCAGTCGGCACCGTCGTCACCGTGGCCACCTCAGACCAGGTCCGCGAGGTGCGCTCGCTGCTGCGGTCGGCCGGCGTGACCGCGGGCGAGATCGTGCTCCCCGTGGGCGCGAACGCCGCCACCGCGCTGGCCGACGCCCCCGAGCCGCCCGCACACGTGCCCGGGGACGACGCTCCCGCGGGCCGTCAGAGTCAGGGTCAGAGCCGCCAGAGCCAGAACCGGCAGCGTCAGGGCCGGTCTCAGGGCGGGCAGGGCCAGAACCGTCAGGGCCAGGGCCGCGACGGCGGCGAGCGCGGAGGCCGCGCGCAGGAGTCGTCCGGCTCGGACGGCACCCGTCGTCGTCCCCGTCGGCCCCAGAGTGCCGGCGCCCAGGGATCCGGTCACGGTTCCAGCCGTCAGGGTTCCGGCGCCCAGGGCTCGGCTCGTCAGGGTTCGGGTGGCCAGCGCTCCGCTGCCACCCACACGATCGCCCAGAGTGCAGGCCATTCGCGTGGCGGCGAGCGCCGCAAGGCCAGCCGCGCCGCCGGCTGAGTCTCCAGCCTCCGACCGATCAGCCGCCAGCTGTCACCCGAACACGGTGATGGTCTGGCGGCTGATCGCCGTCAGCGCCCCGTCCGGTCCCCACAGCATGGCGTGGGTGTGCGCGTAGCCGTCGCGGGAGGCATCGGTGGTCGCCTCGTACGCGAAGACCGCCTCCGGTGGGATCGTGTCCGGACCGATCTCCGCCACCAGCTCCAGCGTCCAGGTCAGGCTGCTGGCGGGCGCGAACCCGGAGAGCATCTGGATGGTCGCCGGGGGCCACGCGTCCGCGAGCACCAGCAGATGCTCCTCGTGGAACTCCTCGGGGGTCTCCCGCAGCTGCGCCCAGCCGGAGAGGTCGCCGGTCTCGGCGCCACTGAACGGTAGTGCGCCGCCGACCTGTCGCAACGCGAGGAATCGGTAGAACTCCGGGGTCATCTTCTCGATGTAGGGGAACGGCTCGATCGTCCCGGGCTCCGGCAACTCCGGCATGGGATGTCTGGGGGGCACGACGATGGTGGACTCGCGGTGCTTCCCGAACGCCGCCAGGGCGGTGGCGACGAGAGCGCCGTCCTGGCGCAGCGTGGCCTGGCACTGCGTCACGTTCTTCCCGACCCGCAGGATCTCGGCATGGACCTCGACCGCGCCCGTCGTGGCGGGGCCGATGAACGAGACGGTGAACGACCTCAACGGATGTGGAGACCCGGACCCGTCTCCGGCCGCGTCCCTCAGCCGACCCTTGATCGACGCCAACAGCAGCGCCCCGGTCAACCCGCCGTAGATCGCGCGGCCCTGCGTCCAGCCGTCCGTGACCTCGACGGTCCCACCGCGCGCGGCGGCCTCCAGCATGCTCTTCAGCGACATGCCGGACAGTCTGCCAAAGCGCTCAGTGGACCAGTTGGGCGCGCCCCTTCTGCCGGAACGCGGCCAGCGCGGTCGCCAGACCGGGCATCTGCGGCATCCGGTCGAACATCTTCTCGCTGCGCGTCTCCGCGGCGTCGTCGGCGGTCCGGTGCAGGTACTTGTCGGGCAGCGAGAGACGCGCGATGGTGCGCCACGACTGCAGGTACTGCTTCCACAGCGGTCCGCTCACATACGGCAGGTCGTACCGCTCGCACAGGTCACGGACCCGCAGGGAGATCTCCGAGTACCGGTTGGACGGCAGGTCGGGGAACATGTGGTGCTCGATCTGGAACGACAGATTGCCCGACATGAGGTTCATGACCGGGCCGCCGTCGAGGTTGGCGCTGCCCAGCATCTGACGCAGGTACCACTCGGCCTGGGTCTCGGTCTTGACATCCTTGGGGGTGAACTTCTCCGCCCCGTCCGGGAAGTGACCGCAGAAGATCACCGCGTTGGTCCAGATGTTGCGGATGATGTTGGCGGTGACGGTGGCGGTGAGCGCCTGCCGACCCGCCGGTCCGGCGAGGACGGGGAAGAGGATGTAGTCCTTGAGGACCTGCTTGCCCGCCTTCCGAAGGAACGCCTTGGCGGTACGCCGGTCGGCGGGCGTGGCACCGGAGCCCGGGAACGCGTCCTGGAACCGCACGTCCTGCAGGCCGATCCCCCATTCGAACCCCAGCATCAGCACGGTGTTGACCAGGAGGTTGGCGGAGTACTTGGGCTCCCACGGCACGTCACGCGTGACCCGCAGGACGCCGAACCCCACGTCGTCGTCAAGCCCGACGATGTTCGTGAACTTGTGGTGCAGGTAGTTGTGGGTGTGCTTCCAGTCCGCGGAACTGCCGACGAGGTCCCACTCCCAGGTGGTGGAGTGGATCTCCGGATCGTTCATCCAGTCCCACTGCCCGTGCAGGACGTTGTGCCCGATCTCCATGTTCTCGAGGATCTTGGCAACGGCCAGCGCACCCGTGCCGAGCGCCCAGGCCGTACGGTTCCGCGCACCGATGTACAGGACCGCCCGGGCACCGAGTTCGATCCCACGCTGCAGGCGGATCACGCTGTGGATGTACCGGTAGTCCCGCTCCCCGCGCGAGGCGATGACGTCGGCCCTGATCGCGTCGAGTTCCCGCCCCAGCTCTTCGATCTGCTCGGGACAGAGATGGGCGTACTCACCTACATCAGATATGGCCATGGATCAACTCTAGGCCGGTCCGGTGGATCTTAACCACCTGTGGGAGCTCTTGACGGCGAATTCGTGACCAAGCGCACCACGATGGGTCGACTTCACTGACTCCACGCGCGGCGCAGCACGTCCAGCGTGCCGTGGACCCGCTCGCGGGTCGACCCCACGGGGGCGATCATGAGCTCGTCCGCGCCCGCACGCGAAGCGAAATCCTGCAGGTAGTCGCGAACTGCGGGCCCGTCCCCGACGGCGGTGCAGCTGATCATGTGCAGGATCTGACGGCCGCCGGCCGACTCCATGATCATGTCCAGCTCCTCGTCCGAGAAGTGCCGCCCGCGCCCGGCCATCAGCTTCACGCGTTGGCGCCGGTAGTGCTGGAGCTCGCGGGCGGCGCGGCCGGTGTCGTCGTCGGCCACCACGTTCACGGCGGCGATCATGTACGGCTCGGCCAGCTGCTCACTGGGCTCGAAGCGGTCGCGGTACACCGCCGAGGCCTGCTCGAGCGCGTCGGGCGCGAAGTGCGAGGCGAACGCGTACGGCAGCCCGAACTTGGCGGCGAGCTGGGCGCCGAACAACGAGGACCCGAGGATGTAGAGGGGGACCCTGGTGCCCCGGCCCGGGGTCGCGGTGATCCCGCGGGTCCGCGCGAGATCGGAGGGGGAGTCCCCGAGGAACGCCTGCAGCTCGCGGACGTCGTCGGGGAAATGCTCGGCGGCCGACGGCTCGCGGCGCAGTGCGCGGATGGTCTGCGGGTCGGTGCCGGGGGCGCGGCCGAGCCCCAGGTCGATGCGGCCCGGGTGCAGCTCTGCCAATGTGCCGAACTGCTCGGCGATCACGATCGGCGAGTGGTTGGGCAGCATGACGCCCCCGGACCCCAGCCGGATCCGCTCGGTCTGCGAGGCGATGTGCGCCATGAGCACCGCCGGTGCCGACGAGGCGATGGAGCCCATGTTGTGGTGCTCCGAGTACCAGACCCGTTCGTACCCCAGCTCCTCTGCCTTCTGCGCCAGCGCCACCGAGTCCTGCAACGCGTCCCCGACGGACTGGCCAGGACGGACGGAGGCGAAGTCGATCACGGACAGGGGCATCGGGGAGGGGGTCATGACGGGTCCAACCCCGGCCTCGCGGGACCTATTCCGCCGCGGGGAACGACGGGGGCGGCACACTGGGGGGATGTCCGCTCCCGGCCCCGGTGCCAGCTCAGGTTCCAGTTCTGTCGACGTCGCCCACCTCGTCTCGGTGATGCGCGGGGCCGAGCCGCTGGTGCACTGCCTGACCAACTCGGTGGTCCGGCAGATCACCGCCGACGTCCTGCTCGCCGCCGGCGCCGCGCCCGCGATGGTCGACCACCCCGACGAGGCCGGGGACTTCGCCGCCGTCGCCTCGGGTGTGCTGATCAACGTCGGCAACCCGACGACCGAGCAGATCGAGGGGATGCACGCCGCCATCGCCTCCGCCCGCGACCACGGCACGCCGTGGGTGCTGGACCCGGTCGCGGTGGGTGGTCTGGCACTGCGCACCGGTCTGGCGACCGGCTGGCTCGACCACGGGCCCGCGGCGATCCGGGCCAACGCCTCCGAGATCGTCGCGCTCGCCGGGGCGGGAGCGGGTGGGCGGGGCGTGGACTCGACCCACGACGTGGCCGTGGCGTTGGCTCCGGCGTTGTCGCTCGCCGAGCGCACCGGGGGGATCGTGGCGGTGACGGGACCGCAGGACATCGTCGTCACCAACTCCGGCGGGTCGACGATCGCCACCTGGGTCACCTCCGGACACCCGCTGTTGCAGAAGGTGATCGGCACCGGCTGCGCGCTCGGTGCGGTGACGGCCGCCTATCTCGGTGCGGCCCGCACCGCCGGACTCCCCGACCACGACGCGGTGGTGGCCGCCCACGCCCACGTCGGCGCGGCGGGCACGGCCGCCGGGCGGGTCGCCGCGGGTCCCGGCCTGTTCGCGGTGGCGTGGCTCGACGCGTTGTACACGCTCACGCCCGAGGAGATCGCGGACACGGTCACCCTCCTCGACGCCTCGCCGTGACCCACCCGGCCCGCGCGCGCCGCGCATCCGCTCCGGTCGGGCACGGCGGTCCGGGGGACTCCGTCGACTGGCGGCTGTACCTGGTCACCGATCCCCACCTCGGTGGCGGGCGGGACGCGGTGCCCGGGATCGTCTACGAGTCCGTACTCGGCGGGGTGGGTGTGGTCCAGTTCCGGGACAAGGAGTGCGGAGGTGAGTGCGACGACGACGAGTTCGCCTCACGCGCCGCCGCCGTCGCCGACGCCGCCCGACGGGCCGGAGCACAGGTGGGCCGCGACGTGCCGGTGTTCGTCAACGACCGGCTGGACGTGGCGCGGGAGCTGGGGCTGCACCTTCACGTGGGGCAGCGGGACGTGCCGTTCGCGCGGGCCCGCGCCGAGCTCCCGGGGTATCTGATGCTCGGGCTGTCGATCGAGTCCGACGAACAACTCCGGGTCGCGGTGGCAGGTCCCGGGCCCGCGCCGGACGTGATCGGGGTGAGCCCGGTCTGGGCCACCGCCACCAAGACCGACACCGCGGTGGCGCTCGGCCCGGAGGGAGCCGACCGCATCGCCCGCGCGGCCCACCGACGGGGCGTCGCGGCGGTGGGAATCGGTGGGATCACCTCGGCGAACGTCGGCCTGCTCGCCGGCACCGCACTGGACGGCGTGTGCGTGGTGTCGGCTGTGATGACCGCGACCGATCCACGTGCGGCCGCCGCCGACCTGCTCTCCCGTTGGGACCGGGCCCGGGCTCACGGCTGAACCGACCCAAGAACCTGCGGGCCCCGTCAGTTCTCCCAGGGGTGGCAGACGCCGAACCCGCCGTAGCCGGTGCCGATCGTCGGATGGGTGGACAGGGTCAGCTCGTCCTGGTGATCGTTGATCAGGTAGACGTAGCGGATCTCGGATTGCGTGTGTTCCTCGTCGGTGGGCTTGGGCCGGAACCCGTGCGGCTCGACGGCGTTCAGGACCTCGCCCAGGGCCCGGTCCCAACCGGCGGGGTCCAGGGCATCGGGATGACGCATCTCGCGGGCGTAGAACTTTCCGATCCCGGTGTCCAGGGCACCGGCGGCATCGCTCCGGCTGGGACAGGCCACCTCCTGGGCCGGCCGCGACTCCCTCCAGCCGCCCGCGCCGATTCTGTCCTCGAGGACCCGCCGGATCTCCGCCTGCCCCGCCTCGAGTGCGGCGCGGGAACCCGCGACGTCGATCGTGGTGTCGAGCGGAACGTTCGCCGCGCCGATCGGGCCGGTGCTGGTGGGAGGGGCCGGCGCCGGGTCCGGCGTGGCGCCTCCCGTGCAGCCCGTCGCGGCCACGATCAACGGGAGGGCCAGAATCGGGTAGGCAGACCGAAACCGCGTCACCACACCAATGGTGCCCGTACCGTCGGCCGCATGCAGAACAGCACCCCGGACCAGATCACGATGGTCGAATTCCCCAGCACGTCGATGCCGGCGACCGCCGACTTCCTCGCGACCGTGTGCGGCTGGACGCCCACCGTGTACGGGACGTCGTACACCGACCTCACCGGCGGCGGGATCGAGGTGGGGGTCCAGGGCGACGACGACGAACAGTCCCCGGCTCCGCTGATGGTGATCCGGGTGGCCGACCTGGCCGAGGCCCGCGGGCGGGTCGAGGCCGCGGGCGGCGTGGTGACCCTTGAGCCGTTCTCCTTCCCCGGCGGCCGACGGTTCCACTTCCGCGAACCGGGTGGCAACGAGATGTCCATGTGGGTGCCCGAGTAGTCGGTGCCCGAGTAGTCACTGCCCGAGGTGTGACAGCTCAGACTGTTGCGTGCTGCCTTCTCACCAGGTCGGCTTCACAATGTCGGCTCGAACCCCTCCGGCAGCGCGAGCCTCGTGAGTTTGGCCGGGTTCGAGTGGAAGTAGACCCGCGTGACGTGGTGGTCGACCACGGCCAACTGGGCCACCCGCACGACCCCGCGGGAGACCACCGCCAGCGCGAACTCCCCGTTGACCTCGACCGGCGCGATCATGCCGCCGGACAGCTCCGTCGCCTTGACCAGGAAGTACGCGCACTTGCGGGCCCCCACGATGTCCCGCCTGGCGGCGTTGACCTTCCCGTCACTGTCCGAGACCACCCGGGCGTCCGCGGTGAGGACGTCGATCGTCTGCTGGAGGTCACCGGCCAGGACTGCCTCGACCAACCTCGAGATCACCGCCTCCGACGCGCGCTCCGGCGGACGTAGGTCGGTGTCCAACCGATGCCGGGCCCGGCTGACCCACTGGCGGACCGTGGGCACGGCCGCGTCCAGTGCCTCGGCGATCTCGGCGTAGGGCAGGGCGTAGGCCTCGCGCAGGACAAAGGCCGCGCGCTCGTCGGGGCCCAGCTGCTCGTAGGCCAACAGGACGGCGATCCGCAGGTCGTCGCGCTGTTCGACCATTTCCGAGGGCAGCAGGGCGGTGTCGACGGGTTCGGGGAGCCACGCCCCGACGTAGGCCTCCCGCTTGCGTCGCCGCAGCCGGTCCAGGCACAACCGCGTGGTGACGGTGGTGAGCCAGGCCTCGGGGTTGTCGGGCGCCGTGCCCGGTTCGAGCGCGACCAGACGGGCCAGGGCCTCGTCGGCGGCGTCCTCGGCGTCGGCCCACGTCCCGGTGATGCGGTACCCCACCCCGAGGAGTCGCCCCCGGACCCGGTCGATCGCGGACCGGTCGAGCCCGGCGACCACCCCGGGCGCTGTCACCCCGGGCGCTGTCACCTCGGCCGCTGTCACCCCGGGCGCTGTCACCTCGGCCGCTGTCACCTCGGGCGCACGGGATCGATGTCCTCCGGGCGGACGCCCCGCAGCGATCCCGGGTCCTTCCGGGTGGCGACGGCGATCCGGTTCCATGCGTTGATGGTGACGACCTCCATCAGCAGCTGTCCAGTGCCCGCCTCGCCCCGGTGACGGACCACGTCGTCCCAGAGCTCGTCGGAGACCGACTCCTCGCCGTGGATGTGCGTGATCGCGTCCGCGAATCTCAGGACCGCGAGGTCGCCCGCGGGCAGCTCCCCGGCGTGCGCGGGCCAGTCCTCAGCGGCGAGGATGCGGGTGTCGTCCCAGCCGCCCCGCCGGGCGTCGCGTCGGTGCATCGCGGTGCAGAAGCGGCAGTTGTTCACCGCAGAGACGCGGAGGCGGATGAGGTGGCTGTCGGAGCGGGAGACCCGGGCCCGGGTGTAGGCCTCGAGCGCCAGCATGGGGGCCATCGCCCCCGCGCTGACCTGTGTGCGCTGTCCGTGATCGTTCCGGTGTGTACTCATACCCCTTCGACGCACCAGCGCCCCCGGATGTGACACGCCCCCGGATATGACAGCGGATGGGTGCAGTCACCTATGGCGATCTGAGGAGTCCCCTCCTAGCCTGGACGCATGACCGATCCCGACGATCTGCTGCTCTCTGACACCGAGCGCCTGCACGCGCTCACCGCCCTCGGCGATCACTACGCGGCTGGCCGCCTCGACGACCCGGAGTTCCACTCCCGCTCGGGCGACGTGGCCGCCGCGCGCACACTGGGTCAGCTACGCGGGTCGTTCAGCGATCTGCCGGGGGGCATGCCGCTGACCAGCGTTGACGGCATGATCGTCCAGTCGGCCACGGCGGGCGGTGGCGAGCTGGTGCGATCCTCGTCGTCGTCACCCGCGGTGTCGGATCCGGATCGCGAACTCCAGGATCTGCGCAAGCGCGGCAGGACGGTGGAGACGCTCGACGGGCTGGTCCTGGGAGCGACACTCGTGGCCTTCCTCATCCTCCAGTTCGTGGTGGGCTGGGACTTCGCGTGGATCGTGTGGCCCTCATTGGTGCTGACCCTGGGGGTGCCGCGCGCGATCATGCAGTTCTCCGACTCGGACGAGGAGCTCTACGAGGAGCTCAAGGAGTCCGACGACGAGGCCCGCAAGGAGCGCCTCCGTGCGGCCACCGAGCGGATCCGCGAGCTCGGAGACGGGCGCGAGACGCGGGACTGAACCACCCGGCCCCGCGTCACCCCCCGGCGTGCTGCCGCATCGACGACGGGGGGCCGGGGGCCGGGGGACGAGGTCAGGTCTCCTCGAGCGCGACGCCCTTGCGCTCCGGGAGCGTGAAGGCGGCCAGGGCGGCCACGACGAAGGCCGCCGCGAACACACCGAAGACCATCGCGGTGCCGCCCGCGCCCAGCATCACCGGGACGAGCAGCGGCGCGATGATCGAGGCGATCCGCCCGAACGCCGCCGCCGCACCGGTGCCGGACCCGCGGGTCGTGGTGGGATACAACTCGGGGCCGATCGCGTACAGCGCGCCCCACGCTCCGAGGTTGAAGAACGACAGTGCCATGCCCGCGGCGATGATCGTCGCCGGCGTGTCCGCGAGGCCGAACAGGCCCGCGGCCACAGCCGAACCGGACAGGAACACCGCGAGGGTTACCCGGCGGCCCCACACCTCGATGAGCCACGCCGCCACCGCGTACCCCGGCAACTGGGCGAGCGTGATGATGAGCGTGTAGCCGAAGGACCTCACCAGGTCGAAACCCTGGGAGACCAACAGGCTGGGCAGCCAGATGAACGCACCATAATAAGAGAAGTTGATGCCGAACCACACGATCCACAGGGCTCCGGTCCGCCTGCGCAGGCGCGGGGACCAGATCGACTCGCGGGTCGCCTCCTCGAAGGCTGCGGCCCGGGACGGCGCCGTGCCTGAGGTGGTCGCGGCGGTGGTCCCTGCGGTGGTCGCGGCGGACTCTGCCCTGGACCCTGGGGCAGCCTCGGCGGGCGGTTCGACGCCCGCCGAGGCCTCGAACTCGCGGACGATGCGCTCGGCCTCGTCCACCCGACCCCTGGACTCCAGGAACCGCACCGACTCGGGCAGGCCGAACCGGATCACCAGCGCATAGGCGGCCGGGACCAGGCCCACCGCCAGCGCCCAGCGCCACCCGTCGTCGCCGGTCGGGACCACGAAGTACCCGATGAGCGCCGCCATGATCCAGCCGACGGCCCAGAACCCCTCGAGGATCACCACTACCCTGCCGCGGATCCGGCGGGGCGCGAACTCGCTGACCAGCGTCGATGCCACGGGCAACTCCGCGCCCAGGCCGAGGCCCACGATGAAGCGCAGGACGATGAGCATCAGGATGCCGGTCGACAACGCCGCCGCTCCCGTGGCCAGCCCGTAGACCAGCAGCGTGGCGGCAAAGACCTGGCGGCGGCCGATCTTGTCCGCGAGCAGCCCGCCCAGTGCGGCGCCGATGGCCATGCCCACGAAGCCGATCGAGCCGATCCAGGACAACTCGGTGGGGGTCAGCGCCCAGTGCACGGCCAGCGCAGCCATGACGAACGAGATGAGGCCGACGTCCATGGCGTCCAGTGCCCAGCCGATCCCGGATCCGAGCAACAGCTTGCGGTGCTTGCGGGTGAACGGCAGGCCGTCGAGGCGCTCCGTGCGTGAGGTCATGCGCGATAACGCTACTCCCGGCCCGCGGGTGTCTCGCGCGCCCGGGGACCGGCCGACAGGGCGACGCCGGGCCCTCCCGTCGGGGTCCAACGACGCCCTCCGGCCGGGGTCCCACGGCGCCCCACGGCGCCCTCCGGCGAGTGGTCGCGCACGGCACCTGAGCGGGAACGGCACCTCGGAGAACGTGAGCGGATGTGACCACGCGAGGGATCGGTCGCACCGGGGGACGGCGGCCGTGGGGCTCAGGAGAATTCGTCACGAGGTCTGGACTTGGACCAGTGTCCGGGTAGCCTGGTGAAGTATGTGTTTTGCATCACAAACTGGGGAGTGCCTCGTGGACACCACTGATCACGCCAGCCCGGGCGGCGCCGACTTCGACATCGTGATCCGCGGCGGGACCGTCTACGACGGCACCGGTGCGCCGGGCGTCCGGTCCGACCTCGGAATCCGGGCCGGCGTCATCACGGCGGTGAGCCCCACCCCGCTCCCGGTCTCTCCCGGCACACGCGTCATCGAGGCCGACGGCAGATGGGTGACGCCCGGTTTCGTCGACACCCACACCCACTACGACGTGGAACTCCTCGTCTCACCCGGGCTGGGCGAGTCAGTCCGCCACGGCGTCACCACCGTGCTCGTGGGCAACTGCTCCCTGTCCGGGGTGTACGCGGACGCGGTCGACGTGGCCGACCTGTTCAGCCGCGTGGAGGCCCTGCCCCGGGACGCCGTCCTGGAGGCACTCGAGCGGACGAAGTCCTGGTCCGACCCGGCGGCGTGGCGTCGCGCGGTCGAGGCGCTGCCGTTGGGTCCCAACGTGGCGAGCTTCCTCGGCCACTCCGATGTCCGCGCCTCGGTGATGGGGCTCGGCCGGGCGACCGACCCGGAGCACTCCCCCAGCCGTGACGAGTTGCGTGAGATCGACCGGCGCGTGGAGCAGGCGCTCGACGAGGGCTTCCTGGGCGTGTCCACCATGACCAACCCCTGGGACAAGATGGACGGCGACCGCTACCGCTCGCGGACCCTGCCCTCCACGCACGCCTCGTGGAAGGAGTTCCGGCGCATCAGCCGGGCCCTTCGCCGCCGCGACCGGGTCCTCCAAGGCGTGCCCAACCTCAACACCAAGGTCGATGTGGCCTTCTACGTGGCCACCAGCACCGGGCTACTCCGCAAGCCGCTGCGGGTGACGCTCCTGGCCGCGGCTGACACTCTGGCCGAACCGTGGGTCAACCGGATCTTCCGGCCGCTGGCCTGGATCGCCAACACCCTGGGCAGGGGCAGGTTCGTGTGGCAGCACCTGCCCACCACGTTCAAGGTGTGGGCCGACGGGATCGACCTGGTGGTCTTTGAGGAGTTCGGCTCCGGACGCGAGGCCCTGCACCTGGTCGACGAGATGGCCCGCACGGACCTGCTCGGGAAGGAGAGCTACCGCCGCTGGTTCCGCGAGGACTTCGAGAAGCGGTTCAGCCCGCGGGTCTGGCACCGCGACTTCGACGACGCGCTCATCGTGGCCTGTCCCGACGAGGCGCTGGTGGGCAAGACCATCGGCGACGTGGCCCGGGCCCGCACGCTGCACCCGGCCGACGCCTACCTCGACCTGGTGGTGGAATACGGTACCGACCTGCGGTGGACCACCACCATCGCCAACGCGCGCGAGAAGGTCGCCAACCGGCTCGCGCGGACACCGGGCATCACCATCGGCTTCTCCGACGCGGGGGCGCACCTGCGCAACATGGCCTTCTACAACTTCGGCGTCCGCCTGCTCGAGCGCGTGTACGAGGCGGATCGCCGCGGCGCACCGTTCCTGTCGGTCGAGGACGCCGTATACAAGCTCACCGGCGAACTCGCCGACTTCTACCGGCTCGACGCCGGCCGGATCGAACCCGGGCGGCGGGCCGATGTGGTGGTGATCGACCCGGCCGGCCTGAACGGAGAATCGCTGGGCTACCACGAGGAGGCGATGCCGGAGCTCGGCGGCATCCACCGCATGGTCAACCGCAACGACCGGGCGGTGGCCGCCACGGTCATCGGCGGCCACGTGGTGTGGGAGGACGGGCAGTTCGCGGAGGGCTTCGGCAGCGAGATCGCCGCGGGACGGTTCCTGCCCTCCGGCGAGAGCGTGGGTCCGCGCACGAGTTCGAAGGTCGCACTCTGAGGAGCCGGACCGCCATCGTGTTGGCCTGCGGCGGCACGATCGGTGGAGCGTGGACGATCGCGGCCCTGTCCGCCCTGGACATGCAGCGCGGCCGCGCGCAGGACCCGCGGCTCCGCAGCCACCTGGCGTCCACCCCTCCGGGAGTCCCTCCGCTCCCGCGCCTGCCGCTGTTGAACCCCGGGTTGCTGCGGTCGCGGTCGGGGCTCGCCGCCGTGACCGGCATCGCCCCCACCGGCCGTGCCGACGCCGACTGGCTGCAGCGTCTCGCCGACGGCTTCAGCAGCGGAGGCCGGCTCCCGCACCGGGACGTGAGAATGGTGGCCTACGACGTCCGCTCGGGAAAGAGGGTCGCGTTGGGCGCCCCGGGATCCCCCACCGTGAGCGTCGGCGAGGCCCTGCGCGCATCCTGGGCGATCCCCGGTTGGATGCCGCCGGTCCCGGTCGGCGACCGCCTCTTCGTCGACGGGGGTGCGGCGTCGACCGCGTCGGTGGACCTCCTCACGTCCCGCGACGCGGACCTGGTCTACGTGATCGCCCCGATGGCCTCGGCGCCGGGCGTCCGCGCACCCGGGCCCGGCGGCGTGCTGGAACACCGCCTGCTCCGGCGCCCGATGTCGACGGGTCTCGACGCCGAGATCGCCTCCGCCCGCGCACGCGGGACCACCGTCATCCCCATCCGTCCCACGGCACGGGACCTCGCGGGCCTCGGCGCCAACTTCATGCGCCGCTCCCGCCGGGCCGCCGCGTTCGAGGCCGCCATGACGACCGCCCCCGGAACCGTGCGCGCCGCACTGTCCGGGGACACCCTGTCCGGGAACGGAACCGGCGCGTAGTAGGAGCAGAGTCCCCCGCCGGGTCCTCGCCTCACTCCGTCGGCAGACCGGCGGCCTCCCAGGCCTGGAAGCTGCCCTCGAGCTCGACCACGGTGTACCCGGCACTGCGCATCGCGCTGGCCACCACCGAACTGCGGGCTCCCGACTGGCAGTAGGTCACGATGGTCCCGGAGTCCGGCAGCCGGTCGCGCTCCCACATCACCTGACCGCCGTGCACCTGCGTGGCGTCCGGGACGTGGCCCTCGTCGAACTCCGTGGCGGCACGGACGTCCAGCACCATGGCGGGCTCACGGTCGTCGAGTCCCCGCGGTTCGACCGTCTCCGGGACGAATGCCGGCAGGCCGTCGCGTGAGGTGATGTACCCGGCCGTGGTGTCGATTCCGACCCGCGCGACGTGTCGCCGCAGCTCCTCGGCCGTCTCGCGGTTCTCGGTGAGCATGACCAGTCCGCGAGTGTCCTGCTCGGGGTCGATCGCCCAGCCCGCGTACGTCCCCGCCTGGCCGGCGGGGAGGTTGATGGCGCCCGAGACCGTGCCCTCGTGGACCTCGTCGGCGGAACGGGGGTCGACGACGACGAGCTCGCCCGCCTCGATACCGGAGACCACCTTCTCCGCCGGCAGTTCGGGCAGCTCCGCGAGCGGATATCCGAGGACGGGGGGACCGTCCCGGTTCTCGCGCTTCATCCGCCCGAAGTAGGCCGGCGCGTCGGGCTGGCCGTCGAGTAGCTCGGAGACGAAGCCCTCCTCGTCGTCGTTCTGCACGTACTTCGGCCACCACGCGAACTTCCGCTCGTATCCCACCGAGCTCGAGGGCAGGGCGCCCAGGGACTTGCCGCAGGCCGAGCCGGCGCCGTGGGCCGGGAACACCTGGACGTGGTCGGGCAGGGTGAGGAAGTGGTCGCGCAGGCTGGCGAAGAGCTGCGCCGCGCTCTCGTGGCGGGTGTCCTTGCTGGTGGAACCCCCGTTGGTGGAGCCCGCACCGTGACCGTCACCGGAACCCCCGCCGGTCGAATCCCCGCCGGTCGAATCCCCGCCGTCCGCGACCTCATCGAGCAGGTCGGGTCGACCAAGGTCGCCGCAGAAGACGAAGTCGCCGGTGAGCGCGTAGCCGGGTTCGTCGGCGAACGCGCCGTCGGTGATGAGGAACATCAGGTGCTCGGGTGTGTGGCCCGGCGTGTGCACGGCCTTGATGGCGATGTTGCCCAGCTCGATGACGTCGCCGTCATTGAGCAGTTCGGCGTCGAAGCCGTAGCTCCAGTCCTCGCCGCCCTCGCCCGAGAGGTAGGTGGTCGCGCCGGTGGCGGCGGCCAGCTCGCGGGTGCCGGACAGGTAGTCGGCGTGGATGTGCGTCTCGGCGACCTTGACGATCGTCATGTTGTGCTGCTCAGCCATCTCGAAGTACGGCTCGAGGTCACGACGGGGGTCCACGACGATCGCCTCCCCGCTGCTCTGGCAACCGATGAAGTAGCTGGCCTGGGCGAGGTCGGTGTCATAGATGCGTTCGAGGAGCATGGAGTGTCTCCGTTTCCGTAGGAAGCAGGTACACAACGCACCGTAAAACCCTCGGGGGTATAGCGCCACCGCTCGACGCGGATGGCACGCACACTGGACTGGCGTACCCCGCCCCCGACGAGAGGACCCCCGCCGTGTCCGATTCCCCCGTGTCCGATTCCCCCGTGTCCGATTCCCCTGTGAACGATTCCCCCGTGAACGACTCCCCGTTGACCGACGACCTGCGCCGCCTACTCGCCGCACCGAACCCGTGCGTCATGGCGACGCTGCGCAAGGACGGCTCGCCGGTGACCGTGCCCACCTGGTATCGGTTGGTCGACGACCGAATCCACCTCAACCTGGACGCCGGCCGCGTCCGGCTGCAGCACCTGCGGCGAGACCCGCGGGTGGCACTGTCCGTGCTGGACGCCGACGACTGGTACTCGCACGTGAGCATCCAGGGTCGGATCACCGAGATCACCGAGGATCCCGACCTGTCCGGCATCGACGCGCTGTCCCGGCACTACACAGACCAGCCCTACCCGGTCCGCGACCGTCCCCGTGTCGACGCCTGGCTGGAGATCGAGCGCGTACACACGTGGGGGTCCGCGGCGCGATCCTGATCCGGTGGCGGGCGCCGCGGCATAGCCTCTGGGCAGAACGTCAGCCCCTCAGCCTTTTAGCCCCTCAGCCTTTTAGTCCTTCGGCCTTTCAGTCCTTCAGTCCTTCAGACCGGCGCCCCACCCGGGCGCCCCACGCCCCCCGGAGCCGCACATGTCCGACCGTTACCCCCTCGCCGAACTCGCCGATCTGCCCGACGACCTGCGGGAGCGCATCCTCGCGGAGCAGGAGAAGGCCGGGTTCGTCCCCGAGGTGTTCCTGATGTTCGGACGCCGACCCGCGGAGTGGCGGGCGTTCTTCGCCTACCACGACGCGGTGATGGACCGCGAGGGCTCGAACATGTCCAAGGCGGACAAGGAGATGATCATCGTGACCATCTCCGCGCAGAACAACTGCCAGTTCTGCGTGGTGGCTCACGGGGCGATCCTTCGGATCGTCAAGAAGGACCCGTACCTCTCCGACCAGTTGGCCGTGAGCCATCACAAAGCCGAACTGACCCCCCGGGAGCGCGCGATCTGCGACTTCGCCACCAAGGTCAACCTGCGGTCCGACGAGCTCGTCGACGCCGACTTCGCCGCGCTGCACGCGCACGGCCTGGACGACGAGGACGCGTGGGACATCGCGACGATCACCGGCCTGTTCGGGCTGAGCAACCGGGTGGCCAACGCCACCGACATGCGGCCGAACCCGGAGTTCTACACGATGGGTCGGCTGCCGCGGTCGACGTAGGCCGCCGCGGTCGCGTAGCTCTACAGCTGCTTGTGCGGGATCCCGTTGATGGTGCCGCCGTCCACCACGAACTCGGTGGCGGTGGCGTAGGAGGACTCGTCCGAGGCCAGGAACAGGACGAAGTTGGCCACGTCCTCGACCGTGCCGAGGCGGCCCAGGGGGATGGGGATCATGTCGTCCGGGATGCCCTCGGTGATGGGGGTGCGGACGAGCCCCGGGTGCAGTGAGTTACAGCGGATTCCGTGCGGGGCGAGTTCGAGCGCGACCGACTTGGTGAGCCCGCGGACCGCCCACTTCGCGGCCACGTACCCGTGCGCCCACGGGGTGCCGCGCATGCCCTCGATCGAGGACACGTTGATGATCGAGCCGCGGCCGGCGGCGATCATCGTCTCGGTGACCGCCTGGCACCCGTAGAAGGTCCCCGTGAGGTTCACGTCGAGGATCTGCTGCCACTTGTCGTGCCGGAACTTGTGCAGCTCGGCACCATTGGCGATCCCGGCGTTGTTGACCAGGACGTCGACCCCGCCCCAGTCGGCGACCGTCTCCTCGACGACGGCCTTCCACTGCTCGGGAGCGGACACATCGAGGTGACGGTAGCGCGCGTTCGCCCCCAGTTCTGCCGCCACGGCCTCGCCCTGCTCGTCGAGCACGTCGGTGAGCACGACCCTGGCGCCCTCCTCTACGAGCCGGCGCGCATCACCCTCACCCATCCCCCGCGCGGCGCCCGTGATGATGGCGACCTTGCCCTCGACCCGACCCATGACGACTCCCTCTACTCGTGAACAGTTGTGGTGATGACGCCGATCGCTGCGTCAGCGCGCGCCGACGAGGCCCGGAGCTCCGGTGAGCGGCATCTGCAATGTGGTGGTCAGTCCCGGTGCGGCGGCCACGACGGCGGGAACGGCGTTGACGACCCGGCCGACCCCGGCCAGGATCGCCGAGTAGTTGTGGTCACCGTCCGCGCTCTGCGCGGCCAGGTCGAGGACGTACGACGGCTCGCCGATCACCTCGACGCGGTAGGAGTGACCTTCCTGGACCGCGTACGGCCAGTCCGGACGCAGGTCGTCCCGGGTGCGGGTGACGTGTTCGACCACGATGACGGGCTCGCCCGCCACCATCCCGGTGATCTGGAAACGGAACCCCGCCTGGGTGCCCTCGGCGATGGTGCAGGCCGCGACCTCGTAGGTCTCCGGCGCGGGTTCGCGCTCGACATGTTCGGTGATCTCGTCCACCTCCACGCCCAACCCGGCCGCGAGCAGGTGGATCGACGCGCCCCACCCTGCGGTCAACACACCGGGCAGGAACAGCAGCGGGGTCTGGTCGAGAGGGGTGCCGAACCCCATCACGTCGACCATCGACTCGGTGGAATCGTAGGTGGCGTAGTCGGAGAACTCGGTGCAGCGGACCTGACGCACCTCGCGGCAGGTCCCGGTGATCACGAGCGGCAGGAGGTCGTTGGTGAAACCCGGGTCCACGCCGGTCACGAAGAGGGTGGCCCCGCCCTCCAGTGCCGCGGCCTCGAGCTTGGCGCGGGCACTGTCGGGGATCCCGGCGACGGGGTTGATGAGCGGGGTGGGCGCGGTGCCGGCCACATTGATCCCGGCGGAGAGGTACTCGCGGATGTCACGCGCGGCCTCCACCGGCCGGTTGTCGCTCATCGCGCAGTAGACCACGCAGTCAGGCCTCGCGGCGATGATGTCGGCCGAGCTCGTGGTGGCGGTGACGCCGGTCGTCACCTCGAGACCGGCGAGTTCACCTGCGTCCCTCCCCGCCTTCGCCGCGGAGTGCACCCAGACGCCCACGAGTTCGAAACGCGGGTCCTCGATGAGCTGGCGCAGGGCGATCGCCCCGGCGTTGCCCGTGGCGATCTGTGCGACCCGGATGGCCATGTGTCCCCTCCCGACCTGAGGCGTCACGTGGTGATGCGCGCCCGTTCGCGGCGGACGCTACCAGAGCGTGCCGCCTGGCCGGGGCCTTACCGGACACTTGACCGGACAGCTGTCCGGTCAAGTGTCGCGGCGAGGCGTCGCGGTCGGTTGTGGGGTCGGTTGTCGGGCTCGATTGTCGGGGTCGGGTCAGCCGAGGACGACACCGCAGGCGCTGCGGCTGCCTCCGTCACCCGCCATCAGCGTGTCCTCGTCGGGCCCCTCCGGCGCGTAGCGCTCCGGGATGTTGGCCAGGTTGTCCGAGTTCTCGTGGATCATCACGGCCGAGCCGTCGTCGTCCAGGAGCAGCTCGCGGTCCAGCCGGTCGGTGAGCGTGGTGATGCGTGCGGTCCCGTCGCCGGCGACGTAGAGCGGCGGCAGGTCCCCCGCGTGCTCGGGGTGGCCGGCCCCGCCGTCGGGACCGGCAAGGTGCCCACCAGCCGAGAGGAACGCCCCTCGCTCCTCGGGGTCGTTGGGGTTGGCGCTGTCCGGCTCGCACAGGCCGGTGGTGTGGATGTGCAGGCCGTGGAAGCCGGGCTGCAGTCCGGTCGCCTCGACGGTCACCAGGGTGCCGCCGTCGGCCTCGACGAACTCCACCGTGCCGAGCTGTCCGCCCTCCGGGTCGGTGAGTTCGGCCGTGGCGAAGGACTGGCCGCCCTGCTCGTCACCCTCGGTTCCGGTGGCGGCAGTCGTGGCGGTGTCCTCCTGGGGAGTGGTGTTTCCCTCGGCGGCGGGCGAATCCTCGCCGGTCCCGCACGAGGCGGCCAGCAGGGCGGCGGCGGTCAGAGCGACGAACGTGGTGCTCCTGCGCGCGCGGCCGCGAATGGGCGTGGCCCGTGTGGTGGCGGGCTGTGTGCGAGCGGTCTGTGCGGTCATCCGGGGACCTCCTTGTCGGCCTTGTTCTCGTCGACCTAGTTCTTGTCGGCCTTGTTCTCGTCGGCCTTGTCCTTGTCGACCTTGTCGGCGTCGTGGCCGTCACCGTACCCAGGCTCATGGGAGGCGCAACCGCGTGTTCTTCCACGGTTCCGCGCGGCGGCGGGCTCCTAGCTCGGCCCGGAGTCCCCGAACCGGCCCCGATACGAGGTGGGGGTCGTGGAGAACGTCCGGACGAAGTTCTGCCGGAAGGTCACCACACTGCCGAACCCGCACTCCTGTGCGATCGTGCCGACCGGGCGCGAGGTCTTCTCGAGGAGCACCCGAGCGTGATCCAGCCGACGGGACAGTACCCATCGCGCTGGACTGGTGCCCGTGACCTTGTGGAACGACCGGACGAAGTTCCGTCGGCTCATGCAGGCCCTCGCCGCCAGGTCATCCACGGAGAGCCGCTGATCCAGGTTCGACAGGGCCCATTCGATGGCCTCCCCCACCCGGTCGTCACCGCTGCGCTGCGGGATCGGTTGCTGGATGTACTGCGCCTGGTCGCCCTCTCTGTGCGGTGCCACCACGATGTGACGCGCGAGCGTCGCGGCCTCGGCCGAACCCAGGTGTCTCCGGACCAGATGCAGGCACGCATCCAACGAGGAGGCCGTCCCGGCCGAGGTGAGCACGTCACCGTGATCGATGTAGAGATCCGCAGACCGGACCTCCACGCCGGGCGCCCGGCGGCCGAGCTCCTCGGCCCCCTCCCAATGGGTGACGGCGGAACGGCCGTCGAGAACGCCACTGGCCACCACCGGGAACGCGCCGAGGCACAGACCCGCGACGGCGGCGCCGCGACGGTGCGCGCCGTGGATCACGTCGAGCAACTCGGGGACCGGGTCCCGTAGGTCGACGGGCCACGACGGGAACACGAGCAGATCAGCCTCTGCCGCGACGTCGGGACCGCAGAGGTCTTCCAGGAGAAGGCCTTCCGCGGTACGGACCCCCAGCCCGTGGGCGCTCCAGGTGTTCACCGTCCACCCGTTCGCGAGACCCAGACGCGTGACCTCTCCGAACACGAGCAGGGGCGCCGCCAGATGGAACATCGTGATCCCGTCGAAGACGTGGACGGCGATCTTCATATCCGGCCCGGATCCATCGAAAGCATGCGCATATGCCACTCACGGTACGCCGCCCCCGCGGCCGACACTGGAGTCCGGCGTCGGCACCCGCCCGCGCCACCCGCCACGTCCCCTCGGAGGTTCACGATGACCGACTCCCGCCGCGCCCTCGTCCTGGTCGACATCCAGAACGAGTACTTCACCGGCCCACTCGAGATCCAGTTCCCGCCCCGCGACGCCTCGCTCGCCCGGATCCTTCGCGCAGTCGAGATCGCCGACCAGGCCGACATCCCTGTCGCAGTGGTCCAGCACGAACTCCCCGAGGGCGCGCCCGTGTTCGCCGGCGGCAGCACGGGCTGGGAGCTCCATCCGGACCTGCACGCCGCCCTGCCCGCCGATCCGGCCCGGTTCAGCAAGACCTTCGCCAGCATCTTCGACGGCACCGGCATGACCGACTGGCTCCGTGAGAACTCGATCGACACCCTCACGCTCGTCGGGTACATGACCAACAACTGCATCATCGGCAGCGCGGTGGGTGCCGAGCCGCTCGGCTTCGCCGTCGAGGTTCTCTCCGACGCCACCGGCGCGATACACATCTCCAACGAGGCGGGCTCGGTCTCCGCCGAGCAGGTCCACACCACTCTCATGGCGGTCCTCAACTCCAACCTCGCGGCTGTGGCCACCACCGACGCGTGGGCCGAGGCCGTGGGCGCCGGGACCGCGCTTCCGGGCAGCGACCTGGGAAGCTCCGCCATGCAGGGTCGCAGCGAGTACTGATCGTCCGACCACGGACCACCCCGCTTCCCCGAAATCCGCTACTCCCCTGCACAATCCGCTAGCCGATTTTGGTAGCGAACCGCACAGGGGAGTAGCGGATTTCGGGGGTTGGAGCTCGGGGGTTGGAGCTCGGGCGGTGGAGACCGGCGGGTCAGGCCGCGGCGCGGAACCGCCGCAACCGCAGACTGTTGAGCACCACGAACACCGAGGAGAACGCCATCGCCGCACCCGCGATCATCGGGTTGAGCAGGCCGGCCGCGGCCAGCGGGAGCGCGGCGATGTTGTAGGCGAACGCCCAGAACAGGTTGCCCTTGATGGTGCCCAGCGTCCGGCGGGACAGCCGGATGGCGTCGGCCGCCGCGCGCAGGTCACCGCGGACCAGCGTGAGGTCGGAGGCCTCGATCGCCGCGTCGGTGCCCGTGCCGATCGCCAGGCCCAGGTCGGCGGTGGCCAGCGCTGCCGCGTCGTTGACGCCGTCGCCGACCATGGCCACGACCCGACCCTCGGACTGCAGCCGGCGGATCACCTCGACCTTGTCGGCGGGCAGCACTTCAGCGATGACCGTCTCGGAGATCACGGTGTCCGGGCCGGGTTCGATCCCCACCTGCGCGGCCACCGACGCGGCCACCCTGGCGTTGTCGCCGGTCAGCAGGACAGGGGTCAGACCCAGGCCTCGGAAACGACGGATCGCCTCGGCGGAGGTGTCCTTGATCTGGTCCGCCACCACCAGGACACCGCGGGCCCGGCCGCCCCAGCCGACGGCCACCGCGGTCTGGCCGCGCTCGGAGGCCTCGTCGATCGCCCGCTCGAGCTCGGCCGGCAGCGGCATGTCGCGCTCGGCGAGCAGGGCCGGACGGCCCACCACGACCACCTCGTCGTCGTCACGGTTGTCGTCGTCACGGTTGCCGTCGGTGCGCTCGGCACCGACCCGTCCCGACACCCCCAGCCCCTCGGTGTTGCGGAAGCCACGCACGTCAGGCAGATCACCGACCCGCTCGCGGGCGCCGGCGGCGATCGCCCGGGCGATGGGGTGTTCGGAGGCGTCCTCGACCGCTCCGGCCAGGCGCAGCAGTCGCGCCTCGTCCTCGCCGTCGGCGGCCGTGACTGAGACGAGCGCGTGCGCACCGGTGGTGACGGTGCCCGTCTTGTCCAACACGATCGTGTCCACGCGACGGGTGGACTCCAGCACCTCCGGCCCCTTGATGAGGATGCCCATCTGCGCGCCCCGGCCCGTACCCACCATCAGCGCCATGGGCGTGGCGAGGCCCAGTGCGCACGGGCAGGCGATGATCAGCACCGCGACCGCGGCCGTGAACGCCATGGAGGTGCCGGAGCCGGTGATCATCCAGTACGCGAACGTCGCCACCGCCAGCACCAGCACCACGGGCACGAAGATGCCGGAGATGCGGTCGGCCAGACGCTGGGCTGCGGCCTTACCGGATTGCGCGTCCTCGACCATCTGCGCCATCTGCGCGAGTTGGGTGTCCGAGCCGACACGGGTGGCGCGCACGACCAGCCGGCCACTGGTGTTGACGGTCCCGCCCACCACGGAGTCGCCGGCGGACACCTCGGCCGGCACGGATTCGCCGGTGACCATGGCGGTGTCCACGGCCGAGGCGCCGTCGACGATCTGACCGTCGGTGGCGATCTTCTCGCCGGGCCGCACGACGAACTCGTCGTCGACCTGCAGGTCCTCCACGGGGATCCGGGTCTCGACACCGCCGCGCAGCACCGCGACGTCTTTGGCGCCGATCTCGAGCAGCGCTCGCAGCGCCGCGCCCGCCGACCGCTTGGACCGGGCCTCAAAGTAGCGGCCCAGCAGCACGAAGGTGGTGACCCCCGCCGCGGCCTCGAGGTAGATGTCGCCGGCGCCGTCACTGGGTGAGAGCGAGAACTCGAATCCGTGCGTCATCCCGGGCATGCCGGCGTGACCGAAGAACAGGGCGTACAGCGACCAGAGGAAGGCGGCGGACGTGCCGATCGACACGAGGGTGTCCATGGTGAACGCGCCGTGCCGGAGGTTGATCGCCGCCGCGCGGTGGAAGGGCCAGCCACCCCACACCACGACCGGAGCGGCGAGGGTGAGTGAGAGCCACTGCCAGTTGGTGAACTGCAGTGCCGGGATCATGGCCATCGCGATCACCGGCACAGACAGAACGGCGGAGATGATCACTCGCTGGCGCAGGCTCTCGACCCGGTCGGGGGCCGCGCTGTCATCGGTGGTGCTGTCATCGGTGGTGCTGTGGCCGGTGGCGCTGTGGTCACCGGCACTGTTGTGCGTGGCGTCGGCCGCGTTGCCGGTCGTCCCGGCGGGCGTCCCGGCCGCGCCAGGCGCGGGCGTGCTCGGCCGTTTGGGTCGAGGACGTGGCAGCCGCGCCGAGTAGCCGGCCTGCGCGACGGTGTCCAGCAGCAGCTGCGATTCCACGCCCGGGGCGTACTCCACGCGCGCCTTCTCTGTGGCGTAGTTGACCTCGGCAGTGACGCCGTCCAGCTTGTTGAGCTTGCGCTCGATGCGGTTGGCGCACGAGGCGCAGGTCATGCCCTCGATCTGGAGGTCGACGAAGGTGGTCGCCGGCTGGCTGGCGATATCGATGTCGGTGTTGGTGTCGGTCATGGCGTGGTCACCTCATCCGCGGCGTCGAGTGTGTACCCGGCCTCGTCCACGGCCGCGCGGACGAGCGCGGGGTCGACGGGGTCGGGGGCGACGACGACGAGGCGGCCCGACTCCAGGTCGACCTCGACCGCCTGGACGCCGGGGATCTCGGAGACCTCCTCCTTGACGGAGGCGACGCAGTGGCCGCAGGTCATTCCGGAGACGGTGAAGGTCGCGGTGGCGGACATGGAGTTCTCCTCGTGCAGTTGATCGTGGGGTTTCCGCGAGCGCGACCCGCGGCGGGTTCGGGTACAGCCGGTTCGCCGGCAGTCAGGACTTGACCAGGCGTGCGATGGCGGCGTTGGCCTCCTTGAGCTTGGCCTCACCCTCGGGACCGCCGTTCTCGATGGCGCCGGCCACGCAGTGGCCGAGGTGCTCCTCGAGCAGGTTGAGCGAGAGCGACTGAAGAGCCCGGGTCATGGCGGAGACCTGGGTGAGGATGTCGATGCAGTACTTGTCCTCCTCGACCATCCGCTGCAGGCCCCGGGCCTGCCCCTCGATGCGGCGCAGCCGCTTGAGGTGGTCTTCCTTGTGCGGGGTGTATCCGTGCTCAACCATGATCGATACGGTACCCCCCTAGGGTATCTAATTCAAGGCAGAGTTCATCCGGGCATCGCCACTTCCCACCGCCGCGCCGATCGGAGCGGCAGCTCTCACGGCTGCCGGTCTGGCTTCAATCCGTTCTCGATCCCCCAGGCCACGGCCTGGGCACGCGTGTTCACGCCCATTTTCCGGTAGGCCGCGCGAATGTAGGTCTTGACGGTGTTCGCCGACAGATAGCACCTCTCGGCGATGTCCTGATTGGACATACCCTGCACGATCAGCCCGACCATCTCGGCCTCGCGTGCGGACAAACCCGCCTCTTTGGCGGGCCAGTCGTTGGCTCCCGTGGCGGACAGCCCCGGCCCCACCAACGTCACGACGCGCCCCGCCGCGATCTCCTCTATCCCCCGGACCAGATCCGGAGCGGACAGAGACTTGGAGAGGAAGCCGTTCGCCCCCAACGCCAGACTGTCCTCGACGGCATCGTGGCCCGCGGCGAACGAGTAGACGGCCACCGCGCCGATCGACGGATCCTCACGCAACGCGGCCAGTCGAGCGTGCTTGCCCACCGGCGCGGCGAACGTGTCGTACAGGGCCACGTCCACCGCCGCCGCACCCTTGTGGACAGCGTGCTTCTCCACGACCTCTATCCGGTCGGCGTACTCCGAGAGAATGGCGTTCACCCCGGCTACGACGACGAGGTAGTCGTTGACCACTGTCACTCTGACCGGCATGGCCAGACCATAGCAATAGTCGCTGGACCACCTGGATCCGGCTTTACACCCCTGAGGGTGTAGTTGGGCCGCTTTCATACAGCGGATGATGAGTTGCTGTTGCGCCAACCATCTACGCATCGCCGCCGAACCGAAAGTGGGAACATCATTTGAACGAGACCGCTTCGACTGCAGTACACGATCGATGGGCCTGGGCCGACCGCGGCAACTGCGTGGGCCACCAGGACTTGTTCTACAACGACGACCACGACCTCAAGGGTGAGCGGCGAAAGAACGAGGAGCTCGCCAAACAGCTCTGCCAGACGTGTCCGGTGCTCGAACGGTGTCGCCGCTACGCCGTCGAGGAGAGAGAGCTCTACGGAGTCTGGGGCGGAATGACCGAGCTGGAACGGCACAAGATGGCGGGCCGACTCCGCACCGGCTGACTCGCGTCGCCCAATCTCACCGGACGCGGGCCAGAGCGAAGCCGTCCCAGCCCTTGGCCCCCACGGTTTGCAGGGCGGTCGCATCCAACCGCGGGTGGCCTCCGAGCAGCTGAAGCACCTCGCGGCTGCCGAGCACCCCGGGATCGTCGGAGTCCGAGTCCGCGACCCCGCCCCGGCGGACGACGTTGTCCACCACGATCACGCTGCCCGGACGCGTGAGCTGCAATGCGAGCTCCACGTAGCGCGGATTGCTCGGCTTGTCGGCGTCGATGAACACCAGATCGAACGGCTCGGCGCCGGAGTCGATGAGCCCTTGCGCCGACTCCGCGGCCGGCCCCATGAGCACCGTGACGCGGTCGGGCACCCCGGCCCGCTCGAGGTTCGCGCGCGCCACCTCGGCGTGACGCGGGTCGATCTCGAAGGTGACCACCTCGCCGTCGTCACCAAGGGCGCGGGCGAAGCTCGTCGCGCTATACCCGCCGAGGGTGCCGAACTCCAGGACGCGCCGCGCGCCGACCATCCGGCACAGCAGCGCCAGGAACCGCGCCTGGGCGGCGGAGACCTCGATCCCGGGCAGGTCCGCCGCCGCGGTGGCCTCACGGACCTCCCGAAGAACCTCGTCCTCGAGGCCCAGCGCCTCGTCGAAGAACGCGTCGACCTCCGCCCAACGGGAGTCGCGGTCAGGGGAGTCGGCCCGGCCGGGCAGGTGATCTGTCATGTCCACGACGTTAGCGCCGCATGGGTGCGTGAACCACGTAGGAGGGCTGCGGCTTAGACTCCGTTCATTAGTGATTCACGACACATTCAGTCCGGGGGGACCGTGTTACTTCGTCGAACCGCGATGCGCGCTGCCGCACTCGCCACCGCTCTGGCAACCACCATCGGCGGAGGGGCGATGCTCGCTCCTGTCGCCGCCGCGCAGGGGTCGTCCAACGACCCGGCTCCGGCGTTCTACCAGCCGCCGGCCGAGCTGCCCGCTGGCGCGGGCGCGCTCATCAAGACAGAGCCCTTCCCGCTCGCCGGTGCGATCCCTCCGATCCCGGGGGCGGACTTCGTGTCGAACGGGGCCGGTCCGATCTCGACCGACGCCCAGCGGATCATGTACACCTCCGTCGGCTCGAGGAACCAGCAGGTCGCCGTGACCGGGACCTATCTCCAGCCCCGTGCTCCCTGGACGGGCCCGGGGGCGCGGCCGCTCGCGGTGCTCGCGCCGGGCACCCAGGGTCAGGCCGACCACTGCGCGCCATCCAAGACCTTCCAGAACCTGGCCACCGTCCGCACGGACCCGCCCGGCGTGGGCTTCGGCTACGAGATCATCCAGGCCTACGCGCTGCTCGCCCGCGGTTACGCGGTCGCGATGACCGACTACGAGGGACTGGGCACGCCCGGCATCCACCCGTACGTCCACCGCGAGTCCTCCGCCCGAGCCGTGTTGGACATCGCCCGCGCCGCGCCGAAGATCCCGGGCGCGGATGTCGGTCCTTCACCGCGCACCGTGTTCACGGGTTACTCGCAGGGCGGTGGCGCGGTGGCCGCGGCGGCGGAGTTGCACCCGCAGTACGCGGCCGAGGTGAACCTGGTCGGCACCGCCGCCGGTTCGCCGCCGGCCGACCTGCTGGCCACACTCGAGAAGGCGGACGGGTCGGCGATCGCCGGCGTGATCGGGTACTCCCTCAACAGCCTCGTCGACGCCTATCCGGAGATGAACCAGATCCTCGACGCCTACCTCAACGACCACGGCCGGGCGATGCTCGCCGCCACCTCCGACCAGTGCATCGGCGAGACCGCCATTCAGTTCTTCCAGCAGCGCACCACCAACTTCACGCTGTCCGGCAAGTCCGCCGGCGAGATCGCCAGGCAGGATCCGGCGATCATGGACTACCTGGAGCGCCAGCGCATCGGTCGACTGGCACCCTCCACGCCGGTGCGGATCCTGTCCCCCGTGAACGACGACGTGGTGCCCGGTCACCAGTCGCAGCGGCTCGGCCGCGACTGGTGCGCGCAGGGTGCGGCCGTCGACATGGTGATCGACCACACCCCGCCGGTGGCCACCGGTCTGGTCATCAACCACGCGGTGCCGATGCTCTCCGGACTCGGCGGGACGGTGCAGTACCTGGCCGACCGGATCGACGGCCTCCCGGCGCCAGTCAACTGCGGGACGTACTGAGCCGCCCGACCCCTGCGCGTCGAGAAGAGCATCCCGCAGTTAACTTGCGCAACTACCTTGTAGAATCGTTCAGGTGAGCGACCCGACCGACCCGAGTGTGCTGGCCACCGACCTGCGCGAGGCCCTGCGCCCGCTGTGGCGGCGGTTCCACGCACACCGGACGCTGTCCATGGGAAAGACCGGGATCCTGTTCCGCCTCGACCACCACGGCGCACTGACCGCAACCGACCTCGCCGCTCTCGAACGCATCAGCCATCAGGCGGTGGCGGGCGCGGTCCGCGAACTCGAGGAGATGGGCCTGGTCTCCCGCAGCCCCGACCCCGCTGACGGCCGGCGGGTCCTGATCACGCTCACCGACTCCGGCCGCACACGCCTGATCAGCGAGCGCTCGGCCGGCCAGGAGTGGCTGGTCCACGCGATCACCGGTGGTCTCAGCGAGTCCGAGCGCGCCACCCTGGCCGCAGCCGTACCCCTGCTGAACAGGCTGGACGCAGAGGGCCCGGGGTGACCACGACCGACCGCGCACCCGCCCCCCGCTGGTTCCTCCAGGCCCTGGTCTACGCGGGGCTCACCAGCGCGATCGTCAGCTCGCTGGGGATGCTGCTGGTGCCGTCGGTGGCAGGCGAGTTCGGCATCACCGTCAGCGCCGCCCAGTGGATGCTCACCGTCAACCTGCTGGTGGGCGCGGTGGCCACGCCCATCATGGGGCGCCTCGCGGACGGCCCCCACACCAGGCGGTTGCTCCTGGCGTCGCTGGCGGTGATCTTCGCGGGGTCGGTCATCGCCACCGTGGCCACGGACTTCACCGTGTTCCTGATCGGCCGGGCACTGCAGGGCCTGCTCTACGGGACCGTCCCGATCACCATCGCCCTGGCCCGCCGGCACCTGAGCTACTCCGAGTCCCAACCGGCGATCTCCACCCTGTCCGTCACGGTCTCCGTGGGCATGGGGCTGGGCTACCCGCTCACCGGTCTGCTCGCCGCGGGGTTCGGTCACCGGTCCGCGTTCGCCTTCGCCGCGCTCTTCGTGGCCACCGCGGCAGCCGGGGTATGGCGGTTCGTGCCCCCCGGGCCCGACCCCCTCGCCCCGCGTACACCCCTCGACCTGCGCGGGGCGGTTCTGCTGGGCACCGGCCTGGCCACGCTGCTGCTGTGGATCTCCGAGGCCCAGGGCTGGGGTTGGGTCTCGCCGCGCGCCCTCGTGACGCTCGCGGTGGCTCTGGTGGCCCTCACCGCGTGGGGTGTGCACAGCGTGCGGACCCGGTACCCGCTGATCAACCTGCGGGTGGTGCGACGGCCCGAGGTGCTGCTGGCCAACGCCACCGCGATCGGGCTGGGCACCGCCCTGTACATCGGCCTGTCGATCGCGAGCCTGGTCGCCCAGGCCCCCACCGACACCGGCTTCGGGCTCGCCGTTCCCCTGATGTGGGCGGGCTTCATGATGGCCCCGCTCTCCCTCGGCAGCTTCCTGGCCAACCGCGCGGTCCGCGCGCTCTCCCGCCGGGTGGACATGGCGGTCTTCCTGCCCGTCGGCGCGGCCGTGATGACTGTTGCTTCGGTGCTGCTGTGGCTGGCGCACAGCGACTTCCTCACGCTCGCCGCCGGCATGTTCCTGTTCGGTGCGGGGATCGGCTCCGGTTACGCCGCGATGCCCGCGCTCATCGCCCGCAGTGTGGCCGTGGACCAGCTCGGCAGTGCCGTGAGCTTCAACCAGGTCCTGCGCACCGTAGGCGGCGCGGTGGGTGCGGCACTGTCCGCGGCCGTGCTCGCCGCGCACCCGTCCGACTCGACCTACTCCACCGACGAGGGCATCACCATGGCATTCGGCGTGGGCGTGCTGTGCTGCGCCGCGGTGATGGTGGCTTTGACCTGGCACGCCGTCATGGGACGACGACGAGGCCGCCCACCCCGGGACGCCCGGCGATGACAGGCGATAGCGTTCTCCGCATGCGCGCCCTGAGCCTGGCCCCCGTCGCCGTGGTGACCCTCGTGCACCTGATCGCGCTGGTCACCGGCGCCGACACGGTGGCAGCGTGGTCGCAGGTCCTGCTCATGCCCGCGCTGGCGGTGGTGCTGCTGGCCCTCCCGCCGGGCGACCGCGGTCCCGCCTGGCCCTGGGCACTGGGCGCACTGGCCGCCAGCTGGGTGGGGGACTCGCTACCGAAGGTCGTTCCCCACGACGCACAGTTCCTGGCGATGATCGGCGGGTTCGCTGCGGCCCAGGTGCTGTGGATCGTCGCCTTCACCCGCGTGGACCGGGGCCGATCGCCGTTCGCGTGGACCCTGCTGCTCATCGTGGTGGCGGTCGCGCTGCTCGCGGTGACGGTCCCGGCGGCCGGGATGCTCGCCCCGGCCGTGGTGGTCTACGGACTGCTCCTGCTCGCCGTCGCGTGGCTCGCGTCCAGCCACGGCTGGGTCGGCGCCCTCGGTGGCGCCATGTTCGTCCTGTCCGACGGCCTCATCGCCCTGGGCGCCTTCCGGCCCGAGCTCGTGGACTGGTCGAACCGCGACCTGGCGGTCATGGCCACCTACGTCGCCGCTCAGGCGCTGTTCGTGGCGGTCGTACTGCTCACGCGCTCCCCCGACCGCACCTTCGGTCGCGCACCCCGCCGCGGCACCCGCGCCCCCGCCAACCCGTGACGCACCCGCTCCCGCCCGAGGACCTCGACGCCGAGCAGGTTCGCCCGAGATCATCGAGGACAAGCGGACGCGGTGAATGCCGGCGGGGACACATCACCAGGTGATGCGCTCCGGGCGGGCGTCGGCCAGGATCTCCTCGCGGTCCTCGGGCAGGAGGAACCCCTCGGCGATCAATCGATCTGTGGCCTCGCGATAGGCCACCAGGTACTGCTCGCGCCCCGGATGCTCTCCCCCTGACTGACCCTCACCCGGCCACCGGTCCCGCAGCACCTGCTCGGGCAGCTCCACGGTCCGCCCGAGGAGCATGCAGAGGGGTTGCGCCTCGGGATGGGGCACACCGGTGAGGTGTTCGACCGGGGCCTCCACGACCGGGGTCCGTACGCCTCCCCGGCCGTTGCCCATGTCGTCGGCGATCACCCCGTCGTCGTCGTCGATTTCCACCGGCAGGGCGGCCGGCGGGCGCGCACCCCCGGCGACCCAGGACACCAGGTGCCTCAGGGCGGCGCGGAGGACGAAGACCTGCTGTCCGCTGTTGACCGGGCCGTGGCAGTCGACGAATTGTGCGAACTCCCCCAGTTGGTAGAGGTCCGCGTGCGCCTGGCCGGCGATCTCCCAGGTCACCACGTACTCCGAATCGGGCTGTCGGGCGGGCAGGGAGGCGATCCTGCCGATCAGGTCACCCTCCGCCTGCACCACTACTACCGGCGCGCCCACGTCCTCACGGAGTGCCGCCGGCCCTCGACCGAGCGCCGCGACGATGTCGCTCCCGCGGCCGCGGTCGTCGAACGGCAGGTATCCGGCTCCACGGCTGTGGAGGAGGAACGCGTCGAACACCCCGACCCGCGGGTGGACGCCGTTGACGTAGGAGGTCAGCGCGAACGCCGACTGCGACTCGCCCACCGCGATCACTGTCCGCGCGCGGAGGTCCGCCAGGGGCCCGGCGCCCTCCGTATCTCGCACGTACCGGCCCACCTGCGTGACGATGTCGTAGGCGTACGCGTCGCCGGGGTGGTGCAGCTCGCCATAGCGCTCGGGCCGCTGGGCTCGGAGTCCCTGGGTCTGCCCGCCGAGGCCCACCGCCGCGTCTCCGCCCTCGACCGCGACGAACTGCGCCGACACCCCGACCCAGGCGTGACCCGCCCGCAGGATCTCGTCGGCGAGATAGGTGTAATCCGGTGCGGCGTCCTGGCCCCCACTGACATTGAGCCACTCCACCAGCACCACGCCGCTGAATGAGTCCGGCTCCGGCCGTCGCACCAACACGCGGGTCGCGAACGGCGCGGAATCGGCCTCGGTGAGCTCGAAGCGACCGTCGCCCGGGGTCGCCACCGGGTCATAGGAGACGGCCTCGCCGGACACGGCCCACTCCGACTCGCTGAACCCGGCGGCCGCCAGGTCGGGGGCCGCGCGGCCGGACATCGGCGGGAAGGGCTTGCCCTGGGTCAGCTCTACAAATGTCGCGCGTGGGGACTGGTGCATGGCCCGATTGTGCCTGTTAGCGTCGCTCTGGCGACCCCCTTTCGGCCCAAGGAGACCCGGTGCTCGACGCGATCGACCTCTTTCCCGGCTTTCGCTCCCGGGCGATCGAGACCGCCGGCGCCCGGATCCGGGTGCGGGTCGGCGGATCGGGACCGCTGGTAGTGCTGCTGCACGGGTACCCGCAGACCGGAGCGATGTGGCACCGGTTTGCGGCGAAGCTGGCCACCCGGTACACCGTTGCCGTTCCTGACCTGCGCGGATACGGGGAATCGGAGTGCTTCGACGACGATTTCTCCTTCCGCGCCATGGCCGCCGACGTCGCCGGACTGATCGAGAGAGTCGCTGTTGAGGGCGACGACGACAAGGCGATCGTCATCGGCCACGACCGGGGCGCCCGCACCGCGCATCGGCTGGTGCTCGACCGGCCCGGGCTGGTCGACCGCGTGGCCCTGCTCGACATCCTGCCCACCACCGAGGTGTGGCGACTGATGTCACCGGAGATGACCCGCGCGTACTACCACTGGGGTTTCCTGGCCCGGCCCGAGATCGCCGAGCCCATGATCGCCGGCGACCCGGTGCGTTTCCTCCACTCGGCGCTCGCCGGCCTCTACTCACCGCTGGAGGCGTTTCACCCGGAGGCCCTGGCCGAGTACGAGCAGGCCATCCGTCGACCCGGCGTCATCCACGCCATCTGCGGCGACTACCAGGCGGGCGCGACCGTGGACATCGAGCACGACGAGGCGGATCGGGACCTCCGGCCGGACCTGCCCGCGCTCATACTGTGGGGATCCCGGGGGAAGGTGGGCGCGGAGGTGGACCCGCTCGAGGTCTGGCGCGGCCGGCTCCCCCGGGCCGAGGGTCACGCGATCGATGCCGGGCACTACCTCGTGGAGGAGGCGCCCGATCAGACGTGGGCGGCGCTCGAGGAGTTCATGGACCGCGGTTGAGTCCCCTGGTCTCCTGGTCGGGGTCGTCCTCGGGTCCACACGGCGGCCGCTGAACCCCCCGTCGACGCCGAGGTGCCGGCCGGAACCCCCGTCGGCGTCTGCGAGGTTCCGGGCACAGAGGTCGGTGCCGACGACGGCGCTCGGGTTGTCGACGTCCGGGCAGTTGTCGGCAGGGTCGTCACAGGCAGGGTCGTCTCAGGCAGGGTTGCCGTCAGCCGGGTCGACGTCGACCGGGTCGGCGTCAGCTGCCGTGGACCCGATGGTTCTGCAGACCAGTCCGAGGTGCGACAGGTGACCAGATACTCGCGCGCCATCCACGCGGGCGCGCCCATCGCTATCGCCTCGTCCGGGCAGGTCATGGTGTAGGTCGAGACTCCGTCGGCGGGCCGCCATCGACCGTTCCGGAACACCGCCCAGAACGGGTCCCCCGAGATCTCGCCGGCCATGACCGCCCAGCCCCCACCGCAGTCGAGGACGCGCGCTCCGCTGCCCGGGTACCCCAGGTCGGTATTGATCACCCCGGCGTCACACACCGCCGCTGGTCCCACGATGGCCGGGGGTTCCGGCGCAGCGGTGGTCGCGGTCGGCGGGGTCCCGGTCAAGGCCGCGGTGGTGTTCTGGCTGGTCGGGGTCGCCACCGCGGCCTGAGGGGGGGTCGTCGTGTGCTCGCATCAGAACGACAGTGGTGGCGACGACGAGGGCCCCGACCGCCACAGCCCCCGCGAGGGCGGGGTAGACCCACGATCGACCGGCTCCCCCACCGCTGTCCGGACCGCTCGGCCCGTCCCGCGCGTTCGTCCCGCTCACGTCGTCACCCCCCCGCCCGCGCTAGAGGGTTATCCCCGGAGGCAGCGGTCCGATCGGGGTGGCGTCGCCCGCGCCAGCGAAGGGATTCCACACGTAGATGGTGGAGGCGTACCCCGCCGCCGCGTTCGGTTGACCCGCCGCCGGCTCCTGCTGGATTCGCAGTTCCACGTGGAAATTGCTGTGTTGCCCCAGCAGGACTCGCGGCGTGGCCCCGGGCTGCGTCGCGACCTCTACCCCGCGGTGGAATAGCACCATTCTGGTCGGCGAGGACCCCGTCCCGCCCGCGGTCTCGAGGAACAAGTATCCGAGCTCACCGCAGAGGTTCCCGCTCTGCCCGACCGTCCACCCGACCCCGGGGAAGGGCCCTGGGGTCTGTGCGGCGATCCGCTGAACGTCCACGGCACAACCGGCTGGCGGCGACATGAGGGAGTCGGTGTTGACCGCCGACGCAACGGGCGAGACAGCTACGAGTACCCCGGCGGTCAGGGTTGTAGCGGTGAGTGTTCTGACGGTTCCGGACATCGTGATCGCCCTCTCCTGACGAATTCCCAACATCCCAATGGTGACATGGCTCACACAAGGTGGCCACCGGGAGTTACGGCTGCCCCTCGCCGCCCCCTGGGTACGGTGGGACCACTCGGCGACGCACCCCTCACGTCGCCCGATCAGGAGAGTGCCGTGACCGGTCAGAGCAGCCCCGCACACCCACTGGATCAGGCCGTCGCCCTCGAGCTCGCCGGCGAGAACCTGGTCCGCGGCCGCACCGTGGACGCGTGGGCGAACATGGTCGGCCCGTTCGGCGGGACGACCGCGGCGACGATGTTGCAGGCGATCCTGCAACACCCGGAGCGACACGGTGACCCGCTGGCGCTGACGCTGAACTACGCGGGCCCGGTGGCCGAGGGGGAGTTCGAGATCGAGGTGCGACCGACCCGCACCAACCGCTCCAATCAACACTGGTGGCTCGAGATGCGTCAGGGCGATCAGGTGGTCACCACCGCCACCGCGATCACCGCGCTGCGCCGCGAGACGTGGTCCGAGACCGAGGCCGGTCCGCCCGAGGTCCCGGCGCCGGAGGACCTGTCCCCTGCCGCGGCGGACCGCGGGGTCAGGTGGGTGGACAACTACGACATGCGGTTCGTGACGGGGGCGTGGCAGTCGGTCGAGGACGGGGAGACGAGCCAGGATTCGACGACGACGATGTGGATCCGCGACACCCCGCCCCGCACCCTCGACCACGTCGCACTCACGGCGATGTGCGATTCGTTCTTCCCGAGGTCGTTCCTCCGGCTCGGCAGGCCGGTCCCCGCGGGCACGGTCACGTTGACGATCCACTACCTGGCCACCGCGGACGAGATCGCCGCTCAGGGGACCGACTTCATCCTGGGCAGCGTCCACGCCCACCGGTTCCACGGTAATTATCACGATGAGTCCGCTCGCCTGTGGGGCCGGGACGGAACGCTCCTCGCCACGAGCCACCAGTTGATGTACTTCAAGTCCTGACGCACTCGACCCCGTAGAGGGAACCCCCACAGAGAGAATCCGGACATGTCGACGACGCGCAACCACACCACCCATGAGGTCCTCAACCAGGCGCCGCCGCGTGTGGACGTGGACGAGTACGCCCTCAATCCCGCGCTCCGGGAGGCCGTGGGCGTCTTCGCTCCCGGAGCGGCGACCGACCGATTCCACGAGATCGGCCGGCACGTGGGCACAGAGCGGTACCAACACGACGCGGAGTTGGCCAACACCCTGACCCCGGTGCACCACGCGCACGATCGGTGGGGCAACCGGGTGGACGAGATCGAGTTCCACCCCTCCTATCACCGGATCATGGAGTACTCGGTCTCCCACGGACTGCACACCTCGGCCTGGGCCGATCCGGGCCCCGGCGCAAACGTGGAGCGGGCGGCCGGCTTCATGCTGGTCTCGCAGATCGAGGCGGGTCACGGTTGCCCCCTGTCCATGACGCACGCCGTCGTGCCCTCCCTGCGGCTCAGTCCCGAACTGGCCACGGAGTGGGAGCCGGCACTGATGTCCACCGCCTACGATCCCCAGCTGCGGGACCCCGCCACCAAGTCGGGCGTGCTGTTCGGCATGGCCATGACCGAGAAGCAGGGAGGCTCGGACGTCCGGGCCAACACCACCACGGCCACCCCGGTCGGCGACGGCCTGCACATGCTGCGCGGACACAAGTGGTTCTGCTCGGCCCCGCAGTCGGACGCCTTCCTGGTGCTGGCGCAGGCGCCCGAGGGTCTGAGCTGCTACCTCGTCCCACGCGTCCTACCGGGCGGCGAGCGCAACCCCTTCCTGGTCCAGCGCCTCAAGGACAAGCTCGGCAACAAGTCCAACGCCTCGTCCGAGGTGGAGTTCGACGGCACCCTGGGCTGGATGGTCGGCGAGCCCGGCCGCGGGGTGCGCACGATCATCGAGATGGTCGGCCGCACCCGCCTGGACTGCGTGCTGGGCGCGACGGCGGGAATGCGCCAGGGCGTGGCCGAGGCCGCGTGGCACGCCCGTCACAGGGCCGCGTTCGGCGCGACCTTGGTGGACCAACCGGCCATGGCCGCCGTCCTCGCGGACCTGCAGCTCGAGGCGGAGGCCGCCACCTGGACCGCCACCCGACTCGCCGCCGCGTACGACGACGAGTCGACCGCGTACCGCCGGCTGGCGACCGCGGTCGCCAAGTACTGGACCTGCAAGCGCGGGCCCAACCACGCCTACGAGTCGCTGGAGTGCCTGGGCGGCAACGGGTACACCGAGGCGTTCCCCCTGGCCCGCCGCTACCGCGAGCAGCCGGTGCTGGCGGTATGGGAGGGATCGGGCAACGTCATCGCGCTCGACGTCCTGCGCGCGATGGCTCGCGAACCGGAGTCGGTGGCCGCGTTCGACGCGGAACTCTCCGCCCAGTTGGGCACCCACGAACTGTTCGACCGGCACGTCGAGCGGGTCCGCGGACTGATCGGGCGCGCGGCGTCCGACCCCGCCGCGGCACCCGCGATCGCACGGCGACTCGTCGAGGCCATGGCCCTCGCCCAGCAGGGCGCTGTCCTGCTCGCGCACGCCCCGGCGGCGGTCGCCGAGGCGTTCTGTCTGGCCAGGCTCGGCGACGACCGCTCAGCCGAGTACGGCGCACTCCCCGACGGCGTGGACATCGCCGCGCTCGTCGCCCGGGCCTGATCCCGGCGGTCGGCGATCGACGCTCGTAGTCCGCGGCCTGATCCCGACACCCGGTTCCCGACTCCCAATTCCCGGAGAAACGACACCGTCAGTTTCGCTATTCGGCTGACAATCCTGTGAGGGGAGTCACAGACTGGAGGGACCCGACAAAGAGGTTCAGAATGTCAATCGATGGTGATCCGCGCGACCCGGTCTACCGACCGGGCCCGGCCCCCCTCCGCTCCCACCTGCCGATCCTGGGCGGGACCCTCGAGTACGTCGACAACCCACTGGCGACCATGACCCGTCGATACCGCGACCACGGACCGGTCTCCGAGCTGAGCTTCCTCGGCGCCACCTGGACCGCCCTGCTCGGCCCCGACGCGTGCCAGATCGCCCTCCAGAACGCCGACAAGGCGTTCGCCAACGGCCCCGGCTGGGGATACCTCGTGGGGCCGTTTTTCGATCGCGGCCTGATGCTCCTGGACTTCGCCGAACACCACCACTACCGGCACCTCATGCAGGAGGCGTTCACCCGCCCCCGGCTCGAGGGGTACGCCCGCACCCTGGCTCCGCTGGTCGAGAGCGGGATCTCGGGCTGGACCCCGGATAGTGCGTTCGAGATCTATCCCGCACTCAAGTCGCACACGCTCGACTTGGCCACAGAGGTGTTCATGGGCGGGGCCGAGTACGCCCGTCCCGGGGAGATCGAGCGGGTCAACACCGCGTTCGTGGACTGCGTGCAGGCCGCCAACGGGTACATCCGCTCCACGGCACCGCTGCCGTTCACCAAGTGGGGTCGCGCCACCCGCGGTCGGCGGTTGTTGGAGGAGTTCCTCCGCCGCCATCTGCCCGCCCGCCGCGCGAACCCCGGCGAGGACCTGTTCTCCGCCCTGTGTCAGGTGGCCGACGCCTCCGGCGGGATCGACGACGACGACATCATCAACCAGATGATCTTCCTGCTGATGGCCGCGCACGACACCACCACGAGCACCGTGACCTCGATGGTCTACGAGCTCGGCCGCGATCGTGAATGGCAGGAGCGGTGCCGGCGGCAGTGTCTGGAGCTGGGCCCCTCGCCGACCCTCGCCGAGTTGGAGGGGCTCACCGATCTGGACCTGGTGATGAAGGAAGCGCTGCGGCTGCATCCTCCGGTACCGGTGCTGGCCCGCAGGGCGGTCAAGGACACCGAGGTGCTGGGGGTCAAGATCCCGGCAGGTCGGCTCGTCTCGGTGATGCTGCTGATGTCGCACCACATGCCCGAGTACTGGACCGACCCGGAGCTCTTCGACCCCGAGCGGTTCACCGAGGGCAGACGCGAGGACAAGTCGCACCGCTACGCGTGGGAGCCGTTCGGCGGCGGGGTCCACAAGTGCCTCGGCATGATCTTCGCGAACCTGGAGTCCAAGCTCGTCCTCAGCGCGCTGCTCCGCCACTTCGAGTGGTCGGTGCCGCTCGACTACACCCCGCCCATGAAGAACGACTCGCTGCCGTTCCCCGGGGACGGACTCCCGGTGGAGCTCCGACCCCTCAGCCCGGTCCGCGCCGGCTGAGCCGACCCCCGCACCGCGCCCGATCCCCGCGCCGCGCCTGATGCCCGCACCGCGCCCGATTCCCGCACCGCGCCCGACCCGCGCGCGACCGACCCCGATCCAACGAGAAGAGCGTCCCGCACACCTGCCTCTCGGGCGATGTGCGCGGAACGCTCTTGACGATGGCGGGGCGGCCCGCCCGGGGGCTACTTCTCCAGGGCGTTGACCACGGTGAGCTCGCCGTCGGAGTGCGAGACGCGGATGCGCTTCTTGTCGAGCTTGCCGACGCTGGTCTTGGGGATCTCGTCGACGAACGCGAACTTCTCGGGCACCTGCCACTTGGCCATCCTGGTCTCGAGGTGCGCCCGCAGCTCCTCGACGTCAGGGTCGTTCACGCCCTCCTTGACCACGATGGTGGCCAGCGGGCGCTCGTCCCACTTGGGGTCGGGGATGCCGATCACGGCCGCCTCGGCCACGGCCGGGTGCTCGAGGAGGTAGTTCTCGACCTCCACGGAGGAGATCCACTCGCCGCCGGACTTGATGATGTCCTTGGCACGGTCGGTGAGCTGCAGGAACGCCTCGGGGCGGACGTAGCCGACATCGCCGGTGCGCAGCCAGCCGTCGTCGAACTGGTCCGAGTTGTCGACCTTGTAGTAGCTGCCCGTGATCCAGGGGCCACGCACCTGGAGCTCACCCACGGACTCGCCGTCCCAGGGCATTTCCTGGCCGGCGTCGTCGACGATCCGGGCCTTGACCCCGGCGATGAACCGGCCCTGCGTGGTGCGCAGGTCGAACTGCTTCTCCTCCGGCAGGTCCGCCTTCGGCCGCGACAGCGTGCCGATAGGCGAGGTCTCCGTCATGCCCCACGCGTGGATGATGTTGATCCCGTAGTTGTCCCGGAACTTTCGGATGAGTGCGGGCGGGCAGGAGCTGCCGCCCACGACAACGGCACGGAAGCTCGACATGTCGATGGGGTGATCGACGCTGTACGCGTCCACGGCCTGCCAGATCGTGGGAACGGCGGCGGCCAGGGTCGGCCGCTCGGAGGCGATCATCGCGGCCAGTGGCTCGGGCTGCAGGAAGCGATCCGGCATGAGCAGGGACGCGCCCACCAGGAACGACGCGTACGGCAGGCCCCACGACATGGCGTGGAACATCGGAACGATCGCCAGCACGTTGTCGTCGAGCGAGATGTCCATGCCGTCCGACATGCACACCTGCATCGAGTGCAGGTAGATCGACCGGTGCGAGTAGACGACACCCTTCGGGTCACCGGTGGTGCCCGAGGTGTAGCACATGGCCGCGCCCGCGTTCTCGTCCACCTCGGGCCAGTCGAACTCCGTCGGCTGGCCGGCGAGGAGCTCCTCGTAGTCGTGGACCTGCACACCCTCGGGGGCCTCGAGACCGGCGGCGCCGCCACCGGTGACGATCACGTGCTCGACCGTCGAGAACCGGGGCAGGAGCGGCTGGAAGAGCGGGATCAGGCTCGGATCGACGATCACGACCTTGTCCTCGGCGTGGTTGGCCACGAACTCGAGCTGGTCCGGGAACAGCCGGATGTTCAGGGGGTGGAGCACCGCGCCCATCGAGGGGATCGCCAGGTACGCCTCCATGTGCTCGGAGTTGTTCCACTGGAACGTCGCGACGCGCTGGTCGTCGTCGATCCCCAGGGTCCGCAGCGCGTGGGCGAGCTGCGCGGCACGCTTGCCGAGCTCCCCGAACGAGATCTTGCGTGGGCCCTGATCGGTCCAGGTGGTGACGACGGCGTCGGAGTGGACGGTCGCGCCGAACTGCAGGATCGTGCTGATGTTCAGCTGTTCCGGCTGCATGGTGCTGCGCATGCGAGGGGCTCCTCACTCAGGGGGTGTCGGGGGTCACTTCTGGACGCGACCCTACCCTTCGTCCAGGGCGTCGAAGATCTCCTGGACCGTCTTCATGGCCGAGAGGGCGGCGGGAGCTCCGCAGTACCCCGAGGCATGGATGACCGCCTCGGTGATCTCCTCGCGGGTGAGGCCGTTGGTCAGGCCGCCGCGCACGTGCCCGGCCAGCTCGGCGTTCGCCCGCAACGCCACCAGCATGCCGATGTTCAGCAGACTCCGGTCCCTCCGGCCGAGCCCCGGGCGGTTCCAGATGTTGCCCCACACGTTCTCGGTGACCACGTATTGGATGGCCTCGGAGGCCGTGCCCTCGGCCCGACCCATCGCGCGGTCCACGAAGGCGTCGCTCATCACCTCACGCCTGGTCGCAAAACCCTGCGACCGCAGATCCCCGGCCGAAGGCCCTTCGCCCGAACTGTTCGTCGTCGTCATCTCGTGGTCCTTCCCGTCGTGCCCGTCTCCGGGCGGTCACGGCCCATCCTGCCGTCGGCCCTGGGGTCGGCTACTCTCGGATGGTCCGGCCCCCGCGCCGGACACCCGTGGTACCCGGCGGAAGTCGGTGTGAATCCGACGCTGCCGGAGCAACTGTGATCCCGCCTCGAGCGGGCGAGCCAGGTCGGCCGGTACCGCGGCGCCGTACGAACTGACCTCGGACGAAGGACGGTTGCGTGCCGCGGCGTCCGCGTCGCAGCCGTGCTGCTCTCGTCCTGGCGACCCCAGGAGGATGTCATGCACCGTCCACGAGTCCGCACGATGCCCGGATCCCGTTCCCTGCTCGTCGCCGGCCTCGCCGCCGTCGCCCTCGTCGCCTCGGCGTGTTCCGGAACCTCCGACCAGGGAGCCGACCGGGCCGACGGCACCGATGTCGCCGCCTCCGGCGAGCCGCGGGCGATCATCTCGCTCAGCCCCACCACCACCGAGATGCTGTACGCCGTGGGCGCCGGCGACCGGGTGATCGCGGTGGACGAGCGCTCGGACTTCCCGGAAGACGCCCCGGTCACCGACCTGTCGGGCTACACCCCGAACCTCGAGGCGATCCTGGGCTACCAACCGGACCTGGTCGTGGCCACGGACGACACCGGCGACATCGTGTCCGGTCTCGAGCGGTCCGGGGTCGAGGTCCTGCTGCTCCCCGCCGCCCAGACCCTGGACGACACGTACACGCAGCTCGAACAGGTCGGCGCGGCCACCGGGACGATCGGCGAGGCCGCCGAACTCGTCTCGCGGATGCGGGCCGAGATCGACGAGATCGTGGCATCGGTCCCGGAGCGCGAGACCCCGCTGACCTACTTCCACGAGCTCGACGACACCTTCTACACCGTCACCGACGACACCTACATCGGCGAGGTGTACTCGCTGCTCGGGATGACCTCCATCGCGACCGGTGACGACACCTACCCGCAGCTGTCCGAGGAGCTGATCCTCGAGGCGGACCCGGACCTGGTGATGCTCGCCGACGGCCAGTGCTGCGGAATCACGCCGGAGGTCGTGGCCGAGCGCCCCGGGTGGGGCGAGCTCAGTGCGGTCAGGCAGGACCGCGTCTTCGTGGTCGATGAGGACCTGGCCAGCCGGTGGGGCCCGCGCGTGGTGGACTTCATGCGCGAGGTGGCCGGGATCGTCTCGACACTGCCGGTGAACGACCCACAGCCCGAGAGGGAACCTGCCTCGTGATCCGTGCGTCGCCCCGCCACGCCCTGGTGTTGGGCGGAGCGACACTGCTGTTCCTCGTGGCGCTGCTGGCGGGCACGCTGGTCGGACCGGCCGGGCTCACCCCGGGCGGGGTCCTGCTCGAGCTGGTCGGCCGGCTGCCCTTCGTGCACGTCGAGTCGGGGTTCTCGCCGCGCCAGCAGGTGATCCTGTGGGAGATCCGGATCCCGCGGGTCGTGCTCGGCGGGATAGTCGGCGCGATGCTGGCGCTCGCCGGTGCGACCTACCAGGGCGTGTTCCGCAACCCGCTCGCCGACCCCTACCTCCTGGGGGTGTCCAGTGGCGCCGGGCTGGGCGCGACGCTGGCGATCGTCGTGGGCGGGGTCATGGGTTCGGCACTGGTGCCCCCCGCGGCCTTCGTCGGCGGCATGATCGCGGTGATGGCCACCTACGCTCTCGGCCGCAGCGTCGGCGGCGGGCGGACGGAGGTCGTGATCATCCTCGCCGGTGTCGCCGTCGCCGCGTTCGCCAGCGCCATCCAGACCTTCTTCATGCAGCGCAACGACGAGACCCTGAGGCAGGTGTACTCGTGGATGCTCGGCCGACTCACGACCAGCGGTTGGTCCGAGGTGCGGACCGTGCTGCCGTACGTCATCGTCTCGGTCGCGGTGATCGCGCTGTTCCGGCGCACCCTGGACGTGATGGCCGTGGGCGACGTCGAGGCCTCCACCCTCGGCATCGCCCCGGCCCGGGTGCGACTGGTGTTGATCAGCGTCGCCACGCTGGGCACCGCCGCGGTCGTGTCCGTGAGCGGCCTGATCGGGTTCGTCGGCATCGTGATCCCCCACGCCGTGCGGATGGTGATCGGCCCGGGCCACCGACTACTCCTACCGCTGTCGCTGCTGGTGGGGGCGAGTTTCCTGATCCTCGCCGACATCGTTGCCCGCACCGCGATGAGCCCCGCCGAGCTGCCGATCGGAGTGGTGACCGCCGCGATCGGCGCCCCGTTCTTCCTGTTCGTCCTGCGGCGGAGCAGGGGACTCATATGACCACCGCTCCGACGACGCCCACGGCCCTGTCCTGCCGCGGGCTCCACGTGGCCCGCGACGCCGTCCCCGTTCTCCACGGGATCGACCTGGACGTGCCGACCGGGGCGTGGATCTCCCTCGTCGGACCGAACGGTTCGGGCAAGACCACCCTGCTCTACGCGCTGGCCGGGCTCGTCCCGTCCCGCGGGGAGGTGGAGGTCATGGGGCTGGCACCCCGCCGGGCCGGGCGCCGGAAGGTGGCCCGGACCGTGGCGTTGATGCCGCAGCGCCCGGTGGTCCCGGAGGGCGTGAGCGCGCGGGAGCTGATCAGCCTGGGCCGCACCCCCCACATCCCCAGGTTCGGCACCGAGTCGCCCCACGACCACCAGGTCGTCGAGAGCGTGATCGACCGCCTCGCACTGCACGACCTGGCTCCGCGCATCGCCACCACGCTGTCCGGGGGCGAGCTCCAGCGGGTGGTCCTGGGCCGGGCACTGGCACAGGAACCCCGCGTGTTGTTGCTGGACGAACCGACGAGCGCTCTCGACATCGGGCACCAGCAGCAGGTTCTCGACCTGGTCGACTCGATGCGTCGCGAGAGCGGGATCACCGTCGTGGCCGCCATGCACGACCTCACCTCCGCCGCGCACTACGGCGAGCGACTGGTCCTCCTGGACGGCGGTCGTATCGTCGCCGACGGCGCCCCCGAGGAGGTGCTGACCGTGGAACGGGTGGCCGAGGTGTACGACGCCCGCGTCGAGGTCCTCGACCGCCGCGACGGCCGCGCCGTCCTGCCACTGCGCGAGCCCGGAGCGTCGGCCTGATGCCGGGAGCGAATGCCTGATGGAGATCGTGCTGCTGGGCACCGGCGCCGCCGACGGGTGGCCCAACCCGTTCTGCCGCTGCGGCTCCTGCCTCGACGCTTTGCGGCGCGGGGAGGTGCGCGGCCAGACCGCCGCACTGGTCGACGACGAGCTGCTGATCGACTGCGGGCCCGAGGTTCCGGGTGCCGCGCTACGTCATGGCCGGACGCTCGCGGGGGTCAGACATCTGCTCATCACCCACGCCCACTCCGACCACCTCGGCCCCCAGGCCCTGCTCTCCCGCTCCTGGGTCGAGGGGACCGACGAGCTCGAGGTGGTTGGCCCTCCCGGCGCGCTCGAGGTGTGCAGGCCCTGGGTCGGCCCCGGGGACCCGGTGCGATTCGTGCCGGTCGCGGCCGGGGACCGGATCGCCGTCGGCGGCTATGACGTGCGTGTCCTGCCCGCCCGACACCGGGTGTTCGACGACGGCGACGCGGTGCTCTACGACGTGACCGGCCCCGACGGCGTGCGGGTTCTCTGGGCGACCGACACCGGCCCGTGGCCCGCCGGATGGTTCGCGGCCGTGCGGGAGGCCGGATTCGACGCGGTGTTCCTCGAGGAGACCCTGGGCGACCGCGAGGACATCTCCGACGCCCATCTCGGACTGGGGAGATTCGGTCGCGTGATCCGGTCGCTGCGGTCCGTCGGGGCCGTCGACGACCACACCGACGTCGTGGCCGTGCACCTCGGCCACCACAACCCGCCACTCGACCGGCTGCTCCCGCGGCTGCGCGAGCACGGGGCCCGGCCGGGAGCGGACGGCGAGGTGGTCAGCTGCGGCGCCTCCGGCCCGACCCGCATCGCACCCCCGACGCGGCAGCCCTAGTCGGAACCGCCCCTGTCCGAACCGCCCCGGAACTCCCGCCCGGTCCCGCGTTCGAGGAGGTCGAAGGCCTCGTCGAGGAAGGCCGTCGGGTCGTGGTCCGCGTCCTGGCCCGGCGCCCCCGCGGGCGGTTGGTGTCTGAGCACCGACGCCCCTGCCGCCAACCCCAGGTCCATGATCACGCGGACCCGGAACGCACTCAGGTGGGGCGCCCGACGGCAGACCGCCTCGTACAGCGGATCGAGGATGCTCTCAGCACAGGGCCGCTCCTCGGTGTTCATCAGCAGCACGACCTGCTCACCGACCACGAGGAGGTTCTCCGCCGCGACGATGTCGTCCTGAGAGCGGCCGTAGGACTCCCGGAAGATCGAGCGCAGGACGTCGAGCGGCGACATCCCCGCCGGCGCCTGGTCGACCCGACGGACCCATTCGGCGACCTGCTCGCGGAGGAAGTGCACGAACGCGTCCTCGCGGTGGGCGAAGTAGTTGTGGAACGTGCGGGTGGAGACCCCGGCCCGGTCCGCGATGGCCGAGACCGTCGCCCCCTCCGCACCCTCGGCGACCAGCAGTTCGACCGCGGCCACCGAGAGGCGCGTGCGGGTGTCGGCCTTCTTCCGCTCCCGGAGATTAGTCATCGGTCCGGGTCCCGGTACCACCGCCGTCTGAGTCGCCCCGCAGCTCGTGCCTGCCTGCTCCCGGGGACTGGTCGGCGACGGTGTCGGTCGAGTGCCGGCCGCCGACGAGTGCTGCGTCGCGGTCGGTGCCGGCAGCGGCGGCGGCGTTGCCGTCGTCTTCTGAGCCGTCGTCTTCTGTGCCGGAACCGTCTGTGCCGGAACCGTCTGTGCCGGAGCCCGGCCCACGCTGCGCGGACCCCTCGGAGGTCTCGAGGGCTGATCCCTCGACGTCGACGGTGGGCAGGATCCGGTCCAGCCAGCGCGGCAGGCCCCAGGCCCGCTCACCGAGGAGGAACATCACCGCCGGGATGATCGTCATGCGCACGACGAAGGCGTCGAAGAGCACGGCGACCGCCAACGCGAAGCCCATCACCTTGATGAACTGCTCGTCGATCGTCATGAAGGCGGCGAAGACGCTGATCATGATCAACGCGGCGGCGGTCACCACCCGGGCTCCGTGCTTGAAGCCGTTGGCGACCGCATTGTGTGCGGTCTTGCCGTGCACCCAGCCCTCGCGCATCCTCGTCACGAGGAAGACCTGGTAGTCCATGGCGAGTCCGAACACGATACCGATGAGCATGATCGGCAGGAAGCTGATGATCGGCTGCGGGTCGGAGATGATCCCACCCCATCCCTCCTGCCAGATCGCGACGGTGAGCCCGAAGGTCGCCGCCACCGACAGGCCGAAGCCCAGCGCGGCGATCAACGGCACCCAGATCGACCGGAATACCAGCATCAGCAGGACGAACGCGAGGGCGAGCACGATGCCGACGTACGGCAGCAGGACCTCGGTGAGCCGCTCGGAGATGTCCTCGTAGATCGGCGTGACACCGGTGACGGAGTAGGTCCCCCCGGTCTGCTGCTCGAAGCCCGCCGCGCCGGACCTGATCTCCTCCAGGACATCCGAGGCCCGCTCGTCCGTGGCCCCGTACTCGGGCGTGACGAGCACCTGTGCCGCATCGCCCGCCTCGTTGGTCTCGATGATCTGTGCGTTCTCGACCCCGTCGAGGGCCTGGATGTCCGCGACGGCGGTGGACCACGCCGCCGGACGCTCCTCCTCGGGAACCGCGAGGGTGTCGACGAGCGCGATCATCGGGGCGTTGCGGCCGGGGCCGAACGCCTCGTCCGTGATGTCGTACGCGATGCGGTTCGGGGTGTCCGGGGCCATCGTGCCGTCGGACGGCATGGCCAGCCGCAGCTGCACCGCCGGCAGCGCCAACAGCAGGAGCAACAGGACACCCGCGGTCGCGAAGATCACCGGGCGTGCGCGGATGCGGCGCACCCACTGCAGGCCCATCGTCGGCTTCTCGTCCTCCGGGTCCGGAGCCTTGACACCCCGGACGCGCGCGGCGAAGACCTTGGTGCCGACGGCACCGAGGATGGCCGGGAGCAACGTGATCGCGACGAGTACGGCGATCGCGACCGTGGCCGCCGCGGACAGCGCCATCGCGGTGAGGAACGGGATATTGATGATCGACAACGCGGCGAGCGCGATGAACACCGTCAGGCCTGCGAAGACGACGGCCGAGCCGGCCTTGCCGACCGCGAGTCCGGCGAGGTGCGCCCGTTGACGGAAATCGATCTCCTTCAACTTGTCGGCCAGCTCCGCCGGCTCGAGATCGTTGCCGCCGATGTGTTTGACCAGCTCGGTCCGGAAGCGGGAGACGATGAACAGCGCGTAGTCGATGCCCACGGCGAGACCGATCATCGACGCCAGGGTCGGCGTCATGGTGTTGATCGTGTCCGTGAACGAGGTGGCGGCGAAGATGCCGCCGATGCCGATCCCGACCCCGATGACGCCGGTGAGCAGCGGCATGCCCGCGGCGATCAGCGAACCGAAGGTGATGATGAGGATCACGGCGGCGACCGCGATGCCGATGAGTTCGCCGATGGCGCTGATCTCGGTCATCTGGAAGGCGTTGCCGGAGTACGCGATCGTGAGTTCGCCGTCGTGGTCGGCGACGACGTCCGCGAAGGCCTCACGGTCCTCGGCCTGGACATCCGTGGTGGTCTCGGCGGCGAACTGGATCTGGACCGTGCCGGTCGTCTCATCCGCGCTCAGCGGGCTCAGGGCCGCGATGTCCGCCTCGATCTGCTCGGGCGGCATTCCCTGCTCGGCCTTGGCCGCGGTGAGCTGCTCCGTCATGCCCTCGGCCGCGACCACCGGGTTGACCAAGGTGTCGGTCGCCGTGAGGAAGTCCAGCTCCCGCACCTCGGCGAGGAAGGAATCGACGTCCTCAGTCACCGCCGGGTCGGTGAGGGTGCTGCCCTCCGGAGCCCGGATGACGACGGTCCCCGTCGGGGCGTCGAGCTGGTTCCCGGCCCCGGCGAATCTCTCCTGCATCTCCTCCTGGGTCTCGATCGACTCCAGACCCGGGATCGAGAAGGTGGTGCTGGTCTGCTGGGACAACGTGGCCGCAGCGGTGCCGACGCCGACGATCAGCAGCATCCAGGCTGCGATGAACCGCCATCTGAACAGATAGGCGGACCGCCCGATGCGGTAGAGGAATGACGCCATGCGCTGGCTCCTGGTGCGTAGGTGCGGTTAGCGAACCCCCGAAGTTTTGCACGACAACTGCACCATTGCACAGCCAGTGCAACTAGATGTGGCGCACGCCACCCCCTCCGCGACCCACCGAGCGGAGAACCGTCCCGTCCAGATACCCCCCACAGTGTCTTGCGCATACCCCCCGGGGTATGTACTGTCGTGTCAGACCCACCGCAGGGAACCCCGATCGACAAGGAGAGCCCCATGCTTCTCGAACGCATCTACGACGAGGACCTGGCCCAGGCCGGTTACTTCATCGGCTGCCAGGCCAAGGGCGAGGCCGTCGTGGTCGACGCCCGTCGCGACATCCGCCAGTACCTCGACCTGGCCGCGCAGCACGGGATGACCATCACCGCCGTGACCGAGACCCATATCCACGCCGACTACCTCTCGGGCACCCGCGAGCTGGCCGAGGCCACGGGCGCGCGGGCCTACGTCTCCGGCGAGGGCGGCGACGACTGGCAGTACGGCTTCGAGGCCGAGCGGCTGCACCACGGTGACCGGCTCACGCTGGGCAACATCACCGTCGAGGCGGTGCACACGCCGGGCCACACCCCGGAGCACCTGTCCTTCCTGATCACCGACGGCGCCTTCGCCGATACCCCCGGGTACATGCTGACCGGCGACTTCGTCTTCTCCGGAGACCTCGGCCGACCGGACCTGCTCGACGAGGCGGCCGGCGGGATCGACACCCGTTTCGAAGGCGCCAAGGACATCTTCCGCAGCCTGAAGAAGTCCTTCCTCACACTGCCGGACCACGTCCAGGTCTTCCCCGGCCACGGCTCGGGTAGCGCCTGCGGCAAGGCCCTGGGCGCGCTGCCGTCGACCAGCGTCGGCTACGAACGCCGCTACGCCTGGTGGGGCGCATACCTCGAGCGGGACGACGAACAGGGCTTCGTCTCCGAGCTGCTCGAGGGCCAGCCCGACGCACACGCCTACTTCGGACGCATGAAGCGGCAGAACCGGGACGGCCCGGCCGTGCTCGGCCCGCTGGCCCCGCTACGCGAGTACGACACGGCCGAGCTCGCCGACGCGCTCGAGTCAGGTCAGGTCGTCGTCGTCGACACCCGCGACCAGGACCAGGTCCACGCCGGCACGGTGCCCGGGGCGCTCAACGTCCCCGGCATCGACAAGGCCGCCTCGTTCGGCGCCTGGGTCTACGACCCCGAGCGCGAGGACACGCCCCTGGTGGTCCTGGCCGAGGACACCGAGATGGCCGAGACGCTGCGCGATCACCTGTTGCGGGTCGGCATCGACACGGTCACCGGCTACACGACCACCTTCGAGGGTCTGCCCATGACGACTCCCGAGATGATCCGGCCCGACGAGCTCGGCTCCTTCGACGCCGCGATGGTCCTGGACGTGCGCAACAAGACCGAGCACGCCGACGGTCACGTCCCGGGATCCGAGCAGCTCAGTGGCGGCCGGGTGCTGTGGAACCTCGACCGGCTCCCGGCCGACGGGCCGATCGTGACGTACTGCCAGAGCGGCGTCCGCAACTCGGTCGCGGCCAGTGCGCTGCGCCGCGCCGGCTACCGCGTGGTCGAGCTCGAGGGCAGCTACGCCGCCTGGTCCGAGCGACACCTCGCGACCGTCTGACCAGGGCCGCCGACGCCAGACCCCCCCAACCACCGACCCACCAACGCCTGACCCACCAACGCCGGGGGCCGGATCACCCGTCCGGCCCCCGGTTCGGCGGCGACCCGCCGTCACAAGTCCCCCTGTCATCAACAAGGAAGTCCTCCCCACACCCATGCTCTCCACCCTCACCACCGCGCCCACCATCTCCCCCGCCGACCTGCGCGAGGCGATGGACGGCGACGTCCCACCCACCGTCATCGACGTGCGGTCACCGGTCGAGTACTCCTCGGTCCACATCCGCGGCTCCTACAACGTCCCCCTCCCGCTCCTGGCTGAGCACGGTGAGGAGTTCGCCTCCCGCCTACCGGGTCAGGTCGTCCTCATCTGCCAGTCGGGGAACCGGGCACGCCAGGCCAACGAGCGCCTCGAAGCCGTCGGGATCCACCCCGACTCGGTCACGGTGCTCGACGGTGGCATCGCCGCGTTCGAGTCGGCAGGCGGCGAGGTCGTCCGCGGACGCGGCCCCTGGGCCATGGACCGCCAGGTCCGCATGGCCGCGGGGTCGCTGGTCCTGGCGGGCGTCACCGCCACGAAGGTGGTCTCACCCAAGTTCGTCTACCTCGCCGGCGCGATCGGCGCCGGGTTGACCTACTCGGCCGCGAGCAATTCCTGCGCCATGGCGGCGGCGCTGTCCAGGATGCCGTGGAACCGCTCGGCCTCCGAACCGGAACTCGGCACCGTCCTGGACTCGCTCCCCGACCGCTCCTGACCCACCCCATTCCCCACACCGGCTCCCCCGCCGGAGAGAGGCACCCTCATGGAGATCACCATGATCATCGTCGTGGCACTGGCCGTCCTGGTCGGGCTGTCCCTGGGCCTGCTCGGCGGGGGCGGTTCCATCCTGGTCGTCCCGCTGCTGACCTACGTCGGCGGTCTCGACCCCAAGGAGGCGATCGCGACCTCCCTGTTCGTGGTCGGTGCCACCTCGCTGGCCAGCCTCGTGGGGCACGCCCGAAAGGGCAGGGTCCGGTGGCGGACGGGGTTGATCTTCGGTGCGGCCGGGATGGTCGGCGCGTTCCTCGGCGGCCTGGCCGGCGGCCGCATCCCCGGCACCTTCCTGATGATCGCCTTCGCCGTGATGATGATCGCCACCGCGGGCGCGATGATCCGGGGACGCAAGGACCGCGACGGCGAGAGCCAGACACATCAGCACCCGTTGTGGCGGATCCTGCTGGACGGGCTCGTGGTGGGCGCCGCGACAGGATTGGTGGGTGCCGGCGGCGGATTCCTCGTGGTCCCGGCCCTCGTGCTCCTGGCCGGCCTACCGATGGCCGCCGCGGTCGGCACCTCGCTGCTCGTGATCTCCATGAAGTCGTTCGCCGGGCTGGGTGGTTACCTGACCTCGGTCAGCCTGGACTGGCCGCTCGTCGCCGCGGTCACCGCGGCCGCGATCCTCGGTTCGCTGGTGGGCGTCCGGCTCACCTCCGTGGTGCCGGAAAAGGCGCTGCGGAAGGGTTTCGGATACTTCGTCCTGCTCATGGGCGCCTTCGTCCTGTCCCAGGAACTGCCCTTCCCGGCCGCACCGATCATCCTGGGCACGGTCGCGGTCCTGGCCACAGCCGCGGCGATCTGCATGCTCGGGTTCAAGGAGCGCTGCCCGCTCCGGCCGACCACACCGGTCGCCGTCAGCATGGCCTGACACCGGTCCGGTGTGACACCGGCCGGTCCTCCGCCTCGACCGCGCGGCTCCGGCCGTGCGGTCGAGGCCGTTGTCGTCTAAGGCGCCGTCGTCTAAGGCGTTGGCGTCGAGGCGTTGCCGTCGAAGGCGTTGTTGTCGAAGGCGTTGCCGTCGAAGCCGTTGCAGTCGAGGGTGCTCGGCCGGGGCCGGTTGCCCTCTCACCGAGGTGCGCGCACGATGCGCGGCATGGACTCCACATTGATCTGGGACGGCTGGGAGCCGGTCGTCCACTCCGCTGTCATGGTCGTCTGCGGCTTCATCGCCCTCGTATTGATCCTCCGCGTATCCGGCCCACGGACGATGGCCAAGATGACCCCTCTGGACTTCATCGTCGCCGTGACCATCGGGTCAGCCTTCGGCCGTACGCTCACCGCCACCTCCGTCCCCCTGGCCCAGACGGTGCTCGTGCTGGCCCTCCTGGTGGGGATCCAGTGGGTCTTCGCGGCCGCTCGCGCCAAGTCGAGGCGGGTGCGGGCACTGCTCGACAACCCCCCGGTTCTCCTCTACTACCAGGGGCGGATCCAGGACCGGGCCCTGCGGAGCCACCGCCTCCTCGAGGAGGATGTCCACACCGCCGCCCGGCAATCCGGGAAGGGATCCCTCGAACAGGTGGCCGCGGTGATCCTCCAACAGGACGGCAGTCTGGGGGTGATCGGCCGCGACGACCTCGGCGACGCCTCGAGCCTGCTGCCGTACACCGGACGGGCCGACATACACCACAACGAAGGATAAGAAAAGCCTCTCGTTGCGGTAGCATGATCAAAATCACACAGTTTCGGTTGCTTTCCTCCCCTAAGGAAAGGCCTGACCGTGGACCACTTCAACCGGAGGGCGTTCCTCGCACGGGCGTCGCTATTCGGAACTTTCGTCGGCGCGGGCGTCGCCCTGCCGGGAACCCTGGGTAACTCGCTGGGACCGGTGGGTCGCGCGAACGCGCAAACCGGCAGCGCCGTCCTCGACGCGGTCGAGGCGTTCTCCCTCGACACGATGCGGGGCCTGTGCGTGATGGTCATGCCCGGCCCGGACGAGTGGTCACGGCAACAGGGCACCCCACGTACCGACCCCGGTCCCATCGAGGGCGGTGGCGGCGAGTTCATGAAGGACCTCTTCGACAACTACCTGGGCATGGGCGACCAACTCGCCCGCCCGCTCGCCCTGGGGATAGCCCAGGCACTCTCCGACATGGGGATCCAGACGGCGCCCTTCCTGGGACTGAGCGAGCCCGACGGCCGCCGGATCGACCAGGTGCTCGGTTACGTCTACAGCGATCGGGTGCTCCCGCTCTCCCTCCCCGTGGCGCTCCTGCTCAACACGGGCGCGTTGCTCGCCGCCCCACAATCGATCGTCGGACCGCTGGGCTCCCCGTTCTCACGACTCTCCCTGACCGACAAACTCCGCGTCCTCGAGGGGATCGAGGGGCCGGTACCGCAGCTCGTCTCGATCATCGACGGAGCGTTGCCGGTCCCGCTGCGCGGGTCCGCATCGGGATTCCTCCGCTTCGCCGGCGGCATCCTCCTCGAGGGGACCGCCTTCGGCGTGTATTCGGAGCAGAACAACTACAACCCCGCGACCAGGACGGTCGACCCACGTCCGGTCCCCTGGGACCTCACCGGGTACCGACCGAACGGCCTGGTCGACGGTCACGACGAGTTCATCGGCTACTACCAGAATCGAACGGAGGTGCCGGCGGATGCGTGACGTCATCGTCATCGGCGCAGGAGGCGGCGGCCCGGTGGTCGCCGCGGAACTGGCGGGACGCGGGCTGGACGTCCTCGTACTGGAGGGCGGCCCCCGCCAGGCCGATCCGGAGAACCAGTGGTCCCACGCGGAGAACGACGCCAACAACCCGAACAACGGTTTCCTCCGCTTCGGCCCCGAGGACCGCTCAAAGCCGGCGTGGTTCCGCGAATGGACCACCAACCTGTTCACCTGGCAGCTGTCCGGGGTGGGCGGCACCACCCAGCACTACTACGGCAACAGCCCGCGCCCCATGCCCGGCGTCTTCCGCGGCTACGCCGGGGCCGACGCGGCCGAATACGACACCGGCCACCTCTTCCCGTTCACCTACGACGAGTTCGTGCCCTACCTCGAATGGGTCGAGGCCACACTCCCCGTCGAGACCGCCGCGATGGGGACCAAGGAGGCGCTGACCTTCCGGGGTTGCGAGAGCTACGGTCTACCCCTCCAGACTTCCAGGAACATCACTCGGAACGCCTTTCGGCCTCAGCAGAACGCGATCCTCCAACCCGGAGGCACCGCCGGCACGACCGACCGTTCCGACCTGCTCGCCTACCCGCAGGCCACCGGATGCACCTTCTGCGGCCACTGCTTCCAGGGGTGCTACCTGCCCAGGCAGGCGCCGCGGAACCAGTTCGCCAAACGCTCGACCGACAACAGCTACGTCCCGCTCGGCCTGTCCGCCGACGCGATCCGCCCCGGTGGTCGGGCCTTCGAGTTGATCGCGGACAGCTTCGTGCAGTCGATCCGCCACGAGCAGGAGGGCGCACACACGGTGGCCCGGGGGGTGACGTGGCGCAACAACACCACCGGGGAGATCTTCTCCGAGGACGCACGGGTCGTCGTCCTCGCCGGCGGCGCCACCGAGAGCCCGCGACTGTGGTTCAACAGCGGCCTCCCCAATCCCAACGACTGGGTCGGCCGTGGGCACACCGACCACTTCTTCGACTGGGTGGTGGGCAGCTTCGACGAGTACACGGGCAACTCCAAGGGCGCGAACTCCTCAGCACGAATGGACTTCCCCGGTCGCGGCGGAATCGAGAACGTCGGGCTGGGCCCGGCGATCCAGGCATTCGCACTCTCCCTCTCCGACTCGGGCGCCCGTGGCTTCTACAACAACGGCCGCGGATTCACCGGCCCCTGGGACGGACCGGCAGGCCGCCTGGTGGGCAACGAGCTCAAGGACCTGATGATGGGCGGGATCGACAACCTGCTCAACTTCCTGGTCATCACCGACGACCACGTGGAACCGGGCAACCGCATCACCCCGTCGCTCTTTCCCGCCGATGAGAACGGGGCACCGGCAAAGATCGACGTGTCCCTCCGACACCGCACGCGCCGCACTCTCGAAAACCGGGAGTTCATGGTCCACCGCGCGGCCGAGATCATGCGCGCCGCCGGAGCCAAGAAGGTCTACCGACTCGACTGGGCTCCGCTACTGCTGCACGTGCACTCCTCGATGCGGATGGGCGAGTCCGACCAGAACTCGGTGCTCGACGCCAACGCGGAGGCCCGGTGGGTCAAGCGGTTGTTCATCGCCGACAACTCGGCGCTGGCCAACTCGCTCGGCGGACCCAACCCCACCCTGGCGACCCAGGCGCTCGCGACCCGCACGGCGGAGAGGATCTTCCAGATGTACTTCGGCGGGGACTCCTGGGTGGACAAGGAGGCCCCGGTGGTGAGTACTGACGCCAGGATCTCGGCCCGGATGAACGCGATGGGACTCTAGTCGCCCGTTCGCGTCGTAATCCGTGTTCGCCACCCATCCCGTCCACCCGTTCCGTGTGCGCGACCCATCCCGTCCACCCGTTCCGTGTTCGCGACCCGCTCCGGGCCCGAAGTGCTACTTTTTCTTCATCTTCGGTCAACGGCGCGGGAAGGCAACCTATGTGCACGAGAACGCTCTGGTCTCCGGGCGAGGACCTCGTCCTGGCCGGCCGCGCCATGGACTACGGGGTCGATGTGCGGACCAACCTGTGGGCGTTTCCCCGGGGGATCGACCGCGACAACGGGGTCGATGACACGCTGCGCTGGACCTCGACGTACGGCAGCGTCGTGGCCGCCGCCTATGACGTGGCGAGCACGGACGGGATCAACGAGGCGGGCCTGGCCGGGCATCTGCTGTGGCTCGCGGAGTCCGAGTACGGCGAGCGCGATCCGGACCGTCCGGCGTTGAGCGCCTCCGCGTGGGTGCAGTACATGCTGGACAACTTCGCGACCGTCGCCGAGGCCGTGGACTGGATGCGCCAGTCCCGGGTCCAGATCCGGACCTCGGGAGATCCGGTCACCGGCCAGACCGTGACCGTCCACCTGGCGCTCGACGACCGCAGCGGCGACTCGGCGATCATCGAATACATCGACGGCGAACCCCACATCTGGCATGACCGGGCCTACACGGTGATGACCAATTCGCCGCCGTTCGCCGAGCAACTCGAGCGGCTCCGCGAGATCGAGGGCTTCGGCGGTGACCGCCCGCTTCCCGGCGGTACGGACGCCGACGAGCGGTTCGCCCGCGCGGCCTTCTACCTGGACCGACTCCCGGCTCCCGCAGATCGGACGGGGGCCGTCGCGGAGTTGCTGAGCGTGATGCGCAACGCGTCGCAACCGTTCCGCATGCCGGATCCGGACCAGCCGAACGCCTCCACCACCCTGTGGCGGACCATCACCGACCACGTCGACGGTGTGTACGTCTTCGAGAACACCGGGCGACCCAACATCGTGTGGGTCCGGCTCGGGCACCTCGACTTCTCCGAGGGCGCGCCGGTCCGCAAGCTCGACCTCGTGGCCGACACCGGCCTCGAGGGGGGACTGGTCGGGGAGGTCACCGCGCACTTCGAGGTGTCGGCCCCCATGGAGTTCCTCCGCGCGTCCTGACCCCGGCATCGCGCCGCTCGCGGCCCGGACTGGCAGGATAGGGTTACCTAACTAAAGGAGACCCTCGTGGCACGCGAACGCAAGAACCCCACCCCGACCACCCTCACCGTGCTCCGGTCCGAGACCGTGAGCGCCCACATGGTGCGGGTCGTCCTCGGAGGCACGGGATTCGACACCTTCGCCCCCCGTTCCGAGACCGACAGCTACGTCAAGCTCGAGATCCCCTCCGAGGACGGCCCCGTGGTGCGCACCTACACCGTGCGCCGGGTCGACCCGGCGGCGCGGGAGATCTGGATCGACTTCGTCGTCCACGGCGACCAGGGCGTCGCCGGACCCTGGGCTCAGACCGTCACCCCGGGGACCGATGTCGCCGTCCGCGGACCGGGCGGGGGTTACCGGCCCGACCCCGAGGCCGACTTCCACCTCCTCGCCGGGGACGAGACCGCGGTCCCCGCGATCTCCGCCGCCCTGGAGTCCCTGCCGTCGGACTCCGTGGGGGCGGTGTTCCTGGAGGTGTGGGACGACGACGACGAGGTGGCTCTCACCGCTCCGGCGGGTGTGCAGATCACCTGGCTGCACCGCGGCGCCTCCTCGGCCGATGTCGGCCACGGCGTGATCGACGGCGACGCCCCGCTCGTCACCGCGGTGCGGGAGATGCCGTGGCCGGACGGTGACGTCCAGGTGTTCGTGCACGGTGAGGCGGAGACCGTGATGAAGCACCTCCGCCCCTTCCTGCGCTCCGAGCGCGGTGTCCCCGCCGGTCGGGCCTCGATCTCCGGATACTGGCGGCGGGGCCGCACCGAGGAGGGTTTCCGCACCTGGAAACGCGAGCTGGCGGAATCGGAGCCGGATCAGCAACCTGTCAGGTGAGTCCCGGGTTACGCGGTCGGGGTGACCCGGTACCCTCATGTGCCAGCACTGTTAACGCATCCGGCCCCTCACGCTCACCCGTGACCGTAGACAAGGCATGGCACATGGCATTCTCACGCGCGACGCTCTTCACCGGACTGGTGGCCACCTCGGCGCTCGTCCTCGCAGGCTGCACCGGCGGTTCCGACGATGACGCCGCCGACGGCGGCGCCGAGTCCTACTCGATCGGCATCAATCAGCTCGTCCAGCACCCCGCGCTCGACGCGGCCACCGCGGGCTTCAAGGAGGCCTTCTCCGACGCCGGCGTCGAGGTGGAGTTCAACGAGCAGAACGCCAACGGCGAGCAGGCCACCGCCCTGACCATCGCCCAGCAGTTCGCCGCGGACGATCTGGACCTCACCCTGGCGGTGGCGACCCCGGCCGCCCAGGCGATGGCCCAGAACATCATCAACATCCCGCTGCTGTTCACCGCGGTCACGGACCCGGTCTCGGCCGAGCTCGTCGACTCGATGGAGGCGCCGGGCGCCAACGTCACCGGCACCTCGGACGCCGCGCCGATCGACGAGCAGCTCGAACTGCTCAAGGAGATCGTCCCCGGCGCCGAGCGCGTCGGCATCGTCTACGCCTCCGGTGAGGTCAACTCGCAGGTCCAGGTGGACCAGGCCGAGGAGGCCGCCGGCCCGCTCGACCTGGAGATCGTCACCCAGACCGTCACCACGGTCAACGAGATCCAGCAGGCCGTCGAGGCGCTCGGCGACGTCGACGCGATCTACGTCCCGACCGACAACATGGTCGTCTCCGGTATCGCCTCTCTCGTCCAGGTCGCCGAGACCAAGCAGATCCCCGTGATCGCCGCGGAGGAGGGCACCGTCGAGGGCGGCGCCGTCGCCACGCTGGGTATCGACTACACCGAGCTGGGTCGCCAGACCGGCGAGATGGCGCTGCGCATCCTGCGCGACGGCGAGGACCCGGCCACCATGCCGGTCGAGACCGCGACCGAGTTCACCTACGTGGTCAACGAGGCCGCCGCCGAGCGTCAGGGCGTCACCATCCCCGAGGACGTCCTCGCCGAGGCCGAGCGCAAGTGATCGGGGCCGTCGAGTTAGGCCTCATCTACGGGGTCATGGCACTCGGGGTCTTTCTGACCTTCCGGGTGCTCAACTTCCCGGACCTGACTGTCGACGGCAGCTTCACCACCGGCGCCGCCACCGCGGCGATGGCAATACTCGCCGGCTGGAACCCGGTGCTCGCGACCCTCGCGGGTTTCGTCACCGGGTTCCTCGCCGGAGTGGTCACCGGCCTGTTGCACACCAAGGGCAAGATCGACGGCCTCCTCGCGGGCATCCTCACCATGATCGCGCTGTGGTCGGTCAACCTGCGCATCATGGACGGCGCCAACGTGCCGCTCCTCCGCCAGACCACGGCCTTCACCCCCATGCGCGAGGCCGGGATCCTGGGCACGGAGGCGAGCGTCGCCATTCTGGCCGCGGCCGTGGCGCTGCTCGGCCTCGTCGTCGTCTGGTTCCTCACCACCAACCTCGGCCTGTCCATCCGTGCGACGGGGGACAACGGCCCGATGATCTCCTCGTTCGGCGTCTCCACCGACTTCACCAAGACCCTCACCCTGGCCCTGTCCAACGGGCTGGTGGGGATGTGCGGCGCACTGGTGGCCCAGTACCAGGGCTTCGCGGACATCTCCATGGGCGTCGGGCTCATCCTGGTGGGCCTGGCCTCGGTGATCCTGGGTCAGGCGATCCTCGGCCAGCGCAGGCTCTTCTTCGCCGTGTTCGCCGTGATCGTGGGCGCGGTGCTCTACCGCCTCATCATCTTCGCGGCCCTGGAGGTGGGTCTGAACCCCAACGACATGAAGGCCATCACGGCCATTCTCGTCGTGATCGCGCTACTCGTGCCCAGGTGGAGAACCATAGGCGGGCGGTTCGGCCGCACACCCACCACCCCGGTCGCCGCCAACGAGCGTGCGCTGGCGGGCACCGGGACCGCCGTCGACACCGACCCCGAATCGGCCGACGCCGCCGCGACCGGCTCCAAGGAGACGTGACGATGCTGACCGTCAACGATGTGTCCAAGACCTTCTTCCCGGGCACCGTCAACGAGCGCAGGGCACTCCACCAGCTCAGCCTCACGTTGGCCGAGGGCGACTTCGTCACCGTGATCGGCTCCAACGGCGCCGGGAAGTCAACTCTGCTCAACGCCGTGTCCGGGCGCCTGATCGCCGATGGCGGCAGTATCGAGATCGACGGGAAGAACGTCACCCGGCTACCCGACCACCGGCGCGCGAAGTACGTCGGCCGCGTCTTCCAGGACCCCCTGGCCGGGACCGCGCCCAACCTCACCATCGAGGAGAACCTGTCGCTCGCGTTCCTGCGAGGGCGGCGGCGGGGGCTGGGGCCGGGCCTCGGGAAGAAGCGTCGGGTGCAGTTCGTCGAGCAGCTCTCCATGCTCGAGCTGGGACTCGAGGACCGGCTCACCGCCAAGGTCGGGCTGCTCTCGGGCGGTCAGCGACAGGCGCTCTCACTGCTCATGGCCGGGTTCACCCAACCGCGGATCATGTTGCTCGACGAGCACACCGCGGCGCTCGACCCGCAGCGCGCCGAGCTGGTCACCACGCTCACCCAGCGGATCGTCGACACCGGCGGGCTCACCACGCTCATGGTCACGCACAACATGGAGCAGGCGATCCGGCTGGGCAATCGGCTGATCATGATGCACGAGGGGCAGATCGTCTACGAGGCGGACGCCGCGACAAAGTCCTCACTCACCGTGCAGGATCTGCTGCGCGAGTTCACCAAGATCAAGGGCGCCACCCTCTCGGACCAGGCGTTCCTGGGCTGAGGTCGCACCTACCCGCCCGGCGCTCGCCCCGCCCCGCCGCCCATCGAGAAGAGCTCCGTACACCCGCGTCTCGGGCGATGCGTGCGGAACGCTCTTCTCATCGGGTTCAGCCCTCGTTTCCGGGGCGGCCGTCCTCAGCGTTCCGGCGTGCGGGGACGGCCTCCCACCCGTCGCCGAGGCGCCGGACCAGCCCCATCCGCTCGAACTGGTCGAACCAGCCCGGAGCAGGCCACTCCCCCCAGCGCTCGGCGTAGTGTGCGCCGTTGCGCAGCAGGTCCTCCAGGTGTTCCACCGGCGGATCGGACACCGGATGCCACCGGTGATAGGCGTGGGCGCCCGCCACCAGCACCACCGGGACCCTCCGGTACAGCAGTCGGCGACCGAAGTCGGTGTCCTCCGCGCCGTATCCCGTGTACTGCTCGTCGAACGCGCCAAAGTCCGTGCGGAGGCGCTTCCAGAGGTCGGCGCGCAGGGCGAAGGACAGCGACCAGAACATCCCGAACTCGTCGGCCTCGAGTCGCCGGAGGCCCTGCTCGGGGAATGGCCGCGCCGCGTGCGGGTCGGTGAGGGCAGCCAGTTCGGCGGGGTCCGGTGCGCCGGCGCCTTCCGGCAGGTAGGTGACCGGGCCCATCCCCACCGAGTCGGGCGGCAGCTCCGCGTACCGTGAGCCCAGCTCCGGGCCGGGTATGCAGTCCACGTCCAGGAAGATGACCAGGTCGGCGCCGGCCTCCACCGCCCGGTCCCCTCCCGTGTTCCGGCAGCGGGCCACCGGCAGGTCCCGTCCCGCCGGCACCTCCAGTGGGTCCGCACCGTCCGCGGCGAGTTCGGCCGCCAGTTGCGCACTACCGGGCCGTTCGGGCAGCACCACCACGTGGTGGGCGCCCGGCAGGTGCGCGGTCAATGCCCGGCGCTGTGACCGCAGGTGCCCGGCCCGCGCCGGGGTGCACACGGTCACCACGGCAACCGACGACGGTGAGGGATCGAATGTCATCGTGCACGGACTCCCGGGTCCGACGACACCGTCTCCAGCACCGCCGCCAACCGCTCGGCCGCGCCGTCGATCTCCCATGCCTCCCGCAGGCCCGAGCCCGCACCCGGCGTCGACCGCGACCGTTCGAGAGTCCGACGTACCGCGCTGATGCGGTCCTCGACGGAGGAGTCACGACCGACGACGGCTCCGTGGCCGAGACCCTCGAGCTTCGCGGCGGTGTCGTCCTGCTCGGCGAAGGGCCGCTCCTCGGGCACCGCGACCACGTGGGCGTCGGCGGCGGCGAGGTCGGCCACCGAGCTCTGACCGGCCGCGCTGATCACCACGTCGGCCCGGCACAGCTCGGCCCACGGGTCGGAGATCCAGCGACCACCGGGCCCGCCGAGTTCCACCCACTCCACCTCGCCGAGTTCCTCGCGGACGGCGTCCCACCGATGGTCACGGCCTTCTCCCCCGCTGCCCCGCAGGTGCAGTACGCGAGGTCGACCGTGGCCTCTGTCCGCCGGAACCGGGTGGCGGCCGGCGAACCTCGAGACCCCGCCCACCGGGATCAGCGGATCGGCGGCCCCGGCCGGCACGGGCGCCCCCGCCGAGCGAGGCCAGCCGGCGACCAGCGCCGAGCACACGGCATGTGCCAGTGCGTGCGGGGCGTCGTCGCGTCGGCCGGGGAGCACGGTGGAGACCACGGGCGTGCCGGTCAGGCGGGCGGCCAGAGTGACCTCGACCGAGATGTCGGTCCACATCACGGTCGGCCGGTGGGTGTCGATCCATCCGGTCAGCATCGCCGTCCGCTGCCGCAGGCCCGGTTGGCCCAGCGGCGCCCAGTGCAGGCGACCACCGGCGGTCGGTTCGAGGACGTGGTCGATGGTCCCGGCCACGGCTCCAGGTCCGTCGTGGTCCAGGGGCAGCGGCAGGATCCGGATGCGAGCGGGATCCGGGTTCACGCCGTCCCCGACGTCTGCGGAGGTCAGGATGGTGACCTCATCGTCCATGGCGGCGGCCACGGCGAACGCACGCTGGAGGTGTCCGTTCCCGTGATGGTGCGCGTACACCCCGATCACGGGGCGGCTCCGACCGGAAGCCCTCTCAACTGCGCTTCGACACGGTCGATCCGCCGCTCGTGGGAGAAGGCGGCGGCGGCGGCGCGCGCTGTGGCCACCCGGTCGAGGGTCAGAGCCGCGGGGATGGCCGCGGACAGGGCGGAGGCCGGATCTCGGCCCGGGTCGACCAGCACCACGCCGGGCTGCCCGCTGAGGATCTCGCGGATCCCGCCGCGGGCGAGCGCGACCACCGGGGTTCCGCAGGCCAGCGCCTCGACGGCGGTCAGCCCGAAGGGCTCCTCCCAGCACGGGGTCACCAGGGCCACCGAGGCTCCCGCGACGAGCGGGACCAGCGCGTCGCGCCCGAGTGCACCGTGATAGCGGACCGCGCTCGCCGCGTCACGCAGGCGAGGGGCGAGCACTCTACGCATGTAGTGTTCATCGCCGATCCGGCCGGCAAGGTCGAGCGTCATCCCGGCACTCAGGGCGGCGTCGACCGCCAGGTGCGGCGCCTTCTCCGGCACTATGCGCCCGCACCACACCGCGCGCGGCGGGGCCGCTGCCGTGGCGCGTGGCCGCCAGATCCGCGTGTCCACTCCGTTGGGGACCACCTCCGCACCCTGGGGCACCCGCCACGAGCTGAGCACCGAGCGACTGACGGCCTGGACCTGTCCCGTCGCCTCGCCGAGCAGGTCGAAGGCGTCCTGCATCGGGCCGAGCCGCGGGCAGTGCAAGGTGGTGATCATGCGGGCGTGCAGGTCCGCGGCGCGGATCAGGGGGACGTGGCTCAGGCTGTGGTTGAGGACCACGTCGAACCCGGAACCGACCAGGTGGTCCATCAACCGGTCGAACTCGCCGGCGTCGGCCTCGTAGCCGCCCGGCGGGTAGAAGCTGTCCCCGAAACCGGACACGCCGGTCATCGAGGTGAACTGGAACCTCGGGTCGTGGCCCTCGCTGCCGGCGGCGGCGAACAGCGTCACGCTGTGCCCACGCTTGCGCAGGGCCTGCACCTCCTTGGCCACCACCACCTCGAGGCCACCGGCGTACGGCTCCCGGATGGGGAACCGCGAAGGTCCGATCACCGCGATGTTCAACGGGTCGTCGTTCTGGGCGTCCACGGGCCCCCTCTCGCCTCGGTCGCGCCGGCCGATCCGGCTGTCCCTGCTGCTCTGGGCATTCCCGATCGCAGTCGGTTTTCCCTGATCTCCGATGGTGACCCCCCGGGGGGCCTGCCGCCACCGGAGGGGCAGCGGCGGGGTGGGCGGCCCCGGGGCCCCGCCGGTCAGGCACAGGTCAGGCGCAGGTCAGGCGCCGGTCAGGCACAGGTCGGCAGCGGGGTCACCAGCCGCCGAGGATCCGCTCGAGCCGCACCCCCGCGCCGTCTGCTCCGAAGGTCGTGACCCCCACCTCCGCCGCCGGGATCGCGGCCGGCGCGCCGGGGCGGTCACCCCAGAGCTGCTCCCGGGCCAGGGCTCGCGAGGTGCGGATCGTCGCGAGGACGCGCCCCTCGTCGTCGTCGACGGTGACGCTTCCCACGGGTGGGCACAGGGCGCGCAACCGTTCCGGGTCGAGCGCCCCGAGCGCGCAGGGACGGAGGATGTCGACCAGGACCTCGGGACGACGACGAGGACCCGCCCCCCGCGTCCCCGCTTCCCACCACGGGCCGCGCCCGGCGAGTCGGACCCGGGGGTCGGCAGCGAAGAGTTCGGCGATCTCGGCGGCGTCGGGGCTGGCGGGGTCGGCGCTCACCGCCACGTCGGCCCAGCGCAGGAGCGAGGCGCACGTCGCCGCGTCGGCCCCGCTCCCCGCGTGCCCGGAATGGAGGTGAACCGCGATGAGCGGGACCTCGAAGATTCCGCCGGCCGGCCGGGTGAGCGGGGAGACGATGAGCGGGGCCAGGCGGGCGGACTCGGCGTTCTTCTGGGCCAGGTGGTCGGGGTCGTCCTCCGCGCGCCCGCCCCAGTCCGGGCCGTCGTGCCAGGCCACGGCGTCGGGGACGTGGCGCAGTCGGCCGCCGACCTGCTCGCAGCGCCAGGCCAGGTCCCAGTCCTCGCCGCCGTAGCCGACGATGTCGGGATCGAACCCCCCGGACAGGTCGTAGAGGCGTCGGTGGAGCCCGAACACCGCCGAGAGCACCCCTCGCCACAGCCCCGCGCGCCACCCGCCCTCGTCACGGGTGAGGTCCTCGGTCTCGGCGTAGAACGAGGCGGGCCACGCCGGGTCGGGGAGGACCTCGGCAGGATCGAGGTCGGCGCGGTCGGGGTCGGCGAGGTCGGCGAACCGCCCGTACCGGCGCCGGCCCACCACCAGCAGGTCCGGGTTCCCATCGAGCGCCGCGAGCAGGGTGGCCACGTAGCCGGGCCCGGGGACGGTGTCGCCGTCGAGGAACAGAATGAGTTCGCCGTCCCCGGCCCCGGCCCCCAGGTGACGGGCGGCGGAGGCCCGGAAGCCGAGGTCGGCTTGCCTGACCACGGTGACCTCCGGCGGGACGGTCGGCGGGGTGGGCGAGCCGTCGTCGGCCACGATCACCCGCGGTGGCTGGGCGAGGCCGGTCTGGCGGCGCAGAGCGGACAGGATCCGGTCGAGCATCCGCTGGTCCCGGTAGTACGGGATCACCACGTCAACGCTCATCGTGTCCGCGCTCGCCTGGCCCACGCTCACCGGTCCACCTCCACAGATCGAGCGGTCACGCCGACCACCGCTCCCACACCCGCAGGTACGAGCGGCCCAGCTCCGCGAGACCGGGTTCGGGCGGTTCGACGCGGGTCGGGGATGGGTCGTCGAGCAGTCGCCGCAGTTCACCCGGGAGGTCGGTGGCGTCGGTGAGCAGCAGGGATCCCGGGCGCCTGTGCTCCATCTCGCGGGTGTAGTCCGAGGCGCTGACGAGAGGACGGCGGCCGGCGGCGGCCCAGGTGTTGATCGAGCCCGACGCCGACACGTTGCGGAACAAGGCGACGGGCACGGTCACTTCACCGAGGACGCGGGCGAGCTCGTCGTCGTCGATACGCCCGGTCACCTCTGCGCGACCACCCGCCGCCCTGACGGTCTCCATCGCGGTCCGCACGTAGTCCTCGTGGCCTTCGGCCGGCACTCCGAGGAGACGCAGGGTGATCGCACGGTCACCGGCGGTGGCGAGCTCGGCGACCGCGGCCGCCACGAGGTCGACCGCCTTGCCGGGGTGCAGGAAGCCGAAGACCCCCACAGACCGCTCGTCAGGTCGGAGCTCGACCGTCAGCGACCCGGGGCGGCCGAGGTCGGGAACGGGCAGGGGGATGACGGCGTCGACGGCGATCCCCGCGGCGGCGCAGAGGTGGCGCTCGTGCTCGGAACTCACCACGACCAGGCCAGCGGCCGCCGCGATCCGCCGGTAGGCCAGCGTCCGACGCAGGCACCGCTCGGTGCCCTCGGCCGGCTGCGGCACGTCGTGCAGCGTCACGCCGATCGGTCGATCCCGGGCCAGCGACTCGAGGGCCTCGGCGGCCTCGTCCGGTGTCGCCCCGAACAGCGAGTCTGTGACGTGCAGGTGCACGGCGCTGCCGGGCCCAACGTTCGGGGCGTCGGCCAGGGCGTCGGCCAGTTGCGCGATGTCCGCCACCTCGAGCAGCGGGGTCCCGGCGGCGTGAGCGCAGTCGGCGGCGAATCGGGTCACCCCGTGCGCCGGCGGGCCGAGGGCGATCGTCAGCGGCAGGGTCGACGATGCTGTCACCGGAGCCCCAGCATCTCGATGCGGTCGGCGTGGCGCCGAAGGCCCTCCTCGACCACCCCCGGCGTGGACGCGTACCAGGCCAGATGGGCGTTCACGACCTCGCCGGCGGGGACGGCGACGCCGTCGACACGCCAGTCGCGCGGACCGGTCTCCGGAAGACCGAGGGCGCGCTCGACGGCCCGGTCCACGGGCGCCCTCGTGGCGCCGAGAGGTTCGCGATCACCTATCCGGGGCGGGGGGTCGATCAGGCCCGGGGGCAGTGCTGCGAGGACGCGGTCGAAGACTTCGGCCAGGGTGTGGCGGTCCGGATGATTGATGGTGTGCCACCGCGGAATGCCCTCGAGCAGGTCCGAGGCGGTCAGGGTGCCGTGGGCGTTCTCGCGGGCCCGGAGCGCGTCGACGGACTCCCGAGCCGACGCGTGCGCCTGATCGGAATCGGGCGCGGCCTCGAGCACGTCCCGATCCCCGGTCGCGGCGGCCACGATCGCCCGTAGGTCGTGATACGGGGCGATCGGCGGGACGAGAGAGCGGTCGCGAGGGGGTCGGATCAGCACCTGGTACGGGTGCAGCCCGGCGTATCGCAACACCGGAACCAGGACCACCGTCGCCGAGGCCGGCAACTGCGCTGCGAGCTGACGGTGGCCCAGCGGCAGGTCGCGGTAGTCGTCCCGGACGGGCTGGACGATCAGCACATCGGTACGGGCGAGGTCGGCGTGCAGCCCGGGGATGTCGCCAGGGGCCATCTCGTAGACCGGCCGGACGTCAGTCACCGCAACCCCGTCGGCGGAGCGCAGCAGGTCACGGTAGACGTCGGCCTGGCAGTTGCCGATCACCATGACGGACGGCTGGACGGGGGTGCTCACCGCGCCGAGCGTATGCAGGCCCCCAGGTGGCGGCAACCGGCCCGCGTGTGGGTGCCTCGTTAGGGCGGTGTGGGTGCCCGCAGTACGGGCGTCAGGAGTACGGATGGCAGGAGTACGGATGGCAGGAGTGCGGATGGCAGTGCTCGAGTGGCAGGGTGACGGGGTGAACCCCAGCGACTCCTCGACCCCGGTCCCGCTCCGGGTCCGGGTCCGGTCGATCCCCGCCGGCCACGACTACGTGCGCCACGCCGTCGGGTCCGCGGCGGGGGTCCTGGTGCTCGACGACCCCCTGCTCGATCCCGCCGACCCGGGTCGGTGGTGGCCGCACCCGGCGCTCGAAGCAGCGGAGCGCCCCGAGGTGCTCGACGGCGCCGACCTCGTGCACGTGCACTTCGGCTACGAGCACCGCTCCCCGGGGCAGGTCGCGGGGTTCGTCTCCGCCGTCCGGGGCCGCGGCCTGCCCCTGGTGGTGACCGTGCACGATCTCCGGAATCCACACGAGGCGGACCCGGCCGCGCACCTGGAGCGGACGGGACACCTGGTACGCGGAGCAGATGCGGTGATCACGCTGACCGAGGGCGCGGCGGACGAGATCCGGCGACGATGGGGGGCGAACGCGCAGGTCATCCCCCATCCACGACTCATGCCTGCCGGGACCACCGAGCCGTACCGACTCCGCCGACTCGACCGAACCCGGCTCAGGCAGCCCGGTCACCCCAGCCGACTCCAGGGCTCCGGACCGGTCGGGCGTCCCGCCGGGGGGCGGATCGTGGGCGTCGTCATGGGCTCGTTGCGGGCCGGGATCGCCGCCGAGGGCCTGCTCCCGCACCTGGCCGATGCGCTTCCCGACGGGGTCGCTCTGGTGGTGATGGTGCGCGCGACCGCCCTCACCGCCGCTCGCGCCCCCGACCACGCCCGGCACGAGGCGGCTCTCGCACTGGACCGCCTCGCCGAGCGCCCGGACATCGAGATCCGCCCGCACGACCTGCTGACCGACGACGAGTTGTGCCGGTCCCTCGCCGGGTTCGACGCCCTGGTCCTGCCCCACCGCCACGGAACGCACTCCGGGTGGCTGGAGCTGTGCCGCGACCTGGGCCTGCCGCCGGTCATCCCGGATGTCGGATATCTGGTCGAGCAGTGGGGCTCCGACACGGGCCGCTACGACCCCGAGGATCCTCGGGTAGACGAACTGCGCCGGGCGTTGGCCGCCGCCCTCTCCGCACCTCCCGTCCCCGCACGCGCCGCAGATGCCGAAGACGAGGCGGTCGCCGCGGCCCACACCGCGCTCTACCGGGGCACGGTCCAGACGGCCTGCTCGTGAGCCCACTCCCCGCACTCGGCGCACTCGCCGAAAGGTCACACCTGATCACGTTTTCCCAGGTGACCTGACTCGGATCGCCACATTCGTGACCACTCGGCGGGGGGCAGACGAGCGGGGGCGAGCGGGCGCCCGGGCGCGCGGGCCGGGGCGAGCGGGCGCGCGGGCGCGGGCCGGGGCGGGGTGGGCGCAGGGGCGCGACGTCAGCCCTCCTTGCGGCGCACCATCTCGTTGATCCACTCGGGCGCGTACGGCGAGGTGCAGCCCGCGGGCGTCGGATAGTCGCGCAGCACCCCGAGCCGCTCACCGATCTCGAGGGCGCGCCCGCGCAGCTCCGGATTCTGGATCCCGATCTGCGCCAGGCAGGTGTTCATCTCCCACTGCAGCCGCTCGTGCGCCCCGGCCATCTCGGCTTCGATCACGCTCAGCAGCCCCGGAAGGTCAAGCCCCTCGGGCTTCTTGACCACCCTGTCGGCGGTGAGCGACCAGCCGGCGGCGGCGACCACCGGATCGGGATCGCCCAGCCACTCCCGCCGCAGTTGCTCAGCGTGCGGGCCCTTCATCACCACATAGCCGACCAGCCAGTCGTGCACCTTGCGGGTACGGGCCTCCCGCAGCATCTCGTCCAGCTCCGCCGCGGAGAACTCCTTGGGCCGGCAGATCAGCAGCGCGAGCAGGCGCGCCGCCGAGTCGCCCGTGGCCCACAACTCCACCGCGAAGGGCTGGTTCTTCTTGATCCGCTTGGCCACCGCGCGCAGCTTGGTCAGGTTGACCGCGTGATCGTCCCCGTGCCGCTCGTTGACCGCTCTGATCGCGGGGTCCTCGAGTGCTGAGAGCTCGGCCATCACGTCCGCGAGCGCCGGCGTTGTCGTCGTCATATCGGTCTCCTCGTCCGCCCCGCCCCGCGCCCGCCGCCCTATACTCGCCGGATGCGCCTGTGGAGCATCCATCCCGACCAGCTCGACCGCGCCGCGCTGGTCGCCGGGTGGCGCGAGGGGTTGCTGGCTCAGAAGGTACTCCGCGGACTCACCAAGGGCTATCTCCATCACCCGCAGCTGGAGCGATTCCGCACGATGCGCGATCCTGTCGCCGGGATCGCCACCTGGCTCCACGGGCTGGCCGACGCCGCCGATGCGCGCGGCTACCGCTTCGACCGCACGCGGATCGCGCTGCCCGCGGGCGGCGGTCGTCTCGATCTGACCGACGGGCAGCTCGCCCTGGAGTGGCGGCACCTGCGGGACAAGCTGGGGGTGCGCGACCCGGCCTGGCTCGGCGGACTCACGACACCGCGGTCCCACCCGATGTTCGATCTCGTCCCGGGGCCGGTTGCGGCCTGGGAACGCTCACCGCACCCGGAGGCCTGACCCGTGCTGCCGTTACTCCTCGTCCCGCCCGCCCTGTCGACGGTTCTGGCGCTGACCCCGGTCCGCACACCGTTCCCCGCCGCGGCCGCGGGCTGGGTGATCGGCCTCCCGGCGCTGGAGTTGCCGCTGCACGTGGGTGCGGGCGTGGTCGCGGTGACGGCGGGTGCGCTGACCCGCCGCCCGGTCACCGGCACCGGACTCGCGGGAGCGGGGCTGGCGGCGCTGACCTGCGCCGGCCTTGCCGTGGTGCAGGCCCGGCAGCTCGCCGCGACCCGCGCCCTGGACCGCGCGTTCGATGAATCCGCGCGGGCGGACGCCGGGACCACCGAACACGCTGGGTCTGCCGACCACACAGGGCCGACACCAGTCGGCCGGGCCGAGCCGGTAGACACCGAGAACACGACGACGACGAGGTCCGCCGCCCGCCACCGGACGCCGTGGTCCAGAGTGCTCCTCCAGCCGTGGCCCCTCCGGCCGCGCGCCGTGGAGGCCCGCACCCGCCTCTCCTACGGGCCCGATACCCGCGCCACCCGCTTCGACCTCTACACCGGTAAAGGAACCGATCGCGTGCGGGGCGTGCTGATCCACATCCACGGTGGGCACTTCCGTGCGGGCGGGCCGAGTCGGGAGTCGCGGGCGATGCTTTTCGAGCACGCGCTCCGGGGCTGGGCCGCGATCAGCACCACCTATCACCTGTCACCCACGCCGGAGGCGGGCTTCCCGCAGCATCTGGTGGACATCAAACGGCTGATCCACTGGATCCGGACGGAGGGACCGCTGCACGGCATCCCGGCGGACGCCCCGATCGTGGTGGCGGGCAGTTCGGCCGGCGCCCACATCGCCATGATGACCGCGTTGACCGCCGGCGATCCGCAGTTCCAACCCGGTTTCGAGGACCTCGACACCACGCTCGCCGGCGCGATCGGGCTCTACGGCTACTACGGCCGCCTGGGCGCGGACACCAAGGAGGTCTCCGACCCGGTCCGCCACCCCGCGGAGGGAGCCCCTCCGATCGCGGTCATCCACGGCACCGCCGACATGTACACCCCGGTCAAGGGCTCCCGCAGGCTGGTTCGGCACCTGCGGGGTGGGTCGTCGAACCCTGTGGTCTACGCCGAGCTCCCCGGCGCGCAACACGGGTTCGACGCGGTGCAGTCGGCCCGCTACCTCGCGGTGGTCGCGGCGATCGCGAGGTTCACCGAGCCGCTGGCCGAGTCGGGCGTATCGTCGCCTCGGTGCCGGCCTACCGAGCAGGATCACACCGAGGAGAGGGGCAACCATGCCGTTGAGTGGTGAATACGAACCCAGCCCCAGCACGTGGGTGCGGGAGCATGTCGAGCGGTATGAGGCGAGCGACGGGGCTTCGGGCTCGGAGCTGTCGGGCAGGCCCGTGGTGATCGTGACCACGGTGGGCAGGAAGTCGGGGAAGCTGCGCAAGACCCCCCTGATGCGAGTCGAGCACGAGGGCTCCTACGCCGCCGTGGCCTCGCTGGGCGGCGCGCCCACCCATCCGGTCTGGTACTGGAACATCAAGGCCGACCCACATGTGGAGTTGCGGGACAGGGACCGGGTCGGCGACTTCACCGCCCGCGAGCTGACCGGCCCGGAACGCGACCTGTGGTGGGATCGGGCCGTGGCGGTGTATCCCGACTACCGCGATTACCAGGAGAACACCGAGAGGACCATCCCCGTGTTCGTCTTGGAGCCGCGGGACCGGACGCTCGCCTAACCGGACAGCCAAGCCCGGTTCCCTGCCACCTCAGGAGGCCTAGAATGCGCCGAACCGCTCTCGTCCTCGGATGCGGCGGAACGATCGGTAGCGCCTGGATGATCGCGGCCCTGCACGCCCTCGCCGAGCAGACCGGCTTCGACGCCCGCGACGCGCACGTCCTGCTGGGCACCTCGGCCGGTGCCGAGTTGGTGACCATGTTGAGCGGCGCCGGAATCGACGAGCTGGTGGACATGCAGCGCGGACGGGCGCAGGACCCCCGACTCCGGGAGCACATCGCGTCCACCCCGCCCGGTAGGCCCCCGATGCCCCGGCTGCCCCTGCTCAATCCCGGACTCCTGCGCACGCGCTCCGGCCTGGCCGCCCTCACCGGTATCGCTCCCACCGGGCGCGGCGACATGGAGTGGTTGCAGCGGCTGGCCGAGGGCTTCGAGGTCGGTGCCTGGCTTCCCCACCCTGACGCCCGGATGGTCGCCTACGACGTCCTGGCCGGTGAACGGGTCGTCTTCGGTGCACCGGGCTCACCCATCGCGACCGTCGGTGAGGCGCTGCGGGCGTCCTGGTCGACACCCGGGTGGATGCCGCCGGTCCCCATCGGAGACCGGATCTTCGTCGACGGGGGCATGGGTTCGACCGCATCGGTGGACCTGCTCACCCCGGAGGACGCGGATCTGGTGTACGTCCTGGCCCCGTTGGCCTCGGCGTCCGGCGTCCGCGTGCCCGGCCCCGGCGGCCGGATCGAATACCGGCTGATCCGACGCCCGATGTCCGCCGGGCTGGCCACCGAGATCGCGGCAGTCCGGGCGCGCGGGACCACCGTCGTCCCGATCCTGCCCACGGCCCGCGACCTCGCGGGTCTGGGCGCCCACTTCATGAGCTCGTCCCACCGGGAGGCGGCGTTCGAGCACTCCATGACGACGGCTCCTGAGACGGTCCGTGCCGCGCTGAGCGAAGCCGGGGTCGGCGCGTGACACCGGCCCGGCGGAGCGCCACCGGGCCGCGCGCCATGTGACCGGACGGGAACCGTCACCGGCCGAGACTCACCGGGCCGCGCGTCGGGTGACCGGCCGGGACCCGTCACCGAAGTCCGGGTCGGGTAGGCGGCGGCCGGGATCCGCCAACCCCACCAGGTGCCCGTCCAGCGACAACCGCCGCATGGACTCGAGCAGCATCCGGCGCGCGCTCGAGTTGACCGAGGACACCCGGCTCAGGTCGAGGGTCACCTCCCCCTCACCCGGCGGGATCTCGGCCAACCGACGCAACACCTGCTCGGCGCTCGCGAAGGTCATCGGCCCCTGGAGGCGGAAGGTACGCCTGCCGGTGATCTCGTCGAACCGCACCGAGCGGACCGCCTCCACCTCGGTCACCGTGGTGTTCATCAGGTGCAGTTCCAGATCCCGCGAGAGTCGCTCGAAGGTCCGCACGCCCTCGACGCTGTGGCCGTGCTCGTCGAGACGTGGCGAGAAGACGCCCAGCCCCACCTGGCCGGGCAGGGCACCGAAGATCCCGCCGGACACCCCGCTCTTCGCGGGGATACCGACGGTGGACATCCAGTCGCCGGCCGCGTCGTACATCCCACACGTGGCCATGATCGCGAGCACCTGCCGGGCCACCGCCGCCGAGACGACGCGCTCACGGGTGACGGGGTTGACCCCGCCGGTCGCCAGGGTCACGGCCATCACCGCGAGGTCGCGGACGGTCACCCGGTAGGCGCACTGTCGGGTGTATCCCCGCACGATCTCGTCGGGGTCGTCCTCGATGATCCCGCCGGCCCGGACGAGGTTGGCCATCGCCCTGTTCCGGAACGCCGTGCGGAGTTCCGAGTTCATGACGACGGTGTCCACCTCCAGGCGCCGACCGGCGAACGACGACAAGCCGGTGGCCAGCGCCTCGTCGCGCTCCTCCTCGCTCGCGCCGACCGGCCCGACGAGGGTGTGCGTGGTGATGGCTCCGATGTTGATCATCGGGTTCCGGGGCCGGCCGCTGTCCCTCTCCAGGGAGATCTGGTTGAACGCGTCTCCGGACGGTTCCACCGCCACCTTCTCCAGGACCGCCTCGATCCCGCGGTCTCGCAGTGCCAGCGCGTAGGCGAACGGTTTACTCATCGACTGGATGGTGAACTCGGCATCGGCGTCGCCGGCGGTGTAGACGACACCGTCCATGGTGCAGGCGGCCACGGCGAACCGATCCGGGTCCACTGCGGCGAGCTCGGGGATGTAGTCGGCGAGCCGGCCGTCCGCGCCCGTCGAACAGAGGTCGCGGATCTCGAGTAGATAGTCAGGCACCGGGGTCTTCACGACCTCAGGGTGTCATGGAGCTCCGTGGCCGCGCGCCTCGACGAGATGCCCGAGAACGATCGGGGCGGTGTCACCGAGGTTAACGGGAGTACAACGATCGTGTCTCACCGGTTTCCCCGGACCCGGGCGCACCCACACACTGAGGTCAACCTCGACCCTCGACGAAAGGTTGCTCATGAAGCGGACGATCGCAGTAACGGGAGCCATCGGCCTCGCAGTGTTCATGGGGGCGTGCGGCACGGATGATTCCGCCGACGACGCCACCACGGCTGAAGAGACCACGATGACCACGGAGATGACCACCGAAGAGATGACCGAGGAGGAGATGACGGAAGAGCCGGCCGCCACCGGCGACATCGTCGACACCGCGGTCGCTGCGGGCAACTTCACCACCCTCACCCAGGCGATCGAGGCAGCGGGACTGGTCGAGACCCTCAAGGGTCCCGGACCCTTCACGGTGTTCGCGCCGACCGATGAGGCCTTCGAGGCACTGCCGGACGGCCAGCTCGACGAGCTCCTCGCCGACCCCACGGGTGACCTGGCCCAGATCCTGCAGTTCCATGTGATCGAGGGTGAGGTCATGGCCGAGGACGTCATGGGGATGGACGGCGAGATGGTCGAGACCCTCCAGGGCGCCGAGTTCACCGTCGAGGTGGAGGGCGAGGCCGTCACCCTGGTGGACGGTGCCGGTAACCGGATCACCGTCATCCAGACCGACGTGCCGGCGACCAACGGCGTCATCCACGCGATCGACGGGGTCATGATGCCCCCCGCCTGATCCGCACGACAGCGGCACCGCACCACAACGGCACCGCCCCGGTTCGACCCGTGACGGGTCAGGCCGGGGCGTGCTCCGTTCTCGGGCGACCTCCATCGGCTCATCCGCACCGCGGGCGACCGCCCGGCGTCCCCTCCGAGCCCTGGACGATCGTCCGGGTGACGGGCCCGGTCAGTTCTCGTCGTAGCGCTTGAGGTCCCGGGTCGCCGGACCCTCGATCAGCTCGCCGCACGCCGAGAATCGCGAACCGTGCCACGGGCAGTCCCACGACCGCTCGGCCTCGTTCCAACTCAGCGCGGCACCCATGTGCGGGCACAGGAGCCCGACCCTGCAGGTCTGGCCGTCGTCCCCGGTCGCCTCGCCGATCGGCCGGACGGTGGGCCGGGGTGGACGCGCGGCCGCCTGCACGGCGGTGGCCGCGAGCTGCACCGGGAGGTCCGCGTACAGCGAGACCGACGTGCGCAGCATGCCGGTGACCGACGGCGTGCCAAAGGAAACCCGCGGGTCCCGGCCGCTGAGCCGATCCACCATGATGCCCGCCGCCGCCGGCGCGCCCGTGAGACCCCACTTGCTGTACCCGCCGGCGAAGTGCACCCGACCCTTACCCCACGGCATGGGGCCGGACTTGGGCAGCAGCGTGACCGGGTGGAAGTCCTGCGCGGACCAGCCGTGGGTGAACTCGGCACCGGGAAAGTGCTTCGCGGCGTACTCGCGCAGCGAGTCGATCTTGGATTCGGTGCCCGCGGCCGTACCGGTGCGGTGGCCGTTGCCGCCCACGAGCAGCACTTCGCGGTCACCTACGGGCACGGTCCGCAGCGAACGGACCGGGCTCTCGACGGAGCCGTACATCCCCTCCTCCAGACCACCGGGGTAGTCGAACGCGCAGAGATAGGACCGCTCGGCCTCCATCGACGCCACTGTCGGGCCGCGGTCCAGGGCCGGGGACGCGGTGGCCAGGACCACGTCCCGCGCCGTGCAGGTACCGCCGTCGCTGCGCACCTCGACGTGGGCGTCCCCGTCGCGACCGCGCACGTCCAGGCCCGTCACACGGGAGTGCTCGACGATCCGAACACCGAGCGCCGACGTCGCACGGGCCAGTGCCGCCAGCGCCTCGACGGGATCGAGTTGCATCTGGTCGGGCAGCTCCACGGCGGCCCGTGCAGGGAACGGGACATCGATCCGGTCGTACCACCGGGCGGGGAAGCCGAGGGCGTCGAGCGTGCGCTTCTCCGAACGCAGGGTCTTGGTCCCCTTGAGACCGCGGGAGAAGGTCACCGCCCGGCGTCGCTGCACGTCCACCCCGTGGGAGCCGCAGAACTCCGCCCACCAGTCCAGGCCGTACTGATTGGCCTCCGCGTATGCGCGGGCGGTCTCGAGCCCGTGGTGCGATCGGATGGTCGACAGCCGGGTGCCCTGCAGCACGGACACCTTGGCCGTGGTGGCCCCGCTGGCCCCCGCGCCTACGGTGTGGGCCTCCAGTACCACCACCGAACTGCCCCGTGCGGCCGCGATCAGGGCGGTGATCAGACCGGTGAAACCCGCCCCCACCACCACTATGTCCACGTGCTCACCCTCGGGGAATTCCGCCACCGGGGGATCGATCGTCGTGCGTCGCCAGAATGATGTGCCCATCGTGCGTCTCCTCTGAGCTCGGTACGAACCTCGCGCGGCCACTGTAAGGCCGCGCACCCCGGCTCGCACCCGCTGCGGATTGCCATCTCGGTGCGGGTCACGACGGTGTGGCCGGAGCCTGACCCCCTGAGGACACGGCGGGTCCGGCGCTGTCGATCACGCCGCGCAGTTCAGCAGCGAACTCGCCCGCGTCGCGCGCGACGAGCCGCGAGTAGCTCAGCACCAGCCCCGGAACCGCATACCGTGCGGACTGCCCGCTCAGCGCCCGCGTGCGCCAGCCCGCCCGGTCGAGCTCGCGCACCACCTCGTCGTCGTCGTATCCGGGCAGCAACACACACAGGTGCAACCCGGCCTCTACACCCGTCACACTGAGGCGGGGGCATTCCCGCGTGAGCGCGGCCACCAGGTGGTGACGCCGGTCGCTGTACACCCGCGCCGCCCTCGCCAGGTGCCGGTCCATCGCGCCGGAGCCGATGAACGCGCCCAGCGCCTCCGCGGGCAGCGTCGACGGGCCGCGCCGGTGCACGACGAGCCAACGATCGACCTCCCGACGCAACGCGGCCGGCGCCAGGCACCACGCCACGCGCAGGTCGGGGGCCACCGACTTGGACGACGTCCCCACGTACGCCACGTGACCGTCCGCGGCGGGCAGGGTGGCCAGCGCCGGCAGCGGGGCGACGCCGTAGCGGAACTCTCCGTCGTAGTCGTCCTCGATCACCAGCGACCCCGTCCGCTGCGCCCACTCGACCAGCGCCACCCGCCGGTCCACGCTCATACGATGCCCCAGCGGGAACTGGTGTGCGGGGGTGGTGAAGACGATCGCGCGGGCCGAGCCCAGCCGCGCCGCGTCCAGACCGCCGGGCTCCGCGGGATGGAACCGCACCTCGAGGTCGTGCTCACGGGCCATGAGCAGCGCGCCCCGGTACCCGGGGTCCTCCATGTGGAACGGCACCCGGCCATGTGCGGCGACGAACGCCGAACACAGGGCGGCGATCGCCGAGCGCGAGCTGTCGAACAGCAGCGGGTCCGCGGCGGCGATGCCCCGGTGACGGCGAAGGTGGTCGGCCAGCTCGGCACGCAGCGTGGGGCTCGGTTCCTCCCACGGGTTGAGCCCCGCCAGCCCCTGCGCCGCGGCCGCCCGCACCGCGGAGCGCCAGGCCCGCTGGTCCACCAGCGCGACGTCCGGGATACCGGGACGGAGATCGCGCGCCGACCTACCCCGACGGGGTTCGGGAACCGGCGGCGACCATGTCGTGGCGGACCGAGACGACGACGAGCGCGACGACGACGAGGTGTCGCCCCCTCCGCGCGTCCGCGCCCCGGCCCGTGCCGCCAGACCCGCCCCGGCGGCGACCCGGGTGCCCGAGCCCTGGGTGGAGTCGGCGAAGCCGGCCGCCGAGAGTTCGTCGAACGCCCGGACCACGGTGCCGCGGGAGAGACCGGTCTGCTCGGCGAGCGCGCGCGTGGAGGGCAATCTGTCGCCGTCGGCCAGCGAACCGTCCGCGACCAGGTCGATGATGGCGTCCACCAGATCCGCGGTACCCGTCACCTGCCCCAGGACCAGGGATCCGGGACGGGCGGTGCGGGCCATGGGCCCAGCCTAGGCGAGTCGGACCGAAAGTGGTCTCGAGGATTTGAGAAAAGTGGACCTTCTCACCGGTCCACTTCCACGGTGGGATGGTCCACATGCAGATCTACCGCCAATCCCGACGCCTCCGCGACGTGCGCTACGACGTCCGCGGTCCCATCCTCACCGAGGCCATGCGGCTGGAGTCCGGGGGCCACGACATCCTGCGACTCAACCTGGGGAACATGCACCCGTTCGGGCTCGAGGCGCGGCCCGAGATCGTCGAGGCCGTGGCCCGCGAACTCGGCAGCGGCCAGGCCTACTCGGACTCGCGGGGGATCCTGCCGGCCCGGGCGGCCGTGGCCGAGCACTACCGGCGCTGCGGCGTGCCCGGGATCCGCGCCGAGGACGTGTTCCTGGGCAACGGCGTGAGCGAACTCATCACGCTCGTCCTGCAAGCGCTGGTCGATCCCGGCGACGAGATCTTGGTCCCGGCGCCGGACTACCCCACCTGGACCGGCGCGGTGAACCTCACCGGCGGCGTGCCCGTGCACTACCTGGCCGACGAGTCCGACGGGTGGAACCCGTCGCTGGCGGACATCGAGTCCAAGGTCACCCCGCGCACGACCGCGCTCGTGTTGATCAACCCCAACAACCCGACCGGCGCCGTCTACAGCGCGGAGACCGTCCGGGGGATGGCCGACATCGCCCGCCGGCACGGGCTCGTCCTGCTCAGCGATGAGATCTACGAGAAGCTGATCTTCGGCGATGCCCGCCACCACCACGCGGCGCTGGCCGCCGGTGACGACGTGCTGTGCCTGACCTTCGGCGGCCTGTCCAAGGCGTATCGGGTGTGCGGATACCGGGCCGGCTGGGTCGCCGCGACCGGGCCTCTCGATAGGGCGCAGGACCTCCTCGAGGGGCTCACCCTGCTCGCCAACATGCGGGTGTGCCCCAACGTCCCGGGCCAGTACGCGATCCCTGTCGCATTGACCGAGGACTCACCGTGGGGCGCCGACGTGATCGACCCCGACGGCCGGATCGAGCGGCAGCTGGCGCTGGCGACCGAGCGCCTGAACGCCATCCCGGGCGTGAGCTGCGTGGCGCCCCGCGGCGCGCTCTACTGCTTCCCCCGGCTGGACACCGAGATGTTCGGAATCCACAGCGACGAGGAACTGGTGCTGGACCTGCTGCGGTCCGAGCACGTCCTGGTCACCCACGGCACCGGCTTCAACTGGCCCGAACCCGACCATTTCCGGATCGTGTGCCTACCCGACGCCGCGGTGCTCGAGAACGCGATCGGCAGGATCGCCGGGTACCTCGAGCGGCGCGCCGGGCTCCAGCTGGAATCCGGAGCTCCGACGCGAGGTCCGCTTTCCGCGATCGGGTAGCGGTTCCCGACCGGAACGGCTGGGCTCGCGACGCTGGGCGCCGGTCCAGGACACCGACGATGGCTCAGTAGAGGCCGGGCTTGATGTGGTCCCAGCCGTTCTCGAAGTTCTTGAGGAAGTTCGGCCAGTTGTGGAACCCGGTCTCGGCGTAGTCGACGCGATGCTCGACGCCGGCGCGGTCGAGTGCCTTCTCGAACGCCTTGGAGCCCTCGAGAACACCCATCTCGAGCAGCTGACCCAGGACCATGTTCATGAAGTCCACACCGCCGCCGTAGTTGGCGAAGTCGGCGGGGCCGGCGACGTTGCTGCCGGCCGAGAAGAACACGCGGGTGCCCTTGAGGTCCTCGGCGTGCGAGATCGTGTCGTTCTGCTCCCACCGCTCGCCGCGGTGCGGACCCCACATGTTCTCGACGTTGCCGCCGCGGGTCTCCAGCGTGCCGCGGACGGTCTGGTAGCCCAACGCGTCCATGGTCGAGTAGTAGCCACTGAAGGACATGACTCCCTGGTAGGTCTCCGGGTAGGTTGCCGCCAGGTGCATGGCCGCCTGGCCGCCCATCGAGATGCCGCCGATCGCGTTCTTGCCGTTGGTATCCAGCCGCTCCTCGACGATCCCGGGCAACTCCTGGGCTAGGAACGTCTCCCACTTGTTGTAGCCCAGGACGGGGTCGGCATCCTCCCAGTCCGTGTAGTACGAGGCGTACGCGCCGGTCGGAACGACCACGTGGACGTTCTCGTTGCGCAGACGGTTGTCGATGCGAGCCTGATGGTTCCAGCCGGAGTTGTACTCGGGGGCATCGACGCCGTCGAGCATGTACAGGACCGGCGCCGGCCCGTCGGACACGCGCGAGGGCACGACCTCCAGGATGACCTCGCGTTTCATGGCCGCCGAGGTGACCTTCCAGTACTCGTAGTCGCCGGACGTCCGCTCGACCTCGATGAACTCCGACTCCGTGATGTTCGGGTCTACCGGTCGGGGTTCGTTCCTCAGCGGCTGGGACGAGCCCTCCCCGTCGAGCGGCACATCGGCGGACCCGACGGAGCCGAGCGACCCGGCCGCCGAGCCGAGCGGCACCGATCCCACGGCCTCCATGATGGCTTCGAGATCCTCGAGCCCGAGCGTGGAGGGGTCGATACTGGCGGTCTGCGCTCCGGCCGGGGCGACCGATCCGAGGGTCAGGGCCAAAGCGAGCGCGCCGGCGGTGGCGGCGAATCGGGGAAGTCGGACGGGCATGCGGCTCCAATGTTCTCAGTGGTGACTTGAGAACCTTAGCCGCAACAACCGATCTTCTTCCACTCACCGCACGGGCACACTGCCCGGCCTCACGCTCCCCGCAGGGCCTCCTCCACGGCCTTCCGCAGGTCCTCCGGCTTCTTGTTGGGGCCGAATCGACCCACCACGGTGCCGTCACGCCCGATGAGGAATTTGGTGAAGTTCCAGGAGATCCGCCCACCCAGCAGACCCGATTCCTGCGCCTTGAGCCAGCGGTACAGCGGGTGAGTGCCCGATCCGTTGACCTCGATCTTGGAGAACAACGGGAATTCCACACCGAAGTTGCGCTCGCAGAACGACCCGATCTCCTCGTCCGAGCCCGGCTCCTGGTGCGCGAACTGATCACACGGGAAGCCCAGCACCACGAAGCCCTGGTCGCGGTACTCCTCGTACAACTTCTGCAGGCCCTTGTACTGCGGGGTGAATCCACACTTGCTGGCGGTATTGACCACCAGGACGACCTGACCGGCGTAGTCGGCGAGGTCCTTCTCGGTCCCGTCGACCAGGCCTGCCCGGAAGTCGGTGAGAGTGACATTGTCAGCGGGCACGGCGCTTCTCCTCGTCGTCGTCATGACCGGCGGGGGACACCCGCCGACCGTCCCGAGAATTCCACACCCGGGGCCGGATGTGCACCTGGTGTCACCGCGCCGCGGACGCCTCGGGCATCCGCAGCCCCGAGACCGCACCGATCAACCCGAGCACCGCGAGGAACACCAGCGCCCACTCGACCCCCGCCAGTGCGACGACCGAGCTGATGCCACCCACCACCAACAGGATGACCCCCATGGCCGAGTTGGAGACCGCGACGTAGGTCGTCCTCAGGTCGCCCTCGGCCACATCCACGACGTAGGTCTTGCGGCCCACGCGGACCCCGGAGTGCAAGAGGGTGAGCAGGAAGTACCCGCCCACGAAGAACACGGTGCCCACGGCGGACGAACCGTCGAAACCGGGCATCGAGACCGCCACCACGAATCCCAGTGCCACGATCGAGGCGGCAGCGGCCGCCCAGGCCATGAGCCGGCGACTCGATCGGTCGGCGAGCCGGCCGAAGATCCGCCCCCCGATGAGCGAGGCGACCCCGGAGGCGAGGATGAAGCCGCCGAGCCCGGCCAGTGCGCCGGTGCCCGCCGCGACGGACATCGACACGATGAACGGCGGGCTCAGCGATGACACGAGGATCAGACCCCGCACGGTGACGAACCTGCGGAACGTCTGGTCCTCGCGGAACAACCGGGCCGCCTCGGCGAACCAGGAACCGTCTCGTTCGCGATCGGCATCATCGGGGGCCTCGGGGGCGGCGGCAGCTCGGGTGCCGGAGCCTGTCCCGGTGCCGGCGTCATCCTCTCCACCCCTGGCGTACGCCTCCCCCGCCGGCTCGGTCACCCGCGAGTAGACCAGCGCCGAGAGCACCCACAGCACCGCTCCCCCGGCCAGCAGCAGGGAGAGGTCGCCGGGCCCCAGATCGTCGCCGCCGAACGCGCGGATCGCCAGCCCCAGGGTCACGGCCACGATCCCGGCCGCGGAGGTGGCGAGCCCGATGATCTGCCCGCGCTCGCCGGAGGGGATGGTGCGACCCTGGACATCCTTGGACGCGATCGAGCAGAGGCATCGCCCCAGGGAGAACACCACCAGCGCGCCCAGGATCCCCACCCCCGCGGCCGTGCCGTGGCCGAGCGCCGCGATCCCGGCCATCACCGCGACCGAGGCCGCCTGCACGACGGCGCCCGTGACGAAGACCCACTTGCGGTAGGTGACCCGCAGGACGAGCGGGGTGAGCAACACCTGCGGCAGCATCGAGCCGGATTCACGGATGGGCACCAGCAGACCGACGAACGCCGCCGGCACCCCGAGGGCGTGGAACAGCCACGGCAGCACCGTGGACGCGTTGACCGTCTGGTCGCCCGAGGACTGGAGGGTGTTGGCCGCCACCAACCGCAGGCCGTTGCGGGGGATGTCGCGCTCCACCCGCTCCGGGAGGTCGCCCCCGTGGGAGTGCTCGCGGGTCACGAGAGCGGAGTAGACGGTGTCGGCGGCGGTCACGGTCTGAAGAGCCTAATCGCCCCGGACTGCCACGGTCGGGGCGCCCGAGGATGGGTGCTTCCGCATCGTCCGGGACGGACGCTCCCGCATCGTCACGCTTGGGTGCCCCCCCCCGCATCGCCAAGAGCGTTCCGCACACATCGCCCGAGAGACGGGTGTGCGGAACGCTCTTATCGATGGCGCCGTTGGCGCCGCTGGCGACTCCAGGCCCGGAACCGGCCGCCGTCGCTCAGGCCAGCGGGCCACCGCAGTTGGGCCAGGCGCCCGGCCCCTGTCCGGCGAGCACGCGCTCGCCGATGTCGATCTGCTGCTCGCGGGTGGCCTGGTCGGCGGTCGGGGCGTACTCGCCGCCGCCGAAGCCGGTCCACGTCCGGGCTGCGAACTGCAGGCCGCCGAAGTATCCGTTGCCGGTGTTGATGTGCCAGTCGCCGCCGGACTCACACTGGGCCACCTGGTCCCAGGCGCTCGCGGGCGCGGCGGTGGCGGCGGGGGCCGCCAGCGAGGCACCACCCGCGGCGATACCGCCTGCGAGCATCGCGCCGGTCAGGGTTCGGACGAGCTTCTTCTGCATCTCTCGCGACCTCCTGGGGTCTCGTGTCGTGCATCGGTTGTCGACCATCGGTTGTCGCGCATTGGTTGTCGACCATCGACGGGGACGGCGGCCGACCCTACGAGCGGGGTACGGGGGCGGCGCAACCCCCACGCGACGGAACCGCGGGTTCCGGGCCGAGGCGGGGATGCGGGATGCGTCACGCCGACGGACGTCGTCGCTGTTCACCCCGACGGTTCGGCACGGCGTCGCGGCTGCCCGATCCCCCGGTGAGATGGGTCACCTCGTCGTCGTCCCTCTCTGCTCTCCCAACCCATAGGCTCGGCGGCATGTCCGAACACATGGTCCGCGTCGAGGGGCGGCGCATCGCCGTGTACGAGTGCGGGGACCCCGCCGGTGAGCCGGTGATCCATTTCCATGGGACCCCGGGGTCGCGACTGGAGATGGACTTCGGGTCCGACCTCGCCGAACGGGCGGGCGTGCGGGTGATCGGCGTGGATCGCCCCGGCTACGGCCAGTCCGACCCCGGGCCGATCAGCCTGGGCGGGGTCGCGCGGGACGTGCTGGCAGTCGCCGACGATCTCGGCGTGGAGCGGTTCGCCGTCTCGGCCTGGTCGGGTGGAGGGGCGTTCGCGCTGGCCACTGCCGCCGCAGCGCCCGATCGCGTCACGCGGGTGGGGGTCGCTGGCGGGTTGTCCCCGTTCGATCGGATGCCGGGTGCGCGCGAGGCGCTGACCCCGGGCGATCTCGAGGCACTCTCCCACCTACCGGGCGACCCCGCCCGCGCGGCCGAGCTGTTCCGATCCGGCAACTCCGGGGTCCTCGACGCGATGCTGTCGGTCAGGGACGACGCGACAGCGCCGTGGGTCGACTGGATGTGGGCGGCCAGCGACGCGGCGGTGATCGCCGACCCCGCGGCCCGGCGGGCCCTGTTCGTGAACTTCCACGAGGCGCTGCGGCAGGGCACCGGGGCGATCGCGTGGGACAACGTCGCCTTTGTCGGCCCGTGGGGATTCCGGGTCGAGGACGTCCGCACGCCCGTGCACCTCTGGTACGGCGACCACGACGAGATGGCCCCACCCGCCAACGGGCGATGGCTCGCCGAGCACCTGGGCGAGGCCGACCTGACGGTCTACGCGGGGGAGGGTCACCTGCTGCCGCTGGCCCACTGGGGCGAGATGCTGCGGGCGCTGACCACCACAGGGTGAACGGCCTCAGCCGGCCACCGCGGCGGCGAGGTTGGACAGCGAGTCCTCGAGCTGCTGCTCGGACACCAGCGGGAAGGACACCTTCTTGAGGATCTCCTTGTCGGTGACCTTGCCCCAGTCGTAGGTCAGGCGCACCAGCGTCGACTCGGGTCCACGGCTCTCGAGCTCCCAGACCCACTCCCAGCCGGGGGGCTCGGTGCCGGCGGGCGCGGTCTGCCACGCCAGGATCTTGTCCTTGCCGTACCCGGTGACGTGGTTCTCGGTGCGGTACTCGCCACCCATGTGCTCGCCCTCCATGTCCATGGAGAACACATCGCCGACCTGTTGGATCCGGTCGGACTTGTAATCCCCGCGGACGAAGCCCGAACCGTCCAACCTGGCGTGGTTCTCCGGGTTGGTGAGGATGTCGAAGATCTCGGCCGCCGAGTGGTCGATGACGCGCTCGACGGTGACGCTCGTAGATGTGGTCATGTCCTCCACCTTGCACGCCCAGGCGGCGTCGTGCATCCGGTCGACGCGGCCCGGGCCGGGTCGCCACCCCGGTGAACTGCGGCTACGGTCGTCAACATGAGCCAGCCGACACCGCATCAGACAGAGGCGTCCCCGACCGGGACCCACCCGACCCGGGGCACGGGGTGGGCCATGCCCGTGATCACACTCCTGGGGGTGGCAGCCGCCATCGTGGCCGCGTTCGTCGGCAGCGGCGCCCTCGGTGGCACCCCGGTGGCCGAGGCCGCGGGCGGGGCGCTGTCGGCGGACGCCACGCCGGTGGCTCCGGCGGGGTCCGCCTTCAGCATCTGGAGCGTCATTTACCTCGGCCTGATCGTCTACGCACTCTGGCAGCTGACCCCCACCGCGCGCCGGTCGGCCCGCCAGCGGGCGCTGCGACCGTGGGCGCTGGCCTCGGTCCTGCTCAACGCCGCCTGGATCTGGACCGTGCAGCTCGACCAGATCGCGTTGTCGGTCCTGGTGATCGCGATCCTGCTCGCCGTGCTGATCCGCATCATGTACATCCTCGGCGCACCTCGCACCGGCGGTGCGGTGGAGCTGGTGGTCACCGACGGAACGTTCGGCCTCTACCTGGGCTGGGTGTCCGTGGCGACACTGGCCAACACGTTCGCGTGGCTCGCGGCGGAGGGCGTCGATCCGGTGACCGAGATCCCGCTCGGGCTCGTCGGCATCGTCGCCGCCGCGGGCATCGGGGTTGCCACGGCACTGCTCAGCCGCGGCCGGGTGGCCCCCGCCCTGGCGACCGCGTGGGGGCTGGCATGGGTCGCCGTGGGTCGCACCGAGGGCCGGTTCGAGGCCGCCGAACTGGTGTGGACGGCGGCCGGGGCCTCAGCCCTCGTCCTGTCGGTGGCCGTGCTCAACTGGCTCCGGGCCCGCCGGACGACGCTCCCCCGTCAGGACGCGAGTCTCCCCGGCGCGTCCTGAACCGGGTGCTGCCGGGCGCGGACCTCGGTGACGATCCGGTCGCCGAGGAGGTCCAGCGGCGATCTGCCGCCAGGTCCCGGGTCGGTGTACTGGGCGACGTATCCCCGGTCGCCGTACCTGACCAGCGCCGCGCGGGCCTCGTCCAGCCGGCGACCGAACACCATCGGCCACTCGGCCGGGTGCTGGAGCACCTGCAGACGCATGGCCAACTGGGTGCGGGACTCCGGGAAGTCGTCGAGGAATCCGCGGTACACCTGATCCGGGGTCAGCGGGGAGTCACGGACCGCTGTGCGCAGGAGGCTGTCCCTCTCGATTCCGCTCAGGGGGTCCCCGGGGACCGAGACCCAGAACGTCCGCTCCGGAACGGGGCCCACGCGTCTGCCCGCCACGCCCTGGCCGCCCGGGTCGTCGGTGCCCGGCAGCCACCGGTCGCGCGGTCGCAACGGGTCCGCGAGCAACCCCACCGCGAGCACCCTGTCCAGTTGCTCGGGGTAGGCGTCCAGCCAGTCGTGGATCACGCGGCACCCGCAACAACACCCGAGTACGACGATCCCGTCCGACGGGTGGAGTCCCACGAGCCTGGCCAGGTCCGCCACGCCGGCGGCGGAGGCGGCGTCCCACGTCCTGGGGCGGTGGAGCCGGGTCCGCTCCGGCTCCGGCCACTGCACCCGGACCGAGGCGCGGGCGCCGAGGCGGGACACGAGATCGTCGACGAAGTCGTCCATGACCCCGGAGGAGTGGCGATACCCTCCGTCGCCGTCGGCGATGAGAACCCTCATGATGGCCACCCCCCTCGCACACGACGACCCGGGACGGTTGACCCGAGGTGACGCGTGCCTGTCCCCCGAATGTAGGACGCGCAAAGTAGCCATGTCAATAAGTTTTCGTTGATAACTCCAGAGGTCGGACCGACTGCTCCGCCAGCACTGTCCACATCACCCCGCGGCGCCGACCATGACCACGCGAGCCGCGTCATCGGCGACCCGGAACGCGTCCGCCTCCCCGAGGACCGTCGCCGCGACCTGCGCACCCTCGTAGAGCTGGTGGATCGCCGTTGCGGTGACCCGGTCGCCACCCGCGAGCTCCACGAAGAGCTCCCGCATCCACCGCTTCTCGTCCCGGACGGCCTCCGCGGCGCCGGTCGGCCCCTCCCCCCCGACCTCCGCCCACGCGTTGACGAAGGCGCATCCCCGACGATGGGTCCGCGTCCACTGTTCGGCTCGCCGGAAGAACTCGGCGACGGTCCACTCGGTCGCGTCGAGATGGTCGAGGAGAAACTGCTGCCACCGGCTGCCGCGCCGGCGCAGATAGGCCTCGATGAGCCCGTCCTTGGACCCGAAGCGCTGGTAGAGGGTGCGTTTGGTGGTCCGCGCCTCCTCGGCGATCAGGTCGACGCCCACCGCCGTGATCCCCCGCGTGTAGAAGAGGTCGTCGGCGGCCGTGAGGATGCGCTCCCCCACCTCGGTCGTCGGGATGATCGGCCACGGTTCGACGCCCACGGACGCCTCCCTCCTCCAGCAGCAGCAACCAGCAACCAGCACGTGCACTGACAGTATACCGATCGGTATGCTTTGCTCGCTTCCGTGACCAAAACATCGGTGGCCGTGGGATTCGTACTGCTGTGGAGTTGCGGCTTCGTGGGCGCGGCGTGGGGCACCACGGCGGCGGATCCCGCGGGCCTGCTGGCGTGGCGGTACGTCATCACCGCCGGGGTGTTGCTCTCGGTGGCCCCGTTCCTCCGTGCGCGGGTGAGCCGCCGCGACCTCGGGCAGCAGTGCACGTTGGGGCTGACCGCACATGTCCTGTTCCTCGGCGGCGTCTTCGCCGCCGCGGCCTCCGGGGTCGACGCGGGCACCACCGCGCTGGTGTGTTCGGCCCAGCCTCTGCTCGTGGCCGCCGCCGGTGCCGCCTTCTGGGGTGACCGGTTGACGGCGCGGCAGTGGACCGGTGTCGCGTTGGGGCTCGGCGCGGTTGCCCTCTGCGTGGGCGGCGTCGGCGATCTCGGCCCCGCGATCATCCTCCCGGTGATCAGCCTGCTCGGCCTGTCGTGTTCGGCGCTGCTCGAACGTCGCTGGGCACCACGGGTGCACGTGGTGACCGCCCTGACGGTTCAGGTGAGCGCTGCGGCGGTGGTCTTCGTGACAGTGGCGGTGCTCACCTCGGGACTGGCGGTCGACCCGACGGCCCGGTTGGTGGGTTCGCTCGCGTGGCTGGTCATCCCGGCCGGGCTCGGGGGCTACGGGGCCTACCTGCTCGCACTGCGCACACTCGGCGCCACCCGCGCGAGCATGCTGCTCTACCTCACCCCGCCGGTGTCGGCGATCTGGGCGTGGGCGATGCTCGGCGATCGGATCGGAGCGCCTCAACTCGTCGCGATGGGGCTGGGGATCGTAGCGGTCCTACTCACGGCGAACTCCGGGCAGAACGGTCGCACGACCGCCCGCCCCCCGGGGGGTGAGCTGGCCCGATGCACGGTCACTCCGGGATCCGCTGCGGGACGGGTCCATTCGGCCAGCGCACCTCTCGGCGGCGGAACGCCCCGGGCGCCCGGCGTCTGAACCCGCGTCGGAACCGGAACCGGGGCGGGGGCCGGTGTCACATCAGGTGCCGCAGAAGGTGACGTGCGGTGAGGAGCCGGGCGGGGCCGGGCTCGCGAACCGCTCCCGCCCGGGCAGCTCGGTGTAGGGGTCGGTGACGACGACGAGGAGTTCCTCGAACGGTTCGAGATCACCAGCCGTGGCCGCGTCCAGTGCCTCCTCCACCAGGCGGTTCCGCGGGATGTAGGCGGGATTGACCCCGGCCATCACCGCGGCCGACGGATCCAGCGCACGCCAGCTCGCCAGCCACCCGTCCGCCAGCTCACCCACCAGCTCGCGCACAGGCCGGGTGTCGCCCGCCGCGGCCGGGATGAGCGCCCGGAAGAACGACGTGTAGTCGACCCGGGTGGCGGAGAGCAGTCGCGAGAGTTCTTCCAGCAACGGTTCGACCACCTCGTCGCCCGGCCCCGCCGATTCGCCCGACCTCGCCAGCTCGCCCGGCCCCGCCGATTCGCCCGACCCCGCCGGTCGGCCCAGCGCAGCGGGAAGTCCCAGCTTTGTGCGCATCCCCGCGGTCCAGGCCTCCTGGTATCGGGCGGGGAACGTACCCAGGGCCGCTGTCAGTGTCTCGACGGCCGCGTTCTCGTCGTCGTCGATCAACGGGACCAGGGTCTCGGCGAACCTCGCCAGGTTCCACTGCACGATGGGCGGCTGGTTCCCGTAGGCATACCGACCCTGCGTGTCGATCGAACTGAACACCGTCGCGGGGTCGAAGCCCTCCATGAACGCGCACGGCCCGTAGTCGATGGTCTCGCCGGAGATCGTGGTGTTGTCCGTGTTCATCACGCCGTGGATGAACCCCACCAGCATCCACTGCGCCACGAGGGAGGCCTGGGCGTCGAGCACCGCGGTGAACAGCGCGAGGTACGGGTTCTCCGCGTCGACCGCCTGCGGGTGGTGGCGAGCGATGGCGTGGTCGGCGAGCCTGCGCACCAGCTCCACGTCCCCGGTGGAGCGGGCGAACTGGAAGGTGCCCACCCGCAGGTGGCTGGACGCGACCCGGGCGAGCACGGCGCCCGGGAGCGGTTGTTCGCGGTTCACGGTGACCCCGGTTCCCACCACGGCAAGCGCCCGTGTGGTGGGCACTCCCAGTGCGTACATGGCCTCGCTGATCAGATACTCGCGGAGCATCGGGCCGACGGCGGCCAACCCGTCCCCACCGCGGGCGAACGGCGTCCGGCCGGAGCCCTTGAGGTGAAGGTCGCGACCGTCGGGGAGCTCGCCCATCAACAGGGCCCGCCCGTCTCCCAGCCGCGGGGAGTAGCCACCGAACTGGTGCCCCGCGTACGCCTGCGCGACCGGGGTGGCGCCGGAGGGGACGTGGGTACCGGTCAGCAGTCGGAGGCCCTCGTCTCCCCGTAGGTAGTCCGGGTCCAGGCCCAGCTCGTCGGCCAGCGGCTCGTTCAGGGCGAGCAGACGCGGTTCCGGGACGTCGGCCGCCTTCCACGGCACGCCGAGATCGGGGAAATCGTGGGCGAAGCCATCGGTGAGCCGTACGCCGAACCGCTCTGGTGAGGTCATGCCGTCAACGGTACGTCTCCGTGGCCGGGCTGCCCGGCCCCTGATTTCGGTGTTCCGCGCCGAGGCCCAGACGGCCGAGGTCCTCGCGCAACGCCGCGATGTCCGCCGTCAGCCGGCTGACCTGAGCCTGTGTGGCGGTCTGGTTGGCCTCGTCCTGCTCGCTGACCCGGTCCACGATCCACGAGGCGAGGGTGGCCGTGACGACACCCAGCAGAGCGATCCCGGCGAGCATCAGACCCGTCGCGATCACCCGGCCCACCGGGGTCACCGGCGCGATGTCTCCGTATCCCACCGTCGTGACCGTCACCACCGCCCACCACAGCGCCTCCCCGTAGGTCTCGATGGACCCACCGGGCGCCCCGCGCTCGGCGTCCAGCATCGCCAGGGAGGACACGACCAGCAGGACCGACGTGGACCCCGCGGCATACGCGATCACCTGGCCGCGCACGGCAGTCCCCGCCGAGCGGTGCATGACGCTCAGCATCATCACGAGCCGGAGCAGACGCAGTGGCCGGAGCATGGGAAGGGCGATCACCGCCAGCTCGTACCAGTGCGTGAACAGCCACCGGCCCCTCGGCTTGGCCAGCGCCAGTCGGACCCCGAAGTCCACGGCGAAGAGTAGCCAGGTCCCCCAGATCACGACCTCGGTGGCCACGGCCGCCGCGCCGACCGGACGCACGAGGACCGTCGCCGCGTAGGCCACGAGAAAGGCCAGCGCGGCCGCCATCAGAGGCCACTCGGTCAGGTCCGCCCACCGTTTTTCCGTCACTGCTCGATGATGTCCGACTCCACCCGCGTAGGTGTGCAACGTGACGGCATGGTTACCGATCAGCCGATCACGTTCTTTTCAGCGAGAACACGGCGTACATTCCAGGCAACCGAGGACTCGCCCCGTCGATCGGCAGGTGTAGAGAGACGAGCCGACGTCCACGCCATGCGACATCTACTGGAGCCGAGGTAGCGCCATGTCAGCTAATACGGTGGGGTTCGCGCTACTCATACTGGGACTGGCGCTGCTGATCGGAAAGATCATCCGCGTCAGGGTGGGCATCGTCCAGTCGCTGTTCCTCCCCAGCTCGATAGTCGCGGGGGCACTACTGCTGCTGCTGGGCCCCGAGGTACTGGGCAGGATCGCGGGCCCCTGGGGCGAGAACGGCGTGTTCACCGAACCGATCGTGGAGGTGTGGTCCACCCTCCCCGGGCTCCTCATCAGCGTCATCTTCGCCACGATGTTCCTCGGGCAGGAACTACCCACCCCCAAGCGGGCCATCAAGCTCGTCGGACCGCAACTGTCGCTCGGTGTGTCACTCGCCTCGGGCCAGTACGTGGTGGGCCTGCTTCTCGCCGCGCTGATCCTCGTCCCGATACTCGCCGCGTCCCCGATGACAGGCGCCCTGATCGAGATCGGCTTCGAGGGTGGCCACGGCACCGCGGCGGGCATGCGACCGGTCTTCGAGGAACTCGGGTTCACCGAGGGTGCCGACCTCGCGGTCGGGCTGGCGACGGTGGGCATCGTGGGCGGGGTGATCATCGGTATCGCGCTGATCAACTGGGCGGTCCGTACCGGGAAGACGGAGATCGTCACCGGGAGCGCCAAGATGTCGATCGAGGAGCAGAAGGGCCTGTTCCGCGAGGACGAGTACTACTCGGCTGGGAAGATGACCTCCCGTCCGGCATCCGTGGAGCCGCTATCCCTGCACGTCGCGCTGGTGGCGGTGGCGATCCTCATCGGACTGGGGATCCTCGAGGGCCTGCGCTGGATCGAGCAGGCCACCTACGCGTCGGTCATGCTCGACGAGAAAACGCCGCTGGAGATCTTCGCCTTTGTCCCCCTCTTCCCCCTCGCCCTGCTGGGCGGTGTGATCCTGCAGGTGATAGCGACCAAGGCCGGGGTGGCCCACGTGATCGATCCCCAGATCATGCTGCGGATCCAGGGGTGGGCGCTCGACTTCCTCATCGTCGCCGCGATCGGGACCCTGTCGCTCCAGGCGATCGGGGAGAACATCGGAGCCTTCGCGATCCTCGCGGTCGCCGGCATCGTGTTCAACGTCGGCTTGTTCCTCTTCCTGGCTCCCAGGATCATCGGGCGCTACTGGTTCGAGCGCGGGATCGGCGACTTCGGGCAGTCCATGGGCGTCACCGCCACGGGCCTCATCCTCATGCGAGTGGTCGACCCGGAGGCGAAGAGCCCGGCGTTCGAGGCCTTCGGATACAAGCAACTCGTGTTTGAGCCGTTCTTCGGCGGCGGGCTCATCACTGCCATGGCGGTGCCCATCATCTTCCTCACCGGTGTGTGGCCCCTGTTCTTCGTGATGCTCGCGGTCTTCCTCGTGGCCGTCCTCTCCGGGTTGTTCTACTTCCGTCCCAGGGAGATGCGGGACCGGGCCGAGTGGGAGAAAGAGAAAGGGAAGTCCGGCGCGGGCCAACCCGCGCGTGAGTGAGCCCTCCCGGCCGCCCAGCCACCTGTTTCGAGCGGTGGTCGGTGCTCGCCGGTGGCCCTAGGCTCGACTGCACCCCGACCCCCTCACCAGGAGAGTTCACGGTGCCACCACCCACCTCCGAGGCCCACGCCGCCGATCCCACCGTGAATCGGCGCCTGGTCCTGTCGGGGTTCCTCTTCGGCTGCGGCATAGCCGGATCCGTGATCGATCTCTTCGTCTTCCACCTGCTCCTGCAGTGGCACCACTTCTACGACCTGTCCACCACCAACATCGCTCTCCTGACGGACGGGCTGTTCCACGGCGCGACCTGGCTCATCACGGTGTGGGGACTGTTCATGCTGGGGGATGTGCGGCACCGGGTGGTCGTTCCGTGGTGGCGGTGGTCCGGCGCGGTGCTCGCCGGCGTCGGGTTCTTCCAACTGTTCGACGGCCTCGTGTTCCACAAGCTCCTCCGGATCCACCAGATCCGATACGGCGTCGACCTGGTCGTCTACGACCTGGCATGGCTCGGCTCGGCTGCTCTCCTGCTGCTGGTGGGTGCGCTGATCCTGTGGCGAACCTCGGGCGTCCACTTGCGGGCCCCCGCATCCGGGCAGCCCCGGGACTGAGTCTGGTGCCTCACGATCATGCGCAATCCGGGCCCCATGACTGGTCGGTACCCGAAGCGCTCGGAGTGCTACTGCTCGCAGTGGCGCTCACCGCCTACCTGGTCGGCGTCCGACGACATAGCACCAGGGGCTCGTGGCCCCGGTACCGCACCACGCTGTGGATCGCGGGACTGATCTGCCTCGGCGCGGCGTGGATCGGCCCCCTGGCCTCGGCGGCCCACTCGGGATTCACCGCCCACATGGGCGTCCACCTGCTCCTGGGGATGCTCGGCCCGCTGCTCCTGGTACTCGCGGCCCCCGTGACCCTCGCACTTCGGACGCTCCCTCCACGCAACGCGCGGGCCGTTTCGCGCGTTCTCCGGTCCCCTCCGGTGCGGGTGCTCACCCATCCCGTCGTCGCCGCCGTGCTCAACGCCGGGGGCCTGTGGGTGCTCTACACCACCGATCTCTTCGCGCTCATGCACGCGGCACCGACCGTCCACGTCCTCGTCCACGCGCACGTGTTCCTCGCCGGCCTGGTGTTCACCGCCGCGATGATCGGGCCGGACCCCAATCCCCACCGTGCGAGCTTCCGGACCCGCGCGGTGGTGCTCGTGCTGTTCATCGCCGCCCACTCGATCCTCGGTAGGTGGCTGTACGGCCATCCCCCGATCGGCGTCGATCCAGAGGATGCGAGGGCCGGGGCCCAGCTGATGTTCTACGGCGGCGAGGTGATCGACCTCGCCCTCCTGGTGCTGCTCTTCACGGGGTGGTACCCCGGATCACGAGCGCGAAGCCGATTCCTCCCCCGCAATCCCTCCCGCCCCTCCCGCAATCCCTCCCGCCCCTCCCGCGACACCCTCGCTGACCGGGCCAGCGATCCCCGGGGCCGCGAACTGTCGCCCCCGTGAGCACAACCAGGGCAACCCCTCCTCAGGCGGTACTAGAATTAAGGAAACTACATATCCGGATCGATCTCAGGAGGACTCATGAAGAAGAAGTCGTGGAACGAACTGACCGACACCCAGAAGACCGTGCTCCTGACCCTGATGTCCGTGCAGGTGTCGCTCGCGGTCTCGGCGTGGACCGATCTGGCATTCCGGCCCGCCGAGCAGGTGCGCGGCACCAAGGGCCGGTGGGCCGCCATCATCGCGGTCAACTTCATCGGGCCCGCCCTGTACTTCTGGCGGGGACGGCAGAAATGAGCTCCCGGGGACGGGCCGGGGTCGTCGCCGGTGTCCTCCTCGTCGTCGTCTTGACCCTCGGCGCGTGCGCCGCGGGCCCCAATGTCGACGTCTCCCCGGAGGGCCTCGGCTTCTGGTGGGGATTGTGGCACGGGCTCATCCTCCCCGTGACCTTCATCATCTCCCTGTTCACCGACACCGTGACCATCTACGAGGTGGGCAACAACGGCAACTGGTACAACTTCGGCTTCGTTCTAGGAATCGCGTTGTTCTCCGGCCCCGTGATGGCCGGATCCCGCCGTCGTTGACGCCCCACCGCCTCGGGCGGACCGGGCCGGATGCACCACGTCCTCCGACCCGGCATCTATGCCCGTGCCGCGGTCGCGGTGGGTGTCGTCGCCGGGCGACGAGTCGTCCTCGCGGTCGCGCATGATCCTGGCCAGTCGCTCCTCGTCCAGACCCGACCATTCGACGTAGTCCGCCCACGCGCTCTCGTTCACGACGCCGAGAGTCCGAACAACAGGACGGACGACCTGCCGATCGGATCCACCACGACGGAGCCCGTGGCGCCCTTCTCGTCGACGTTGACGTTCGGCGGAATGCTTGAACACTGTCTCTCCCACAATTTCCTGTCATACACGGGGCCCCGGGTCCACTTCCCGGTCGGCGGCGAGTACGTCGTCGCCTCGCCTCCGGGTGGTCCGGCCGGTGGTCACGACTGCGACCACGATTGGCGTGAACACTAATTCACATTTGGCGAGTCATCGCCGTCGCAGCGGGCTTTTCACCCGGGTGAAAAAGGGGGTGAAACCGCAGCTGAGAGCGTCCGATCGGGAGCTCTTCCGCCCGGATCCTTCGCGGAGTCAAATCTGAACTAGCAACCTGGACACTCCGCAGTTCGGCACCCGACCGGGGGACAATGCGGTGGAGGTGACCCCGCTCGCCGGTTCCGGCGGCCACGGTTCGACTGGAACAGCGCCCGACGGCGGGCGTACTCAGAGCAGGCCGAGCCTCCGTGCCTCATCGACCGCGGTGCTCCGGGACCGGACACCCAGCTTGCGGTACACCGCCCGCAGTTGTGTCTTGACCGTGTTCACGCTGACGAAGTGCCGGTCGGCGATGGCGGTGACGGACTCCCCTGTCTCGAGGCTCCGGAGTATGGCGTGCTCGCGTCCTGTGAGCGCGGTAGCCGCGTGTGGCGAGGAGGGTGCACCGGTGCCGGTTTCGCGGGCGCTCACCGGGAGCTCCGGGCCAAGGTTCGCCAATCTGGCCATGGTCCCGCGCGGAAGCGTGGTGAAGGGACGGACCAATCCGGTGAGCGCGGACTTGGTGACCGCGCGCTCCAGATGCTGCACGGCCTCCTCCCGCGCGGAGATTCCCATGGATGCGGCGGCGCCGACCAGGGACAACTCCACGGAGTCCCGCTGAGTGCATCGCAGATCCCCGTAATAGTGCCGGACGATATCCAGCGCCCCCTCGTGATCGCCCTCGTACAACCTGGTGCGGGCCCGAACCGTCGCGGTGAGTGGATGGGAGGAGTTTCCGACCAGCTCGGCGGACTCGTCCGACCGGCCCAGCGCGAGGTGGAGGTCGGCGCGTACCGCGTCGAGCAGTGGCCCCACCACCGCACCGTGGTCACACATCCCCGGATATCTCCTCATATGGTGTTCGACGTATCGGAGCCCGTCCGCGGCGGTGCCGGTGGACAGGGCGATCTGGCCGTACACATAGAGAGCGAAGCCCCATAGCTCTTCCCGATCCGCCGGGGCTCCCAGGTCGGTGATCAGGCCGATCGCCGAATCGATGTCCAGACGGTCGAGTCGGGCCAGGGCGGCCCCGATCATCCCGGCAGGCCGGACCACGAGCTCCGAGTCGGGCGGCAACTGCGGGTGCCGCCGTTCCTCATCCCACCAGGAGTCGGCGTCGGCCGGGTACCCCAGGAGCGCGTTCGCCAAGGTCAGCTTGCCGGCCGCATCCCGCTCGACAAAGCTGCCGGCCCCGAGCCGATGGGCTCGACGGAGCATCTGGGTGGCGTCGTCGATTCGACCGACCAGAATCAGGCTCAGGCCCAGGTGGAGGAACACGAACGCGGGGCCATCCCGTTCGGCCTGGGTCGACGATTCGAGGTCCGGGACCCGGAGCCGGCTCAGCGGGCCGCACTCCGCTGCGGCAGCCTCGAATTGGCCGTCCATGCGTAGTGAGAGCATCCGCATCAGCCGTTCGGCGTCATCCGGTTCGTCGGACGACGCCGCGATCGCCGGCGCCGGCGCCGGGCTGTCCTTCGGAGCGGAGAACTGGCTGTGCATCCTGCGCAGCGTGTCGAACAGTGGCTCGCTCTCGAGGACGTCGGCGGGTATGCGCCGGAGGTCTCCGTCCATCTGCAGGAAGTTGGTCGTGTAGAGGGTCCTCCAGTGGTCCCGCAGTATCTCGAGAACCCGGCCCCAGTGCTCGGCGTCGATCGCGTGGACGAACGCGGTGTGGGGCCGCCCGCACTGGAGCCAGTGGTTCGACAGCGCGAGCCGGGCGTCGCGCAGAACGTCCGGACTCTCGGTCGCCGCCATGCGGAGGATCGACCCCCTGACCGGGTCCGGATAAGTCCAGGTGGGCTCGGGTGCCTCGGGAATCCGGACTGTGAGACCGTGCCGTTCGAACGCAGCGAGACGGTCGACGACAGTGGGCTCTCCCTCGACTCCCCCGTCGATCACGACCGCGGCTGCCGAGGAGGTCAGTGGTGTAGCCGCCGCGGTCCGGAAGATGTCCCCGCGGTAGCTGACCAGCTCCGGATCACCGGCCAGAACCCCCACGATGACGCGGTCTATCTCGTTGCGGATCCGGTGGGTCGGGTCCCCGCGCGCCGACGAGGGTGCAGCGAGGGCGGCCACGCCGACACCCACGAGACCGGCGACCCGGCCGGTCTCGGCGGCGATCACACTCAGAGGGGCCCGATTCAGCGCGTTGACGCCCGCGAACTCAGCCACGGCGGCAAGTTCGGGATCCGTGAGGAGGAGGTCCACCGGGGTCACGATCACGCTGTCCGCGGGCACTGCGGCAGAACCGCGCCACTGCATCGCGGTGCGAGTGGTGACGAGAACACGGATCCCGGCGGGGGGCGCCTGCCGGAGCAGATCGCGGACAAAGGTCTCCGGGTCCCCCGCGAGGTGGAGGTCGTCGAGAACCAGGGTGAGGGGACCGGTCCACGCTCGGACCAGGCGCCTCACCTCGCGGTACGTTTCACCGGGCGGGTCGGCGGGCTCGCGCGGCGACTCGACCTCCGGGGCCGTGCGGTCACCGGGGCCCTGCGTCGATCGCAGCGTGCTCACGACCGACTGCCAGTAGCGGTCGCCGGTGAGGTCGGGGGCGGGGTCGATGATTCCGACCGCGGATCCGCCGGGCGGGGAGTTGGCGGAGAGCCACTGCTCCAGCAGTGTGGTCTTGCCGGAGAACCGGGGACCACGGACCACCACAACGCGTTCGGGCCCCGAGAGCATGTCCACCAGTCGTGCACGCGGGGGAACCCCCGGGGCCGGGTGCCCCTGGGGAGGCCCGGCAGGACCGGGGCCGGGGCCACGAACGGCCATAGTCGGAACGGCCTCCTCACTTTCGTTCTCGCAACCGTCAGCACACGCCGATTGCTCAAACCCTTTCCTGTGCCGCGGGGTTCGTCAAGACATTCGGGAGGCTCCGAGGGCACACACCACCTGCAGGTGGTCGGCGTGGGGGCTCCGGCTGGGAACCTGAGAATTTCCTTCCTGTCCGGCTGAACCGAGCGCATACTTGACCCGTTCGCCACCGGCGTCGCCTCTCCGGCTCCGGCGGTTCCATCACGCGCGCCGCCCACGGGAGCACCATGAGCACCGATCAGATCGCCGAGACGACCGACGACCCCGGGGAGCCGTCCCCCCTCGCCACCGCCGCCGGTGCGGTCGCGCGCGCCGCGCGCCGCCTCCCGGTCACCGCCATCGTGCTGACCACACTGCTCGTGACCGGGGTGGTGTTCGAGACCCTGTGGCGAGCCGCGCACTCGGCCCCGTGGTTCGAGGGAGTGGCCTACGGCGTCCCCGCGCTCGAGGGAGGCCGTTGGTGGACCGTGTTCGCAGGTCCGTGGTTCGGGATGACCCCTCTCCAACACGTGTCACTCCTCGTGCTGGTCGCAGCCGGGATCGGGGTGGGTGAGTGGCGTCTGGGCTCCGCACGAACCGCCCTGGTCGCGATCGGTGGCCAACTCATCGGCGTGCTCGGGGCGTTCGGCGTACTCGTCCCCGGCGACGCGGTCGGCTGGGAGTGGGCCACCGAACTGTCGGTGGTGCTCGACGTGGGGTGCTCGACCGCGGTGATCGCCGTCCTCGCCGCCACCACCGCCACGCTGGTGTCGCCGTGGCGGCTGCGCGCCCGGGCCGCCCTCTACGGCTACGTGATCGTCTCGTTCCTGTTCCTCGGGCGCCTGGCCGACCTCACGCACCTCATCGCCTTCGCGGTGTTCCTGGCCGTCGGCGAGAGGTTCTTCTCCCTCACCGAACGGGGGCTGCGACCCCGCACGCGGCGCGAGACCAGGCTGGTCGTCTCGGCCGGGATGTGGTTCCTCGCCGCCGTGCACATCGTGGTCTACTTCGTCCCCGCGGAAGGCCCCCTCGGCCCGACCGAGGCCGACGACGTGAGTCTGGCCGGCATGCTCCTGTCCGTCCTCATCGCCGCGGTGACCGCCGAACTGCTCCGTCGCGGCTACCGGGCGGCGTGGCTCGTCGCCCTCGTGTACGCACTCCTCACCGCGGTGGTCACCCTCGTCGTCACGGTGCTGGTCGTCACCGCGGATTTCGAGAGCCTCGGCGCCGTCACCGCGGGCACCGGCCTGTTGTGGATGGGTGAGGCCGTCCTGCTGGTGGCCGGTCGAAACGCGTTCGGGGTCCGGATCCGGCGGCGTGTCACCGGATCCCCGGTCCACTCCGACGACGTGGTCGACCGCGTGCGCGCACTGATCCGCCGCCACGGTGGCAGCACCATGTCGTGGATGATCACGTGGCAACCGATGAACTACTTCTTCGGGCCCGGCGGGAAGCCCGGCGGCGACGCCGGTGGAGAGACCAGCGGCGACGCCAGTGGAGAGCTCGGCGAGGACGCAGGCGACGCCGGCGCGGATGGTTCGGCCGACGGCGTGGTGGGCTACCGCCTGCACTTCGGGACCGTCATCGCATTGGCAGACCCGGTGGCCGCGCCCGCCGATCGCAGCCGGCTGCTGACCGAGTTCGTGGAGTTCGCCGAGTCACAGGCCGCCGTACCGTGCCTGTTCTCGGTGTCGGCCGAGACCGCCGAGACGATGAGGTCGCACGGCTGGCGGACGCTCCAGATCGCCGAGGACACGATCATGGACCTGCCCGACCTGGCCTTCGCCGGCAAAAAGTGGCAGAAGATCCGCAGCGCGATGAACAAGGCCGAGAAGAGCGGCACCAGCTTCGTCTCGGGACTGCTGCGCGAGCAACCGGCCGGGATGCTGGGGCAGGTGCGCCAGATCTCCGAGCAGTGGGTCGGGGACAGGGAGCTTCCCGAGATGGGCTTCACCCTGGGCACGGTCGAGGAGGCGCTCGACGACGACGTGCGCATCGCCCTGGCCGTCGACTCCGAGGGGGTCGTCCAGGCCGCGCTCTCCTGGCTGCCCGTCTACCGTGGCGGGCCCACCGGCGGTGTGCGCGGTTGGACCCTGGACGTGATGCGTAAGCGCAACGGGCCCGGTGCCAACAACATGGTCGAGTTCCTCATCGCCCGCTCCGCGCTCGAGTTCAAGGACGAGGGCGCCGACTTCGTCTCGTTGTCCGGGGCCCCGTTGGCGAGGAGTGGCGACGACGACGAGGTGGCCGTCCTCGACCGCGGTCTGGATCTGCTCGGTCAGGCACTCGAGCCCTACTACGGGTTCCGGTCGCTCCACCACTTCAAGAGCAAGTTCAACCCGCGGATCGAGCCCGTGTACCTGTGCTTCCGCGACGAGGCCGACCTGCCGCGGATCGGGGTGGCGATCGGCCGGGCGTACCTGCCGGGTGCGACGACCCGCCAGCTGGCGGCGCTGGCCAGGTCGGGCACGTCGGAGACCGTCGACGCGTAGAGCCCGCGCATCAGCCGCCGTGGCTGCTCGGTCAGGCGGCTCAGGCGCTGCCGGCCATGACGGCGGCGCGGGCCTCGCGCGCGGTGTCGCAGTCCAGTGCCAGCGCCGCCAGCTGGCGGCACCGCTCGAGAGTCACCTCACCCAGGGCCGCGCCGACGAACGGCAGCGCCGCGGTGGCCACCGAGAGCGAGCTGACGCCCAGCCCCAGCAGGACGCAGGCCAGATGCGGGTCGGCGGCGGCCTCACCGCACACACCGACCGGTACCGTCCGCCCGCCGGGTGCCCGGCCCGCGGCCTCGGCCACGGACCGGATCAGCCGGAGCACCGCGGGCTGCCACGGATCGGTGAGCGCGGCCAGATCGGAGGACATCCGGTCTGCGGCCATCACGTACTGGGTGAGGTCGTTGGTGCCGATCGACAGGAAGTCCACGTGGGGCAGGAAGCGGTCCACCGCCACGGCCACCGAGGGCACCTCCACCATGATGCCGGGGGTCAGGCCGCGCTCCCGGCACCGGCCGCCGAAGTCGCGCGCCTCGTCGACGGTGGAGATCATGGGTGCCATCACCCACGGTGAGGAGTGCGCACCGCCCACCCGGCGGCCGGCCTCGGCCAGGGCGTCGAGCTGCCGGTCGAGCAGCCCGCGGTCGATCAGGTCCACCCTGATGCCGCGCACGCCGAGCGCGGGGTTGTCCTCCTCCGCCATCCCGGCGAAGGCCAGCGGCTTGTCCGAACCGGCGTCCAGGGTCCGGGTGACAACCTTGGCGTCCGGGAACGAGGCGAGCACCCGCGCGTAGAGCTCCGCCTGCTCGTCGACGGACGGCTCGGTGGGGCGGTCGAGGAACGCCAGCTCGGTGCGGAACAACCCGATCCCACCGGCCGGCCCGGTCGCTGCGACCTCGGCACCCGCGGCGTCCTGCACGTTGGCCAACAGGCTCACCGCGTGGCCGTCGGCCAGCACGGCGGGACCGGTCCACCCGGCGGCCAGGTCGCGCAACCGTCGGTCCGCGGCAGCGGCCTCGAGCGCGGACTCCTCGTCGGGATCGACGGTGACCGTCCCCGCACCGGCGTCGACGAGCACCCGCGCCCCGTCGGCGACCGAGGTGAGACCCGCCGCCGCCACGACGCAGGGGATCCCCAACTGTCGGGCGATGATCGCGGTGTGGGAGGTGGGGCCTCCGCGCTCGATCACGATCCCCAGCACCATGGCCGGGTCGAGGCCGGCAGTGTCGGCGGGAGCGAGGTCGTCGGCCAACAGCACGCCCGGCTCGTCGAACTCGGGGATCCCGGGCTCGGGCAGCCCACGAAGCTCGGCCACCACGCGGGCGCAGATGTCGCGGAGGTCGGTGATGCGCTCGGCCTGTCGGCCGCCGACCCTGGTGAACATCACCACGAACGTCTCTGTTGCCGCGATCGTGGCCGCCTCGACGCCCAGGCCCTTCTTGAGCTCCTTGACCACGGCCTTGGCCCAGCCGCGGTCACGCGCGAGCACCGCGTTGGCGGCCAACACCTCGGCGCTCACCCCGGTGGCCAACGACGCCCGCTGGTCGAGCCGCCCCGCCACGGTCGTGGCGGCGGCGACGAAGCGCTCCCGGTCCCGCTCGAGCTGCTCCTCGTCCGGCGGCGTGCCCTCCGGAGCCCCGTCGGTCGTGCCCCCTGTCGAGAGTTCAGCCGAGGCCTCGGCGTCCGGGACGCCGGTGGGGTCGACCCCACCGGCGACGGCCTGCTCGGCTCGCCCCACCCACCGCGCGACCCCGTAGGCGAGACCGGCCACCACGCCGGTTCCTCGGATGGTCGGCCCGGTCTGCGATTCCTGCGACATGGGAGCTCCTTAGCGGAATCGGGCTCGTCGGCCCGGTAGTGCAGTGTGAATTGTGACGAGAATAACTAATTTCGCTTGACTTTCCAACCGTATCGGGCAGAATCCAACATATTCGGTCATTCGGAGAAAGGTCAGGCCCCCGATGTACGGCAGCGAACGGCGACGACACATCACGGAGGTTCTGGCCGCGACCGGCCGCGTCACCGTGGCCGATCTCGCCTCCGGTCTGGACGTCAGCGCCGAGACCATCCGCCGCGACCTGTCCCTGCTCGAGACCGAGGGGGTCCTCGAGCGCACGCACGGCGGGGCCGTCCCCGCCGTCCCGGGTGGACGCGTCGAACGGACGCTGGCCTCCCGCCGCGCCGAGAACGTGACCGCCAAGTCCGCGATCGCCCGGGCCGCGCTCTGCCTGCTCCCGGCGCCGGGCGGCAGCGTGCTGCTGGACGCGGGATCCACGACCGCCTGCCTGGCCGAAGCGCTGGTGGAACCACTCGCCGAGGGGCACGGGCTGTCCCTGATCACCAACTCGGTCCCCGTCGCGGACGCCCTCCACCGCTCCGGCGCCACCCGGCTCCACCTCCTCGGCGGCGCCGTCCGGGGACTCACCGGCGCCTGCGTCGGCGCACCGGTACTACGTGCACTGGACACGATCCGGGTGGACGTCGCCTTCCTCGGCACCAACGGACTGAACGTCGAGCGTGGTCTGACCACCCAGGACCCCGACGAGGCCGCCGTCAAGAGCGCCATGTGCCGCGCGGCCCGCCGGGTGGCCGTGCTGGCCGACTCCAGCAAGTTCGGCCACGAGTTCCTGGTCTCCTTCGCGGGACTGGACCGGGTCGACGTCCTGGTCACCGACTCCCCACCCACCGGCGCACTCGCCGCCGCCCTCCGAGACAGGGGAATCGAGGTCGTCCTGCCATGATCGTCACTCTCACCATGAACCCGTCCGTGGACCGGTCGGCGGTGCTGACCGCGCCGCTGGCGCTCGGCGGGGTCAACCGCATCGCCGAGTCCCACGACTCCCCCGGCGGCAAGGGCGTCAACGTGGCCCGGGTCCTGGCCGCGGGCGGGATCGAGGCGAGGGCGGTGTTCCCGTCCCCGCGCCACGATCCGTTCGTCACCATGTGCGCCGAATCGGGCGTGCCCGCCACCGTGGTCCCCGCCGACGGCCCGGTCCGGGTGAACCTCACCCTGGCCGACCCCGACGGCACCACCACCAAGATCAACGCCCCGGGTCCCGTCGCCACCGCCGAGATGCTCGACCGGGTCCGCGCGGACGTGGCCGGACTCGCGGGGGAGGCCACCTGGGTGGTGCTGAGCGGCTCGCTGCCGCGGGGCGTGCCCGTCGACTTCTACGCGGACCTGGTCGCCGAACTGCGCGCGACGGGGGCCCGCCTCGCCGTGGACACCTCCGACGCACCGCTGGCCGCACTCGCCGCCCGGTTCCCCTCCGCCGCGCCGGACCTGGTCAAACCCAACGGCGAGGAGCTCGGCCAGCTCGCCGGGGTCGACGGCGTGGAGTTGGAACGCCGCGCCGCGGACGGGGACCTGGCGCCCGTGGTGGAGACCGCCCGCACGTTGCGCGCCACGGGCGTGGGGACGGTGCTGGTCACCCTGGGCGGCGCCGGAGCCGTCCTGGTCGACGACGACGAGGCGTGGTTCGCAGCCACCCCACCCGTCCGCGTGCGATCCACCGTCGGGGCCGGCGACTCCGCACTCGCCGGATACCTGCTGGCCGACGCCCGGGGAGCCCCGCCCGCGGAGCGACTCGCGTGGGCCGTCTCCCACGGCAGCGTGGCCGCCTCTCTCGCCGGCACCGGACTCCCGCTCGGACTCGATCCGGACACGTTCCGGGCCACCGTCCGCCGACTCGACTGATCCCGACCACCGCATTCCGAACCACTAAACCCGAACCACTGATCCCGAACCACCTGGCACGACCCGCTAGTTCAGACCCTTGAGTTCAGACCCTTGAGAAAACACGGAGGAAGGCCATGAGCCAACCGATCATCGAGACCGCCACGGTGCGGCTCGACGCCGATCTCGGCAGCACCAAGGACGAGGTGATCCGGTCCCTGGCCGGGGCGCTCGTCGATGCGGGCCGCGCCGACGACCTCGACGCGCTGGTGACCGACCTGATGGCCCGCGAGGGCAAGGCGGCCACCGGTATGAAGGGCGGGATCGCCATCCCGCACTGCAAGTCCGAGGCAATCTCCGAGCCCAGCCTCGGGTTCGCCCGGCTCGACCCGCCGGTGGACTTCGGCGCCAAGGACGGTCCCGCGGACCTGGTGCTGATGATCGGGGCCCCGGCCGGCGGTGGCAAGGAGCACCTGAAGATCCTGGCCACCCTCGCCCGCAACCTGGTGCGCTCGGAGTTCGTGGACGCGCTCCGTGCGGCCGCGACCCCCGAGGACGCCGTCGCGGTGATCCAGGGAGTACTCACCCCGGCGGCGGACGCCTCGTCGTCGTCGTCGACCCCGAGCTCCGCGTCCGCCGCGTCCACCGGCACCACCGCCACCGCCACGTCCGCCCGCGCCACCACCACGGCGAGCGGCTCCGACACGGGCGGCGGACAGCCCCTCCGCCTGGTCGCGGTGACCGCGTGCCCGACCGGCATCGCCCACACCTACATGGCCGCCGACTCCCTGGACCAGGAGGCCGCCAGGCGGGGAGTGGAACTGCAGGTCGAGACGCAGGGCTCGGCCGGGGCCACCCCGCTGGACCCCGCCGTGATCGCGGCCGCCGACGCGGTCATCTTCGCCACCGACGTCGGCGTGCGCGACCGCGGCCGGTTCGCGGGCAAGCCCGTCGTGGAGTACGGCGTCAAGAAGGCCATCGACTCCCCCGCGCGGGTGCTCGACGAGGCGCTGGCCGCTGCCGGCGACCCGGACGCCAAGCGCGTCTCCGCGGCGTCCGGCTCGGGCGGCGACTCCTCCACCGGTGGATCCGGCTCGGACGAGCACTGGGCCCGCGGGCTGCAGCGCGCGGTGATGACCGGCGTGTCGTACATGATCCCGTTCGTCGCCGCCGGCGGCCTGCTGCTGGCGCTGGGATTCCTGTTCGCCGGATACGACGTGGCGTTCGTCTGGGAGGAGGTGGCCACCGGGTTCACGTTGACCGATCTGCCCGGTCAGGTCTGGTACCTCGACGGCGAGATCGTGTCCGCCGGGACCGCCGGAGCCGAGATGCTCACCCACGCCGGCCTGCGGTTGTACATCGGCGCCGTGCTGTTCGCGATCGGCCAGGCCGCGATGGGATTCATGATCGCGGTCCTGTCCGGCTACATCGCCTACGGACTTGCCGACCGCCCGGGCATCGCGCCGGGTTTCGTGGGCGGCGCCCTCTCCGCCACCCTCGGCGCCGGCTTCATCGGTGCGCTCGTCACCGGCATCCTCGCCGGCTACCTGGTGCGGTGGATGACCACCTGGAAGACCCCGCGCTGGCTGTCCGGCCTCATGCCGGTGGTGCTGATCCCGCTGCTCGGATCGCTCGCGATCGGCCTGCTCATGTTCCTGCTGCTCGGTCGCCCGCTGGCCTCGCTGACCTCCGCCATGGAGTCGTGGCTGGGCGGGATGAGCGGCTCCTCGGTGATCCTGCTGGGCATCATCCTGGGCCTGATGATGTGCTTCGACCTCGGCGGACCGGTCAACAAGGCCGCGTACACCTTCGCGACCGCCGGACTGGTCGCCGACAACCCGGCCTCGCTCCGCATCATGGCGGCCGTGATGGCCGCCGGCATGGTGCCGCCGCTGGCCATGGGCCTGGCGACGGTCGTCCGCAAGCGGCTGTTCAGTGAGGTCGAGCAGGAGAACGGCCGGGCCGCGTTCCTGCTGGGCGCCAGCTTCATCACCGAGGGCGCGATCCCGTTCGCCGCCGCCGACCCCGTCCGCGTGATCCCGTCCATGATGGCCGGTGGCGCGGTCACCGGAGCGCTCATCATGGCATTCTCGGTGGAGTCGTACGCGCCGCACGGCGGCCTGTTCGTGGTGTTCGCCATCAACCCGGTGTGGGGCTACCTCGTAGCCATCCTCGCGGGGATGCTGGTCTCGACCACCGCGGTGATCCTGGCCAAGAGCGCCCGCCGCGACCCCGCTCCCGTCACGGCACCGGCGCCCGCCGCCGTCGCCGCCTGACCCCCGCACACCGCCCAACCCCCACACACCGCACCGACACCGCCCAGGAGACACCATGCCCAACACGACAGTCATCGTCGGATCCGCCGAGGGTCTGCACGCACGCCCGGCGGGGATCATCGCCGAGGCCGCCGAGAAGTACGACACGGACATCGAGATCGCGTTCGACGGCGAGGAGGCCGACGCCGCGTCGGCCATGCTCATCATGGCGCTCGGCGCCGAGAAGGGGGCCGAGGTCACGGTGAGCGGGGACGACGCCGCCGCGGTGGCCGAGATCGCCGCCCTCATCGAACAGGACCTCGACGCGGGATGACCGTCCTCGTCGTGGGATCGGGTGGGTATCTGGGATCGCGTCTCGTACCCGCGCTGCTGGCCCGGGGGCACCGCGTCCGGGCCGGCGTCACCGATCCCCGGCGAGCGCGGGCGCACGGGTGGGGCGACCGCGTGGAGACGGTCCGCTGCGACGTCCTCGACCCCGGATGTCTGCCGGACGCACTGACCGGGGTGGACTCGGTCGTCTACCTGGTCCACCGGATGGGGTCCGGGCCCGGCTTCCGGGCCGAGGACGCGGCGGGCGCGGCCGCGATGCGCAAGGCCATGTCCACGGCCGGTGTCCGTCGGTGCGTGTACGTCTCCGGGCTCGCCCCTTCCGGAGGCCCCCGCCACCCGCTCTCCCGCCACATGACCTCCCGGCTCGAGGTCGAGCAGCTGCTCTCGGACGGGCCCACGCCGGTGTTCACCCTGCGGGCCGGCATCGTCCTCGGCTCCGGTTCGGTGGGCTTCGAGATGATGCGCACCCTGTGTGAACGGTTGCCGGTCCAACCGGTCCCCCGATGGATGCGCAGGAGCCGCGTCGAGCCGGTCGCCGAACGTGACGTCCTCGAGGCCCTGTGTCACGCCCTCGAGGTGGCTCCCTGCACCGGGCACGGCGACCTCGGGTGCGGGGAGGCCCTCACCTACCCCGCGCTGCTCCGCCGGTTCTCCCGGGTCGCCGGACTCCCGACACTCCGCGTCCCGGTGTTCGGCGTGCCATGTGATCTGGTCGCGGCGGGACTGTCTCCCCTCATGGACGTGGACGCCGGCACCGTCGCCGGGCTGATCGAGAGTCTCCGCCACGACATGGTGACCGCCGGCCCGGCGCCGGACCTGCTGCCCCCGGGGTGGGAGATGACCGGGATCGACGACGCGATCCGCCGCGCGCTCGGCGACTGACGGCATGATCCGGGCCCGACGTCGCGGGTCATGCCACACCGGGTCATTCCACACCGCGGCGCGAGCGCGCCCGGTGGGGGACAATCGACCGATGCCCCCGAATCTCCCGTTCACCGCCGCGACCTTCATCCGCGCCGCCCTGGACCGCCACGGGCCGAGCGGCACCACGGACGATATCGGCGAGAAGCTCCTCGACGCGGCCCTGCGGCAGTTCGAGCTCTTCGGCGTGACCCGGTCGACGATGGGGGACATCACGCAACGTTCGGGCCTGTCCCGGATGACCCTCTACCGCCGGTTCGCCAACAAACAGGAGCTCATCAACGCCGTCCTGCTCCGCGAGTCCGGTCGCATCCTGGCCGGGCTGAAGCAGGAGATCGACCGGTACGACGACGTGGAATCCAAGCTGACCGAGGGTTTCCTCTACACGGTCGAGACCCTGCGCGCGCACGGCCTGCTCAACCGGCTCCTGGAGAGCGAACCCGAGGTCGCCGTCCCGTATCTCACCGTCCAGGCCGAACCCCTGGTCAGCAGCAGTGCCGAGTTCCTCGCCTCGGAGATGGCCACGAGTCTCGACGACTCCCGGTCGCACGAGGAACTCCTGGTGGCCGCCGAGGTGGCCGTCCGTCTGGTGATCTCGTTCGTCCTCACCCCCTCGACGACCATCGACCTGGACGACCCCGACGTGGCCCGCGAATTCGCCCGGAGACACCTCGGCCCACAGCTCCGCGGTGGGCGGGGACATTCCGAGGGGGCCTAGGACCCGACGGGGCTCGGGCTCCGACAGGCAGGAGCGGTTGACGCCCGGGCGTTGACACGGGGGGCCGCGCTGCCTAGCCTCAGTTACAAAGAGACCTCAAATGTCACTCTGTACTCCGAGGCTCTCTCCGACCCACCTCGTCGGAAACGAAAGGGATCGCCATGACCGCACCCACGCCCACCACCGCCCCCTCACCCTCGGCCCCGACTGCGGCCCCAACCCCGAGCAGCTCCCGCGCGGAGTACGACGCCGCCCTGCTCCGCCTGTCCGAGGCGTCGGTCAGGCGCCACTTCGACGCGTTCGTCGACGTCCCCTGGGACCACCCCGACTTCCGCGTGGACCGCAGCGACGAGCGCTGGGTCCTGCCCGCGGACGTCGACCCGCTGGGCGCCCACCCCTGGTACCAGGCATTGCCCGTCGAGACACAGATCGAGATCGGGCTGTGGCGCCAGGCCAACATCATGAAGGTCGGCCTGCAGTTCGAGAACATCCTGATCCGCGGGATCATGCAGTACATCGCGAACCTGGACAACGGGTCGGCCGAGTTCCGGTACCTCACCCACGAGGCGACCGAGGAGTGCCACCACACCCAGATGTTCCAGCAGGGCGTCAACATCATCGGTGCCGACGTACCCGGTCTGCCGCGCTGGATGCGCCGGGTCTCGCCGATCATCCCGTGGTTCGCATCCCTCACCCCGGTGGGCTTCTTCATCGGCGTTCTCGCGGGCGAGGAGCCGATCGACCACACCCAGAAGCAGATCCTGCGCGGCGCGGACGAACTGCCGCCCGTATTGAGCCGCATCATGGAGATCCACGTGGCGGAAGAGGCGCGGCACATCTCCTTCGCGCACACCTACGTCGCCCGCCACGCGCCCCGGATGAGCCGCGGTCAGATCTTCGCGGTCTCCCTGGCGTTCCCCGTGATCATGCGGGTGCTGTGCGATGCCATCCTCAAGCCGACCAAGGAGTTCCGCGAGGAGTTCGACGTTCCCCGCGAGGTCATCGACGAGCTGTACTGGGACAGCCCGCGGTCCCGCGAGTTCCTGTCCGACCTCTTCTCCGACGTGCGCATGCTCGCCGAGCAGTCCGGCCTGATGAACCCGCTGGCACGGCGGGTCTGGCGGGCGTTGAAGATCGACGGTCGGGCATCCCGCTACCGCAGCGAGCCGCCCGTCACGTACGCCACCGCCGTCTGATGCCCCACGTCGTCACCCAGGCGTGCTGCGCCGACGCCTCGTGCGTTCACGCGTGCCCCGTCAACTGCATCCACCCGACCCCGGACGAGCCAGACTTCGCCACCGCCGAGATGCTGTACATCGACCCGGACGTCTGCGTGGACTGCGGAGCGTGCGTGGGCGCCTGCCCGGTCGGGGCGATCGTCCCGGATGACCGCCTCGCCCCGGGCGAGCAGGTCTTCCTGGACCTCAATGCCGTGTTGAGCACGCCGTCACGCCCGTACCCGCCCCAGGCGCCGGTCCCCCCGATCCGCCGTCTGGAGCGGGGCCGCGGCCCCGCCGGGGCACCACTGCGGGTGGCGATCGTCGGAGCCGGACCCGCCGCTCTGTACACCGCGGACGAGCTGCTCAGGCAACCGGGCGTCGAGGTGACCGTCTTCGATCGCCTGCCCGTCCCCCACGGTCTCGCCCGGCACGGTGTGGCCCCCGATCACCCGCGGACCCGGTCGGTCACCGACCTGTTCGCGCTCATCGAGGCCCAGGCCGGGTTCACCTACCGGCTGGGGGTGGAGATCGGCCGGGATGTCACCGTGGACGAGCTCTCCGCTCACCACGACGCCGTGGTCTACGCGACCGGAGCCAGTACCGATCGTCCCCTCGAGATCCCGGGCACCGGGCTCGCCGGGAGCATGTCCGCGACGGAGGTGGTGTCCTGGTACAACGGCCACCCCGACCATGTCGACGCCCGGGTACCGCTGGACCACGAGCGGGCCGTCATCGTGGGCAACGGCAACGTGGCACTGGATGTCGCCAGGATCCTCGCCACCCCTGCGGAGTCCCTCGCCGGGACCGACATCTCCCCCGTCGCCCTCGAGGCCCTGCGGGACAGTCGCGTCCGCGAGATCGTCGTGCTGGGCCGACGGGGGTCCGCGCAGGCCGCGTTCACCCTGCCCGAACTGGTCGGGCTGGCCTCGCGTGACGACATCGACCTGCGCGTCGACGCCCCGGACGGGATCGATCCGGCGGCGGAGGCCGATCCCCAGAGATCCCTCATGCTCGACTGCCTCGCGGAGGTGGCCGCCCGCGCGCCACGGACGGGAAGGCCGCGGATCATCCTGCGTTTCCAGACCGCACCCGTGGAGGTCGTCGGTTCCGAGCGCGTCGAGGGACTGCGGATCGCGGGTACGGAGTTGACGAGCCTGGACGGCGACGTGCGGGCGGTTCCCCGCCCGGGGACCGAGGAAGTTCTGCCGGCAGGACTGGTCCTGCGTTCGGTCGGCTACCGCGGAGTGCCCGTACCGGGCGTGCCGTTCGACCCCGTCACCGGGACGATCCCCCACCGCGACAGCCGAGTCCTCGACCGCCCCGGCGGGTCCGAGGTCCCCGGCGCCTACGTGGTCGGGTGGATCAAGCGCGGACCGCGGGGGTTCATCGGTTCCAACAAGACCTGCGCCCGCGAGACGGTCGACGCGCTGCTCGCCGACGCCAACGCCGCACGCCTGCCCTCACCCCGTTCAGCGAGGGTGCTCGCGACATAGTCGAGGCACCGGCGTGCCGGTGGCGACACCCTGGGGAGGGCGGGTCCCCTCGGCCAGGAACAGCGGAGCGAGCCGGCCCCGAGCAGAGAGCCCGTGGCTCCCGGCCGGAGCGCGCGGAGGCCGAGGTCGTCGTCGTCCACGGTGTCGTCGGCGCTCCCCGGTCCCCATGGAGCACCACCGCTGGGCCACCGCTGCACCACCGGAGCGCCACCGCTGAACCACCTCCGCGGGTTAGCGTCGCATCGCGACGACAGGAGGGCCCATGCCCACAGGATCCGCCGACCACCGGGACCGGGGCGCCAGCATTGGCATCTACAACCGGGGCACGCTGCGCGTCTACGACGTCGGTGTGCTCGGGGTGACCAACACCCTGATCTGGCGCTGCCCGACGCGGACGTTGGTGGACCACTATCGGAGTCACGCCGGACCGGCCCATCTCGACATCGGGCCGGGTACGGGCTACTTCCTCGAACGCATCGACTCCCCGTGGATCACCATGGTGGATCTCAACCACGCCTCGCTCGCCGCCGCCGAGGCCCGCATCGGGTCCGGGAAGCAGGTGGAGCGGATCCAGCAGTCGTTCTTCGCGCCACTCGGGGACGAGCGGCAGTTCGACTCGATCGGGCTCAACTTCCTGCTGCACTGCATCCCGGGGCACGCCAAGTGGGATCGCCTTGCCGAGCTGCGCCGGCACCTGCGCCCCGGGGGCACGGTGTTCGGCTCCACCGTCCTACCCAGTCCTGCCACCGCGAATCCCGCCGCGCGGCTGCTCAACCGCACGTACAACCGCGTGGGTGTCTTCGGCAACGCCGAGGACACCATGGCGGATCTGGACGCCGCCCTCGCCGGCATGGCCGGCGTGCGAACCCGTCAGGTCGGCCAGGTCGCGCTGTTCTCGGCACGGCGACCCGAGTAGCCCCCTCCGGGCCCGGGCGCTACTCGATCGTCAGCGCGTCCGAGGCGTCCACCTCGACCGCCCGCGAGGTGTCCTTCAACGCCACCCCGGACGCGCCGAGCGCTCGGGCACCCGCGATGAGCCGGGCGACGACGTGGGCGGACCGGGCGTAGCCCAGCCCGTCCGGCGGGTGGATGTTGGAGATGCAGTTGCGGCCGGCGTCGGAGGTGCCCGGAGCGGGCAGGTGGGTCAGGTAGATCCCCAGACTGTCGGCGACCGACAGTCCCGGACGCTCGCCGATGATCACCACGACCGTGCGCACTCCCATCGCCTGCGCGAGATGATCGCCCAGCGCCACCCGCGCCTCGGTCGCGATCACCGGTGGAGCGATCGAGTACAGCTCGGACAGCTCGGTCACCAACGCGTCGAGGAGCCCGGCGCCGTGGTCCATCAGTGCCCGGGGCGAGAGCCCGGCGGCCAGAACGAGGCCCACATCGAACTCCCCCGTGGTGATCGGGGACAGGTCGTGCGGCACTCTGCCCAGGTCCGGCCGCCGCAGGTATTCCGCTCGCGAGGAAGCCTGCGAGGTGACCACGGCGGGCGCGCCGATGCCGACCTCCCCCACCTGCGCGGCGAGAGCGTCGACGTCCAGCGGCATGTGCACCGCATCGCGTGCGGCGGCGTGGGCCGACCGGAACTCCAGAACGCGGCGGGTGGGCAGCGAGTCGCCGGTGCGGCCCAGCCCGATGCGCGCCTGGGTGCTGCGGCGCAGCTCGTCCCAGAAGGACGGCTCGATCCCGCTCATCGCGTCCCCGTCAGTGCGCGGAGCGGCGATCCGGTCGCGTCGACGTCCAGGATCCGGCCGTGCGCGTCGACCATCCCCAGTCGGTCGAGCCAGGCCGCGAACTCGGGAGCCGGGGTCAGTCCCAACACCTGCCTGACGTACAGCACGTCGTGGAAACTCAGGCTCTGGTAGCCCAGCATCACGTCGTCGGCGCCGGGGACCGCGATGACGAACGCGGCGCCCGCCGCCCCGAGGAGCGTGAGCAGGGTGTCCATGTCGTCCTGGTCGGCCTCGGCGTGGTTGGTGTAGCAGACGTCCACACCCATCGGCAGCCCGAGGAGCTTGGCGCAGAAGTGGTCCTCGAGCCCGGCGCGGATGATCTGCTTACCGTCGAAGAGGTACTCGGGTCCGATGAACCCGACGACGGTGTTGACCAGGAGCGGCTCAAGGTCCCGGCACACCGCGTACGCCCTGGCCTCGAGGGTCTGCTGGTCGACGGGCCGGCCGCCCGTCCCCAGGTGTGCGCCCGCGCTCAACGCGGAACCCTGGCCGGTCTCCAGGTACATCACGTTGTCGCCCACGGTGCCGCGGTGCAGCGAGCGGCCCGCCTCGTTGGCCTCGCGGAGCAGCTTCAGGGTCACACCGAAACCGGAGTTGGCCCCCTCGGTACCGGCGACCGACTGGAACACCAGGTCAACCGGTGCCCCCTTCTCGATCAGTTCCATCGTCGTGGTGACGTGCGAGAGGACGCAGGACTGCGTGGGGATCTCGAAACGCTGCCGGATCTCGTCGAGCAGGTACAGCAGGTCCGACGTGGCGTGCGGGGAGTCCGTCGCCGGGTTGACGCCGATCACCGCATCGCCGGAGCCCAGGAGCAGACCGTCGAGGGTGGCCGCGGCGATGCCCCGCGGATCGTCGGTCGGGTGATTGGGCTGCAGGCGCGTGGCGAGCGTGCCCGGCAACCCCACGGTGGTGCGGAACGCGGAGGTCACCCGGACCGCGCGGGCCACGGAGATCAGGTCCTGGTTGCGCATCAGCTTGCTCACCGCCGCCACCATCTCGGGGGTCAGACCCGCGGCGACGGCCTCCAACGTCGCGGCCGCCCCGGGCGAGGCAGCGACCTCGAGCAGCCAGTCGCGCAGGCCACCCACGGTGAGGTGGGCCAGCGGGGCGAAGGCGGCGCGATCGTGCGAGTCGACGATGAGGCGGGAGACCTCGTCGGTCTCGTACGGCACCAGCAGGTCCTCGAGGAAGGTCTCGAGCTGGACGTCGGCGAGCGCCCACTGCGCGGCGGCCCGTTCGGCATCGGACGACGCCGCGCACCCGGCCAGTTCGTCCCCCGATCGTTGGGGCGACGCCTTGGCCATCAGTTCGACGAGGCCGTCGAACTGATAGGTCGTTCCCGAGACCTGCTGGGTGTACGTCCTCATTCGAGCTCTGCTTCCGCTCTGGCCAGGGCGGCGAACTCCTCGTCCGGGGAGTTGGCGACGAGGTGGTGCCGACTGTAGATACCGAAGTACAGCATGAACGCACCGAACACCACCAGGCACCAGAGCGCGGCCGTGCTGTTGACGAGGAAGGTGGCCACCACGGCCAGTGCGGCGATGACGAGCGCGAAACCGGTGGTCACGACACCACCCGGGGTGCGGTACGGGCGCTCCATGTCCGGCTCTCTGCGGCGCAGCACGATGTGGCTGACCATCATCAGGACGTAGCTGAGCGCCGCGCCGAACACCGCCATGTTGAGCAGCATGTCGCCCTGTCCGGTGAGCGAGAGCAGGAACCCGATGACACCCGGGACGATGAGGGCGAGGGTCGGCGCCTTGCGCGAGTTGGTGACGGACAGCGTCGTGGGCAGGTAGCCGGCGCGGGAGAGCGCGAACAGCTGACGGGAGTAGGCGTACATGATCGAGAAGAAGCTGGCGACGAGTCCGGCGAGCCCGATGTAGTTGACGACCTTCGCGGCCGTCCCGTCTCCGAGCGCCTCGACCAGCGGGTTGCCCGAGGACTGGATGGCATCTGCTCCGCCGGCCCCGGTGGCCAGAACCAGGACGGCGGTCGCGGTGACGAGCAGGACGCCCATCGCCGCGATGATGCCGCGGGGGACGTTCCTGGACGGGTCCTTCGCCTCCTCGGCGGCCAGCGGCACACCCTCGATGGCGAGGAAGAACCAGATCGCGAACGGAACGGCGGCCCAGATCCCGATGACGCCGAACGGCAGGAAGCTCGAGGCACCGGCGGCGTCGGTCGGAGCGATGTTGGTGAGGTTGGACGCCTCGAACTGACCCGCCGCGGCCACCGCGAAGATGATGAGTCCGACGAGCGCGATCGCGGTGATGACGAACATGACCTTGAGCGCCTCACCTGCACCGGACAGGTGGATGCCGATGAAGATCGCGTACACGGCGAGGTAGATCCACCAGCCGTCGGTGATGCCGAACAGGTTCAGGGATTCCACGTACGCGCCGATGAACGTCGCGATGGCCGCGGGCGCGATGGCGTACTCGATGAGGATGGCCGTCCCGGTGGCGAACCCACCCCACGGTCCCAACGCCCGCCGCGCGAAGGTGTAACCGCCGCCCGCGGCCGGGAGCGCCGAGGACATCTCGGCCATGCCCAGCACCATGGCCAGATACATGGCGGCGATGATCACGGCCGCGATGAGCAGGCCACCGAACCCGCCCTGTTCCAGACCGAAGTTCCACCCGGAGTAGTCGCCGGAGATCACGTAGCTCACGCCGAGACCCGCGAGCAGCACCCACCCCGCGGTGCCCTTCTTCAACTGGCGCCTGGCCAGGTAGTCGCTGCCCTCGACGTGCGACTGGGTGCCGTCGTGATGGCTGCTGATCGATTCTGTGGCGGACATGCGCGGCCTCTCTCGAAGCAAGATCGACGGATGTCGCGCGGGGTGCGCGGACCGGATCAACGTAGGTCCGCGGTGTAAGCACGGGGTCGACGCACTGTGACGGCCTGGTTACGGCGGTTCCGGGCTGCTACCGGCTGTGCCACCGAGACTCTCCGACGTCCGGGGCGGGGCGGGTCACAGTCGCAGCACCCGACCACACACGACGAGGTGCACCTCGTCGCACGCCTCGGCGACACCTTGATTGGCCGAGCCCAGGAGGTCGCGGAACACCCCGCCGGAGCGATGGGGCGGCACGACCCCGTAGCCGACCTCGTTGGTCACCAGCACCACGTCGTCGTCGTGTTCCCACAGTGCCTCACGGATCGCGGCGACGTGCTGGTCCACCAGCCTGTGTGCGGCGTCCATCGGCGCATCCCACAGCTCCGCGCGGTCCAGGACGGCGGTGACCCAGGTACCGAGGCAGTCGACGAGCACCGGCCCGGAGGCGTCCCCGAGCGCCGACGCGAGGTCCACGGTCTCGACCGTGTCCCACCGCGTGGGCCGGTGGGCGCGGTGGTGCGCGACCCGGATCTCCCAGTCGGGGTCACTGCCGTCCGCCACCGGTCCGGGTGCGACAAAGGTGACGCGGTCGCGACCCGCCAGCAGGCCGGCGGCGTGTCTCGACTTGCCGGAACGTACGCCCCCGGTGACCAGGACTCTCATCACCCCAGCGTAGGACCCGGTGGAGTCGGTTGGGCGGAACGCTTTCCACTACGGGTCGGACTTCTCTACTATTGACAGTTGTCAAGTGATAGCGGCACGGGCGTGGGCCTGGCGGGCCGCCGTCACCGGAGAAGAAGAGGTCGCAAGAGATGACGCCATCGGTCACCACCACTCGTGAGGCGCTGTTCCGCCCTCTCGAGGTCAGGTCCATGCAGCTGGCCAACCGCCTGGTCATGTCGCCTATGACGCGCATGGGCTGCCCGGACGCCCTGCCCGACGAGGTGAACCGCGACTACTACGCGTCCCGTGCCGCCGGCGGTACCGGGTTGATCGTCACGGAGGGGATCGGTGTCGACCATCCGACCTCGGTGGACCACGCCTGGATCCCCCGCCTCGACGGTCCCGAGTCCGTGGCCGCCTGGCGGCAGGTCACCGACGCGGTCCACTCGGCCGGGGGCCGCATCCTCGCGCAGTTGTGGCACGTCGGCCCGCTCTGGGGCGCCAACGCCCGCTTCGACCGGGCCAATCGGGACCGGCTCATGGGGATGCACCCGATGCGACCGTCGGGCCTGTGGGGCACCCCGGGCGTCACCACGTACTCCGAGCGGAGCATCGCCCGTTGGGCACCGGAGGTCGCGCCGATGACCGAAGGCGAGATCGCCGAGGTGATCGACGCGTTCTCCCGTTCCGCCCGATTGGCGATGGAGGCCGGGTTCGACGGCGTGACCCTCCACGGCGGACACGGGTACCTCCTCGACTCGTTCGTCTGGGCCGACACCAACCGGCGCACCGACGCCTGGGGCGGCGACCTGGCAGCGCGCAGCCGGTTCCCCGCCGCGGTGGTCGCGGGGGTCCGCGCGGCGATCGGAGCCGACGCCCCGCTCTTCTACCGCTTCTCGCAGCACACGCAGCAGGACTACACGGCCAGGAAGGCCACCACGCCTGACGAGCTGGGCGTGTACCTGGGCGCACTCGCCGAGGCGGGGGTGGACCTGTTCGACGCCTCAACGAGGCGCTTCGACGACCCGGCCTTTCCCGACCTGGAGGGCGACGACGGCGAGTTGTCGCTGGCCGGTTGGGCCCGCAGACTTACCGGGCTGCCGACGGGCGCAGTGGGCGGGGTGGGGATCGGGGCCTCGCTCCGCGAACAGAAGTCCGGGAAGCCGGCCCACACCGCGGACAACATCGATGCCGTGGTGGACTGCCTGGAGGCCGGACAGTTCGATCTCATCTCGGTGGGGCGGCTCCACCTGGCGGATCCGGCGATCGCCACCGTCCTGCGCACCGGCGCCCCGTTGCCGGAGTTCGTCCGCGAGGTCCACGAGATGCCGCTGCGCAGCCCCGAAGGCTGACCCGACCCGCGAATCGGGGCGCGCCCCGGGTCGGGAGTTCGGGGCGGGAACTCGGGCGCGAGTCGACTCGGGAGTAGGGGCGGGAGCAGGGTCTGGAGCAGGGTCCGCGGTGGCACGGTCATGGCCGATCGCGCGGACCGCCTTGCCCTCGATCGGCGGCCAGCCGCTCGATCCCGTCATGCATCAGATCCAGGGCGGTCCCGAAGACGACCGCGGGGTCGATCCCGCGATAGTCGTCCAGGAGTGCGGTGGTCAGCGGATAGTCCTCGGCGGCCAGGGCCTCGATCTCCCCCGCGGTGGCGTCGTCCACGGGAGCGACCATCCCCAGGGCCTCCGCGGTGGCCAGGCCGAGGACAGTTCCGTACCAGCCCACGGTCACTGACACGACCTGCGACAGGGGGACCCCGGCGCTCAGCATCGCGGCGTGCACCGCCTCGGTCGTGGTGTAGTCGGCCGAGCCGGTGTGCGTGAATCTCTGGAGCAACGGAAAGGTCTGGGGATACGTCCCGGCCAGAGTGCGGTACTGCTCGGCCACGTGCCGAAGGGCCGGCCGCCAGGGCGAGCCGGGCGGGGCGGGTCGCACCTGACCGTCGAGCCACGACGCCATGGCCCGGGTCAGGCCCTGCTTGGACCCGAAGTGGTAGGCCACCGACATCGCGTCGCACCCTGCCGCGCGACCGACACCGCGCATGCTGAAGGCGTCAGGACCGCCCTCCTCGAGAACGCCGATCGCGGCCTCGACGATCGAGGCGGGGGACAACCCCCTCGGTCCACGTCCGACCTGGCGCTTCGCCATCAGTCCCCCAATTTCGGGCCGACGGGCCCTGCAGACATTTTCTACATTGTAGAATAGCGCCGAGTCGAGGAGGCAGACATGGTGGAGGTCAGGCCGGCGGTGGCATCCGATGCACCGGCCATCGGGCAGATGCTGGGGGAGGCGTTCGGTGACGATCCGGCGTGGGCGCTGTTCTTCCCCGACGGGGCCTCCAGGCCGACACACCTGGCCGCCCACTACCGCCACTACGTACGTCGACACCCGGACCGGGTCGACGTGGCCGTGGAGGACGGGCAGACGTTGGGGGCGCTGCTGTGGGAACCTCCCCACCGCGACGCGGGACGGTGGGCGCGGTGGGGCGAGAAGGCCGCCGCGGTTCTCCGCCTGCTGATCTCACCCACCGCGAGGCGCGGGAGAGCCCACACCCGCGCGGTCGAGGCACACCGGCCGTCGGAGCCACACTGGTATTTCCACGACATCGCCACCGGACCGCGGGCTCGCGGGAAAGGGATCGGGTCGGCCCTCCTGCGCCACCGCCTGGACATCATCGATCGAGGTGCGTCGGAGCCGGTGTTCCTCGAGGCGACCACCCCGGGGAGCCGCCGACTGTACGAGCGGTTCGGCTTCCTCCCCGTGGGCACCGTGCCCACGGGGCCCGGACAGGAGTCCACGGCGATGATCCGTCCGGCGGGTGCCGGCCGTGAGTGACCCCCGCCTGGCCTCCGCCGACGATCTCGCCCCCGCCGCAGAGACCCTGGCCCAGGCGTTCGCGCACTACCCCTGGACGCGTCACGTCATCCCCGTGGAGGGGTACGACGAGCGCCTGCTCGCTCTGCAACACCTTTACCTGGCGCACGCTCACCAGAACGGGATCGTCGCCGTCACCAGGGATCGCGACGGGGTGATCGCGCTCCTACCCCCGGACGCGCCGGAGCCCGACGACGCAGCCGTCGAGCAGATCGTGGCCCTCCACGGTGACCGGATAGACAGGCTGTCGCACGGGGCGGCGCCGCACGACGGCTGGACCCTGGAAACCCTCGGAGTGCGTCCCGCCGCGCAGGGCCGACGCCTCGGGAGCGCCCTCCTCGGCTTCGCTCTCGACGAGGCGGGACGACGAGGCGCCCGCACGGTGCGACTGGAGACCTCGGACGAGCGGAACGTGCGACTGTACGAGCGACACGGCTTCCACGTGTCCGGACGCCGCGACCACCCGGAAGGGCCACCCGTCTGGCTTATGGAGCTCGATACCCGCACCACCTGACCGCACACCCACCGCTGCCGGGGGCGCCGACGGCCTGTCGAGGGGCTCACGACGGGGCGGCGGAGCGGTGACGACGCGGTGACGTAGTTTCTACGTCGTGACCAGGTACTGCGACCCGATGGCGCAGTGGCGCGCGGTGGCGGTGGTGCTCGCGTCCGTGCTCACCGCCACGGTCGCGCACACGGCTGCCGGGGGCGGGGTGCCCGGTCCGGGCGGATGGGCCGTCGTGTTCCTGTGCCTGATCCCGGTCGCTGCGCTCGCCCGCGGCCGGACGGGTCGGGGGGCACCGGGACTGGCGGTGGCGGGGCTCCTGGGCCAGGCGGTCGGTCACGTCGCCTTGTCCGTCGTCACGCTCGGCCCCATCACCGGGCAACCCGGACTCTCAGTCCACCACTCACCCTCGTCCGGCCACCCCACGGTGGCCACCGCCGGACACGGGCTCGGCCATGGTCACGGTGCCCCACCCCTGCCCCCGGGCACGGGATGGGGGGTCACCTCCGACGCCCTGGCCCATCCGGCGCACATGGAACCGGCGATGGTGGTCGCCCACCTCGTCGGGGCGGCACTGACCGCCATGCTGGTGGCCGCTGCCGCCGAGGGGTTGCGCCGGGTGGCTGCGCGACTGATCCTGCTGGTCCGGGCCCTGTTCATGCCGAGGACCCCGTTTCCGGGTACTCCCACGGCCGCCCGCGTCACCGCCCCGGCCACGGTGCGACTGCTGACCCAGCGGTCGCTACGCGGACCCCCACTTCCGGCCTGATCCACCACACCCGCTCCCCCGGGCCATCGCCCGGCGCCAGGTGGGTGTGCGAGTCCTTCTCTCATTTCGAACGGCCCCCCGGCGGTCGCGCACGAGCGCACCGGCGGCGCCGGGCCGTGGATCAGGAGTGCCCTAACCATGACCACCACGACCAGACATTCCCGCGACGAGGACGAGGACGGCGGTGTCGCGACGGCGACTCCGACGCCCCTCACCTCAGACTCCCCAGCCGACACCCGCACGGCCGACATCACTACAGCCGGCATCCACACGGCCGGCGCCAACACAGCTGACGCCGACACCTCCGACATCCGCGGCCCCGTGAGGCAACTCTTCCTCCGGCTGCACTTCTACGTCGGACTGCTCGTCGGCCCGTTCCTGCTCGTCGCTGCGGTGTCGGGCTTCTTCTACGCGCTGGCACCGACGATCGAGAAGGTGGTCTACACCGACCAGCTGACCGCCGCCTCGGCCGCGCAGAACGTCCCGCTGCCCCAACAGATCGCCACCGCCCGCAACGCGCATCCCGATCTTCCGGTGTCGAGGATCGTGCCCGGGAGCGACGGCGCCACCACACGGGTGCTCTTCGGGGACGGGTCACTACCGTCGGAATCGCACTCCCGGGTGGTCTTCGTGGACCCCTCCGACGGCGCGATCCGCGGCGACACCGTCCAGTACGGTTCCGGTCAGGCCCTTCCCCTGCGCACCTGGCTGTCCGGGGTCCACCGCAGTCTGCACCTCGGCGAGGCGGGCCGCCTGTACTCCGAGTTGGCCGCCAGCTGGCTCGCTCCCCTGGCCCTGGCCGGGCTGTACCTGTGGTGGGGCCGCACCCGCCGGGCCCGCACCTCGGTGCTGAAGTCGACGCCCGGGCTCACGGGCCGGGCGCGCCAACGCTCCCGCCATGCAGTCCTGGGGACCTGGGCACTATTGGGCATGCTCGTCCTGTCGGCGACCGGTCTGACCTGGTCGGCCCATGCCGGACAACGGGTCTCCGACCTCCGTACCGCCATGGGCTGGACCACGCCCACCCTGTCAGCTCACACCCCCGAGCCGACCCGACCCGGCTCGCCCCCCGACCCGGCCGCGGAGGGACACGAGGGGCACGGCTCTCACACCGCCGACCACGGCACCGGCACGAGCGCGGGCACGGGTGCGGGCGTGGGCGTGGGAGCTGACACGGACGCCGCCTGGACCCCGGACGGTGCCCGGGTCGCCCTGGCCGGCGCGGGTGCCGCCGGACTGACGGAGCCGGTTCAGCTCACGCCACCCGCCGGGGACGGCGGCCCCTGGCGGGTCCAGGAGGTCCGGCGCTCCTGGACCCCCGGCCCCGACGCCGTCAGCATCGACGCCGCAACGGGGGCGGTCGTGCAGTCGATACCGTTCTCCAGCTACCCCGCTGCCGCCAGACTCACCGACTGGGGGATCCGGTTCCACATGGGGTTCCTGTTCGGTCTGGCCAACCAGCTCCTGCTGGCGGCCGTGGCCGCGGCGATCGTCGTCGTCACCATCCGGGGATACGCCATGTGGTGGATGAGGCGACCCACCCGCACCCGAGGCCTGGCCCGGCCCCCCGTACGTGGTGCCGTGCTCGAACTGCTGCGCCGCCGCCCGGTGGGAACCCTGGTCGGGGTGACCGTCGTCGCGGCGATCGGGTGGGCCGTCCCGCTCCTGGGGATCTCGTTGGCCGCCTTCCTCGTCCTGGACGCGTTCCTGGGCCTCATCGCGCGACGCGCACGCGGCTGACAACGGGGCAGACCGCTGGGGTTACCCTCACTCCCATGGTGTCCAGGAGCGCGGGCGTCCTCTCGTCGGGCGCGCAGGCGATCCGTGCGTTTTCCTACAGCTCACCGGCCCGGTCCGCTCTCGTGGCCTTCGGCTCCGCGATCGCCCTGTTCACCGCACTGCTGATGATGCCGTGGGCCACGTCCTCCGGCGCCTCACCGCAGCTGCACGACGCGGTCTTCACGGCCACGTCGGCGGTGTCGGTCACGGGCCTGACGTCGGTCGACACCGCCGCCCACTGGTCGACGGCAGGGCAGGTGGTCATCCTGGCGGCCATCCAGGTCGGCGGCCTGGGCATCGTGACCATCTCGTCTCTGCTGGCGCTCTCGGTCACCCGACAGTTCGGGGTGCGCACCCGTCTGCTGGCCCAGACGGGCACGTCGGCGGGCGGGCTGGGTGAGGTCAGGTCGCTGATCAAGACCATCGTCATCTCGTCCGCCGTGGTCGAGCTGGTCATCGCCCTGATCCTCGCTCCGCGCCTGATCGCCCAGCAGGGGTCGGTGGGGGACGGGATCTGGCACGCCGTCTTCTACGCCGTGTCCGCGTTCAACAACGCCGGATTCGTCCTCCACCCCGACGGCCTGGCGGCGGTGGCCCACGACCCTGTGGTCTTCTGGGCTCTGATCTGCGCCGTGTTCCTGGGCAGTCTCGGCTTCCCCGTCCTGCTGGTCCTGTGGAAACACCAGTGGCACCTGGGCCGGTGGAATCTCCACACCCGCCTGACCGTCGAGTTCAGCGTGCTGCTGATGCTGGCCGGAGCTCTCGGGTTCGCGGTGTTGGAGTGGAGCAACGTCGCGACCCTCGGTGGGGAGAGTGTCGCGGACAAGCTCCAGAACTCCCTGTTCGCCTCGGTGATGATGCGGTCCGGGGGCTTCGCCATCATCGAGCCCTCCGACACCAGGTCGTCGACCATGTTCATCACCGACGCGCTGATGTTCGTCGGCGGCGGTTCGGTGTCGACCGCCGGCGGGGTCAAGGTGACCACCCTCGCCGTTATCTTCCTCGCCTTCCTCGCCGAGGCACGAGGACAGGAGGACACCACCGCACACGGGCGTGCACTCCCCACGTCCTCGGTCCGGATCGCCGTCTCCGTCGCCGGAATGGGACTGACGCTCGTGTCGGCCTCCACGCTCGCGTTGATGATCCTCACCGGCGAGGACCTCGAACGCACCCTCTTCGAGTCCATCTCCGCGTTCGCCACCTGCGGTTTGAGTACCGGCCTCAGCGCCGAACTGGAGCCGTCTGGGGTGTACCTTTTGTCCGGAATGATGTTCGCGGGACGTGTCGGCATCATCACCTTCGCCACCGCGCTCACGATGCGAGCCCAGCGCACCAGATTCCGCCTACCCACAGAGAGGCCGATCATTGGCTGACCGTAACCGCCGCCAGTCCCCGGTGCTCATCGTCGGACTGGGTCGTTTCGGCGTCTCCCTGGCCACCCAGCTGGTCTCGCAGGGTCGCGAGGTGCTCGCGGTGGAACGGGATCACGCGCTCGTGCAGAAGTACGCCGACTCCCTGACACACGTGGTGGAGGCGGATGCCTCCGATATCGAGGCACTCCAGCAACTCGGCGCTCAGGACTTCTCCACCGCCGTCGTGGGCGTAGGCACCTCGATCGAATCGTCCGTCCTGGTGGCCGTAAACCTGGTCGACCTGGGCGTGGAGCACGTGTGGGCCAAGGCGATCAACAAGGCCCACGGCAAGATCCTCACCCGGATCGGGTGTCACCACGTCGTGTTCCCCGAGCACGACGCCGGTGTCCGAGTGGCGCACCTGGTCGCCAACCAGATGATGGACTTCATCAAGTTCGACGACAACTTTGCGATCGCCAGGATGCTTCCCCCGAGGGACGTGATCGGTCGCACCATCGACCAGTGCCGCCCCCGCAGTCGTCACAAGGTCAACATCGTGGGGATCAAGCCGCCGGGCCAACCGTTCCACTACGCGGAGCCGGAGACCTCCATCGGTCCGGAGGACGTCATCATCGTCTCCGGTCACGTCCGGGACCTCGAGCGTTTCGCCGACCACTCCGACCGGAAGCGATAGCTCCGGCGACCCGCTGCACCAGCCACAGTCCGCCGCCCACGAGCAGCAGCACCCCCGCCAGCCGGTAGTCCGCATCCGCCCGCCCGGACAGCGGCGAGACGAGGAAGCCGCAGGTCAGCAGTCCCAGAACCGGAACCACGGTCGGGGCCCGGAAGTGCGCGTGCTCCACCGGCTGCCGGCGCAGGACCAGAACCGCGAGGTTGGTGATCGTGAACACCGCCAGCAGCAGCAGCGAGGTGGTTCCGCCGAGGGCGGTGAGGTCGGCCAAGGCGACGAGCCCGGCCGCGAGCACGGTGGTGAACAAGATGGCCACCCACGGAGTACGCCTCCCGGGTAGGACGCGGCCGAGCGCCCGCGGAACCACCTGCTCGTGGGCCATCCCGTACACCAGCCGGGACGCCATGAGCATGTTGATGAGGGCCGAATTGGCCACGGCGGCCATGGTGATGAACGCGAAGATCCAGATCGGGAACGCGGGCGCGCCCGTCGCCACCACCGTGAGCAGCGGGGTCTCCCCCTCACCGAGCTCCTCCGGGCTCACCAGGGCCACCGCCGAGATCGCGACGAGGATGTAGATCAGGCCCGTCAGCGCCAGACCCGCGAACATGACCTTCGGGAAGATCCGCACCGGGTCCTTGGTCTCCTCCGCCATGTTGACCGAATCTTCGAATCCGACCATGGCGAAGAAGGCCAGGGCGGTGGCGGCTGTGACCGACCGGACCGGACTCTCACCTGAGGCGGTGTCGAACTCCGTGACGCGGGAGAGGTCTCCCTGGCCGTGTCCGATCGCCCACGCCCCGATCCCGATGACGATCAGGAGACCCGTGAGCTCGATGGCCGTGAGCACCACGTTGAGGCGGACCGATTCGGAGACGCCGCGGAGGTTGACGACCGCGACCGCGGTGATGAACGCCAGGGCGATCCCGATCAGTGGCCAGGTCCGCGACATCAGGTCGAGCCCGACCGCCTCGTTGAGGTTCCCGGCAAAGGCGAGAGCGGCCGAGGACGCCGAGGTCAGACCTGAGGCCATGACGGCGAACGCCACGAGGAAGGTCAGGATCTGCACCCGGAACGCGCGGTGCGCGTACACGGCGGCGCCGCCGGCCTTCGGGTACTTGGTGACCAACTCCAGGTAGCTCGTGGCGGTGAGGACCGCGACGGCGAACGCGATGAGGAACGCCAGCCACGCCGCACCCCCGACCTCCTCGGCGACTTTGCCCGTGAGGGCGTAGATCCCGGTACCGAGGATGTCCCCGACGATGAACAGCAGGAGCAGCCCCGGCCCGATCACACGCTTGAGTGCCGGCGGCCGAAGAGCGCGCGCCGGCGGGGCAAGGCCGGGGTCTCCCGCGTCCCGGCCCGGGGTGGACGGGGTGGTCGTCATGGGTACCTCCCGCACGTCCGAGGGTCGTCGCCGACCCGGTCAGCATCCCACCGAACAGGCGCAGCGGGAGCAACTCCGGGAATGGTCGGAGCCCACCGTGCCGACGAACCGTCGTCGGCGAACCGGGCCGCCGGATTCACAGCCAGGAAGGCTGGTTACGGCGCGGATCCGGGACTAGATTGCGGCCATGACAGTCACCGACGAGTTCCTCGAGGCCGCCCGGGCCTATCAGTCCGACTTCGACAAGGGCGACCTGCCCATGCCGCCCGGCCGCAAGATCGCCGTGGTGGCGTGCATGGACGCCCGCCTCAACCCGTACGGACTTCTGGGGCTGTCCGAGGGTGATGCGCACGTGATCCGCAACGCCGGAGGAGTGGTCACCGACGACGTCCTACGCTCCCTCACGATCAGCCAAAGGCTCCTGGGCACCGAGGAGATCGTGCTGATCCACCACACCGACTGCGGAATGCTCACGTTCCGGGACGACGACTTCAAGGATCAGATCCAGGCCGACACGGGTCTGCGTCCACGGTGGTCCCCGGAGGCGTTCGGCGAGGTGGAGGCTGATGTCCGCCAGTCGCTCGCGCGAGTCGAGGCGGACCCGTTCCTCCTGCACGGCACCGCCGTCCGCGGCTTCATCTACGATGTGGCCACCGGGGAGCTGCGTGAGGTCACCCGGGGGTAGCCTGCTGCCGGAAGGGAAAGACACCGAATAGCTATAACCTGCCCCGGATCCGGATCCTCGGTGGCCCCCCTGCGAGCAGACCTACTCCCCCACCGTCGCCCGATTCACGATCCGGCGCGTGGAGCTGCCGGTGGTGCGCTGATTCCCGGGGCTGTCCGGCTACCCTCTGAGCATGTCGAACCCTCGGTGGGAGCGGGCGCGCGCGTCCGCCGCCCGAATCGCAGCGGGCGCCCGCGATGTCAACAGGCACCCCTCCGCGGTGGAGGCGCTGCGCCGCGCCCGGCGGGCCCTCCCCGGCGATTCGGGGTTCGGCGATCCGCTCTCCGCCGCCGGCCGGGACAGCGCGGGGACGATCGCTCGGGTGGCCGGCCGACTGTTCGACGAGCAGCCCACCGCCTCGCGCGAACTGTCCCTGGGCGGGTTGCAGGTATGGCACGCCCTGACGCAACGGTCAGGCCGAGGCGGCAGCGGGACCGAGGTGACCATCGTGTTTACCGACCTGGTCGGCTTCTCCAACTGGGCCATGCGGGTCGGTGACGAGGATGCACTACGGCTGCTGAGGGAGGTCGCCTCGGCCACCGAGCCCGAGGTGCGCGCTCACCGCGGCCACGTGGTCAAGCGCCTCGGCGACGGGCTCATGGCCGTCTTCCCGTCGCCCCAGCTCGCCTTTGATGCGGTCGTGGCCTGCTCCGCCGGGCTCGACCGGGTGGAGGTCGCCGGCATGCGGCCCCGGATCCGTGCCGGCATCCACACCGGGACCCCGCGCATGATCGGCGGCGACTACCTCGGCGTGGACGTCAACATCGCCGCCAGGCTGGCGGAGAAGGCGGGCACGGACGAGATCCTCGTCAGCGAGACGACCCTCCCCGGGCTTGATGCCTCCAGGGTGTCGACGCGCCGCAAGAGGAGCTTCCGGCTCACCAAGGCCAAGGGGATCCCCGACGAGGTCGCCGTCTACACCGCGGTCCCCCGCCAGGGTTGGTGACCGTCTCGCCACGGCACCCTCCACCGTCCGGCCACCGAGCGCACCACCGGACCGGGGCTCAACACGAAGGAAGGGTGGGCTGCCAGGCCCCTTCCGCCCGGAAGTCTAGTAGAACTTGTGTCAGAAACCTGACGTAAGAAACTGACTTAGAGGTGGCACATGGGAACTCTGGACGGGCGCGTAGCCGTGGTGACGGGGGCCGGGATGGGCATCGGTCGCGGGATCGCCGGAGCACTCGCCCGCGAGGGCGCGTCGGTGGTGGTGGCCGAGATCAACGAGGCCGCCGGCATGGACACCGCGCAGTGGCTGCGGGACGAGTGGGGCGCGCAGGCCGAGTTCGTGCGCACCGATGTCACCGTCAAGGAGCAGGTCCTGGGCATGGTGGACACCGCCACCGACCGCTTCGGTCGCCTGGACATCCTGGTCAACAACGCCTGGCGGGGGTCGGGCTTCGCCCGCCTGGAGAACATGACCGACGAGAAGCTGCGGGCGGGCTTCGACATGGCCGTGATGGCCGCGTTCTGGGCCATGCAGGCGGCGCTCCCGGTGTTGGAGAAGCGTGGCACCGGGCGCGTGATCAACCTGTGTTCACTCAACGGTGTCAACGCCCACATGTACTCGGTGCAGTACAACGCGGCCAAGGAGGCGTTGCGGACCCTGACCCGGACCGCCGCCCGCGAGTGGGCGCCTCGGCAGGTGTGCTGCAACGTCATCTGTCCCGGTGCGCAGAGCGAGGCGTACCGGCGGGTGGCCGAGGCCAACCCGGAGATGGCGGAAGGGCTGGCGGCGGCCAACCCGATGGGCCGGGTGGGTGACCCGCTGGAGGACATCGGCCCGGTGGCCGCGTTCCTCGCCGGCGACGCCAGCCGATACCTGACCGGTAACACGTTGTTCGTCGACGGCGGCTCGCACATCAACGGCGTGCAGTGGGCGCCTCAGGTGGAGTAGACCAGCGGCCGGTGATCATCTCGGTCATCTCGTCCACCCACGCCTCGTCGAGGGCGGCGTCCCTGCGGACCAGGATGCGGAAGATCGCGGTCCCGGCGACCACCTCGGCCAGCATGGGCAGCTGGTCGCCGCCGCGGCGCCCCTGCCCGAACCGGGTCTCGAACGCGGTCAGGTTCCCGGCCAACCGGGCGATCATCTGGTCGTGGACCTCGGGGTCGGCGACCGTGTCGGCGATCAGGCCCGGCAGCGCCACCCGCACCTCGGGCCTGTCGAACATGTCCCGGATCGTCTCGACCAGCACTCTGATGTCACTGCGGAGGTCGCCGGAGCCGTCCGGCACGCCGATCGCCTGCGCGTCCAGGACGGCCTCGTGGACGAGCTGCGCCTTACCCGACCACCGCCGGTAGATGGCGGCGGTGGTGGTCCCGGCGCGCGCGGCGATCGCCGAGAGGGACAGCGCCGGATAGCCGGTCTCGAGGATCAACTCCCGGGTGGCGGTGATCACCGCGGCGTCGATCCGCCCGTCGCGCGGACGCCCGACACCAGACCTCCCCCCGGCGGACTTCGCCGATCTCCCGCCAACCTCGTGGCCATCTGCTGTCATGAACCCACCATAGTTCCAATGCAATGCGCATCGTATTACAGGGAGAGCTCCGTGACACTCAGCCCACTCGACGAGTACCCGATCCATCAGACGCACGCGCCGGTGACCTGGCCGGCGACGTCCGACCGGAACTTCTACGACCGGTCGTACTTCAACGTGCTCGACCGCGAGGGCCGCTTCATGGCGCTGACCGGGATCGGCTACTACCCGCGCCTGGGCGTCAAGGACGCCTACTTCGTGGTCCGCCGGGGTGACACGCAGACCGCGGTGCACCTCAGCGACGCGATCGACGACGACCGCCTCAACCCCAACGTCGGCGGCTACCGCCTCGAGGTGATCGAGCCACTGCAGGAGCTCCGCCTGACGCTGGAGCCGACCGAGGGCATCTCCGCCGACCTCACCTGGCGTGGGTCGTTCCCCTCCGCCATGGAGGAGCCGCACTCGATGCTCACCGACCGGCGGGTCACGCTCCAGGCGAGCCGCTTCGCGCAGGTCGGATCCTGGGAGGGGTGGATCGAGGTCGACGACGAGCGGATGGAGGTCACGCACTCCTCGTCGGTCGCCAGCCGGGACCGCTCATGGGGCATCCGCCCGGTCGGTGAGGCCGAGCCGGCCGGGCGGCCCGACACCGCGTTCCGGGGGATGTGGTGGCTCTACCTGCCGCTGGCCTTCGACGACTACCAGCTGTTCCTGATCATGCAGGAGGACCCTGACGGCTACCGCACCCTCTACGACTGCACACGTCGCTGGCGGGACGGCCGCGTCGAGCAGCTCGACGGGGTGCGCGTGACCGTGGACTATCGCGCGGGCACGAGGATCCCCCGGGGCGTCCACGTGGACTTCATGAACCGCAAGGGCGACACGATCCACCTGGACGTGGAGTCCAAGCTGTTCGCACCCATCGCCTTCGGTTCCGGATACGGCGGCGACTCCTCGTGGGCGCACGGCAGCTGGAAGGGCGAGGGGTTCACCGAGCGCGTGAGCTTCGACCTCACCGACCCCGACGTGATGGCCGGGGCGGCGTTCAGTCTCATCGACCACGTCGGCCGCGCCGTGTGCACGGAGGCCGACGGCACCACCCGCGAGGGCGCGGGACTGTTCGAGCACGGCGTGATCGGACCGCACCACCCGTCGGGCTTCACCGACTGGACCGACGGCGCGCGGTGACCGCCCCGGCGAACGCCCCCAGGCATCCGGCGAGCTCCTTCACGCACCCAGTGAGCACCCTCAGGCATCCGGCGAGAGGCATCAGCAGATGAAGATCATGACGGCGCTGTTCGGTCCCACCGACGTGGTCCACCGCGCGGAGGCGCTCAGGGAGGCCGGCGCGTCCGGCGTGTTCACCTTCGAGGGACCTCACGATGTGTTCACCCCCCTGGTGCTGGCCTCGCAGGTCACCGGGCTGGACGTGATGTCCAACGTCGCGATCGGGTTCCCCCGCAACCCCATCCAGCTGGCCCACCAGGCCAACGACCTGCAGTTGCTCAGCGAGGGTCGGTTCGTCCTGGGGTTGGGCACGCAGGTGCGGGCGCAGATCGAGAAGCGCTACGGGGCCGAGTTCGATCGCCCCGTCGAGCGGATGAAGGAGCTGGTGGGGGCGCTGCGGGCCATCTTCGCCACCTGGGAGACCGGTGAGCGCCTGGACTTCCGCGGCGAGTACTACCGGCACACCCTCATGACCCCCACCTTCGTCCCCGGGCCCAACCCGTACGGTCCGCCGCCCATCTACCTCGGGGCGCTCGGACCGCGGCTGACCCGGGCCACCGCGGAGGTGGCCGACGGCCTGCTGGTGATGCCGTTCGGGTCGAAGAAGTTCCTGCACGAGAAGACGATGCCGGCCGTTCGGGCCGGGCTGGCCGCCGCCGGGCGCGGCGAGGACGACTTCGAGGTGGTTCCCGAGGTGATCGTGTCCGTGGCCACCGGGGCCGATGACGACCACTTGTCGACGCGTCGCCTGCTGGCGTTCTACGGCTCCACGCCGGCGTACAAGCCCGTGCTCGACGCCCACGGGTGGGGCGACCTCCAGCCGGAGCTGAACACCATGTCCAAGCAGGGCCGCTGGCAGGAGATGACGTCGTTGATCAGCGACGACATCCTGCACACCATCGCCGCGTGTGGCACCCCGGCGGAGGTGGCCGCGCACATCCGCGACCGCGTCGACGGGGTGTCGGACCGTCTCTGTCTCTATCAGACGGGCCCCATCGCCACCGAGGCGCTGGCCGAGATCGTCGACGCGCTGGGTGGCGACCGATGACGCCGCGGGGCGCCGGTGCACACGGGGCCACTCCCCACAGTGCCAATCCCCACGTTGTCGAGTTCGACGAGGTCGCCGACGACCGCTACGGCGGGAAGGCCGCGGGCCTGGCCGAACTCCGGCGCCTCGGCCTGGACGTCCCCCCGGGGTTCGTCATCGCGGACGCGTCCGAGGACCTCGTCGTCGTGGACCTCTCCCGGTGGTTCGACCGCATGGCCGCCGCGGGCGCCACACCGGTGGCCGTGAGGTCCTCGGCGGCCGGGGAGGACGGCGAGGACCACTCGTTCGCCGGCCAGTACGACACCGTGCTGGGCGTGGACTCCCCCGACGCCTTCGCCGACGCCGTGCGCACGTGCGCGGCGTCGGTGAACTCCGGCCGCGCGTCGTCATACCGCGCGGAGCCGGCGGCCACCGCGACGGCCGGCACCGGGTCCGACACCACGGCCGCGAACACGGCCACGGACACCGCCCCGCCGCCCATGCACCTGGTGGTGCAGCAGATGGTGGACGCGCGCGCCGCCGGCGTGGTGTTCACCGCGGACCCGACCACCGGCCGGCGTGACCTCATGGTGATCGACGCCGTCGCCGGTCTGGGTGAGGCGCTCGTCGACGGATCGGCGTCCCCGGACCACCTCGTCCTGGATTCCGTCGGCGAGGTGGCCGTCCGGGAGTACGACGACGACGAGGGCGTCCTGTCCCCGGAGGACATCGCCGCCATCCGGTCGGGCGCCCTGCGCGCGGAGCAGCACTGGGGCCGGCCGATGGACCTCGAGTGGGCGATCGACCGGGCCGGCACGCTCTGGTGGCTGCAGGCACGGCCCATCACCACCCTGCCCGCCGACCTGGGCGAGATGGACTCCACCCTCGCGGGCCCGGACCACGTCTACACGCGCTGCAACATCGGCGAGATGATGCCGGGGGCGTTCTGTCCCCTCACGGCGTCGGTCTCGGGGTTCGCGATCGACTACGCCATGCAGAAGATCCAGGTGGTGGCTCGCGCCCAGCCGAGCTACGAGCAGCCGTGGCTGCAGGTGGGCTACTTCTCCGGGCACATGTTCCTCAACCTCACCGAGGGGACGGCGCTGAGCTCGGGGATCGTGGGCAACTCCCTGGAGCAGTTCTCCACCTCGATCTGCGGGCGGGTGGTCGAGGAGCTGGTGCCCAAGCCGCCCAAGCCGTTCCTGCGCAGGCTCAGCAACACCATCCGGCTCTCCTCCCACGCGCTGTCGGCGGGCCCGGCGATCCGGCGGCTGGAGGGGCAGATCGCCGGCTGGCGGGTCCCTACCAGCGAGGACCCGCGGCTGGTGATGGAGCAGTTGGAGGCCGGGGTCGAGCAGTACTGCGACGTCACGCTGACCCATGTGCGGTCGTCCTCCCGCGCCGCGGTCGCCGCCAACATCCTCGAGAGTGTCCTGATGAAGCAGGCGGTCAAGGCCGGCCGCGGCGAGGACTCCGGCCGCACCGACGCGGCGAGGCTCATGGCCGGCGCCTCCGATGTGGAGAGCGCGATCATGCTGGAGCAGCTGGACGCGGTGGTCCGCGCCATCGCGGCCGACCCCCCGGCCGCCGAGGAGTTCCTCGCCGCGGATCCAGGCGTCGCGGTCACCACCCTGCGGGCCTCGGACCGTGCCGCGGGCGAGCAACTGCGCGCGTTCCTGGCTCGTCATGGTCACCGCGGCTACCGCGAGCTGTGCATGCGCGATCCCTCCTGGGCCGAGGATCCGGAGGGGCTCGGGGCCATGATGCAGGTGATGGTGCGATCGGCGCAGGCGGCGGGTGATGGCGTGCGGGCGGCGGGTGACCGCGGACCGGGCCCGGCGCACCCGGGCGCGGGTTCGAATGCTGACGCCGATGCGGGCGTGGACGAGCCCAGCTCCCCCGCCATCCGCCTGCTCGCCCGATTCGCGCAGGAGGGGGCCCGCGGGCGCGAGGAGACCAAGGCCAAGATGGCGCTGATGGCGCACGCGCTCAAGCGGGGTTATCGCCACCTCGGTGAGGTGCTGGCCGCAGCCGGGCGACTGCCCGATGCGGACCTGGTGTTCTTCTTCGACCGTGCGGAACTTGCCCGGATCGTCGGGACGGGCGAGATCGGCGATCTTATCCAGAGCGCGCAGAAGCGCCGGGAGGCGCTGGCGTTCCAGGACGTGCTGGAGTTCCCCGACGTCTCGGCCGGCCGGCCGGTCCCCCTGATCGCCCGGCCCCCGCGCGAGGCGGCGGGTGGCGAGATCATCGGCCGGCCGGCGAGCCGCGGGTCGGTGGAGGGCGTGGTGCGCGTGGCGCGGTCCATCGTCGACGCCCGCGAGGTGCAGCCGGGAGAGATCCTGGTCGCGCCCGTCACGGACGTGGGTTGGACCCCCTACTTCACGGTGATCTCGGCACTCGTCACCGACATCGGCAGTTCGGTCTCCCACGGGGCCGTGGTCGCGCGGGAGTACGGCCTGCCCTGCGTGGTCAACACCATCGTCGCCACCCAGACGCTCAGAACCGGCGACCGGGTCCGCGTGGACGGGGACCGGGGGGTGGTGACGCGGCTCGACCAGGACTGACCCCTGCTCCGTGTCTCGCCGCCACCTGTGCGAGTCCTGCGCGTGCCGAGGCTGTTCGACCGCGCACTTGGCCAGAACGACTGTGCGCCCTAGGAGGTCATGCCACACTGCAGAAGAGCGACGAGCGCCGTAGATCGGGACTCCCGTGAGCTCCGATTCGGCGCCCGACAGCCTCGGCCGCATCCCCTCCCCCTCCCCCGACGCGGTTTCCCTCCCCGCTCATCGGTTCGAGGCCCTCGCCACCGTGGTGATCGCCGCTGCGACCAGACGTGCCGGCCCTCACCGATACCCCACGACTTCTCAAACGAGAGGACCCAGATCATGGCAGGAAAACTGGACGGCAAGGTCGCCTTCATCACCGGAGCGGCGCGAGGACAGGGGCGCAGCCACGCGGTGCGGCTCGCCGAGGACGGCGCGGACATCATCGCCGTCGACATCTGCGCACCGATCGCCTCACTCGAGGGGTTCTATGACCTGCCGACGCAGGAGGACCTTGACGAGACCGTGCGCCTGGTCGAGGCGCAGGGGCGCCGTATCGTCGCCCGCGTCGCGGACGTCCGGGACCTGCCGGCACTCACCGACGCGGTATCGGCCGGGGTCGCTGAACTGGGGAGCGTCGACATCATCGTGGCCAACGCCGGCATCTTCACCTTCGGGCAGGAGACCCACAAGATCGAGCAACAGTCCTGGAACGACATCCAGGACATCAACCTCACCGGCGTCTGGCACACCTACGCGGCGGCAGCCGAGCACCTCCTCGCCGCCGGCCCGGGCGGCTCGGTCATCATCATCTCCTCGCTAGCCGGCTTCAAGGGCCTGGCGAACGTGGCCGCGTACACCGCTGCCAAGCACGGCATCGTCGGACTGATGAAGGTCCTGGCCAACGAGCTCGGCCCGCACGGCATCAGAGTCAACACGATCCACCCCAACTCCATCGACACCCCGATGGTCAAGAACTCCAAGACGTACGGGCTCTTCCGACCGGACCTGGACGACCCGCAGGCGGAGGATGCCGAAGACGCCTTTGCCGGCCTCAACCCCATGGGCAAGGCCTGGATCGAGTCGATCCACGTGTCCAACGCCGTCGCCTGGTTGGCCTCGGACGAGGCCTACTACGTCTCGGGCGGGGAGATCCCGGTCGACGGAGGCGCGTCGGTCCACTGACCGCTTGAGTCGGACGTACTGCAGTCCGCGCATCCTGCAATGTCCCCGGGGGACGTTCCGGCGCCCTTCGCGCCGGACGTGGTGTATCCGGGATCTACCCGGAGTACCGATCCGGTCGCCCGCGCGTCCGAGCGTAGATCGCGCTCACCCTGAGGCCCAGGTCGGATAACTCGGGGGGACATGAGCGTCGGATCGCGTGCAGTTCTAGTCGTCCGTAGAGACCAAGGGCGATCTCGGCCGAGGGGCCTCCGCCCTGGTGGCCTTCTCCACGAGTTCCACCAGACCGTGGGCGCTACGGGGGAGCTGCTCGACAGAACATGCCCCGCGGGCGGAACGATCGGACTAAATTTATTTCCACTGATCGCGTCCGCGATCGTTCGCCTCTCCCGATCGAGGTTCGCAGAATGTCCACCTCCACCGCCGCCCATTCCACCTCCGCCCACTCCACCGTCGCCCAGGTCTCCAAGGCCTTGCGTCTCGCGTTGATCATCGGTGGCCTCCTCGCCATCGGCTTCGGCATCGCCGTTCTGGTCTGGCCCGCCAAGACCGCCGTCGCGATCACCGGCGTGCTCGCCTTCTACGCCATCATCGCGGGCGTCGTCTACGCCTCCATAGGCTTCCTCGCCAAGAGCCATGGGACGGGTAGTCGGGTCGGCCACGTCCTCCTGGGTCTGCTGTACGTGATCGCCGGCGCCTACGCCTTCGCCTCGCTCGAGCAGTCCGCGGCATTCCTCGCCGTCTTCATCACCGTGATGATCGGCGTCATGTGGATCATCGAGGGGTTCACCGCCCTGTTCACCCTCGGCGAGTCGGGCGCGAAGGGCGTGACGATCGTGTTCGCGATCATCTCGGTCCTCGCGGGCGTCTCCCTGCTGAGCACCCCGGTGTGGGGCGCCGGCTTCCTGTGGTGGCTCCTCGGCATCTCGCTGATCGTGCTGGGGGCGCTGAACGTCTTCCGTGCGATGTCCGCGCGGAACTCACGCTGAGCGGACGCACCGACGCACTCCCGGGGTCGGCGATCGCGGACGCGCGCGCCGACCTCGTCGTCGTCGATCTCACCCGATTTTCTCCGACGCCCCTCGTGGGGTGGTCGGCGAGGTCGGGGTTGCCGGGGTGCACCAGATCACGGCGGCCCCGGTGACGAGGTAGACCACCTGCAGGACGTGGACGCCGCGAATCGAGGCGATCTCCGCGACGATCCACACCACCATGATCCATCCGGACAGGATGCTGGCCGCCTGCCATCCCGCGCTCCGCTTGAGCATCACCGTCGCCGCGAACAACGCGCTACCTCCCACGAGCGCGAGCAGGATCACGCCGGGAAGAAAGAGACTGCTGAAGTCGGTGTGCTCGATCCACGAGGGTTCCTCGGGGATCACACCGGTCATGAGCGCGATGCCCCCGCCGGCTGCCGTGATCCCGTTGAAGAGCAACAACCCGAGAAGGACTTTGCCGACTGCGTTCATACGTCGCATCCTATGGACCCGCGGGTCACGAATACAGAGACTTCTTGCTGGTCTCCGGGGCCAGGACGAGCGAGATGATGGTCAGCACGGACAGCCCCACCAGGTAGTACCCGACGTAGGCCACTGAGTAGTTCTGCACCAGCCACACCGCGACGAACGGCGTCAGTGCGGCGCCGAGGATGGCCGAGAAGTTGTACGCGACTCCCGAGCCGGTGTACCGGGTGTTGGTGGGGAACAACTCCGGGAGCACGGCCGACATGGGTCCGAAGGTCAGGCCCATGAGGATCATGCCGACGCACAAGAAGAGCAGCATGCGGGTCACGTCGAGGTCCTCGCCGGTACCGATCGCCTCGGGGTCCAGCCACCAACCAAAGCTGAGCCCGAAGGCGATGATGGCGAGGGTGACGCCGATGAGCATGCGACGCCGCCCGAGCGCGTCGGCGAGGAGCCCGGCCACCGGCACGAACACCGCGAACAGGATGATCGCGACCACCTGCAGGGTCAGGAACGACCGGTAGCCGTACCCCAGCCCGCCGGTGCCCTCGCCGCCGATCGCGAAGGACAGGATCCACGTGGTCATCAGGTAGAACAGGCCGTAGGTGGCCAGCATGATGAACGTGCCGAGGATGATCTCTCGCCAGTTCTTGCTGAACACCTCCGACACCGGTGTCTTGACGCGCTGATCGTCCGCGATGGCCCGGGCGAACACCGGGGTCTCCTCGATCCGGAGACGGACGTAGAGGCCGACGGCCACCATCACGATCGAGAGCAGGAACGGCAGGCGCCAGCCCCACACCAGGAACGGATCGGACAGGTCGCGGGCCGTGGAGTCGTACGAGAACCAGGTGGTCAGCAGCAGGAAGAGTCCGTTGGCCAGGATGAACCCGAACGGCGCGCCCAGCTGCGGCCACATCGCGGCAAAGGCCCGCTTGCCCGGCTGCGCGGTCTCCGAGGCAAGGAGCGCCGCACCCGACCACTCACCGCCCAGCCCGATTCCCTGGAAGAAGCGCAGGATGGTGAGCATCGCCGGGGCCCACAGCCCGATCTGGTGGATGGTCGGCAGCAGTCCGATGAGGAAGGTCGCGATTCCCATAGTGAGCAGCGCTCCCACGAGCGTGACCTTGCGGCCCAACCGGTCCCCGTAGTGGCCGAAGATCACCGAGCCGAGCGGGCGGGCGACGAACGCGGTCCCGAAGGTCGCCATGGAGGCGAGCAGAGCGGCGCCCGAGTCGCCCCCGTGGAAGAAGAGCAGCGGGAAGACCGACACCGCGGCCGTGGCGAAGATGTAGAAGTCGTAGAACTCGATGGTCGTGCCGATGAGCGAGGCAAAGATGATTCGTCGCCGGGGAACCGTCTCGGTCGGTTCGGTCCAGTCGGCGGGTTCCGCGGCCACGTCGGCCGGTCCGCGGTCGCCGCTCACGGGGTCGGATGATGCGTTCACCGGGGCATCGTACAAAAGCCGGGCATGCCATTACCCCCGTCGCTCGGTGACACGGGCGTCCCCTCACAACCCTGCCGTCTCAGACGGGGAGGAGACCCGCGGCGACTACTCCCGCGGCGAGGTTCGCCAGCGCGTGGACCGCCGCCCCCGGAACGAGGGTTCCCGAGCTGTGCCGCAGCCAGCCGAGCAGCCACCCGGCGGCGAACTGCACCGGGATGAGGGGCCACAGCCTCACATCGACCGCCAGCAGGGCCAGGTGCGGGACGAGGAACACCACGGACTGCAGCAGGTTGCCCCACCCGAAGCCGAGTCGCCGGATGAACACGCCGCCGAGCAGTCCCCGGAAGAAGACCTCCTCGCCGACGGCCCGGAGCACCACGGCGGCGGCGACACCCACGGAGGACATCGCCGCGACCGAGACCCCGGGTTGCTCGAGCACCTCGGCGGGGACCAGGGCCAGCGACAGCCACCCCGCCGCCAGCAGCGGGACGAACAGCACCAACGCCCATCCGTACGCCGCGAGAGAGCCCCGGGACACCCCCGCGAGTCGCATCGCCGCCCCGGCGGAGCGGTCACTGCGGCGGGACTGCACGACCACGTAGATGAGGGTCGGCGCACAGAACAGGACGAACTCGGTCATACCTCTCTGAGCTCTCGACGAGCGTGCGACGTCGATGCGCAGGCCCCGCGGCCCGGCCGACCCTCTACAACTGTGTGCCCGGCAGACATACCGGAATGCTAGCCCTCGCCCCGTGCTACAACTGGACAACGCACCAGGACGGGGTCACCGCATGAGATCAGGCACCGAGTCGTCAGCATCCGCGGCGCCGCCAGTCCCCGTCGGGGACCCCACCGGGGCCGATCAGGCGGTCGCCGACCTCGATCTCGGGCAGCAGGCCGCGCTCGGTAGCGGTGCGTCGTTCTGGCGCACCGAGGAGCACCCGGGGGTGCCCGCGCTGGTCCTCACCGACGGCCCGCACGGGGTGCGGTTCCAGTCCGGCGCATCGGACCATCTCGGTCTCAGTGCGAGCGACCCGGCCACCTGCTTCCCCCCGGCCGCGGGGCTGGCGCAGAGCTGGGACCCCGCCCTGGCCCGCCGGATCGGGTCCACGTTGGCCGCCGAGGCCGTGGCCGCCGGGGTGGGGGTCCTGCTGGGTCCGGGGATCAACATCAAGCGCGACCCGCGGGCCGGCCGCAACTTCGAGTACTTCAGCGAGGACCCGCACCTGACCGGTGTGATGGCCGGGCAGGTGGTCGCGGGCCTCCAGTCGGGCGGCGTCGGGGCGTCGCTCAAGCACTTCGCCGCCAACAACTCCGAGCACGACCGCATGCGGGCGAGCTCCGACGTCGACCCCCGTCCACTGCGCGAGATCTACCTGCGGGCGTTCGAGCGCGTGGTCCGGGACGCCCGGCCGTGGACGGTGATGACGGCCTACAACAAGCTCAACGGTGTCTACGCCACCGAGAACAGGTGGCTGCTCACCGAGCTGCTGCGGGACGAGTGGGGTTTCGACGGAGCGGTCATCAGCGACTGGGGCGCCGTGGTGGACCGGGTGGCCTCGGTGCGTGCCGGGCTCGACCTGCAGATGCCCGGACCCGCCGGACTCGACGACGCCGACGTGGTCCGGGCCGTCGAGGGGGCGAGCTCGACCGGGCCCACGCCCTGCGGGCCGCGACGGCCGTGGCGCGCCTGGCGGTGCGGGCCCGGAACGGGCCACAGGCGGTGCAGTCCGGCGCAGCGCATCGCGCGGCACCGGTTGATCACGACGCCCACCACGACCTCGCGCGGGAGGCGGCGGAGTCCTCGATCGTGCTGCTGGCCAACGACGGCGGCCTCCTTCCCCTCTCACCGGCCACCGGGGTCGCGGTGATCGGCGCCTTCGCCCGCGAACCGCGCTTCCAGGGAGGCGGCAGCTCGCACGTCACCCCCACGCGGGTCGATGTGCCACTGACGGAGATCAGGCGAATAGCCGGGGACGCCCGGGTCACCCATGCCACGGGCGTCGGGAATGGTGACGACGACGAGGACCTGCTCCTCGCCGAGGCGGTGGCCATCGCGTCCGAGGCCGAGGTGGCCGTCCTCATGCTCGGTCTGACCGACGACCAGGAGTCCGAGGGCGTCGACCGGCAGCACATCGATCTGCCGGGAAACCAGCTCCGGCTCCTCGAGGCGGTCGCCGCGGTGCAAGAGCGGATCGTGGTGATCCTGTCGGCCGGATCCGTGGTGGACCTGTCCCCGGTGGTTCCCCACGCGACGGCGATCGTGTCCGGGGCGCTGCTGGGACAGGGCGGAGGCCGGGCGCTCGCGCGGGTGCTCTACGGCCACGCCACCCCGTCCGGACGGCTGGCCGAGACCGTCCCGCTGCGGATCGAGGACGTCCCAAGCTGGGGCAACTTCCCCGCCGAGGACTCACACGTCCGGTACGGGGAGGGCATCTTCGTCGGCTACCGCGGGTACGACCACAGGCGGCGGGAGGTGCGGTTCCCCTTCGGACACGGCCTGTCCTACACGACCTTCGACTACCGATCCCTGACGGTCGTGGCCGGGCACAACGGGTGGACGGCACGGGTCGAGGTCCACAACACCGGGTCGTACCGGGGCCGCGAGGTCGTCCAGATCTACGCCTCGCTGCCGGCCTCGGTGCGCAGGCGGGCGCCACGGGAGCTCGTGGGATTCGGCCATATCGAGCTCGATCCCGGACAGAGCGGACAGCTCGAGGTGGTGATCGAACGCCGGGACCTGGCGTACTGGGACGAGCCCGCCGGGTGCTGGCTGGTGGAGGGTGGCGAGTACGTCTTCGCGGCCGCGGCCTCCAGCCGGGACCTCCGGATCGAGGCCTCCGTGCCGATCGACGGGGACCCGCGCCCGGTCCGGATCGACCTCGACTCCACGATCTCCGAGGCGATGGCGGACCCCGACGCCCGGTTGATCCTCGACGAGGTGTTCCGCCCGCTCGCGGCGAACGCCGGTGAGGCGAGCGGCGCCGTGGGAGCCTCGATCGAGCAGCTGGTGGGCTCGATCCCCGTGGGCCGGATGCTCTCCGGGTTCCTGGGGATGGACCGGGAGTCGGTGGCGGGTATCGCCGAGCAGCTCGCCCGGATCCACCGGTGAGCTAGCTGCTCCGCTCGGCATCTCGACGTCTGTAGTGCAGGAGGGCGGCCCCGTTGTCGAAGACACGGTGTTCCACCAGCTCCAGGTCGAGCTCGGCACCCGGAGGTAGCGCGCGCAGGCCGCCACCCACCACCCTCGGGACGATGAAGAACCTGAACTGGTCGACCATCCCGGCACTGATCGCCTCGCTCGCCGTGGTGGGTCCGAAGATCTCGACCTCACCCTCGGCGTCGTCGACGATCTGCTGAAGCCCGGCGATGTCGAGGCGCGGCAGAAGGCGGTCCCGGTCGGACACGAGGTCCGCCTCGGTCATCGTCGAGGACACCGCGGTGCGCGTCAGGTCCTGCCACAGTCGAGCGAACTCGTGCTCGTCCGGGCTCCAGGATCCGTCCTCGGGTTCGGACTGCCAGTAGGTCATCAACTGGTAGGTGTTCCGCCCGAGGACCTCGTGCGACACCGAGGTCATGCGTTCCACGTGAAACCTGAACAGGTCCCCGCCGGGCGCGGTCCAGTCGAAGTCGCCGTTCGCGTCGGCGGCATAGCCGTCCAGCGAGATGGTCGCGGTGTAGCCCAGCGTCCCCATGGTCGTCCTCCGCTGCTCGCGAGGTGGCGGTAGCGACAAGCCTAACGCCGCGCCGCCAGCAGTCGCGCCCTTTCCCCTGACCGCGCAGCTGGGTGGCGATTGTGGGCGTCAGTCGAGTTGACGACGCATGACGATCCGAGGGAAGCCCCCCGCCACCGACGTCGTGTCGGCGACCTTGACGAATCCCGCCTGCTCGAACAGGGAGCGGAACCCCACGAACGCCATCGTCAGGTTGACCTTCTCCGCACTGTTGTCCACGGGTACCGCCTCGACGGCGGGTGCGCCGTGGTCGCGCGCCAACCCGACCGCACCCTCGACCAGTTCCCGCGCCACTCCCTGACCCCGGTACCCGGGGCGGACCCGAATGCAGAAGATCGACCACACAGGTTGAGCGTCGACGGTCGGCACCACTCGTGATCGCGCGATCGGCAGGTCGCGGCGCGGAGCGACTCCCGCCCACCCCACGGGTTCCGGCCCGAGGTAGGCGAGCACGCCCGGTGCGGTGTCCCGCCCGCACAGGTCGCGGACGTACTCGCCGCGGGCGGGACCCGTCAGCGAGGTGTTGGTCTTGGAGTCCAGTCGGTGGCTGAGGCACCAGCACACCGAGGCGTCCGGGTTCTTCTTCGGCCCCAGGAGAACAGCCACGTCGTCGAACCGGTCAGCCGGCCGCACCTCGATCATCGCCACGCCACCACTGCAGTAGGTGTCATAGGGTCCATCCTTGCCTGAGGTGCCCGGTCGGCGGGCCGGAAGGAGCACACCGCCCCGCACAGCCCCGCACAGCCCCGCGCCGCGGTGACGGGCACCGAGTCGGGGGCTGGGGTCCGGAGCAGATCGGCACCCGCCTCACTTCTGACGCCCCAGTGCCGCGTACAACGCGACCCAGTCCTGCGCGGTGAGATCCCTGGGCAGGGCATCCGGCGCGACGCCCGCCCGGGCGATGACCCCGCGGACTGCAGATCTGCGCCGCGGGTGTACCACGGTGGCCAGGATCGCGGCGATGCCCCGGCCGCGTCCGGTGAAGACGTCGTGAACGAACCGGCGGTAAGCACTACGGTCCTGGTCCGCGAGAAGAGGACGAGGCCTCCGGTACAGGACGAGCAGTGCTCCGTCGACGGTCGGCTCCGGCCGGAAGGCCCGGCGGGGCACCCGGCGATGCAGGGTGAACTCGATCCACGGCCACCACTGCGCGGTCATCATGGTCGCGCCCCCGACGCCTGCTCGTCGACGCGCGACCTCCCACTGGACCAGCAGGACGGCCGTCGTCGTGGACGGGGAGTGGAGCAGTTTGCGCAGGATCGAGGTGGTGAGGTGGAACGGGAGGTTGCCCACCACCACATGGGGAGTAGTCGGCAACGGCCACTGCACGAAGTCCGCGTGGACCAGCTCAACGTCTGTAGCGAGCGAACCCTGGAGATGCTCGACTGTCCGGGAATCGATCTCCACCGCCGTCAGTGGGCGATCCAGGGACTGCAACGGGGTGGTCAGTGCACCCCTCCCGGGCCCGATCTCGATGATCGGCCCCGAGGTCTCGTCGACGATGTCGATGATCTCGTCGATGACCGTGGTGTCGGTGAGGAAGTTCTGGCCGTGCTCGTGCCGGCCGCCCCGATAGGTGGGCATGTGTAGACGCTCCGAATGAAGAGAGTGCGCCCGGGCATGCAGAAGCGCCGCCCGGCTGGACCGCGGAGCGGCGGAAGCGTCCTACAGGAGGGAATCCGCCGCTAGAAGCGACGGTCCCGAATCAATGAGGTGATGCACGCCATGACGAGGAGTGTAACGGACCCCTGGGGCATGTTCCCCGTCGTCACTCCCGGCGCGGCGGGTCCACAACCGGTGCCATCCAGCCTGAGATGAACGCGCGCAGCTCGGCGTCGGGACGGGAGGCAGGGTCATCAAGGCAGAGCACCGACCAGCCCACGTGCACGGCGATGTCGGCCAGGTTCTCGACCCGGCCCTCGAGTTCGGGGAAGCGGGCGACGGCGGGAGAGAGCAGTGCCACCGCGTAGTCGTGTGCGCGGCGAGCTGCTCCCGGATCGAAGATCGGGTTGGCCGTTCCGGAGAGCGTGAGTTCCCGGAGCAACGGATCGCCGAGGACGTGGTGACGCGCCTGGATCATCATCTCGACGAACAGTCCCAGTGGCGTTTCGGTCGACTCCATGAGTTCGGCGAACGCCCCGGTCAGCGAGGTGAGCCGGTCGGAAACCGCCTGCGACACCAGCTCCTCCCGCGTACCGAAGATCGAATGGACGGTCTGACGACTCACTCCCGCACGCCTGGCCACTCCGGCGACGTTCACGGCGGTGAAGCCCGACTCCCCGATCACGGCTCGGGTGGCCTCGAGGATGATCTCCCGGGATCGCACCCGACCATTATCTGCCAGCGTCACGCGACGCTGCAGCCGAACCTCCCCCCGCCGTCAAGAGTGGAGATCAGCCAGGGGGTCACCTCGTCGTGGATCATCGTGTCGTGGATGAGCGGGCCGAAGTGGTCCGGGAGCGTCCAGCCGGGCGCCAGGGCGGGCACTGGGGTGGAGCGGAACGTCACGTCGCCGCCGGCAGCGCACCAGTCGTCGGCGAGGGCGCGGGCCTGGCCGTAGGGAACGGTGTCGTCGTTCGGTGAGGACGTGATGAGTACCGGCGCGGTGGGGGTCAGCCGGCCGAGCTTCTGGTCGTCGAGCACCGCTTGCGCCGAGGGGTCGCCGGCGATCCACTGGTCAAGGCTGCGCCCGTCAACGGTGAGGTCGGAGGTCCGCAGAAAGGGACTCGAGAATATGACGTCTGCGATGCACTTGGTCTCCAGCGAGGCCAAGGTGGCGCGACCGTGATCGGAGAGGGCGGCGCCGACGAGTGTGCGCAGCTCAGGGTAGCGATCGACCATCCCGTTGACGGACCATCCGATCACTCCGCCGATCAGGGTTCCGTCGATCTGCCGTAGTACCTGTTGGAGGTCGGCCACCGGCGCCCCCGCCCAGGCGCCGCGCAGGTCGAGTTCGGGCGCGTAGGTGGGATGTAGTTCCGCGGCCGCGGCGGTGGCGCCGCCGCCCTGTGAATAGCCCGCCAGAAGTAGAGGCGAGCTGGCACCTGCGAGGGCGCGGGCGGCGCGAGCAGCATCGAGCACGGCACGACCGGTTTCGACCCGGTCGACGTAGCTGTGGATTCGGGGGGTGCCCAGGCCGATGTAGTCGGTCACCACCACGCGCGCTCCCATCGCGTGCCATTTCGCGGCCGAGACGAGTTCCTGGTTCGCGGAGAGGAACGGGTCGGGATCAACTCCCGCCCACAGCCCACTGGGCACGGCGAGCGAGATGGCGCAGTGGTTGCCCTGGCCGGTGGTGCCCGGGGCGATGACGACGGTCGGCCGTTCGCCTGGCCCTCGCCACGGCCCTGATTCCTCGATCACCATTGCAGTGACAACGGCGGGGGCGTCGTGGACATCGCGGGAGGTGAACATCATCCGCGTCGCCGCAGCGGGCCAGGCGCCGTCCGCCCCGGGAAGAGTGGCCGGGATGGTGACGGACTGGGTACGGACCACCGCGCCGGGCTGCGCCGGTAGGTCGGCCGGCGGCTCGTAGAACGGATCGGCGACCATGTCGGACGTGTGCGCGTGGGTGTCCGCGGAACCGAGCGGGTCGGCGTGCGCGACGGGCGAAATCCCGAGCCCGACGACGACGAGGGCAGCAGTGGCGGTGGCGAAGGCTCTGAGTCGACGCATGTCGGCCTTTCTCTGGGTTCGCATCTAGAAGAGGTGGCCGACGTCGTGCCTGACGATCCTGTCGAGTGCGCGTTCGGCGATGGCGGCGATGGTGAGCGACGGGTTGCAGGCGGCCGTAGTGCCGGGGATGAGGGCACCGTCGATCACGTACAGGCCCCGCTGGCCCATCACGCGTCCCTCCAGGTCGCAGACCTGGTTCATGGCGGCTCCGCCGAGGGGGTGCCAGGTGGAGTTGAGGATCTCATTGGTGTCGGTGAGGTGACCGGACTCTCCCACGATCGCCCGCGCGGTACGCGAGATGTGCTGGTGGACGATGTGACCGTCACCTCCGGCGGGCCACCGGATGACTCCGCGGTCCTGGGCGGGGTCGTACACGATCCGGCCCCGGTCGGCGCTCACGCCGTACCCCACCAACACAGTGCTGTGGATCGGCACCCCGACGGAGGGCAGCGAGGCCTGGATGACGGTGTGAGCCGAGGCCGGGTCCTGCCAGTTGAGGCTGCCGTAGACCACAGGACCTCCCTGCACTGCCGGGAACCCGGCAGCCGGATCGGTCCAGATGTAGATCCGATCGGCGTTGGTGCCCCACCCCTCGCCGATCGCGTCGGGCAGGTCGGTCACCGCACCGTCCGCCTCGGCCCGGCCGAGGAGGGTGGTGGTGTTGACGGACCCGGCGGCGAGGATCAGCGCCGGTGCACGCAGGGTGAGCGTCCTCAGGAGGTTTCCGCCGACGTCGAGTACGTTCACGTCGAGTTCCCAGGAGCCGTCCGGTGCGCGGCGCATCGCCCGGACATCGTGCAGCGGCCGCACGTCGACCAGTCCGGTCGCCTCCGCCTGAGCGAGGTAGGTGACATCGACCGAGTTCTTGCCCCCGTTGTTGACGCCCAGGGAGCTGTCACCGTTGGTGAACGACGGCCTCATCTCACCCCGCAGTTCGGCCAGGGCATAGTCCCAGTCGATCGGCATGGGGATCTTGCTGACCGGCAGGCCGGAGTCCCGGGCTCGCTGGGCGAAATGCCGTGAGGCCGCGTACTGGGGTGACTCGATGAGTTGGTCGGGTGCCTCGGCGAGCCGGAGCATCCGGGCAACGCGGGGGAAGTACTCCCGGTCCATCTCGGGCCAGTCGATCGCGCTGGGAAACCAGTCGGAGAAGAGCTCCTCGGTGGGCTGAAGCGACATGCCCTGATAGATCAGTGATCCGCCTCCCACCCCGGTGGGCAGGACCGCCGTCATGTTCTCACCCACCGAGGCTTCGAGGAGTCCGGTGTAGCGAGGCAGATCGACCGGGCGACCGAACACCTCCGCGGCGCCGCCGAACCAGAGCGCGCGCTCATCCGGGGAGGTCGCACTGGGGAAGGTGTCGGAGTTCGGACCGGCCGGCCAGCGCCGTCCACGTTCGAGTACCACGACGGGTACCCCTGCCTGGGCCAGTCGCAGGGCGGAGACGCCGCCGCCGAACCCGCTGCCCACCACCAGGACGCGGTGCTCCTCGACCTCGTGGGGAATCCGTCCGGTGGCGGACGCGACGTCCGTGGCGTCGTCGGCCCGGGCCGCCGCGGAGTGCACGGTCGCCGCCGCGGTGATGCCGGCCGCGGCCACCGAGCCGAGGAAGCCCCGGCGGGAGATCTGCTGCATTCGATCCTCGGTCCCTCTTCAGTAGTGACGGGCGCCACTCACCCCGGGTGAAACTAGACAGTTCTTTCAAACCTGTCAAGATTCGTCGACAGGAGCGATCCGCGCGACACCGGCCAGAATGCGTTGGGCCGAGCAGCGCGTCGCCCGTCAGGCGAGAGCGCGGGCCTGGGCGACGATCGCGGCCCGGCGGGACTCGCGAGTCGACGCCGGCGAGATGAGCCTGGCGAGGTGCGGAAGGCAACCGTCCGCCGTGGTGATGGCGACGAGACTCAGCAGGAGCTCGGCGGAATACTCCCGGTCACGGCCCGGCAGCGCCCTGGTGAGTTGCCCGACCATCGAGGCGCAGCCGGACGCACGGGCCTCAGCCGATACCGGGTCGTCGAGTTCCAGGCCCTCCCAGGCCAACAGGCGGGCGAGTTGCGGATCCTGCGCGGCGCGGTCGTGGAGGTCGCCGGCGAGACGGCCCAGCGCATCCGCCCCCTCCCCCACGATGACGATGCCGTTGAGCAGGCGCTCGACCTCGGCGGCGAGCACCGCGCCGAAGAGCCCGGCCTTGTCGCCGAAGTACTGGTAGATGCGCTCCTTGTTGACACCGGCCGCACGGGCGATCGCGTCGACGCGCGAGCCCGCCAGGCCCAGAGCGGCAAACTGCCCGGTCGCAGCCTCGAGGAGTTTGCGTCGCGTCGCTTCGGTGTCCCATGCCATGCCCAGATGGTAATCCAACTGTTCGGTTGCTTCTGCTATCGTCGATCTCCAACCAAACATTTGGAGTTCCTGTGCTCACCCTTCTCCCGATCTCTGCAGGCTTTCGCCACCTCGCTCGGCGCAACACGACCACGGCCCGCCGATGAGGGCGCTGGTGCTCGGCGCGCGAGGCGCGGTCGGATCGGCCGCCTCAGCCGCACTGCGCGGTCGGGGGCACGAGGTGATCGGTGCGGGACGGCGAGCGCCCGACGACGGCGTGAGCATCGATGCGACGACGGCGGCGGGACTGACACGACTCGCGGATGAGGCGCGGCGTGCGGACGTCGTGCTCGACGCGAGCGGCCTGGAGCTCGCCGTCGTGCAGGCCGCGGTCGGCTCCACACCACTCGTGGACGTCTCGGCCACCGCCGCACACCTTGAGCAGCTGGCGACAGGAGTGCCGGACGGCGGCGCCGCCCTGCTCGGGGCGGGGATTGCGCCGGGCCTGAGCACCGTGTTGATCCGGGCGCTGGACCCCGCACCCGGTGACGAGATTGACCTGGCCGTGGTGCTCGGGACGGGCGAGGCGCACGGCGCTGCGGCTGTGGACTGGACTGTGCGACTGGCGGGCGCCACGCTGTACGCGGCGCCGGAGCCTCATCCGATCGTGAATTTCCGTACGCGTCGACGGCTACAGCTGCCCGGGGCGACGCCGCGCACCCACCTGCGGGCGGACTTTCCCGATGATCTGCTGATCGGGCGCCCCTCGGGCGTCGACGTACGTAGTTGGCTCGCGATGGACAGCCGCGTGGCGACCGCCGCGCTCGGCCTCGTGGGCGCGCTGCCCGCGCTCGCCCCGCTGCTGCGCAGCGCGCCTCACCTCGGCGGCCACGCATGGAGCGTGAGTGCGATCCACCGCGGCTCCGGACGGGCGCTCGCCGCCACCGGCGTTGGGCAGTCCGACGCGACCGGTCGGCTCGCCGCCCTCGCGGCGGAACGCCTCGTCACACTCGGGTTGCGCGGCCCCGTGACGATGGCGGACGCGGTGGGCGCGGACGAGCTGGAGCTCGCGGGCGGGCTGCGGTTGCACTGGCAGGAGGCGTCACGCTGACGTCGTCGGAAACGATCCGACTCAACGCAGCGACGCGGGCGGGGAGTATGGCGATGCGACCACTCACCGTGGAGGCCACGAGTTCACATCACGGTGCGTGGGTCCGCCGGTCGACAGCTACAGTCGCGGCGATCCGTGGCAGCAGCGCCCGGAGCTCGGCCACCGCCGCCTCGGCCAGCGGACGAACGGGACGGCGCACGGCGACCGTGTCCGTCAGGCCGAGGAGAACTGCGAGGTGTGCGACCACCCGGTAGCTCCCGTACCGGGCACACAGCTCCCACAACGGCGCCAATTGCGTAGCGATCGCGTCGACTTCCGCGCGATCACCGCGCTGCGCCGCGAGAGTCAGGGCCACCGCAGGCTCAGGCAGCGTGCCGCCGATGACGGAATACCAGACGTCAGCGCCACCGAGCAGTGCGTCACCGGCGAAGGCGTCACCACTGACTCCCAGCGTCACGTCATCGGGCACTGCCTTCCGGAGGGCGCCCAGCCGATCGGTGAACGCCGGCACCGGAGCGCCGGGCAGCTTGATGGATCGCACCTGCGGCAGCGCGGCGATGCGCTCGTGCATCGAGTCGGTGAACGCGACGTGCGTCGTGCCCGGGTTGTCGTACACGCAGATCGGCACCGAGGACCGGGCGGCGACGTCCTCGAAGAACGCCACCACCTCCTCGTCGGTCAGGGGTTGATACGTCATCACCGACACCAGCAGGCCTGACGCGCCCGCCGACTGCGCGGCGTCGACGTTCCGGATCACGTCGGACAACGTGAGCGCGCCGACCCCGATGATCACCGGCACGTCGCCCGCGGCCGAGATGGCCGCCCGCGCCGCCTGCGCCCGTTCTGCCGTGGAGAGATAGGGGTAGGACCCGGTGGAACCGAGCGCCCCGATCGACTCGACGCCCGCCCCCACGAGCCGCTCCACGATGCGGGACAACCCGCCGGAGTCGACGCCGGCGTCGCTGAGTGGGGTGACAGGGAACGCGCTCAAGCCGGTGAACATGGCTCCACGATATTCCCGCGATGCTGGTGGGCCGGTGCCCTGCCCGCCGTCGTGACCCTGTTCGGGGTACATGGTGTCTGTGGTGGTCAACGGGCGGCGCGATTCCCAAACTATACCGACCGTACGGTACAGTTTGCCGGTGCACTCCACTACCACCCCGACGACACCGGGCACCGTTCTGTCCCCCTGGCAGCGGTGGACCGTTCTGGGCATCGTCTCCTCCGCCCTCCTGCTCATCGCCTTGGACAACACAATCCTGTACACGGCGTTGCCGACGCTGACCCGTGAACTGGGGGCCAGCAGCTCGCAGCAGCTCTGGATGATCAACGCGTACCCGCTGCTGATGACGGGGCTCCTGCTGGGCTCGGGGTCACTGGGGGACCGTTTCGGGCACAAGCGCGTCTTCCAGGTGGGACTCCTGATCTTCGGCGCAGCCTCGTTGACGGCGGCCTTCGCGCCCACCTCGGAGGTGCTGATCCTCGCTCGCGCCCTTCTCGGCGTCGGCGCCGCCACCATGATGCCCGCGACCCTCGCATTGATCCGCCTCAGCTTCTCTGCCGAGCGGGAGCGCAACGTCGCCATGGGCATCTGGGCCGCCACCGCCACCGTGGGCATGGCGCTGGGCCCCATCGTCTCCGGCGTGCTTCTGGAGCACTACTGGTGGGGATCGGTCTTTCTCATCAACGTTCCGATCGTGGTGCTCGCCAGCGCACTGATGCTCGTCGTGGGGCCGCCGAACATCACCAACCCTGCCCGACGCTGGGACGCCATCTCATCGGCGCAGGCCCTGGTCGGCATGGCCGCGGCAGTGCTGGCCATCAAGACCTGGGCGGAGGTGGACGCCAACCGGATCATGGCGGCAGCCGCCACGGTGGTCGCCGTGGTCACGCTCACCATCTTCGCCAGGCGACAGCAGCGACTGGTCACCTACACCGAGCCGCTGGTGGACTTCTCCATCTTCCGCAACCGCGGCTTCAGCGGGGGCGTGGTGGCCGCAGGGGTCAGCGTTTTTGCCATCGTGGGTCTGCAGCTGATCATCACCCAGCGCTACCAGCTGGTCGAGGGGTTCAGCCCCCTACAGAGTGGCCTGGTGGTCAGCGCCCTCGCGGTGGCCTCGCTCCCCTTCGCGCTCTTCGCCGGCGCCATGCTGCACCGCGTCGGACTGCTGGTCCTCATCGGCGGCGGGATCATCGCAGCAGCCATCGGCTCCGTCGTCACCGTCATTGCCGCCACTCAGGACTCACTGGTGCTGCTGGTGGTCGGCATGGTTGTGGTCGGCGCCGGACTCGGCGCGTCGATGTCCGCGGCTCCGGCCGCCATCATGGGCAACGTACCGCCGCGCCGTGCGGGCATGGCCGCATCCTTGGAGGAGGTGTCCTACGAGTTCGGCGGACTGGTCGGCGTCGCCACCATGGGGTCGCTCTTGACGCTGGTCTACTCGCGCGCCGTCCAGCTGCCGGAAGGCGCCCAGCAGTGGGCGGGGCAGGCGCCCGCAGCAGCGCTGACGTCCGGAGACCCGCAGGTGGTGGCCGCCGCCGCGGAGTCGTTTGATGCGGCGTTCCTGGCTGTACTGACGGCGGTGGCGGCCGTGATGGTGATCGGCGGCGTGGTGTCGACGGTGCTGCTGCGGCGCTACACGCCGGGCACGCAGTCACAGTTGTACCCGAACAACCACTGATCCGCCGCACTCCAGACACCGAGAGCAGGTCTCCACATGCGACAGTCCAAGCGCGACGACATCCTCGACGCGGCACAGCGGCTCATCCAGCGCGACGGCGTCACGGCCCTGACGTTCGAGTCCCTCGCTACCGAGTCCGGCCTCACCAAGGGTGGCCTGCTGTACCACTTCCCGTCGCGGGACGAGCTGCTGCGCGGACTGCACCAGCACGTGGCAGGCCGGTGGGAACAGTGCATGGAGTCCGAGGCCGGAGGGCCGGCCGGGGAGGTCGACGACGACGCACGGTTCGCGGCCTTTGTTCGCTCGTCCCAGTTCCCGGACCGCGCGGAGCTACTGCTGATGCTGGAAGCCTCGGAGAACCCGGTCACCAGTGCGGTCTGGGACGGCGTCTACTCCCGGTGGGTCCCGGACGCCCCCACAGTCGACGACGACGAGGTATTGACCTTCATCGCACGGCTCGCCGCGGACGGGTTGTGGCTGTACGAATCACTGAACTCGCAGAAGCTGGACCCGGCGGTGCGGGAGCGCGTGGTCCGGGAGATCGTGAACCTGGCTCCACGCTAGTCGGCGAGGCGAGTGGCGGCGGGCGCCGAACCGAGTGCTCTGTTCGAGACGAAGATCATCAGGTCGACGAGTCGCTCGGTGAGCTCGACGCCGTCCGGAGTGAGCGAGTACTCGACGTGGGGCGGCACGACCGGCCTGGCATCCCGGTGGACGTATCCGTCTGCCTCGAGGGTGCGGAGGGTCTGGGACAGCATCTTGTCCGTGATACCGGAGGCCCGGTGGCGCAGCTCGTTCCAGCGCAGCGGCTCGCCGTCGGAGAGCGCGGCCAGCAGCAACGGCGCCCACCTGCTGGTCACCCGGGTCAGCGCCTCACGGGTCGGGCAGTTCTCGGTATAGACGCCCTCGCCGAAGGCTGCGGCCAGCCGGAGTGACGTCGCACTAACTCTCATACCAGTACCTTACTTCAAGGTGGGTACACGCGATCGGAAACAGTTCGGCGCAACCCGTGGTTAGTAGTCCTGTCAGACAGTTGACGTCCATCGGTCGACAGACCCAGCACCCAGGAGATACATCGTGACCTACCTCGTGACCGGCGCCGCCGGACACCTCGGAGCCCTCGCCGTCGAGTCGTTGCTCAACCGGGGCGTCGCTCCCGGCGACATCGTCGCCACCGCCCGCGACACCGACCGACTGGGCGCCATCGCGGCACGTGGCGTGGTGACCCGCCGCCTCGACTACGACGACGTGCCGTCCGTGGACGCCGCGCTGGACGGTGTCGACCGACTGCTGCTGGTCTCGTCCAGCGAGATCGGCCGGCGGGCCGCTCAGCATCGCACCGTGATCGAGGCCGCGGCCCGTCACGGTGTCGAGTTGGTCGCCTACACCAGCGTCCTGCGTGCTGACTCCACCTCGTTGGGGCTCGCCCCTGAGCACCTGCAGACAGAGCAGGCGCTCGCACAGGTGGGGACCCCGCATGTCCTGCTGCGCAACGGCTGGTACCTCGAGAACTACACCGAACAGATCCCCACCCACGTGGCGCACGGTGTGCTCGGTGCGGCCGGATCGGGCCAGATCAGCGGCGCCACCCGCGCCGACTACGCCGAGGCCGCCGCGGCCGTCCTGCTCGCCGACGACAGCGCCGGCAAGACCTACGAGCTGGCGGGCGATACGGGCTTCACGATGGCCGAGTACGCCGCGACCCTGTCCGAGCTGGCCGGCCAGCTCGTGGCCTACACCGACCTGCCCCAGTCCGAGTACGCCGCAGCTCTGGTCGAAGTCGGTCTGCCGGCCCCCGTCGTCGAGACGCTCGCCGACATCGACCGCGCCGTGGCCGCTGGAGAGCTCTACGACGACTCTCGCTCCCTGAGTGCCCTCATCGGCCGACCCACGACGACACTCGCCGAGGCTGTCAGAGCCGCGCTGGCCTGACCCCTACCCTTCGCGGCCCGGGCCATCTGACCTCCAGCTGGTCCGGGCCCCGGTGACGAACGAGAAGTGGTGTCGCCGAGCGGCTACGCCGAGTTATCACCCGCTGCCCGGCGCACTATCTCGCCGAGTTGCTCCCACGCCTTCTCGCTCGGGTCGATCAGTGCGTACGCGGTCGGCCAGAGCCCGCTCTCGTCGTCGAGGGCGGCCTGCGCACTCACACCGAAAGTGGAATACCTTTCCTTATCCATCTGCCCGCTGCGGAAGAAGACCACCACCTTCCCGTCCCTGGCGTAGCCGGGTTGCCCGTAGTACAGCTTCGGTGACAGGTCCGGCGCGATGGTGGCGACCATCTGGTGCAGTCGCTCGGCCATCTGCCGGTCGCCGTCGGGCATCTCCTCGATCCTGGCCAGAAGTGCAGCCTCGTCCGCAGCGGCCTTCTCCGCGCCCTTCGCGCGCTTTGCCTCCGCCTTCAGCTCATCGGCGCGCTCCTTCATCGCAGCACGCTCCTGGGCGGAGAACTCCCCCGCCGCGCCGTTTCTCTTCGTCATCAGTTCCTCCCGGTGACCGATCGTCGACTGTCTCCGACGCTAACCGGGCCATCATCGCCAAGGGCGTCTACGGCGCGGTCACCCTGGGGACCGACGACCGGGCGTGCCGGGTGTCGCCGTCGCCCATCCCGATGAGAGTCGCAATTCAGTAGCCGTTCCGGCGACCGAGCTGCAAGTCTGGACTCGTGGCTTCCGAGGACGGCTTCTACGCTCGCATGTTCCGGCGGCACGCTCATCCGGTCAGTGCATGGTCGAGGCTCCTGAGCGCACCACTGCTGCTGGTCCCCCTGTGGACTCGCCTCTGGTGGCTATACGTGCCGATCGGCGCGTGGTTTGCACTCAACCCAGCGATGACGCCGCCGGCTCACAACATGAAGTCGTTCGCGACACGGGCAATCCTGGGCGAAGAGTCCTGGTCTCGGGACCCCAAGTCCGAACCGATGGTCCTGGCCCTGGCTGGCATGGCCAGTACATCGCTCGTGTGCGCCATGGTGGCCAGCTACAAGCACAGAAAGACCGGAGCGGTCGCCTGCACCGGGCTCTTCGAGATGCTCACGTTGTGGCAATGGAGACTGTGGGCGGACCGATTCACTCGCGACACGCGCCGGACTGACCACTGATCCCAGTCGCTGACGCGGCTCACCTCGGCACGTGCAGATTCGCTAGGGCGAGCACCTTGGCGAAACCTGCCAGGTACTCCCTGCTGCGCCGCGCTGCCTGCTGTTCCACGAGCTCGTCGGCAAGCACCTTCGGCACCGAAGATGAGTCGACGGCGAGGTGTTCGAGCGCCACAGCCGCGGCGACGGCCTGCCCTTCGTAGAAGGCCAGGTCGGGGAGGACCACCTCAAGGGCTCGAGACAGCTCGCCAGCGGCGCGCTCTTCGATCATCGTGGTCACGGACGCCCGATACTGCTCGAAACGGTCCTGCGCCTCTTCAAGGTCCCGTCGCAGGACAGAGGGGTCATACATCGGCGTGCTGCCCGGTGGCCTCACGGCCCGCGTCCGCGAAGGATAGGACCTCGTCCTGGCCACCGCAAGGGAACGACAAGCCGGCAAGATCGGCGCGAGGGCCGGTACCGGCAGTATCCACAAACGGGCCGGTCGCGTCGTCAACGACCATCTCCAGGTTCACAATGTCACTCTAAGCCCCCTCGAGTGACAATGCTCGGGCCACCATCTCACCGGACTCGGGACACCGGCTACCTCTCCGACACCGGAGTAGCAAAGTGCTGCACATAAAGATGAGCCTCTGGGAACCCCTGGTACGCAGCCGTCCGCACGCAGACGCCCACCCGGGTGAAGTCCGGGTTGACGATGTTCTCCCTGTGACCGGGACTCTGCATCCAGCTGTCGACCGGATCGGGTCCGCCCGTAGTTGAGTAGAAGAGATTTTCTGCAGCCGTGTAGTAGTCGACGCCAGCCTCACCGATAAAGACGAACGGATCGCCGCTGCCATCAGGTGCGTGGTGCCCCCAGTAGTCTCTCGCGATCATGTCGTCTGCTTTCGCGCAGGCACTGTCGCGGAGCTTCTCGCTGGCGTCCAGAGTCGCGATACCGTTCTCGCTCCGCTGCACATTCGTCTGCTCTTCCACCGGCGACGGATCTGCCGGGGGTTCGACTTCAGCCTGACTCCACGAGTCAACCGACGGGAGTTCCCGGTTCACCGCGGCGCCCCACTCTGCGCAGCCGCTCCCCAGCATCGAGGCCACCACAAGTAGCGAAGCGGCCGCAACCCTCGAGACTGTCCGATTGCTCATCCTGATCACCCAGTCTGAATGTACCGACGGTGGCCAATGCACGACGACCTCGTCGAGCGGATCCTCACTACAAATCCCCCAGAGGATCAGAGTAGGGACCGGAGCGTGAGCGTCGTCAGGGCCAGGAGAACGACGAGCCAGACGGCGGACCCGGCGAGATCCCGGCGCGATGCGTCGGGGTCGATCCATGGGACCTGTAGAGCTCGTATGAACGCCAGACCCGCCGCAGCAAGCTAGACCGCAGTGGCGGCGACCCAACCCCAGGATGAGCCACCCGGCGCCGATGCGGTTGTCGTCGTCGTAGTCACCGGCCTGTCAGCCGCGGATTGTCAGAAGCCGCGCAGCTGACCATCCGGGGCAACGGCATGAGTCGCGGACCGTTTGCGCTACGGGGGTCGTCGAGTCGCCGTCACCGTCTGAACTCGTTGTAGTCGTCACCGCTCGCCCAGCCACATATGTGGCTTCCACCTTGACGCGTGGCGACGTCATCGACCGCCGAGAGGTTGGACGTCGATGAAGTAGCCCATCATGGCCCCGACCCGGTCAGACGGGGAAGTACAGCTGAAGATCTCGTCGAGAAGATCGGCTATCGGCAGCGGCGAAGCAATCTCCTGGAACCCTGCGCGAACCGTGCCCAGCCTCAGAGTCGGCGTCTCATCGACACACCTGAGTATCGCCTCCGCCTCGAGCCTGGTAGCCGCTCTGTCGTTGATACCAAGCACACTCAGCGCCCCAGCAATGGACACCCAGTCCCGGGTGAACTCGAACTCCTGCCGGATGGCCTCGGCAATCGTCTCCTGGCGCATCAGCCCAGTATCCAGCAACGTCAGGGCCCGCGAGCGCTCCCCGTTCAGAGCACGGCCTCCGGCACAAACTTCCGCGATGTCCCGCGCTTACTCTCGTCAGCCATTCTCGTCAGTTGTAGGGGAAGCGGAAGGTGATCGCTTCGCCGGATGAGATGGCGGGCTGCGCACTCAGCCGTAAACTTAAACCCATTCTTAACGGAGGGTGGGGCATGAAGGCGATGATCAGTGCGGTAGCGGCGGCAGTGCTGGCTGCGGGTCTTGCGGCCTGCAGCTCGAACGGGGAGGAGCCGCCGGCGGAGAGCACCACTGGCACGACGGTCAGCAGCTCGACACCGTCGAGCTCGTCGTCGACAACCAGCAGCTCGACCTCCACCAGCCAGAGCAGCAGCGTGCCATCGAGCTCCACGGCTCAGGCGAATCCAACGACCCCGACGGCAGCTCCCGCCGCCGCTGACCCGGTTCGTCCGCCGTTCATGAGACCAGAGGACTTCGACCCCTACGGACCGCCGCGGTTCGTCCAGTGCTGGGAATCCAACGCCGCGGTCATGTCAGACGGATCCATCGTCACCGACACCGTGAACTGCGCCCCTCAGCCCCCTGCGGCAGCCCCGACGCCCCAGTATGTCGATCCGCCGCGGGCCGACGGATGCGTCGGCCCGGCCGCGACCTGCGGTTACTACGACGAGGATGGCAACCCGATCTGGTTCGACAAGGAAACGGGCCAAACCTCGCCCCGCTACCTCGACGAGAACGGCAACCCCACGATGGACCCGAACTAGAGCGCTCCCCCTCCTGAAATTGTGCCTGATGGGGGAGCGAGCAAGTGCGTGAGGGCGGCGCCTGCGGTTCAGCAGGCGCCGCCCTCAGCGGTTTGGGTGGGTCAGCGCGGGACGACGAGCCCGTTGTAGTCCTCGGGGTTGTCCACGGCGCGCTCTAGATCGCTGAGCAAGGCGAGTTGAGTGGTGCAGTCCGGGCGTTTCATTCCCTATTGTGCCGCTACGTTTGGTGAAGCATCAGGAAGTCGGGAGGAAGACTGTCCGCAAGCCATGCTCCACGTCACCAATCGCAGGCTGTTCAGCATCCACACGGTCCTGGTCGAACGGCCGCACCACAGAGGTCTCCTGGCCGAGTCAGACCGCGAGTTGAGATCGTGTGGGCGAGGCAAGAACTGCAGCGGTTCACTCAGCAGATAGCTGAATCCGAGTTCCGTGGTGCGCCTAGCGTGCCTCGGTCGCGACAGGCTCGAGCAGAAGCAGACATGACTGCTCCTCGTACGACTTGACTGTCGAAGTAAATCGGAATTTGTCATTGACCTCAATACCGTCGGGAATATTGGGCCCGGTCCAGTTGGGGTCACTAACCAGATTGATGTCCCGGTACTGGAAATTGGGGCCAACGGGATTGGACTCGTCAAAGTCTCCGCTCGACAGCAGCACAACGTAGCGGGTGTCGTAGCTCTCGTAGTTGGCGAGATCACCAATATGTCCGTCGAACTGAATCGTCTGGCCGGCGTAGGTCGCTGCGAAACCGGCGATGCTCGGCGAGCACGTGTCAGTTAGCTGCAGCAGGCCCGCGAGATCCGGGTTGGTCGCGGCGGTGAGAGGCCCAACGGCCACCGGGACGTCACTGGGGGTATCGGCTCTTATCGCTGGCGGCAGATCCACGGGCTCCGCCGGTTCCTCGATCACCGCGGCCGCCGATTCCGCCTCTGCTACGTCGTCATCGCCCTCCAGCGCAACGCCCACCGCAAGAATGCCAACCATCACCACTACGACTCCTGCACCGATGGCAATCTGCTTCCGCGGGAGGGGCGGTTTAGGTCGCCGGAACTTCAGGGTGGTCTTCATCCTGCCCTGATCCTGTTCTACGAGCTCCCAGCCCTCCGACTCTTTCTTAGCCACCGCCCGGCGTTCGGTGCCGCGCACTGCAGTCACCTCAACGAACTGATACTTGATGTCCTCGTTAGCCATTCTGTACCTGCATTCTCAGTAGCGGGACTTCCGCTCTCAGCGCGGCGGAAGCGAACCGGTGAAAAGCACGACCCTCAATGTCCAATTGACCATTTCTGCACCGCCTTGAATGAGCACAGCAACTCCGGGAGTTTACAACGAAGCTAGACAGCCTCACCGCAGTCAGCGACGGAGTCGCGGCGCTTTGAATCGCACTGGTTTGCTCTACTCGCCGTGCTCTGCCCGTCTACTCGCGGCCCCCGAAGGTCTCCTTCGATCGGGACGATGACAAATTGCTGCGAATCGTATGACACGCCAATGAGAAATTGACAGATTGTTTGAGAACCGACAAGGCACCTACAACCCGCGCGCCATATCGACGAACCGCGAGTAGTGCAGCTGGTGCGCCACGGTGATGGTGGAGGTCGGACCACCACGGTGTTTGCCCAGGATCAGATCGGCCTCGCCGGCGCGCGGGTCGTCGCGTTCGGTGGAGTCGGGGCGGTGGAGCAGCATGACGATGTCGGCGTCCTGCTCCAGCGAGCCGGACTCGCGGAGGTCGGAGACCTGGGGCCGCTTGTCGGTACGCTGCTCGGGGCCACGGTTCAGCTGCGAGATGGCGATCAGGGGTACGTCGAGTTCCTTGGCCAGCAGTTTGAGCTGGCGGGAGAACTCGGAGACCTCCTGCTGGCGGGACTCGACCTTCTTGCCGCTCGACATCAGCTGCAGGTAGTCCACCACGATCAGCCGGAGGTCGTGTTTCTGCTTGAGCCGGCGGGCCTTTGCCCGGATCTCCATCATGGTGAGGTTGGGCGAGTCGTCGATGAACAACGGGGCCTCGGAGATCTCGCCCATCCGCCGGGCCATGCGGGTCCAGTCCTCGTCGCTCATCTTTCCCGACTTCATGTCGGAGAGCTTGACCCGCGCCTCGGCGCTCATCAGACGCATGACGATCTCGGTCTTGCTCATCTCCAGGGAGAACAGCACTGAGGAGAGCCCGTTCTTGATCGAGCACGATCGCATGATGTCCAGGCCGATGGTGGAGTTGTGCGTGGGAATCCCGGTGGGACCGGCCAGGTACAGGTGATCATCGGCGGCGACCTCGATGCACCTGACCGGGACGCTCTGCGCGCCGCGGACGTCGATGATCAGGCGGTCGGGGCGCCCTGAACCGGCGTTCTCGGGCACCAGGATGCCGAAGTCGCTCACCAGCATCAGCGTCTCGAGCGACTTGGTGGTGACGGTCTGATGGGTGCCGCCCATCTCGATCCGCCACTCGTGCTCGGCGTCCGCCACGATCTCCGCGCCGTCGTTGAACCGCAGGGTGAAGCAGGGGCGGTCCTCCCACACCTCGGTCACGGCCACGACCTCGGTCGGCTGCCCGTCGGCGCCGAACACCCGGTCGCCGACGCCCACGTTCCCCATGGTGGTCACGCCGCCCGGGGTCGGGAGCACGGTGTCCAGCGCGAGTGCCTTACCGACACCGGGTCGGGCGGCGATGATGATCATCTGGCCGCCGTGGAGCCCGTTGGTCACGGCGTCGAGGTCGGCGAAGCCCGTGGGGACACCGTTGCTCAGCCCGCCGGCCGTGTGGATGGCGTCGATCTCGTCCATCGTGGGCTGCAGGAGCTCCTCGATGATCACGTAGTCCTCGGTGGTCCGGCGCTCGGTCACCTCGAAGATCTCGGCCTGCGCCCGGTCCACCACCTCGGCCACGTCGGCTCCCTCGGACCCCGAGTAGCCGAACTGCACGATCCGCGTCCCGGCGTCGACCAGACGCCGCAGGATCGCCTTCTCCGACACGATCTGTGCGTAGTACCCCGCGTTGGCCGCCGTGGGCACGGTCGAGATGAGGGTGTGGAGGTAGGTGGCCCCTCCGGCGCGCCGGAGATCGCCACGGCGGTCCAGCTCGGCGGCCACGGTGACGGCGTCCGCGGGCTCGCCGCGGGCGTACAGGTCCAGGATCACGTCGTAGACGGCCTGGTGCGACGGCTTGTAGAAGTCGCCCGGCTGGATCTCCTCCACCACGTCCGCGATCGCGTCCTTGCTGAGGAGCATTCCGCCGAGCACCGACTGCTCCGCGGTGAGGTCCTGCGGCGGCGTGCGACCGAACTCGGAGCGTCCACCCTCGTCCGGCGGAGGCGGCATCTCGTCGGATCCGTCAAATCCCCCCTGCGCCATGACCTCTCCTCTCCGCCTCACGCCTCTGGCGTGCGGCACTCCCGAGCCGACTCGCCTGCCCCGCGTGACCAGTTCACTGTAGGCCACCGGGGCGACACGCCCGGCAGCCACCCGTCAAGTTATCCACAGGTTTCTCCACAATCGTTGGTGGCCGACTGTGGACAACTGTGGATGAATTCCCGATTCGCTGGCCCGATGCCGGTCCGCCTGTGGACAACCGGTGGATTACCCGGTCGCAACTGAACAAAAGTGCTGGTCATGCGGCTCTTCGCTCGCATGTGCGACGGTGGAGAACGGCATGTATCACGCTCGGTTCAACGACGCAATAGGTAACGAAAGATGAACATTATTGATATCGGAACCGACACCGTTGTATTTTGCCGTCGGGGTTATCCACAGGCAGTACACAACCACGTCGCTCCCACGACGAGGGCCCCGGCCGTCGGAGACGACGACCGGGGCCCTACGTGGAAGATCAGGCGGGGACGACCTCGAACGCGACCTTGGCGGTCGTGTCATGCCCGAGCTCGACGACGACGCTCTGGGCGCCGGTCGACTTGATGTGCTCCTTGGGCATGTGGACGGCGCGCTTGTCGAGCGCCGGCCCCCCGGCGGACTTGATCGCGGAGGCGACATCGCCCGCGGTGACCGAGCCGAACAGCTTGCCGGTGTCGGAGGTCTTGACCGCGACCTTGACGTCGGCGAGCGACTCGAGCTTCTGCTTGAGCTCGTTGGCGTGGTCCGAGTCGCGCACCTCACGGGCCTCCTGGACCCGCTTGATCGACTCGATCTGGCGCTCGGCGCCCGGGGTGGCCACGATGGCCAGCCCGCGCGGGAGCAGGAAGTTACGACCGTATCCGCCCTTGACCTCGACGATGTCGCCCGGAGCTCCGAGCTTGTCGACGTCGGCGGTGAGGATCAGCTTCATGATCCGTCTACCTTTCTTTCCTCCGACGAGCCGACCGGGGCCGGACTCTCGCGAGGTCATGTCTCATGCTTATGGGGTGGGGCGCATCGTGCGCCCCGAGGGAAAAGACCCTGGGATCAGAACGGGGGCTCGTCGTCCATGCCGCCGAAGCCACCGGAACCGCCGGCCCGGGGAGCGCTGCCCCACGGATCGTCGTTCTGCTGGCCGCCGCCCTGGCCGCCACCGAAACCACCCTGCGGCTGGCCGCCGGACTGGAATCCGCCGCCCTGTTGGCCGCCGCCCTGCTGGCCACCACCCTGGAAACCGCCCCCGCCGCCCTCGCGGTTGGTGCGGGTGACCTTGGCCGTGGCGTACTTGAGCGACGGGCCGACCTCGTCGACCTCCACCTCGTACACCGTGCGCTTCTCGCCCTCACGGGTCTCGTACGACCGTTGGCGCAGGCGACCGTTCACGACGACGCGCATCCCCTTCTGCAGGGACTCCGCCACGTTCTCGGCAGCCTGACGCCACACGTTGCAGGTGAGGAACAGGCCTTCGCCGTCCTCCCACTGGTTGGTCTGGGAGTTGAAGCGGCGTGGCGTCGAGGCGATCCGGAAGTTCGCCACCGCGGCACCCGACGGCGTGAACCGCAACTCGGGGTCCGCGACGATGTTCCCGACCACGGTGATGGGGGTGTCGCCCTGTGCCATGCGCTTGTCCTCCGTGTTGATGCTCAGGTGGATGTGATCGGCGCTCGACCGACCACGCCCAGATTAGCGGGCGAGCCGGAGAGCCCGGGTCACTTGTCGGCGCGGAGCACCTTGGTGCGGAGCACGTTCTCGTTCAGACCGAGCTGACGATCCAGCTCCTTGACCGCGTCCGGCTCGGACTTGATCTGCACGACGGCGTAGATGCCCTCGGTCTGCTTGTTGATCTCGTAGGCAAAGCGGCGCTTTCCCCAGACATCGACCTTGTCGACCGAACCGCCCTCTTGCCGGATCACGTTGAGGAACGTGTCCAGCGACGGCGCCACGGTGCGCTCGTCGAGACTCGGATCGAGGATGACCATCACTTCGTATTGACGCATGGGACCTCATCACCTCCTGTGGACTACAGATTCGGCCACGGAATTTCCGTGGCAGGAGGGTCGTTGCGTCAGCAACCCGCTAAGGCTACCCCGCTTGAGCTCGGCGAACGAAATCCCGCCGGAGCCCGACCGCCGGACCGGACTAGAGGTCATCGAGCTCGATGTACCCGTCCTCGACCGCGCGCACCAGTAACCGCACCTTCGTCCTGGCCGGCCGCCCCACCGCGTCGTACTTCGAGCGCACGCGCTGGATGTAGGTGCTGACGGTGGAGTCCGCGAGGAAGAGGCGCTCCGTGACCTCCCGTTTACTGTCCGAGGCGAGCCAGGCGATGAGCACCTCGACCTCACGATCGCTGAGCTCGGGGCGGGGCTCAGCCTGTCGAGCGGGTTGGCCAGGGGACCGGCGAGTGGCTTCCCGGGTGGGCTTGAAAGGCAGTGTGGCAGTCACGAAGTCCTCCGTCAGGTGAGAGTGACCTCATAGTGCTGGCGACCAGCCACCAGGTCACCCGACGGCGAGATGTCCGTACAAGTCCGTACGAGAGTGTCGTACGTTCAGACGAATCCGCTGCGCACGCCGCATAAAACGGCCTCGGTCCGCCCGAGGCCGACCGTACGATGTTTACCGTGAACACTCACTCCGGACCCTCGCACCCGCCCGGCCCGCCTTCAGACCTCTCTCAGGTTCGTACCCGCGAGGAACTCGGCGCGGCCCTCACCACCCTCCGCGTGGCCGCCGGACTGTCGGTGCGGGATGTGGTCAGGCAGGTCCCGGCCCTCACCCTGGGTACCGCCTCCGGCTGGTTCTCCGGTCAGCACGTCCCCACGAGGTCGAGTGAGACCACCCTCGTCACCGTCCTCGACCTACTCGGTGCGGCCGACGACGCCGACGAGTGGCGGGCGGCCGTCGAACGGGTCCGCTCCCGCCCCGGACCCCGGCGTCTCGGACGCGGCGGGACCAACGGCGACCGCCCCGTCGATCGCTCCGGTGATCGCCCCGGTGATCGAGTTGGCTATCCCCCCGGTCATCTCACCGGCGAGCCGGGGCCCGGGCGGGGCCCCGGGGAGGGGGCGTCGACCGGAGCCGCCCCCGGACGCACGGTGGTCCCCGGGCGTTCCGCGGCTCCCCGGCCGGCCGGGTCCGACAGCCCCTATGTGGGTCTCCGTCCGTACATCGCCCTCGACGCGCCCCTCTTCCACGGTCGAGCCTCCGAGATCGACCTGGTCCTGCGCCGGGTCGCCGAGGGACGCACGCGGCCCCTGATCGTGGTGGGGGCCTCGGGGTCGGGGAAGTCCTCGCTCCTCGCCGCGGGTGTCGCGCCGCGATGGGCCGACGACGACTCGTCGGTGGCGATCGCGCGACCGGACGAGGTGGATGCCGAGCTGGCCGGGTCAGCCGACTACCTGATCGTCGACCAGCTCGAGGAACTCTGGGCCGCTGACGTCGGGGACGCCCGGCGGGCCGAGGTCCTGGACCTCCTGGCACGGCGGGCGGCAGGCGGCCTACCGACGGTCGCCGCCCTGCGCGCCGACTTCTTCCAACCCGCGCTCACCGAACCGGTCCTGCGGGAGGCCCTCGACGACCCCGTGGTGATAGGCCCGCCGAGCAGGGAGTCGCTGGCGGAGATCATCGTCCAACCGGCCCGGTCGCTCGGGTACACCGTCGAGCCCTCGCTCGTGACCCTGCTACTCGACACCGTGGCCCCGGCGGACGGCGCCGGCGACGAGCGGTCGCTGCTGCCCCTGCTGTCCCACGTCCTCCTGGTCTGCTGGGAACGGAGTCGGCGGCGGCGCATCACTGTTGACGACTACTACTCCACGGGCGGCACCGAAGGCGCGATCCGGGCCACCGCCGAAGCCGTCTACCAGCAGCTGAGCCCGGCCGGGCGCAGGGACTGCCGAGGACTCTTCCTCCGATTGGTCGACGTCCGATCCGCCCGGACGGTCCGTCGCCGCGCCCCGCTCGCCGAGCTCTCGGAGGAACTCCTCGCCGTCGCCGCGCCCTTCGCCGACGTGGGGCTCCTCACCGTCGACGGCGAGGCGGTCACCCCCACCCACGAGGTCGTCTTCTCCTCCTGGCCCCGACTGGTCGACTGGATCGACTCCGACCGGGAGGGGTTGCGCATCCTGGGCCGGGTGCGATCCGGAGCCGCCGACTGGGAGGACAGCGGACGCGACGACGGCGCCCTCCCGCCTGCCTCCGTGACCGCCGACCTCGTACTGTGGCGCGACCGGAGCGAAGGCTCCGGCGTGCACCTCGCGCCCTCCGAGCTGGACTTCCTGGAGGCCGCGGCCGCCCATCACGAGGCCGTGACGCGGCGGGACCGCAATCGGATCCGCACGCTCACCATGCTCGCCGGGTCGCTGGCGGTGGTCACCGTCCTGGCCCTCGTGGCCAGCGGATTCGCGCTCCGCGCCACCGCGACCGCCCAGGAGACCCGCGACTCCGCGCTGTCCCGCTCCGGGTCGGTGTCCTCGACCACCGCGTTCACCCGAGACCCCGCCCTCGGGCGTGCGCTCGCGTTGGCCGCGTACCGGATCCATCCCACCACCGAGGCGCGGTCGGCTCTGCTCAACACCAGCAGGGCCGACGTCCCGCTCCGCTACGAGGCCGCCCCCGGGAGCGGGCGGGTCGTGGCCCTCCCGGGCACCGCGGACTTCGCCACCGCCGGTTCCGACGGCACACTCAGGTTCTTCCGGGAGGGAGGCGGCCCGCCACTCGCCTCACTGGGCCTCACCTCGGGCGAGAGGCACGAGCTCTACGCCGTCGAACTGTCGCCGGACGGGGCGGTCCTCGCCGTCGCCGGTCAGGGCGGGGTACACCTCGTCGACGCCCGCGACACCTCGGCACCCGTCGCGCTCTCCACCCTGGAACCCGACACCACGGCGTTCCACTCCGTGGCCTTCTCCCCCGACGGGCGAACCCTCGCGGCCGGGTCACACGACGGCCGGGTCCTGCGCTGGCCGCTCGGGGATCGGGGCGGATTGCCCACCGTGACCGATCTCCGCGCCCGGACGGCCACACCCGACGCCGGCTCGGAGACCCCCAAGCCGGTGGAGGCGCTGGCGTGGCTGCCCGACTCCTCCACCCTGCTCGTGACGAACCGGACCTCGGGGATCAAGACGATCCTCGACGCGGCGGCCGAGGGGACCGGGCGGCGTGGCCCGGCCATCGACACCGGCCCGGTCGCGATCCCGCTCTCCCTGGCCGTGAACCGGGACGGCACCCGGATCGCCGCGGGCACCACCGACCGATCCGTCCAGCGCTGGGCGATCGGGGACGGCGACCTCGGCGGGGCCCGCCCCCTGCCCCCGCTCGACGGCTGGAACGCCTACGTCAACGACGTCTCCTACGATGACCGTGGTCGACTCGCGGCCGCGGGCTCCGACGAGAGGGTCCGCGTCTACGGCCCCGCCGGTGCGATGCTCACCGAGCTCCCGGCATCGCAGGTCGCCACCGGTGCCCGATTCATGGGAGCGCACCACCTGGTCACCTACTCCGTCGACGGCCTCGTCCGGCTCTGGCCGCTCGACCGCCTGGGAGCGGCCTCCGAGTCCAACTCGATCTTCCAGACCGCCTCCGCCGCGGACCGGACGACCGGGGTGCTCGGCGTGACCGCCGCCGAACTGCACCACACCGTCGTCGACACCACGGGGTCCGTGCCCGTGGAGACCGGTCGGGTCATACCCGATCCCGAGACCAGGTTCAGCGGATCGGTCGCCATGTCGCCTGACGGCCGGGTGGTCTACTCCGGACTCGCGGACGGTGGCGTCCAGGTGTTCACCGCGCCCTTCGGACCCGCGACCCGGTCGACCGCGAGCCTGGCCGTCACCTCCGGGGTCGTGGTGGCCACCCCGCTCAGTCCTGACGGTCGCACGCTGGCGGTCTGCAGCGACACCAGCCCGGAGCTCGGGCTGGTCGACGTGGGCGATCCGACGCGCCCGAGCATGCGCGTGACCGTCCCGCTCCCCGACCCGTGCGTGGTGGCCGAGTTCTCCGCGGACTCCCGGCAGCTCGTCGTGCCCACCCTCGGGCCGGAGACGGTGATCATCGACACCACCGACCCGGACCGGCCCTCGATCGCGCACCGGCTGACCACAGGAATCGGCGGCTCACCGTCGGCGGGGTACGCCCACGGCGCGCCGCTGCTCGTCACCTCCGGAGGCGACAAGACCGTGCGGCTGTGGGACGTGGCCGACGCGACGGACCCCCGGGAGCTGTCCTCGTTCATCGCCCCTCCCGGGGAGATCTACTGGGCGGCGTTCTCCGCGGACGACGCCCGGCTCGTGCTCACCTCGAGCACCGGGCAGGTCTCCGTCGTCGACATCTCCGACCCCACCTCGCCCGGGCCGTGGGCCGTCCTCGGCTCCACCACCGACCCCCTGCTCTACCAGGCGCGGACCGCCTCTCCCGCGGGAGATCTGTTGGCCGTCGGGGTGGAGGGGGCCATCTGGATGTGGCGGCTCGACGTGGACCGGATCATCGACGACGCGTGCGCCGGCGGGGTGCAGCTCACGAGCGAGGAATGGGCACGGCACTTCCCGGACACCCAGCCTTTCGATCTGTGCGGCTGAACCGCCTCAGCCGTGCCGCAGGCCGATCGTCAACGCCAGGACCACGGGCACCACGGTCAGGAAGAGGAACGCCGCCACGGTCCAGGAGATCCACACGGGTTGGCGCCAGCCCGCGCGGTGCCCGCCGGCGGCGGTGACCATGCAGACGAATCCGATGAGGATGCACACGAACATCCAGATCATCGCGCTGGTGCTCATCCGGTGGTGTCCTCCGTCTGACGGACCCCGCGGGCCTCGTCGTCGTGGTCGTCGTCGGCCGGGGGTCCGACCAGCGGTTCCCCGGGGTCCGCGAGCACCCCGGCCAGTGGATCGGGCCCCTCGGGTGTGCCCTGGTGGGCCATCCGGACCAGGTCCAGGTGCGGCCGGTAGATCTCGCGGATCACCACCACACAGATCGCCACCACCATCAGGTCTCGGACCAGGACCAGCGGGTGGAACAGCTCCGGCCCGATGCCCTTGTTGGCCACGCCGTGGAAGTACGACATGTGTGCCACCCACAGCAGGGCGTCGAACACCATCCACGGCACCAGAAGCTTCGCCCTCGGGACCGCGAGCACCGCCAGCGGGACCAGCCACAGCGAGTACTGCGGACTCCACACCTTGTTGGTGAGCAGGAAGACCGCCACGATGAGGAACGCCAGCTGCGCGATCCGTGGGGTCGTGGCGGCGGTGAGACCTATCACGAGCACGGCCACGCAGCCCAGGGCGAACAGGACCAGGGACACCGTGTTGAGGGTGGCCGGCGCCTCGCCCGCGGCGAGTCCGGCGTCGAAGCCCTCCCAGCCCGTGAGGGTCCCGATGACGGCGTAGATGCTCTCCGGGTTGGCGGGCCGGTCCGAGTTGAGTCGGAAAAACTCGCTCCACCCCTCCGGGAACGGGATCATGATCGGCAGGTTGACCGCCAGCCACGCCGCCACCGCGGCCCCGGCGGCCTTGCCCAGGTCCACGAAGCGCCTCCGGCGGATGGCCACCACCAGCAGCGCGCCGAAGAGGAACAGCGGGTAGAGCTTGGCGGCCACGCCGATCCCCAGGACGACCCCCGCCCAGACGGGTCTGCTGCGTGCCCACAGCAGCAGTGCGACGGACGCGAACGCGACCGCCATCAGGTCGTAGTTGGTGAACGCCTGGAAGATGATCAGCGGGCTGGCCGCCATGAGCAGCGTGTCCCACGGCCTGCGCCCCGCCGACAGGTAGGTGGCCCATACCGCGACCATCCACAGGAACGCCAGGATCACGCACCCGAGCACGAAGTACTTGACCACCTCGATGGGCCCGCCGGGGGCGATCGCGTGCCAGGCCTTGGCTGCCTGGGCGATGGCGTACTGGAACATCCCGGACACCACCGGGTACTCCATGTAGCGGGCGCCACCGTCGTCGCCGACCCACATGTACCGGTACGGGAGTTCCCCGGAGGCCAGGCCCTGCACCGCGTACAGCGGGAGCGGGTCGGCGTAGCAGGCCTTGTAGTACTGCTGGCCGGTCCAGTTGAGTCCCGGCGCGGAACCGTCGGTGGGGGAGGTGGTCACCAGACACGCGGCCTTGGAGAAGAACCCGAGGGCCAGGAACACGACCGTGACCATCATGATCACGCGAAGTGGTGTCCAGAACCGCTGACGACCTACGGCCGCGTGCGTCCCGACCGGCCCGCCCCACGCGTCCAGCACGGACCCGCCGGCCCCGTCCCCGGGGCGCACCCGGTCCCGCGGCCCGAGCGATCGGAGGTCCCTGTCGAGCGGCAGCGGGGAGAGGTGGCCGTTGCTCTGCACGACCACACCCTAGTGCACCGTAAACGGGTCAGGCCCCGCCGTCTCCCGGGTCGTCCGCCCCTCCGCCGGCGCCTCCGCCGTTTCCTCCGCCTGTGCCTCCGCCGTTCCCTCCGCCACCGGGAACCGGAGCCGGCTCGGGAGCGGGGGCCGGTGCGGGCGCGGGTGCCGGAGCACCGGCCCCCGGGATGACGATCTCGGGCAGACCCGGGACGTTGAGCGTGAGCGGACCCGGCGCCCCCGGCGCGGGAGCGGGCTCCGCGGGGGCGGGAGCGACGCTGGGCTGCGGAACGGCCTGCTGGGCGCTGCCCGTCCCACCGGTGTTCCCCGTCCCCGTCCCGGTGCCGGAGGACTCCCACTGGGATGCGCCGGCCTGTCCACCGATGTACCCGGGTGTCGGGAAGCTCTCCCAGTCGGTACCGGACAGCGCCCCGTCCATCGCCGACTTCCAGATGTCCGCCGGGACCGCGGACCCGTACATCGTCCCGCCCCACGCGTTGAGCAGCGGCTCGTTGTCGTCGGTTCCCACCCACACCGCCGTGGCGATGGACGGGGTGTAGCCCACGAACCAGGCGTCCTTGTTGTACCCGGTGTCGCCGAGCTGGGTGGTCCCGGACTTGGCGGCGGAGGGCCGGCCGCCCGCCAGTGCCTTGCCGTTGGAGTAGGCGGCGATCGGCTCCATCGCCGAGGTGAGGTTGTTGGCCACGTCGGCGTCCACCACCTCCTCGCCCTCGGGCGACGAGTTGTCCAGCAGGACCTCGCCGTCGGCCGTCTCGACCTTCTCGATGAAGTGGGTCGGCCGGTGGACACCCTCGGCGGCGAAGGTGGCCAGGCCCGTGGCCATGTCGCGGACCCGGATCGGGTACTGCCCCAGGATCAGGCCGTCGTAGGGGTCCTCGCCCGACTCGCTGAGCGTCTCCCACGGCAGGCCGGGGATCTCCTTGGCGACGCCGGCCCGGTGGGCCATGTCACGGACGTCGTTGGCCCCGTTCTCCAACATCCGCTGCAGGCGGATGAACGAGGTGTTGAGGGACATCTTGAGCGCCAGCGCGACCGAGCACGATCCGCAGGACTGGCCGTCGACGTTGGTGACGGTGACGTTTCCTGTGGTCACGGGCGCGGAGGAGATCTGGGTGCCCAGCCCTATCCCCTGCTCGAGGGCGGCGGCCACGCCGAAGATCTTGAACGTGGAGCCGGTCTGCAGCGGGGCGTTGGCGTAGTCCCAGCCCTCGGCGTCCTCGCCGCCGTAGTAGCCGATCACCCCGCCCGTGCGGGGGTTGATGGAGACCACCGCGGCCCGGTTCTCCGGCCGCTCCCCCTGCATGTTGCCCCGGGCGGCCTCGACCACCGCGTTCTGGGTGGTGGGGTCGATGGTGGTGGTGATCTTCAACCCGCGGGTGTTGAGCATCTGCTCGTCGATGTCGGCCATCGCCAGCTCCGCCAGCACCTGGCGACGGATCGCGCCGTTGGTGGGGTCGCCCACGTTCTGGTCCACCGCCTGGGGGTCCTCCACCACCTGGGGGAACACCGCCATCCCGCGCTGCTGGGCGTCGATGGCACCCATGTCCCGCATGCCGTCCATGACGTAGTTCCAGCGGCCCTCGGAGGCGGCGGCGTTGCTCAGCGGGTCCAGTGCGGACGGCGACTGGATGACCCCCGCGAGCAGCGCGCCCTCCTCCACGGTGAGGTTCTCCACCGGCTTGTTGAAGTAGGCGGTGGAGGCGGCGGCGATCCCGTAGGCGCCGCGGCCGAAGTAGATGGTGTTGAGGTAGGCCCCGAGGATCTGGTCCTTGGACCACTCGTTGGTCATCTTGGCCGCGATGATGATCTCTTTGGCCTTGCGCTCGTAGGTGGGAGCGTCGCCGACCATGGTGTTCTTGACGTACTGCTGCGTGATCGTCGAGCCGCCGCCGGCGCTGGACTCTCCGGTGACCTGCCCGATCACCGCGCGTCCGATGCCCGTGGGGTCGTAGCCCTCGTTGGTGTAGAAGCTGCGGTCCTCGGCGGCGATGACGGCGTTGCGCACGTGCACGGGGATCGCGTCGACCTCCACCAGGGTGCGGTTGCCCTCCGGTGGGACGATCCGCCCGATCATGGTCGAGCCGTCGTTGGTGTAGATCTCGGAGATCTGGTTGGTGGCCACGCTGCCGGGGCGGGGGATCTCGGTGCGGCTGTACGTCACCCCGACGATCGCCAGCGGGATCACCAGGACGACGACGACGAGGAGGATCAGAGTGGTCCAGACCGGGTGACGTCGGAACCAGCCGCGCCGGGGCGAGGAGTCGTCCCGATCCCCGTCAGATCTCCCACGCGTCCTGTCAGTTTGCGACATCTTCTACCCTCCTGCGAGCAGCTCCGACCGGTACGGGCGACCCCCGATGACGGTGCTTTGGGATCCATTGTGTACGAAATCGCGCTCCACTCGGAACTCACGCACCCGTCCGGGCACTCCCGGGACCCCTCCCAGCGGTGTGGACGGTCGCGATCTAGCGGCGCCGGCGCAGCTCCCGGGCCGCCCGACGCACGCGCCTGCCCTCCCCGGAGGCGAGACCCACTTCATGGGACTCCACCAGGTGGTTCCACGAGCAACTCCGGCACACCTCCACCACGTGGACGGTGAACGCGTCGTGGGTCAGCGCCAGCTGCTCGATCTCGTCGGCCCCCCGTGCGGAGCCCGAGGCCGAACCCAGGTCGTCACCGAACACCCAGGACACCTCGGTGAGGTTCTCCTTGCGGCACACGGGGCACACGGTCTCGGTCTCCACGCCGTGGAAACCTGCCGCACGCAGGAGGTAGACGTCCGCGTCGCACACCTCGCGCAGAGCCGACACGCCCTCGCGGAGGTCCGCCAGCACCCCTCGACGACGCAGGGCGAAGTCCACCACCCGTCGACGCCTGAGCGCGTCGCGGCCGGTGGGGTCCTCCGGCCCCGGCGGGGGGCCGGGTCGCGGGAAGCGGGAGTCGGCCTGGTCCACGTGGCCAGCCTACGACCCGGGCCCGGCACGGCGTGGGCGACCGGGGTGGGTGACCGGGTGGGTGACCGGGTGGACGACCGGGGCGAGGTGCGCGCCGACACGTCACGCCGATGCACCGTCCGGTATATCGGCTCGATACATCACACGGTGTACTCTCGGTGACCGTCGCGGAAACCCGCACGCATGAGACGTCGAGAGGAGGGGTGCAGTGCTCGAACTGGCGATCCTGGGTCTGCTCGATGAGCGGCCCATGCACGGCTACGAGCTGCGCAAGCGCCTGTCCGAGATGCTGGGCACCGTGCGGACCGTGTCCTTCGGTTCGCTGTACCCCACCCTGCGCCGCCTCCGGCAGCAAGGCGACATCGTCGAGGACGCCACGGCGGCCACCGCGACGCGTCCGCCCGCCACCGCACGACGCGGTCGCAAGACCTACCGCATCACCGACGGGGGCAAGGAGACGTTGGCGGCCCTGCTCGACGAGCCCGGGGCCGCCTCGTTCAACGACGACGGTTTCGGCGTACACCTGGCCTTCTTCGACCGCACCCCCGGGCCCGCCCGGGTGCGACTCCTCGAGGGCCGGCGGCGGGTCCTCGAGGAGCGTCGCGAGGGCCAACGGGACGCCGCCACGCGGACCGGCCCGACCGAACTGCGCTACGCCCGGCAGCTCACCCTGCTCGGCCTCGAGACCAGCGAGCGCGAGCTGCGCTGGATCAACGAACTCATCCAGACAGAGAACCCATCACAAGGAGAAACCCAATGACCGACCAGAAGGTGCGCGTCGCGATCGTCGGCGTCGGCAACTGCGCGTCGTCGCTCGTGCAGGGCGTCGAGTTCTACAAGGACGCCGCGATCGACCAGACCGTCCCCGGCCTCATGCACGTCAAGTTCGGCGACTACCACGTCCGGGATGTCGAGTTCGTCGCCGCCTTCGACGTCGACGGCAAGAAGGTCGGCATGGATCTGGCCGAGGCGATCAACGCCTCGGAGAACAACACCCTGAAGCTCTGCGACGTGCCGCCGACCGGCATCACCGTCCAGCGTGGCCCCACCCTCGACGGTCTGGGCAAGTACTACCGCCAGACCATCGAGGAGTCCTCCGCCGAGCCGGTGGACATGGTCCAGGCCCTGCGGGACGCCGAGGTCGACGTGCTGGTCAGCTACCTGCCGGTGGGATCCGAGGAGGCCGACAAGTTCTACGCGCAGTGCTGCATCGACTCGGGCGTCGCCTTTGTCAACGCCCTGCCCGTCTTCATCGCCTCCGACCCCGTGTGGGCCGAGAAGTTCCGGGCCGCCGGCGTCCCGATCGTCGGCGACGACATCAAGTCGCAGGTCGGTGCCACCATCACGCACCGCGTGATGGCCAAGCTGTTCGAGGACCGCGGCGTCGCGCTGGACCGCACGTACCAGCTCAACGTGGGCGGCAACATGGACTTCAAGAACATGCTCGAGCGCGAGCGCCTGGAGTCCAAGAAGGTCTCCAAGACCCAGGCCGTGACCTCCAACCTCGAGGGCTCCCTCAAGAACAAGATCCACGACCGCAACGTCCACATCGGCCCCTCCGACTACGTGGAGTGGCTCGACGACCGCAAGTGGGCGTACGTTCGCCTTGAGGGACGCGCGTTCGGCGACGCCCCGATCAACCTCGAGTACAAGCTCGAGGTGTGGGACTCGCCCAACTCGGCCGGCATCATCATCGACGCCGTCCGGGCGGCCAAGATCGCCAAGGACCGCGGCATCGGCGGACCGATCCTGCCGGCGTCGGCGTACCTCATGAAGTCGCCGCCGGAGCAGATGGCCGACGACAAGGCCCGCGCCGAGCTCGAGGCCTTCATCATCGGAGCCTGACCCTCCGCTGGAAGAACAGGAACGTATGACCCACACCGCGACGGACCGCCCGCCCTCACCCACGGAGCGTCGCCGTGTCCCGGCCGCCATCGCACTCGCGATGGCGGCCGGGGTCGCGCTCGCCGGGTGTTCGGGGGACGGGGAGACCGCACCCCCCACCTCGCCGACGACTCAGGCGACCACCTCGTCGTCGTCGTCGACACCCCCGTCCACCTCGCCGGCAACCGGGACCGCCGATCCCGTCTCGGCCCCCACGGCGTCCGCGGCCCCCGCCGCCCCGGCACCGCCGATGTCGACGCAGCTGCCCGCCAACGTCGTGAGCGCCGGCGGCCCCTGCCACCTGATCGGGGAGCTCGCCCAGGCCGACGACGGATCGCCCCTGTTCTGCCTGGAGGACCCGGGCGGGGCGGGGCCGCTGTGGCTGCCGCAGCCGGAGGGATCGGGCCCGGACGGCACCGGCCCGGCGCTGCTCGGGCGGCCCTGCATGCAGGAGGGCATCGCCGTGACCGCCCCGGAGGGCACGGTCCTGACCTGCAGACTGACCGGCGGCGGGGACGTGCCCGGCGGGCTGTTCTGGCAGCGTTAGGGTTCTAGCGGTTGCAGGCGGCCGGGTCCGTAGATTGACTGGCATCATCCGACACCCCTCAACCGGAGGCCCGATGACCCAGACACGGTTCGCGCACATCGAGGTCGACGACGGTGTCTACGCACCGCAGGCCGACTCGTGGCTGCTCTGCGAGGCGCTGGACAACGCCGATCTGGTCACCGGCAAGCGCGTCCTCGACATATGTACAGGCAGCGGGATCCTCGCGATAGAGACGGCGCTGAAGGGTGCGCGGGAGGTCCTCGCCTTTGACATCTCCCCCGCCGCCGTCGCCTGCGCGAGCCGCAACGCCGAGCGTGCCGGTGTCAGGGTTGACGCCAGGGTGGGGACCCTCGCCGACGCCCGCCGGGCCGGGCCGTTCGACGTGGTGGTGTCCAACCCGCCCTACGTACCCTCGGACAAGCCCCTGCGCGGGACCGGCCCGAACCGGGCCTGGGACGCCGGCGCCAACGGAAGGGTGGTCCTGGACGAGCTGTGTGAACTGGCCCCCGACCTCGTCGCCCCCGGCGGGACAATGCTCATCGTCCACTCCGAGTTCTCCGATCCGCCGCAGACCATCAGTCGGCTCGATCGGGTCGGGTTCGACGCCCGGCAGGTCGCCAGCCGGGTGGTGGAGTTCGGCCCCGTCATGCTCGCCTACGCCGAGAGGCTCGAAGCGGCGGGTCTGCTCGAACCCGGTCGACGGGTGGAGGAACTGGTGGTGGTCCGTGTCGACCGCAGGTGACCGCGAGGCGCGGGTCGTGCGGATCGTCCCCGGCGGCCCGATGCTCGTGGAGGGGCCGGTCGACCTGGTGACCCCGGACGGCGACAGGGTGTGTTCGGACCGCTTCATGGTGGCCGTGTGCACATGTCGGCGCAGCAAGAACTACCCGCTGTGCGACACCAGCCACCGGCGAAAGACCCGGGCCCCGGACTCCGATTGAGCCGACCCCCCCACGCCCACTCGGCTCAGCTCGGCTCGGCTCGGCTCGGCAACTCAGCTCAGCTCAGGAGCGAGGACTCCCCGCGGCCCCACGCGGCGAGCATCTCGCCCGCCGCCAGTTCGTCGAGGTAGTCCAGCGTGCGCATCCCGAAGACCACGTCGGCCGCCAGGTGCGGCTCCCGACTGACCAGATCCCCCACCACGTCGTGGCGCATCACCTGCTCGTGGACCGCGTCGGCCTCCACGTGCTCGGCGTAGAAGTGCACGCACTCCTCGGGGGCCCCCAACCGCCGCAGGCCCGCGACGAGCCGGGCCGATCCGGGGGACGAGGTGATCTCGATGGCGGCGAAGTGCCCGATCGCGGCGCCGCGGAGCGACCGGTGCAGCCCGAACAGCGACATCAGGTTGACCGTCGACAGCGTCGCCGCCGACACCCTGTCGAGGTATCCCAGGTAGGTGGGGTCCAGCCCGGCGGCCGCCATGAGGTCGGCCCACAGGTGCTGGTGCACCCGCTCGCCGCGCCCGCCGCCGAACTCGTCGAACTCGACGGCGACGAACGAGGCCTTGGCCTGTCCCTGCAGGCGCGGGATCGTGAACGCGTGGGGGTCGCCCTCCTTGAGGTGGTACAGCGACCGGTGGGCGAAGTACTCGCGCAGCTGGTCCCAGGAGCCCTCGTCCTTGAAGTACCAGGACGGGCCGGTGCCGGAGGTCGTCTCCACGGACAGGGCGTCCATCTCCGCCACAGGGTCGTCTCCGGGCTCGACGGCACCCCGGAGGTGGTTCAGGAACGGTGTCTCCAGCGCCCGGCGCAGTCGTAGGAGCTCGGGGTCCCATTCCAGATCGGCGTCGACCCCGGCGAAGCCCCGGTAGTGGAGCTCGTACAGCGTGTACAGCGCGAGCTGGAGATCGCGGCCCAGCGGATCGGTGTCCGCCGGCACATCGGTGAGCCCGTCGGTCCGACCCGTCGCCAACGCCGTGACGACAGCCTCCGAGAGCTCCCCGCACCCGACCGGCAGCGCCGGTCCGGGATCGGACTGCGGGTGCACGGACTGCGCGTGCTCGGACCGTGTGTGCTCGGACCGCGCGGATCCGGAGGATGCCGTTGCGGTCGGGGCGGTTTCGGTCGGGGCGGCTGTCATGCCCTTCTGTCTACCCTCGATCGCGGACGTCCTCCACCGGCTCGGCGGTCCACTCACCCCGCAGCTCAGTCACCCAGCGGTCCACTCACACCACGGCCCGGTCACCCCGGTCACCCGGCGGGTCGGTCCAACCGCGCGAAGGCGTCGAGGATCCGGGCGCCGTGGGGAAGAGCGGCCTCGTCCAGTACGAACCCGGGATGGTGCAGGTCGGTCTCCTCGGACTCGCCATCCCACACCCCCAACCGCAGGTAGACGCCGGGGATCTCCTCGGTGTACCAGGCGAAGTCCTCTCCGCCGCTGGACTGCACGGCGGGTCCCACACCGTCCGGACCGAGGACCTGTTCGACGGCCGCCGCGGCCAGGTCCGCGCAGGTGTCGTCGTTGACCACCGGCGGCACCCCCTGGACGTAGTCCACCTCGGCGCGGACGCCGTAGGTCCGGGCGATCGCCTCGACGGCCTCGCGGACGACCGGTTCCGCGACAGCCCACACGTCCCGGTCGGCGCTGCGCAGTGTCCCCCACAGCTGACCCGAGTCGGGGATGACGTTGGGTGCGGTCCCCCCTGCCTTGACCGACGCCCAGGTCAGGACCGTGCCCGACCGCGGGTCGATCGTCCGGTCCACCACGGCCGTCACGCCGGTGACGATCTGCGCAAGGGCGAAGACCGTGTCCTGGGTCTCGTGCGGCCGGGCGGTGTGCCCGCCGTCCGAGTGGACCGTGATGCCGATCTTGGCGTTGGACGAGGTGATTGCGCCACCAGTGACGCCCACCTCGCCGACGCGGCGGTGGGGATCGCAGTGCAGGGCGATGATGCGGTCCACGCCCTCCACCACGCCCTCCTCGACGCAGTCCTTGGCGCCGCCCGGCATGGTCTCTTCCGCCGGTTGGAAGATCAGGCGCACAGGGCGCGGCGGCGGGTCGGCGACCAGCATCTCGGCCGCTCCCAGGAGCATCGCGGTGTGTCCGTCGTGACCGCACGTGTGCGCGACACCGTCGACCTCCGAGGCGAAGGGCTCTCCCGAGTCCTCACTCATCGCCAGCGCGTCGATGTCCGCCCGCAGGGCCACGACGTCCGTCGCGGTGGCGCCGTCGGCGGCCGGGACGTCGCACCACAGGCCGGTGCCGATCCGGAACCGCGTCGGTTCGAGCCCCATCGACCGGAGTTCGCCGTCGATGTAGTCGGTGGTCTCGGTCTCCTCGTAGGACAACTCGGGGTGAGTGTGGATATGGCGCCGCCACCCGATCAGTCGTCCCTCGAACCCGTCCGAGTCGCCGGAATCACTCTTCTTGCGTCCGAACACCGAACACCTCCTGACAGAAGTCGACCACCCGGTCTCCGAGCAGCTGTCTGTTGGCCAATTTCACGAACTCGTGACCCTCGTCCTCGAAGAGCAACACGTCCACCGGTACGCCGCGGCGACGCAACGCCTCCACTGCCTGCTCCGTCTCGCTGAGCGGAACGTTGGTGTCGTGCGCTCCGTGGACGAAGAGCACGGGCACGTCCACGTGGTGGTACAGATGCAGCGGGGAGGCCTCCCTGAGCAGTTCACGCTCCTGCAGCGGGTTCCCGTACTTGGGATACGCGGCGGCGGCGATCCACGGTTCGGTGGTGCGGTAGAAACTCTGCAGGTCGCTCATCCCGCACGCCGCGATGCCACCTCGCCACCTCCCGGGATGCCGGACCAGGGTCGCGTTGACCAGGTAGCCGCCGTACGAGCGGCCCGAGACCACTGCCCTGTCGGGGTCGGCGATCCCCTCCTCGACCAGATGCAACAGCGCGTCCTCGACGTCGTCGATCCCCGCGAAGCGGCCGTAGCGGTCGTCGGCGTGGCTGTAGAAGCGCCCGGACCCCGTGGAGCCGCGCACATTGGGCGCGAAGTACGTCACGCCGATGTCGAGGTAGCGGCGGGCCAGGTCGTTGTACCCCGGCCGGGACTGCCCCTCGGGCCCGCCGTGGAGGTGCACGACCGTGGGCGTCGGCTCGTCGGCGGGGTCAGAACGGTACAACCAACCCGACAGTTCCAGACCGTCGCGGGCAGCGAACCGCACCAGGACGGGAGCCGGATCCGGCTGCCTGGGGGGCTCCCCCGTCCACCTCCGTCTCTGGATGTCGTACATGACGATGCGCGGCGGCTGATCGAGACTCTGCACGGTGAGTGCGAGCAACCGGCCGTCCGCCGTGAGCGTGGGTGCGGACGCGACCACCTCCGGCAGCGGGGGCCGGGCGATGGTCCGGGGTCGACTCTTCCGCAGGTCCAGCACCTCGATCTCGGACAGTCCGCCCCGTACGTTCCACAGCAGGACCGCCGTCGAGCGGTCCAGGCTCACCTCCACCCGGTCCAGATCGGCGTCCTCCCTGTAGGCCACCTTCCAGGACTCGGTGCTCTCCTCGTCCGCCTCCACCGCGAGCAGACCCATGCGTTCCGCGGAGTGGTCGCTGCGCACGAGCATCTTCATGGGCCGGTTCTCACTCCCGGCGTCGAGGATCACGCCGGCATCCGTGGTGGAACCGGTATCGACGGGCAGGAGCGGCCACCATCGGCCGTCCGGGACGATGCGGAGCAGCTCGCGGTGCCCCCGCGCGCCGACACGGAACAGGGCGGCCCCGTCGCGGGCGTGGATGAGTGCGCCGCCCATCCGTCGGTCGACCACGGTGCTCGTCCCGGTTTCCGGGTCCACCACCCTGCCCTCGGCCAACCCCTCGGAGTCGAACGCGGTCAGTGCCAACAGGTCGCCGTCCCAGCAGACGATCTGCTCGGTGGCGTCGTGGCGGGTGTCGATCGGGTAGACGTCGCTGTCCTCGGGGTCGGTCGTGACCAGCCAGATCCGTTCGCGCTCCCCGCCGTCGGGCGCGACCTCGCAGGCCAGCCACCTGCCGTTGGGGGAGTACGCCACACGGCGGACCGGGCCGTTGACAGGTAGGACCACGTCCCGCTCCGGACCGGCCCCGTTGAGGCCGCCGGGGCCGAGCGGCCGTTGCACCGCACGCGGATAGCCCGTGCGCTCGGTGACGACGCACGCCAGCATCGACCCGTCCGGGGACAGGCACGGCGAGGTGGTGTGACGGATCTCGTCCGGCCCTCCGGCGGCGTCGTCGGGTGGTCCGGCGACGTCGAGGGACCCGACCTCCTCGGTGATCTCGGTCGTGTCATGCACGGTGGATCCAGGTGTCCTTTCCCCCGCCCCCGCTCGAGGCGTTGACGACCATCGTGCCCGCCGGGGCCACGCGTGTCAGTGCGACGGGCGGAGCCGAGGCGAGGATCTCACCCGAATCACCGGGACGGAGCATGACGAACGCCCGCATGTCGACGTGCCTGCGTTGGAGTTCGCGCCCGTCGAACGTCGGCAGGGTGGACAACGACTGGACCTCCTGGGCCACGAAGCGCTCTCCGTGCCGCCGCAGCTCGTCCCTCCGCTCGTCCAGCTCGCGGGGCGAGCACTCGGGGCCCACGGTGATCCCGGACCCCCCGTAGCCGTCGATCGGTTTGACCACCAGCTCACCCAGGCGGTCGAGGACCTGCCTCCGCTCCTCCGGATCCGAACACAGGTAGGTGTCGACCTGCCCGATGAGTGGTTTCTTGCCCAGGTAGAAGTCGATGATCCGCGGCACCCGGGCGTAGATCGCCTTGTCGTCGGCGGCGCCGTTACCGGGCGCGTTGACCACGGCCACACCCCCCTCCGCCATCGCGCCGAGCAGTCCACGCCGCAGGACCGTGCCGTCCGCCCCCACGGAGGACAGCAGCATCTCCTCGTCCATACGGACGTAAAGCACATCCACCGGGGTGCGCTCCTCGCCGTCGACACGCCACAGTCGACTGTCCTCGATCGCCAGTTGGTCCGGGGTGACGAGCGGGCCGCCGATCGCCGCCGCGACCTGGCCCAGGTCGAAGGCCCCGAGTTCGTCCTCGGCGATCACCACCGCGATCGCCGGGTCGTCGACGCCCACCGGAGCGGCCGCACGGAGCGTCTGCGTCAGCATGTCCAGGCCGATCCGGGGATCGTGGATCTCGGAACGCGCGCCGAACTCGGGGAAGCCCTCGCTGATCCGGTCGCGGAGCGCGGCCGCTATCGCCAGGCCCCCCGCCATCCGGAGATTGTCCTCGAGCACGATCCACTCGCCCGGGGAGGTGGAGACCAGGTCGACCCCGCACACCGGCGCGTGTAGTGCGCCCTCCGGGACCGACCGGCCGGTGGGACGGAAACCCGGCGCCCGTTCGAGCGCCTCGGCGGGGACGACGCCGGCGCGGATGATCTCACCCGGACCGTAGATGTCCCGGAGGAACAACTCCATCGCCCGTGCGCGCTGCTCGATACCCGCCGAGATCCGGGCCCACTGGTCGGCCGGGATGATCCGGGGGACCGCGTCCAGCGGGAACACCTGTGGCTCGTCCCTGCCGTACACCTTGAGGGTCACACCCAGGTCGCGCAGACGGTCGTCCACCTCCGCCTTGCGCTCACACAGGGCGTCGGGCCCCAGGTCGGAGACGGCCTTGAGGACGTCCACGTACTCCGGACGGGGCTCGCCGTCCTCGGTGATCGCCTCGTCATGCACCTCCTCGGTGACGGCCTCACCCAGTGGCGAGTAGGCGGCGAGCATCGACCGCATCCCGCGGTCGTCCGCCACCGCGCGGGGCCTGATCCTGTCGACGGTCTCCGCCAGCAGGACCGCGATCACGTCCCCACGCCTTCCGCGCCGACGGTGGGCGGCGCGCTGGCGGGCCGCCGAGGTTCCGGCCCCGCGGATGCCGTCGAGGAGGTCGTTCACGAGCTCCAGCTCGCCGCCGGCGCGGAGCCGGTCGGCAAGACCCTCCACCAGGTCGGCGAGCAACTCGGGCGCGGGGCGCGGGCGCCCGGTGGACACGTCCACAAGGTCGCCCTCCATCCCGGAGCGGGCCGCCCGCCAGAACGCCGCGTCGAGGACGGCGGGCGAGGGGTCGTCCCACCGTCGAGTGGGGTCGTCGCGTTGGGCGAGGATCCGGTCCACCGTGGCGCGGAAGAGGGCGGCGACGACGACGAGGGTGTCCACTGTGCTGCACGAGTCACACGCCCGCAGTTCCACCCCGGCCCCGTCCCGGGTGGGGCGGATGTCGACGTCGATCGACTCCCGGCCCACCACCACCCCGGTGTCGAGTAGCTCGTCCTCCGCCGCCAGGACGCCGTCCGCGGTGTCGGTCGGGAAGGCGGTGAAGTGCGCGGGCGACCACCGCGTCTCGAACGTCCGCGTGGAGGCGTACCCGGAATCCCGGCCGTCGGCCCAGTAGGGCGAACTGGCGGCCATCGCCAGCAGGACGGGGACCACGGGGACCGCCCGGCGCGCGACGTACTGCGCCTCATCGGCGTCCGCGACCTCGACCACCACTCGGAACCGGGCCGCCGCACGGGTCTGGGATTCCCGACCCGGCGCGGGGTGGGGTTCCTCAGGGGTCGGGTCGAACTCGACTCCCGGGGAGGCCAGCGACCCGGCCGCGACCACGCCGGTGCGGATGCCACCCGCCGCCTCGGCCAACCGGGAGCGGCTCCGACGGACGGCCTCGCCTAGCTGGGCGAGGCCGGTGTGCGCGCCAACGTCGGACACCAGGAGCGCGCCGTGCCGGGCCGCGACCACGTGGCCGACAGCCGTCTCGCCAGCAGGGCCGCCAGCAGGGCCGAAAACCGTGTCGCCAGCAGGGCCGCCGGCGGTATCGCCGGCCGGGCCGCCGCCCTGCTCGTCGGCGGACGCGAGCACCTCGGGGGCACGTCGTACCGGTCGTCTGGTCCGCAGGTCGACGAGGTGGAGTTCCTCCTCGATCCTGATCCATCGCTGTCCGTCGGTCATCGCGCCCACGCTAGGGGAACCCGGCAGGGTCCGCACCCGCGGCGGGGACGACTCGGGTCAGCGCATGATCCACGTGTCCTTACCGCCGCCCCCGCGGGAGGAGTTGACGATCAGCGACCCGGCGGGGGCCACCCTGGTGAGGCCGGCCGGCACCGCGTGCGCCGTGGTCCGACCCCCCTCGCGCCGCAGGTGTGCGAACGCGCGTAGGTCGACGTGCCGGCGCTGCATGTGGGTGCCGTCGAAGGTCGGGAGCGTGGACAGCGCCACGACCTCCTGGGCGATGTAACCCTCGGGACGGGTGAGCAGCTCCTCCCGGCGTGCGGCCAGCTCGGCCTCGGAGCACTCGGGCCCGATGGTGATCCCCAGCCCGCCGTAGCCGTCGATCGGTTTGACCACCAGTTCCCCCAGCCTGTCCAGAACCAGGTCGCGCTGCGTCCGGTCCGCGCACAGGTACGTGGGCACCTGATCGAGGACCGGGGACTCCCCCAGGTAGAAGTCGATCATGGCGGGCACCGAGGCGTACACGGCCTTGTCGTCGGCCACCCCGTTTCCGAGGGCGTTGGCCACCGTCAGGCGTCCTCCGGCCAGGGCGTCGAGCAACCCGTCGCGCAGCGGAACACCGTCCAGTCCGGGCGAGCTGAGCAGCATGTCCTCGTCGATCCGCGCGTACACCACGTCCACCCTGAGCAATCCGTCACCGGTTCTCCGGTGCAGGATCCCGTCCCGGAAGACCACCTCGTCGGGAGTGACGAGCGGCAGGCCGGTCCGGTCGGCGATGAGTCGGTGTTCGAACCACGCCGAGTCCGCCGATCCGGAGGACATCACCACCACGTTCGGGGTGTCCCCCGCCGCCGGTGGCGCCGCCGCCTCCAGGGTCTCTCGGATCATGGGGAAAGCCTGATCGGGCGAGTGGAGATCGAACTCGTCCACCAGGTCGCCGAACAGCGACGCCGTCATCTCGCGGTGGGCGGTGGAGAAGGCGATCCCCGACGGCACCCGGACGTTGTCCTCGAGCACCAACCACCGACCGTCGTCGGCGCACACCAGATCGATACCGCAGATGTGGGCCCGGATCCGGTCGGCCCCCAGTACCCGCCCGGTGCTCCTGCGGAACCCCGGCGCGCGGTCGAGCGCCTCGGGGGTGAGGTGCCCGGCGGCGAGGAACTCCTGATCGCCGTAGACGTCGTCCAGGAACGCGTCGAGGGCGCGGGCGCGCTGTTCGATACCGGCGGCGAGCCTCTCCCAGACCTCCGACGTGATGATGCGTGGGACGAAGTCCATCGGGAACGCGTGGGGCCGTTCCTGGCCCGTGACGCGGAACGTGACCCCGGCGACCGAGGCCTCCTGCTCCGCTCTCACCTGCCGTGCCCGGAGCCTGACGGTGCCGATCTGCTGCAGGGCCGTCAGGACCGGGTCGTACGGCGCCCGCGGCCGACCGCCGGCCTCCACCGCCTCGTCCCAGCTCGGGTCCGTGTCCAGGCCCTCGATCGGTAGGTACACACCGAACAGTCGCGAGTGCGCGTCCGGCACGGGCGACCGGGGGCCGCTGGTGCCACTCGTCTCCACCACCAGCAGGTCCACGATGTCCTGGACGTGGCCCCGGCGTCGCAGCGTCTGCCGCTGACGGAACGCGCTGCTGCCGTTGTACAACGCGTCATCGACCAGCTCCCGCACGGTGTCCAGGTCCCCCGTGCCGGACAACTGCTCGGCCAGGGAATCGACGAGGTCCGTGATCACGTCGGCCGCGGGACGGGGCTCAAGGGTCACCGGGTCCACCAGCGCGCCCTCGAGACCGGATCGGGCGGCGCGCCACAACGCGGCCCGGAGCCTCGTCTCCACCGGCGCGGCGGGCTCCGCACCTCGTGCCAGTGCCGCGGCCTCCCGCTCCACCAGAGCGCGGAACAGGGTCGCCACCAGTGCCGTGGCGTCGGCGGACGGGCACGCGTCACACACCAGGATCTCCACCGATCGCCCGTCCGCGCCGGGTTGGATCCCGAAGCCCACCATCGAGGGGTCGGAGATCACGCCGCTGCTCACGAGGTCGTCGACGAGCGCGTGGTAGTCCTCCGCCGAACACACCCCCGCCACCGGCGCGGTGGTGGGCCACTGGGACGCGGCGACCGAACGGCAGCTGGCGTACCCGGAGTCCGATCCGTCGCGGAGGAACGGCGAGCTCGCGGTGAGCGCCAGGAAGACCGGCAGGTGCGGAGCGATACGACACGCCAGGGCGACGGCCTCGTCGGTGTCCACGGCATCCACACGGATGCGGGTGCCGCAGTAGATCTGGCCCCGGGCCAGGAACTCGTAGTCGGCCAGGAGTCGGCGCATCCGCGGGCTCTCGTCGACCAGCGCCGACCCCGGGGGCACGAGCGGGACCGCACCCGCGGCCGCCACGGTGAGGCCGCGGTCCTCACCCACCCGGCGCAGGCTCTCGCGCACATCACGGAGCGCCGAGCGCAAACCGGATGCTGTGTGAGCCGGACTGGTTCGCGCCCGGATCACACAGTTGCGTACCTCCTCGGCGACGACGTCCCCGGATCGGTGGGCCAGCAGCTCCGACGCCCGGGGCGTCAGTTCCCGACTCTCGGTGTCGAGGACCTGCAGGTCCTCCTCGATCACCGCGGACCTGAAATCGGCTTCCATGAAGGAAATGTAGTTCGGGCGGGCCGAGTGCACATCCGGTCGGGATGTGGGATCGGTCTCAACGGGCTCTCCGGTCTCAGCGGGCCCGCCAGACGGGCTCGCGCTTCTCCGCGAACGCCCGCGGGCCCTCCGCGGCATCCTCCGATGTCATGACGGTGATCATCTCCGTGTCGCTGACCTTCCAGCGGTCGTCCTCCGCCGCGCGGGCGCCGTCGCTGATCCCCAGCGCGACGCGTTTGCTGGCCTGCACGGCCACCGGCGCGTTGGCGGCGATCACACCGGCCAGCTCGAGCGCCGAATCGAGCAGGTCCGCGGCCGGGACGACCCGGTTGATCAGGTGCAGGTCCAGAGCGCGCTCGGCCGTGACCGGTTGGCCGGTGAGGATCATCTCCATGGCCACCCGGTGAGGGACCTGGGCCGGCAGTCGGAACGCACCGCCCGCGGCCGCGATGAGGCCACGCCTGACCTCGGGCAGCCCGAAGACCGCGTGGTCGGCGGCCACCACGAGGTCGCACGCGAGCGCGATCTCGCAGCCCCCGCCCAGCGCGGTGCCGTTGACCGCGGCGATCACCGGCACCGAGACGTAGTGCTGCATCATGCCGGCGAAACCCCACTGGCGGTTCTCCGCGGGGAAGATGTCCTCGCCCCTGGAGATCGCCTTGAGGTCCGCACCCGCGCAGAACGACTGCTCACCGGACCCGGTGAGCACCACCACCCGGATCTCCGGGTCCGTATCCGCCTCGTGCAGTGCCCTGCCCAGCAGGGTGCTCACCTCGCCGTTGACGGCGTTGCGGGCCTCGGGGCGGTCGATGGTGACGAGCAGGACGTGCTCGCGGCGCTCGGTGCGGACGGCGGGTCGGGTCTCGGAGGAGGTCATGCCCCCAGTCTTCCCCGCCCCATCCCCCTCCGCAGGGCGTCCGGCCGATCCGAAGCGAGGGACCCGACACCAGCGATCCCGATCCGACCAGGCGGGAGGTCAGTGAATCGGGCACCCGACCGGTGTCGACGGGGTGGCGTCGTGGTGGTCGTAGGGAGTGGTCAGGATTCCCTTGCGTCTGGCGGCAGCGCGGGAGGTCAGTACGTTGACGCGCCAGAATCGGTCACCCCTGCGGGCACGCCGACGGAGGCGGGTGTCCTCGAATGGCAGGGTGTCGGCAACTCTGTTCATCCAGACGTTGACCCTCGCGACCACGCCGATCAGCCGAACCCACCGAGTGAGCGAGATGTCGTGCACCGGCGTGGTTGCGATGAGAGCACGTACCGCGGGCTCACCGCCGAAGTAGGCCATCATGCCCAACAAGGGGCCCGCCATCACGCGCCCCTTCACGGTCAGCCGACCGCCCTCGTCGGACAGGTGGGTTGCAGCGGCCCCGGACATCTCTGCAGTGGCGTCGGTCGGGCCGCCGGTATAGGGCAGGTAGTGGTTGAGTACCTCGACGGCGTCGATCGCGGTGGCCGGAATGACATCCTCGCTGACGCCGAAGACAAAGGCGATGTGCGCCCAGTAGATCCACGCGTCGTCGAGATCCGATTGCGAGTACACACGGCCGTGTGCCTGATCGACGAGCATCGGCAGAAGGCCGAACGAGATCGCGCCCATCAGCATCGCGGTGCACGAGATCGGGCAGCCGTCGCGATCGACACTCTCCGGGTCCCACGATCGTCGGAGTCCTGCGCGGACCTGTGAATGCATCAGGCGGACTTTCACGGTGTCCTTGAAAACCGGCGAGTACCGGTCCATGGCGCTTGTGCGGGTGACGTTCCAGAACCAGGTGTAAGTCTCGAACATCCGCCTCTGGTAGTCGTTGATGAACCTGCGCGTCGTGCCCGTGGCAGTCGAGACGTCGTTGCCGACGAAGGTCGCCAGCGCGTCCATCACCGCCATGCCCGTCTTGCCGGCGAACGACGCACTAATCCACAGTTGGCGCCCACTCTCCCACCGCTCCGGATCGTGCCAGGCTGGTGGGTTGTCCAGGCTGGCGAAGAATCTCAGGAGTTCCGGCGGCGGATCGACTACCGCGTCGATTCCGTCGTCCAGGGCCCGTTCGAGCATCCGCCGGCCTTCGGACAGGCCGATCCGACGAAATGCCTGCACCACCTCGTCCATCAGTTCGTCGCCCTGCCATTGATGATCGGCCACCAGGTCGATCAACGGTGACGGCGACGCGAGCCGGTCTCGCGGGACCATCGGCTCGACGAAGCGGCTGCGCGATGCGTCCCACAACTCATGGCTCTGGGTCGATCGCTCCGGCCACGGCCTCAGTGGCATGCCGGATCGGTAGTAGTAGTAGTAGTCGAACGGATGAGGCGAGCCGACGGGGTCCTGAATCGGTGTCGGTGTGGTCGTGGAAATGGCGTCGTCCCCCTCGTTCGTCCCTTGTCCGGCCGCGAGTGTGACCGAGATCATGTCAAGGCTATTGCTGAAATCTGCTCACCTTCAACTCGGTTATTGACATCGGCCACGGCAACTGATGACCTGAGACAATGCCCAGTTCAGCGCGCTACAAACCCGTCCAAAAGCGCTCCCAAGCCACCATCGAGAAGATTCTGGATACAGCGGCTCGGCTTTTAATCAGCAACGGCTACATCGGCTTGACGACAAATCAGATCGCCTCCGAGGCTGGAATCGGAATCGGAACGGTCTACCGGTACTTCGCCGACAAGAACGAACTGCTCGTCGCCCTCCGAGACCGCACAAGCGCGGAGATGACCAGAGAACTCGCCGGAGTGGTGACGTCCTCGTTGTCATTCGAGCCGACGAGGGCAGTTCGTCAGCTCTTCGCGCTTCTCGTCGACGCAGTCGAACGCAATGCGGCCATCATCAATGCGCTCGCGAACGAGGTGCCGATGGGCCTCCAGGGCAACATCCTCCCCGAGGTCGAGGGTCAGTTGATGCGCCTCGGCCAGCACTTCCTGGCGCACCACCGCCCCGACCTGTCCGACACCGAAGTGTCCGAACTGTCGTACATCGGTGTCACGGTGGGGTTCGCTGCCGCTATGCGAATCGGGGTGCAACGCGAGCCTCACATGGACAGGCAGCGCCTGATCGACTGTGCGGGTGACGTATTGACCGCCTGGATCGATCCGCGTCGTCAGTCCGTCTCGGCGCCCCGGGCGCAGGATCAGTGACGAGGGCACGGCATCTCGACGCGGCAGGAGTGATGGCTTCCCTCCGCACGTGGTGCAGCCGGAACGGTGGTGCGGGCTGAATGGAGGTGCAGACGGAATGGACTGGACACTCAGCGCGACCCGCCTGGACCGCCGGGTCGTGTGCGATGGGGGCGGCGCGCGCACCACTGGGGGTTTTTCACGCCCCATCCGATATATTTGATTTCAACTATCGGCCGGGTCTCCCGGTCGTCCGTGGTTCCGGAAAGAGAGGTGGCGGATATGACCGCGACACGACTCGCGCAGCGCCCCCAACTCTCCGAGGAGGTCGCGGACCATGTCCGGACGCGGATCATGAGCGGGGAGGTACGCCCCGGGGACTTCATCCGGCTGGACGAGACCGCCGCCGCGCTCGGCGTGAGCGTGACCCCGGTCCGGGAGGCGCTTCTCACGCTCCGCGGCGAGGGGCTGGTGGACCTCGTCCCCCGGCGCGGGTATCTGGTCTCACCGATGAGCCGCCAGGATGTCGAGGACATCTTCTGGCTACAGGCGGAGCTGTCCAGGCGGATCGTCGACCGTGCCATCACGCGATTCGACGCCGCCGCGTTGGAGACCCACGCCCAGCTGGTGGACGACTTCGAGGCGGCCAGCGCGGCCGGGGACTCGGACGGGGTGGTGCACGCCCAGTACAGCATCCACCGGTCCATCAACCGCGCGTCACAGTCGGACAAGCTGTCGAGGTTCCTGTTCACCGCCGCCCGATACATGCCGTATCGGCTCTACGCCGACGATCCCGCCTGGCGCGCCGCCGCACTCGTGGACAACCGACGCATGCTCGAGGCCCTGCGGGAGGGTGACGTGGCGACCGCCCACGCGGTGGTGGACGCCGAGTACAGCAACGGAGCGCGCCTGCTCGTGGCCCACCTCGAACGCGCCGGGGTGTGGGACGACGCCCGCGACGACAGCTCCCCCGACGCGGTCGAGGTCACATCAGCGGACGACCGCTCCGCAGGCGCCACCTCAGATCGAGCAGCAGCACCCGGTAGGTGAGCGTGCGCACCGGCCACGGCAACAGCCGGTTGGCCGCCGCCGTCACCTCGAGGAACCGCTCGAAACGGCGCTGGTCCCGTGGGTTCCACGGCAGCCCGAGCGCGTCACGGAACTCGCGGTGCAGGAATCCCGTCGTCACCCACTTGTTCAACTTTCCGAACAACACGGTGGTGGGCTGCGGCAGCATCCGCAGCTCGGCCAGTCCCACCAGGTGCTCCCGGACCGACTCGTCGAAACGGATGCGGGACATCCCCTCTCGCCAGTAGTCGTCGAACTCCGCCCGCGTGGCCGGCCACTGGTCGGGTCGCACCTGGAGCGTGGTGCCCAGCGACGGAGCGGAGAGGTAGAACGCCTCGCGGTCGGAGTCGGTCATCGGACCGTGCAGCCACTCGAAGGCGTCCTCGAACCCGACGTACAGGCACGCCGCCACCCACATCTGCAGTCCCGGGTCGAGGGCGCTGTACTTGACCGGGCTCTCCGGGGTGGAGTGCACGCGCCGATGGATTCGGGTGACCTCGTCGCGGTAGACGCGCTTGTCGTCGTCGCTCCCCAGGGTCGCCACCGCCAGGTACTGGAAGGTCGTGCGCGCCCGCTTGAGCGGGCGCTTGTAGACGTTCCCGGTGTCCACGCGGCTCTCACGCACACCCCAGCCGACCTCCGGCCAGGACAGCTGCATGATGACGTTGGCCACGCCGCCGGCGGCGCCGATGGAGTCGACGGCGTCGGTGACCCCCGGAGGGACCGCCCGGGCGACCGGCAATGCGGGATTGCGGTGGAGTTCGGTGATCACGGGTGGTTCTCCTTCTTGTCGTTCAACCTTGTCGTTCAACCTGGATGTGCTGACGGTTCCGATCGGGTGTTCCTGGCTGCCGGCCGGTGCTCAGGCGAGCTCGGCGGCGTCGAGCAGCCATCTGTCGCCGTCGCGGACGAGCGTCACCACCATCCGGCTCGCGTCGACCCGGCCGTCGGGGACGGTGACGTTGGTGACCTCCTGGTCCAGGAACACCAGGACCACGGCGCGCTCGATGTCGACGCTCTGCACTCCCGCGTGGGTGACGGTCCCGGCCGAGGTGCCCTGTCCGCTGGTGAGCAACTCGCGCAGTCCCTCGGACACCTCGCGATAGCGGTCGGCGAATTCCGGGGTGGCCTCGGCCACGACCGCCTCGATGTTGGCGTCCACGTCCGTGTGGTCGTAGGACGCGAGCTGCACGACCAGGCGGGTGGCGTCCTCGGTCGCGGTGCGTCGCAGCTCGTCCTCCCGGTGGTCCGACCACACGAGGTAGCCCAGCCAGGCGCACGCGGCGACCAGTGCCACCACGACCAGGGCGCCCACGATGCGAGCGGCGCTCCTCCGCCGGAGGGTCGTGCCGACCACCGGGCGGTCTTCTCCCGGGTCGCCCTTCGGAGGTCGGCCTCCCTGGGCATCGTCTTCCGGGGAGTCGTGTTCCCGGGCGTCTTGTTCCGGGGAGTCGTCTTCCGGGGGGGCCTCAGCCGCCATCGCGCAGTCCTTCCATCATCGTCGCCCAGTACGCGGCGATCTCCTTGCCGGTCGGCACGAGCAGGGGGTCGACGGCCATGTCCGGGCCGATCCGGGTGCCGGGTTCGGTCGCACCCGCCAGACCCTCGTCGTTCGGTCGGGGAGCCGCCCGCGATCCCCGCTGCTCGAGGTCCTCGCCCGGCGGGCAGTACAACCGCAGGTTCGGCTCGCGCGGGGAGTGGTCGAGCACGTCGCGGGGTTGGTACGGGTAGACGCACACCGGCCCCTGGGTGGCGACCAGTTGGAAGTCCGCGCGCCCGTTCCGCACCGTCCCCGCCAGGGCGCGCAGTCCCCGCTCGCCCTGGGTGAGACCGGCCTCCCAGGCGGGTCCCCGATCCCGGAACACGGGTGTGACGACGAGGGTGTTGGCGAGCAGACCGGCCGCGTCCTCCCGGTTGGCGTCGAGGAGCCGCTGCGCGCGGAGCATCGCCTCGGGCGAGCGGTCGAGGAGATACACGAGCGTGTCCTCCCGGCGGGCCAGCTGAGCGGTGACGTCACGGGCCACCGAGGCCGAGCCGCTGAGGGGATCCGGGCGGGCCGCCAGCGCGCGTACGGTCACCAGACCGTCACCGACGAGCCCGCGGAACGTGGGTGCCCGCTCGGCCAGCACCGCCGTGAGCAGCGCGGTGTCCTCGAGGATCGCGCCCAACCTCGGACCGTTGCCCTCGAGCGCGGTGGCCACGCTGTCCCCGAACGAGGCGAGTGACTCGGGGTCCAGCGCCCGCAGCGAGGTGTCGATGTCCGCGATGAGGTGCTCGATCGCCGCGGGTTGCTCGTCCTCGGGTACCAGCAGCTCACCACCCTCTCCGAGGTAGGGTCCGGTGCCACTCGTCGGCCGGACGTCGAGCCGGTTGTCTCCCAACGCCGTACTGGTCACCACCCGGGCGTGGGCACTGACGGGGATCCGGGTGCCGTCGATGATCCTCAACCCGAGCTGGACCCCGCCGGTCCCGTCGAGCACGGCGTCCTGGACCTCGCCCACGTCCACGCCGCGGTAGGTCACCCGCACCCCGGGTCCGACGCCCCGCGCGTCCTCGACGTGGGCCACCACCCGGAAGCCACTCGCCACGTCGGCGTCCTCCCCGATGTACCGGATGCCGTAACCGATGGCCACCACGGAGATGAACGCGAACAGCAGCGCCTGCGCGACGATGTGACGGTTCACGGCGCACCCCCCACGGGCGGCTGGGCGTCGGGGGGTCCGGTGGCGCCGAGCGGCAGCGGTCGGCCCGCGCGCGCCTCGCCGCCGGTGCCCATGGCGTCCAGCGACCCGGGGAGGTCGAGCGCACCGTCGAACATCATGTGGTCTCCGCGGATCGCGATGTCGAAGTTGGTGACGAAGCGCTGCAGGGCGTCCAGGGTGGGAGCCACCTCGTCCCCGAAGCCCTCCATGTCCTCGAGAAGGACGGTCAGCGTCCGCAGTGACGGGGTCAGGCGCCCGTCCGTGGCCGAGGTGAACTGTTCGACCTGCACGGTCAGGGCGGTGGTGGTGTCCATGAGCGCGCCGATCGTCTCCCGACTGGCCGCCGCCTCCGAGACGAGGTCGGCCGACACCTGCATGCCGCGGTCGATGAGCTCGCGGCGACCGGCGAGCGAGGCGTTGACCTGGTCCAGGGCCAGGACCGTCCGGTCGATGTCGTCACGGTTCGCCTCGTACAACTCCAGGGCGCGGTCCCCCCGTTCGCGGATCCGCCCGATCTCCTCACCACGCCCGTCCAGGGCCACGGTGAGCTCTTCCATCACCGAACCGAGCTGCGCGATCCCGCTCCCGTTGAGCAGCAGGCCCAGTGAGGCGAGGCTGGACTCGAGATCCGGGCCGACGCCGGTGTGCGCCCGCGGAACCGACCCCGTGTCCTCGAGCAGCGCACCGTTCGCGGGCTCCTCCGGCGGGGTGAGCGCGATGAACGGGCTGCCGAGCGCGGTCGGCAGGCGGATCTCGGCGAACACGCCTGCGGGGACGCCGGAGTCGCCCTCGAGTCGGACGCCGATCACGGCCTCGGTGCCGTCGGTGCCGACGTTGCGGACCCGGCCGACGAGCCGCCCGCCGTAGCGGACCTCCGCGCCGGGTGCGAGTCGGTCGGCGCGCTCGAACCGCATCTCCACGTCCGCCGAGCCCTCCCCGGTGTCCATCCCCAGGGGGACCGACTGGAGTGCGAGTTGCGGGGTGTTCACGGCCACCGTCGCCGCACCCCAGAGCAGCACCACCCCGAGGAGGGCGACGAGTCCGCGCACCAGGTGTGGACGGGTTCTGGTCTCACGCCTTCGTGTCTCGCGCATTCGTGTGTCGCGCATTCGCTTCTCTCGCACGGCCCTCACCCACCCCCCGCCACTCGTTCGAACGCCCCGAGGAGGCCGATCGGGTCACTCTGCTCGACCGGGAACATGAGCGGGTTGGTCAGGCCGGCGCCCGTACACAGCGGGAGCGGCTCGCGTTGGCAGAGTTCGCGGCCGCGGGCGAAGTGGGTGATGTTGGACGAGACGTTGAGACGGATGCGCGCCCGACCGTCGGGCCCGATCCCGCCCGCGAGGTTGTCCATCATCACCGGGTACAGGTCCAGGAACTCGGCGAAGTCCGCGCGGTGGCGGGCATACAGCGCCGTCACCTCGCGGGTCGCGGCGGTGGTCCCGGTGATGTCGTCCCCGCGCGCGGCGACGATCGCGTCGAGATCGTCGAGGATCACGCGCAGGTCCTCCGCCGGGGCCGCCACATCGATCTGGTCGTCCCGTAGCTGCCGGCCCAGGTCGTCGAGACCCTGGACGAGGTCGCGCATGGTCTGATCGCGCCCGCCCGCGGCGTCCATCAACACCGCGAGTTCGGTGACGATCGCGTCGAGATCCTCCGCCCGGTGCCCGCCCACCGCGGTGACAGTGGACAGGTTCCTGATGGCTCGGCTCAGCGTCTCCCCCCGGCCGTCGAGGGCCTCCGCCCCACGATCGAGCCCCTGCGCCACCTCGTCGGCTCCGGGCGAGAACGCGGAGCTCAGGGTGTCCAGGCTGGAGACGAACTCGTCGAAGTCCAGGGGTGCCCGCGTCCGCTCGGCCGGGATCACCCCGTCGTCCGGGAACGTCGGCCCGCCCACGTAGGCGGGCGCGAGCTCGACGAACCGGTCCGCGATGACGGCCGGGTTCATCACCACCGCGCCCACGTCGGCGGGCAACCGCGTGCCGGGGTCCAGTGAGAGCTGCACCCGTGCGACGTCCCCTGTCGGTTCGATCTTCTCGACGATCCCCACCTCGACCCCCACGATCCGGACCTGCGAACCGACGTACACGCCCTCGGCGGAGGTGAACTCGGCGGTGATCACCTGGCGACCGCCGTCTCCCCGGGCGCCGGAGAGCAGATAGGCCAGCGCCAGGACGGCGGCGAGGGCTACGGCGAGGATCGTGACGACCCTGACCCGGCTCACACGTCTCAGTTGCATCCGTCCATCACCCCCAGGGCGCAGAGCGCCGAATCCGGGATCGGGCCGGTCGGTGTGGCGACATCCGTCCACGGGCCGTTCCCGGTCGCGTCCGTGACCGCGCGGAGTCCGGGTGGCATCCGGGTGAGCACCTCGTCCATCGCGTCGATGTTCCGTTGGTAGGTCTCGCTGATCGAGCGCATGTTGCCCAGGAGCCGGTCCACGTCCTCGGCCTCCTCGTCGAGCAGCACCCGCACCCGGGTCGCGAGATCCTCCAGGGACGACACGAGCGAGCTGAGCGCCTCACGACGCTGGGTGAGCACGGTGACCAGCACGAGCGACTGGTCGGTGAGGGCTCGGATACTCGCCTCCTGCGAGACGAGGACCCCGGTCAGCTCGCGGGTCGTGGTGACAACACCGGACATCCGGGCGTCCTCGCGGGCGAGGAGACCCAGGGCCGCGGAGACGTCGTCGATCGCCTGTCCGGTGGCCCCGGCGTCCTGCGGCAGGATGCTGTCCAGGCTGTCGATCATCGCGCTCACAGCCCTCGTGTCGAGCCCTTCCGCCAGGTCCGTGACCGCTCCCCCGATGTCGTCGATCATGTAGGGCGAGGTGGTGCGTTCCACCCCGATCCGCTGCCGCGGGCCGAGGTCCCCGTCCCCTGCCGGGGTCACCTCGAGGAACCGGTTGCCGAGGATCGACTTGAGCCCGATCGAGGCGGTGCTCGCCTCGCCGAGGCCCTGGCCCCGGTCGAGCCGGAACCCCACCACCGCGAGCCCGTCCTCCAACGTCAGGGAGTCCACGCGGCCGCTGGGCACGCCGGCCACCAGGACCGCATCCCCCGTCCGGAGGCCCCCGGCGTTGGCGAACTCGGCCGCGTAGTGGTCGGTGCGCAGGACGTACCACAGGCGGGGCAGGGCCATGCTCGCCGCGAAGACCGCGATGACCAGCAGGATCGACGCGGCCCCCACGAAGACGGTGTTGCCCCGACGGGTGTGCCTGGGGTCGCGGACGAGGTCGACCAGACTCTCGCGCAGCACGGTGACCGGTCTCATCGGCACGCCCCCGAGTTCCGGTAGCCGAACAGGCTGGTCTCCCAGTCGTCCCACTTGACCGTGAAGTTGCACATGTAGAGGGCCAGGAAGCCACCCTTCTGTGCCTGGGCGTTGACCTCGCGGGCGAACAGCGGTGCCTTGCCCATGGCGGTGTCGAACGCCGGGGTGTTGGGGATCCACCCGTCGGTCGTGTGACGAGCGGCGTCCACGCTCGCGCGGAGATCCGGCTCGGTCTCGCGGAGCATCGAGGCCAGTGTCGCGGTGGCCGCGTCGCCGCGTTCGATGAGCAGCGCGAGGTCGTTCCCACCGCCGTCCGCGAGTGCCCCGGACACGGTGTCGAGTCCCCTGACCAGCCGCTGGAGGTCCTCCCCGCGGTCGGTGAGCGTGGTGTTGAGCGCCATGATGTTGTCCGCGAGTCGGCTGTACACGTCCTGTCTGCCGACGATGTCCCGGCTCACCAGCGCGAGGCGGGCGAGGAGGACGTCCATGGCACCCGGTTCGCCCTGGAACGCGGCGACCACTGTGTGCGAGAGCGTGTTGACCTCCTCCGGCCGTACCGCCTCGAACAGCGGCTTGAACCCGTTGACGAGCGCGGTGAGGTCCACGGGATCGGTGGTGGCCTCCAGCGGTATCCGCGCGCCCCCCGCCAGAGGATCGGCGCCGCCGACGGCCGGCCCACCGTCCTGCGGGGGATCGAGGGAGAGATAGCGGATGCCCAGCATGTCCCCGTAGCGGACCGACGCGCGGACACCATCGCTCACCGGGCTGGCACGCTCGACCTCGAAGTCGACCACGGCGATGACCTCGCCACCGGGCCCGACCTCCCGCCCGACGCCGAGCACCCGGCCCACGCGGACACCGGCGACCGTGACCTCGGAGCCCGGACCGAGCCCGCCGACGTCGGCGAACTCGGCGCTGTACGCGCGGGCGCCCCAGCCGATCGGCACCCGGAGGGTGTTGACCACCAGCACCGAGCACAGGACCCCGACCAGGCAGTAGACGAAGAGGCCCAGGGCCGGGCGCAGACCGCGACGACTCGTCATCGGATCGTCACCTCGGTGCCCCGCACGAGCGGACCGAGCATGGTCCAGGCGGCGGCGTCGGGCGAGGCCACGGGATCGGCCGGGGGCGGCACCGGCGACCCCGGTTCGGAGGCGGCGGCTGCCTGGAGCTCCCGGATCAGGTCCCGCTCCGAGACGGCCGCCACCGTGTGGCCCGGGCCCCGCCCGGCGCCGCGGTCGGGGACCGCGGCGCCCGAACAGGTCGACCCGGCCAGGTCGGGGTAGCGGGGGCAGTCCTCGGGCCCGTACGGCATCGGGTCCGAGAACGACGGGACCGCCGTGATGTTGAACCGCCCCGTGGAGAACGCCGCCTCCCCGGCCTCTCCCATGGGGCGCATGGCGTAGAGGGTGCGGATGACCCCGTGTGGGTTCCGGGCGGTCCGGTCGAGGACCACACCGGTGTCGTCGACCAGGCGGATCGCGCCCGTCACGGTCCGGTCCGCCATGAGCGAGCCCGACCCGGTGACCGCCAGGCCGGCGTCGAGGAGCCGGCCGAGCGAATCGGGGCGGTCCACCACGATCTGCGAGAGCCGCGTGGCCTCCTGCAGGGTCTCGAGGATCACGGGACCGGCCGAGGCCAGGTCCTCGGCGAGGTAGGCGATGGCGAAGGACGCACCAGCGGTCTCCTCCAGCGCGGGCGACAGGTCCTCACCGGCGCGGTCCACGTCCTCGATGACGCGCCCGAACATCCCACCCCGGCCGTCGAGGGCCCGATCGAGTGCGGTGAGCGTGACCTGCAGACGATCGGGTTCGATGGAGACCAGCAGGTCGCTCGCGCGGGTGAACACGTCGTAGAGGAGCACGGCCTCCTCGGAGCGGTCGGCGACCAGAACGTCACCGCTGTCCAGCCCCCCGGCGAATCGCGTGGTCCCCGGCCCGCCCGGGGTCACCAGGTCCAGGCGCACGTCGCCGAACAGTGTCCGCGGCACCGCGCGGACGACGACGTCGGAGGGGATGCGCTCCGCGTGCTCCGGGGCGATCAGCATCTCGATCCTGGTGCCCGGCTCGTCGTCGTCACCCGGGACGTCGCCTGAGACATCACCCCTGGACGACCGCACGTCACCCACCTTGACCCCGAGGTGATGGACGGGGGCGTGGACCGGGACCCGGCCCGCCTCCGAGGGCAGTACCGCCGTCACCGTGGCCCCCGTGTCGAGGGCGCCCGCGCCGCGGGCAATGAGGAACCCCGCCAGCACCACGGCCACAGCGCTCGCGACCACCCCGCGGACCGCCAGCGTCCGCTCGGGCGTCGGGCCCGCCACACGCCGCCTCACGTGATCCCCAGCGCCGGGACCTCGGGCACCAGGCCCCAGAGGGCGAAGGTGAGCACGATGTCGATGAACCCGATGAGCAGGATGCTGGTCCGCAGCGCACGGCCGGCGGCGCGCCCGACACCCTCGGGGCCGCCCGTCGCGTGGTACCCGTAGCTGCAGTGCACGAGCACGATCACCAGTGCGAACACCACTGCCTTGATCAGCGAGTAGAGGACGTCCTCCGGGCCCAGGGTGATGTGGAAGAAGTAGTCGTACGTGCCCGCCGAGCCGCCGTTGACGTGGACCACCACCATCCGCGTGGCGATGTACGTCGCCACCAGTCCCACGGCGTACAGCGGCACGATGCAGATCATCGTCGCGATCACCCGGGTCCCGGCCAGATACGGGATCGTGGGGACCGACATGGCGTCGAGGGCGTCGATCTCGTCCGAGATCCGCATCGATCCCAGCCGGGCGGTGAACCCCGTGCCCACCTTGGCGGCGAGCGCGATCGAGGCGACGACCGGCGCGAGCTCGCGGGTGTTGGCCATCGCCGAGAGCATCCCGGACAGGCTCGTCATGCCGATCAGGTCGAGCCCGCGGTAGGTCTCGACACCCACCATGATCGCCGCGACCGCCGACATGGCCAGGACGATCCCGATGGTGCCGCCGCCGGCGATCAACGAGTTGGAGCCGAAGCCCACGTCGACGACCTCTTTGACGACCTGCCTGCGGTACCGCACCAGCGCGGTGGGAAGAGTGAGCATCACCCGGCCCGCGAAGCTCACGTGGCGGCCGACCTCCGCCATCCCGGACGAGGCCCGTACCAGGACCGCGGCGCCCCGGGACGCCCTGACCTTCTGCACGGCACTGGTGTCGGTCACCCGGAGCGAGGTCACGTCAGTACTTCCCGACTGACGGCACGACGAGACCGTAGACCGCCGACATCACGGTGTTGATCACGAACACGGTGACGAAGGCCAGGACCACCGTCTCGTTGACCGCGTCCGCCACACCGCTCGACCCGCCGCTGGCGTGCAGTCCCTTGAACGTCGCGATCAGGGCGGAGACCACCGCGAACGCGACCGACTTGGCCATCGCCATCCACAGGTCGGACGGGCGGCCGTACGCGCTGAGCGTGGACAGGAACGCCCCGGCCGACTCGCCCTGGCCGTACACCTGATAGATCAGGCACGCGGTCACGCCCATCGCGGTGACCAGTGCGCACAACACCAGGGAGACGAGCACGGTGGCGATGACGCGGGGCACCACCAGTCGCTCGATCACGTCGAGACCCATGACCTCCATGGCCTCGACCTCCTCGCGGATGGTGCGGGAGCCCAGATCCGCGCAGATGGCCGAGCCACCCACCCCGGCCAGCATGAGCGCGCAGACCAACGCCGACGCCTGCCCCACCACGACAAAGGCCACCACGGCGCCCGCATAACCGGCCGCCCCCAAGCGGCCCGCCAGCTCCCCCACCGACACCGCGACGAGCACGCCGACCGGCAGCATCAGCAACAGCGCCGGCACCGAGCACACCCGGGCGACGAACAGCGCCTGGTCGCGGGTCTCGGCGAGTGAGAGCCGACCCGTGACGACCGTGCGCACGCAGCTGAGCAGCGTGAAGACCGAGTAGCCGACCAGCGATCCGACCTGACCCGCCAGATCGACTACCGGGCCTCGACCCGCGGGGAGTTGGAAGACCATGTCAGTGGTGTCCGGGTTCCGGTGTCGGTTCGGCTACCGGGTCAGACACCCGTGGAGCCGTGCTCCGAGCGGAGAGCACCCTTGACCACCTTGCCGCTGGCGTTGCGCGGCAACTCCTCCACGTGCACGAGGTGCTTGGGCAGCTTGAAGCCGGCCAGCTTGTCGCGCAGCCACCCGGTCAGCTCGTCGAGGGTGATGTCCGAGCCACCCTCCTCCTCGTGCTGCGCGACCACCGCGACGGGGACCTCGCCCCACGTGTCGTCCTTGCGGCCGATCACCGCGACCTCACGGATCCGCGGGTGGCCGGCGATCACGTTCTCGACCTCGGCGCAGTAGATGTTCTCGCCGCCGGAGATGATCATGTCCTTCTTGCGGTCCACGACGTAGACGAAACCCTCGTCGTCCATCCGGACCAGGTCACCGGAGTGGAACCAGCCGCCGTCGAAGGCTTCCGCGGTCTCGGCGGGTTTGTTCCAGTACCCGGACATGGTGGTGGGTCCGCGGTAGACGATCTCGCCCACCTCGCCGGGGCCGACCGGCTCCCCGAACGCGTCGACCACACGGGCCTGCAGGGTGGGGATGACCTTGCCGACCGAACCGAGCTTGCGGATCGCGTCGTCGCCGTCGAGCGCGCAGGTGATGGGACTCATCTCGGTCTGGCCGAACACGGCGCAGTTGAGGGCATCCGGGAACGTCTCGGCCATGGCGCGCAGGATCGTGTCCGTCGACGGGGCCGCACCCCACGAGATGTTGCGCAGCACCAGCGTCCGCGGGCGGGCCTTCTGCTCGGCGCAGACGGCCTGCCACTGCACGGGCACGAGGAAGACGCTGGTGATCTGCTCCGCCTCGAGGGTGTCGAGGAGGGCGGACGGGTCGAAGGCCTGCAGCGGATGGACCACCGTGACGCCGCCGAGCTGGAGACTCGGGGCGATCGAACCGAGCGCCGCGATGTGGAACATCGGGGCCGCGCACAGTGCGCGCCCCTCCTCGTCGAAGAGCCGGAAGACCCGGATGCAGGTCAGGGACTGGGCGGTGAGGTTCTCGTAGGAGAGCATCGCGCCCTTGGGCCGACCCGTGGTGCCCGAGGTGTACATGATGAGGGCGGTGGAGTCCTCGGGGACGTCGACCGGTGGATGTGTCTCACCCTCCTCTGCGAGCGCGTCGGCGTAGGTGGTCTGGTCTGCTGTGCCGGATTCGCCGCCGATGACGATGTGGTCGCCCGGCTCCTCACCCTGGGCACGGATCGCCCCGACCAGCGGGGCGAGCAGCGCATCGGTGATGACGACCTTCGGCGCGCAGTCGCTCACAAGGTAGGCCAGCTCGGCCGGGGTGAGGCGGAAGTTCACCGGCACCGCGATGGCACCAAGCTCGTTGATGCCGAGCACCGCCTCGACGAACTCGGGGTTGTTGAGGGTGATGAGCATGACGCGGTCGCCGCTGGCGACCCCGCGACGGGCCAGCGCGTCGGCGAAGAGCCCGCTGCGCTCGTGCAGCTGCGACCAGGTGGTGGTCTGGCCCAGGTAGCGCAGCGCCTCGCCGTCGGGGTTCATCTCGGCGTGGGTGGCCACCCACGTGTTCCAGTGGTTGCGGCGGGCGGCGTGGAGATCGGCGACTGGGTCCATGGTGGCGGTGGTCATGATTCGGCCTTTCGTGTGGAGCGGTGAGGGAGAACCAGGTCAGGAGAAGTCGGGGCGTCTCTTCTCGAGGATCGAGGCGACCCCCTCGGCGAAGTCGTCGGACACCAGGAGTTCGCACTGCCCCTCGTGCTCGCGGGCCAGCGCCGCGTCCAGCTCGGCGAGCGTGGCGCCGGTGACGGCCCGCTTGGTCAGTTCCAGTGCGCGGCGCGGGCCCCTGGCCAGACGGCGGGCCAGCTTGCCCGCGGCGGCACGCAGGTCCGCGGAGGGCAGGACCTCGAGGGCCAACCCCACATCCCGGGCCTCCTCGGCCGAGACGGCGTCCCCGCGCAGCAGCATCCGGGAGGCGACCGACCGGCCGACCGCCGCGGGGAGGAGCACACTGGCCCCACCGTCCGGCATGAGACCGATGTTGGTGAACGCGAAGAGCAGATAGGCGTCGTCGGACATGAGCATCAGATCGGAGGCCAGAGCCAGCGAGACCCCCACCCCGGCCGCAGGCCCGTTGACCGCGGCGATCACCGGGACCGGGGCGGTCAGCACGGCCCGGACCAGTTCGGCGGCACTGGTCATCGTGACCTCGGGGCTGGGCGCCTCGTCCGAACCGGCCCCGTCCCTGATCGCCTGCAGGTCCGCCCCGGTGGTGAACGCCCCACCCTCGCCGGCGAGGACGATGACCCTCGTGTCGGGGTCCAGGCTCTGCTCGGTGATGATCTCCACCAGTGCACACACGGTCGAGTGGTCCAGAGCGTTCATCCGGTCGGGCCGGTTGATGATGATCGTCGCGACTCCCAGGTCGTCGCGGTCGACCATGACCGCGTCCCGGCCCGTGGCGGTCATCGGACCGCCTCCGAGGCCGCGAGCATGCCGGCGAGCCGGACGGAGATGATCGACTCGGCCTCCGCCATCATGCGGTCGACCAATTCGGCCGCGGTGGGCACGTCGTCGATCAGTCCCTGGCACTGACCCGCCGACCAGATGCCGGCGTCCAGGTCGCCGTCCTCGAAGACCTTGCGGCCCCGGGCTCCGGCGACGAGGTGCTGGATGTCGGAGAACTCGCAGCCCTCCGCCTCCTTGGCCACCACTTCCGCCGAGACGGCGTTCGCCGCGACCCGCGCGGTGTTGTGCAGCGTGCGGAAGATCAACGTCGTATCGAGCTCCGAGTTGGCCACGATCTGCTGCTTGACCGCCTCGTCGACCGGGGACTCGGCGGTGCACATGAAGCGGGTGCCCATGTTGGCCCCGTCGGCGCCCAGCGCCAGCGCGGCCACCAGACCGCGGGCGTCCGCGATGCCGCCGGAGGCCAGGATCGGGATGGACAGCTTTGCGGCCGCGGCGGGGATGAGCACCAGTCCCGGCACGTCGTCCTCACCCGGGTGCCCGGCACACTCGAAGCCGTCGATCGACACGGCGTCCACGCCGAGCTTCTCGGCCTTGATCGCGTGGCGCACCGATGTGCACTTGTGGATCACCTTGACGCCGGCGGCGTGGAACACCGGCAGGTGGTCCTTGGGGTTGGACCCGGCGGTCTCGACGATCTTCACGCCTGACTCGACGATCGCCTGCCGGTACTCCGCGTACGGCGGCGGGGTGATGGCGGGCAGGATCGTGAGGTTGACCCCGAACGGCTGGTCGGTGAGTTCCCGGCACCGGGCGATCTCCTTGACCAGGTCCTCGGGGGTGGGCTGGGTGAGCCCGGTGATGATGCCCAGTGCCCCGGCCTCCGACACGGCGGCCGCGAGCTCGGCACGCCCGACCCACATCATGCCGCCCTGGACGATGGGGTGGCGTACCCCGAACTCCTCGGTGAACCTGGTACGGATCATGGCTGGACCTCCTCGTAGGTGCCCCCGGCCGCCGCCTTCTCACGAAGCGAGGCGGGTGGGGTGAAGCGTTCTCCGTAGTTGGCCGCCAGCTCGTCGGCGCGGGCGACGAAGCCCGTCAGCCCGCCCGGGTACTGGTCCATGTAGCGGGCGACACCACCGGTCCACCCCGGGAAACCGATGCCGAGGATCGACCCGACGTTGGCGTCGGTGGTGGTCTCCAGGACACCCTCGTCGAGGCACTTGACGGTCTCGAGCGCCTCGGCGAAGAGCATGCGGTCGATCGCGTCCTGCAGCGGGATCTCGGTGGTGCCGCCGAAGGCCTCCGCCAGTCCCGGCCACAGGCCGACACGCTTCCCGGCGGCGTCGTACTCGTAGAAGCCGGCGCCGGTGGAGCGGCCCTTGCGGTCGTACTGGTCGATCATCGTGTCGAGCACGGCGTTGCCCGGGTGATCGGGCAGGTCGCGGCCCTCCGCCCTGGCTGCCTCGCGCGTCTCGTCGCGGATCTTGCGGGGCAGGGTCAGCGTGAGCTCGTCCATGAGCGCGAGCACCGACGCCGGGTAGCCCGCCTGCGCCGAGGCCTGCTCGACGGTGGGCGCGGGGACGCCCTCGGCGAGCAGCGCCATCCCCTCACTGGTGAAGGTGCCGATGACCCGGGAGGTGAAGAACCCGCGGGAGTCGTTGACGACGATGGGGGTCTTGCCGATCTGAGCGACCAGGGCCAGGGCCCGCCCGAGGGCGTCCTCCGAGGTGCTGGCGCCCTTGATGATCTCGACCAGCGGCATCTTGTCGACGGGCGAGAAGAAGTGCAGGCCGATGAAGTCGGCCGGCCGGTCCACGCCCTCGGCGAGCATGGTGATGGGCAGGGTCGAGGTGTTGGAGCACAGCAGCGCGTCCGGGGCGATGTGCGGCGCGATCTCCGCGAACACCGTCTCCTTGACCTTGGGGTCCTCGAACACGGCCTCGATCACGGCCTGCGCGCCGGAGGCAGCCGAGGCGTCGGTGGTGGGGGTGATGCGCGACAGGAGGGCATCCCCTTTGGCCTGCGCCCTGTCCCGGGCCTCGCCCTCGGCCGCACGGGAGACGGTCTTGGCGACCAGCTTCTCCGAGTACCCCTTCCCGCGCTCGGCGGCGGCCTGGTCGATGTCCTTGAGGACCACCTCCATACCGGCCTTGGCGCACACGTAGGCGATCGCCGCGCCCATCATGCCGGCGCCCAGGACCACGACCTTCGCGATGGGCTCGCGGTCGGCCGAACCGTGGGCCCTGGCCAGACCGTTGGCCTTCTGCAGGTCAAAGAAGAACGCGCGGATCATGTTCTTGGCGGTCTGACCGGTGGCCAGCCCTGCGAAGTAGCGGGCCTCGACCTTCTCGGCAGCGGCGAAGTCCAGGCCCGCGCCCTCCACGGCCGCGGACATGATCGCGACGGGGGCCGGGTATGGCGCGCCCTTGAGCTGCTTGCGCAGCATGGCGGGGAAGGCCGGGAGGGTGGCGCCGAGCGCCGGGCTCTGCGGGGTACCGCCGGGCATGCGGTAGCCCTTCCGGTCCCACGGCTGGGTCGCCGCCTCCGGGTTGTCCGCGTTGGCCGCGATCCACGCCTTCGCGGCGGGCAGCAGATCATCCGGACCCGCGACAAGCTCGTCGACGAGTCCGAGCTCGAGCGCCTTGCCGGGTCGCAGCCGCTTGCCCTCGAGCAGCACCTCCGTGAGCGCGGTGGCGACCCCGAGCATGCGCACGGTGCGGACCACCCCGCCGCCGCCGGGGAGCAGGCCGAGGCTGACCTCGGGCAGTCCGAGCTGGACAGCGGGTGAGTCCACCACGATGCGGTGGTGGGTGGCCAGGGCGATCTCGAGTCCGCCGCCCAGCGCGGCGCCGCCGATCGCCGCGACCACCGGCGTGCCCAGCGTCTCGAGCCGCCGCAGCGTCCCCTTCACGCGCTCGACGGTCTCGACGGCCAGGTCCGCGCCGTCGGAGGGGATGGAGAGGATGTCGCCGAGGTCGCCGCCGGCGAAGAAGGTCTTCTTGGCGGACATGAGGACGACGCCGGTGATGTCGTTCTTTTCCTTCTCGAGCCGGTCGACGGCTCGCTCCATGGATGCGAGGTAGTCGGCGTTCATGGTGTTGGCGCTCTGGTTGGGGTCGTCCATGGTCAGGACGACGACGCCGTCGGCATCGCTCTCGTAGGTGATGGTGTTGGTGAATTCGCTGCTCATTGGTGGTCTTCTCGTCTTTCGCAGGGTCCGGCCGGGCGCTCTACAGGCGTTCGATGATGGTGGCGATGCCCATGCCGGCACCCACGCAGAGGGTCGCGAGGGCGTAGCGGGCGTCGCCGCGTTCCAGCTCGTCCAGGGCGGTGCCGAGGATCATGGCGCCGGTGGCGCCAAGCGGATGGCCCATGGCGATCGCGCCGCCGTTGACGTTGATCTTCTCCATGGGGACCCCGAGGTCCTTGGCGAACTTCATCGGGACGGCGGCGAACGCCTCGTTCACCTCGAACAGGTCGATGTCGTCGATCGTGAGCCCGGCCTTCGCCAACGCCTTTCGGGCGGCCGGGGTGGGACCGGTGAGCATGATCGTGGGTTCCGAACCGACGACGGCCGCGGAGACGATGCGGGCGCGGGCCTTCAGACCGTTGCGCTCACCGGCCTCGGCGTTGCCGACGAGCATCGCGGTGGCCCCGTCGACGATCCCGGAGGAGTTCCCGGCGTGGTGGACGTGGTCGATCTTCTCCACGGAGTGGTACTTCTGCAGCGCAACGGCGTCGAATCCGGCCTGGTCGCCGAGCGCCGCGAAGGACGGGCGCAGGGCCGCGAGGTCGTCGGCGGAGGTACCCCGCCGGATGTGCTCGTCATGGTCGAGTACGACCCGACCGGCGGAGTCGACCACCGGGATGACCGAGCCCGCGAAACGACCGTCGTCCCAGGACGCGGAGGCGAGTTCCTGCGACCGTGCGGCGAACTCGTCGACGTCCCCGCGGGAGAATCCCTCCATCGTGGCGATGAGGTCCGCGCCGATGCCCTGGGGCACGAACGAGGTCGTGTAGTTCACGCGCGGGTTCTGCGCCCATGCGCCGCCGTCGGAGCCCATCGGCACGCGCGACATCGACTCGACGCCTCCGGCGACGACGAGGTCCTCCCAGCCCGCGCGGACCTTCTGCGCGGCGAGGTTGACGGCCTCGAGCCCGGAGGCACAGAAGCGGTTCTGCTGCACCCCGGCCACCGTCTCGGGCAGACCCGCGGCGATGGCCGCGATGCGGGGCAGCACGGCCCCCTGCTCGCCGACGGGGCCGACGATGCCCATGACGACGTCCTCGATCTGTGCGGGATCGAGGCTGTTATTGCGCTCGACCAGCGCGCGGAGGACGCCGACGGCGAGGTCGATCGGGGCGACGCTGTACAGCGATCCGCTGGACTTCCCCTTACCGCGGGGCGTGCGCACCGCGTCGTAGATATAGGCCTCGGGCACTGACATGGGTGGGTTGTCCCTTCCGTCCCGGGCCGGTCCGTGACGACGGACTCGAGACGCTCACGTGGATTCGATCACATATATCTGTGAATTCGGGTTTACTATGGCCACTGTATCCGCTGTTGTCAAGATCACACCCCGATCCGCCCTCACGAGATCCGAGAAGTCATGACGTCGTCGCCAGCACTCCCCACGTGGTTCCCGGACGCCCCTCCCCCGGGGTCACGACGTGCGGAGATCGCGCTGGTCGCGGCCGAGGAGTTCACGCGGCGCGGCTACCACGCGACCCGTGTGGAGCACATCGCGGACCGACTCGCCGTGACCCCCGGTGCGCTGTACCGGTACGTCCCGGGCAAGTACGCGATGTTCCGCGACGCGGTCGCCACGCTCGTCGCGGAACTCGACGCCGCCACGTCCGGTTCCGACGACCTCGACCACCTGGTCGCGTCGGCCACCCGGGCGACGCTGACCCACCGTTCCCGCGCTGCGCTGTACCGCTGGCAGATCCGCTATCTCACACCGGAGGACCGGGCGGCGGTCGTGGCGGCCGACATCCGGATCCGACAGCGGTTCTCCGACGCGATTCGCGGCGACGGCTCGCCGTCGATATCCGGGTCCGGTACCGCAGCCGGAGCCGGTTCCGGAGCCCGGGCCGGGGCCGGGTCCGATTCCGGAGCCCGGGCCGGGACCCGAGGCGCGGCGGGCGCCATCCTCGCCAGCATCGCCTCGCTCGGCCACCACCGCATCGAGGTCACCGACGAGGGGGCGGTGGCCCTGATGCGGTCGATCGCGGCGGACCTGGCCGCATGCACCCCGGGGGTCCGGTCGATACCGCCTCCCCAGGCGGAGGACCCGTCATCACCCGGCTCCACCGCGTCCGACTCCACTGCGCCGAGCTCACCCGCGCCGGGCTCTACCGCACCCGGGTCCGCCGCGCCGGGCTCACCCGGGTCCAGTGCGCCGGGCTCCACCGCGCCCGGCCGGCTCCGTGGCGGGGCCGCCACCCGGGAGGGTGCGATCACCGCCGCGATAGCCCGCTTCCACTCCTCCGGCTACGACGAGGTGACGATGGAGGCGATCGGCGCCGATGTGGGCGTCGCCGCGTCCGCGTTGTACCGGCACTTCCCCGGGAAGTCCGCGTTGCTCACCGCTGCCGTCGATCGGACCGCGACCCTGGTCTCCGAGCTGCTCGACCGCCACGCCGCCCTCCACGGCTCCGAGGACGACCCCGCCGAGGCGCTGGTCGACCTGCTCGACCAGTACGTCTCCATCTCCTTCTCCCACGGACCCGAGCTCATGCTCTACCACTCGGAACTCGGCACCCTGGGCCCCGACGACAGACGGCGGATCCGCCGGTCTCAACTGCGGCAGCTCGAGCGGTGGGCCGGACTGGTCCGCGCGGCGTCGCCGGCGGGGACGGCCGTGGACGACGCGACGGCTCGGATCCGGGTCCACGCCGCGCTCGCGGTGGTGCTGGACGGCGGGCAGGGCTCCGCCTTCCACCCCTCGGCGGCGGCGAGGTTCGGCGACCTCGCCCGGACGGTGCTCCTGCCCCCGGATCGCCTGACCGCCCTCCCGGGTCGGTCCAGCTAGGCCAGGGGTTCGACGGCTCCACGCGAGTAGCGGGCGATCTGCCGACGGATCCGTCGGTAGCCGCGGCGTTCGAGCGCGCTGCGCACCGTCGGGGACACCGCGGCCGCTGAATGGGTCACGAGGTTCACCGGGATCAGCAGTGCGGGGTACCACGGCAGCGCGGGCCGTTGACCGAGCTCGCGCATCCCCGCCGGGCCGTTGAGGTAGGTCGCGATGCTGCGGTGCCTGGCCACGTCGAATCGGCGGCGCGCCGTGGCCAACCGTGGGAAGTCGGTCAGACCGTAGGACTCCAGAAGGGCCTGCGCCAGCACCGCCGAATTGGCGTCGGGGGGTGGGGAGGTGCGTAGGAAGTGGTACATGTCGCGCAGGGCCCGCCTCGGGTGGTCGTGGAGGAAGTCGCCGTCCACCCCCATCACGTGGCCCATCCACCGCCACAGGTACATGACGGCCCGCCCGTCCGCGGGCGGGTGCGGGATCCCCAGCACCGAGGTGCCCAGGAGGAACGTCGCCGAGAACAACCCGTTGGTGGCCGCCATGTCCGCCTGGTTGATCGGTAGTCCCTTCGCCCGGACGTCCCAGCCCCCGGCGAGCATCGCCCGGTTGACCCGCGCGTGCATGAGCCGCACATGGACGGTCATCTCCCAGCCCGCGCTACCCGGTCGCCAGCCGCCGGGGGCGGCGACCGCGTGCCACCAGGCCATGGTCTCGGCGACGCGGGTGGACGTCCCCTCCCCGGTCAGACGGCCGGTCGAGGTGAGGACCTCTGTGGTGGCCGCGGGCCGGTAGCCGCCGAGCAGAGCGAGATCGCCGAGCACGTCCTGCCCGGTGAGCCCGGCACGAAGGCACACCCGAGCGCCGTGGTCGGCGAGGTCGGGGTCCACCCACTCGGGGATCTCGGCGACGGACCGGACGAAGTCGACCACCTCGGCCGGCTCCCCAGGGGGCGGGGGCTCACCTGCCACCGCCGCCCCCAGCGCCTCCCGGACCCGCGCCATCGAGGTCCCGCCCCTCTCGATCGCCCCCAGCACCGCGTCGGCAGGAGGGTCGCCGGACATCAACGCCTCGGAGATGCGCACGCGCTCGGCGGGCGTGGGGCCCGAGCGCACGTCCGCGAACGGCCGCAGCAGGCGTGCCGCCCGTCGCCCCCACCTCTCGTCGGCCGCGAAGCGGGCGGGCGCACCCGGAGGTCGGGGCGGGGCGGCGGCGGTCATGCCAGGGCCTCTCCTCGATCCGCTGCGTCAGCCGAAACCGATACAGCGGCCTCTCCCGATCCCTCCGCGCCCTGATGCGTCACCGGGCAGCCACCCAGCCGGTCGCGCGGCTGGATGGGGCAGGCCCCCAGGTCGGCGGGACGGTACCCGGTCGGGTAACCCGGGTAGGTCCGGTTCTCGGTTGCACTGGACCCGAGTGCCCGTCGACGAACCGGGAGCCACCGTACGACGGCGGACCTGGCCCGCAATGCCGCGTGCGCGGCCTTGCGCCTCGACGACGGCTGCCACGGGAAGCCGAAGGCCCGGGTCATGTCGTCGTCCACGAGCGACAGGACCACCTTGCGGACCGCGGGGCGGACCGCCTCCGGATACCAGGAACACATGAGATCGAGCGTGTACGTGCCGATGAGCTCGTTGTTCCGGTCGTAGCGGAAGGTGCGGGCCTCGTAGTCGTCACGCCACCTGCGGAACTCCCCGATGTCCTCCGGGATGCCGGTGATCTTCATCCGCTGCCCCACCCCGCGGTAGAAGTGGAACGCAGCCAGTCGCTCGTTGGGGTGCAGTCGCCGCCACCCGATCGCGTCGATCCACTCGAGCGGCTCATAGATGAACGTCGACAAGACGTACAGCATGTCGTCGTTGGTGATGTCGTACCGCGCGTGCTGGCGGTTGATCACCCGCAGCGCCTCCTTGCCCCGCGGCGAGTCGTACCCGTGCTCGACCAGTTCCACCATCAGCAGCGCGGTGTCGTCGTACCGCTTCTGGGGGGCGTCGCGGAACTGCCCGGCCTCCGCCAGGACCGCCGACACAGACGGGACACAGTACGTGCGGTACAGCGCCAGCTCGAGTGCCCGCTGGTAGTCCCACGGGAACTCGTAGGAGGTGGTGATGCGGTGGATCTCCTCCGCGTCGGCCACCGGGTCGAGGGTGGAGATGAGGTCCCGCCAGTACCACCGCCCGGGCTTGAGCGGGAGCGTGGCCGTGAGCGGGTGGTCGACGGCGGCGTCCGCCACCAGCTCGGACGGGATCGGTCCAAAGACCCCGGGTACGGTGTGCTGCCCGGCGGCCGCGGACCTCGTCGTCGTCGTGTCCCGGATCTCTTCCGGCGTACTCCTCCTTGAGGCGGTGGCGGTCATCTCAGCTCACAGCTTTCCCTGGACGTTGGCCAGCATCCACTTGACCACCTTGATGTCCCTCGGCTTGCGGGTCATGGTCATGAGGTTGAGCGGGGCGGTGAACTTCTGGGCCGTGATGGCCTTGGGCCGGGCGAACTCGCGGAGCCCGTCGGCACCGTGGATGCGGCCGAAGCCGGAGTCGCCCGAACCACCGAACGGGAGCGACGGGATCCCGGCGAAGGCGAGGAACGCGTTGACCGACACCATGCCCACGTCGAGCTTCTCCGCGAGCTCAAGACCCCGCTTGCGGTTCTTGGTGAAGATCGCCCCACCGAGGCCGTAGCGGCTGGCGTTGGCCTTCTCGACCGCCTCCTCCAGGTCCACGACGGAGTTGATGACCACGGTCGGTCCGAAGGTCTCCTCGGTGATCGCCGTGGAGTCCTCGGGGACATCGACCAGGACGACGGGCTCGACGATCCTGTCCCCCACCGATCCCTCGCCCCCGATGACGGCCTTGCCGCCCCGGGCCAGCGCGTCCTGCACGTGCCGGCGGACGATGTCGATCTGGGCCGGCAGCGTCATGGGTCCGTAGCTGGAGGTCACGGCGGTGCCCGGGGTCAGCGCCCGGACCTTGGCCGTGAACTTGTGGACGAAGGCGTCCCGGACGTCCTGGTGGACGTAGATCCGTTCGACGCCCGCACAGGTCTGGCCCGCGTTGCCCATGGCGCCGAAGACCGCCTGGTCGGCCGCCGCGTCGAGGTCGGCGTCGGCGTCCACCAGGAACGCGTCCTTGCCGCCGCCCTCGATGACGACGGGGGTCAGCGTCTCCGCGCAGGCGGCCATGACCTTGCGTCCCGTGGCGGCCGAACCGGTGAAGGCCAGCTTGTCGACGCCGGCCTTGCACAGCGCGGCGCCGGTCGAACCGTCACCTGTGATGGTCTGGAAGAGCGGATGCGAGGCTCCGAGGGAATCCCACACCTCGGCGAGCCAGACGCCGACACCGGGCGTGAGCTCACTGGGCTTGAAGACGACCGCGTTGCCGGCGGCCATGGCGTAGGAGAGGGTGCCCATCGGCGTGAAGGCCGGGTAGTTCCAGGGCCCGATCGCGCCGACGACGCCGTACGGCTGGTACTCGACGTAGGCCGCCTGGTTGCTCATCAGCAGTCCGGCGGACACGGAGCGGCGGCGCAGCACCTTGTCCGCGTTCTTGGCGGCCCACTCCAGGTGGCTCACCGTGAGCATGACCTCGAGGGTCGCGTCCTCGTCCGGCTTCCCGGTCTCCGCCGAGATGAGGGAGGCCAGCTCCTCGGCGCGGGAGGCGATGGCCCGCTTGTACTCGAGCAGCCACTCCCGGCGGCCGCGTGGTCCCTGGTTGGACCACCAGCGGGCGGCGGCCCGGGCACGTTCGACCGCGAGCGCCACCTCCTCGGGACCGGCGATCGGGTACTCCGCCAGGACGGTGCCGTCGCGGGGGTCCAGGCTCGCGAGGGTGGGGCCGGTCTTTCTGGGCTCGGTCGTCGTCATCCGGAGTCCTTCCGTTTTAGATCACATATATTTGATGTACCGTACGGTGATACGGGCCACAGTAGTCCACCCTGCCCGCTACCGTCACCCCCTGACAGAAAACCGAGGCCAGACGTGTTCGACATCCTCACCGAAGAGCAGCGAGACTTCGCCAAATCCATCGATGATTTCTGCGCGCGCGAGGTCGGCAGCGTCGAGAAGAGAAGTGAACTCACCACCGAGGGGGGCACCCACTCTCCCGAGATCTACTCCAAGATGGCCGAGCTCGGCTGGCTGGGCCTGACCATCCCCGAGGAGTACGGCGGCGCCGACGCCGGCGCCGTGGAGCTCTGCCTCCTGCTCGAGCACTCCCTGCGCGGCCTCGCCCCGATCGGCGGCATCGGCCCCACCCTCATCACCGCCGCGGCCTACCAGAAGTTCGGCACCGAGGAGCAGCGCAAGCGAGCCCTCGAGCTGGTCGTGGCCGGCGGCACGCTGTCCATCTCCATGTCCGAACCCGGCGCCGGGTCCGACGTCGCGGCGCTGCGCTGCAAGGCCGTCCGCGACGGCGACGACTGGGTGATCACCGGCCAGAAGACCTGGTGCTCCAACGCCCACTTCGCCGACCGCATCCTGCTGGTGGCGCGGACCGACTCCTCGGGCGCCAAGCACGAGGGCATCACGATGTTCGACGTGCCCGCCGACGCCCCGGGCCTGCAGATGCGCGGCATCGAGACCATGGGTGGCAAGGAGGTCAACGACCTCTACTTCACCGACGTGCGCCTGCCCGCGGAGTCCGTGATCGGCGAGGTCGGTGGTGGCTGGAAGCAGCTCATGACCGGGCTCAACATCGAGCGGCTCATCCTGGCCGCCATGCAGCTCGGCGTGGCCCAGCGGGCCTTCGACGACTGCCTGACGTTCGTCCGCGAGCGCGAGCAGTTCGGCCGGCCCGTCGGCTCCTTCCAGGTGATCCGCCACCGCATGGCCGACCTGGCCACCGAGATCGAGGCCACCCGCCTGCTGGTCTACGCCGTGGCCAAGAAGGTCGACGAGTCCGATCCGGCGGCCCTGTTCCCGCGCGAGGCCTCCATGGCCAAGCTCAAGGCCAGCGAGCTGAGCAAGCGCGTCACGCTCGAATGCATGCAGTCGATGGGCGGCTACGGCTACGCCACCGAGTACGGGATGGAGCGCCTGGTCCGCCAGGCCGTGGTGTCCACCATCTACGGCGGCACCAACGAGATCCAGCGCGACATCATCGGGAAGACGTACGGGCTGTGAGCGCCGCAGGCCCGGCCGACGCTCCGAGCCCCGCCGCCGTCACCGAGCTCGAGGCACTGCGCGCGCTCGACACGGTGCCGTCCGAGCGGGTGTCGGCGCTCTGGGATTCGCTGGAACCCGCCCGCGTCGACGACATCGCCGGAACCCGCTGGCGCGGAACCGGACTGGACACCGGGCACCCGATGTTCGGAATGCTCGGGCAGATGCGCTGGTGGGGGAAGGACTTCACCAACCCCCGCAAGGTGGACCCGATCCTGGTCACCGACGACTCGGGGGCGGTCGTACCGGACACCTCCGCCACCGGCGGAGGCGGGGCATCGCTCTGGGAGGTCTCGTTCCGCGGCCGCCCGTGCGCGTCCATGGTCTACGACCGGCTGCCGGTGATCGACCACTTCGCCGTCGTCGACCCCGACACCCTCCTGGCCGTGATGAACGGTCGCGGCACCGTCCAGGAGGGCGAGCACTTCTGGTTTGTCCTCGAACGAGAGCGGTAGCGGGAGCCGGGGCGCGCCCGGGCACGAGGGACGGGCATTGCGCCCGGGTATGCGACCTGGGCGCGCCCGGGAGCGCGACCCGGGTGCGCGGGACGGCGATACGGACAACACTGGACGCATGACCCAGAACACCGAACGCCCGGTCCGCATCGCCGTCCAACTCCAGCCCCAGCACGCACCCGACTACGGCCTCCTGCGCGACGCCGTCCGGCGGTCCGAGGACGCGGGCGTGGACGTGGTCTTCAACTGGGACCACTTCTTCCCGCTGTACGGCGACCCCGACGGCGCCCACTTCGAGTGTTGGACCATGCTCGCGGCCTGGGCCGAGCAGACCGAGCGCGTGGAGATCGGCGCCCTGGTCACCTGCAACACCTACCGCAACCCCGACCTGTTGGCCGACATGGCCCGCACCGTCGACCACATCTCGGGCGGCCGCCTGATCCTGGGCCTGGGCAGCGGCTGGTTCGAGCGGGACTACGTCGAGTACGGATACGACTTTGGCACCAAGGGCTCGCGACTCGACGACCTCGGGGACTCCCTCGAGCGGATCGAGCAACGATTCGCCAAGCTCACCCCGCCCCCGACGCGGGACATCCCCGTGTTGCTGGGCGGCGGTGGCGAGAAGAAGACCCTGCGCCACGTGGCCCGCCACGCGGACATCTGGCACTCGTTCGTGGACGTGGAGACCTACCGCCACAAGTCCGCGGTGCTGGCGCGGCACTGCGCTGATGTGGGGCGCGATCCCGCCCAGATCGAGCGCTCCACCGAGATCGGCGGCGCCAGCTCGCCCGAGGAAGCGAAGCGACTCGCGGAGGACCTGCACGCCGAGGGCGTCACGTTGTTCACGGTGGGCCTCAACGGCCCGGACTACCCCCTGGACCTGGTGGAGTCGCTGGTGGCCTGGCGCGACGGGCGCTGACGGCCCGGCGCCGTGGTCAGCCGCGGTTGACGGCGCGGTCGGCCCGGCGCCACACGCGGAAGGTGTATCCGGACGCCGCGAGCATCAACACCAGCACCAACGAGGCGAGGATCGACGGCCGCCCGGCGACGATCAGCCCCACGGCGTTGACCAGCGCGAGCACGGTGAAGAATCCGACGAACCCGCCGAGGACCTCCAGGCGCTGCCGGGTCCCGAGCGCGTCCCCGCCGCGTTGAGCCACGTCCGGGTCAGCTCTTCAGGCCGCCGGCGGTGAGGCCGGAGATGATCCGCCGCTGGAAGATCAGCACCATGATCACGAGCGGGACGGTGACGAGCGCACCCGCCGCCATGATCGCCGCGTGCGGTGGGATGTAGGGGTTGACCCCCGAGAACCGGGCGATCGCCACGGTGACCGGCTCGGTCGAGGAGTTGGACAGCTGCTGCGACAGCAGGAATTCGTTCCACGTGATGATGAACGCCAGGATCGCGGTGGTGAACAACGCCGGGGCGGCGAGCGGCAGGATGATCTTGATGAACGCCTGACCGCGGGTGGCGCCGTCGACGCGCGCGGCCTCCTCCAACTCCCACGGTAGGTCGTTGAAGAACGAGGTCAGGGTGTAGATGGTCAGCGGCAGCGCGAACGAGATGTTGGGGATGATGAGCGCCTGATAGGTGCCGATCCAGCCGATGTCGGTGAACAACTGGAACAGTGGCGTGACCAGGGCGACGCCGGGGAACATCGACGCGGCCAGGATGACGCCGGTGACGAGGAACTTCCCGCGGAAGTCCACCCTGGCGAGCGCGTAGGCGGTGAACACGCCGAAGAGCAGCGCCAGCCCGGTGGTGATCGAACTGATGATCACCGAGTTGATGATCGCACCGAAGAAGTTGTTGCCCGCGTCCGTCGCCAACGCCTCACGGAAGTTGTCGAGGGTGAGGTGCGAGGGCACGGGACTGGAAGAGAACACGAACCGGTTGTCGCGGAACGCGGTGACGAGCATCCAGTAGAACGGTGCGAGCCCCCAGATCAGGATGAGCACGGCACCGATGTAGGTGCCGATCCTCGGGCCGAGCGGTGGGCGGGGCGGACGGAGATCGTCGTTGTTGTCCGGATCGTGCGAACCGGGGCGCGACGACGACGAGGTGGTCAGCGGCGTGGTGGTGGGCCGCGTGGTGGTGGGCCGCGTGGTGGTGGGCCGCGTGGTGGTGGGCCGCGTGGTGCTCGACCGCTTCTTGGGCGAGCTGGACGGTTCAGGCGCTCGGTGACTCACCGGATCTCCTCCTTCTTCCCGGTGCGGTCATCGACGACGTTGGCGCCGAGGAACTTCACCATGACAAACGCGACGGCGAAGATCAGCAGGAACACCAGTGTCGATATGGCGGACGCACTGTTGAAATTGCCCATCCGCATCTCGTTGACCACCAGCATCGACACGGTCGCGGTGGGCGAACCGGAGTTGGCGGAGACGAGGATCACGGGCAGGTCGTACATGCGCAGCGCGTCGAGGGTCCGGAACAGGATCGCCACCATCAACGCGGGCCGGACCAGCGGCAGGGTGATCCTGGTGAACTGTTGCCACCGTGAGGCACCGTCGACTCGCGCCGCCTCGTAGACGTCGCCGGGGATCATCTGCAGCCCGGCCAGGATGAGCAGCGCCATGAAGGGCGCGGTCTTCCACACGTCCGCCACGATGATGGCCATACGGGCGTAGAAGGGGTCGGTGGTCCAGGCGATGTCGGTGCCCAGCATGGTGTTGGCGATCCCGTTGGGGGCGAAGATGAACGCCCACAACTTGGCGGTGACCGCGGTGGGGATCGCCCACGGGACGAGGACCGCCGCCCGCAGGAGTGAGCGTCCCCAGATGCTCTTGCCCATCACCACGGCCATGGCAAAGCCGAGCACGGTTTCGAGCGAGACGGTGGTGACGGTGAAGAACAGGGTGTTTCCCATGGCGGGCCAGAAGTCCACCGCCGAGACACCGGGCGGGCAGGGAATGGTGCCGTCGCCGCCCCTCGCCGGGCACGCCTGGGTGAGCCAGTAGAGGTAGTGCTGGAAGCCGGCGAAGCCGCCTTCGGAGAACATGCCGGTGGCCGGGTCGAGGCCGCGGTCGGCCCTGAAGGACAGGTACACCGCGCGGACGACCGGATAGCCGATCACCACCGCGAGGATGACGAGCGCGGGGCCCACCATCCACGCCGGACGCCAGTCGAACCTCTTCTCGACCAATGGCGCCGGGGACTTCTCACTCGTCGTCATCGCTGCAGCTCCCCATCGGATCGCACCTGCCCTCACCACGACGGCCGACGGGCCCCGGGAATGCTACCCGGGGCCCATTAGCGCGGTGTCTTCAAACCTGCTGTCCAGGCTCTGGCGTCACTGAGCCGCCTGGTCGATCGCGGCGCTCATGTCGGTGAGAGCCTGCTCGACATTCTTCTCACCACGCAGCGCGGCGAACGTGTTGTCCTGGATCGCCTTGGACACGGCCGGGTAGTACGGCGTGACCGGGCGCGGCTCGGCGTTCTCGAGCGCCGCCTTGAGCGCCGGCATGTACGGGAACTCCTGCTGCAGCGCCTCGTCGTCGTAGATCGAGGACAGTACGGGCGGGAACGACTGCTCGGCGAAGCCCATCTGGACGTCCTCGGAGATGACGAACTCGAGGAACGCCTGGGCCGTCGCCTTGTTCTCGGAGAACACGTTGATCGCGTTGTTGTAGCCGCCGAGCGTGGACCGTCCGGCGCCGTCCTGGCCGACGATCGGTGCGACCTCGAAACGACCCTGCACCTGGGAGGTGGGATCGGACTGGCCCGACTCGTACATGTACGGCCAGTTGTAGGAGTACATGGTCTCACCGGCGAGGAAGGCCTGCGCGGTCTCCTCCTCCGTGAAGGCGTCGGTCTGCGGCGGGATCACGCCGTTCTGATAGGCGTCGACCAGGGCGGTGAGGCCCGCGCGCGCCTGATCCGTGTCGAGCTCGGGCGTCTGGCCGTCCTCACCCACGACCTGACCGCCCCAGCTGTGGATGAACTGGGTGGCGGCGACGGTGAGGCCTTCGTACAGGCTGAGCTGCGTCTGCAGGCAGTCCACGTCGGCTCCCTCGGCCGCCTCGCAGGAGCCGACCAGTGCCTCCCAGTTGGCGGGCGCCTCCGGCTGGAGATCCGTGCGGTAGTACAGCAGCTGGGCGTTGGTGTTCTGCGGGATCCCGTAGAGCGTGCCGTTATAGGTCGCCGAGTCGACCGCGGCCTCGATCAGGCCGGAGGTGTCGACCTCGGTATCGCCCTCGATCGGCTGCAGCCAACCATTGGCCGCGAAGTACGCGGTGTCCGTCACGTCGAGCGCGAACACGTCGTACTCGCCGCTCTCGGTCTGGAGGGACTGCGTGAGCGTGTCCCGCTGTCCGTCCTGCTCGGCGGGGAGCTCGCGGAGGGTGACCTCCTGGTCGGGGTTCTCCGCGTTCCACTGGTCGATGACGGGACGGAGCTTGTCCGTGTCGTTGCTGCCCATCGCGAACGTGATCGGACCGACGCCCGAGGCGCCGGCATCCGCCTGCTCGTCGGATTCGTCACCGCCACCACTGGTACAGCCCGCGGATACCACCGCGACGATGGATGCGGCCGCCGCCGCCTTGAGGAACCTGCCGTGAACGGCCATGCGCTCTCTCCTACTGTCGTGTCTCGCCTACCGCCGACGTGTGCCGACGATCGGATGATCCCGGGTTACTGTGACGCGGGTCTCTCTGAGGTCCCGCTGAGCGTAACCCACACCGGGCCTGTGGCGTCGCACCACGAATGGTCTGATCGCCCACTCCCGGCCGTCCCGCCGCCAGTTCAGGCCGCGAGACTTGGATCACACGCGACACTCTAGCAACAACAGTTGTTGCGGCAGTCCGCCGCGCCCGTCGGCCGTCCTCCTCACCGCAGTCGCAGACCGGACTCCACGTCGAAGAAGCGGACCTCACCGTCGAGCGCGGCCAGGAACATGGTCTCGCCCTTGCGCGGGTGGTCACCCGACTCGGCGCGATAGACCACTGGGTCTCCGTCTCCGGTGGAGCAGTGGAGGTAGCTGTCGGCCCCCAGCTCCTCGACGAGGTCCACGGTCACCTGCAGCCCGTGACCGTCCTCGGCGATCCGTAGGTGTTCCGGCCGCACGCCCACCGTGACCATCGCCCCGGTGCCGGGGGGGACCTCCTCACCGAACCCCTCCAGGTCGACCCTGCCGTCGGCCACGGGCGCGTCGAACAGGTTCATCGAGGGCGACCCGATGAAACCGGCGACGAAGGCGTTGACCGGGTTGTGATAGAGCTCGCGCGGGGTGTCGACCTGCTGCAGGATGCCGTCCTTGAGCACCGCCACCCGGTCTCCCATGGTCATGGCCTCCACCTGGTCGTGGGTCACGTAGATCATGGTGGTGCGCAGGTCACGCTGCAATTTGGCGATCTGGGCGCGGGTGGCCACCCGGAGCTTGGCGTCCAGGTTCGACAGCGGTTCGTCCATCAGGAACACCTGGGGACTGCGCACGATCGCCCGGCCCATGGCGACCCGCTGGCGCTGACCACCGGAGAGCTCCTTGGGCTTGCGGTCGAGGTAGTCCGAGAGGTCGAGCATCTCCGCCGCGCGGTCCACCCGCTCCGCGATCTCCTTCTTGGACGCCTTGGCCAGCTTGAGCGCGAAGCCCATGTTCTCGCGCACCGTGTAGTGCGGGTAGAGAGCGTAGTTCTGGAACACCATCGCGATGTCCCGGTCCTTGGGCTCGGTCGCGGTGACGTCCTTGTCGCCGATGAGGATGCGCCCGGCCGACACGTCCTCCAGTCCCGCGAGCGCGCGGAGAGTGGTGGACTTGCCGCAGCCCGACGGCCCGACCAGGACGAGGAACTCGCCGTCGGCGATCTCCAGATCGAGTCGGTCCACGCTGCGCCGTGCGGCACCCGGGTAGATGATGGACACGTTCTCGAAGGTCACCGAAGCCATGCGAGATCTTTCCCTTCACCGGCAGGAACGTGCCGGACGATCCGAGATAGAGGGCGAACACGACGACTGTAGCGCCACCGCGCCGGAGTTCACCGGCACTGTGCCCACAGTTCATCCGCGCGTGTCCTCACCACGCCCGTGTCGTAGTCCGCGCTCCCTAGGGTCACAGCGTCCTCGTGCGCCCGTGCGGGGCGCACACGTCTTCAGGGAGAACCGTTGTCAGTCCGTCGTCTGCTTCCGATCGCCACCCCCGGCATCTCCAACCGTCAGCATCTGACATGTCTGTACAAGTGCGGTGACCAGTGCGCGGCACCGGTCCCCAACGGCAGCGGCAATCCGTACTTCGGGGACGTCGCCACCGAGATCAGCCGCCGCGGAGCGCTCAAGGCCGCCGGTGTGGTCGCCCTCGCCGTGGGGGCCACCCAGGTCCTGCCCGCGACCGTCGCCGCGCAGGGGTCGCTCGGCGCCGGCGCTCTCGGATCGACGGGCGGGGGGACGCTCGACACCGGCTTCATCCCGGTCGCGCCCAACACCGCTGACGCCGTGGTCGTTCCGGCCGGGTACTCGAGCCACGTGGTGATCCGCTGGGGCGACCCGGTGATCCCCGGCGCACCCGCCTTCGACTTCGAGAACCAGACCGCCGCCGCGCAGTCCCTGCAGTACGGCTACAACTGCGACCTCGCGGTGTTGTACCCCATGGACGACCGGGACAACCGGTTCCTCCTGATCGTCAACCACGAGTACACCACCGAGCCCACGATGTTCCGCGGGTACGACTCCGCCGCTCCCACCCGCGAGCAGGTGGAGACCGCGTGGGCCGCTCACGGGATGACCGTGGTCGAGCTCACCAGCCGCGCAGGCGACGGTGGTCTCGATCCCGTGATGGGCTCCTACAACCGCCGCATCACCGCGACGACGCCGTTCGAGCTCCGTGGCCCAGCCGTCGGCCCGCTCACCCGCACCACCGCCGACCCGACCGGGACCCGCGTGCTGGGAACGCTCAACAACTGCGCCGGCGGCCACACCCCCTGGGGGACCGTGCTCTCCGGCGAGGAGAACTTCAACCAGTACTTCGGCACCACCGGCTCCGTCACCGACCCGGCCCGGGTGGAGGCCCTCCGTCGCTACGGCGTGTCGGTCCGGGAGTCCGGACGCAAGTGGGAGCGCTTCGACTCCCGCTTCGACCTGGCCGCCGAGCCCAACGAGGTCAACCGCTTCGGCTACATCGTCGAGGTCGACCCCTGGAACCCGGACTCCACGCCGGTCAAGCACTCGGCGCTCGGCCGGTTCAAGCACGAGGGCGGTACCGTCCACGTGACCGCCGACGGAACCGTCGTCATCTATTCGGGCGACGACGAGCGGTTCGACTACATGTACAAGTTCGTCTCCAGCCGGAAGATGGTGCCCGGTCGGGACGCGGCGGCACGCGCCCAGAACATGAGGATCCTCGACGAGGGCACCCTCTACGTGGCCACCTTCACCGGCAACTCCCCCGAGTCCGAGATCGACGGGACGGGCACGCTGCCCTCGGACGGCGCATTCGACGGAACCGGCGGCTGGATCCCGCTCATGACCGTCGACTCCGCCGGCAACGCCGTCTCCCACGTCACCGGCATGACCGCGGAGCAGGTCGCCGTGTACACCCGCATGGCAGGCGACGCGGTCGGGGCCACCAAGATGGACCGCCCGGAGGACGTCGAGCCCAGCCCCACGACCGGCAAGGTCTACATGGCGCTGACCAACAACACCGCCCGCACCGTCGGTCAGGTCGACGAGGCCAACCCCAGGCACAACAACAAGCACGGGCAGGTCGTGGAGATCACCGACGACCACGCCGGCACGACCTTCGGCTGGAACCTGCTCCTGGTGTGCGGGGACCCGGCCGCCGCCGACACCTACTTCGGCGGCTTCGACAAGTCCAAGGTCAGCCCCATCTCGTGCCCGGACAACGTGGCCTTCGACCCCGCCGGCGGGCTGTGGGTGTCCACCGACGGCAACGCGCTCGGGTTCAACGACGGTCTGTACTCGGTGGCCACCGAGGGCCCGAACCGGGGTGAGACCAAGCTCTTCCTCACCGTGCCTATCGGTGCCGAGACGTGTGGCCCGCTCCTCTTCGCCGACCGCGCCATCGTGAACGTCCAGCACCCGGGCGAGAAGGACGGCGCGTCCATCGAGAACCCCGCCTCCCACTGGCCGGACGGCGGGACGTCGCAGCCGCGTCCGTCGACGGTGGTGGCGTGGCGGGACGGGTTCACCGGCGGGACCGGGTCGCTGTCCGGGGGTTCGCTCCCGATGGGGTCCCTGGGTTCCTGACCGTTCGTGTGCGGGGCCGGGGATCCGTCCGGGCCGTCAGACCCGGATCCCCTGCCCCGCATACGCCAACCCGCGCTCGACGGTCGCGGCGATCGAGGCGGCGACGCCTTCCGGATCGTCCGACATCGGGACATGCCCGTCGGCCGTGATCTCCACCCGGGCCTGCGGGAAGAGCCTCGAGGCCAGCTTGACCTGACGGACCGGCAGCACCAGGTCGAACCGACCCCACCGGATGGTGATCGGCAGTTCCTCGTCGACCGGGGCGGAGAAGAGGAAGGTGCCGCGGTCCGCCCGGTCCAGCACCGTGTTGCTGACGATCGCCTCACCGTCGATCGCCGCCGCCTCGGCCGGGTACCGCCACGGCCGCGCGCAGAACACGCCCATCATCACCGCGCGGCCCGCCGCCCTCTCCGTCAGCACGGGGATGTGCCGGCCCAGCTTGCCGGCCACGCGACGGAGACCGTGGAACACGGTCATGGTGTAGCGCCACTCGGCGTACGAACGGAAGAACCCGGCCGGCGAGAGCGCGGTGACACTGGCCGCCAGTCCGCGGGCCCCCAACTCCAGCGCCAGGAAACCGCCGAGCGAGTTCCCGACGATATGGGCCCGCTCCCCGTCCGGCACGACCGCCTCGAGGAGGTCGACCAGCTGGCCGACCATGTAGTCCAGCACATCGCCGGCGTCGGGGAGATCCGCCGACTCCCCGTGCCCGGGCAGGTCCACCACCACCACGCGGAACCGGTCCGCGAGCAGTGGTACGACCGCGTCCCATGCGTGGGCTCGGTGACAGACGCCGTGGAGGAGGACGACGGTGGGGCCGGAACCGGTGATCTGGTGATACAAATCCATGCCGAGAGTATCCCCCACGGCCCGGGATGACGCCCCACGACCGTCAAAGAACGTGCTTACATCTCCCATGCGACTGTGGGGGCCGCACTGTTCAGGGGGGCATGGGATGGACACTGTGGGGAGCGGGCTGGCGACGAGCGGGCTGGCGACGGAGTTCCGTCCCATCCTGCTCCGGCTGGACCTGCTGGTCCGGCGACAGAACACCCAGTACGCCCTCAGCCGCGCGCAGACCTCGATCCTCTACACCCTCGCCTGCCACGGGCGGTTGCGGATGAGCGACCTGGCCCGGTTGGAGAACGTCCGGGTCCCCACGACGAGCAATTCGGTGACAGTCGTGGAGAGCATGGGTTACGTGGAACGCGTGCGGGACGAATCCGATGGCAGGGGTGTCTGCGTGGAACTCACCGACCTCGGGCGGGCGCGGATCGACCAGGTGCTCGAGGAGCGCGACCAGGACTTCGCCGACCACCTGTCGCGCCTGTCCCCGGAACACCGGGAGTCGCTGTCGGCCGCGGTCCCCGCCCTCAACGCGCTGCTGGACGCCTTCGACGGGCCCGGCGTCCAGCCTCAACGGACATGAGCCTCCCGCTGAACCGGCCCGGCGTCTAGCCTCAGCGGGCATGAGCACAGTCATGATCACCGGCGCCTCCCGCGGAATCGGCGCGGCCACGGCCCGGACACTCGAGGCGGGTCACGATCTGATCCTGGTGGGTCGCGACGCCGACGCGCTGGCGTCCGTGGCCCGTTCCTGCGGGTCCGCCCGGGTCGTGACCGCGGATCTGACGACGGCAGACGGGGTCTCGCTGGTCGCCGACGGGATCGCCACCCTCGACGGGCTCATCCACTGTGCCGGGGTCGCCGAGCTCGGCCGGATCGACGAGTCGGAGGCCTCCGAGTGGCGCCGCGCGTTCGAGATCAACCTGCTCGCGGTGGTCGAGCTCACCCGGGTGTTGCTCCCGGCGCTCCGCGCGGCCCGCGGCCACCTCGTCGTCATCAACTCCGGCGCGGGGACCACCGCCAAGCCGGGCTGGGGTTCCTACAGTGCCTCCAAGTTCGCGCTCCGCGCCGTGACCGACACGCTCCGTGGCGAGGAACCGGCGCTGCGCGTCACCTCGATCCATCCGGGCCGGGTGGACACCGACATGCAGCGGGCGATCGTCGCCGCCGAGGGCGGGACCTACGACCCGTCGGCCCACCTCAGCCCGGATTCCGTGGCCACCGCGGTGCGTCACGCGCTCGACTCGACCCCCGACGCACACCCGACCGAGGTGGTTCTGAGACCTCGGCGCCATTGAGATCCCCTCGACCCGGTGGGCACCTGCGCGATCCCACCGCCGGACCGGTGCGCATGTCGTAACGTCCAGCACCATGACCGGCCCGGACACACCAATTCGCATCACCGTGATCGGTGCGGGCGTGGTCGGGTGCTACCTGGGCGGACGGCTCGCCCGGCATGCCGACGTGACCCTGGTCGGGCGTCCTCACGTACTCGACCCGATCCGCGCGGTCGGGCTCACCGTGGAGTCCGGGCAGGGTGTGGAGGACCGCCTCCACGTGCCGGCCGACGCGCTCACCCTGGCCGGGTCACCGGAGTCCGTCCGACGCTCGGACGTGGTCCTGGTGTGTACGAAGGCGGGCTCCACGGCCGCGGCCACCGCCGAGTTCGTCCCGTTCCTGCGGCCCGGATCCCTGGTGGTGGGCCTGCAGAACGGACTGCACTCGGCCGACCTGATCCGCGAGGGTGTGGACCACACACCGGTGATCGCCGGGGTCATCCCCTTCAACGTCGCCCGGACCGGCCCCGCCACCTACCGCCGGACCAGCACCGGCGAGATCCGGATCGCGGAACATCCCCTGGCCGGCCCCCTTGTCCGTGTGATGGAGGAGGCCGACCTCCCGGTGCGTGCGACTGACGACATCCAGGCGGTGCTGCACGGCAAGGTCCTGCTGAACCTCAACAACGCCGTCCAGGCACTGTCCGGTCTGCCGCTGCGCTCCGAACTCCTCGACCGGGACCTGAGGAGATGCGTCGCGCTCTGCCAGGCCGAGGGCAACCGGGTCTTCACCGCCGCCGGAGTTGTCTCACGGGTGCCCATCGCGGTGCCCGCAGGCCTGCTGCCGTACGTCATGCGGCTACCCACGCCGGTGTTCCGCAGGCTCGCCAGGGCGGTCATGCGGGTGGACGCCGACGGGACGTCGTCGATGAACGACGACCTGGTCCGCGGTCGGCCGACCGAGATCGACGTCCTCCAGGGTGAGGTGGTGCGGATGGGCCGGTATCTCGGAGTCGAGACGCCGGCCTGCGCGCACATGGTCGAGTTGGTGCACGAAGCCGAACGGGCCGGGCCCGACCGCCGCCAGTGGACCGGCAGGGCACTGCTCGCTGAACTGCAGAGAGCGCGGGGGCGGGCACGAAGGCTCGCTAGGCGGCAGGCTTGAGAGTGTGGTCGGCCCCGGACCGGCAGCGCTAGGGAGTGTTGTGGGCCCCCGGACCGGCAGCGCTAGGGAGTGTGGTCGGCCCCTGAAGCGGCACCGATAGGAACTGCGGCCGGCCCCGCGGGGCGGCACGTCAGGATGACGTGCGCCGCACAAGCTCGGCGTGGCGATCCGCCGGAGTGCGGCGCGGACAGCTGACGCACTTGTCCCCGTCGGTCGCCACGTAGATCAGACAGCAGGAACCACGGCGCACGAACCGCCGGGTGAGCCCGGACGCTGTCACATCGGAGTAGCGCACCGGCAGCAGCGGGGGACGGGAGACGGCCCGGGCCAGGTCGCAGCCCCGCCCGGGGTCCCCGACAGCGCGGCCCGCCTCCAGCGCCCGGTTGGCGATCGAGTCGGAGGCGATCGCCCACAGCGCGCGCGGTGCCGCGCCCGAGACCTCCGCGAGTGAGGCGATCACCGCCTCGTGGGCCTCACGCAGTTCCTCCGAGAACGCGGTCGCCGACGTCGACAACCGGTCCGAACGCGCGGCCCGGAGATACCCGTTGGCCTGCAGGGACACGGTGAGCCGCTCCGGCCGGGGATCGGGTGCGACGCCCGCGGAGAGCAGCATCGTCAGTGGCGCGGCGACCAGGGTGGAGCTGGCCGAGTACCACCAGAGCGTGGCGTTGACCCGCGGATCATCGTGTGACCAGCGGCGGCCGGTGTCGGCGACGCGCGCCGCGAGCCACCGGGGATCGGTGAGCAGGGTCCCGGGGAGAACCTCGGGGCCGTGCTCGATGGTCCGGGCGAACTCGCCGAGCGGTGCCGCGATGTCCGCGTACGCGGTAGCGGTAGCGGTAGCGGCGGTGGTGGTGGCGGTAGCGGCGGTGGTGGTGGCGGTAGCGGCGGTGGTGGCGGCAGCGGGAGCGGCAGCGGGAGCGGCAGCGGCGTTGGGCTCAGCCATCGGCGAGCCCCCAGACGTCCAGGGTCCGGCCGCCGGCCGGCCCCGGTCGCACCTGCCCACGGACCCCGAACACCCCGGCGAGGAGCGCGGGATCGAGCACCTCCTCGGGCGCACCGGTCGCCACCACGCGGCCCCCACTCAGCACCACCATGGCGTCGCAGTACTCGGTGGCCATCCGCAGGTCGTGAAGCGTCAGCAGAACCGCCAGCCCACCCGCCGCCAGTTCCCGCAGCAGTATCAGAACGGACAGTTGCTGGTGCAGGTCGAGGTGATTGGTGGGCTCGTCCAACAGGAGCACCTCGGGCTGCTGGGCCAGTGCCCGGGCGATCGACACCCGCTGCCGTTCGCCCCCCGACAGGGCCAGGACGTCGCGCTCCGCCAGCCCGGCCAACCCCACGCGGTCGAGCACGGTGTCCACCACGTCGGCGTCGTCGGTCCCGAACGACTCGAATAGCCCGCGCTTGACCGTCCGACCCAGGCGCACCGACTCACGGACCGTGATGCCGCCCAGCGAGACCGGCTCCTGCGTACTCACGCCCACCGTGCGCGCCAGGGTCCGGCGGCGAAGGGAGGTGATGTCGTCGCCGTCCAGGCGGACCATCCCGGTCGTGGTGGGCAATGCCCGGTAACAGGTCCGCAGCAGCGTGGTCTTGCCGCTGCCGTTGGGGCCCACCAGCGCGGTGACCCGGCCGGGCGCGATGGTCAGGTCCACCCCGTCGAGGATCCGGCGTCCCCCCAGGGCGGCGGAGACGTCGGACGCGGTCAGCGTGGTCATCGCGCGGCCCTTCCGTAGCGCCGCCACAACATGATCAGGAAAACCGGACCGCCCACGACGCCAGTGACCACACCCACCGGGAGCTCGGCACCGTCGCTCACGGACCGGGCCGCGATGTCCGCCAGCACCAGGGCGACCGCACCGAGCACGGCGGCCGTCGGGAGCAGTCGCGCCGAGGTGCGGCCCGTGACGTACCCGGCGAGATGCGGGATGAGCAGACCGATGAACCCGATGGTCCCGGACACGGCCACCGCCCCCGCGGTGAGCATCGACACCAGCAGCAGCATGAGAAGTCGGAACCGCGGGACGTTCATGCCCATCGCCGTGGCGCCGTCGTCACCGGTGAGGAGTAGATCCAGATGTCGGCTGGACAGCAGCACGAGGATCCCGGCGACGGTGAGGATCGTGACCGGGGCGAGCAACATGGTCCACCCGGCGTCACCGAACCCGCCGGCGAGCCAGCGCATCACGGTGCCCAGTTGGTGGTCGTCGCCCAGCACGAGCAGCGTGAACGTGTTGAGCGCCGAGAACACCATCGTCAGGGCCGCCCCCACCAGCACGATCGCCGTGGTGTCGTGCGCGCGTCTCGCCACCAGGATCACCCCGGCGAGTGGCAGGAGTGCGCCGAGGAAGGCGGCCATCGGGAGGGTGAAGACTCCCGACACCCCGGCACCCACGCCCAGCACGGTCAGGACCACCACGCCGAATCCCGCCCCGGACGACACTCCCAGCAGGTACGGGTCGGCCAGCGGGTTGCGCGTGACCGCCTGCGCCACGCCCCCCGCCACCGCGAGGGATGCACCCACCGCGGCCGCCATCAGCGCGCGCGGCAGCCGGGACTCGATCACGATCGCCTCGCGAGCCTCGGACCACCACGGGGTGAACGACCCCGGGGCCAGGCGGTGGGCGACGATCGCCCAGACATCCCCGAGCGGGATGGAGACCGACCCCAGTGAGACCCCCAGCGCCACCGAGAGGGCGAGCAGCCCCAGCAGCGGGGCGAGGACCAGCCCCAGCGGGCGCCTGTCGCGGCGCGGCACCGAGCGGCGGGACAGCGAGTGGCGGGACCGTGACGGGGGGCGGGACGCTGCCGGGGGGCGGTTCGGATCCGGCACCCCCGTGCCGCGTGCGCCACGGCCACCGTCGTGGACGACCGTCGCCATGTCAGCGCCCGAAGGCGTCGGGGTAGAGCTCGCGGGCGATCGTCTCGACCGAGGTCGCCATCCGGGAACTCTCGAAGAAGTCGGCGAGGGGGACCACCACGATTCGGTCGGAGCGGATCGCCGGCGTGGTGGACATGATGGGCTGTTCGCGCAGGTAGGCGATCTTGTCCTCCGCGCTGGTGGCCCCGTAGTCGAGCACTACGATCGCCTCCGGCCGGCGCTCACCGAGGATCTCCCACGTGGTTGCGAGGTACGGGCGGTCGCCCTCGGTGAAGATGTTGTCCGCCCCCGCGTACTCGCCGATCAGCTGGCCGATGCCGACGCCTCCGATCGTCGTCGGCTCGGCCTCTCCTCCGTCGTAGAAGAAGGTGGGGGTACCCGTGACGCCGGCCTCGTCGAGCGTCGCCCGGACCGCCTCCACCCGGTCGACGATGCTGTCGGTGAGCTCCTGCGCGCCCTCCTCGACGCCGAGGACCCGGCCCAGCTGCGAGAAGTCGGTCTCGAGCATGGAGAAGTCCGGGAACCCGTCGCCGCAGTACTCGGAGAACAGGAAGGTGTCGATGCCCGCGGCTTCCAGGGCGTCTCGGCTACGGCCCTCCTTCTCGTCGAACGCGCTGCGCATGCCGGCCACCACCAGATCCGGTTCCAGATCGACGATCTGCTCCCAGGTGGGATACTCCTCGGCCAGCCCGGGTATCGCCTCGAGCTCCTCGGCGACCTCCGGGAGGACGTCCTCACGGTCGTCGTATCCCCGGCCGACGATCCGGTCTCCCGCACCCATCTGGATGAGGGTCTCCGTGACGTGGGCGTTCATCGTGATGATGCGCTCGGGCGGGGCGTCGAACGTGGACTCCCGCCCACAGTTGGTGATGGTCACGGGATCGGAGAACGCCTGCTCGGAGGCGGTGCTCTCCTGCGCCTCGCCGCGGGAGCACCCCGCGACGGCGGCCCCCGCGACGAGGAGTGCGGCGAGCGCGATGGTGGACCTGGACTGGCGACGGAACATGATCAGACCTCGGATCGTGTCGTGTGCCCACGAACACACGAGACCCGCAGGAGGGCAGTCGCAAGAGTCCGGCCGCCGACCGTGCAGGACTCCGGATCGCAGACCGCGGCGATGGGCAGAGTCGCGAACCTCCGGGCAGGTAATCGGGCTCGTCGTCACCGAGGTGACGGCATACCGTTGCGGGTCAGCGCCGGATTCTCACCGGTCTTCCCCTGCATATCCGGAAATCAGCAAGTCGTGGTGTCAGTATGCACATCCGTCGCGGAGACCGTGGCGGCACCTCCCGAGAACACCGGCGCACGGGGTAACACCCTCGTGGTGGCGGGGCGCAGCGCGCGGTGCGAAGCGGGCCTGCGTCTACTCGTCGTACCCCAGGGAGAACGCCGCCTCGAGGTCGTGCTTGGACAGCGCGCGGAACGCGATGTGCGTCTCGGTGTTCACCACACCCGGCACCTTGTTCAGGCGGTCGGAGACGATATCGGCCACCTCCTCGTTGCGGCGGGCCCGCACCAGCACGATGAGGTCGATGGTGCCGGTGACCGAGTACACCTCGGAGACCCCGTCGATCTCGGCGATCGCCTCGGCGACCTCGGGGATGCGCGCCGTCTCGGCGTGGACGAAGACGATGGCGGTGATCATGGAATCCAAGGCTAGTCCAGCAGGCGTAGCCCGCGCCTTCGTCCGGGATGCGCGGCCCGGCTCGATCGAGCGCGTTCTGTGGATTCCCGCCGCGTTCTCGGCGACTCCCTCTCGACCGATGCGTCCCAGAACGCGCCGGATCGGGCGTCCGGACGCGCACCGGCCCAGAACGCGCCGGACCGGGAATGAGAACGCGCACCGGCCCCGAATGCAGCCGGATCGGGCGGCCCCGGTTCAGCTCATGTTCTCCGGGGTCCAGTACGCGCGCATCGAGGCGATCTTGCCCTGCTCGTCGTGGGTCATCAGGTCCCACACGTTGATGGTGGCCTTGGAGTCGGCGTCGAAGTGGGTGGTGATCTCGAAGTTGAACAGCAGGTCGTCACCGCACACCCGCGCCTCGATCACCTCGCCGTCGATCTTCATCGCCACCACGGACGAGTAGAACTCGCGGATGGCCGCCTTGCCCTCGTGGACGGTCCCGTTGCCGACCGGGTCCTCGACCGTGGCGTTCTCGGCGTAGAGGTCCAGGATCGCCTCGAGGTCGCCGGCGACCAGCGCGGCGATGTAGGAGTCTGCGGTGGCACGGATCTGCTCGGGGGAGGCACTCACGGCGATGGCCCTTTCGGTATGACGACGAGACGGTTCAGAGCCTAGAACGTGTTCTCGTCCCGTGGGTTCGTACTCCGCAAACCACGCTTCGATCTTGTGACTTGCGCCACATTCATCCCGGGCCTACGCTCCCTTCACCAGTGATAGGACGTCCGACCGGCCCGGGAGCGGGGTACGCCATGTCCACAAAGAACGTCTCGGCCAGGGGCTCAGACGAGGAGGAGTCGTTCCACACCGGCCGGGTGGTGATCATCTCCCTGGTGGCGGCGCTCGGCGGGTTCCTGTTCGGCTTCGACACCGCGGTCATCAACGGCGCCGTGGACGCCGTCCAGGAGAGCTTCGGGATGAGCGCCGGCCTCACCGGGTTCGTCGTCTCCTCGGCTCTGCTCGGTTGCATCGCCGGCGCCTACCTCGCCGGTCGTCTCGCAGACCGTTGGGGGCGCACCCGCGTCATGGTCCTGGCGTCGGCGCTGTTCACCCTCAGCGCGGTCGGGTCCGGGTTCGCCTTCGGCCCCTGGGACCTGATCCTGTGGCGCGTGATCGGCGGCCTGGGCGTCGGAGCGGCGTCCGTCATCGCACCGGCGTACATCGCGGAAGTCGCGCCTCCCTCGATCCGCGGCCGTCTCGGTTCGCTCCAGCAGCTCGCGATCGTCTCCGGCATCTTCGTGGCCCTGCTCTCCGACGCCTGGCTGGCGGCCGTGGCCGGTGGCGCGATCGAGGAGCTGTGGCTGGGCATCCAGGCCTGGCGCTGGATGTTCCTCACCGAGGTGGTCCCCGCCATCACCTATGGCGTGCTGGCGCTCATGATCCCGGAGTCCCCTCGATATCTGCTGGCCAAGGGGTTGGTAGGCGAGGCGAGGGACGTCCTGCGCACCATCCAGTCCAGCGGCGTCGACAACCGGATCAAGGAGATCCGGGCGACCGTCCGCGAGGACAGAAAGCGGTCGTGGCAGGACATGCTCGCCCCGAGCGGCAGGAACCTCTTGCCGATCGTGTGGATCGGCATCGTGCTGTCGGTCTTCCAGCAGGCCGTGGGCATCAACGTGATCTTCTACTACTCCACTTCCCTCTGGCAGTCCGTCGGCTTTACCGAGGAGGACGCGCTCACCCAGACCGTCATCACCTCGGTCACCAACATCGTGGTGACGATCGTGGCCATCGCGCTCATCGACAAGATCGGCCGCCGCAGGCTGCTCATCACCGGATCGGTGGGCATGACCGTCTCGCTCGCCGTGATGTCCCTGATGTTCAGCACCGCCACCATGGGGGCCGGTGTCGATGGCGAACTCTCTCCCCAGCTCGGCGACACCCAGGGTCTGGTCGCGCTGATCGCGGCCAACGGGTTCGTCGTGTTCTTCGGCATGTCGTGGGGCCCAGCCGTGTGGGTCCTGCTGGGCGAGATGTTCAACAACCGCATCCGCACGGCGGCTCTCGGCCTGGCCGCGGCCGCCCAGTGGCTGGCGAACTTCGCCATCTCCACCGCTTTCCCGCCGATGGCCGAGTTCAGTCTGACGTTCACCTACGGCTTCTACGCCGTGTCGGCCGTGCTGTCGTTGCTGTTCGTGGCGAAGTTCGTCCCCGAGACCACCGGTCGTTCGCTCGAGGACATGGAGTAGCCCAGCGCCCACGCCCCTCCCGGGCCGCCCGCGGCCCAGCCGGCTCACCGCCCGGCTGGCTCACCGCCCGCCGCCCGCGGACTGGTCAAATCACAGCCCAACTGGCTCACCGCCCGGCCCACGGGTTGTCAGCGGTGACGGGCGCGGTGGCGGCGAACGGAGTCCCTGCTGCCACAACGCGGGGAGCAGTACCGCTGAGTGCCGTTGCGAGACACGTCCACGATGGCATTCGTGCACGGGGTTGCCGCGCATCGACCAACCCGTGTCATCCCGCGGGTCGTGAGGTGCAAGGCGGTCCCGACGCTGAATACAGCGTGCAGGACGCGGGGCAGGTCATCGTCGGCGTCGCGGTAGTGCAGGTGCCAGCCCTCCCCATCGTGGTCGGTCAGGCGCGGAAACGCCGAGGCCGCGGCCATCTGGGCGTTGAGGACTGCCGCACGCGCGTCGGGCGTGGGCGCATCGACCACCTGAAGCCATGCATCGATGGCTTCGCGGCACCGCTCGTGATCGCCTGGCTTCTCAGGGAAGGGCATGGTCATCCCGAACTCTCGAGTGCGGGCGACCACGCCGTCGCGCTCGTCGGGCCAGTTGTTGGCCAGTGATGCCGCGAGCAGGACGGCGTACTCGCCGTAGGGGTTGAGATGCATAAGGTCATTACATCAGGATCGAAGTCATGACACTCGTCGATACGTTGTGGCCCGTCTCCCTGGGCGCTGCCGGTGCGATGGCTCTGGCGTCGCTGGCGATGGTCCTCACCCCGGGGCCGAACATGGTGTACCTGACCTCGCGCAGCATCAGCCAGGGGCGGCGCGCCGGCCTGGTGTCGTTGGCCGGGACCGGCGTGGGGTTCGGCATCTACATGCTCGTGGCCAACCTCGGGCTCGCAGTCGTGTTCATCGCCGTGCCGTGGTTGTTCATCGGCCTCAAGACCGGAGGCGTGGTCTACCTCGCGTACTTGGCATGGCAGGCGCTGCGCCCTGGTGGACATGGCGTCTTCGAGGTGCAGTCCCTGCCGCGCGACAGCGACGTCCGCCTGTTCCGGATGGGATTGCTCACGAACCTGCTCAACCCCAAGACCGCGATCATGTACTTGACTCTGATCCCACAGTTCATCGATCCGCAACGCGGCCACCAGGTGGCACAGGGACTCACACTGGGGTCGGTTCAGATCGCGGTGAGTCTGATCGTCAACGCCACCATCGTCCTGGCGGCCGGAATGATCGCTACAGCCTTGGCACGACGCCCCGGCTGGGCCACATGGCAGCGGCGGATAACTGGAACGCTGCTGGGCTCCGTGGCGCTTCTGCTCGCGCGAGATGTCCCGTCGAGGGTTCACGCATGAACGGCCGCGGTCACCCGAACCACCACGTCGATGGCGAACTGTGGAGCCGCTCCCGGTGCACCCCTTACGGTGGGGCCCCACCGACCTCGGGCGAGCTGCCTGTCCGGAGGCTGAAGAGTTCGGCGACCTCGGTGCGAGCCGAGGTGGTCCGCCGCGCCGGTCAGGCTGCGCCGGTCAGGCCGCGCCGGTCAGGCTGCGCCGGTCAGGCCGCGTCGATCAGGCCGCGTCGTCGGGGCTCCGCACCGGACAGAACAGGTCGGTGCGCAGGGTGGCGGGATCGATGTCCGGGGAGGGTTCCGTCACGTACGACTCCCAGAACGGTATCGCCGGAGCACGCCCCAGAGAACTGATCTCCTCCATGAATCTTCCCCACGCCTCGCCCAGTCCGTCGTAGGAACCCAGGTAGCTCGTCACGGCGACCTCGCCGGCCGGCAGCTCGGACGGCACCACGAGCAGCCCGTCGACCTCCTCCGGCTCCCCCTGGATCTGCTCGAGCAGCGGCGTGGACAGCGGGAAGCCGATCTCCAGGTCCGCCTCCGCATCAGGACCGTCGGCTATCCGGGTGTAGAGCGCCATCGCGGGAGCAGCCGGCGTTATTCCCGAGGCGAACAGCGCGGGGAACGCCTTTCCGAACGCCGAGTCGAAGAACCCCTCGATCGTGGCCATGGGTACGGCCGTCGCCCGGACGACAGCAGTGGGTACTGCGGGAACCGTGAACACACGGACACCCTCGACAGGCTCCGGACCGAGGTCCGGGTAACCGGGGGGCGGACCCTGCGGCTGGTCCCGGGGCGGGACCGGGGACGACGACGACATGATGAGTCCTCCTCGAGCGGCGATGCTGGTGCACATTGTGCTCCTGTCTCCGGCGCCCGGGAAGGGCTTCCGGTCAGCCATGGTGTCGGGGTGGATTGGCAGGGCGGGGCGGGTTGACGGGGCGGGGTGGGTTGACGGGGGTCACGACGGATGCGACCGCGGAACCGGACGGGGACACTGGCAGGTATGTCGACATTCCGCCTCCGCACCCCGGACCGCACCATCGATCTAGGCGAGTTCGACAACGCCCAGGAGGCGCTCGAGCACGCCGTCGCGCTCCAGCCCGACGCCCGGCCGGTCGACGGCGACCTCGAGGTCAGGGTGGGAGACGGGTGGCATCCGGTGGCCACAGAGGGGGACATGCCGTGACCTCCGCCGCCCCGGGGTCGGTCACCCAGTGCGCCACCTGCGGGGTCGAGCGTGCCGAGCCGTTGCCCGAGGTGTGCCCGATCTGCGCCGATGACCGCCAGTATGTCCCCGCGGGCGGCCAGCGGTGGACCCACCCGGAGGCGTCGGCGGCGCACGGCGCGCGCATCGAGTTCCTCGAACGCGAGGCGGACGTGATCAATCTGGTCCACCGGGAGTGTCCCGGGATCGGGCAGAAGCCGGCGCTCATCCGCACCGACCACGGGAACGTCTTGGTCGAGGCGCCCAACCACATCAGCGAGGAGGCCGTCGCGGCGGTGCGCGGGTGGGGTGGAATCTCCGCCCTCATCGCCTCCCACCCGCACATGTACGGGGTCCAGTCGCTGTGGTCCGCCGCGTTCGACGACGCCCCGGTCTACGTCTCCGCACCGGACGAGCACTGGCTCGGTCTGCGGCCCCGCAACACCGTGGTCTGGGGCGGCGGTCACCAGGGCGAGGAGATCGAGATCGTGCCCGGGGTCCGTGCCTCGCAGCCCGGCGGCCACTTCCCCGGCAGCGCGGTGGTGCACTGGACCGCGCGCGACGGCCGGGGTGTGCTGTTCACGGGCGACACCATCGGCACCGTCGCCGATCCGCGCTGGGTCACGTTCATGCGCTCGTTCCCCAACTGGATGCCCCTGTCCGGGGCGGTGGTCCGGCGCATCGCCGACCACGTCGCGCGGTACGAGGTGGACCGGATCTACGCGAACTTCGGCGGCTGCGTCCCGCACGACGCCGGCGCAGCCGTCCACCGGTCGGCCGAGCGGTACGCCAGGTGGGTCGACGGCGAGTACGACGATCTCACCTGAGAGCTCGGTGCGGACTCTCCGCCGTCTGCGCCTGTGATCGGCGCGAGCGCTCCGACGCCCAGCCCAACGACGGCTCCCGGGGACTGCGGTACCGGCATTGACGGGCGACTACCCTGATCGGACCGGTAGACCTCGTTCGAACCATGCTGGTCGGACTCGGCCTCGACCGCTACGGCGCACGACGGACCGATGAGGTCGGATACGACAGGACCCGCACCCGCAGGTCCGGAGGGTCATGAGGTGGGCACCCATGGACGAGTACAGGACTATTCAGATCGCGGGACGCCACGTCGACTTTGTCGCGCTCTCCTGGGGTCCCGACAGCGCTCCCCTCGCGGTCCTGGTACACGGGTACCCCGATTCGCCTCATTCGTGGCGGGGGGTAGCCCCGGGTCTCGTCGATGCGGGCTACCGGGTGGTCGCCCCGTTCACCCGGGGTTATGCGCCTTCTAGCGTTCCCACCGACGGGTCGTACCACATCGGCAGCCTGGCCCATGATGCGATCGAACTGCACGCGTTGCTCGGCGGTGACGACCGAGCGGTCCTCATCGGTCACGACTGGGGTGCGATCGCCGCGCACGCCGTGGCCGGGCTCGTCGACCAGCCCTACCGGCGCGTCGTGACCATGGCCGTACCACCAGCAGCCGCGTTCACCTCTCGGGACGGGGGGGCCCGCGCCTACATCTCCAGACTTGTCAGGCAGGCGCGGTTGAGTTGGTACTTCGCATTCCAACAGCTACCCGTACTCGCGGAAAGGTCACTGCCCAGGTTGGTGCCCCACCTGTGGCGCCGGTGGTCTCCCGGCTACGAGGCCGGCTCCCACCTCGACGCCGCGTGGAGTGCGATCGAGACCCGGCGCACCGAGGTTCTCCGCTACTACCGCCACGCTGCGCGTCCATGGACGGTCCCCCCGGAACACGCCGCCGCCCAACGAGCGGTGCTGTGCCCCACCACCGTTCCGATGCTCTACCTCCACGGAAGCGACGACGGGTGTGCGCTCGCGGAGTGGACCGCGCTCGCGGCGTCGACCCTTCCGGCCGGAAGCAGGGCGGAGTCCGTGCGGGACGCCGGTCACTTCCTGCAAGTGGAACAACCCGACCTGGTCACACGGCTCATCGTGGACTTCTTCGACGCCCGGTGACGGGGTTGTCGACCGTCACGAGAGGATGGCCCACTCCTCAGACCCACCAGGTCTCGGCCTGAGCGACTTTGGCGGAGGCGGTCGACGGTCGGCGAGCCGGTCACCAGTGGGTTCGGGGCCGGCGCGGCTAACATTTCGGCGTGGAGTTCCACCTGGCGGGCCTGGGCGTGAGCCTCGCCGTGCTCGCCCCCGGTCTACTGCTGTGGTGTTTCCCGCCGCGGGAACCCTTTCCGACAGCGGTGGCGCCGGCGCCCGCGCGATGGGCCGAACGAGCGGGACAGGCGCTGTGCCTGACACTGCCGGCGGTGACCGCCTCGGGGGCGTTCACCTGGTCGTGGAGTGTGCCGATGGCCGGTGGCCTGCTGCTCTACTACGCGTTGTGGGTCCGATATCTGAAGACCGGTCGACGGGTGGCCGCCCTGTACTGGTGGCGGGGCATCCCGGTCCCGATGGCGATCCTGCCAGTGGTGGTGTTTCTCTCCGCCGCGGGCTGGCTGGGCAGTCCTTGGATCGCGGTGGCCGCACTGGTGCTCGCCGCGGGGCATATCCCGGTGTCCTGGGTGATCGCGCGCACGATGAGGGAATCGGCGTGAGTGAGGCAGCGTGAGGGGGGCGATGTGAGAGAAACAGGCGCGGCTCTGTGGTGGTTGCCGGTCGGAGCCGGTGGCCACGTGGCGATTCACACCAGCCGCTGGTGGGAGGCGTATGGCGCGCGTCGCGAACACCGCCCCAGCCGGCCGCTGTTCCATGCCGCGCTGGAGGTCTTCACCGACCACGGCCGCCATGTCATCGAGATGGCGCCGGCCTGGGGGCCGCTCAGTGGATCAAGCGGGGTCGTGGCGACCGGTCCGGTAGGCCTGCCCTGGCTAGGGCGGTCCCGCCTGTTCCGCTACGAGGTCCGCTGCCTGCCCGAGGGCGAGATCCCCGATCGCGCGTGGGCGCCCGCACCGCCCACCCTGATCGCGCTTTCCGCGGCCGAGGCCGACGCGGTGGTGGGCCGGGTCGCGACGATCCCGCGCCATACCTGGGGGCGGGACGCGGTGGGCGTCGGCGAGATGTGGAATTCAAACTCGCTGGTCTCCTGGCTACTCCAGACGACCGGGATCGACGCGGCCGCGTTGTGCCCTCCGGACCACGGCTTGGCACCCGGGTGGGCTGCCGGCATCGCGGCCGCGCGGCCCGCGGGATCGGGGTCCGCGCAGGAACCCCACGTCGACTGAATGCCCGCGCGGTACCGGGGGCCGACGAGCGCGAGGTGTCCGGAGGTCAGTCGTCCGCGGTCAGGCTCCCGCCGTCTCGGCCTCAGCGAACCCCCATAGCCGTTCGGCGATCTCCGGATCCGAGGCCTCGGCGGTCCTTCCGATGAGCGTGGGAATCCCCCTGAGGTTCCGCAGCCCGTCCGGCCCGGTGTAGCTGCACGGCGGTAGCGGCCGGGTGGCGGCGAACATCGTGGTGAGCGCCGCCTGCGAGGCAGGCTGGGCGAACACCGAGCAGACGCGGGTGATCACCGTGTCGACCACGGCGTTCCCGCTTGCGTTGGTAATCCCGGTCGCCGCCCACCCGGGGTGCGTGAGCTGCACGTCGACCCCCGCCACCGCGGCCTCGGCCCGTCCGTCCCGCAACCGCTGGTCCAGCGCGAGCCCCCACAGCATGTCGCCGAGTTTGGACTGGGCGTAGGCCGCCGCGGGGGTCCACCGATGTCGGCGGAAGTGGGGGTCGTCGAAATCGAAGGTCGCGGCCTTGTGCGCGTTGGACCCGACGATCACCACGCGGCGGCGCACACCCGAGAGAACGAGGTTCGTGAAGAGGAACGGTCCGAGCACGTTGACGCCGAGCAGCATCTCGACTCCGTCGGCGGTCTCGCGGCGTCGCGGCGTGATGGCACCGGCGTTGTTGACCAGTACGTCGATAGGCTCGGCCTCCCCGCCACGCAGCTCGTCGGCGGCGCGTCGCACACTCTCGAGCGAGGCCAGGTCCAGCTCGACGACCCGCGACGGGCCCGGGAGCGCGTCCGCGACCTCTCGCCCCCGGGCGGTGTCGCGCACCGCGAGGACGACCCGGGCTCCGCGGTCCGAGGCGGAGCGGGCGGTCTCCAGACCGACGCCGCTGGTCGCCCCCGTGATGAGCCACGTCTGGCCGGTTAGGTCCGGGGTCCCGATGCTCTTGAGTGCCACGGGCACAGGCTACTGAAGCCGTGAAGTGCTGAGCCATCCCCTCAGCACCCCTACCATGCTCGAGCGAGTGCTCGACCGCTGCTGCGCGACAAGTTCCTCAATCCGCGCCCAAGGAACAACCTTCCGAATTGCCCCACACTGCGACGTGAAGTTGGGCCCCGCTGCGTCCGCCGCAGCAACGGCCCGGTCAACCGTTGCTGAGTCCTCACCGAGCGCCTCGGCCATCCAGATGAGTGCTGGCGCGCATCGAAGGCTGTTGTATGCAGATTTCGCGTCACGACCGCGGGACTTCCTGCCGTACGCGCCGGGACCTTCCATCTCGGACATCCACCGAACCATGTGTTCACGCTGGTCGCGATAGCTGGTCCTCGGGTCCGAAGATCCTTGACGATGTCTCTGCTCGTACGCAGTAGTGATTGGCGGCCCCGGCTGCAAGGTCGCTAGCACTCTGGCGAACTGAGGTCCTCTCATGGGGCGAATCTATCCCTCAACAGCCCACGTGGGACTTGATCGAGCTGCGCCCAGGTGTGACGTAGTGGAATCGTGGCGGCGCTTGGGCACGTCCACCGAATCGGCATAGGCCACTCTGACTACCATGACCCGCGTGATCACCGGTGAACTCAAGAGCAAGATCGACGGAGTCTGGACCGCCTTCTGGTCGGGCGGCATCAGCAACCCACTCGAGGTGATCGAGCAGATCACGTACCTGCTCTTCATCCGACGACTCGACGATCTGCAGACGCTGCAGGAGAACAAGGCTCGGCGACTGGGCGAGCCACTCACCGACCCGACGTTCAAGCCGGGCCAGGACCAGCTCCGCTGGTCGCGCTTCAAGAACGCGGAGCCGGGAGCGATGTTCAGGATCGTCGACGACGAGGTGTTCCCGTTCTTGAGGCAACTCGGAGGCGAGGAGTCCACTTACGCCGATCACATGAAGGATGCCCGCTTCACCGTGCCCACCCCGGCGCTGCTGAGCAAAGTCGTCGACATGCTCGACGGCGTGCCCATGCACGACCGCGATACCAATGGCGATCTCTACGAGTACATGCTCGGCAAACTCGCCTCGGCCGGCCAGAACGGCCAGTTCAGGACCCCGCGCCACATCATCCAGCTAATGGTGTCCATGACGGACCCCGAGCCGCGCGACGAGATCTGCGATCCCGCCTGCGGCACTGCTGGCTTTCTGGTGTCCGCGGCCGAGCATATGCGCGAGCACCATCCGACCGTTCTCACTGACGCTGTCCAGCGAAAGCACTTCGCGACGTCAATGTTCCACGGGTACGACTTCGACTCCACCATGCTGCGCATCGGCAGCATGAACATGCTCATGCACGGCGTCGAGTCGCCGGACATTCGCTATCGCGACTCACTTTCCGAAGTGGCGGCGGACACCGAGGGGCGCTACACCCTCATCCTCGCCAACCCGCCGTTCGCGGGAAGTCTGGACTACGAATCTACGTCCAAGGCGCTGCTCAAGGACGTCAAGACCAAGAAGACGGAGCTACTCTTCCTGGCCCTGTTCTTGCGGCTGCTCAAACCGGGCGGTCGCGCGGCAGTAATCGTCCCCGACGGTGTCCTGTTCGGCTCGACCACTGCCCACAAGGCGCTTCGCAAGAGACTGGTCGAGGAGCAGAAGCTCGACGCGGTGGTCAAACTCCCCTCGGGCGTGTTCAAGCCGTACGCCGGGGTGTCCACCGCCATCTTGTTCTTCACCAAGACTGACTCCGGCGGCACCGATGACGTCTGGTTCTACGACATCCGCGCTGACGGCTTCTCCCTCGACGACAAGCGCAATCCTATCGAAGCCAATGACCTGCCGGATGTGCTCGCCCGCTGGCAGAACCGCGACGCCGAGGCCGCCCGTGCCCGAACCGAGCAGTCCTTTCTGGTGCCCAAGGCCGAAATCGTGGCCGAGGGATACGACCTGTCGATCAACCGCTACAAGGAGCTCATCTTCGAGGAGGTCGAGACCCGCGACCCGCTGGATATCATCGCCGAGCTCGAAGACCTCGAGGGTGAGATCCAGCAGGGACTCGCGGAGTTGAAAGCGATGTTGTCGTGAGCAGGTGGCCGATGGTGGCGCTCGGCGAACTAATCAGCCCCTCAGGCCGGCGAGCAGGTTCCAATGTGGAGGCTCCCGTCTATTCCGTTACGAAGCATGCGGGATTCGTCCCCAGTCTCGAGTACTTTAGAAAACAGGTTTTCAGCAGGGACATTTCGAAATATAAAGTCGTTGAACACGGCGAGTTCGCATATGCAACTATTCACCTCGACGAAGGATCGATCGGAATAGCGCCCGAACAAGCTCTCATAAGCCCCATGTACACAATTTTCAAAGTTAGACAGGAGAAAATAGACTCTCACTACTTGTTGCGCTATCTAAAAAGCCCACGCGCGCTTCAAACTTACCCGCAGCTTGGACAAGGCGCCGTCCACCGCAGAAAATCCATTGCCCTATCCTCGCTCGGCAAGCTGCTCGTTCCCGTCCCTCCGCTTGACGAGCAGCGACGTATTGCCAAGACCCTTGATCGCAGTGCAGGTATTAGGAGTTCGCGAAAACGCTCATTCGAACTAGCGCGTGAACTGCAAACCGCGTCTTTCATTGACCTTTTTGGCAGCCCCGCCACCTGGATAGACCGGTGGCCGATGGGCACGATTGGCGACATCACGGAATCGACTCAGTACGGCACCTCTGAGAAATCTGGGCCAGATGGGACGACTCCCGTTCTCCGAATGGGAAACATCACTACTGACGGCCGATTGGACACCAGCGATCTGAAGTATATGAATTTATCCGAAGCCGATCGAGAGAAATTCACGACTAGACGCGGCGACATCCTATTCAACCGAACTAACAGCCCTGACCTTGTCGGGAAAACTGCGGCAGTCCGGAACGACGAACATTTTGCCTTCGCCGGGTACTTGATAAGGCTCCGGCTAGTAGATGAGTTCGAGCCCGACTTCGTATCCGGATACCTGAATAGCGCATATGGAAAAGTGCTGCTGCGGTCGATGTGCAAGTCGATTGTGGGTCAGGCCAACATCAACGCTAAAGAGCTACGGCGTATACCGATCGCGCTCCCGCCGGCCGCAGTCCAGCGTGAGTACCGCGACGTCGTTTCGCAGGTGGAGCGCCACGCTGCGCTGCTGGCCACCAGCGATAGCGCTGTGAACGCTACGCTCGCATCTCTTCAAACCCGCGCATTCCGAGGCGAACTCTGATGCCCGTCGAAATGGGGATCTGGCGGATCGACGGCAGGGCTCCGCGACGGCTCAGTGCGAGCCAGTTGCCCACCGAGTCCATGTTGGAAGAGTTCTTGGAGCAAGACCCGACGCTCCTGGGTGAACGCCTCCTCGTCGTCGGACGTCAGATTCGAACGCCGTACGGGAAATACATCGACCTCTTGGCCATGGACATCGAGGGCAACCTGCACGTCCTAGAGCTCAAACGGGACAAGACACCCCGCGACGTGGTGGCGCAGGTCCTCGACTACGGCTCGTGGGTCTCGACGTTGGACCGCGAGACCGTAATCGAACTCGCCAATACGCAGCTGGACGCTGCGTTCGAGACCGCGTTCGAAGAGGTCTTCGGCGTCTCCGCTCCCGACGAGATCAACGGATCGATCAATCTCGTCGTGGTGGCGACCGACATCGATTCGTCGTCGGAGCGGATCGTCACCTACCTCCGGGAGTTCGGCGTACCGGTCAACGTCGTCTTCTTTACCCACCTCGAGGATGAAGGACGTCGCTACCTAGCGCGATCGTGGCTGGCCGGCGACGACGAGGGAGCGCACCGATCGGTGTCGGGACCCCGGGGCGCGAAGGGCAAGAAGGCGGAGTGGAACGGGATCGACTGGTTTGTCTCCTTCGGCGAGGAGGGCAGTAGATCCTGGGAGGACGGCCGCCGGTACGGATTCGTCTCCGCTGGCGGCGGGCGCTGGTACTCCGACTCACTCCATAACCTGCCAGTAGGCGCCCGTGTCAACGTCCACATCCCCAAGCGCGGATACGTGGCCGTCGGCACCGTGCTGCGGGAGGCGACACGGTTCGATGACGCAATGGTCGAGGTTGACGGGCAGTGGGTGCGGCTGCGGGATCAGGAGTTGAACGCCCCGTACCGGCATTCGCCCGAGGGCGTGAATGAGAACGGCAACGATAGCGACGACGACGAGTACGTCGTCCCCGTGAAGTGGACAAATGCCGTTCCGCAGTCCGATGCACTCTGGGTCAAGGGGATGTTCGCCAACCAGAACAGTGCCTGCAAGCTGCGGCAGGAGTTCACCCTGGACCGGCTCGGCGAGCACTTCGCGCTGGACCAGATCGAGGAGACACTATGACCGTCGATCCCACCTGGGACCAGTACATGGCCCCCGCGCTGCCGGTGCTCCTGGACGGTGAGGTCCACCGCGCCCGCGACATCTGCACTTCCGCTGCCGATCTGCTCGGCGTCAGCGCAGAGAAGCGACTGGAGACAATCCCCTCCGGCCAGCAGCGGTACCGCAACCGTGCTAATTGGGCTCTGTCGTACCTCTACCGCGCCGGTGCCGCTGAACGGCCAGTACGTGGGCACTACCGCATTACGGATGCGGGACGGAAGCTGTGCGCTGACCATCCGGACGGAATCAAGGAGAAGGATCTCGCGTCGCTTGATGGCCCAGTTCCAAACCCTCCGGTGGTCGACCCTCCCGACGAGCCAACGGAGTTGGACCCGGTGGAGCAGGTGTCGCTCGGAGTCGAACGCCTGCATTCTGCTGTCGCGACCGACCTGCTCAATCGGCTCCACGCGAACGAGCCCGTCTTCTTCGAACAAGCGGTCCTCGACCTCATCATGGCAATGGGATACGGCGGCGCCGAAGGAACGGCCAGCCGCACCCAACTCTCCAACGATGGCGGGATCGACGGAATCGTCGACCAGGATGCCCTCGGGTTAAGCCGCATCTACGTACAGGCCAAGCGCTTCGCCCTCGACGCGACCATCCACCGGCCCACGATCCAGGCCTTCGTCGGAGCCCTCCACGGAAATCAAGCCAACCAGGGCGTCTTCATCACCACAGCGCGCTTCAGCAGCGGCGCCCGGGCCTACGCCGACTCCGTCCCGACGCGAGTCGTGCTCATCGACGGCCCGCGGCTGGCCTCGCTGATGATCCGCTACAGCGTGGGTGTGCAGGTCAACCAGACCGTCCACATCGTCGAGGTGGACGAGGACTTCTTCGAGTGATCCGCTGAAAGCTGGCCACACGACAAGCCTTGCGAAAGATTCGAAACCGGCTTACGCTTCTTGCAGATCCAAGGAGAAGCGATGACCACACTGCTCGAGCCCAAGACCTACCCTCCCAGCGAGAACGCCGGCGTCGCGGAGATCGACGACCTGCTTCACTCCGGCGATACACCGACATTCGCCCTGGTCAACGGCTCTCACTCTGTCGCGCTACCGGCCGAGATCAACGCCATCCTCACTCAGGTCGTCGCCGCGATGCGGGCCGGCAAGGCGATCACCGTGACCCCGCAGTCCCAGAGCCTCACCACCCAGCAGGCGGCCGACCTGCTGGGAATGAGTCGTCCGACACTGGTCAAGTTGATCGACGCAGGTGAGATACCGTGCACTCGAACCAGCAACCGGCGGATGCTGCTGCTCGATGACGTACTCGAGTATCGCCGCAAACGCCGCGACCGTCAGCTCGCTGCGATCGCGGCCACGCAAGCTGACCTAGTCGAGGACCTCGAGCCCGAAGAAATGCTCGGCATACTCGCCGAAGCACGGGCGGCGCGACGGAAGCGAATCGACCGAGGTTGAACACGGGATCGAGGACGGCTGCCACAATGTGACATGTGCTTGCAGCCGTACTCGACACCTGTGTGTTGTTCAACGGCCTAACCCGAGACTTATTGCTGTCATTGGTCGCCTTCGACTCATACCGTCTGGTCCTGACCGAGGCCAATATCGAGGAGATCGAGGACGTAGAGACTCGCAAACTCATGAAGCAGGGGCACGACCGCGAACTGGCCGAGAGAAGGGCAGCGTTCCTCGCCTCGCAACTCAGGGAAAACTTCGAGGTCGTCTGCCGGTCCCGCTCCACTCTCGTCGCCCCTGTCGGTCTGCCTGATCCCGACGACGAGCACCTCGTGGCCGCAGCCGTCGCAGGAGGAGCCGAGGTCATAGTCACCGCGAACTTCAAAGACCTTCCTGACCATCTCCTGCCCTCTGGAGTACGTACCCAGGATGCGCCGTCATTCCTTCACGACATGATCTGCGCCGACCCCGGCAAGGCTGCATCGGCTCTGCTCGCGATGAGCGAACGTCGCCGCACACCACCACAGTCCGAACTCGACATCCTCGGTCTATTAGTACTGAAGGGGCAGTTGCGCCCGTCCACAGCCGAAATTGTTCGGTCAGCCCTGTCCCGCATGAGAGAAGACCATAGATGACCTCCAACTTCGACTTTGTCCCCGCCGAGTGGGGCAGCGTCCGCGCCGACGCGATCCAGGCGGAGTCGAATGGTCGGACCGACCCCCGCGTGAGTGTGTTCTACGCCCGTCGCGTGCTGGAGCAGGTCGTCGTCCTGATCTTCGATCTCGAGCGGCTCCCGCTGCCATACAACTCCGACCTCAGTGGACGGCTCGGCGATCCCGGGTTCATCGCCTCCGTGGGCCCGGAGATCGTCTCGAAAGCGACCATCATCCGCAAGGCCGGAAACCGCGCGGTCCACGACAAGAAGGAGATCCAGGAAACGTCCGCCCTCGAGATACTGCGGCAGCTCCACGACCTGCTCAAATGGGCCGCCTACAGCTATTCGTCCACGCCTGATGACGTGCCCACCTCGTCGTCGTACGATCCTTTGCTCATTCCGGCACCCGCCGCCACGGGCGGCCAACCCCCACTCACCGCGGCGGAACTCGCCCAGCTCAACAACGTCCTAGAGGCCAAGGACGCCGCGCTCGCGGCGGAGAAGGCCACCAGTTCCGCGCTGCAGGCGCAGATCGACGAGCTAATCGCCAAGGTCCAGCAGGCTCAGAAGACCAAGGACGCCCCCGAGCCGACCTTCGACGTGAGTGAGGCCGAGACCCGGCGCCAGTTCATCGACGCGGACCTGCGCGAGGCCGGGTGGGACCTGACCGACGCGCGGGACCGCGAGTTCCCCGTCACCGGGATGCCCAACGACACCGGGCAGGGATTCGTCGACTACGTGCTCTGGGGAGAGGACGGCTTGCCCCTGGCACTGGTCGAGGCCAAGAGATCGCTCGCCGACGCCACGATCGGCCAGCAACAGGCCAAGCTCTACGCGGACTGTCTGGGAGCGAAGTTCGGCCGTCGCCCCGTCATCTTCTTCACCAACGGGTTCGAGCGCTGGCTCTGGGACGACGCGATGTACCCGGCGCGCCGCGTCAGCGGCTTTTTGACCCGGGGCGAGCTGGAGCTCACCGTGCAGCGCCGGCATTCACGAGCGCCGCTCGAGGCGACGCCCGTCGACAAGACCATCGTGGAGCGGCATTACCAGCAGCATGCAATCCGCTCGGTCGACGACGTCTTCACGCGAGGGCAGCGTGAGGCGCTCCTAGTCATGGCCACCGGATCCGGCAAGACCCGCGTCGCAATCGCATTGGTGGACCAGCTCATGAAGGCCGGCTGGGTCAAGCGCGTGCTCTTCCTGGCCGACCGCGTGGCCCTGGTCAACCAGGCCGTGTCCGCGTTCAAGGCGCACCTACCGTCGGCCACCACCGTCAACTTGGTCACGGAGAAGAATCAGGAGGGGCGCGTCTACGTCTCCACGTATCCCACGATGATGGGGCTGATCAACCAGACCGACGACGGCCGCCGCACCTTCGGCCCCGGGCACTTCGACCTCGTGGTTATAGACGAGGCCCACCGGTCGGTGTATCAGAAGTACGGGGCGATCTTCGAGTGGTTTGACTCATTGCTCGTGGGCCTCACCGCCACGCCCAAGGACGAGGTCGACCGCAACACCTACAGCCTGTTCCACCTCGAGGACGGCGTCCCGACCGACGCGTACAGCCTCGACGACGCCGTGGCCGAGGGCTACCTGGTGCCGCCCGTGGGAGTGTCCGTGCCGACCCGGTTCCTGCGCGAGGGCATCCACTACGACCAGCTGTCGGAGGCCGAGAAAGACGAGTGGGACCTCCAGGACTGGGGTGACGACGAAGCGCCCACCGACATCGACCCCGAGGAACTCAACCGCTGGCTCTTCAACGCCGACACCGTGGACAAGGTGCTGGCAACCCTCATGGAGAACGGCCACAAGGTGGCTGGTGGCGACCGACTGGGCAAGACGATCATCTTTGCCAAGAACTACGCCCACGCCAAGTTCATCTGGGAGCGCTTCGACCTGGCCTACCCGGAATACAAGGGCGAGTTCGCCAAAATCATCACCTACAAGTCCGAGTATGCGCAGAGCCTCATCGACGACTTCTCCGAGACGGACAAATTCCCGCATATCGCGATAAGTGTTGACATGCTCGACACGGGGATCGACGTCCCCGAGGTGGTCAACCTCGTGTTCTTCAAGATGGTCCGGTCGGCGTCCAAGTTCTGGCAGATGATCGGAAGGGGGACACGCCTGGCGCCGGATCTCTACGGACCCGGGGAGGACAAGAAGAACTTCTATGTTTTCGATTTCTGCATGAACCTCGAATACTTCAACCAACCCGGTGCCGGCAGCGAGGGTTCGGTGCAGAAGTCTCTCGGTCAGCGACTGTTCGAGGCGCGGCTCGGACTAGTCTCCGCCCTGGACCAGTCTGCCCCGGGCCAGGGGGGCAGCCCGGTCGACCCCGAGCTCCGCGATGCCACCGCCCGGCACCTCCACGAGATCGTCGCCGGCATGAACCTCGACAACTTCTTGGTCCGGCCCAAGCGCGAGTGGGTCCTGAAGTACCAGGACTGGGCGCGTTGGGACCGCCTCACCCCCCAGCGCGCGGGAGAGGTCGCCGAGCACCTCGCGGGCGTGCCCTCGACCGTGAAGGACGACGACGAACAAGCCAAGCGGTTCGATCTACTGCTCCTCCGGACCCAGCTGGCGGTCCTCGAAGGCGATCACGTGACCGCCGAGAGGACGCGGGGGCAGATCCAGGAGATCGCCGGAAGTCTCCTGTCCCAGACCGCCATCCCGGCGGTCGCCGCGCAGCAGCAGCTCCTCGCTGAAGTCTCGGAGGACGAATGGTGGCAGGACGTGACGCTGTCCATGCTCGAGCTGGCGCGACTCCGGATCCGCGGGCTCGTGCGCTTCCTGGAGAAGTCGGCGCGCGCTGTCGTCTACACCAACTTCAAGGACGAGCTTGGCGAGGGATCAATAGTTGAGCTGCCCGGGATGGCAGTCGGCACCAACTGGGAGCGCTTCAAGGCCAAGTCCCGGGCGTACCTCCTTGAGCACGAGGACCATATCGCCCTACAGAAGTTGCGACGAAACAAGCAGCTCACCGCGGCCGACCTGGCGTCGCTAGAAGAGATGCTGGCCAACTCCGGCGCGGGCGGCCCCGAGGACGTCGCTCGGGCTCGGGAGGAGGCCAACGGCCTGGGCCTCTTCGTCCGCTCCCTCGTGGGGCTCGACCGCCAAGCGGCCACAGAGGCGTTCTCTGAGTTTCTGTCCGACTCCACGCACTCCGCCACGGAAATCCGGTTCATCCAGCTCATCGTGGAGGAACTCACCGCGAACGGGGTGGTCCCCGCTGCCCGACTCTACGAATCACCGTTCACCGACCACTCACCTACCGGGCCGGACGTGCTGTTTCCCGGGGCCGCCGGCGACCGCATCTTCGTGATCCTCGACGAAGTGCGGGGCCGAGCGCTGCCTGACATGGGAGTCGCATAGCGGCCGGTATCAATGCTCTTCCGGTTTATCCTCCGCTCATGCGCTTTCCCGCCACCTGCTCCCGCCGTCCGCTGGCCTCGGCGGTCGCCGCCCTCGTCGTCGTCGTAACGGGGGTCGTCTCCTCCGCAATCCTCGTACCGGCCACGGCGTCAGCCCAGCCCGCGCCACGGTGGTCCGGACTGGACACCCGCCACTGGGACCGGCCGGTCCCGGCGCCAGGCGTTCCGGCGACCTCCGTTCCACTGGATCCCTCACTCTCACTGCCGGAGGCCGGGCGGGCGGTGCGCTCGGCATACGGGACGATCGATCAACACGGGCGCTCCGCGATCGCCACCTCGGCTGTGTTCCTGCCGCACGGCACTCCCCCGCCGGGCGGGTGGCCCGTGGTGGCCTGGGCGCACGGGACCACCGGGCTGGGAGACGACTGCGCGCCGTCGACTCAGCCGCGCTCCGAACGGGACAGCGAGTACCTGGGCCACTGGCTGCGCCAGGGGTATGCCGTGGTGGCGGCGGACTACGTTGGCCTCGGCACGCCGGGCCTGCTCAGCTACCTGAACGGGCAGGTCGCCGCACGCGGGATCATCGACGCTGTCAGTGCCGCACGGGCCGACGGGCTCCCGCTCTCCCCGACATGGGCGTTGGTGGGCCAGTCGCAGGGCGCGGGGGCTGCTCTGGTCACCGCCACGCGGGCAACCGAACTGGGCGCCCCCGCGGGGCTGGACTACCGCGGAGTCGTGGCCACCGGTGCCCCCGCCAACCTCGAGCACCTCTTCCAGTGGGGCGGACCGGGCTTCCCGCCGGTGTCGCTCCCCACCGGCCTCAACCTCTACGCCTTCTACATCCTCGCGGGACTCCGAGACCAGCACCCCGAGTTCGAGCTAGACCGGTTCCTCACCGCGCGAGGCCGCGAGATGGTCGATACCGCCGAACACCTCTGCTACGACGACATGCGCGAGGCGGTGGGCGACTTCCAGATCTCCCAGGCGCTGACCAGGCCGGTCAAGGACATCCCGGACGTCTACGGTCACCTGGCCCGATACATGGGCACCCCGGCAGCCGGTTACGACCGACCCGTCTTCCTGGGGCAGGGCCTGCTCGACCTGGACGTGCCCGCTCCCTCCGCTCTCTCGCTCGCCGCGCAGATGACCCTGAACAAGCAACCGCTCGAACTGCACGTCTATCCGGACAGGGACCACAGCGGAACGGTCTACGCGGCGACGCCGGACGCCACGGCGTTCCTGGACCGGGTGATGGGCTGAGAGGAACACCCACAGTTGGACACACCGTCAACATTCGGGGGGACATCGCACGCGGCAGCAGCCGGTCGAAGCCATATCAACGATGTGACGGAACCCACAATCGTTACCGACTTGTCACCTGAGATTTTTCCCGTATCGTTCTCGCCATCGCCGCGCGGGGATGTTCTGGGACTCCCCGCGCGGCTGACTTAATTTCGCGGCCGGCCGCATTTCCGCCGACGTCGCAAGATCTAGAACGTGTTCTAGTATCGTGGCTCCCATGAGCGCCCTCGACTTCGAGTCCACCAGCAAGACCATCACCGCCGGCCGCTTCGAGCTGCATTTCCACGAGGCGGGAGAGCAGAGCGTCACCGAGCCGGAGAACGCGGTCCCCGTCCTCTTCCTGCACGGCTCCGGCCCCGGCGTCACCGCGTGGTCCAACTTCTCCGGCAACTTCCCCGTCTTCGCCGAGCAGTTCCACACCATCCTGTTGGATATGCCGGGCTTCGGCAAGAGCTCCGACCTCGAGTGGGAGAAGGCCTACCCGCTGATCGCCGCCGAGGCGATCGACGCGTTCTGCGAGGCCAAGGGCATCGAGAAGGTCGACATCATCGGCAACTCGATGGGCGGCAACGTCGCCTGCGAGACCGCCCTGGCCTACCCGGGCCGCGTCCGCAAGATGGCGCTCATGGGACCCGGCGGCCTGGCGGCCCCGCTGTTCACCCCCGAGCCGAGCGAGGGCTCGCGGCGCCTGTTCGATTTCCTCGCCAAGCCCTCCGACGAGTCCATGGCCGCCTGGGTCGACACGATGGTGGGCAACAAGAAGGTCGTCTCCGACGAGCTGATCCGCGCGCGGACCGAGGCCGCCACCGCGCCGGGCGCCGTCGAGCGGATGTACGCCATCTTCGGCTCCATCCTCAAGCCCGAGAACGCCTACACGCCGCTCTACGCCCGGGCCTCCCAGATCCGCCAGGAGACGCTGCTGATCTGGGGTCGCGACGACCGCATGCTCCCCTACGAGCAGGCGCACTTCGCGTTCCGGCAGCTCCCCCGTGCCGAACTGCACGCCTTCTCGCGCTGTGGCCACTGGGCGATGATCGAACAGAAGGACAAGTTCGAGCGCCTGGTGATCGACTTCCTGCTCAACTGAGGCGAGTGGGCTCCGCTAGCCTCGGCCCATGAGCGAGACGCCCCAGCCCCACCAGGACAAGCCCGACCGGGTCACGCCAGACCACCCCGAGCCCGACCAGCACGGGTCCGACCAGCACGGGTCTGAGGCGCCCGGGTCCGTGGCGCCCGCGTCCGTGGACCCGCGCACCGGCGAGGACCTGTCCTGGAAGAGCACCCCGGTCGCGATAGTGCTGCTCGACCGCCCCGCACCCGGTCACCGCGAGGTCAGCGAACTGCTCGCCGAGATCTTCGAGGGCTCCTACGAGGTCGACCCGGGCACGGACGACGACCCCGCGACCGGCGTGTACATCGAGGACGCCACGGTCGTCGTCACCCCGCTCGACGGGCCCGTGGCCGACGGTGAGGCGTCCCGATACACCGAGAACCTGGCCATCTGGAACGGCGGGGAAGGCGTCGTAGACACGCATCGGTCTCAGATCGTCGTGGCCGCCTTCCGGCTCGGCCCGGTGGGGGACGACGGCGAGCCGGGCGAACCCGAGTACCTGGACCCCCGGCTCGACACGCTCCGGTGCGAACTCGCGGTGACCACGGTGACCGCCGCGTTGACCGCCCTGCCCGGTGCGATCGCCGTGAGCGTCGGCGGCGCAGCGACCACCCTGCCGGCCGGCCCCTACCGCGATCTCGTCACCGGTAACCCGCTCCCGGTACCGGCGCTCGTGGGGGTCCGGGCGGGCATGCAGTCCGAGACCACCTCGTGCGTCTACACCAGTGGGCTCGGGCGCTTCGGACGCCTGGACCTGGAGCGGCTCGATGTCGCCGGGCCGCCTGGCGCCGCCTTCGGGCAGATGTGCGACCTCGTCGCGTACTCGCTGGGTTCGGGCACCGTGTTTCAGCCCGGTCAGGCCCTCGAGGTGGGTGGGCCGCAACCGCTGCTCACCAGCGTCGAGACGTCCCCGTTCACCGGCCAGCAGGTCCTACGCCTCACGCCCGGCTGAGCCCGACCCCCGTCACGGTCGCCGGCGGGTGGTCCGCTCCACCACCAGCCGCGTGGTGGCGGCCAGCTGGAACGGCCGGACGACGGGCTCGATCCGGCTGGTCAGCCGTTCCTTCTTGAGCTTGGCGATCACGCTGCGCACCAGTTCGGGCAGGGGTGTGCCCGAATGGTCGACCAGTGGGTAGACACGGACCTCCGGGGCCACCCGCGCCATCTCGACGATCGCGTCGACGTGGTCTTCCGGGCTCATCCGGTCCGCGTAGGTGAACAGCAGGTGGGAGCACAGGACCAGGTCCGCCGAGTCGGAGGCCAGCGGCAGATCCGGCAGGGCCCCGGCGACGTAGCGACCGGGGGCGGCGTCGAGATCGGCGAGCATCAGCTCGGCCGCGGTCCGGCGGACTGATTCGTGACCGACCACTCCGCCCCGGACGTCCCAGTCGTAGTCGAGATCTCGAGCATGCGAGTGGGCGATCGACCTGTCCAGGTCCGCGAGCACACGGGTGCGCAGGTCGTAGCCGCCGAGCGCGTACTGCGGGTCCACCGCGATCGCGTCTCCGCCGTTGGCGCAGATCTCCGCGACGGCGCTCGCCGCCCCACCCGGGCAGTCGACGATCCGGCCGCCGAGATCCGCGTCATCAAGGTCGAACATGTCGGTGTACTCGCCCAGCGAGCGAGCGCTCACCAGGACGTCCGACTCCGTCAGCGGGAGGTGGATGGTGCGGGGACTTGCGGTCACCTGGACGTTCTCCTCGATCAGGGTGGGCTCGGTCTGTCTGAGCCGCAGGGGTCTTCGATGCCGACCCGTGGTCCGGTGTGGACCGTCCTTCCGACGAATGATCGGCCCACCCATTCCCGATGGGCCCGTGCCATGCGTACTACGCCAGAGCGGCGTGGGCGGCGCGGATCCACTCGGGGTCGCGTCGCCAACACATGAGCACGTCGTTCTGCACGGCGCCACCGTAACAGCGCCCTCCGACACCGGCCACCGATTCACTCCCCGTGAATCGAACCCGCAGTTCCTGTGTGCTGAGTGACCCAGATCCTGACCACCAAGTGACCTGGACCACCCACAGAACGGACACACGTTATAGTTTTGTCAAGCACGGTAAGCAGGCAGAGTCGTTCCCGCAGCATCGAAAACCACTGGAGAACACGTGAGATCACCGTTATCCGACCGGGCCACCACCCGCGGCCTGCCCACCCTCGCCGGGGCTCTCGCGTTGGGTCTGGTCGTGGCCCTGGCACCGGCTCTCACGACCGGCGCGGCTCCGGAGGCCGCCGCGCAGGGTTCATCCGACCAGGGTTCATCGGCACAGGGTTCACCGGCACAGGGTTCATCCGACCAGGGTGCGTCCGCGAATGGTTCGTCCAACGCGCCGGACCGGACCGCGTTCTACACCCCACCGGCGGAGTTGCCCGCGGACCCCGGAACAGTGATCCGCAGCGAGCCCATGACCATCACGCCGAGCGTGCCGGACCTCGTCGCCGGCGGAGCGCTGCCCGCCGACGCACAGCGGATCATGTACCGCTCTACGGGCGCGGCGGGCGGACCCGTCGCCGTCACCGGCACCTACCTGCAGCCCAAGTCCCCCTGGGCCGGCCCGGGCCCGCGACCGCTCGCCGTGGTCACACCCGGCACGCAGGGCCAGGGCGACCAGTGCGCGCCCTCCAAGTCCATGGAGGTCGGGCTCAGCACCCAGACGACCCCGCTCTCGATGGCGGCGGGGTACTCGCTGATCGACGCGTACGCGATGCTCGCCGAGGGCTTCGCCGTCGTCGTCACCGACTACGAGGGGCTGGGCACGCCCGGGCACCACCCCTACGTCAACCGTGACTCCCAGGGCCGCTCGGCCCTGGACGCCGCACGCGCCGCGGTCCGGCTGGCCGGCACCGACCTCGCCCCCGACTCCCCCACCGTGGTGAGCGGGTACTCCCAGGGTGGCGGCGCGGCCGCCGCCGCCGGCGAGATGCAGCCGGAGTACGCGCCGGACCTCAACCTGGTGGGCATCGCCGCGGGCGCCCCACCGTCGGACATGCTCGGCACCCTCGACCGCGTCGACGGCGGCGTGCTCACCGGTGCCGTCGGGTACGCGATCAACGGGATCCTGCAGGTCCACCCCGAGCTGCGAGCTGCGTTCGACCGCCAGCTCAACGACGAGGGCCGGCGCATGCTCGAGGTGACCTCGACCCAGTGCGTCGCCGAGACCGCGTTCGCCTACGGCCTGCGCCGCACCAACGAGTTCACCGTGCACGGCAACTCACTGGCCGACGCCGCCCGGTCCGAACCCGAGATCCTGCGGGTCCTTGAGAGCTACAACCTCGGCGCGGTGGCCCCCACGGTCCCCTCGCTGGTCCTGATCGGCCGCAACGACGACGTGGTCCCGCACTACACCGCGGTGGACCTGGTCCGCGACTGGTGCGCCCAGGGCACCACCGTCGAGCTGCGCACCGCGGAGCTACCCGCTCTCGCCCCGGGCCTGGTGATCGACCACGCCCTGCCGATGCTGTCCGAGGTCTCCACCAACGCCCGCTACCTCATGGACCGCGTGCACGACCGACCCGCGCCGAACTCCTGCGGCACGGTCTGACACCGGTCGACGGAGGGGCCCGCCGGGTGGCGGGCCCCTCCGTCGTCCGTCAGGGCAGATTGTGGTGGAACGCCTGCTGCTGGGACAGTCGGGCGATCCGCCAGCCCTCGCCGGTCCGGACGAACTCGAGCAGGTACCAGAGCCCGTAGAAGAACACCTGCTGGTCCTTCTCCTCCACAGGTTTCAGCGCCATCGGGTTGAAGCACATGCAGCGCCCGGTCGCGGCGTCGCCGTCCAGCGTCACCTCGAGGTTGCCCATGAGGTGCTGGGTGGCCGCGAAGATCGGCAGCATCTCGGCCAACCACGCCCGCACGGCCGGATAGTCGTCCGCCGGGCCGCCCGAGGCCTCGAAACTGACCCGCGCGTCCGGGGTGAACACCCGGTCCAGCCCGTCGAAGTCCTTCGAATCGATGCAGGTCGCGTACCTGGTCATCAGGTCCTGCAGATCCCAGCGATCGGATAGTTCGACCAGTGTTCGCGTCATGGCTCCTAGGCTAACGTTGCCGGTATGGAGTACGAGGTGGAAAGCCGAGCCCGCGACGCGATCGAGCAGTTGAAGTACCGGTACTGGCGGGCCTGCGACGCCAAGGACCCGGAGGGGTTCCGGTCGTGCTTCGTCACCGCCGGTGGCGTGCTGGACTTCGGCCCCCTCGGGCGTACCGACCCGGACACGATGGTCGGCATCTTCCGCCAGATCGCGTTGGCGACGGCCTCCGACGGTGGCCCCCGGATCCTCGACATGCACCACGGCTTCATGCCCTCTATCTCCGTCGAGGACCCGGCCGACAGTGGCGCGCCGCAGTTCGCGACCGGCACCTGGACCCTGCAGTTCCGTCAGGTGGACCGCGAGAAGGGGACCGAGACCGTCTCCACGGGCGAGTACACGGATCGCTACGTGACGCAGGACGGCCACTGGGTGATGGCCGAGTGCCTGTTCACCCCGGGTTGGTCGGTCACGCGAACGCTCGACGACGCGACCGTGACGCACCCCGAGTTCGCCACCGTCCACCGCGACGACGCGGCTGCCGCGACCGCCGGGGCCGACTCGTGATCGCGCGCGTCGCCCTGGTCACCGGTGGGAGTCGCGGCGTGGGCAGGGGTGTGGCCACCGCGCTCGCCGAAGCGGGCTGGACGGTCTACGTCACCGGACGCTCGGCCGGGAGACTGCAGGCCACGCTCGACGCGGCGGCGGGAGCGCCCGGCGAGGTGCGCCCGCTCGAGTGTGATCACGCCGACGACGAGCAGATCGTCGCCACGGTCGCCCGCGTCGCCACCGAGGCAGGGCGTCTGGACCTGCTGGTCAACAACGTGTGGACCAACCCCAAGGGCTTCATGGGCTTCAACGGGAAGTTCTGGGAGCGGCCCGCCGGTGACTGGGACGCGCTCATGGGGATCGGGCTGCGCGCGCACTACGTCGCCAGCTGTGAGGCCGCCAAGGTGATGGTCCCGCAGGGGTCGGGCCTCATGGTCAACATCTCGTCCTTCGGGTCGCGCTCGCCGTTCCACACCGTGCTCTACGGGATGAGCAAGACCGCCCTGGACAAGATGGCCTCGGACATGGCCCACGAGCTCGCGGGCACCGGGGTGTCCACCCTGTCGCTGTGGCTCGGCCTCATCCGCACCGAGCTCATCCTGTCGTTGGGGATGGACGACTTCAACGGCTTCCCCCTGGATCGAGCCGAGGACCCGACCTTCGTCGGCCGCGTGATCGCGGCCCTGGCCGAGGACCCGGCGCTGCCGGAGCTGAGCGGGTCCACGGTCATCACCGCCGAGTACGGCCGCGAGCACGGGGTGACGAACGACGACGGCGCGGTGCCGCTGTCGCACCGCGGCGCCTTCGGCGGGGGTCCGCTCTTCCCACCCGTGACCGACGAGCAGCTGGGGATCACAACGGTCGACGAGGTGGCCGCGGCCGGTGGCCACAACGGGTTCGTGGGGCAGTAGCCGTGTCTCCGCAGGGGATCGGGGAGTTCGACGACCCGCTGGAGCGCCTCGAACGCAATGAGCGCCAAGCCAGCCAGGCGATCCGCTACGTCCTGCTCTCCGCCTCGGCGGTCGTCGCCTTTGCGGTGGTTCTGGTCGCTCTGGGCGGCGGTATCGGTGAGGAGTGCACGGAACCCGGCGGCACGTGTCTGACCGCCGACCGGGTCGAGGTGGTGCTCCTGCCGCTGCTGCTGTCGGTGGGCCTGTCCGTGACGGCGGGCGTCAAGACGTACCGGCGGTGGAAGCAGCACATCCGGTGGCGGCCGTGGCTGTTCGCCAGCTACGCCATGTGGATGATCACCACCACCTACCTGATCGGCTCGTCCTCGGCGGTGTTCGTGCAGGTGGGCTGACCGGGGTCGCGCTGGCGGAGTGGTCCCGACACGCATCGCACGTCGGGGAGGAAGCCGAGTCAGGGGACGACGTTGACCATCTTGCCGGGCACCACGATGACCTTCTTGGGCGTCGCGCCGCCGAGGTTGGCCTGCACCTTCTCGTCGGCCAGGGCAGCGGCCTCCACATCCGCCGGCGAGGCGTCCGCGGGGACGGTGATGCGCGAGCGCACCTTGCCCTTGATCTGCACCGGGTACTCCACGGAGTCCTCGACCAGGTAGGACTCGTCGTGCTCGGGGAACGGGCCGTGGGCCAGCGACCCGGTGTGCCCGAGCCGGGACCACAGTTCCTCCGCCAGGTGCGGGGCGACCGGTGCCACCATGAGCACCAGCGGCTCGACCACCGAGCGCGGCGCTCCCGGCCCCTCCGTCGGGTAGGCCTTGGTCAGGAAGTTCACGTACTCGATGAGCTTGGCGATCGCGGTGTTGTCGCGCAGTCCCGCGTAGTCGTCGCGGACACCGGCGATCGCCTTGTGCAGCGCCTTGAGCACCTCCTGAGGCGGCTCCTCGCCGGTCACCCGGGCCTGCCCGGTGGACTCCTCGATCACCACGCGCCACAACCGCTGCAGGAAGCGGTGCGCCCCCACCACGTCCTTGGTGGCCCAGGGCCGTGAGGTGTCGAGCGGACCCATGGACATCTCGTACACGCGCAGGGTGTCGGCGCCGTACTCGTCGCAGATCTCGTCCGGCGAGACGGAGTTCTTGAGCGACTTGCCCATCTTCCCGTACTCCTGGAACACCTCGGGCGCGTCAGGGGATCCGTTCAGATAGAACTTTCCGTCCCGCTCCTCTACATCCGCAGCGGGCACGTAGACACCACGCGAATCGGTGTAGGCGAACGCCTGGATGTAGCCCTGGTTGAACAGGCGCCGGTACGGCTCTTCGCTGGTCACGTGGCCGAGGTCGAAGAGGACCTTGTGCCAGAATCGCGAGTAGAGCAGGTGCAGCACGGCGTGTTCGACTCCACCGACGTAGAGGTCCACCCCACCGGGGTCGCCCTCGCCGTGGATCTCGGGCCGCGGTCCGGTCCAGTAGCGCTCGTTCTCCAACGCGCACATCTCGTCGGAGTTCGTGGGGTCGATGTAGCGCAACTGATACCAGCTGGAGCCGGCCCAGTTGGGCATCACGTTGGCGTCGCGGGTGAATGTGCGGGTGCCCAGTCCGTCGCCGAGATCAAGCTCGACGGTCATCCACTCGGTGGCCTTGGCCAACGGCGGGGAGGGCATCGAGTCGGCGTCGTCGGGGTCGAACGAGACGGGCTTGTAGTCCTCGACCTCGGGCAACTCCACCGGCAACATCTCGTCGGGCAGCGCGTGCGGGACGCCGTCGGAGTCGTAGACCACCGGGAACGGCTCGCCCCAGTAGCGCTGGCGGGCGAAGAGCCAGTCCCGCAGCTTGTACTGGACGGTCCCCTCGCCGGTGCCCTCGCCCTCGAGCCAGGCGATGGTCGCGGCCTTGGCCTCGTCGACGCCCATGCCGTCGAGCGACAGCCCGCGCTCGTTGACCGAGTTCACGGCTACGCCGTCTCCCGCGTAGGACTCGGCCTGCACGTCCAGCTCGCGCCCGTCGGCCGGGGCCACGACCTGCACGATCGGCAGGCCGAAGGCGGTGGCGAACTCGTGGTCGCGGGAGTCGTGGGCGGGCACGGCCATGATCGCGCCGGTGCCGTAGCCCATGAGTACGTAGTCGGCCACGAACACCGGTACCTGCGCGCCGTTGACCGGGTTGACGGCGTAGGCGCCGGTGAAGACGCCGGTCTTGTCCTTGTTCTCCTGGCGCTCCAGATCGGACTTGGTGGCGGCCCGGCGCCGGTACTCCTGCACGGCCTCGGCCGGCGAGGAGTGCCCGCCGGTCCAGCGCTCGTCCAGCTCGGCGGCAGCGCCGCCCGCAGCATCACCCTCTCGGTCTCCCCCACCGCCGACCGCCCCGGCCTCCGGCCAGAACGGCCCGGCCAGCTCGTCGACGAGCGGGTGCTCCGGAGAGAGCACCATGTAGGTGGCGCCGAACAGGGTGTCGGGGCGGGTGGTGAACACCTCGATGGACCGGTCCGCCACGGCGAAGCGCACGCGCGCGCCCTGTGAGCGTCCGATCCAGTTGCGCTGCATCGACTTGACCTTGTCGGTCCAGTCCAGCCGGTCCAGGTCGTCGACCAGCCGGTCGGAGTACGCGGTGATGCGCATCATCCACTGGGAGAGGTTCTTGCGGAAGACGGGGAAGTTGCCCCGCTCGGAGCGCCCCTCGGCGGTGACCTCCTCGTTGGCCAGCACGGTGCCCAGCCCGGGGCACCAGTTGACGGTCGAGTCCGACAGGTACACCAGGCGGTGCGCGTCGAGGACCTTCTCCTGCTCCCCCGCGGTCAGATCGGCCCAGGATCGGCCGGCGAACTCACCCGGAAGCGAGCGGGAGCCGTCCGCGAACTGCTCGCGCAGTTCGGAGATGGGGCGGGCCCGACCGGTGCGCCTGGCGTTCTCGCGGTGGTCGGTGGTGCGGGCGGGGGCGTCGGGGTCGTACCAGGAACCGTGGATCTGCAGGAAGATCCACTGCGTCCAGCGGTAGAAGTCGGTGTCGGTGGTGGCGAACACGCGGCGGCGGTCGTGGCCCAGGCCCAGGCGACCGAGCTGGCGCTCCATGTTGGCGATGTTGGCCTCGGTGGTCACGCGCGGGTGCTGGCCGGTCTGCACCGCGTACTGCTCGGCGGGCAGGCCGAACGCGTCGTAGCCCAGCGTGTGCAGGACGTTGGCGCCGAGCATGCGGTTGTAGCGGGCGAAGACGTCGGTGGCGATGTACCCGAGCGGGTGGCCGACGTGGAGGCCGGCGCCCGAGGGATACGGGAACATGTCCTGCACGAAGAGCTTGTCCTCCGGCAGCGGCGCACCGTCCTCGGCCGCGAGCGGGCCGACGGGGTTGGGGGCCTCGAAAGTTCCGCGCTCGGACCACTCCCGCCGCCAGCGGTCCTCGATCTGGCCGGCGAGGGCGGCGCCGTACCGGTGGGCCGGGCCGGCCTGCTCGGTCTGCGCCCCGGTGTCCGACTGCGCACCGCTGCTGGACTGCGCGCCGGTGTCGAGATGCGCTCCGGCGTCGAAGTGCCCTGCGGTGACGGTCTCGTCGCTGCTGCTCACGGTTGTCTGCTCTCCCTGGTCCTCGCCGGTGCCCACACGCAGGCTTCGGACAAGCCTAAACCCTGGACGGGATCGGGCCACGTCAGCGTGTGGGCACCGTGGGCGTTCAGGCCGGGTGATCAGGCCGCGTGTTCGGTCCGGGCGATCGGTCCGGGCGATCAGGCCCGGGCGATCAGGCCCGGGCGATCAGGCCCGGGCGGCGCGACGCCCGGCGATCAGCGCGTCGAGACTGTATCGCCCGGCGCCGATCAGCCCGAAGACCGTCGCGGCCAGGGCGATGACGGCGACGAGCTCCCAGCCACCGTTGGTGGCGAAGATCCCGGCGCCCTGGTGGACGAAGAAGTAGGCGCCGACCATGACCACGACGACGAGGGCCGCGACCACCGGCGTGAGCAGCCCCAGGATCAGCAGGATCCCACCGATCAGCTCGACACCGCCCGCGAACACCGCGGCCGCCTGGGCTGCCGGGACACCGACGGAGTCGAAGAACTCGCCGGTGGCTCCTGCGCCGTTGGTGACGAGCTTCTCCCAGCCGTGGGCGATCAGGACGACACCGAGCAGCGCGCGGGTGAGGAGCAGTCCGATGTCGCGGACGACCCGCGGGACGGGCACGAGGCGGGTCTCGCTCTCGGTGGCGCGGTGGGCGGGGGTGGTTGCCGTGGTGGTCACGTCAGTGGTCCTCTCGAATTACCCATCCCTGTGGATGATGCGTCACACACTTCTACCGCCGCCCTAGGTGTCGTGTCAACTAAGACGGTAGGGTGGGGTCATGGCTGAAAAGGTGACCAGTAACCACGTGCGATGGCTGACCGACGAGGAGAAGGCGCTCTGGCGCGACTACCTCGCGATCCAGGGTCGCCTGCACCTGGAGATCCAGCGTGATCTCAAGGCCACATCGAGCCTGACGGAGCCCGAGTTCGAGGTGCTCGCGATCCTCAGCGAGGCCGACGGACCACTACGGATGACGGCGCTGTCCGACGTCCTGCAATGGGAACGCAGCCGGCTCTCCCACCAGGTCACCCGGATGGTCAAACGCGGACTGGTCCAGCGGACCAGTTGCCCCACCGACGGCCGGGGCGCGTTCGTCTCCGTCACCGAGGAGGGGATGCGCGAGATCGAGAAGGCCGCACCCGATCACGTCGCCACCGTGCGCCGGGAGTTCCTGGACCGGCTCAGCGAGCAGGACAAGCGCGAACTCGCCCGACTCCTCGCGCTGGTCGAAGGTTCGGCAGGTGCTGGTCCGGCGGGCACCGGTTCGGCGGGGATTGTCTCCGCGGGCGATGGTTGCGCGGGGGATGAGGCGAATCGGAATTACCCCGCCGCGGGCGTACCCTCAGGGGCGTGAACGCAGTGCTCGTGGTGGTCGTGGTGCTCCTGGTGGGCTTGGCTCTGGTGGTCGGGGTCACCGGCCTGCTCGGGTTGCTCGGCCGACTGCCGGGCAACGGCGTCCTGGGTGTCCGCACCCCGGAGACCCGTCGCTCCCCCGAGGCCTGGACGCTGGCCAACCGGGCCGCCGGACCCGCGTTCCTCGGCTCGAGCCTCATGCTCCTGCTCGGTGCGCTGGGCGTGGGGCTGATCGGCGGCTGGGTCGGTGGGCTCGTCGTCGTCGTCGCTCTTCTCGGTTCGCTCGCCCTGCTCAGCGTTGCCGGCCTCGCCGGATCCCGCGCCGCGGCCGTCTGGGAGGCCGCGCAGGACGAGGATCAGGGTGGCTGCGGCTGCGGCTCCGAGGGCGGCTGTGGCGGCCACTCCGCCGGCGACCCCTCCGAGGCGCCCGGCGGGGACTCCTGTTCGGGCTCCCCCACCGACTCCGCGGATCCGGCCGCCGACTGCGGCGTGACCGGCGGCTGCGGATCGTGCGCCCTGCAGGGAATGTGCGAATCGGAGAACACCGCCACCCGGTGAGGGGCTGCGTGAGGGCTCGCGTGGGGGCCCGTGCGGGGGCCCGTGTCCCGGCCCGACCGGTGGCCGGCTCCCACCGTGCTGCCTACGGTCAGAGGTTCACCCGACCCACACCGTGAAGGAGCTCGCCATGGCCCAGAAGTCCACGACAGAGTCCAACCAGGACGTCGTCGACATCCTCACCGCCGACCATCGCGAGATGATCGGGCTCATCGAGATGATCGAGGAGACCTCCGACCCCAAGGAGCGCCGCGCGCTGGCCGACTCCGTGATCGCCGAGGTGATGCGCCACTCCGTGGCCGAGGAGCTGTTCGTCTACCCCGAGTACGAGCGCAGCATCCCGGACGGCAAGGACGAGGTGGAGCACGACAAGGAGGAGCACCAGGAGATCGAAGAGGTGATGAAGGAGCTCGAGGGCCTGGACTCCGAGAGCGCCGAGTTCATCGCCACCGTGAAGCGCTTCAAGGAACTCCTCGACCACCATGCGGACGACGAGGAGTCCGACCAGTTCCCCAAGATGCGTGAGCACCTCACCGCCGACACCCTGGTCGACATGGGCCGGAAGGTCGAGGCGGCCAAGAAGATCGCCCCCACCCGTCCGCACCCCGGCTCCCCGCACTCCGAGCTGTTCCACATGACCCTCGGCCCCGGCGTCGGAATGGTCGACCGCCTCCGCGACGCGCTCAGCGGCCGCATCAAGAACACCTGACGGTTCGGGTCGGCGTCGACGGCCGAGCCGCTGGGTGTGTTGGACAGCAGGGTGTGTCGGATAGCTAGGTCAGAACCCGGATCACGACGGCCGCGAGCCCGCACGCGGCCATGACCAGCACCATCACGACCAGACCCACGTTGTACAGCGTCTGGGTCTGCTGGACCTGACCGGCCCGGACGAAGCGCCCCACCCGTCGTTCGTGGTTGCGCTGCACCCTGAGCAGCGCCAGGAGCGGGATCACCAACAGCATCGAGAAGACCGCCGCCCACAGCCACGAGGTCTCGGCGACGAGCTTGGCCACCAGGATGATGTTGACGGTCACCACGGCCCAGGTCCGGGCCCACGACAGGCTCGTGCGCTCGGACTGCAGCCCGGCGTCGGGCGGCGTCGCCTCGGGACGCACCCCGATCCGGCGCCGCGGGGCGCTCATGCGAAGGTGCCGCCGAGGATCGCGACCACGAGCAGAACCGCACCGATCGCGATGCCCAGCACCAGCAGGATCGATGCCTGCGGAACCGGTAGCGGCTCGTTGTGGCGCATGGAGGCCTCGATCCGGATCCAGCGTCGGAACGACACGGTCGCGAGCAGTGCCGCCATCACGAGGAGTAGGCACGCCAGCGGGGTGCGGATGATCTCCGGAATCTCGTCGCCGGCAAAGGCCTCCATCGCCACCGCGCCGGCCATCAGTCCCAGGCTCGTCCGGATCCACGCCAGGAAGGTCCGCTCGTTCGCGAGCGTGAACCGTGGGTCCGGTTCCTCACCGTCCCGCAGCGACTTGGGCCGCCACCCCTGTCCGACTTGCTCCGTCATCCCCCGAGCCTATCGGCCGCCCCTCTGGGCCTCGTGCGGACCTCCCGCGGACCAGGGTGATCAAATGGGTCGATGAACTTCCTGCGTCGCCTCCGGGTCGAGCCGTTCATCCTGGCGATCCTGGCCGCTGTCGTGGTGGCGGCGGTGCTGCCGGCCACCGGGGACGCGGCGACCGCGCTGGGCTGGGTCACGACCGTGGGGATCGCCGTCCTGTTCTTCCTCTACGGCGCGCGGTTGGAACCCCGTGAACTGCTGGCCGGCGTGAAGCACTGGCGGCTGCACTCGGTGGTGCTGACCGCGACCTTCCTGCTGTTCCCGGCGCTCGGGCTACTGGGGCGATGGGCCCTCACCCCTGTTCTGGGCGAACCGTTGGCCGCCGGCTTCCTGTTCCTCACGCTGGTGCCGTCGACCGTGCAGTCGTCCATCACCTTCGTGGCCATCGCCCGCGGCCACGTGAGTGCGGCCGTGGTCTCGGCGTCCGTGTCGAACCTGCTCGGGGTGGTCATCACTCCCCTGCTCGTCTTCGCGCTGATGACCACGAACGGATCGGTGGTCATCACGTGGGACTCGGTCGGGAAGATCGCCCTGCAGCTACTCCTGCCGTTCGTCCTGGGTCAGCTGCTGCGCCGGTGGGTTCTGCCGATCACCAGGAAGATCAAGCGACTGGCGTTGTTCGACAAGTCCGTGATCGTCCTGATCGTCTACGCCGCGTTCTCCGAGGGCGTGGCCGACGGTATCTGGTCGATGGTCGGGCCGGCCCAGCTGGCGTGGCTGATCGGCGCATGCTGCGTCCTGCTCGCGGTGGTGCTGGGACTCACCGAGCTGATCGCCCGCGCGCTGGGATTCGAGGAACGCGACAAGCGGGTCGTGCAATTCTGCGGATCAAAGAAGTCGCTGGCCACAGGGCTGCCGATGGCCGCCGTCCTGTTCATCGGCCAACCCGTGGGACTCCTGGTGCTCCCCCTGATGCTGTTCCACCAGATCCAGCTGATCGTGTGCGCGTGGTTGGCCGGCCGGTACGGGCGGGCGGAGGGTGCGCCGCGGGTGGAGTGAGGCGCACGGCGGCGCCCATCAGCCATGCCTGCTGTCTCACGGGTTGCCGGTGCAGGACTCCCCGATCCCGACTGCGAGCTCTGCCGGGGGTTCTTTGGGCGCGAAGGGATCGCACTTGGTCATAAACCCTGTTTGCATAGGGTTGGCGCTCCGACTCCAACACAAGCACAGTCGACTTGATGCGTTTGGGGGCACTCTAACCGCACCAATGCAGGCAGAACCGGATAGAAACAGCCCCTAACGGGGGGTAGCACTCCGCAGCATCAGAAAGCTATGCTTTCTGCACCTGCCAACCCGTCGAAACAGTACCGAAACGAGAGCGGTGATGGACTCGACTACCGCGCGTTGGAAGATCCGCACTGCTCTCCATTCGCAGAATTTCCGGGCGGTTGATTTAGCGACGTTAGTCTCACCTTCGACAATAGATTTCGCTTCGGTCCCCCGCCAATTGACCGAAGCGATAAATGGAGCCTTGCGGACGTCTACCAACTGGGGCGGCATTCAAGACCAGTTATCCATCTTGCGTGACCAATTAGACTCTCAAGGAAGATATATCTGGGATGTGTACGTTGGCGCTAGCCATCAAACACTGAAGCTGGTGGTCGTAGTCGGTTTTGGAGGGCCGGTTCACGACACCCACTTTAAGACCAGATTTGATGCAACGTGGGTTGTTATGCAATCGCTTGAAGCGCATATTCGGCAGTTCAAACTCGATCCACAGCTGATGGCGCTTCTCGATACAGCGCGTAAACCTCTACTCGCCCAAGCATCACCTCCAGTGAAAGCCGCCCTTGATCTTTCATGGACTTTGCTCAACTCCAGTCGCGCCAGTGGTGGTCCATCAAGCGTCTTGTTTGCCGCATGCGGGCATGGTTTGTCGCCAGACCTCGGAACCAAGTTGAGGCAATTGTCTTACAGTAGGGCGAGAACTGGCTTAGGCGCGCAACCAATGCTCCAAGGCATCGCATGGGATTTCTCGCAGCCCAAGTTCTCAGACGACCAACTCTACTTCGGCATACTAAATACGTTCAGTTCTGCTGACTTTAAGGCAACAATGCGCCTAAGCTGAAGGGTCTATAACGCGATGGGGCCGTCGACCAACTCATACTTGCCGCTGGAAAGTAATCTGAACGAACGGCCCGAACTTGGATCGTAGATCCTCGAAGGTCGCTCAAAATTAGTTATCGGTTCGCGTGTTGCCGCGTCAAATACCCGAGAAATGACCCACACTGCACCGTCAACGGCGAGTTCAATAGCGACCCTTCCAATAATGACAGTAATTTGGCTCCGCCTTGACATTTCAAGCACCCCCCTGATTTGCGCAGAATCATCTGCGTGCCCGGTTCTGAGCTTACTGGTCACATTGTCGAGAGCGGAAGTCTTTGCTTATTTTTGGGTCCCCAACGTGGGTCGGCTCGGATCGGAGCCGCTCAATAATTGCGGTGGGGCGCAGTTTGCACGCCTCATGCGCGATCAGTGTTGGGCGATGAAACGACAAATCCCCGCGGCCACCTCCGCGGGGCGTTCCTCAGGCGCGAAGTGACCGCAGTCGTCGATCACGTGGAGGGCACTGCCCGGGATCGCCCGGCGCAGCCGGTGGGCGTGGTCGATGACCTGCCAGGTGTCGTCCGCACCCCAGATCAGTTGGACCGGGACCTGCCCCAGGGTGTGCAGCCTGTCGCTGATCTCCATGGTGTGCGCGGGGTCGTAGTGCGCCACCTGGTGCTGGAACAGGCTCGGCTGGCCGATCGGTCCGCTGATGAGGTCCACATACACCCGCAGCGCCTCGGGGTCGAAGTTCGCCGGCTCACTGTGGGTCGACAGCAGCCACTCCCGGAAGTGCTCCCGGTGCTCGTCGTCGGGCCTCTTGGCCAGCACTTCCAGGCCGTCGGCCATCTGCTGCCGGGTCCGCTCGGAGGGGTAGGTATCAAAGCTCACCACGTCGATCAGCGTCAGCGTGCGCAGGCGCTCTATCGAGCGCACCCCGAATCGCTGGGCGACGCCGCCGCCGATGTCGTGTGCCACCAGGTGGAACGAGTCCAGTCCCCACAGGTCGAGCAACCCGTCCAGGATCGCGACGTTGCCGGTGATCGACGTGTCCACGGCCGTGTCCCACGGCCGCTCCGACAGGCCGTACCCCAGCAGGTCGAACACGTGCGCCCGGTACCCGGCGTCGACGAGCCGTGGTACGACGTTCCGCCAGATGTACGACGACGAGGGGGTGCCGTGCACCAGCACTACAGGCTCTCCGGCCCCGTGAACGCCATAGGCGATGCGGTAGCCGTCGATGAGGGCGTGGCGATCGACGACGTGCGTCATCCCGGGGCTCCTTCACGGTTGTTCCCGGTCACGAGAGGCGTACCCGCCTCTTGCTCAGACTGCGAGGTCCGCGACGAGCCGCTCGGCCAGTTCCGCGGACGACTGCGGGTTCTGGCCGGTGTAGACGTTCCGGTCCACCACGACGTACGAGCCCCACGGCTCGGCGGCCGACGAGTAGTCCGCGCCGAGTTCGACGAGCTTGTCCTCGAGGAGCCAGGGGGCGTTGGCGGCCAGACCGACCTGCTCTTCCTCGACGTTGGAGAACCCGGTCATGCGGTATCCGGCGAACGGTGACGAGGTCGGGTCCTCGGACGCGGCCAGGACAGCGGCCGGGGCGTGGCAGAGCAGAGCGACGGGCTTCCCGGCGCTCACCCGCTCGGAGAGGATCGTCCCGGAGGTCCGGTCCACGGCGAGGTCCTCGAGCGGACCGTGGCCGCCGGGGTAGAAGACCAGGTCGAAGGCCGAGTGGTCCACGGTCGCGAGGTCGACCGGCGAGTCCAGGACGGGCGCAAGCTCGTCGAGCGAGGCCTTGACCTTCTCGAGGGCCTGCGGATCCCCGGCCCCCTCACCGAGGCTGGCCTGATCCACCGTGGGGGCGCGGCCACCGGGCGTGGCCACCGTGACGGCCCATCCGGCCCCGGTGAAGACTTCGTAGGGGGTCACGAACTCCTCGGCCCAGAATCCGGTGGGGTGCGCGGAGCCGTCCTTGAGGGTCCAGTGGTCGGCGGCGGACATGATCATGAGAACGCTTGTCATGGCACAACCCTACGGAGGTCCTGCTGAAGCGGGACTGAGCGACTTTCGGGTGTTCCGGGTCACAATTCGTGTTTCATAAAGAAATATTCTTTAGTGCTCCCGGTCGACTCTCGAGTGGCCATCCCGGGCCCTACCTGCGAGAACCTATTCGTCTCGATGTTGACGATGTATCAGCAGGTCAGAACCCTCTGTTCTCGGCTGGCTGATTAGCCCGGGAAGCAATTGAGAGCCGCTCATCGTTTGCTTAACCTCTGGTGCGCATTGATTGCGACCAACTGGAACCCGACCATCCCCACACACGGAGTCACCATGGACCTCTACTTCGGAAGCATCTCAAGCCCACTCTGGGTAATGGCCAACGCAGCACTAGCCGGGGTCATCAACATGATTCCGGGAGCGCAAGCGGCGTCGACCGATCTCTACCGCACTCAGCACGCACTGGGTGTCGAGGCTGGCCTCCCCGCGTACCAGCTGGACATCCTCAAGAACAATGCCATGGCCTACGGCTGGTGGTGAGATGAAGGCCCGCTGGCGGCGAACCGGGGCGTTCTGGCTCGCGGGCGGTGCGTTTTCCCTCACTGGCATCTCATGCGGAGTGATAGTTGGAGTCCTGACTCACGCTCCCGCAAAAGCCGACAGCTCGACGGTCGCTAGCGGCGAGTTCGCACAGGGTGGCCTCAACTCGCAGCGACCCCCAGCGGAACCACTGGGGACAGCGGCGGTCACGTCGGTCACGACGTCGCTTGCAGCGATGCCCGCTACTCCCCCAGATGTGAGGCCACCCGGCGCTGAGCCGCCTGATTCACCCAGTGTGCCCGTTCCCCCGTTGGCGCCTGTACCAGCGGTTCAGCTTCCTGCTCCGCAACCCCCGGCTCGAACGGTTCCGCCGGTACTACCTGCGCCTGCACCAATCCCGGCCCCCACTGTGGCGCCCTCGTCCGCGCCCCCAGCTCGAGTTGAGCTCCCACTGATTCCGCTCAAGCCCCAAGAACCAGTTCGACCTGGACAACTCCAAGTCGGTTGACCACAGGCCACACCTGAAGAATGGAGACAAAACAATGGGAATCATCGAAGGTCTCGCTTTCATCGGCGCAGTCCTCCTAGGTCCGGCGGCGGCCGCCGCTGCGGCAATCGGCTTGACGCCGCCCTTGGTCGGAGGAATCGCAGTGGGAGCCGGAACCGCCGCAGTAGTAGGCGGAGCCGGAGCCGCTGCTTCTGTGTCAAACCCGTTTGTGATGGATGGTGTTGAGAACGCCGCGTTCAAAGGCCACAACGATCTCGTCGCAGGATCAGCCAACTTACTCAATGGTCTCCAGCTCCCCGGCATACCGGAGTTCCACGTCAACTGAACTTCGGCCGCTCCTCATTGCTAGTTTTTGCTAGCTCATTCAGCCGCACCCCTGCACTAGCCCGATACCAGTTGGGCCGGTGCAGGGTTCCGGTGCTTGAATGGCGCGATGACCAGCGTGACCTACCTGCAGCAGACCGATGCCTCATGGCTGCGCCCGGCTCGCCGCGCGGACCTGACGATCTCCCGGGTCTTCCCCGCCGAGCCATCCTTCAACTCCCGGATGTACCGCGACATCGGCGGCGACTGGAAGTGGTCCGACCGTCTCGAGTGGTCGGAGGGGGAATGGGCTTCCTACTGCGCGGACCCCTGCGTCACCACGTTCCGTGCGACCCGCGGTGGCGAGGTCGCCGGGTTCGCCGAACTCCGCATGAGCCCCTGCGGGGACGACCCGGGCTCAGACCCCGGGGACCCGGCGGACGGGGTCGATGTCGAGATCGTCTACTTCGGTCTGCTCCCCCGCTTCGCCGGCCTGGGCATCGGCGGTTGGTTCCTCTCCGAAACCGCCCGGATCGCCTGGCAGGTCCCGGGATGCCGCAGGGTCTGGCTGCACACGTGCGAGGACGACTCCCCCGCCGCGATCCCCAACTACCTGTCCCGCGGGTTCGTCGAGTACGCCCGGGAGGACACCGGTTGCGCGGCCTGCACCGCCTGACTCACTGCTCTGCTTGACTCACTGCGCTGTCTGAGTCACTGCTCTGCCAGCCGGGTCAGCGCGCGCCCACCCATCCGGGAGACCAATCTCTCGGAGATGGTGCCGAAGGTCTGCAGCTCGTCGTCGTCGAGCCCCTCGAACAACCACTCCGCCAGCGCGACGCGCGCCGACACGACCTCCTCCACGATCCGACGCGACTCGTCGGTGAGGTTGACCAAACGAACCCGCCGGTCGTCCGGCGGCATGGTCCGGACCACGTGGCCACTGGCCACCAGACCGTCGACGAGGGCGGTGACCTGGCGCGGGGAGCAGTCGAGGAACGTCGCCAGTTCCACCTGCCTGCACTCGCCCTCGAGACCCAGGACGAACAGCAGCTCCAGTCGCGGCACGGTGAGGCCGTAGTTCGCCGCGGCGCGGGCGATCGACCCCGACATCTCCTCGGCCAGCATCAAGGCGCGGTCGAGAATCTCACTCACGGATAGTGCCACGTGTATATAGTTACCACTATTCACCTTTCCCACACCTGCCGACCCCGGCGGGGGACGAGGCGCAGGAGACACCGTGAACGTGACCATTCCGGCAGGATTCGACTTCACCGACCCGGACCTGTTCGAGAAACGACTCCCGCACGACGAGTGGCGCCAACTGCGCCAGTCCGAGCCGATCCGCCGCGTCGACAAGCGCCCCGGGTCCGATGGCTTCGATGACGACCACTACTGGCTGGTCACCAAGCACGCCGACGTCAAGGAGATCTCGCGCGTGACGGGCGAGACCTTCTCCGCCGGCGAGAACACCATGATCCCGCGCTTCGCCGAGGGAACCGAGCGGTCGATCATCGAGGCCCAGCGCGAGATGCTCGTCAACGAGGACGGCGAGATCCACAAGAAGCACCGGCGGATCATCTCCCGCGGGTTCACCCCGCGCGGCGTGGCCGGTATGCGCGATGAGCTCGCCGACCGGGCGCGCAAGATCGTGACGGAGGCCGCGGAGAACAACGCCGACGACTTCGTCACCGCCGTGGCCTCAGAACTCCCGCTGCAGGCGATCGCCGATCTGCTCGGAGTCCCCCAGGAGGATCGGCACAAAATCTTCGAATGGTCCAACACCATGACCAGCTACGACGCGAAGGGCGGAATGGATGCCGCCGCTATCGCGTCCATGGAACTCATCGGATACGCGAACGCCATGGCCGAGGACCGGGCGGCCAACCCGCGGGACGACATCGTCACCAAGCTCGTCGAGGCCGACATCGACGGTGAGCACCTCTCGCCCGAGGAGTTCGGCTGGTTCGTCACCCTGCTGTCCGTGGCCGGGAACGAGACCACCCGCAACGCCACCACGCACGGCATGGTGGCCATGCTGGAGAACCCGGACCAGTGGGAGCTGTTCAAGGCCGAACGCCCCGACACCGCAATCGACGAGATCCTGCGGTGGGCCTCGCCCATCACCCAGTTCCAGCGCACCGCCATGGAGGACGTCGAGATCGGCGGCGTGACCATCCGCAAGGGCGAACGCGCGCTGCTCTGCTACGGCTCGGCGAACTTCGACGAGGAGGTCTTCGAGGACCCGTTCACCTTCAACATCCTCCGCGACCCGAACCCGCACGTGACGTTCGGCGGGCAGGGTCCGCACTACTGCGTCGGCGCCAACCTGGCCAGGATGCAGCTCGAACTGATCTTCAACGCCGTCGCCGATCATCTGCCCGACCTGACCTCGCTCGGCGACCCCACGCGTCTGCGGTCCGGATGGCTCAACGGCCTCACCGAGTGGAAGGTCGACCTGGGCACCTGTCCCGTGGCCCGCTAGGAACGCCGACGCGGGGCTCAGCGGGGGCGGTCAGCGTCCGGGCGGTCAGCGTCCGGGCGGTCAGCGTCCGGGCGGTCGGCGTCCGGGCGGTCGACCGCGGGATAGTCAGCCGCGGGATGGTCAACCCAACCAGGCCTGCAGCAGCATGAAGGTCGCGGTACCCAGCACGATGCTCGCCGCCGCCCGACGAAACGCCAGGTGCACAGCCAGAGTGAGAGTCAGCGCGGCGGCGGCGGGCAGCCAGGAGCCGAGGTCTGCGGTGGTGTCTCGCAGGGTGTAGACCACCAGCACCACCATCACGCCCGCCGGCATGGTCAGCCCCAGGTAGCGGACCACCTCGGAGTCTCGAAGCCTCGACAGCGCGACGAACGGCGCCGCCCGGAGAGCAACGGTGACCACCAACATCACTCCGAGTCCGGCGAGGAGATATGAGGTGTCGGGGACGGGGGCGGTCACCGAGCCGCTCCGGCTCCGCGCCGCGTCCACGCGAACCGCGCGAGCAGGGCCACGACGAACGCCCCCAGTCCCACCAGGAGCATCTGCTCCGGCACGAACCAGGCGGCCGCCAGCCCGCAGAGCAGGGCGATCACCGGGGCCGGCAGGTCCCCGCTCGCCCGCCACGCATCGACGGCGAGGACCGCGAACAGCGCGGTGAGCGCGAACTGCAGGCCGCCCAGACCCTCGGGCAGAGCTGCCCCGACCAGCGCGCCGACGATGCCGGGGACCACCCACAACGTCTGACAGGTGAGGGAGATGGTCAGCGTCCGCGGCCCCGTCATGTCCGCGCGCCGCTTGGTGGCGGTGATCGCGTAGGCCTCGTCGGTGAGTGCGTATACCGCGTACAACCGCCCTGCGCGCGACCGGATGGTCTCGAGCGGAAAGCTCAGTCCGTAGAAGACGTGGCGGAAGTTCACCAGAAAGGTAGCGGCCGCGATTGAGTACAGGGGAGTGACGGCCATGAGCAGGCCGATGGCGAGGAACTCCATCGACCCCGCATAGATGAGGACGGAGAACACCGGCGCCCACCACCAGTCGAAGCCCGCCTGCGTGAGCAGTACCCCGAAAGCCAGACCCAGCGGGATCAGCCCGAGTCCCACCGTCGAGCAGTCCGCCAGACCCTTGCGGATCTCGGTGGAGGTGGAGGTCGACGGCACCCGATGGAGTCTAACCACCGCCTCCTCGCCGCCCCTCGACCTCGGCGCAGCGGTGGCCCACACTGGGGGTATGCCCCCGACGGAACCCGGGGAAGGGCCCGGCGGGGAGCTCGGCCAGGAGTCCGGGATCACCTTCCTCCGGCGCACTCCCGCGTTGCCCGGAGTCGCTGCCGTCTACGGCTATGCAGGAGTAGAGGCGGGGTCCCGGTCCCGTCGACCTCCGCACCGGGGGGTCCCGTCCACGCTGCTCACCGTTGTCGTGGCCGTCGACGCCCCACTCCTGTGTTCGGCGACGCTCGAGGAGTGGGCCGACCACCGTGGGGAGACTCACGCCGTCTGTCTGGGTGGGTTCCATCTCCAGCCCGTCTATCTGCAGCGACCCGATGCGCAGGAGGGTGTTCAGGTTGCGGTGCACCCACTCGCGGCCAGAAGACTCCTCGGCCTGCCCGCCTCCGCGCTCACCGAGCTCACCCAGGAGGGAGGCGGCGTTCTCGGCCCGTCGATGCGCCGGCTGCACGAGCGCGTCGTCTCCAGCCCCCCGGCCGAGCGACCGCTGCTGGTGGAGGAGGCGTTGAGCGCTCTGGCCTCACGACACGAACGACGACAGGGCCCGAGGCGTGAGGTCGTGGGCGCCTGGCGACTGCTCGAACGCTCGGGAGGACGGATGCGGGTCACTGACACGGCGTCCGCAGTCGGGCTGACTTCCAGGCACCTCTCGTCACTCATGAAGGCGGAGTTGGGAATCGGGACCAAAGAGCTCGCCGACCTCATGCGCTTCGAGTCCGCGCACTCGGAGCTGGTGGAGAGAGCCCGACGGGGCGCCGCCCCGCGGCTCGCCGATCTCGCGCACACCCACGGGTACGCCGACCACGCCCACCTGGACCGGGCGTACCGCAGGTTCGCGGGGACCTCGCCCACCGAGTGGCTCGCGGAAGAGTTCCGAAACATCCAAGCCGGGGGACACGCACCCGCGCGAGACTCGTCTCCATGAGCACTCACCAGCCCGGATCCACGCCCGCCCCGACCGTCTGGCACTGCCTGCAGTGCACTGACGCCCGCGCCGTGATCGACTGGCTCGTCGAGGCCCTGGGCTTCGTCGAGACCGTCTCGCACACCGAGGGCGGCACGATCGTCCACGCCGAACTGCTCTGGCCCGAGGGCGGCGGCGTCATGCTCGGCGACCACCAGCGCGATCCCGACGACCCACACGCCACGCCGGTGGGCACCGGCCTCGCCTACGTGGTGACGGCGGATTCCGACGTGGTCTACGAGCGGGCACGCGTAGCAGGGGCCGAGATCGTCATGGAGATGCGCGACACCGACTACGGCGACCACGGTTTCTCGGTGCGAGACCCCGAGGGCAACGTGTGGTCCGTGGGGCAGTACCGAGGCGAGCCCCTGCCGCACGCGATCACCTGAGGCGGCGGGATCACCGGGTCCGGTCGGTGCGCGGAACGATCGGTACCGCGAGCGCCGCCACCACCGCCGCCCCGGCGAAGACCGGCCCGTAACCCCATCGGTCGATTCCCGCCGCGAACACCGGGGTGATCGCCGAGAGTGCCAGGAACTGCGAGGTGTTCTGGACGCCGAGCGCGCGCCCGCTCCAGTGGGGCCCGGCGTGTTCGGCGACCGCGGTGAAGGCGAGGCCGTTGTCCGCGACGGACAGGACCGTCGCGATCACCGCAAGGGCCACCGCGATGGCTCCGGGAGCACCGAAGGCCTCTGCGGCCGCCAGGGCGACCAGTCCTCCGGACACCGACATGGCCACTGCGCGAAGTGGTGTCATCCTCGAGCCCACGCGGTCGGAGATCACGCCTACGACGATCCGCCCGACCGCGCCGAGGAGTTGAGCGACCGTCACCACCACGCCCGCCGAGACGGGGGACCAGCCGTGGCCGAGGACCAACCACGCGAGCATGAACGACTGCATGAGCGCCTGGGGGAGGACCAACAGCACCGAGACACCGTGGATCCGGTGTAGGTAGCGGGAGGCCCGGTACGGCGAGCTGGCGAGTGTGGTGGACGCCGGGTCGTGGCGGTCCGGTCGCGGAGGGTCGGTGACGACGACGAGCGCGGCCACCGCCGAGACGGCGGCCATGGCCAGAGGAACCGCCAGCGCTGCACGCAGACCCTGCGAGGCCGCCAGGGCCGGCATCGCCATCGCCGCGACCGCCGCACCGAGGGGTTGCGACATCTGCCGGACGCCCATCGCCATCCCCCGCCGTTGCGCGGGGAACCACCCCACCACCAGTCGACCGCTCGCCGAGGCCGCCGAGGCGGAGGTCGCGCCCGCGAGCAGGAAGAACGCCGCTAGCAGGGGCAGTGACGGGGTGAACAGTGCGCCTGCCAGCGCTGCCGAGGTGAGGACGGACCCGCTCACCAGGACGACCCGCTCCCCGGTGCGGTCGACGAGCCAGCCCCACGCCACGAGGGTGAGGGCGGTCCCCACGGCAGGCATCGCCACCAGAACACCCGCCATGGTGAGCGAGAGACCGGCCTCCGTGTGGAGAAAGGGCAGCAAAAAGGCCACGCCGGCCACGAACGCCGAGGCGGAGGACGCGGCAAGCGTTCCGACGCCGAGGATCGCCCACTGCCGTGGTGTCACTCGAGACTCGTCTGCGCTCCCTGCTCTCACCAGCGCGAGACTACCCACGTTCCTACTATATGACTACTGCGTCTCATCATATGGGATCACGGTCGCTCGGTGATCGATATGTGTTGCTGGGCGAGCAGGCGCAACGCCGCGAGAACGGGCTCGACGAGCACGGTTCCGAGCACCACCTGCCGCACCGCTGACGCCGGCTCCGGTGGGACCGAGGCCACATCGATGGTGGCGATCTGCTCGACGGCGTCGGCATAGGCGTCAAGACGGTCCTCGTCCAGGCCGAGACCGGCGCCCTCACAGGCATTCCACGCCGCGGCGAGTCGATCGAGGGCGACGTCCCGCGGGTCGACCTGCCACCCACGGGCGGCGATCCAGGCGCGCGTCCGCTCATCACCCCGGGAGGGGCCCTGTCCCGCGCGATCCCGCGCTCCCGACAACGCGTGCTGGGCGGTGGCCATCACGTCCAGCCGGCCGAGACCCGGGCCCTCGATCGCCTCCACCACTCGACCCACCGCTGCCAGGTCCAGGCCACCCACCTCGGACAGCGCCCTGACCAACCGGACCCGCTCGACGTGCTCTTCGCCGTACTCGGCCTGGGTGCGGGTCACCGAACGCCCAGGCTGGAGCAGTCCCCGTCGCAGATAGAACTTCAGGGTCGTCACGGTCGTCCCCGTGACCTCGGCGAGTTCCGAGATCCTCACGCATCACCTCTCGAATTGCTCCTTGACCACTAGAGAGTATCAGTATCCAATAGTAGATACCCGCAGTATCCAACAACCGTCGGCAGGACACCCCGACAGCATCCAGAGGAGTCGACATGCCCACGAGCACGCCCACCGATCCGGCCCGAAAACGTTCCATGCCCGCCACCCACGCCCGCGACGGCGGCCTCGTCGTCTTTCACATCGGCATGACCATCCATCGCCCCTTCCGACCCGACCTGTGGCTACCCGTGTTCCGCGCGATGCCCACGATGCTCGCCGAACTGGGGCGCAACCACGCGGCGGCCGACAGAGGAGAAGCCGAGGACCTGGGATTCCTCGGGGCTCAGACCCTGTTCGGCGCGAGGGGCCCCTGGGTCGTCCAGTACTGGAACTCGGTCGATCAGCTCTACGCGTACGCCCGGGACACCGGCCGAGCGCACATGCCCGCGTGGCGGGACTTCAACGCCAAGGCCCGGAAGAACCCCGGCGCCGTCGGGATCTGGCACGAGACCTATGTCGTGGAGGAGGGGGGCGTCGAGACCTTCTACGGCAACGGCGCCCGCGCGGGGCTCGCCACGGCGACCGGAACCATCCCACTCGGCCGGCGGGGCACCACCGCGCGCGAGCGGTTGAGTAGGCGGACACCGTCACCATCCGACGGCTGACCGGTCAGTTCACGTCCCCGTCGTGGACGTAGGTGGCATAGAGGGGGAGCGGCATCTCCTGCCGGCGGAGCACCGTTCCCCAGATGTCCACGTGCGAGGGCGCCAGCAGATCGCTCGGCAGGCTGGGGGCCACGTACCAGTCGCCGCGATCCAGTTCTCCCTGCAACTGCCCGGGTGCCCACCCGGTGTAACCCACGAACACGCGCATGCCCTCGACATTGTCCCGGAGCAGGTCGGGATCGCTGTCGAGGTCCACCACGTGGACCCGACCCTCGATCTGCTGCAGCCCGGAGTGCGTGTACCCGTCGACTCCCGACCCGAGCACCACCAGCGCGATCCCGGTGTCCGGCTTGACCGGGCCCCCGATATGGAAGACCGACGGCGCTGCACACATCTCCGCCCAGCCGGGGAGGATCGTCTCGACCGGAGTCTCGCTCCGGCGGGTGATCACCACGCCGAGCGAACCGGAGTGGTCGTGCTCGATCACATAGATGATGGCGCGCTGGAAATTCGGGTCCGGCATGTCGGGCGCCGCGATGAGCAGCGAACCGGCGACGGGATCCCGCTTGTCCATCGCGTCGTAGAGGCGGTCGCCGAAGAGGCCGCCGCCACTCAGATCGTCCGGTCCCGTGTCCATGTCCCCATGATGCCCCCGCCACGGCGGACCCACATCACGGTCCCCTCGATCGGGTCTCGCTACGGTGGCTCATGTGACCTTCCTGTCCGCCGAACCGGCCGACCCGACCCGCGGACGCCTCACCTCCGCGTTGCGCGAGTCCGACGGCCTCGGTCGACTGTCCACCGCGCGTCTGGCGGCACTGCTCAGCGAGGGGATCCACCAGGCCGCGCTCGCCGGGATCGTGCTGTTCAGCCCGGAGGCCGCCACGACCCCGGCGGCCATCGTGGGCGGATTCGCCGTGATGCTGTTGCCGTACTCGATCGTCGGCCCGTTCGCCGCCGCCGCCCTGGACCGTTGGGACAGGCGCGTCGTGATCGCGGTGGCCGCGCTGGTCAGGACGGTGGCGATCATCGCCACGATCGTGTTGATCGCTGCCGGCGCCGTGCGTTCGGGGGCGGGCCTGGCCGTCCTGTTCGGGTTGTCCCTGGTCGCGATCGGACTCGGTCGGCTCATCAACACCGGAATGACCGCGGCCATGCCCCGGGTGGTGCCCGACCGCATCCTCGCGGCCACCAACTCGGTCCTGGTCACGGTGGGATCGGTGGTGACGGCGGTCGGTGCCGTCGCGGCGTTCGCGGTGCTGGCGGTGCTCGGCGCCGGAGACGCCGCCGTCTCGTGGACACTCGTGCCCGCCGCGGTCACCGCCGTCCTGGGGGTGTGGGCCATCCTCGCCCTTCCCCCACGACACCTCGGGCCCGACGACGACGAGGTCGACACCGATCCCGGAACGGGCGTGACCCGGGATGCCGTGAGGCTGTTCGCCGGGGGTCTGGCCGAGGGCGTGCGGGCCGCCCGCTCCACGGCCCTGGTCTGGGTCGCGCTGGCCGGTGTCACCCTGGGCCGGGCCGCGTTCGGCATCACCACCATGCTCGCGGTCCTGCTGCTGCGCGACGTGGAGTCCGACGGGGGAGCCGGCCCGGTGGTGGCCGGGATGGGCGGGTTCGGCCTGCTCTCCGCCGCCGTCGCCGCCGGGATGGGCCTTGCCGCCGTGGTCACCCCGTGGGCCATCGCGCGCACCCGCCGGATCCTGGTCGTGGCGGCCGGCGCCGCGGTGTCCGCGGCAGCCCAGTTGGCGGTGGGCCCGACCCTCGACCCCACCGCGTTGGTCGCGGGCGCCCTCGCGCTGGGGCTGGGGGCGCAGGTGGTCAAGCTGGTCGCCGACAACGCCATGCAGACCGATGTCCCCGACGCCCGCCGCGGTGGAGTGTTCGCCCTGCAGGACGCCCTGTTCAACTCAGCGTTCGTCGTGGGGATGGTCGCAGTGCTGCCGTTCGTCCCCGCCGACGGCCGGTCCGTCCCGCTGATGCTCGTCCCGGTGGTCTTGTATGCCGCCGCAGCCGTGATCGCGGTGTCTGTGAGCCTGCGATCAGGACCCGAATCCCAGCGATCCGGCGGCCACTGAACCGCCACCGACTGACCCGGCCCCGACAGACCCACCGCCGACAGACCCCGCACCCACCGAACCGGTTCCAACGGAACCCACCCCAGAACCCACTCCAGCAGAGCCAACACCAGCAGAGCCAACACCAGCGGAGCCCGCTCCGACCGAACCTCCGCCGACAGATCCGGCACCCACCGAACCTGCACCGATCGAACCTGCGCCCACCGAACCTGCACCGACCGAACCGGCGGCCGCAGACCCGGCCGCCGCGGATCCCACGCCCAGCGCGCTGGCGTCGATGGCGCCCACGTCGAGCGACCCGTGGGGGAGCGCCACGTCGAGGTGGCCGTCACCGTTCGCGTCCGCGACGGACAGCAGCCCGCTCCCCGTGTCCACTGTGAGCGAACCGTCGACCTCCACGACCGGGGGCGCGGGCTCGGGGGCCGTCCCGCCCTGCACGGGACCCGGCGGCCCGGGCTCGGGCTCGGGCTCGGGAGCCGGAACATGGTCGACGGGCGCGGGAGCCGGTGACGGTGCGGGCGCCGGTTCGACGACCGGGGGAGCCGTCCACCTCGCCCATTCCGACTCCAGCGAACCGTGATCGAGGGTCCCGACGGCATCCGCGAGCAGAGCACCCCAGTCCGGGAGCTCACCGAGCGACCCCGCCCCGGCCGTCACCGCGCCGTCCACGAGCGCACCCGCGCCCGCGGCACCTGCCAGCAACGACCCCGCCGCCAGGGAACCCCCACCGACAGAACCGCCTCCAACCGAGCCCCCACCCACGGAGCCACCACCGACGGAACCACCAGCAACAGAGCCCCCGCCGACAGAACCCGCGCCGAGCGAACCCGCGCCCACGGAGCCGGCCGCCAGAGCACCGGCCCCACCTGCGAAGACATTCCACACGCCGCGTCCGTCCCCGTCCGAGTAGACCTCCTGGACCGCGGTACCCACGTCGGTCACCACGCGGTCGGCGACCCCGTCGAGGTCCGAGTCCCACAGTGCGTCGTCGGCGTGCCCGTCGCCGTCGAAGTCCAGCCACAGCGCGTCCGCGGCACCGGTTCCCAGGGTGAGTTCGGGCGCACCCTGCCATTGCGTCGGCTCACCGACGCCGTCTCCGAAGAAGTAGTCCATGCCCGCAATGGTGTCGCGGACGCCACGGCCCGGACCAGTCCCGGTGAGCGATCTGTGGACAACGGATCCGCTCTCCACAGATCCGCGAGAAGCCCTTGACGGGCCCGCTCAGCGGGAACGGCTGCGGACGAGAAGCACCGGCTTCTCCGGGTCCCCGTCCAGGTCAGACCTGCCGAGCCGTGCGGCGCGGACTCCCACCATGACGAGGAAGACGAGCGCCCACAGCAGGTAGGCGTCTCCCACCAGGTGCTCGATCGGCCCCCATCCGAGCTCGCGGCCCTGGTCGTGGGGGAACCACCACTGCGGTGTGGTCAGGAAGATCACGATGCCGGTGCCGGCCATGATGAGCCAGCCCCGCTCGTCGTCGTCGCCCCTCCCGGAGGCACGTGCCGCCCACACCAACGTGAGCACGACGGCCGGCACCGCCCACACCCAATGGTGTCCCCAGGACACCGGCGAGCAGAACAGCGCGACAAATCCCACCGTGACCGCGGCGGCGACCTCGTGACCGAAGCGCAACAGCCGCCACGCCACCCAGGCGATACCCAGCCCCACCAGAGCAGACACCACAAACCACACCACCGATGCCGCCGTGTCCTCGAAGCCGAGGCGGTGGACGAGCCCGTTGACCGACTGATTGGACGAGAAGGACAACTCACCGATACGGGCGGGATCCCGGATGGCGAACGTCCAGTAGCGGGCGGAATCACTCGGGGCCAGCACATGCCCGATCCCGGTGAAAGCCAGCGCGGCGACGACCGCCGTGCCGAGTCCCCGCCAGTCGCGACGCAGCGCGAAGTACAGCAGGAACACCGCCGGGGTGAGCTTAATCGCCATCGCCAACCCGGTGAGCGTCCCACCCCACCAGCGTCCACGGCCGCGGATCACGTCCACCAGCACCAGGGCCATCAGGAACACGTTGACCTGCCCGAAGCCGAGCGTCTCACGCACCGGGCCGAACCACAGCGCCACGGCCATCACCGCGAGCGTGATCCACCACAGCTCGCCGGCCGGGCGGTCGCACGTGCGCGTGAGGACCAGCTGCACCACGTACGCCAGGACCGCGATGGTGGCCACCGTGACGATCGTGGACGCCACCGCCAACGGCACCAGCGTGAACAGCGAGAAGATCTGCGCGGACAGCGGGGGATAGGTGAAGGGCAGGCTGTCACCCCGCATGAGCTGGGGGAGCTGGCCGTAGATCTCTCCCCCGTCGCGGAAGACCTGCCCGCCGACCCGGTAGACGTCCAGATCGATGCGGTACGGGGGGATCTGCTGCAGGCCCGGGAGACCGACCGTGTGGAGCACCGTGCCGACCAGAGCCAGCACGGCGGCGACGATCCGGCCGGCGGTCGAGGCGAGGTAGCGGTCGACCGCGTGGCCGATCACGCCGGATCGCCGTTCTGCGGTCGGTCGTTCTGCTGGTGGTCGTTCTGCGGACCGCCATTCTGCTCGGCCCACCATCGGACGAGTTCGGCCTCGGCCTCGTCGCGGTCCAGCGGGCCGCGGTCCAGGCGCAGCTCCTTGAGGAACGCCCAGGCGCGACCGACGTCGGGACCCGGCGCCAGACCCAGCAACGTCATGATCTCGTTGCCGTCGAGATCCGGCCGGACCCGCGCCAGGTCCTCCTTCTCCTCGATCTCGGCGATGCGGTGCTCCAGCGAGTCGTAGCTGGCCTGGAGTTTGGCCGCGCGGCGCTTGTTCCGGGTCGTGCAGTCCGCCCGGACCAAGCGGTGGAGACGAGGGAGCAGGTCGCCCGCGTCAGAGACGTACCGGCGCACGGCCGAATCGGACCACTGCCCCTCGCCGTAGCCGTGGAAGCGCAGGTGGAGGAACACCAGACCCGAGACGTCCTCGATCATCTGCTTCGAGTACTTGAGCGCACGCATCCGCTTGCGCACCATCTTGGCGCCCACCACCTCGTGGTGGTGGAACGTCACACCGCCGCCGGGTTTGGCCGCGCGCGTGGCCGGCTTGCCCACGTCGTGCAACAGTGCCGCCCAGCGGAGAACCAGATCCGGCCCCGCCGGTTCGAGGTCGATGGCCTGCTTGAGCACGGTGAGCGAATGCCAGTACACGTCCTTGTGCTGCAGGTGCTCGTCGCGCTCCAGCTTCATGCCCGGGACCTCGGGCAGCACGCGGTCGGCCAGTCCGGCCTCGCACAGCATGTTGATGCCGTCGATCGGGTAGTCGCCCAGGATGGTCTTGTCGAGCTCGGCGCGGACCCGCTCGACCGTGATCCTGTCGATCTCGGCGGTCATCTCCGTCATGGCCCGGAACACCCGCGGCGCGAGGGAGAAGCCCAGCTGGGAGACGAACCGGCAGGCCCGCAGCATGCGCAGCGGGTCGTCGGCGAACGACTGCTCCGGTGCGGCCGGGGTGTCCAGGAGCCCCACCAGCAGCGCGTCCATACCGTCGAGCGGGTCGCAGAACTCATGACGTCCGTCGGGGTGCAGCCGCACCGCCATGGCGTTGACCGTGAAATCGCGGCGGATCAGGTCGCCCTCGAGGGTGTCGCCGAAGACCACCTCGGGGTTGCGGGACACCCCGTCGTAGGAGTCCGCCCGGTACGTGGTGACCTCGATCTGCTGCTCGATCCCGGCGGCGTCGTACGTGACGGCCGACAGGGTGCCGAACTCGATCCCGGTGTCCCACACCGTGTCCGCGTAGTTCTCCAGGATTCCGCGGACCGTGTCGGGTCGGGCGTCGGTGGTGAAGTCCAGGTCCGTACCGAGCCGGCCGAGGAGGGCGTCGCGCACGCTGCCACCCACCAGGTAGAGCTCGTGGCCGGCGTCGCCGAATGCCGCCGCGAGCGGGGCCAGCAGGTCCGCGTGGTCGTTGAGCGTGGTCTGGGCGCCCGCCAGGAGACGCACCCGCCGCGCCTCGAACTCGGCCGGGTCGGGCGGGGTACCCGGCCCGTCCTGCAGTCCCGAGAACACCGCAGCGTCGTGTCGGTCCGATGAGGCGCGCGGGTCTGGGTGCGGATTTCGGGCTGTCACAGCGGAGACCTTACCGAGTCGGTCCCGCCTCCTTGGACCACAGCGGCTCCACGGCCTCGACCTCAGGTGGACCGGTCAACAGGTCACCCGACTCCTCCAGGTACGCCAGGTACGCGGGGTTGCCCAGGAATGCCTGGGCCGCGGAGGCGTCGCGGTACTGCTGGAACACCACCAGGACATCGGGGTCGGCGTGGGACGCGCAGAACATGTACGCCCGGTGCCCGTCGTTCGCCTGCACCGCCTCCGGCATGTGTCTGCGCCACACCTCGACCAGCTCGTCCCGCCGCCCCGGCTTGGCCCGGTGACGGAGGACCAGGGCGTGGCCTGCGGATCCTGAGCTCATGCTGTGGACTCTAGCCGTGGCCCGCCCGCCACCACATGCCCTGAGCGTATCCGCGGGCGGCACGCCGACGATTTACGGAACACGCAACACCGGCCGGTAGCATCAATGGGTGTCCGAAGCCGAACGCCCCGTCGAACCGCGCGCTAACCCGCCGCGGCGGCGTCGCGCGCGCCGGCCCGCCGGATCCGGGGCCCATACTTCCAATCCCGCTGGTCAGAGTAGCGAGCGGGGCACCGGGCAGAGCTCTGACGGGCAGCGGGCCGCGCAGGGGCAGAAGAAGACCCAGGGCGGCAAGAGCCAGCACTCCGGCAAGTCCGGCCAACCGGGCAAATCCGGTCAGTCCGGTCAACCGACGCAGTCCGGTCACCCGGGTCAGTCCGGTCCGTCCGCGCAGTCCGGGGACGGCCAGGCCCGCCAGGGTCGCCGCCGCCGCCGTGGCGGCCGGGGCAGACGAGGCGGCCAGGGCAGGGCTCCCGAGGCCCAGCGGAAGGACCCGGGTTCGGACGACGGGGCTCCCACACAGTCCACACAGACGGTCAGGTCGGGTGACGGCACGGCCGGCGCCACCTCGGCCCGCCAGTCCCCGCGCCATCCACGCAACCAGAACCGGCCCAGGTCCGGGCCCGGCCAGTCCGCGACCGCCAACACCACCCGCGCCGCCTCACCGGCCAAGTCCGGGGCGAAGAACCCCGCCAAGTCCGGCTCCAAGCCGGGCGGGAAGCCCGGCGCGAAGGGCACCGGCACCAAGAACCCCCGGGGTGGTCGGGGGGGAGGGCGGCACCCGCGGAACGGTCAGCGCCTGCGGACGGTGCTCGAGACCTCCGCGGGCGGCCTGGTCGTGCGTGGGCTGGAGCAGGCGGCCGCCGCGGGATCGGAACCCGATCTGTCCCGTCTGGAGGTCGCGCTGATCGGTCGCCTCGACCGGCGTAACCGCATGCTGTGGTCGATGCCCAAGGGCCATATCGAACCGGGCGAGACCGTGGAGGAGACCGCCCGCCGCGAGGTGCTCGAGGAGACGGGCGTCGACGGGACGGTGCTCGCCCCGCTCGGCACCATCGACTACTGGTTCGTCGCCGAGGGCCGCAGGATCCACAAGACCGTCCACCACCACCTCATCCGGTACGACCACGGCGACCTGTGCGACGAGGACCCGGAGATCACCGAGGTCGCGTGGGTGGCCTTCGACCATCTCCCCAGGCGGCTCGCCTATCCGGACGAACGGAGGCTGGTGGAGGCCGCCCGGTCACTCCTGCCCGACCTCGCGCGCGCCGAACTGGCGGGGGAGTCCCCCGTGCCGCAGAGCTCACAGGTGGTCGACCCGTCCCGGCGCTCGGGCGGCCCCGAACCGGTCCGGCGATCCGCTGACGGGGCGCGGGAGAGCGGTCCCCGACGGGAACCCGCGCGCGGGGACGCACCGCGCGGGGACGATCCGGAGGAGTCACGGCCGTGAACCGGCGGCCGGGTGGGCGGCTCGTCCGGGCGGTCGTCCCGGTGGCGCTGTGCGCGGCACTGGCATCGGCCCCGGTGTGGGGTGTCCAGCCGGTCCGCGCCGTCACCCCGGAGCAGGCGATCGACGCGGGTTACATCCCGAACCCGGCACCCGCCCTCGCCCGGATCACCATCGACGAGATCACGCCCCGGGTCCTCGACGGGGCAGGGGCCGGGGGACAGCTGGCCGTCGGCACCGAGGCGGGGGTCCCCACCGTCACCGTGTCGGGCACGATCAGCAACGTCGGCGACGTGTCACTGGAATCGGTGGACGTCCGTCTCCAGCGTGGCCCCCGCGCAGCCGACGCGGAGTCGGTGCGCGAGCCACTGGTGTGGTCGGAGCCCTCCTTCCCCGTCCAGGGGGAGTTCCTCAGGGCGGCGGAGACCCTCGCCCCCGGGGAGTCGGTGCCCTACCGGGTCTCGATGCCCGCGCGGGAGGTACCCGGCAACCCGGGCCCGGACCTGCAGCTCACCGAGCCGGGCGTCTACCCGCTACTGGTCAACGTCAACGGCACCCCGGAGGGCGGGTCGCCGGCGCGTCTCGACGACGCCCGCACCCTGCTCCCCGTCCTGGAGGCACCACCTCCCGCGCCGCTCCCGGGCGTCGACGACGACGAGGTGGGCGCCAGCACGTCGGCGGGCGTGCCGGGCCCGACACCCGTACCGCTGACCATGCTCTGGCCCCTGGCCGCCGCGCCCTCACGAATCGCCCTCGTACCCGGCGAGGCCGGCCCCGAACCGGTGGTGGCACTGACCGACAGATCGCTGCTCGGCGACCTCTCGGAGGAGGGACGACTCACCGGTCTGGTCCGGGCTGCGTCCGCCGCCTTCGACGGACCCGGGGGTGAGGAGCTGCGCCGGGCGACGTGCATCGCGGTGGATCCCGATCTCCTCGGAACGGTGGCCGAGCTCGCGGACGGTCGGCCGGTCGTGATCGACGACGGGAGCGGTGCCCGCGATCCGGGTGACGGGGATCGGGCCGACGACGGGGCAACACCGACACCCGTCGACGAGGCCGTGGTCGCGGACGCCTCCCGATGGTTGGACCAGCTCCGCGCTCTGGCCGAGGGTTCCTGCGTGGTGACCCTGCCGGCCGCGCAGGCCGATCTCGACACGGTGTCCACCATCGGTGACACCACCCTGACCTCGGCGGCGCTCGATCGCTCCGACTCGGTGGAGCGGATCCTCGACGTGGCCCCGGTCCCCGATGTGCTCGTCCCCGCCTCGGGCACGCTGGCGCCCGCGACCGCGCAGGCGCTGGCCGGTTCCGGGGACACGGCGATCGTCGCCACCCCGTCCACCCGCACCGACACCGGAGTGGTCCCGACGAGCGGGATGGTCGGGCTCGCCGGCACGGACGGCGGGCGGGCGCTCACCTACTCGGCCACGGTGGGGACCGCCCTCGCCGCGACCGGTGAGTTCCCGGAGAACCCCCGCTACTCGGACCCGGACACCCGGTATTGGCTCGCCGCCGATTCCCCGGTCGCGCGCCTCCAGGACGCCCGGGCGGCCCTGCTGGCCCCGGTGATCGACGCCGCCGACGCCGCGGCCACTGCCGCAGCCACCGCCCCGACCGGTGCGCAGCAGCCGGGTCCGGCCCGGAGCGACACCTCCGACACCGCTGACACCACCGACACCGTCGCCGAGCAGGGGGTCCTCGCGGTTCCGCCGCAGGTCTGGGGCGTCGATGAGGAGGCCGCGGGCTCGTTGCTCGAGACGCTCGGTGACCAGCTCTCCGCCGGCCGCATGCGGGCGGTTCCACTCACGGAGTTGCTGACCGGGCCCGTCACGGTTCCCGAGGGGAGCCTGGCAGACGATCCCACCGGTGCGGTCGACCCCGGGACGGCCGACCCGTTCGCGGACGACCCCGGGGGGGACACCGTCCGTCGACTGACGGGGGCACTCCGGGGGACCGGCACCCTCCGGTCTCTGGTGGACACCTCCGACCCGACCTCAGCGGGGGCGGCCGCACACCTCGACCCGTTGGTGGGTGACGCCCTGCGGGTGCTCTCGGTAACTGGTCGACGGGCCGGCGGTGACGGTCTCACCCTCGAATCCGGGACCGGTGCGGCCGCCCGGGAGCGCAGCGCCACCCGGCTGGCGCGACTCGGGGAGACGGTGTCCGCGTCGCTCGCGCGCGTCGACCTCCTGACCCCGGGGAGCGTGTTCACCATGGCCAGTCCCAACAGCCCCCTCATGCTGGTGATCCGCAACGCCCTACCGTTCCCGGTGCGCGTCGACGTGACGGTCACCGCACCCGAGGACATCACGGTCGATCCGGTCGGCCTCATCCAGATCCCGGCCGCCGGTTCCCGAACCCTCCAGGTCCCCACACAGTCCGACTCCGAGGGCGGGGTCCGTCACACCGTGACCTTCGCTCTCCACGGACCGGACGGGACCCGACTGTCCGCCCCGGTCGAACTCTCGGTCCAGTCCGGTGGGTATCCCGTCGCGCAGGGCTTCGCGATCGCGGCGGCCGCCCTCGCCCTCATCCTGGGAGGTCGCCGGTACCTGCGCTACCGTCGGGGCATCCTCGACCCCGCGGACGAAGGGCACCGACCTTGAACGACGAGCAGGGTTCCCCCGAACCCGAGCTGCGTAGACCGGATCCCGGGTTGCGGGGCCGCCGGCGCGAACCCGGGAGCTGCGTGTCGCCACGCCCCGTCTCGCCGCCGCCGGTCGCCGACTCGTTCGCGCCCGACTCGCTACCCGTCGACCCGGTGGTCCCGATCCGTCCGGGCCCGGTGACCCGGGGAGGGGGGACCGGCACCACCACCCGCGATTCCTCCGACGCCTCGGTGATGCGGTCGACGGGGTCGATGGCCGTGGCCAACCTCGCCAGCCGGATCACCGGTTTCGTCCGGATGATCCTCATCCTCACCATTCTCGGCCCCGCCGTGGCCTCGGCGTTCAACACCGCCAACACGCTGCCCAACATGATCACCGAGCTCGTCCTGGGTTCGGTACTCACCGCCATGTTCATGCCCCTGCTGGCCAGGGCCGCGCAGGAGGACCCGGACGGGGGGGTGTCGTTCATCCGACGCCTGCTCACGGCGACCGCGCTGTTGGCGCTGGTCGCGACGGTGGTGGCCGTGGCTTGTGCGCCCCTTCTCACCGAGCTCAACCTCGGGGACGGGGAGGTCAACACGGACCTGGCCACGGCCTTCGCCTTCCTGCTGCTGCCGCAGATCTTCTTCTACGGCGTCTTCTCGGTCATGCTCGCCGTGCTCAACTACAACGGGATCTTCCGGCCCGGGGCGTGGGCCCCGGTGTGGAACAACCTGGTGGCCATCGCAACCCTCGCGCTGTTCGCCGTGGTCGGGAGCGGCATCGACCCGGCGGCTCCGGTCAACCTGCTCAGCGCCCCGATCCTGTTGCTCGGCGTGGGCACGACCCTCGGTGTGGTGGTCCAGGCCGCGGTCCTCCTGCCCGCGCTGCGCCGCGCCGGCGTGGTCCTGCGCCCCCAGTGGGGCCTGGACCCCCGGATCCGTCAGTTCGGGGGCAACGCCCTCGCCGGGCTGGCCTACGTGTTCATCTCACAGGTCGGTCTGGTCATGACCAACCGCATCGGATCCGCCGCGGACGAGGCGGCCATCGCCATCTACGGCACGTACTGGCTGCTTCTCCAGGTGCCCTACGGGATCATCGGGGTCACGCTGCTGACGGCCATCAATCCGCGGTTGGCCGACAACGGCGTCGCCGGGCGGACGGACGCGGTCGTGCGGGACATCTCGCTGGGCACCCGACTGTCCCTGTTCGGCCTGCTTCCGATCATCGCCTTCATGACCGCGTTCGGCCCGACGATCGCGACCGGACTGTTCCGCTACGGCAACTTCGACGCCCAGAACGCCGACATCCTCGGTCTCACCCTGGCCTTCGGTGCGTTCACCCTGATCCCGTACGCGGTGGTCCTGCTCCAGCAGCGGGTGTTCTACGCGCGCGAGGACTACTGGACCCCGACCATCATGATCCTCGCGATCACCGTCGTCCGCGTGGTCCTGTCGCTCCTCGTCCCGCTGGTCGCGGACGAACGATCGCACGTCGTGATCGGTCTCGCGCTGGCCAACGGGATCGGCTGGGTCGTGGGCGCGGTGGCCGGGTACATCCTGCTGCGCCGCAGGCTCGGTTCCCTGCGCGGACGCGAGACCGCGAAGTCGGCGGTCTGGACTCTCGGCGCCTCGGTCGTCGGAGCGCTCGTCGCCCTCGCCGTGGACAACGTCCTGCCCCTGGACGTGCTGACCGACGCAGTCGGCAGCATCGGCTACGTGTTCCGGGCCGGGCTCGCCGCGGTCATCACCCTCGTCGTCACCGGGGTGATCCTGTCGCGGTCACGCCTGCCGGAGCTGGACGCTGTCGCGCCCGTCATCCGCGGCCTCGTGGGACGTCTGAGGCGATAGTCGTGTCCCGGGACGGGGGGTCCGTACACTCAGGAGATCAGGGGCGGTCCGGCCGGCTGGACGACCGCGTCATCGAGCGTCATCGAGGAGGTCGACGGGTGGGCGATGGCAACGGAGCTCCGGCACAGGGCACCCCGTGGACGCCTCCGCGACTGACCGTCGGAGGACTGGTCTCGGGCGGGCGGTACGAACTCCTCGAACCACACGGCGGCGTCGCCGGGCAGGCCTTCTGGCGGGCCCGGGACAAGCGTCTCGGTCGCGAGGTCGCCCTGACCTTCGTGGACCCGCTACCCGGTGAACAACCCCCCGGATCCGCGACCGGTGTCCTCGACCGCACCGTGGCACTGACCCGTGTGTACGCCGACGGCCTCGCCCGCGTCCTGGACGTCATCCGCGGCCGCGCAGGCGGCATCGTGGTGAGCGAATGGGTCCCCGGGCGCAGCCTCGCCGCGGCCGTCGGTGACCCCGATCCCGACTCGGCCGTGGCCGCGATGTGGGGTCTCGCCGACGCCGCCGCCCGCGCGGCCGACCACGGCCTGATCCTGGGGTTGGATTCCCCGGACCGGATCCGCGTCACCGAGGACGGGCGCGCCCTGTTGGCGTTCCCCGGAGTCGGAGGAGACGCCGACACCCGAAGTGACGTCCGCGGACTCGGGGTGGTCCTCTACACCCTGCTCACGGGAAAGTGGCCCGGACCGCTACCCGAGGGGTCGGACCTCCACGAGCCGCTGGACGGACGCCCCGAGGGCGCCCCGGTGGACGACGACGAGGCCCCACTCGACCCGACCGTCATCGGGACCGGGGTCCCACCCGACTCCGCCGTGCTCGCCATGCGGTCGCTCGACGGGACGTCGGTGAGCTCGGCCGCCACGGTCCGGGCGATGATCGACGAGCGGGTCGGCGGACCGGTCCACGCGTCCTCCCGCTCCGGTTCCTCCACAGCACGGTCCTCCACAGCACAATTCCCTGCCGCCCAGTTCTCCACAGCCCAGTTCTCCACAGCGCCGTTCTCCACAGCGCCGTCCCCCGCTCACCCGGGGTCCACGCCCGGTCTCCACCGCGACGGGCGGGAGCCCGTGACGCCGCCGGCGTCACACACCGAACCGCACGCGGCGTCGTCCGACCAGCCGTACACCCGGACGGACGAGCAGCCGGACGAGCAGACCCTGAGGCGACGCTGGCAGATCATGGCCGGGACCAGCGCCGCGGCGGTGGTGGTGATCGCGCTGTTGTCCGCCTGGCTGCTCGGCGCACTCGCCGGCGGCGGCGACGAGACCCCGTTGTCACAACAACTCGACGCGATCGAGCGCGCCGCCCAGGCCAGCCGCTCCGCAGCGACCCCCGAGCCCGAGGCGGCCGAGACCGAGCCCACCCGAGAGGCACCGTCCACGCCCGTCACGGTCTCGGACGTCACCTCCTGGCAGCCCACCGGGTCGCCGGGCGTGGCCGAGAACTCCTCGAGCGCACCCGATGTCGTCGACGGGGACCGGTCGACCTCGTGGTCCACCGACACCTACCGCAACCAGTTCGGCGACAGCGGCGCCGCCTACAAACCCGGTGTGGGCCTGATGTTCTCCCTCGACGGCGAGCAGGAGGCCCGCCAGGTCGTGGTCTACTCGGACGACGACGGCGTGGAGTTCGAGGTCCGGGCCGCAGACAGTGCCTCGCCGGATTCGCTCGACGACACCACACTGCTCGGCGAGGGGACCATCCGCGACGGCTCGGGGACCGCGACCATCGACGACCCCGAGGACTCGCGCTACCTGATCATCTGGATCACCCGCCTGGGCGCCTCGGGGCCCGAGGCGTACGACGCGTCGATCACCGAGGTCGAGCTCACCCGGTGATCCCGCCTGGCGTCGGTGTCGGTGTCGGCGTCCTCGGTGTCAGCGTCAACGTCAATGTCGACCAGGGGCCGCCGGTCCGCGCCACGAGGTGACAGCCCCACGGCGGAGCGGGCCGCGTTAACGTCACGGCCGTGAACACCAGTGCCGTCGACGACCGCGACACGGTCATGGGACGCTCCCCGCTCACGTCCGGGTCCCCCCTCACCGCCGGGTCCCCGCTCACGGACGTCGAACTACTCGACGCGCACATCGCCGGCGACCAGGACGCGTTCTCCGCCCTCGTCCGACGCCACTACGACTATCTGTGGCGACTGGCGATCCGCACCTCCTTCAACCGCGACGACGCCGCCGAGGCGCTGCAGGACGCGCTCATCTCGGCGTACCGGAAGGCCGACACCTTCCGCCACGCCTGCCCCGTTCAGGGTTGGCTCTACCGCATCGTGGTCAACGCCTGCCTGGACAAGATGCGGGCCCAGCGCCTGCGCACCCATTCGGAACTCACTCCCAGACTGCACGAGGAGATCTCGCTGCGGGATCACTTCCATCAGGACCCCGCCTACGCCATCATCGTCGCCGAGGCCCTGGCGGAACTGCCCACCGACCAACGCGACGCGGTCGTCGTCGTGGACATGCTGCGCTGCACGGTCGCCGAAGCGTGCCACCTGCTCAACACCCGACCCGGCACCATCAAGAGCCGGTGCTCGCGCGGCCGCGCGAAGCTCAGCGTGCTCCTCGAGGGAGTCACCCTCACCGACTGAGGGAACGACGCGGGGAACAACGCGGACCCGCCGGGTGTTGTCGCCTTAGTAGATCCACAGATCTTTCCGGTCCACATGAACCCACCCGCCAAGGAGCCCGAAGAACCCATGAGCGACACCCTCCACGACGTCATCATCGTCGGATCCGGCCCGGCCGGTTACACGGCCGCCATCTACTCTGCTCGGGCCGAGCTCAAGCCGGTGGTGTTCGAGGGTTCCCAGTTCGGCGGAGCGCTCATGACCACCACAGAGGTCGAGAACTTCCCGGGATTCGCCGAGGGCATGATGGGCCCGGACCTGATGATGCAGATGCGGGAGCAGGCCGAGCGCTTCGGTGCGGACCTCCGCATGGAGGACGTCAGCTCGATGGACCTGGCCGGCGAGGTCAAGATCGTCCGGGTGGGGGAGGAGGAGCACCGCGCCCGCGCGGTGATCCTCGCCATGGGCGCGGCAGCGCGCTATCTCGGCGTCCCCGGAGAGCAGGAGTACCTCGGCCGTGGCGTGAGTTCCTGTGCGACGTGCGACGGATTCTTCTTCCGCGACAAGCCGATCGTCGTGGTGGGCGGCGGTGACTCCGCCATGGAGGAGGCCACCTTCCTCACCAAGTTCGGCTCCTCGGTCACCATCGTGCACCGACGCGAGGAGTTCCGCGCCTCCAAGATCATGCTCGAGCGGGCCAAGGAGAACGAGAAGATCTCGTTCGTCCTCAACACCACGGTCGACCAGGTGCTCTCGGGAGCCAGCGGCTCCGTCGAGCGCCTGAGCCTGCGCAATACGGTCACGGGCGAGACCAGCGAGCTCGAGACCGCCGCGATGTTCGTCGCGATCGGCCACGATCCCCGCTCCGAGCTGGTGCGGGACCAGGTGGAGGTCGACGAGGACGGGTACGTGCTCACCGGTCAGACCACCGCGACCTCGATCCCGGGCGTCTTCGCCTGCGGAGATCTGGTGGACCACCGATACCGGCAGGCCATCACCGCGGCCGGATCCGGTTGCGCCGCCTCGATCGACGCCGAGCGCTGGCTCGCCGAACAGGTCTGACACCCGCCGAACACGCCCGACACCGGACGCTCACCCCCTCTCCCCGAAAGGACCACCCACAATGGCCGTGAACACCCCCAACATCATCGATGTGACCGAGGACGACTTCGCCGAGACCGTCCTCGCGGCCAGCGGCTCCAAGCCCGTCCTGGTGGACTTCTGGGCCACGTGGTGCCGCCCGTGCACCATGATGGCGCCCGTCCTGGACGAGCTCGCCGGGGCGGAGTCCGACAAACTCACCGTTGCCAAGGTCGACGTGGAGGCCAACCAGGAGCTCGCCGCCGAGTACCAGATCACCGCCATCCCGGCGCTGCTGCTGTTCTCTGAGGGCAAGCCGGTCAAGCGCATCACGGGTGCCAAGTCCAAGGCCGCTCTGCGTACCGAGCTAGACGACGTTCTCTAGACCCCCCGCCCCACTCGGGTGCGCTCCGGGCACGTCCGCGCCGGAGGCGGTAAGTTCATCCGGGTACCCAGTCGAGTGGAGCGGAGGAGAACCATGGCGTGGCGACGCGGTGACCGTGGACCCGAGGTGGCCTCGATCCGGGCCACCCTCGCGGGCATGGGCCTGCTACACAACATCGATTCCGTCGGGGTCACCGAACCCCAGACCGGGTCCGTTCTGGCTCGTACCGATGCGGTCTTCGACGCCGACCTGGAGACCGCCGTCCTGGCCTTCCAGCAGGCCCGTGGACTGATCTCGGACGGCATCGTGGGTCCCTCGACCCAGGCCGCACTACACGACGCCACCCACGTCCTCGGGACCCGCGATCTCAGCTACATCGTCTCCCGGCCGATGGCCGGGGACGATGTAGCCCAGTTCCAGCGTCGGCTCGGGGAACTCGGCTTCTACGCGGGTCTGGTGGACGGCACCTTCGGTCCCCTCACCCACGTCGCCGCGACCGACTTCCAGAGTGACTGCGGGCTGCCCGCGGACGGCGTGGTGGGCGCCGAGACCCTGGACACGCTCAACCGGTTCTCGACCCTGTTCAAGGGCGGGGACGTCTCCTCCCTCGTGGAGCGGGAGCGCGCACGGACCTCCGGCCCGATGCTCGCCGGGAAGCGGATCGTCCTGGACCCCGGTCCCAGCGGTTCGGAGAACCCGATCCGCATGGACACCCCGCTCGGGACCATTACCGACGCCGAGTTGTTGTGGGACATCACCCGGCGTCTGTCCGAGCGGATGAACCAGGCGGGTGTCGAGGTCTTCCTCTCCCGGCCGGAGGCCATGATCCCCACCGACCCGGAGCGCGCGGAGATCGCCAACGCGTTCAACGCCGATCTCATGATCTCGCTTCGTCTGGACCGGCATCCCAACCCGGTCGGCAACGGCATCGCCACGTTCTACTTCGGCAATTCCCTGGGTGCGGAGTCGATGCTCGGAGAGGCGCTGTCGGGGTTCATCCAGCGCGAGATCATCAGCCGTACCGACCTCCGCGACTGTCGTACCCACGGACGGAGTTGGCCACTCCTCCGGATGACCCGTATGCCGTCCATCCAGATCGTCCTGGGTTACGCCTACAATCCCCGTGATGTGCAGATCCTCGGGGACCGGACCGCGCAGGACACGATCATCGATTCCATCCTCGTGGGGGTGAAGCGTCTCTACCTCTTGGACGAGGACGATCATCCCACCGGTTCGATGTCGGTCAACGAGCTGATCGACTACGAACAGCGTCAGCGGGACTGACTCCCTGCGCTGGGGGTGTCAACCGTGCTGCGGGCCGACGCCCCGGACAACACTCCCAGCTTTCGGGTCGCGAATCCCCGCTCCGCGAAGAGCTGATCGAGCGCCCTCTCCACGTCTGCCTTCCAGAGGTGTTCACTCTCGATATCGAGTCGCAGACGCGGGTGAGTCTCGTGCTCGGCCACCACGGTGAAGCCGTGTTCGATGAGGAAGCCGGTCGTCGCGATGCACGAGTCCGATCCGCACGTGTCACGTGACATTACTTCCCCGGTATGCCCGGACGTCACCCCGAACGCCTCGATAGCCTTGATACCGCGCCTGCGGAGATCCAGCACCACGGCGTCGAGCAAGGACGTGAGCGCTCCGGCGGGCGCGCCGTGCTCGATGCTCATCCCGGCGAGCAGGATGGCGTCCGATCCCACCGGAGATGTCGGGAAGCACGCGGCACGAGGAACCATCCCGGGGGGCGCGTAGAACGCCGCGCCCGTCGAGCGGTCCCCGTATCTGGCGATCTGACCACACACGCCCCATTCCAGGGACACATGGGAGATCCAGGCCTCTTTCTCGAACTCGGGATCTCCCGGCGCAGCCTGCCCGGCCTGACCGTCGGTCTGCCAGTACACGCACTTTCGAGCCCGGGGCCCGAGCTGGTCCACGGCGAAGAGGTCGAGCGGGCGGATCGAGATCATCGTGACGTTCCGGGCGACCCGCCCTCGAGCAGTGTCAGAACCCGCTGCAGGTCTTCCGTGTCGCCCACGTCGATGGTGATCCGACCCTTGCGGCGTCCCATCGTCACGGACACCGAGGTGTCGAATCGATCGGACAACCGTCCCGCGACAGCATCGAGCTCCGGATTCCGTTGACGCCCCTTCGGGGCAGGGGAGGGCTTGGGGGTCGAACCCGCGCCGTCCCGGTTCGCCAGGGTGACGATCTCCTCCGTAGCCCGGACCGACAGACCTTCCGCCACGATCCGGGCGGCGAGCTCGTCCTGCGCGGGCGCCCCGGCCTCGAGTCCCAGAAGCGCCCGGGCATGACCAGCGGACAACACGCCGGCGGCCACCCGCCGTTGGACCGCGGTCGGCAATTGGAGCAGTCGGATGCTGTTGGTGATAGCCGGACGTGATCGACCGATGCGCGCGGCCAGTTCGGACTGCGTCACGTCGAACTCCTCGAGAAGCTGCTGGTACGCCGCCGCCTCTTCGAGTGGATTGAGTTGGACTCGATGGATGTTCTCGAGGAGCGCATCCCGCAGGAGATCCTGGTCCTCGGTCTGACGCACGATCGCCGGGACCGCCGTGAGCTCGGCCCGCTGGCTCGCACGCCAGCGCCGCTCGCCCATGATGAGCTGATACCGGCCATCGGCGATCTCACGAACCACGATCGGTTGGAGGAGGCCGAACTCTTTGACCGAGTGCGCCAGTTCGGCGAGCGCCTCTTCGTCGAAGTGCGTCCGCGGCTGCTTGGGGTTCGGCTCGATTGCCGAGGGGGGGATCTCACGGTAGACCGCGCCGGGATCGACTAGTTCGTCGGTTTCACGTGAAACATCTGCGTGATGCGCACCCGCATCATTCGCAGCCGCATCTTTCACACCTCTCTCGTTCACGCCTCTGTCGTTCACACCAGTGTGACCCTGAACCCGACCGGAATCGCCGGGGGATCCGGTGCCTCCGACCGACGCACTTCCACCGGCGGATCGTGGACGTGGGGGAGTGGTTCTGGGCCCGCCGCCACGTGGACCCAAGATCACGTCCGCGGCATCACTACCCAGGCGTGGTCCCTCATCCGGCCCCGTCGGGATGAGCGCCGCGAGGCCTCGCCCGAGCCCGCCCTTGCGTTGCTGACTCATCGATTCTCCTCCGCGCCGGATGCTGCGCTGCCGGACCCGGCTATCGCCGCGAGCCGGTCTGCCCGGCTATTGAGTTCCTTGGCCGCGTCCAGGTAGGCGAGCGCGCCTCGAGATCCAGCATCGTATTGCAGGATCGTCATGCCGTACCCGGGCGCCTCTGAGACCTTCACACTTCGCGGGATGACCGTACGGAGCACGGTGTCACCAAAGTGAGTGCGGACCTCGCCGGCGACCTGCTCGGCGAGCTTGGTCCGACCGTCGTACATCGTCAGCATGATGGTGGAGATCTCCAGTGACGTGTTGAGATGCTGCTGGATCAGCTCGACGTTCCGAAGCAGCTGTCCGACGCCCTCGAGGGCGTAGTACTCGCACTGGATGGGGATCAACACTTCGCTGGCGGCAACCATCGCATTCACGGTGAGCAGTCCCAGTGAGGGAGGGCAGTCGATCAGAACGTAGTCGATGCCCAGCGACACCAGGTCGTCGCTGTTGATGACCTCAGCGAGCCGGTGCTCTCGATGCTCGAGACCGACCAACTCGATCTCTGAACCTGCAAGATCGATTGTCGCTGGGATACAGAACAGGCGCTCGGCATGAGGGCTGCTCTGCATCAGGTCCTCGACCGCGTGTTCCCACATCAGGAGCTCGTAACTCGACGGAGTACCCTCGCGATGGTCGACCCCCAGAGCGGTGCTCGCATTGCCCTGGGGGTCCATGTCGATCACCAGGACGCCCAGACCGCCGAGCGCCAGGGCCGCTGCCAGGTTGACCGTCGAAGTGGTCTTACCCACCCCGCCCTTCTGGTTGGCGATGGTGATGATTCGGGGATGCGAGGGCCTGGGCAAAGCGGGCGCGCCACCATGGAGTACCTCGTTCGCCTGCCGTGCGGCGGCGAAGATCGGGGTCTCGTCTTCGGACATCCGTCACCTTTCAACTACCTGTTGGAGCAACCCGGTGCATCGTCCTCGATGCCTCCGGCGTCAGTGTTTCACGTGAAACCGACATCGCCGGGTGCGATCCCGACAGACATCAACGATGCCGGGGGCCGCCTGCGCGAGAGCGTGAGCCACGGGTACCCACTCTAGTCGCGAGAGTCGCGATAACCAGCCTCGTCTCCTCCGCATCCGGGGCGGACACGATCTGCACGCATACGTCCTCGAAACCCAGCCTGCGGAGAGCCCGCGCATCCCGGTCAACCTCATCGGCTGCGGAGGCGCCCTTGAGCGCGATCATCCGGCCGCCTGGTCTGAGCAGGGGAGCCGACCAACCGGCGAGCTTGGACAGCGGCGCGACTGCGCGGGATGTCACGACGTCAGCGCCACCGGCTTTCGCGATGACATCCTTCTCCTCTGCTCGGCCTCGGATCACCCGGATATCGAGTTCGAGCGCATCGACCACCTCCTGCAGGAAGGTCGCGCGACGGAGAAGCGGTTCGACCAGAGTCACCGCGAGATCAGGACGAGCCAGAGCCAACGGGACGCCCGGCAGTCCCGCGCCGCTGCCGATGTCCACCACCGTCTCACCATCAGCGAACTCGCCGGCCGCTGCAGCACTGTTGAGAACGTGTCGATCCCAGAGCCGCGGACGCTCGCGTGGGCCCATCAACCCTCGCTCCAGACCAGCGGTCGCAAGGGTCTCCACGTATCTGATCGCGAGGTCCAGGCGATCGCCGAAGACGGACCCCGCGCCACTCGGTGGTACCGGGGTCGCCTCTTCCGGTGACGCAACTTCCGTGTCTGCTACGCGGTGCTCCGGGACCGACTGATCGGCAGCGTCACGTGTCGTTTTGTTTCGCGTGTCCTCGTCCATCTCTCCAACAACCCTTTCCGGGACATACCGTCTCTTGTTTCACGTGAAACATCGGTCGAATCACACCGCTGTAAGTCATGTCGCCAGCGCGACACCTCGATCACACAACCTCGATCACACAACGCAGGGGCGCGAGCTCCATGCCCGCGCCCCTGCACATCTCGCTCGCCTGAAACGGACCGGGTCCGTCAGTCCGGAAGAACGACGACCCTCCGATTGGGCTCGACTCCGGTCGAATCCGAGGACACTCCCTCGATCTCCGCTATCGCGTCGTGGATGACTTTCCGCTCGAAGGGGGTCATCGGCTCCAGCTCCTCGGACTCACCCGACTCGAGAACTCGCTGGGCCGCAACTCTTCCGGCTTCGGTCAACGCCTCACGCTTGGCAGCACGCCACCCCGAGATGTCCAGCATCAGCCGACTACGTTCGCCGAGCTCCTGCTGGACAGCCAACCGGGTCAGCTCCTGGACGGCGTCCAGAACCGCCCCGTCGGAGCCCACCAGACGATCCAGATCCTCACTGCCATCGATGCTCACGATCGCGCGATCGCCCTCAACGTCCAGATCGATATCTCCGTCGAAGTCCAGAATGTCCAAGAGCTGCTCGAGATAGTCTCCGGCCACCTCGCCCTCCTCGACAAGACGCTCCTCCGACACCTCGATGTTCTTCTTCGACATGGATCTGCCTCCGTCATCACCGCCGACCGCCGCGCCCGTGTGGGCCGACGAATACTTCCCCCAAGTATGGGACAAGGTCCCCGATGCCGGAGCATCGGGGACCTTGTCGGTGGTCTCACTGACCAGCGGTCAGCGCTTCCGTTTCTTCTTCTTGCTCTTACTGCTGCCGCCACCGCTCTTCTGAGCCGGCCGCGTGCGTTGACCACCGGGCTGCTGAGGTCTCTGACCCGGCCGGGGTGCGGACCCCGGCGAAGGCGTCGGGACGACCCCCGGCGCGACGACCGCCTCGTCGTCGTCGAGATCCGACGGGCCACCCGCGACCGAATCTTCGGATGCCACCGCGGTACCCGTCGCGACGCCCCGGACCTTCTTCGGCTTGACCGGCTTCACACCGACCTTCGGCGCCAGGGACTTCTGCTCCTCGCGTCGCTTCAGGGCGGCGACGTCGTCCTCCTTGGCCATCTTCTCGAACAGGTAGTACTGCTGGCCGAGGGTCCACAGGTTGTTGGTGACCATGTAGACGAGGATCGCCATGGGCCAGAACGCGCCGGTCACCAGGATACCGATGGGGAAGGCCCACAGCATCAACTGGTTCATGATCTTGGCCTGCGGGTTGGCCGCCGCTTCGGGGGACTGGCGCGACAGCGAGATCCGCGCGTTGAGGTGAGTGGTGACCGCCGAGACGATCATCAGCGGGATGGCGACCAGGATGATGTTCCAGCGCTCGAAGTCCAGCGCGGCACCGGGATCGACGAAGGCCTGGAACTGGTCGATGGGCTGGGAGATGAACGAGGAGAGGGGAGCGCCGAACAACCGGGCGTCGAGGAAGCTCTGCACCTCGTCCGCGTTGAACACGTAGTTGCCGGTGTTCCGCGTCTCCTCCGCCGTCATCCCGAGCGCGCCGAAGTTGTTGCCCATGCGGTTGAACGACCGGAGCACATGGAACAGACCCAGGAAGACCGGGATCTGGATGAACATCGGCAGACAGCCGAGGACCGGGTTGAACCCCTCCGACTTCTGGAGCTTGCGGGTCTCGGTAGCGAGTTTCTCGCGATCGTTCTTGTACCGCTTCTGCAGCTCCTTCATCCGCGGCTGCATCTCTTGCATCTTGCGGGAGAAGCGGATCTGTTTGGCCGCCGGCCAGAACAGCAGGATACGAAGGGTCACCACCAGGAAGATCACGGACAGCGCCCAGATGGCCCCACTGGAGTCGGGCGAGTCCACCCAGGGCAGGAAGCCGCCGAGGAACGCGAAGATCTTGTGCCAGAACCAGAGGATCCCGGAGATCGGGTAATAGACCAGAGGGTCGGTGATGAACGACATCGGTGGTTGAGTCCTAGCTTCGTTCGGAATTGTCGGGATGCTCGTGCGGATGATCCGCGGAGTAGTCGGGGGCGCGGGGCTCGGGGACCGGATCCCAGCCGCCGGGTGTCCAGGGGCCACACCTCAGTAGCCGCCACACGGAGAGCCAGGTCCCGTACCAGGCGCCGTGCACGCGAACGGCCTCGACAGCGTAGCTACTGCAGGTGGGTTCGAAGCGGCAACTCGGTGGGGTCAGTGGTGAGATGCCCTTCTGGTAGAAGTCGAGCATCCACAGAAGGATCCGGGCCACCGGGCCGTGACGGCCCTCGCTCATGACCGTGCCTCGCGGGCGCGCGCCACGGCAGTGGCCAGACCGGTCCTCATGTCGTGCACCAGATCCGCGTGAGCGGCCGACGCCGATGCCGGGTTGGCCCTCACCACCACGAGTAGGTCGGGGTCGAGTTCCGCCACCAGCCCGGACGCGATGTGACGAAGCCGCCGGCTGACGCGGTGGCGAGTCACCGAATCACCGACGGCTTTGCTGACGACCAGGCCGAAACGAGGACCGCCCACGCGGATCTCCGAAGAGTCCACGTGGGCGTGTACGACCATCGTCCGGCGGCCCTTCCTGGCACCCTTCCGGACCACCTCCGCGAAATCAGCGGAACGGTGGAGCCGGTGGGTCCTGGGAAGCACTCGCCACCCCGGCCCGGGTCAGGCCGTCAACGAAGCGCGGCCCTTGCGGCGACGTGCGCCGACGATGCCGCGGCCGGCGCGCGTGCGCATCCGCAGACGGAAGCCGTGCACCTTGGCACGACGACGGTTGTTCGGCTGGAAAGTCCGCTTGCCCTTGGCCATGATTGGCTCCTCACGTGAAGTAGGCGCCGCTCGTGCGCCCGGTCGAGTTCCTGTGTCGTCGAAACACCACTGACGGGCGGTACCACGACGCGCCGCGCACCTCACGGGCGCGCGACAGACTGCTCAAGATTACGCGCACGGAGCCCCCGCCACCAAACCGTGTAATCACATTCGCACCACGGGCACCACCGCGCAGGCCACAGCAACACGCCGGGATCGCGGATGCTTGACATCCGCCCTCCAGTTGATCTTGAGGGTTGCCCACTAGTTCACGGTGTTGTTACGGTCTTTCATCATCGAGCCCCACCCGGGCAGCCTAACGTAATCACGACGCAGCACATCCACCCTTATTGATTGAAGACCGGGCCCGTCACGACGGGAGCGGTCTACCTTCCACAGCTGTGGACAACCATGTGGATACCTCAGTAGACCTGGGTCGGAGCCTGTGGATAGAGTGTGGTGCCCGGCCCCGGCCGGACGCCATGGCCGCCCGGAACCGCTTCACGTCGACGAGAGGAG